>CAXXMY010000009.1:0-457835 GCA_963663635.2 Acidimicrobiales bacterium
GAGCTACGGCGAAGTCGACGTGTCGGCCGCTCGGGCAGCGATGGAGAAGTACCGCAGCGGCCTCGACGGCGAGATCGCAGCGGCACTTGCGGTGGTTGGACTCAGCGCCGAGCGTGCGCACAAGGAAACAGCGATACGCGACGACATGATCCGTGTTGCTCACCGCGCCGGCGCTTCGCTCCGTCAGCTGGCCGAGGTGTCCGGGCTGGGACGCAAAACAGTGACCGCCATTGTCGAAACCGGGCCGACACAATCCTGAGCCGCGGCGCTACGCGTAGCGGGCCATCGGCAGTGCGGGAGTGGGAAGCCGAACACGGGCAGCTCACCGCCACCGAACTGGCGTGGGCCGACACCGTTCTCGATTCCAGCCGAACCGTGTCGTCGTGACGTGACAGGCATCACGTACGACTCGGGCGCGCTCCGCCGGCGCAGCCTTCGCGCTCGCCGGCACCGCCGACGTCATTGACGCATCAGTCGTCGTCGGAGCGGCCGCCCGCCGCGATCTCGTCATCACGAGCGACGAGACGGACTTACGAACGATCGGTGACGCTCTCGGTATCGCGTTGGAGATTCGTTCCGTGTAGGAGATCTTCAGCGACGGATGCGATTCCGCCGGTTCAACGAGAACGCAACGAGACCTATGCAGAATGCGACAGCGATGATCACGATTCCGATCGAGAGAATCGAGAGCCAGCCCGCCACGACCAGATACGCCGCCGACACATAGAGAGCACTCACCCGCCGCTCACGAAACGCGATGGCCACAGCGAGCGAACCCAGTCCCACAATGACGGACCCAAAAAAGACGACCGTCCAGAGCATTACCATGCAAACCTCACTGTGCGCTCAGTGCCAGGTTCGCAATGCCTCGCAAGAACAAAGAGGGTGCTTCCGGCGTCTCTGAGTGTCACTCAGAGACGCCGGAAGCACCCTCGATAGCGGAGGATCTCAGTTGTCCAAGTCCAGCCAGGCGTCCTGGAAGAGCGGCCAGCTCAACGGATGCGGGCTCACGCCTTGGACGTAGTTCTGCACCGCGATCAATTCCGGCCGGAATGCCGCAACGATCGCCGGCACGTCTTCGATCAGGATCCGCTGGACCTCCGCGTAGCTCTCCTGCTGGCCCGCGAGGTCTTGCCCCTTGGCCTTTTCGATCAGCGCATCAACCTCCGGGTTGACGTAGTGCGGCGCGTTGTATGGCGATGCACTGTGGAACTGCTCGCTGAGCGCTTGGTCCGGATCGGCGCCCCTCCAGGCGTCGATCGTCAACGTCTCGTGCTGCCACACGCTGTCCCAGAACCCAGCCGAAGGATTGACCACGACGGTGACCCGAATGCCCGCGGGTGCAGCACTCTCCTTGAATGCCACGGCGATGTCCATCGCCCCAGTCGTGATGTCCGCTGTGTGCAGGTCGATGTCGATTCCGTCCGGGTACCCGGCCTCTGCCAGCAGTTGCCTGGCCAGCTCTGGGTCATAGGGCGGAGGAGCATATTGGGACGCGAAGACGGCGTTGCTCTTGCCAATCGGGTGGTCGTAACCGGGTGCGCCCAACCCCAGCAGCGCTGCCTGGTTGATCAATTCCCGATCCGTTGCCGCTTGGAAGGCCTGCCGGAGCAGTTTGTTGTCGAAGGGCGGCCTGGCGTTGTCCATGGCCAGCCCCAGCCAGCCCCAGCCCTCCAGCACCAACACCCTGGTGTCGGGATGGTCGTTGATTTCGGGGACGCTCAGGGGGGCCATGCCGTGCTGAATCAGATCCACGTCACCGGCCAGGAGCGCGTTCACCCGACCTGCGGGCTCGGGGATATTCAAGAAGACGATTTCATCCAGATACGGCCTGCCCTCTTCCCAATAGTTCGGGTTCCGCACCATCGTGATGCGTTCACCCGGCAGGTGCTCATCAAGGATGAAGGGCCCCGTGCCGATCGCCCCCAGGACCAGATCGTCGAGATCGATGTCGGCGGGAAGGATCCGCGCCTCAGACTTCTGCAGGTAGCTCGGGAAGTACCCGTTGGGTCCATCGAGGTCAAAGCGGACGGTGAAGTCGTCGATGACGACGATTTCCTCGATGATGTCCAAAATGGCCCGCAGCGGAGAGTCGAGCTCGGGATCCAGCAGGCGGTTGAATGTGAACACCACATCCTCCGCACTGAAGTCCTTCCCATGGTGGAACTTCACCCCTTCCCGAAGGTAGAAGGTGTAGGACGTGAGGTCCGCGTTGGCCTCCCACGAAGTGGCCAGCTCCGGCTTCATCGTGAGATCCGGCTGGATCATGAGCAGGTTGTCATAGGTGTGCTGGGTAACAGCGGTGGTCACCGCAGATACCGAGATAGCTGGGTCCAGCGTGTGCGTGTCCGCGACCAACGCGACCCGTAGCGTGCCGCCGTACTTCGGCCCCCCTTCGTCGGGCGGCGCCGTCGTTGCGGCCGCGGCGGCTGCGGCCGCGGTCGTCGCCGGTGCCGCGGCGTCATCGCCGGTGTCGCTGGTGCCGGTGCACGCTCCAGCCACGAGCGCTAGCGCTATTAGCGGTACGCCCAAATTCAGGAACCGTCGGTTTGACGCTCGCATGTCGAATCACCCCTCGAACTACCCCACTGTCGAAGGGATTTCGGCAGCGGAATAAAAGTATGTTTTTGGTATGCTCAGTACATCGGTGCATACCTATATTGACAATATGACTTCATAGTTGTCATCATTCAGATGATGACAACCGTTAATGATGCCTACTACCCCTAGATGGTGCTGTCAAACGCACTGCTCAGAGTGGCGCGCTATCCGATCAATTCATTCACGCACTCACCAAACACGCCGACGTAGTAATCGACGTCCTCAGCTGTAACCGCTGGCGAGTTCAAGGCCGAGAGTGCCAAGGCAAGAATGATAATGCCGCGATTGACATAAAAAGCATGGAAGTATTGTGTAAGTTCATCACCTCGGATACCGAAGCTGTGCTCGTCGCCCTGAATCTGAGCCTCTGCCATCGTGCGAGGCCTCTCCACGGAGAAGCCGACTCGCACTCCATAGCCGAGCCAGCGGCTGACTCTCCACGGGAGGTCAGCAGCCGTGACGACTTCTTGCATGCCCTTGGCCATCCGCTCACCGGCCGCCATCATCCGCTCGTAGGCGGACTCGGTCATGACATGCTCCAGATTCGCCCGCAGCGCCGCAACAGCCAGCGCGTTGCCCGACAGGGTGCTGCCGATGCCAGCAACGAAGAAATTCTCGAACAGCGGCATGACGCTGTCTGCGACCTCGCGGCTGAGGCCCATGACTGAGGCAGGCATACCACCGGCGATCCCTTTGCCCGCGACAAAAATGTCTGGCTCCAGGTTCCACAGACCTGTGCATCCTCCCCAGGCGGCGCCGATGCCATGCGTCTCGTCGATGATGAGCTTGGTGCCATAGCGACGCGTCAGATCTCGCAGGGCGACGTGGAAGTCCTGATCAAAGGGACCACGAAGTGCCTGAGAGAACGTTGGCTCGGTAATGACGCAGGCAACGTCCCGCGGGGACAATGCTTTCTCCACAGCATCGAGGTCGTAAGGATCAACGACACGGGTCCGTGACTCGGGGTTCGGAAGCATCCCGATGCCGAAGTGGACGGCTTTTGGATGTGTAATCATCTTGCCGTCCACGACAGCTACGCACGTTTCATCCACGGTGCCGTGGTAACTTCCATTGAACATGAGCGTGAGGTGTCGTTTGGTGACTTCGCGAGAAATCTTGATCGCGGTTCTGACCGAGTCGCTTGCTGACATATGGAGCTGCCATTGCGGCAGACCGTAGCGGCGCGTCAATTCCTCGCCGACCCAGATGGCGTCTTCCGAGGGAAGAGTAAACATAATACCCCGATGCGCTTGCTGAGCTATTGCGTCAGCAACGGCAGGTGGTGAATGCCCGAATATTGCACCAAGGTCACCTGCAAGGAGGTCGAGGTAATGATTGCCATCGACATCGGTCACGTGGGCTCCCCTGCCCTCCGCAATAAACAAGGGAAAGGAAGGATCCATGAAGCCATTCATGAACGAGAAAGGAACACCACCCAAGAGCGACTTCTTCGCTCTCTCATACAACGCCACCGACTTCGGGTGGGTAGCTAGGTAGTTTTCCTGCTCACGTTCCATCAACATGGTCAGTCGTTGAGGGTCGATAGTGCTCATCATTCTTGTCCTATTTTCGTGGTTTCTGTAGGTCGTCTGAGCTGCAACTGAGCCAGTTCGTCCAGCGGAATGTGGCAGTAGATCACATGATCCGCGTCAGCTGACGTTTGCGCCGGCGGCGGAGCTTCGTCGCATATGTTCCCGACCTTTCGGGGGCACCGGCTGGCGAAACAGCACCCCTGAAATTCAGCGCGCAACGTGGGCACAAACCCCGGCAGCCGGATCGTCGTGCGCTGCGCGTCGGGATCCGGGACAGGTGCCGCTGACAACAGTGCCTCGGTATAGGGGTGGGACGGTAGGTCGAGCACCTTGGGGGCCGGCCCCGACTCGGCCACGTGCCCTGCGTACAGCACCAAGATCTCGTCGGAGAGATAGCGCAGCACAGCCAAGTCGTGGGTGATGAATACGTAGGACGTGTCGGTCTTCTCCTGATGAGACCGTAGCAGATTGAGCACCTGCGCCTGGACGGAGACGTCCAATGCAGAGACTGCCTCGTCGGCAACGATGACGTCCGGCGAGGCGGCGAAGGCCCCAGCGAGTGCCACGCGCTGTTGTTCACCCCCGCTGAGTTCCCTCGGAGGCCGGTTCAAGTACGCCGGATCCAGGCCCACTGCCTGCAACAGCTCCTCGGCGCGCTGTTGACTTTCCTGCTTGTCCAAGCCTGAGAACTTGCGCAGCGCCCGGACAATGGCATGACCAACCGCGAGCTTCGGATTGAGCGAAGCCGTCGGGTTCTGAAAGACCATGCGCATGGCCGCCCGTTGAGCGTCCGTCCGCTCGTCGACCTCGGGCGCCAGCTCCTCTTCCTTCAGCCGGAGCTGCCCCTGGTCACGGGGCACCAGTCCGACGATGACCCGGGCGACGGTGCTCTTGCCAGCGCCGCTCTCACCCACGATTCCCACGGTCCGCCCGAGGCCAACCGTGAAGTCCACATCGGTGACAGCACGGACCGGCGGACGAATCCGTGGACCGAATATCAAGTACTTGCGGCCCCAGCTTCCGTAGAAACGGCGCAGACCCTTGGCACCCAGAACCGTCTCTCCCTGGACGCGCCCAGTTTCCACATTCGTGTCCAGTTCGCCCCACACTCCCGGTGCGATGTCATTCGGGTACAAGCAGCGTGATGAGTGCCCGACCCCTGTTTCGGTCATCGGCGGAGCCATCTGGCTGCACATCTCGTCGGCCATGGGACACCGCGATGCGAAGAGGCAAGCGTCGGGCGCCGGCTCGCTGGCCGGGAACACCGAACCGGGGATTCGAGTGAGCCCGACGGTTGCCCCGTCTTCGGTCGGGGGCTTCGGAACGCAATTCAGCAGCCCAGTCGTGTACGGATGCTTGGGATCCCTGAACAATTCCCGTACCGGGGCCTCTTCCACCGTCTCGCCGGCATACATCACCACGACTCGATCCGCAACGGACGCGATCACTCCTAAGTCGTGGGTCACGTACAGGATTCCCGCGTTGATGCGCTCCTTCAGGTCGACGACCAATTCCAGGATCGTCGCCTGCGTGGTGACGTCCAGCCCTGTCGTCGGCTCATCCAGGATCAACAAGTCCGGCTCGCAGGCCAGCGCCATAGCGATCACCACGCGCTGCTGTTGTCCCCCGCTCAACTCGTGAGGAAACCGTCGCAGAACCGCCTCCGGCTCGGCGAGCCGCACGCTCTCGAACAGCTCGATGGTGGCGCGGCGACTGTGCCGGGCGTCCATGTTCAGGTGCTCGCGCAGCACCTCGGAAACCTGCGGCCCCACTCGCATGGTCGGATTCAGCGACGTCGCCGGGTCTTGATACACCATTGCAATGCGATTGCCCCGCATGCGGCGCAGCTCGGCCGCATCCATGTTCATGACGTCTTGACCTTCGAAGAGCACTCGGCCGCTCACTCGTGTCGTGCCCGGCAAATAGCCCATGGCAGCGAACGCAGTCGTCGACTTGCCCGATCCCGACTCTCCCGCGAGTCCCAGGACTTCACCGCGTCGCACGTTCAGCGATGCGTCCCGCACGGCCCGGACGGTGCCCCGCGGCGTGAGGAAGGTGACGCCCAGATGCTCGATCTGGAGCAGCGGGGCTCCACGGGGTGCGTGGCTGTTCATCCGACGATCTCCTGGGGCATCCCGCGGGCGTGCTTGATGCCATCGGTCAGCAGATTGACGCCCACCACCAACGTGGCGACCGCACCAGCCGGCGCCAGCGTTGTCCACGGCGCGAAGCCGATGAACTGCCTGCCCTCCGCGATCATGAGTCCCCAGTCCGGCGATGGCGGTTGAACTCCCAGACCCAGGAACCCCAGGGAGGACACCAGCAAGATCGAGTAGCTGAGCCGCACCGTGAATTCGACGCCGATCACCGGCAGTGCATGAGGCAGGATCTCCCTGTAGATGATGTAGGTCGCCGACTCTCCCCGCAGCCGGGCACTCATCACGAATTCCAGGTTCTTGGCCTGCAGGGTGACGCTTCGCATGACCCGCGCCGCTGAGGGAGCAAAGACGAGGCCGATGGTGGCGACGATCAGCGAACCCTGCCAGTAGGGCTCAAGCCACCGAAAGGGGGCGTCTCGAGCGCCCAGGGTCGTCAGCATCAACAGGGCCAGCAGCAGCGCGGGGAACGCCATCATCCCGTCCATGACGCGCATCACCACCTGGTCGACCCGGCCGCCCCGGTAGCCGCTGCTCATCCCGATGAACGTGCCCCAGAGCAGACCCAACAACGCGCCCGCCAGGGAAAGGGTGATCAGCGTGCCCCCGCCCGACAGCACGCGGCTGAAGACGTCGCGCCCGAACTGGTCGCTCCCGAACAGATACGTCCAGCTCGGCCCGGCGAGGCGATCCGTTGCGGGATAGTCCGGCGGCAGATGAAACTCGGTAATCGAATAGGGCGCGATGAATGGGCCAACAATGGCCAGCAATATATGGATCACGACGATGGGCAATCCGACCCGTCCTGCCGTCGTGGAGAGAGAAAGTCGCAAGAACTCTCGGGTCCCTCGGCCAAACGCCGATCGCGTATGTCGGGCAGCGCCGGGCACTTCAATTCGTTGCCCGCTCGTGTTCAGCCGCATCACGATCAGGTCAACCGTATGCGCGGATCCAGGACCCGATAGCTGATGTCTGCGAAGAGGTTGCTGAAGGAATATGCCACTGCAATGATGAGCGCGCAGGCCTGCAACAACGGACCGTCACGGGTCTGTATTGAGTTCAACAAGAGCTGGCCGAGGCCCGGATAGGCGAAGACGTTCTCGACAATGATGAGGCCGCCCAAGAGCCACCCAATGGTGGTTGCAACGACGGTAATTGTGGGCAGCATCGCGTTGGGAACGGCGTGCCGGAATATGACCCTTCTTCTCGAGAGTCCCTTCAGGGTCGCCGACCGCACATAGTGGCTGTCCATCGTCTCGATCACGCTGGCTCGCGTCATGCGCATGATGTAGGCAAAGAGCGCAGCGGTCAGGGTGAGGATTGGCAAGATCAGGATTTCTGGCCGCGTCAGCGGAGTCTCACCGCGGGGTATGGCGCTGGTTGTCGGCAGCCAACCAAGCTTTGAGGCGACGACGATGGTGAGGAAAAGCCCGGTCACGAACTCTGGCAGCGAAATGCCGACCATGCCGATCAGACTCACTGCGCGGTCGCCCTTGCTGTTGGGACGCACTCCGGCCCATATGCCCACCAGCACCGCCGATGGAACCGCAACCAACAACGCAAATACAGCAAGATAGATCGAGGGCAATAGACGATGACCCACAATGCTGGTAATTGGCTGTCGCTGTACCAAGGAGGTGCCCAAATCGCCTCGCACTGCACCCCATATCCACCTTCCGTATCGCTCAGGGGCAGAGCGGTCCAACCCCAGCTCTTCACGCAAGTGCTTGATGTTCTGCTCCGTGCCGTACTGCCCCATCAGTCTTTCCGCGGCATCACTCGGCAGGGCCTCCGAGACCGCGAAAATCACCACTGAGACCACCAAGAGGGTGACCACGATCAAGCTGAGGCGAAGTGTCAGAAAGCGAATCATTTGTCCAGCGGCCACTCAGAAGCGTCTCAGACGAATCGTCTTCAGCTAGCCATGGGCGCCGCTCTTCGGATCGTACAACGTGGAATGATGTACTTCCGGTGGTGCTGACGTACTCGTCGAACACCGGAGGTTTCGCAGGTGTGGACCGATTTCACGCTGAGAGCTGCCAACTGGCTCAACCGCACGGCGATCCGGTGGAGCGGCGGCCGGATCGGCTGGCGCTACAAGGGCACGCCCATCATCGAGGTGACCACCACCGGTCGCCACAGCGGCCAGCCCCGCTCGACGCTGCTGTCGGCGGTCGCTGAGCGAGATGGCGCCTTCACCGTCATCGGCTCACGCGGCGGCGACTCGAAGCATCCGGCGTGGTTCCTGAACATGCGCGAGAACCCGTCGGTCACGGTCCGCAATAGCGGTGGCACCCAGCACATGACGGCCCGGCTCACCGAAGGCGACGAACGCGCCAGGCTGTGGGACCAGGTCGCCGCCCACAGCGACCATTACGTCCTATTTCAGCGCAAGACGGATCGCGAATTCCCCATCGTCGTGCTCGAACCTGCCGACTCGTCCCGCTCCGACGACAGGTAGTCAGACGAGACACAGCTCGACAAGACATAACCAGACGAGAGGTCTTGCAGACAGGCCCGAGGTGCAGCCGCTGACCTGAAGGCACTCAATCGTCCCGCGCCTCGGTCCAGTCGGGGTAGCGGTGGCAGGCCACGAACCGGCCAGAAGAGATCTCTCGCAGTTCTGGCCGCAACTCATGGCATTCTGGGGTGGCGAATGCGCACCGCGAGGCGTAGACGCACCCGCTCTGTGGTGTTGTAGGCACCCGCGCTGCCAACGGCGGCGCTGCCAACCGCCGCTTCCGCTGGGCAACCGGGTCGGCGACGGGGCTCGCCTGCAGCAGGGCTCGGGTGTAGGGGTGGGCGGGTCCATCGGTGACCTCGGCGGTCGGTCCAGCCTCCATGACCTGGCCGCGATAGAGCACGGTCACGTCGTGGCAGAAGTGGCGAACTACGGCCATGTCATGGGAGACGAACAGATAGCTCAGCTGGCGCTCGTCTTGGAGGTTGCGCAGCAGGTTGAGGATCTGCGCCTGAACCGAGAGGTCGAGCGCGCTGACGGCTTCATCCAGAATCACGAGCTCGGGGAAGGTGACTATCGCCCGGGCGATGCAGATGCGCTGGAGCTGTCCGCCTGAGAACGCACTTGGGCGCCGGTGAGCAGCGTCCGGGTCGATGCCGACGGCATCGAGGGTGCCCGCGACACGCGCAGCGATCTCGTTCCGGTCACCGAACCCACGTGCGCGCATCGGCTCGGCCAGGCTCCAGAACACCGAGTACGACGGATTCAGCGAACCCCCTGGGTCCTGATACACGGCCTGCAGCCGCATGCGCATCTCACGCGATCGGGACGCTGGCAGACCGCCGAGCGCGGCGCCTCCGAAGCGGACGCTGCCTGAGGCGATCGGCACCAACCCGAGCACAACCCTGCCGAGCGTCGATTTGCCCGCTCCGGACTCCCCGACTAACAGTGAAGATGTGTGCGGGGAGTGGGTCGGTGATGTCTGACTTGCCAACTAACTGGCCCTGCGCGTTGTGGGTGCCTTGCCTGGGACTCGTCGACGTCGCCGGCCTGCTTCTCGGACTTGTCAGCTGCGGCCGGTCCGGAACGAGCGACGTGACCTCACAGGAACCTGCGCCAACAGATGCCTCATCACTGTTATGTCCGTCCCGTCCCGGCACAGCCGCTCCGAGATGACCGACTTCAGCATGCCAGACCAGCAACAGGCGGTGATCGGCGGGATTGACTGCCACACCGACTTCCACGTCGTGGCCGCGCTCGACCCGCTCGGCCGAGTACTGGGCACAGAGTCGTTCCCTGCGACCCGTGCCGCTGCCGCTTGATGGCTCGCGTCGTTCGGCCCGATCGCAGCGGTCGGTGTCAGTCCACCGGGTCGTTTGGTGCGGCTCTGACCCGGTCGCTGGTCGATCAGGGCTGCCGGGTGATCGAGGTCAACCAGCCGCACCCCCATCTGCGCTCGCGTCGCGGCACAGCGACGTGCCGGCTGGCGCTTGACCCACAGGCGATGCTCAGCGTCGCGTCAAGGCCCGCGCCGCCGCGTCAGCTCGCGCTGCTCGACCGCTCCCGCCGCGTTGCGCAACCCCACCCGCCGGACCCTCGGCTCGGTACTCGACACGGACCGCCTCGCCGATCCCGCCCAGAGCCGTTCAGCCTGCGCACCCGTCGCCCGCCGGTGCCGGCTCTGGTGACGGTCGCCACGACCCTGCTCGTCGCCGCGGGCCACAACATGGCTCGGCCGTCGTCGGCCGCTCACCTGTCGGCCCGCACCCACGCCGCCACCGCGCCCTGCACATGCGTCTCGTCCGGTCCGTCGAACGAAAGCTACACCGACCATGAACCGCTCTGGCTTTGTTGGAGACTCATTGGTTTGGTTTTCCGCCCCGGTTGGGGTGGTCTTGTGGGCAGTGTACCCGAACGCTGCTTCGAATTCTGCGGGCGGGGTGTCGTTGCAGTGGCCGTGGAGCCGTTGCTGGTTGAACCAGTGCACCCAGCCCAGGGTGGCGAGTTCGAGCCGGTGTCGTGATCCGTAGCGCATTCGGCCTTGTAGAGACCGTTGGTCGTCTCGGCCAGTGCCAGCGACGGTGCCATGCCCGCCATCTCGTCGAGGCGTTCGGTGAATCGCAGCGACGCGACTCGGCGTCGCAACACCAAGTAGATGTTCGTCGAGGGCTTCTGCTGGGGTCTTCCATCCAGTCTTGCGTGCGCCGCGAGTTGATGGTCGCCGACGGCTTCGATCTCGTCGCGCGCACAGGTCGGTGCCTTTGGGGGTATTGGCGCAGAAGTCCGTTGGTGTTCTCGTTGGTGCCAGCCGCTGCCAGGGGCTCTTTGGACGGCGAAGTAGACCGCGATGTTGTCTCGACGGTGAATGCCGCGTGGGCCGACAGTTCCTTGCCGCGGTCCCAGGTCACCGAGCGCGCAGCTGCTCGGGCAGTGTGTCATTGACCTGCGAGAGCGTTCTTCATGGTGATGGCGCCGTAGCCGGCGAGGGCGGGGCCGTTCTTGGTGCGGGCGATGACGCCGTAGCCGTGTTCGCGTGGCAGGTGGATCAGCGCCGTGCGCTCGACAAGGGTGCCAATGGCTGAGCGCTTCAGACCGCACCGATCGCCTTCCCAATGTCCGGGCCGCCCGGTCTTGACCTCGGCGGGCGATCCTGCTCGTCACCAGGCGGCCTGGCGGGCTCGGGCCCGACCCGCAGCGCCCGCAGGCATGCGACAACCGCTTCGACACCCCGGCCTTCGACGTAGAGCGCCTGGTAGATGGCCTCGTGGCTGATGCGCATGGACTCATCACCGCTCGGGGAAATCGACACGCAGCCGGTTCGAGATCGCTCGGGACTTGCGCCCGATGGGGCTTGTTGCGGCCCTGCCACTTCGGGCCCTCAGGCCCCAAGGCGCGACCGCCGGGCGCCCGACCGCGCCCGAGAGCCGCCGCCTGCGAAGCCGATCATTGCCGGCGAGCTTCGCTGGCCTCGGACGACGAGCGCGCCGCCGTGCCACTGCGCGATCGTCGCCTTGCACTGCGCATGCCGTCGACGCGTTCCGGCGAAGCTCCCGCGGATCGTCGACGCCGCGATCGCCCAGGCCCTGGACTCGGAACAACGCGCTCAGGCCGACAGAAAGACACCTCGGGGACAAACGTTCACCCCGCCAGCGTGACGGAACCACCGGCGGGGGATGACACCCCCGCTTGTGCCGCCGCGTCCCCGGCTTGTCGCCCAGCTCGCCGCCCAGAACCGGACCCGGGTCGCCACCGAGGCCTGACGATACAACCCTCCCGCATCGCCATCTCGCCTCGACCAGTTGGTGCGGCATCCGGCGTCACCACGACCGCGACCTGCCCAATGCGTCGCGGTGCGCGGGCGGGAGAAAGCGTCCACGATGAAGCACACAGGCCACATCGACCACAATGCTCGATCCGCGGTGAAGTCGCGGTTGACCAGCGTCAGGCGCCCGCACCGCGTCAGGACCTGAACATCTTGCGCCGCCGGCTGACGCCGCGTACGCCCAGCTGGCGCATCAGCCGGGCGACCTGGTCCCGGCCGATCCGTGACCCGCGTCGGGCGGCCTTCCACAGCTTGCAGCCGCGCCGGTCCCCGCGCATCCAGCGGGCGCACCCAGCGTCACCGACTCAACTTCGCACCCAACCGCGGACGCCAACCGACGCCCTGCACATGATCGTCATCAGCCTGCTCCGTTCACACCCGGCTCAACCCGCATCGACCTCGGCCTGGCGCACCCACGACCGCAGCGACTCCACTCCGATCCCCAGCTGGGCCGCGACCCGCTTCACCGTCCCGTGATCGGTGCCCAACTCCTTACGCAGCTGACGCACCGCACGCACAGCCCGCTCCTTCTCCGCCTCGCTGTACCGACGCGTCGTCGGCTTCCCAGGCGACATCTCATGTGGCATGACTCCATCCTCGTATCCAAGATCAGGAGTCTCCAACCGCCGCCTCGCCCAAGGCAAAACCAAAAAAGGAGCCGTCCGCTGCCTCAAACGCTTCGTCGCCCCACAGCTCTACCGCACCCTCCGAGCCGACCTCTCCACCCTCACAACCCGCACTTGACATCTATAGGAACGTCCTTGGATGCCCCCGGCGATCATCTCTTCGCCCACCACGGTCAGGTGATCGCCGACGAGTGCGCCATCGGGCAGCTCGCCTGCAATCCACGAAAGGTGAAGCGGGTACCAGCTGTTGGTCCAGAAGTCCATCTGCCCTTCGGCCATGGCGATGTAGGCGTTGTTGGGCCCGAGTTCCAGCTCTGCGGGATCGGACACGTCGTAACCCAGTTCGGCGAACAACTGGCCATAGATCTCAGCCTGGAAGTAGCCGCTGTTCCAGTTGGCGCGGCCCATCGTGACGGACACGCCCTCGCCGGGGGTCATCGATACCTCCTCGGGCGTGGTGTCAACGGGCGTGTCCTCGACGACGGTGTCCTCGACAGCGGGCAGCGCCGTCACCTGAGGTGACGTTGACCCGTCATCGCCATCACCGCACGCGGTTGCGAACAGCGCCAGGGCCGCGAGCACAACCACGAGCTTCGACGTTCGTTTCATCAACATTTTGACGTGCCTCCCCAAGGTGCGGGGTATCAGCGCGTCATGATGAACGGACGCCACACATGGGCGCTGAACAGCTCCTACGTCGTGGCTCCAAGGGCGCTGAATGTAACTGACGTGCGACATGAGATTCGCCGGGTATCCGCGCCGCAGTCTTCGCACTGCCGGGACGCATTGGCGCTCGTGTACTCGGCGGGACGCGAGAATCGCGAGATGATGAGGGCGCTAGTTGTCCCCACGGGATCTCCCTGCTCCCTGGCACACGACGAAGCTCGCCTGCGCGGGCTTCTGTGAACCACGCCCAGCTAGTGCTGTGTCCGCAAACGTTCGTCGGGTTGGTGTCCGCGTGGCGGGGTGTGGTTTGTGGTTTGGTCGGGGGTATGAGTGAGCGTGTTCGGGTCCGTCGGTTGACCCATGAACAAGGCCAGGCGTTGCAGCGGATCGTGCGTCGCGGCGCCGGCAAGTCGCCGGGGTCTCATGTGCGATGGCGGCGTGCGGTGGTGATCCATGCGTCGGCGGGCGGGAACTCGGTGCCGGTGATAGCGCAGCTGGCGGCGACGTCGCCTGATCGGGTGCGCGAGATGATCCACAGGTTCAACGAGTCGCCGATGGCGTCGTTGGACCCTCAGTGGGCGGGTGGCCGTGGTCGCCGGATCACGACTGACGATGATGCGTTCATCGTCGAGACGGCCCGCATCCGCCCGCGCAAGCTGGCTCAGCCGTTCACGCGGTGGAGCGTCCGCAAGCTCGCGGCGTATCTGGCCGACAACCCGACCCGGGTGATCCAGGTCGGCCGGCAGCGGCTGCACGAGATCCTCACCGAGTCAGGCATCACGTTCGGGCGCACCAAGACCTGGAAAGAGTCCAACGACGCGGACCGCGACGCGAAGCTGGACCGCATCGAGCATGTGGCGGACAAGCACCCAGACCGGGTGTTCGCGTTCGACGAGTTCGGGCCGCTGGCCATTCGCCCGACCGGCGGGGCGTGCTGGGCGCCGCGGTCGCGTCCCCAGCGGCTGCGCGCGAACTACAACAAGCTCCACGGCGTGCGCCAGTTCCACGGCTGCTACAGCGTCGGCGACGACGAGCTGTGGGGCGTCGTGCGGCATCGCAAGTCCGCAGCCAACACCAAGGCGGCGCTGCGCAGCATCCGCGCCCGGCGCCCCGACGGCGAGCCGGTCTATGTGATCTTGGACAACCTGTCCGCCCACAACCGCACCGACATTCGCAAATGGGCCAAGCGCAACAAAGTCGAGCTGTGCTTCACCCCCACCTACAGCTCATGGGCGAACCCCATCGAGGCGCACTTCGGGCCGCTGCGCGAGTTCGTGCCCGACAACGCCGACCACCCCAACCACACCGTGCTCACCCGCGCTCTGCACGCCCACCTGCGCTGGCGCAACGCCAACAAACGCTCACCCGAACTGCTCGCAGCCCAACGACGCGAACGAGCCAGAACCCGCGCCGAAAAACAACACCGCTGGGGCAGACCCACCAAAGCAGCCGCATAACCAAAGCGCGCAAACGTTTGCGGACACAGCACTAGAATTCGTCGTGGTCGTCACGGCCTCGGCGGTGACATTCGTCCAGATCGTTCCGCAAGTGGTGCGCCTGCTGCGGACCCGGCGCATCGAGGGCACATCGCCCGCGTGGGCGGCAATCGGAACGTCCATCAACGTCGGCTGGATCGCCTACGTCTTGGCGGAGCAGCTGTGGTACACGATTCCCGCAGTGGTGGCCGGCGCTGCCAGCTATGGCGTGGTGCTGTTCTTGCTGTACCGCAACGGCGCCGACGTGCGTATCGGCGTCCTGCTGGGCCTCACCGCAGGCGCGGCGTCGGTGGCGATACAGCTGGGAGCGGGCTGGACCGTGCTGGGCACCGTGCTGGGATTGTCCAACGGGCTCTACCTCGGACCGTCGGTGTTCGCCGCGTGGCGATCGCATGCGCCCGTGGGAGTGTCCCCGCTGACCTGGGTGCTCGTCGCGTCCGAAGGCGTCTTGTGGGGCTTCTACGGAGTACTCGTCGCCAAGGGGCCGATCATGGTCTACGGCTCCACTGCGGCCGGGCTGGCGGCACTGGTGCTGCTGCGTCTGTGGATCACCCGGCACCGGATCCGAGCCGCCCTCGCCCCGCCAAGCTGACCCACGCCGCCCATCAAGCTCGGCCCGACTGCCCCTAGATGCGCTGCGCTCAGGCCGGCAATGGGCAAGCAGCGAGGCGGTAAGTGTTGAGGCGCTTGCGCAGCGTCCACACCAGCAGGGCGACAGCCGCCAGACCCACAACGGGCTGCACCGGGGCCCACCACGACAGCGCCCCAGAGACGCCGACGAGTGCGACCACTGCCTGGTTGCAGACCGGGCAGCCCACGGCGAGGAACGACACGAAGCCGCCCCACATCGTCGTGGTGCCCTGCCGTTCGGCAGCCGCTTGCGCTTCGGGAGCTCCCTCCGGCGCCGGTCGGATTGCCAAGATCAGCCCGATCAGCGCGGCAGTGATCGCCAGGATCACGTAGTCGAGCCAGCGAACCGCAACGGGTCGGCTGAAGATCGGCGTGTCGATCAAGTCCGACGGCACCGCAATCAGCGCCGCGGCGACGGCGCCATACAAGAGCGCACGCGGCCACACTGTGCGGGGAAGTGACCGGATCTCGGAGATCACATCGGCGACGCTACAGCGCGCTTGGATCGCCTCGACCGCGCCACGAAACCCGAGACATCTCTGTGTCGGCCCAAGGGGTCAGCCCGAAGGTGCCCACCGCAGGCGCCGACTCTGTGGTTCTCTTGGCACGGTCGCGCTTGACCAGACGGTCAACACTTGCACAGGGGGTGCGGCTGCGATGAACAACAACTTCGCGACCGGAGTAGCGGGTGCAGCGCTCGTGATTGCGGTGCTCGCACTTTTTGTCTCGCTGCGTGACAACGACGATCAGACACCGGCTCAAACCGACGTCACGGCAGCGCAGGCGAGCACAACTTCCGCGATATCCGATCGGCCTACCCAGTCGACCGTGGTCGTGACCAGGGCAATTGTCACCGAGACGGCCCCCGTCGTGACCGCCGCACCGGAGACGACGCTGGCGCCCACCACCACCGTTGCCGCACCGGAGACGACAGAGGTACTGCCCGGCGAGCCGTCGGAATTCGGACCCGCAGCCGGCACGAAGCTCGGTGTCGTCGGCGTCAGGCACAACAGCCTGCTCAATGTCCGTGACGTTCCCAGCGGCGCCATCGTCGCGACGCTAAGCCAGCGGATCGGCGGACAGAGCGACCAGGTGATGCAGGTCCGCGACACCGACGCCGACGAGGTCGTCGCATCCTTGGGCGCCGACGGTCTCACCGCGACGGGCCGCTCCCGCGCCCTGTCGACGACCACGTGGCACGAGATTCAAGCCGGTCCGATTTTCGGCTGGGCCAGCAGCGAATTCCTCGCTCCGCTGTCCCCCGACACACGCCTCAATGTGACTGACGAGGTCACGCAGCAGCTCGGCACCACTCCGACAGCGTCGTCTATGGACGAGCTCGGCCGTGCGGTAGCTGCCGCACTCGCATCTGACGAACCGCCCTCGAGCATTGCAGTCAGCGGGGCACCGGGCGAGTCTGGCGGAGTCGGCAGGATCACCGTCGACGTCGTGGGCCTGCCCGACGATTCGCTTCGCGGCTATCGACTGCTGATTACCGCTGCTTCAAGCGGCGGCTCGTCGGGAGATGAGGGCGCGGACGCCGAAGCACAGACGTTCACACTGCAGGGCGTCTTTGCCACGCCCCTGTGCTACAGCGAACGCGGCGTCGGCGACAACGGCCTCTGCAACTAAGGACGACCGCTTCAGCGAGCGTCAACCACTGCCGCAGGCGCGATGTCGAAGGTCATGTTGACCTTGCGCCAGTCGGGCTTGGACACGAACACGGGCGCGGGCGGGAAGGCGGGCCGGACGGGACCGGGCAGTCGAAGCGCGGCGGATAGTCCGACAACGGCGAGGGCCGCCGAGAGCAGGAACACGTATGTGAACGACCCCGTCGCGTCAGCGACGAACCCGCCCAGCTGAGGCGCGATCATCTGGGTGACGCCGAACGCGAGCGTCACAGCCGCGAACGACGGCCCGTAGTCGTCAGTGGTGGTGTTGTTGACGACATAGAGGGTGAGGATCGTCGGCATGGCCGCGAACAGCAGGCCGATCGCGACCGACGCGGCCAATGTCGGCGCGAACCACCCCGGCAGGATCGCCATGGTGACGATCGTCCAGGCGGCGAAAGCGAACGCCACCGTTCGGCGCGGTCCGAAGCGGCTCGCGAACATGATGAACAGCGGGCCGCCGAAGATCATTGCGATACCGAGCAGTGTGAACGCCAATGACGCCTGCGCACTCGTCCAGCCGCTGTCGTCCTCGAGCCGCGTCGTCAAGAACGCGACCACCAGCAGATACAAGAACCCGAACGAGGCAAAAGCGCACACCAGGGGCACCCAGCCCCGCATGCGACGCAGCGCGCTGAACCCGCCAATGCCGGCCTTCGAGGATGGGCGTCCCTGGCGATGACCGATCAACAGCAGCACCGCTGTGGCCACCGCGACGGCAATGAAGAATTGCGCGACGTACACGGTGCGCCAGGACGCGTCTCCCATGGTGGAGCGCACGAATCCGGCGAACTGGCCGGCAAAAACGACTCCGAGGCCCATGCCTGCACCGAGCACTCCGATGGCGTATGCCCGCTTGCCTGGCGCCATCGCGTCCGACGCGACGATGGGAGCGGGGATCCAGGTCAAGGCTCCGCCGAGGCCCATCATGAACAGCCCGAGCCCCAGGGCCGCTGCGCCGGGAGCAATGGCGGCCAGCAATTGGCCAGTGACAGCGAGCACCAGGCCGATTCGCATGACAGCCAGCAGCCGGAATCGGCTCGTGGCCGCCGCGACGATCAGCGAGCCGATGAGATATGCCGCCAAGTTGACCGTCGCCAGCGATCCGGCCAACGTGTTCGACAAGCCGAGATCATCACGAATCGCCGGCAGCAGCACTCCGTACGTGAAGCGCCCGAACGACTGAGCCACCCCAGCCAGGAGCGCCATCAGGACCACAGCCGCGAGCCCCGTCAGCTTGCGGCGCGGTGCAGCCAGTTCGGGTTCGTCAGCGATCACGTCAGTCCCAGCGTTGAACTTGCGTCAGAACTGCGCCCAGCTGCACCGGCAGCGCCCGGATATCGAGGATCACAGATCGAAATGGCGGTGCCGCATCGCAGCCGCCCGAGAGAGCAGCGCTATGACTATGCCTCGCGAAACGCCCAGTCCGACGCTAGAGATCAACAATCGCAGCAGCACCGACGGCCCGACGGCAACCCCATTCGACTGGACACCGGCGTCGCGGATCTTGGGAGTCACTGACCGGGCGTAGCGTCGTCGGCGTGGTGCACATGGGGCGCAGTCGCAGCCGGTGGATGATCAGATGTGCGGCTTCGGTCGCGCTCGTCGGGGCAATGACGGTGGGTGTCGCCGCATCGCCGCTCGGAGCCACCCAGGACATGCCCACAGAGACGGCACTGGCCAAGGTGAACGTCGTGCGATATGGCGGTGCCGACCGCTTCGAGACGTCGGTGCTGACCACCAAGGCGTTCTCGGACTTCAAGGGCGGCGAGATCCCCGAAGTGACCATGGTGTCGGGCTTCAAATGGCACGACGCGGTGGTCGCCGCCCCGTTCGACACGCCGGTGCTGCTCACGCGTCGCAACGCCGTGCCGAAGAGCACGATGGACTACCTGAAGCGCGTCGGTTCGCCGTTCGTGATGCTCATCAGCACGAATGCAGTATCACCTGACGTCGACGAACAGCTTGCCGAAGCCGGGATGGAAATCTTCCGCATCGATGGCACCGACCAATTCCGGACCAGCGTGGCGGTGGCGGAGCAATTCGGATTCGTCGGTCAATACCGTGGCAAGCGAACGGTGATCGTCGCCAGCGGTCAAGTGTTCGCTGATGCGCTCGTCGCCGGGCGACTGGCCGCCAGCGAGAAGCTGCCGATACTCCTCAACCCGCCGCATTACCTGCACTCGACGGTCAAGGAGTTCCTCGAATCCAACGATGTCGATCGAGTATTGCTCCTCGGCGGCACGACGGCGCTTTCGGAGGATGTCCAGGATTCCATCGACGGTCTGGGCATCGACGTTCATCGCCTCGCCGGCGACTCACGATTCGAGACTGCCGTCGAGGTCGCCCGGTTCACTGGGTTGAGGTCCTGCCCCATCGGTGGCGGGAGTCTCGCCGTCGGCCTGTCGCGGGCGTGGGTGCCCTTCGACGCGTTCAGCGCTGCGCCGATGCTGGCGCGCTATGGCGCGCCGCTGTTGCTCACGGCCCCAAACGAGCTGCCCGAAACAACGATGGCGTATCTCGACGAGGCTCGCGCAACTCAGGCCAAGTGCGGGGATGACCCTTTGATGCTCATCGTGATCGGCGGGAACGCGGCGGTCTCGCAGGACGCAATCGACGCCTATCTGCAACGAGGGGGCGAGGTCATCGTGACAGGCGACTCGTCGTGAGCCCGGCCCGTCGCCGTACGGAGGGGTGAGATCACGGCGACTATGCATCGAGCAGGTCAGTGGCAGCAAACCAGCGGCGGCGGCACTTCGGCGGCATCACGCGGCGAGCGCCCCCCGACTCATCCGAGCGCAGGGCGGAATGCCCCCACCATTTCGGCCGGAAGGCTGCTGTGCCGCATCAACTGTTCGTGCCATGTGTGCAGGTTCCGCACCGTGAGCGGCTGATCTGCCACTTCGAGCGCCGCGCCGATGACAGCGAGGTTGTCAGCCACCCAACCAGCCAGCCCACCTCCTCCGACCCGTTCTGCGATCAGCACTGACTCGACTGGTTCGCGCAGCCCCTCGATTCCCGAAGAAGCGATGCCCTCGTGACGCAACAGCAGGCGCGCGAGCACTTCCCACTTCGCCGGCAGCTGTCCGTCTACAGCCCGAAGCGCAGCGACAGCACGCTCCGCTGAAACCCCACACCCGACGGATGCGCGGCGATAGCGAACAACCCAACGCGCGCTCCGCGCTCGTCAGACCGCCTCATTCGCCAAGAGGCACAGCAAGTCATCCTCGTCGACAATTCGAATTGGATAGCCCTTTTGTTGGAGATCGTGGGCCTGCCGGTGCTTGCGACTCATGCCTGACGGGCCCACAACCGCAACGTTGGTCGACCCCACCACCAAGAATTCTGTCTTGCGGGTCACGTGCTCGGACGGTGATCCACGGGCATCTGCGACCACTTGAAACGCCTCGTGCCTCGTCATGCAGGCCAGAGTTCCGGTAAGCGCCACCCGCTTTCCAAACAATCGTCCATCGGCGGCGGCGGCGGGGTCGGCGATGTACTGCCGCTTTTCCTGCCGCCGAAATGTGGTTTGGCTTGCGTTCGAGAACGGCAAGTAGTCCTGAGTGTGGAAGTAGCCGAGCCGATATCCGTGGTGGTCCAACAAATCGGAGTGGCGCATTCGCGCGACCTGCGACAAGACCATCCACAGGCGTCCCGCTGCCTCCGCGTCTGATTCCGGTTCGTGATGCACGAGTGGAATGTCGGCAAGCTCTACCGGTGGTTGCAAGTGAGTTGAGTGTAGATGTCGTGTGCTGATGTCCAGTGGTGGAGTCGGCGGGGCATGTGGTTGAGGTTGTCCTCGATGATCGAGAGCCGCAGTTGTGCGATGTCGAGGCTGGTGCCTTTGGGGAGCCATCGGCGCAGCAGTCCGTTGGTGTGCTCGTTGGTGGGCCGCTGCCACGGCGAGCGCGGCTCGCAGAAGAACACCTCGATGCCGAGCGCGGCCTCGACGTCGGCCCAGCGGGCCATCTCGCGGCCTTGGTCCCAGGTGAGGCTGCGCACGAGCGCTGCGGGCTGGCGGCCCAGCGCCGCGGTGACCGCGGCGGCGGCCTGGCCGGCGCGCCGTAGCCGTCGGGCAGCGCTGCGGTGACCGTGTAGCGGCTGGTGCGCTCCACGATCGTGACCGCGGCGGTGAGGTTCGCTTTGCCGACGATGAGGTCGCGTTCCCAGTGGCCGGGCTCTGCACGGTCCTCGACGTCGTCGGGCCGGTCGGCTATCGGCCGGTATTCCCCCAGCGGGCTGGGCTTTTGGGCCTGCGCGACGCTGCGCGGCCGACGGCGCCGGGCAGCGCCGCGGCAGCTTCGCCCAGGTGCCCGCCGCCAGGCCGCTGCGCGCGTCGTTCGCGTAGCACGCCCGATAGATCGTCTCCGCGCACACGCTCATGCCCGCCTCGCGCAGGTCCGCCGCGGTCGCGTGCGGGGACCACCTCAGCTTCAGAGCGCTCATCGACCGCGGCGGCCAGCACCGGATCGGCCGCCAGCTTGGGCGTTCGCGCCCGTCGCGCCCTCGCGCACGCCGACGCGTGCGCCCAGCGGGCGTCATAGCCCCGCCCGCTCGCCGCAGCGGGCCAGCTCGCGATGCACCGTGGACCGGTCACGGCCCAGCCGCTGCGCTACGTCCGCGACGCTGCGGCCCGCCCCGAGCGACGACTCGATGAACACCCGCTCATCCAAACTCAGCCTCGCTGCCATACTGGACACCTCCATCGGTCGGCTGCATGTGTTCGCAACGGTCATCATGACCGTTCACTTGCAACCACCGATGGAGTTCGCCGTCGTACTCCCGCGCCAACGAATCCAGCTTCCATTCGCCTGCGTCGGCGAGTTGCGACCGTGACAGGCGATACGTACAGGCGAACGCGAAGTCACTCGGCGCGAAGCTGTAGAACTCTGCACTGCGCCGGAGCACTGACATGTCGAACGCGCTGTTGTGTGCCAGAACGAGCTGGCCTCGCGTAAGTGCGTCAATCTCCCGCCAAGCATCCGGAAATGCTGGTGCTGACGTCGTGTCGGCCGGGCCGATTCCGTGGATACCAATGTTGAAGCCGTCATACTCGTTGCCGGGCGGACGGATGAGTGTGCGTAGCCGGCCCACAACCTCGCCACCCTCAAAAGTGACAGCAGCGACGGCACAGGCAGAACTACGTTCGCTCGCCGCCGTCTCGAAATCCAATGCGACAAACCTGTCGTCGTACTGACGAGACCAAGCCGGGTGCTCCATCGCGCACACACTCCCTGAGACCCAAGAACTGACACGGCCACGCTAGACACAGCCAACGCCAAGCGCCAACCGACCCAAACCCTCAATGTCGGACGCGCTGCCTGGCATCGTCAGGACTGATGAACGTTCTCAGTGATCGGCGGCAAGTAGGCCTCGATGACGAAGTGATTCGCCATCCACCGCCCACGGCGGCGATGGACGAGTCCTACTTCCTGCAGGCCATTGAGATCCCTGCTCATGGTGCGAGACCTCTTCGTTGCATACCTCGCCGCTTGGGCTGGCGCAAGCATCGGAAACTCACTCTTCGGAATGGCCTCACTAGCGCTGCAATGGCGGCGTCATGCCGAGGACCAGCCTGAGGCCGTCCTCGATGTGTTTCATCAACGGCAATCCAACGGCGCCGACCGGCGGCTCGGTCAGCTCCGCCTTGTCGACCGTGATCACCTGGGAGACATTGACGACTGAGTCGTGCGGCAAGCCTGATTCCCCTGCCTGCAGCATCACGTTGCCTGGGGCCTCGGCCAACCGAAGGTTGCTTGTGCAAACGACGCCGATCACCGTCGAGATTCGGCTTCGGTTGAAATCGTCATCAGAGACAACGACCAATGGACGGCGATGGGCGGGTCCTGATCCTGCTGGCTGGCCGAGGTCGAGCCAGCAGATATCACCGCGTCGGATCAACGGTCGTCCGAAATCGCTCGGATCTGTGCGGCGCGGAGGCCCTCGTCGAGTTCCGACGCTTCCGCCCCGTACACAGCGTTGAGCCGAGCCGTGATCTCGCCGCGCTCAACCTCTGCCAGCAGGCGCTGCAACGCACGCGCGTAGAGGCTTGAGCGGGAGCAGCGCTCGCGTACTGCGAGCTCGTCGGCGGCCTGAAACACCTCGTCTGGTATCGAGACGGCAACCTTCATACCGGGAGTATAACCGGGTATTACCACTTGCTTGGCACCGGCTGAGCACATGTTCAGCGATCGAGCTCGCGGATGGTTTCGAGGAGCGTTGCCGTATCGCGCAGCCAGATCACGACCCGGTCGATGCAGTCCGGGCGGGTCACGTCGAGCAGCAGGGAGGCAACTGCGATGGTGTCGCCCGCCTCGTCATCGGCGACCATCGTGGTGGTGGGTCGCAAGCGGGCATCGGCCGCGACGAGCACCCCGGCAGCACGCAACTCACGGCGTTGCAGCTCGCCGCCGTCATCACTCATCAACTTATCGTCCATAGAGGTTGAATGTATTTCGATATACGTCGATAACCTAAGCGATTACCGCAGTCGAACACTCAGACGGTTTGGAGCCACCACGTCCAGGAATCACCGGCCACAGTTGGGCTGGCGAGGAAGGTCGCAAGTGCCGAGATCAGATTCCCCGGGTAGGCCAGGGATGCACGATTGAAGCGGACCGGGCTTGTGAAGATCACACCCGGGTGTGGCTCCCCTGCCGCCACTCGACGCTGCAACAGCGCTGAAAAGTCGCCGATGTTCTCCGTTACGAGGACCCGGCCGGACTCAGTCCCGTACTGCAGCAAGATCACATCGCTGCCCCCACGAATCGAGGGATCCGCCGCCACAGCGACAACATCGTGTCCTGCATCCGCGAGTGCGATCGTGGAGGCCGGCTGCCTTGCTGCATTGATCGGTGAGGCACCGGCTACCGCCGACGAACCCCCGGCTCTATTGCGAGAACTGCTCGCCGATGTCGGCGCCCACTGACCAGCGCTCGTTGAGCAACGACGGTTCCCGCCAACTTGCCGAGCGATTGCCCCCTCGAGTTCGTGGCCAATACTTCCCAGAGGATGACGGCCGACGCGACGGCAAAGGCCAGGCCCAGCCGGCACGAGACGGCGACTCCGCTTCCGAACCCCATCGACCGCTCTATGTCGAACGGAAGAAATATGAGCTGCGCGAGCCCGACAAGCCAAACCATGATCAAGACGTCGACAAGCCGGCCCGCGACTCGGTCAAGAAACGAGGCAGGCGTGACAAAGCCACCGGTGCCGAGTGCATACCCAGTTGCCGCTGAGCGGGTCATCAATCTGGGGTGAGAGCGTCTTGGATGATGTTGTCGGGTGGGATGCCGCCACCGCGGTCGGTGGTGCCATCGGCCCGGATCAGGAACCAGCGGGGCTGGTAGCTGACGCCGAACGCGGTCCACAGGTCGCCGTTGTCGTCAGGGAGCTGCGGGATCTGCTCAAGGCCGTAGTTGCGCACGAACTGCGACATTGCCGAACGGGTGTCGCGGCCGGGAATCCCGACAATCAGCAGATCGTTCCCGTGCTGTGATTTCAGCGCTGCGACCGCAGGCGCTTCGCTCTGGCACGCCGGTCACCACGGCGCCCAGAACCACAACAGCACATCGCGACCGGCCGCCGAACTGATATCGAACAGATCTCCGTCGAGCTGCGGGACGGCCAGCTGTAGCGCCAACGGGCGATCCTCGGTGCGGGCGGGCTCGGCCGTTGCGGCGTCCCGGTCGTCCGAGTCGTCGTCGTCCCGATCATCCGAATCGTCATCGGAATCGTCGTCGTCCCGATCATCCGAATCGTCATCGTCCCGATCATCCGAATCGTCATCGGAATCGTCATCGTCCCGATCATCCGAGTCATCATCGGAATCGTCATCGTCCCGATCATCCGAGTCATCATCGGAATCGTCATCGTCCCGATCATCCGAATCGTCATCGTCCCGATCATCCGAATCGTCATCGTCCCGATCATCCGAATCGTCATCGGAATCGTCATCGTCCCGATCATCCGAATCGTCATCGGAATCGTCATCGTCCCGATCATCCGAATCGTCATCGGAATCGTCATCGTCCCGATCATCCGAATCGTCGTCGTCGCGATCGTCCGAATCGTCGTCGTCGGAATCGTCGGAATCGTCATCGTCCGAATCGTCATCGTCGCGATCGTCGGAATCATCGTCCGACTCATGGTCATCGCCGTCGCGGTCTACGGAATCGTCGTCCGAATCTTCGTCGTCATGCTCCGGGACGTCGTCGTCATCGTCGTGGCCGTCGTCGCCGTCCTCGTCGCTGCCGGCAGCGGTGCCGTCGGTCCCAGCAGAGCTGACCGCAGGCGCGTCTGTGCCTTGGACCACGGTCTGGGGTGTCTCGTCGCTGTCGTCGCTGCAACCGGCCAATCCGGCCGCAACGAGCAGGCAGCCAGCGACGAGACCCACCGCGTATCGCACGCGCTGCGTCACCACAGCGAGCGTAATCCAGCCTCGTCGGATTGCATCCGCGCGCCGGTGGCTTGTCTACAGTCGGGCCGTGCCCAGCCTGTTCGTGGCTATCTGGCCTCCCGAACATGTGGTCTGCGAGCTTGCGGCACTCCCCCGGCCACCGTCGCCCGGTGTGCGATGGACAGCACCCGAGCGCATGCACATCACGCTGCGATTCCTCGGCGATTGCGACCAAGACGAGGCGCTTCGGGCGCTCGAGTCCGCTGCGCTCGCACCGGCAGGCGTCGCGCTCGGCCCCGCTGTCGAACGACTGGGCCGCGGCGTGCTCATGTTGCCTGCCGCCGGCGTCGACGAACTTGCTGCTTCCGTTACCGACGCCACCAGCTTCATCGGCCAGCCGCCACCGGATCATCCCTTCGTCGGCCATCTGACCATTGCCCGCTTCAAGCGCACCGAGCCGTCGCTGGACTGGCCCCAACTCGACGAAAAGTTCGCTGTGGCGGAGGTCTGCCTGGTCGAGTCGGCGCCGTGGGGTCACTATGTAAACGTGGCCAATTTCCCGCTGGGCTGACGGCGCCAGTCACGTCGTCCGCAGGCACGCCGGGCCCGCGGCATTGTGAGAGCCTGAGATTGCGCGACGCTGTGAGGCACACGACGCAGCGGGGGGAGACATGGCATTGCATCACGTCGCATTCGCGACCAAGGATCTTGAAGCGACCCACCGGTTCTACGAGGACCTGATGGGGTTTCCGCTGGTCCACGCCGAAGGTGAGGAGCGGCCACCTACGGACGGGCGTCCAGCCGGCTGGATCAAACACGTCTTCTACGACATCGGTGACGACGAGTGCATCGCATTCTTCAGCATCGAGAACATGGGCGAGCAGCCGGACTTCAGCACCGACCTCAGCACATCGGTGGGCCTGCCGGTGTGGGTGAACCACGTCGCAGTGCGAGCCAACCCGCAGATGCAGGACTCTGTCCGTGAGCGCATGACCGAGGCGGGGATCAAGCCGCTGATGGACATCGATCACGGCTGGTGCCACTCGCTGTACTACGTCGACCCCAACGGCATCATGGTCGAACTGTGCGTCGACACACCGGGCATCACGGCTGACCCCGACGGTGCCCTCGCCGTGATGCGGACTCCGATGTCGGGCGCCTCCGCCTGACGGCGGTCAACAACCCGTGACCGACAGCTCGACCGATCGCGTCACCCGCGAGTTCGTCGCCTTGCCAAGCGCCAGTGCTCCCCGGGCGGGGGTCGGCGGGCATCCGTGCCAGGGCGTCTATTACCGCCCGGCGGGACACGAGCCGCGGACAGCGCTGATCGCAACCCACTACAACATCGATTTCAGCGAGCATTATCTCGCCAGCTACATCGCCGAGCGGGGCCTGGGCTTCCTGGGCTGGAACACCCGCTTCCGGGGTGCGGAGCCGTATTTTCTGGCCGATCTGGCACTCGCTGACATTGACGTCGGCGTGCGTTGGCTGCGCAGCCAGGGCGTCGACTGCGTCGTGCTGCTAGGCAACAGCGGCGGCGGATCGCTCATGGCCACGTATCAAGCCCAGGCCACCGCACCCAATCTGGTTCCCGAATACAGCCGCAGCAGCCTCAACCCAGCGATCGACGATCTGGCGCAGGGCGACCTGTACGTCTCGATCGTGGCGCACACCGGCCGGGCCGAAGTGCTGACGAACTGGATGGATCCCTCGGTGACCGATGAGCACGATCCGCTCAGCGTCGATCCGGCCCTCGACCCGTTCGCCCCAGACCGGCAGCCTCCCTTCAGTACCGAATTCGTGACGGCGTACCGAGCCGCGCAGCGTGCGCGCAACGACCGCATCACCTCGTGGTGCAAGGACGAACTGGATCGGTTGGCTGCAGCGGGCCATCGCGAGCGCCTGTTCGTGGTGCCGCGGCTGTGGGCCGACCTGCGCATGCTCGACGGCTCGATCGATCCCAGCCGGCGAGCCGTGCCCGGGTGCTACCTCGGCGACCCGCGCAGGGCCAACTACGGGATCTTCGGCGTCGGCACGGTCAGCTCGCTGCGGACCTGGCTGTCGATGTGGAGCCTCGGCGACTCGCAGTGCAGCACCGACCAGGCCCGGGACATCACGCTGCCGGCGCTGGTCATCGACGCCGATGCCGACACGGGCATCTTCTCCTCCGACACCGCCAAGATTGTCGACGCGCTGCGCAGCCGGCCGGGTGCGCCCGACGTACCGATGCACAGCATCGCCGGCGATCATTACCTGATGGATCCCCCCAGCGCCCGCGCCGAGGCTGCCGACCTGATCACCGACTGGATCCGCAGCCACACCTCCTAGAGTCCCGGCGATGCCGGATTTCCTGGACGCTGAACACAAGACCTGGCTCGCTGTGGCCGAGCAGCTCGCGTCGGTGTTGGTGACACTTGCCGAGCAGGCAGGCGCCGACGGCGATTCTGAGCTTGCCGGAGCCGTTCGGGAGGCATCGAAGGCGGCGGGTGTGTTCGCCATGACGCAGCCGGCGGCATTCGGCGGATCCGAAGCGGGGGCCTTGGCGCTGTGCATCATGCGTGACACGCTCGCAAGCCGCGGCGTCGGCAACCTGCACGGCATCTTCGGCCCATCGCCCGGCGTGCTGGCGCAGGTCGGAGAACCGTTGCGCTCGGAATTCCTGCTGCCGTACCTCGCCGGGGAACTCCGCAGCGGTTTTGGCTTCACCGAGCCGTCCGACGCGCCACGTCACACCTGGGCCCGGCGCGACGGCGACGAACTGATCGTCAACGGGCAGAAGTCGTATGTGACGGGCGGCGCGGAAGCCGACTTCATCAATGCGCTGGTCGAAGTCGAAGGTGCTGGGCCGGCAATGGTTCTCATCGAGACCAGCCGAGCTGGCGTGACCCTGGCGCAGCGGTTCGGCACGCTCGATGGCAGCCACCACGCTGCGTTCACGTTCACCGATGTGCGCCTGCCGGCGAGTCACGTCATCGGCGGAGCAGGCCGAGGCATGGGCCGAGCGCTGACGCAAATCAGCGCCACGCGCATGGCCATTGCGGCGGATTGCGTCGGCCAATGCCGTTTCGCCCTGCAGCTCGTCACCGACACGCTGGCGGCCCGAGCCGCCCGGCAGTCGTCGGCCGAACAGCCCAACGCGGTCGGCACCTCCGCGGAACGAGTGACGCTGGGCAACATGCGCATCGCTGCCTATGCCGCTCGAAGTGCGCTGTACCGCACCGCGCGACTCGTGGACTCCGACGAGAACGCCGTCAACGAGGTCATGGCCGCAAAGTCGCTGGCGACCGAGACGCTCAGCCGAATCTGCGACGACGCCATCGGGCTCGTCGGCGGGACGGCGCTGGTCGACGGACATCCGCTCGCCGCCATGCTGGGGCGGGTCCGTGCGATGCGCCTTGCCGAAGGCCCCACCGAGGTACTGGCCGCCAATGTGTCACGCGGCCACCTCGATCTCGGCCTCGGCCGTATCTAAGCGTTCTGGACCGCGAGGCGAACCTCAGTCCCAACCGAGCTCGTGCAGTCGGTCGTCATCGATGCCGAAGTGGTGGGCGATCTCATGGGTGACCGTGATCGAGACCTCTGAGATCACCTCGTCGGCCGTCTCGCACATCTCCAGGATCGGCAAGCGGTAGATGACGATGCTGTCAGGCATCGCCAATCCGCCGTAGTCGTGCCGCTCGGTCAGCGGAATGCCCTCGTACACGCCCAGCAGGTCAGGATCGGAGCCCCGGTCCTCGACGAAAATCGCGACGTTGTCCATCAGGTCACGCAGCCCGTCGGGAATCAGCTCAAGCGCCTCCTCGACGAGCTCGGCAAACGGCTCTTCGTCCATCTCGAGCACACAGACATCCTGCCGACAGGCCGCACGAGCCCCACCGCCACCCGCGCCGCTCGCAGCCCAGCACTAGCGTCCGGGCATGCACGAACTCGTCGTGACCGGCAACGATCCGCACGCAGCGGCAGCGGTGGCAGCCCGCGTCAACGGCATCTGCTACGCCGCAGATCCCGAGGACCCACGCGGCTTTCCGTTCCGGACCATGGTGCGCGCCATGACCGACGACGCTGCGCTGCTCGCTCCCGCTGCGGAATGCGGCACTTATTTGGCGTTCTCCCGCGTGATCCGGGAGCGACCCGAGACGGCCGAACCCGGCAGCCCGTCACCGGGCGTCACCGCCATCTTCCCGATGGTGCACCACCCGGACCTCACCCATGCCGAAGGCGACAGCCACTGGCGCGACACGCATGCACCGCTCGCGCTCCGGCACCATCCGGGCATGTGGGACTACACCCAAATGAGCGTTGTGGCCACGCTCAGCGGCCAGCCGCTCGACGGCTTCGCGTTGGTGTCGTTTGCCTCGCCCGAGGACCTGCGCGAGCGCTTCTTCGGCGACGACAACGACCGTGAGGTCATCCGCGCCGACGTGGCCAAGTTCGCCGACGGCCAGCGTTCCCCCCGACGCGTCATCACCACCGAGACCATCTACGGCCAGCGCCCGCCCGTTCCGGCAGTTACCTGGCCACACGACTGAGCGCCGGCCGCCGCACATGCAAGGTTCCGCCTGTCTTGGGCCATGAGTCCTGGGGAACTGAGCATGACCACCGGCGCGCATTCCGAAGGGTTCAGTCGCGCCCGCAAGATCGCCACGCTGCTCACGCTGGCCGCATCGGCGGCGGTGTCGCAATCGTTCGGTCGTTTCACGTACTCGCTGCTGTTCGCGGATCTGCGCGACGGCTTCGACCTGTCCAATACCATCGCCGGCGCTCTGGGTTCACTGAACCTGCTGCTGTACGTCCTGGGCTCGCTGGTGGTCGCGCTGACCGTGGGGCGCATCGGTTTGAGCGGGGCGGTTCGGATCGGCCTTGCAGGGAACGTGGCGGGCTTGGCGTTGCTGGCGTGGAGCCCGAACGTGGGCGTCGCTGCATTCGCCCTCGCGCTGACAGGCTTTTGTGCGGCTGGTGTTTGGGTGGGCACGCCCGGACTCGCTGCCGAGCTGCTGGGGCCCGAGCGCAGGGGTGCTGCTGCGGGTTGGATGACCGGCGGCGTCGGCAGCGGCATGGTCGCAGCGGCCGCGATCGACGCCCTGCTGAGCGATCCGGACAGCGCAGGCTCGGCCGAGGCCGTCCTCGTCGCAGCGGACCTCAGCCATCCGCGCAACGTGTACCGAGTCGAACTCATCATCGGTGCGGTGGCGCTGGTCGCCCTCGTTGTTGCGGTGCGCCGGTGGTCGCGCACACCGGGGCGCACGGGCTTCGGGGGTGCCCGCGCCGCGCTCGCCAAGGTGCCCCAAGCGGGCCGGCTGATCACCGCCTACACACTGCACGCTTTCGTGGTCACCACAGTGCTCACGTTCATCGTGAGCCACCTCGAGGGCTACGCCGACATCTTCGACGCTCGGGGCGCCGCGATCGCTTTCTCGTCCATTGGCATCGGCAGCATCGCCGGTGGACCGATCTTCGGCCGCATGGCGGATCGCCTCGGGAGACGGCGCACCGTCACCATCGGCTTCGCCGTGTCGATGGTCTCTATCATCACCTTGACGGCATATCCGGCGCTTTCGCTTGGCGGGCCGCCGCTTGCGTGGGCGTCAGCGTTCGTGTTCGGCACTGCGTTCACGGGCATCATCACTTCGATCGCCGCCCGCGTCAGCGACAACCTCGCCGGCGACGAGTTCGGTGCCGCCTACGGCGTCGCGACGATCGTCTTCGGCCTCGGCCTGGCGGCAGGACCGCAGCTCGGCGGCCTTCTTGCCGACCGGTTCGACAGCTTCGGCCCCGCTTTTGCCCTCGCAGTCGCAGCCTGCATCGTGGGCATCGCGCTCACCGGCTGGGGCGACGATCCCGAATCGCATGCACCAGCGACCCACTCCGCCGCAACGTCGACGTAGCGGGCTCAGCCAATGACGCCCTCGGATCGCAGCGCGGCCAAGCGGGCTTCGTCATAGCTCAGGATTTCCGCAAGCACTTCTTCGGTGTGCTCGCCGTGCAGCGGCGCAGGCCGCGCCGGCCGAGACGGAGTCGCCGAGTAGAGGGCGGGAGGCCGCGCCGTGCGTATACGCCCAGCAGTCGGATGCACCGACTCCACGACGATTCCCCGGTAGCGGACGTGCGGATCTTCGATCACTTCCTGGCGAGTGTTGACCGGCCCAACGGGAACATCGGCAGCGTCCATGAGGTCCACCAATTCGGCGCTCGAGAATCGTGCAGTCTCCCGCGCCAATTCGTCGTTCACGTCGCCGCCGTACAGCACCCGGCCCTGCAGGTCCACAAAGCGAGGATCGGTAGCAAGATCGGGCCGACCGAGGGCTTCGCACATTCCCTGCCAGTGGGCATCGGTGGCCATCGGATACACCATCACCCATCCGTCGGTTGCCGGGAACAGCTCATAGATCGACGACAGGTTGGGCATGTCGGTCTCGTGGTCGAGATAGGTCTCGTTCCACATCGCCTCGGGCCACAGGAAATGAATGCTGGCGTCGATCATCGCGAGCTCGATGTGCTGGCCGCCGAAGCCGTTCGCCCGCGCCACCAGCGCTGCGCAGACAGACTGTGCGACGTTCAGCGACGTCACCTTGTCGCAGACGATCGTCGCCATCAGCTGCGGCTTGTCATTGGCGTCGATCTGCACCATGGGATAGCCGGCGATCGCCTGCACGATCGGATCGAACGCCGGACGATGAGAATAGGGGCCGTCAGCGCCGAAGCCGCTGACTGAGCACATCACCAGCTGCGGGTTGATCGCGCTCAGCACGTCCCAGCCGAGTCCCATGCGGTCCAGCACGCCGGGACGGAAATTCTGGACCACGACATCGGCCTCGCGTACCAGGTCCTTCACGATCTGCTTCCCCGTTGCATGCCGCAGATTCAGCGCCGCCGAGCGCTTGTTGCGGTTCATCGCAGCCCAGAAGGCGCTGACGCCTCGGGCGCTCTCCACCGACGGACCTGCGTTGCGGACGATGTCCGGCGCGTGCACGGGCTCCACGGTGATGACATCGGCACCCTGGTCGGCCAGGATGGACGTGCCGAATGGGCCCGAGACCACCGCCGAAAGGTCAATGATCCGAATGCCGTGCAGGGGTCCAAGCACCGGCCCAGCACTGCGCTGGGACGGCCGAGAAACGGCCTCGGTCGGAATCACGTTCGATGTCGTTAGGGGTCGCCGCGGGTTAGGTCGCGTGTTTGGTCGGTGTGATGGTGTAGTTCCATTCGCCGTGCCAGTCGTGGGGGCGCAGCGGCAGGTGTTGCATTTGGCGGTCGGTGATCTTGATGCCGCGTTGGTACCAGTTGGGGTCGTAGGCGGCTTGGACGGTGAGCCCGGCTTGGGTGGTGGTGGAGGCGATGAGCTCGACGATGGCGGCGATGTCGGTGAGGGGTCGGCCTCGCCGGTTCATCGAGATGAAGCTGAAGAGGCGGTGCTCGATCTTGTTCCATTTGCTGGTGCCGGGCGGGTAGTGCGCGACGGTGATCTCGAGGCCGGTGTCGGCGGCGAGGCGGGCGAGGAACCATTTCCAGGCGCGGGGCCGGTAGCCGTTGGAGCCGCCGGCGTCGGCGGTGATCAGCAGCCGTGTCGCTTGCGGGAACCGGTCGCGGCCCAGGGTGGCCCACCAGCGGCGGATGGACTCCACGGCGAACTCGGCTGTGTCGGCGGAGTCGCCGACACTGACCCAGCCGGCGTTGTTGGCGACGTCGTAGACGCCGTAGGGGACGGCCTTGGCGAACTCTCCCAGCGCCCGGTCGGCGAAGTCGTGCACGCTGACCCGCTGGGGCTGCCCGGCGGGCTGCGGCTCGGTGCCGCCGTTGGCGTAGGACCCGATCAGTTCCTTCTTCTTGGTGTCCACGCTGATCACCGGCTCCCCGGCGGCGCCGAACTCCTCCGCCAGCGCGTTGAGGTAGGCGAACTGGGCGTCGCGGTCGGGATGGCCGGCACCCTCGTTCTGCTTGGCCGGCGCCTGCAGCGAGTAGCCCATCTGGTGCAGCAGCCGGCGCACCAGCTCAGCGGACGCCTTGAAGCCCTGCCCGGCGAGCTCGCGGGCGAGCTGGCGCGTCGACTTCAGCGTCCAGCGCAGCGGCGACATCGGGCTGCCCCGCGTGACCGGATGCACCAGCTCGTCGAGCGCCTCGAGCAGACCGGGCTGCTTGTCGACCGCCGGGCGGTCCCCGCCGCCCGCAGCGCGCTGACGGTGCGACGGCTCGACCCCAGCGCGCACCTCGCGCACCGCCCGCGACATCGTCGAAGTCGAGATCCCCGACGCTCCCACCACGAACGCCTGCCCGCCACGACCCAGCGCCTCGGCCATCGCGCCGGCCGCCACACGCCGCTGACGCTCGCCCAGATGCGGCATCACCGTCTCGAACAACACCCCGGCAGCGGCCGCCGACAACTCCACCCACCCGACACTACACCACGCGAGTTAACCTATGGCGAACCCTTAGTTCCACGTCTTCAGCACCGGCAGGACCTCTTCAGCGAACAGCTCCATCGACGCCTTGGCTTCGTCGAAGGGGATTCCGCCGTACCGGAACGCCGTCGTGTACTCAAACGGCCCGATCATCTCCCGACGCCGTTCGAGCGTGGCCAAGATCTGATCGGGGGTTCCCCACGCCGTGGCCGACATGAACATCTTGAGAAAGCCGCTCTCCCCAACCCGCCGCAGCACTTCAGAAGCCTTGGCATAGGCGTCGTAGCCCTCGGTGACCGCGAAATGGTCGCCCATCACCTCGTAGTGCTCGAGCAGGCTGCCCAAGTAGGTGCCCATGTAGTGGTGGGCGCGCTCTTCGGCTTCGGTCGCATCAGGCATGCACAAGCAGAAGTCCGCTGTCATCAGCGTCGGTGCCGCGCTGCCGTGAATTTCGGAGAATCGGGAGCGATACGCCTCGATGCTGGGCATGCGATGCTCCCAGGAGCGGTCCGCGAACATCGTCATGCGGCCGCCGAAACGCGCCGCCGCCTCGACGGAGTCGTCACTGGAGGCCACGCAATACAAGCGGTCGTCAAACGAGCGCTCGGGACGGGGGCGGATCTCGGTGCGTGGCTGGGGATAGAACGGCCCGTCGCCCTCGATGAAGCCCGTGCGCAGTGCTTCGATCACCATCGCGGTGCCCTCGTCGTAGCGGGCACGGGACTCGTCCATCTCAATGGCACGGAATGGCGCGTACTCGCGACGCGACAGGCCGCGTCCAACGCCGAAACGGAACCGGCCGCCCGACACGTGGTCGAGCAGGGCAACCCGCTCGGCGACCTGCAGCGGTTCGTTCCACGGCATGATCACCGCGGCAGTGCCGACCTCGATCTGGGTGGTGACGCCAGCCAGGTACGCGAGCAGCTGCGTGTTGTCCGGGCAGAACGAGTACCCGAAGAAGTGGTGCTCGGCAGCCCAAGCCACATCGAAGCCGAGGTCGTCGGCGAGCCGGGCCAGGCCCAGCTCCTCGCTGTACACCTGCCCGTCTGTGATGTCGTGCCAGCCGTCGCTGGCGAACGGCATCAGTATTCCGATGTCCATCGGTGTGCCCCCTGCGGCCGCGCCCCGGCGCCACGCCGACATCGCACCCTAGTCGGGCACCCCGAATCAGCGCCGTGTTGACGAGCTGGCTGGGCTAGCTGCTGGCTGGGCTAGCTGAACTGGCGCTCGTCCCACCAGGGGAAGAAGTCGGGAAGGTCCTCGCTGGGGCGCAGCGAGAACTCCGGCGAACGCTTCTCGAGGAACGACACCACGCCCTCGTGCGCATCGGCGCCCCGGCCGAGGTTGAAGATGCCACGCGAATCGACCTTGTGGGCCTCCATCGGATGGTCCGCTCCAAGCATCCGCCACATCATGTGCCGGATCAGTGTGACCGAGATCGCAGAGGTGTTCTCGGCGATCTCTGCCGCGATTGACCGCGCAGCGGGCAACAACTCGGTGGGCTCGTGCAAGCTGCGCACCAGCCCACCGGCAAGCGCCTCGTCGGCATCGAACACCCGGCCGCTGAAGCACCACTCGAGTGCCTTCGACACACCGACCACCCGCGGCAAGAAGTACGACGAGCACGCCTCGGGCACCAGGCCCCGGCGCGCGAACACGAAGCCGATGCGTGCCTTGGTCGATGCCAGCCGCACGTCCATCGGCAGCGTCATCGTGATGCCCACGCCCACGGCAGGGCCATTGATGGCAGCAATGAGCGGCTTGTTGAACTCGTACAGCCGCAACGTCAGCAGCCCGCCGCCGTCACGCATCCACGACAGGTCGTCAGCTGAACGTCCTTCGGTGGAACGCTGGGCCTTCTGCTCGTCGGTCTGACTGTCGTCGTCGAACGTGGCGGCGCCCTTGCCCAGGTCGGCGCCAGCGCAGTAGCCGCGGCCGGCGCCAGTGAAGATCACCGCTCGGACTTCGTCGTCGGCATCCGCAAGATCGATGGCGTCGAGCACGTCACGCTGCATCTGGCTGTTGAAGGCGTTCAGCCGTTCCGGCCGGTTCAGCGTGATGGTTGCGACGCGGTCATCGACCTCGTACAGGATCGTCTCGAACTCCGGCACTGTGCCCCCTCGCATTGAGAAACGCCCGTGGTGACGGGCGGTTGTGTCGGCGGCTTGTCTACACGCCGAGCCGTTCCCTACGTCGAGCCGTTCTCTACGTCAAGCCGTGTCAAACGTCGAGGAATCGGCTTGCAGCGAGCGCCGAGCCAAGCGCCCCCACAACCACACCGGCGATCACGGTGACGAACACAACATTCGAGAACTGGCTGGAGGTCACCACGAACGAACGGAAGAAGGCCAGCACGTCCGACCGCGAGAACAGTCCCTCGACATGGCCCCGCAGCGCTCCCGCCGAAATGGCCCCGATGACACCGCCGACGAGGCCATGCAGCATGCCTTCGAGCATGAACGGGAATCGGATGAAGCTGTTGGTGGCTCCCACCAGCTTCATCACCTCGATCTCGCGGCGCCGGGCGTACATGGCAACGCGAATCGAGTTGAAGATGAGCATGACGCTCGCGCCGGACAGCACAATCGACAGCAGCAGCACGATGCCCTGGAACGAGGCGAACCACGTCCGGATGGCATCGACCTCCTCGCGCCCGGTTTCGACTGCGAGCACACCGGGCCGCTGCCGGAACTGAGCGGCGAGCGACTCGATCAGCTCGGCTTCAACCGAGCGCGGAACGACGCGGTACGACGGGGGCAGCGCTGCGGGCGACACCTGAGCGAGCAGCTCGGGCTGGTCTGACATCTGCTGGGACACCAGCGCATATGCCTCATCGGCACTGAAGAATTCGATGCGGTCGATCTCGGGGTGATTCTGCAGTTCGACGCCGAGCGCGTCGATCTGGCTGCCGTCGATCTGGGGGTGCAGGAACACCTCGAACTGGACGCCGCCCTCCCAGCGACCAAGGGCGTTCGAGCTGGCGTAGCCGGCCATGAGGCCCATGCCGACCAGCATCACCCCCACCGCGACCGTGAGGATGGCAGCGAAGGTGAGCGTCAGATTCCGCCGGATGTTCGTCCAGGTCTCGCGGGCGAAGTAGCGGATCCGGCTCACGTATCTCGCCTCGGCGCAAGCTGCTGGGCCGCAGCGTCGAAGTGCGCCGCTGCACTGCCCCGTATGGGCGGCACGGCGGGCGGCACAGCCTCGGACGTGCCGGATTCGGTGCCGTACGCCCCACGCTGCTCGTCACGAATCAGCTCTCCCCCTCGAAGCGCGACCACGCGGCGGCGCATCCGGTCGACAATCGAGCGATCGTGGGTTGCCATGACGACGGTGGTGCCAGTGCGGTTGATGCGGTCGAGCAGCGAGGTGAGCTCCTCGGAGGTGTCGGGGTCGAGGTTTCCGGTCGGCTCGTCCGCGAGCAGGATGAGCGGGCGATTCACGAAGGCCCGAGCAATGCTGACGCGCTGCTGCTCGCCACCGGACAGCTCGTCGGGAAAGCGCTTCTGTTTGCCGTCGAGGCCCACCAGCTCCAAGATCGCGGGGACCTGCGTTCGGATGACGCTGTGCGGCCGGCCGATCACCTCAAGCGCGAATGCCACGTTCTCGTGCACGGTTTTGTTCGGCAGCAGCTTGAAGTCCTGGAAGACCGAGCCGATGTTGCGACGCAAGTAGGGAATCCGCCAGCTGTTGAGCCTCGAGAGTTCCTTGCCGGCCACGTGAATCTGGCCCTCAGTGGCCTTTTCCTCGCAGGTCATGAGCCGCAGCATCGTGGACTTTCCCGAACCCGACGGGCCCACCAAGAAGACGAATTCACCCTTCTCGATGTTGAGCGTCACGCCGTCGACGGCGCGCGTGTCGCCCTTGTAAATCTTGGTGACGTTGTCGAAGCGGATCATGCGCGCCCTGGGTTCACATGGATGCGGCCCGCTGGCGGCGGGGCCGTTTCCCAAGGTACGCCGTCGGCCCGCCGAATCTCGGTCACGTCGGCGAGCGCAATGCTCGCTTGACTCGACTGCGACCCCACGCACGAGCTAGCTGGTTTCGGCAGCGCCTCGTTGGGCCCGCTTCCAGCGTAGGTACGCCTCCATCAGGCCGCCCAGATCGCCATCGAGCACGGCGTCGACGTTTCCGATCTCGACATTGGTCCGCAAGTCCTTGACTTGCTGGTACGGATGCAGGACGTACGAGCGGATCTGGCTGCCCCAGGCCACATCGCGCTGCTCACCCGCCAGCGCTGCTACCTCGGCTTGTCGCTCGGTGCGCTGCCGATCAGCCAGCTTCGCAGCCAGCATCTGCATGGCGCGATCCTTGTTCTGGTGCTGGCTGCGCTCGTTCTGGCAGGCCACCACGATGCCGGTGGGAAGGTGGGTGATGCGCACCGCCGAGTCGGTGACGTTCACATGCTGGCCGCCCGCTCCCGACGAGCGGTAGGTGTCGATGCGCAAATCGCCCTCGTCGATGGGAACCTCGTCTGAGACCTCGTCGAAGAACGGCACGACCCGCAGCGAGGCGAACGCCGTGTGCCGCCGGGACTGCGCATCGAACGGTGAGATTCGCACCAGTCGGTGCACGCCGCGTTCTGCCGCAAGGAAGCCGAAGGCGTGTCGCCCTTTGACAAGGAAGGTCGCAGAGCTGATCCCTGCTTCTCCCCCGTCGGTGGCCTCGGTCAGCTCGACGGAGAAGTCGTTGCGCTCGGCCCATCGCTGATACATCCGCAGCAGCATCTCGGCCCAATCACAGGCGTCGGTGCCCCCAGCACCCGAATTGATCTCACAGACAGCGTCGTTGTGGTCGTGCTCGCCGCTGAACAGCGCCATCAGCTCGATGTTCGCGAGCCGACGTTCGGCGGCTTCGACCACCTCGTCGATCTCGGGAAGCAGTTCGGCGTCGTCCTCTTCGATCGCCAGCTCGGCAAGTGCGTTGGCGTCGTCGACTTCGGCTCGCGCCCGCTCCCAGCGCTCGACGTCGTCGCGCACTCGCGACAGCCGGGTGGTGACGGCGCGGGCGCGGTCGGGGTCGTCCCACAGTGACGGCTCTGACGCCTCGGCTTCCAGACGGTTCGCCACCGAACGCGCCTCGTCGATCCCCAGATACTGATGCGCCTCGGTCACGCGCCGATCCAGGTCGGCCAGCGCGTCGGCATAGTCGCTCAATGTTCGGCTCACGGCAGTGCCTCAGCGGCCGTGACAGTGCTTGAACTTGCGGCCTGATCCGCAATGGCAGGGATCGTTGCGCCCCAGCTTCTGCTCGGCCGACTTGACCACAGTGCCGGTGGCGGCCGCAGCGACGCGCCTCGACTGCGACGGACCGCTGGGGCCTCGGCGCACGCTGCCCGGCGCCGTTGCGGATCCCGAGCCGTTGCCGCCCCCGATTTCCGCGGGCGCCAGATCCGGAGCCGAGTACTGCACGTCTGTGGTCTGAGAGCGACCGTTTCTGTCGACCGCTGCGACGCTGTGGGTGCCCCCGCCGGACCCAGCTGCGGATTCGGGGGCACTGTCGGCGGTGGTGACCTGCACGTGCATCACGTAGGTCACGAAGTCTCGATAGGCCCGCTCGAGCATGGCTGCGAACATGTCGAAGCCCTCGCGCTGCCATTCCGCGACTGGGTCCTTCTGACCGATGCCGCGCAGATGGATGCCCTCGCGCAGGTGGTCCATGTCGGCGAGATGCTCACGCCAGCGTTGATCGATGAGCCGCATCAGCACCTGGCGCTCCACCTCGCGCATTGCCGCGGGGCCGACCTCGGCTTCACGCGCCTCGTAGTGCGCAACGCCGTCAGCGCACAGCAGCCCGGTGACGTCGGCGGGCATCCAATTGCGGTTGCCGTCCCCTGATAGGTCCTCCGCCGTGAGCTCGCTGGGCCAGTAGGTGCGGATGGTCGCCAGCAGACCGTCGACGTCCCACTCCTGCACGACATCACCGGCGCAGTGATCGGCGACCGCGGCCGCGGTTGCGTCCCGCAGGTATTCAATCGACTCAGCCCGCAGGTCATCGCCGCTGAGGATCTGCTCGCGCCGGGCGTATATCACCTTGCGCTGCTCGTTCATCACCTCGTCGTACTTGAGGACGTTCTTGCGCACCTCAGCGTTCTTCTGCTCGACGGTGTTCTGGGCACGCTCGATCGCCTTGGTGACCATCTTCGCTTCGAGCGGCACGTCGTCGGGCAGCGTGCGGTCCATGACCCAGTTGACGGCGCCAGTGGCAAACAGGCGCATGAGGTCGTCTTCGAGCGACAGGTAGAAGCGGCTCTCGCCCAGGTCGCCCTGGCGACCGGAACGTCCTCGCAGCTGGTTGTCGATGCGCCGCGACTCGTGTCGCTCGGTGCCGAGCACGTACAGCCCACCGAGCTTGCGTACCTGGTCGCCCTCGGCCCGGCAATCGGGTTCGTACCGCTCGACGAGGTTCATGTAGGAATCGATGTTGGCGGGATCGTCAGGGTCGATCTTGTCGCGCAGCAGGTCGCGCCGGGCAAGCCCTTCCGGGTTGCCCCCGAGCAGGATGTCGACGCCACGGCCGGCCATGTTGGTGGCCACCGTCACTGAACCGAGCCGCCCCGCCTGGGCAATGATCTCGGCCTCGCGGGTGTGCTCCTTGGCGTTGAGCACGCTGTGGGCGATCCCGCGCCGGTCGAGCGCGGCTGCGAGCTTCTCGGAATTCTCGACGGTCACGGTGCCGACGAGAATCGGCTGGCCCGTGCGCATCCGATCGGAGATGTCGTCGACGACCGCTTCGAGCTTGGCTGGCTCGGTCTTGTAGATGAGGTCGCCGTGATCGGCCCGTGCGACGGGGAGGTGGGTCGGCACGGGGACGACGTCGAGGCCGTACGTGCTGGCGAACTCGGCAGCCTCGGTGGTGGCCGTTCCGGTCATGCCGGCGAGCTTGTCGTAGAGGCGGAAGTAGTTCTGCAGGGTGATGGTGGCGAGCGTCTGGTTCTCTTCCTTGATCCGCACACCCTCTTTGGCCTCGACCGCCTGATGCAACCCTTCGCCCCAGCGCCGGCCCTCGAGGATCCGGCCGGTGAACTCGTCGACGATCTTCACTTCCCCGTGTGAGACCACGTAGTCGCGGTCGCGCCCGTACAGCTCCTTTGCCCGCAGGGCAGCGTTCATCTGGTGGACGAGATTGGCCGAGACCTCGTCGTAGAGGTTCTCGATGCCCAACGCCCCCTCGACCTTGCTGATGCCCGGTTCAAGCACCGCGACGTTTCGTTTGTCCTCTTCGACCTCGTAGTCGACGTCGCGCACCATCGTCGCTGCAATGCGTGCGAACTGCTGGTAGAGCTTCGCCGCGTCCGCGACCCGCCCGCTGATGATGAGCGGGGTGCGCGCCTCGTCGATGAGGATCGAGTCGACCTCATCCACGATGCAGTAGTTGTGGCCGCGCTGCACCTGCGCTGCGCGCGTCGGCGCCATGTTGTCGCGCAGGTAGTCGAAACCGAACTCGTTGTTGGTGCCGTAGGTGATGTCTGCGGCGTATTGGCGGCGCTTGTGCACGCTGTCGTACGCACCGGAGACGACGAGACCGATGTCCAGGCCCAAGAAGCGATGGATGCGGCCCATCCATTCGGCGTCGCGCGCTGCGAGGTAGTCGTTCACCGTGACGATGTGGACACCCTTGCCGCTCAGCGCGTTGAGGTAGACGGGCAGGGTCGACACGAGCGTCTTGCCCTCGCCGGTGCGCATCTCTGCCACCCAGCCAAAGTGCAGGGCTGCCCCGCCGATCAGTTGGACGTCGTAGTGGCGCTGGCCGATGACGCGCCGAGCTGCCTCACGCGCGACCGCGAAGGCGTCGATCAGGATGTCGTTGAGCTCCGCCCCTCGATCCAGCTCGGAGCGAAACTCAGCAGTTCGCGCCCGGAGCTGATCGTCCGAGAGCGCCTCGACAAGGGGCTCGACGGCGTTGATTTCTGGAGCCAGCGCCTCCAGCGCCTTGAGCTTCTTGCCTTCCCCGGCACGGAGCACACGCTGGAACAGGGCCACGAACGCAGGCTACCGGTGGCCTCCAGCCCGAAAGCCTGAGTTTTGCTCGGCGCGTCGCTGCGCGGTTGAGCGCCAAAAGCGTTTAGCCGTCGATCTCGATGAGCCCTGCGTGGCCGTCGGACCGCAAGTACACGACGCTGGGCTTGTCGCTGTCGACGTTCACGAACAAGAAGAAATCGTGGTCGAGCAGTTGCATGCGCATCACAGCCTCGGTGGGATCCATCAGTTCCAGATCGAACGTCTTGCGACGCACGATCTTCGGCACCCATTCGTCGTCGTCGGGGCCCGGAGCGTCGGCCGCCATCGCGCCGTTCACCAAGTCGTTGTCCAGTCGCGCCAAGGGGTGGTGCACCTCGTCGCGTTGCAGGTTCGGCCGATGCCGTCGCACCACTCGGGTCTTGAGCTTGCGCAGCTGCTTGCCCAGCTTGCCGACTGCCAGATCCAACGCCTGGTGTTGGTCGATCCCTGCCACCGTGGCGCGCACGTGATGGCCATGGCCCAGCAACGTCACCTCGACCTGTTCTCGCTCGGCGATGCGCGGGTTCTTCTCTTCCCGGAATACCACCTCGGCGCGCTCGAGATCGCCGAGGAATCGGTCGAGTGCTCCGATCTTCCTCTCTACCGCGGCCCGCACATCGTCTGGAACCTGAACCTTCCGACCGGTGATGGAGATCTGCACTCGGCTTTTCCTCAGCTTTCTGGGTGCGCCACCGGTCCGGCGGCACCGCCCGCTTCCGAAGGGAGTGCCATGTTAGGCATCCGGTGCGGGCCGGTCGACCCGGCGTTCGTCACCACGCCTGGCACACGCAGCCACATGCACCGCTGCCGCTCCTGCTGCGAACAGCGCTTCGGTCGCCACGCGCAACGTTGCTCCGGTTGTGAGCACGTCGTCTACCAGCAAGATTCGGCGACCTGCCGCCCCCGGGCGACCGACGAAATCCGGACCGGCCAATCGGTCGATTCGACTTGCTCCCGATTGCACGGTGGTGCCGATCCGATCGAGCAGACGCGCTCGCCGCACTCGCATTGCCCTCGCTGCCGCTCGCGCCAGAACCTCGGCCTGATCGAACCCCCGAGCGCGCCGATGCGCTGCGGTGGTGGGAGCCCAGGTGACGGTGTCGACGGGGCACGGCGGGGGCAGACCCGTGTCGGCGAGGTACGTCGCGCGGTGAGTCAATGCCACCGATTCGCCCAGCCAGCGAGCGATGGCTCGCTCGCGGCGGTATTTCAACGCGTGGATGAACTCGCGCCCGACGCCCTCGTGGGAAAACACCAGCGAAACCGACAGCGCGCCCGCGATCGTGGCCGGCTGCGGCGGCAGCAACGAGGCGATGCACGCCTCACAGGGACACCAACCCAGCACGCCGCATCCGGGACACCGAACCTCGAACAGCACCTTGCCGACGGTAGGTCCAGCCCCGGCCTGCCAGATCTCGATTTTTGCGGAGTATCAGTACCGGTAGCGCTCTGCCTTGTACGGACCATCGGCGTCGATGCCCAGGTATCCCGCCTGGGAATCGGTGAGCCGAGTGAGCTTGGCGCCGAGCTTGTCGAGGTGCAGCCGGGCCACTTCCTCGTCGAGCCGCTTCGGCAGCACGTGGACACCCGATTCGAGCTGCTCTGCGTTTGCGTGAAGCTCGAGTTGGGCGAGCACCTGATTCGTGAAGCTCATCGACATCACGAAGCTCGGGTGCCCGGTGGCGCAGCCAAGGTTCACAAGTCGCCCCTCGGCGAGCACGATCACCGAGTTGCCTCGTGGGAACACGAACTCGTCCACCTGCGGCTTGACCGGCCGCCTCTGGACATCGGACAGCGCGCCGAGGCCGACCATGTCGATCTCGTTGTCGAAGTGGCCGATGTTGGCGACGACGGCCTGGTGCTTCATGCGCGACATGTGCTCAGCCGAGATGATGTCGCGGTTGCCGGTCGCTGTGACGTAAATGTCGGCGATGTCGAGGACGTTCTCGAGACGGTCGACCTCGAAGCCCTCCATCGCAGCCTGGAGCGCATTGATCGGATCGATCTCCGAGACGATCACCCGGCAGCCCTGGCCGCGCAAGGCCTGCGCGCAACCCTTGCCCACGTCGCCGTATCCCGCCACGAACGCCACTTTGCCGCCGAGCATCACATCGGTCGCGCGATTGATGCCGTCGATGAGCGAGTGCCGGCAGCCGTAGAGGTTGTCGAATTTGGATTTCGTGACCGAGTCGTTCACGCTGTACGCGGGAAACGACAGCTCGCCGCTGGCAGCCATCTCGTAGAGCCGGGCAACACCCGTCGTGGTTTCCTCGGACACGCCGCGAACGCCGGCCTCCACCGCAGTCCACATTCCTGGCTCGGTGCGCTGCAATTCTGCGAGCAACTCGTGTACGGAGACCTCGTCGGGTGAGGCTCCTCCGATCGGCGCTCCGTCGGCGCCGGTAAGGCTCGGCACCGCCCCCTGGGCCTCATACCGCGCACCCAAATGCACCAAGAGCGTGGCGTCGCCGCCGTCGTCCACAATCAACGTGGGCCCTGGATCATCCGGCCAGCGCAGGGCGCGGAGGTTGCAGCGCCAGTACTCCGGCAGCGTCTCGCCCTTCCACGCGAACACGGGCACGCCACGCGGCTCGTCTTGCGTGCCATCCCGACCGACGACCACGGCCGCCGCTGCCTCGTCCTGAGTAGAGAAGATGTTGCACGACGCCCACCGCACCTCGGCGCCGAGGTCAACAAGCGTCTCGATGAGCACGGCTGTCTGCACGGTCATGTGCAGCGATCCGGTGATCCGTGCGCCGCGCAGCGGCTGCGAGTCGTAGTGCTGTGCCCGCAGGGCCATCAGCCCGGGCATCTCCCCCTCGGCCAGTTCGATTTGACGCCGCCCCGCATCAGCCAGCCTCAGATCGGCAACCTCGAAGTCGTGGATCATGTCTTGCCCTGCTTTCGCTTGCGACGCGCTAGACGGTCTCAAGAAGACGACCTTCGGGTCGCTCCAGCTGCAACAGGATTTCGCGGACAGTGCTGAGGGATCCGCCCAGGGGGCGCAGCCACTGCGGCTCAGTACCTACGCGCACCGCCAGCCAATCCGTATCGGATGCGCCGGCGCCCGTGTGCTGGCCCATCTGCCCGATCACATGTGCCTTCAACACCGCTTTCGGAATGAACCACGCATGCACTGCGAACGGAGCGATGCCGAGCGCGAAGAGGAAGTCATAGTCCTGATCGCGGATCTGTTGAAAACGGTATCCGCCGTTCTGCCAGCGGGTCGAGAACTTAATATCCACTCGCGCTCCCGAGATCAGCCGGTCAGCCGCTCGATCCGGTGATCGCACGATGTCCAAGCCGAGTTCAAGACACCACGCCGAAACTAGCTTCTCGCCGATTGCACCGACAGTCCGCGACGGCAACGTCCGGATCCAGGCGAATGGGCTGTCAATCCATTCACCGTCGTCAGCGTCCCTATATGACTCGTGTATCTCCTGGGCGAGGGCAGCGAAGCGTGCCTCTTCCGGGTCAACAAGGCTCATTCAAATCCCGCTCTCTCTCTAGAACAGCGTCGCCGTTTCGCGCTCCGCATCGTCGACCTCAGCCAGCCGTCGCCCATCCGCATCAACCCACTCAATCGCGGTGCCATGCAGGCGGTGTCGCATCGTTTCAATGGCCTCATCATTGTTGTCGACGAGCACGAAGCGGCGGCCGAGCTGCTGCGCTACAGCTCCGGTGGTGCCCGAGCCCGCAAAAAAGTCCAGCACCCGGTCGCCGGGCCGTGATGATGCGCTCAGTAACCGCCGCAGGATGCCTTCAGGCTTCTGCGTCGCGTAGCCCGTGCGTTCGTTGCTGTTCGTAGGAACGATCGTATGCCACCAGACGTCCGTCGGCAGTTTTCCTCGGGCGGCTTTCTCCTTGCCAACGAGACCGGGCGCCATGTACGGAATCCGTTCGATGGCATCTTGATCGAAGAAATAAGTACTGGGATCCTTGACGTAGACGAGGATCGTGTCGTGTTTGGCGGGCCAGCGTCGCTTCGAGCGTCCCCCGTAGTCATAGGCCCAGATGATCTCGTTCAAGAAACGGTCACGGCCAAAGATCTCGTCAAGGAGCACCTTGCAGTAGTGAGCCTCGCGGTAGTCGATGTGAAAGTAGATCGTCCCGTCCGACGTCAACAGCCGGTGCGCCTCCTCAAGCCGCGCAGCGATGAAGCACAGATAGTCGTCGTAGCGATCCGCGAACGCTGTCGAAGTGCGAGGCGTACTTGCGTATCGACGTCCACCGAATCCGATTCGGTCGCCCTGGTCATCGCGGACTGCCGAAATCGACGTGCGGCGCTGCTCGCGTCCGCTGTTGAATGGAGGATCGATGTAGATCAACGGAAATGAAGCATCCGGCAGATTGGGGAGCACCTCGGCATTGTCGCCGCGGATCACCCAATCGGAAGGGCAGTCGAAATCAATCATCCGCGTTTTCCTGGATCCGTCCGCTGAGGAGGTTGCCTACGACCGAGCCAGTCTCGCGCCCCGCTCCTGTTTCACTGGGCAAGGTAGGCCTTGAGATCGGTGAGGAGCGGGATGGGCCCGGGGTCGCGCCCGGCAGCGGCGGCCATGCGCAGGCTGAGCCGGTCCACCTGGAGGATGAGGTCGAACAGCTGAGCCATCGGGCCCTCACCTTGGGCTCGGACCTCGTGGTACGGCACCGGGATCTGGGCGTCGCCCAGGACGCGGCGCGCAAAGTCATAGCGACGGGCAATCTGCGGATGCTCGTAGTCGTGCCGCAGCGCGAACACGACCAGGGGCGACACCTGGTCGGGCGCGCCCGCGAGATCCCAGCCGGCCAACTCGTTGTGGCACAGCTCTGGCATGGCGCTCGCATAGGCGGGGATCTTGACGTTCTCGTTCACTTGGGCCTTGGCCCGGCCGGCAGCAACCGATCCCAGTGAGCCTCCGCCGTAGAAGATCGGCAGCAGATGGCCTGCGCCGATCCGGCTGATCGCGTCGGACACAGCGTCGGACTCGACATCACCCAGATCGCGCCGTGTGCGCAGTTGCGCGACCGTCGCGTCGACCATCGCGTCGACACCAACGAGCAGTCCGATTCGCTCAAGCGCAACGAGCGGCGCGACCGTGATGGCGCCGACAGCCGCTCGCGGCATCGGGATCGATGGGTCTACGGCATAGAGGGGCGCGTCCCACTGCCTCGCCAGTTCTGCGAGCCGACCACCCGTGGTCACGGCGATCAGCGGCGCCCCCGCGTCGTGGGCTGCGGTCGCAGACTCAAGCGTTTCTTCGGTGTCTCCGCTGAACGACACCGCAATCGCCAACGTCGTCGGACCGACGAATGCCGGACAGTCGTAGCCCTTTGCAACCGCTACCGGCACGGCGAGTTCGGGCGCCGCCAAGGCCGCCACGATGTCGCCTGCAACGCCCGAGCCGCCCATGCCCATGACAATGACGTTCGTCACCGCACTGGCGTCGGGCAGGCCCCCGACGTCGGCGGCGGACGCGAGCGCGGCCTCCAGCTGTTCGGGAAGCGCGTCGACTGCGGCGGCCATGCCGATCGAGTCGGGGCCGGCAATCACATCGACTGGCACATCGACTGGCACATCGACTGGGCCGCCAACAGGGGTGACCCTTGAGCTCGCGTCAGTCATGGCTCGAAGGTCGGGGCGAGATCGCCAGCGGCGATCCGTGCTTCCAAGGCGTCTGCGGCCGCGGGTTCGACATCGGCTGCTTCGTCGATGAGCAGCACCGGAATGCCGTCGGTGACTGCGTAGGCGCGCCGCAGTCGCGGGTTATAGAGCATCGACTCACCGGCGACGTAGTACAGCGGCCCCTTGTCCTGCGGGCAAGCCAGGATCTCGGCCAGAACGGGATCAAGCGCCACGTGGACCTCCCGGCCCCGAACCACTTCGCGAGGCCGTCTGCGGGCTGCCGGCAACGGCTCCTGCCGTGCCGGGCTGCGGTGCGATCATGCCAGCAGCGCCCGGATTTCACTCACTCGCTCGCCGACGGACAACGCGTCGGGGGCCTCAAGATTGAGACGCAGCAGCGGCTCGGTGTTGGACGGACGCAGGTTGAACCACCAGTCACCCCCGTCGACGGTCAGTCCGTCGAGGCGGTCCTGCGGCAGTTCGACGTAGCGCGCAGCAACCCGCCGAATGACTGCGCGGGGGTCTGCGACGCGCACGTTGATCTCACCCGAGTACGCATAGCGGTCGAACGGCGCCAGCAGCTCCGACAGCGGCACGGCGGCCTCGCTCAGCTGCTCCAGCGCTATCAGCGCTGCGATGAGACCGGAGTCGGCCCGGTAGTTGTCCGCGAAGTAGTAGTGGCCGCTGTGCTCGCCTCCGAAGACTGCCCCCGTTCGCGCCATCTCAGACTTGATGTAGCTGTGGCCGACTCGTGTGCGCACGGGCTGCCCGCCGGCTTCAGCGATCACCTCGCCGACCGCTCGCGAGCAGATGAGGTTGTGAAGGATCGGTCCCGGGCCGCTGCGCCGCAACATTGCGCGTGCCACGAGGGCAGTGAGCAGCGATCCGCTGACGGCAGCACCTCTCTCGTCGACGAGGAAGACCCGATCGGCATCTCCGTCGAATGCCAGCCCCACATCGGCACCGACGGCGAGGACTCGGTTCTGGAGATCGACGAGATTCTCAGGCTGGATCGGGTCGGCGGGATGGTTCGGGAACGTGCCGTCCAGCTCGCCGTAGAGCACCTCACAGTCGAACGGCAGGTCGTCGAACACCGCTGGCAGCACGTACCCGCCCATGCCGTTCGCGGTGTCGGCCACGACTCGCAGCGGAGCCAGCCGCCCGGTGTCCACAAACGAGTGGACATGGGTGACAAACGCATCAAGCAGGTCCTGGGACCGGCACTCGCCGGCGCCCGCAGGCTCGGGTGCGCCTCGTGTGGCGATCTCGGCGATCTCGCTCAGGCCGCTGTCGCCGCCGACGGGAGTCGCACCGGCGCCGCACAGCTTGATCCCGTTGTACTCCGCGGGGTTGTGCGACGCCGTGAGCATCGCGCCTGGCATGTCGAGATGTCCGGATGCGAAGTAGAGCAAGTCCGTCGAGGCCAGTCCGATATCGATCACGTCGGTCCCGGCTGCCATCACGCCGTCCGCGAATGCGCCCGCCATCTCGACACCGCTCGGACGCATGTCCCGGCCGACGACCACGCAGTCGGCGCCTGACCAGATTCCGAACGCGTAGCCGAGGCCCCGCGCCGTTGTGGGACCGAGCTCTGTCGGACAAATGCCACGTATGTCATATGCCTTGACGACTGCATCCAAGACGTCCGCCGCGAGCGCTTCAACCGGGTCTGCCATCTCGGCTCGCAAGCCTAAGCGCAGCCAGCCTTCGCGCCGTCATTCGATCGCTGAGCGCTGGGCAAAACGCTCTGTCCAACGGACCTGACCCACACATTCGCGGGAGTCCGAACTGAGCCCAAACGACACTGTTCCGCGCATCGCTGCACGGTCCAACGGCGAAAGCTGCTTGCAATCGCGGGTGGTCATTCCCTAGGGTGAATCCCACATGTGACGACGGAACCGGCGAGAAGCAAGCGAATGGCGATATGAGAAAAGGTAGATACCAACCAAAATCTCGGGAACAATTGGTCCTCGGGGAGATAGACAACCCTAGGTATGATCGCCAGATTGTAAGTGGTCTCGATCCCTTTATGAGTGGCTCGGCGCCCGAGGATCTCCGCAATTTCTATACAGAACAAGAGCTGGCTTCATTAACAGAATTGCGCGGCACTGAGCGCGATGTTGAAGCTCGAATGCCAGTAAAAATGACACGCCACTATTTCGAAATGGCGACGTCGAGCTTACTGCTGCAAAAACTCGTAAAGGCCTCACCGGACGAGACAGTGGATCTTGCCGGAGATCCAGACCCTGCGAAACAACTTGACTACAGTCCGATCGAGGGACTACTGCATAAGTATGAGATGGGATTGCTGTATGTCATCTCAACATGCTCGGCCCATTGCCGATTCTGTTATCGAGAAGAACTGATCGCCCGCAAAGACATCGAACGCGCTGATGGCACGGTGAAGAAAAAGGGCCTCGCAAAGATTCTCGAAGTGACGGACTACATTGGGATGCACAATGCCGCCGTTGCGTCGAATGGCGGAACCCACCCTGACACCGGACGACCGAAGCTCCGGGAGATCCTGCTGTCAGGCGGCGATCCGATGGTGCTGCCAAACTCCAAGCTGGCGGCGTGGTTCACTGCATTGGCTGAGGCCGGAGTCGAGGCAATCCGCGTCGGAACCAAGGAGCTGGCCTTCTATCCCGACCGATTTGACGATGCCTTCTTCAGCATGATCGACCGCTTCCACGAAGTCTACCCCGAGGTTGCGTTCCGGTTGATGATCCACTTCAACCATCCCGACGAGTTCTTGCGCAAGAACGCCGACGGCCAGTACATCACCGACGAGCACGGCTTCCATGAGTGGCACCCCAGCACCCGACGCGCCATCGACAGGCTCGCTGAGCGTGGTTGGATCAGCGTGGAAAACCAGTCCCCGATCATCGGCGGCGTCAACGACGACGCCGATGCGCTGCGCATCCTGCAGCGCACGCTCAAAGCCGTCGGCGTCGAGAACCACTACTTCTTCTGTGGACGCAACATCGTTGCGTACAAGGCCTTCAACGTGCCGATCGAAACAGCGTGGCAACTGCTGAACGAATCACAACGCGGGCTGTCGGGTGTCGAGTCTCACGCGCGGCTCACGATCGTGCACTACAAGGGCAAGACCGAGGTGTCCGCCGTCACCGACGAGCCCATCGCGGGGCTGCCAGGCGCCTCCGACGGCGTTGTCATCTTCAAGATTCTGCGCAATCCAGCGAACGCTCCCGACCGGGGCAAAGTCTGCATCGTGGGGCGCAACCCTGAAGCGCTCTGGTTTGACGACTACGAGGATCGAGTGCTCCTTGACGAGGCCGGGTTGTTCCGTCAACAGCGGCCGCAGGGCGTCTTGGCCCCAACGCTGCGGCCCCGTCACCGCAACGGCCGCGATGCGCAGTCGGCAAGCCATGCACGCAACGTGCCGCTGCTGACCGTGCCCGTCAACCCCAATCGCCACAACCGCTCGCGCGGCAGCGATGTCGAGGACACTCCGCGACGCTGCGGCCCGCCCCGAGCGACGACTCAGCCGCACCGCTCAATCCTGACGTCATTCCGACGACAACTCCAGCCGCACCGCTCAATCCTGACGCCCGAAGGCGCAGGGCCGGCGGGCCCCGTCGCGTCACGCCGTTACGGCCGGCGACTCCGCAGCAAGCGCAGGCGTTGCAGGCCTGTCGTAGGCACCGGCGGCGGCGCGGTGGCGAATGCGCCAGATGTCGGCGAGCACGCTGGCCGACTGGGCAGTGATGCGGACCGTCGTATCCGCCGAGTGGTCGACGGTCACGGGCACTTCGACGGTGTCCAAGCCGAGGTGCTCCGCGAGATACAGCACCTCGACGTCGAATGCGAAACCGTCGATGACGCTGCGGCAAAAGATCGTCTCAGCAGCGCTGCCGGTGAATCCCTTGAACCCGCACTGGGTGTCCCGGTAGCGCCGAAGCAAGACCAATCGGGTGAAGATGTTGAACATCCGGCTGGTCGCGGCTCGCAGCCGGGATGAGCGTGTGATCGTCCTCGCCTCGGCGTGTCGACGGTTGCCCACTGCGACATCGGCGCCCCGATCAAGTGCGTTGATCAGCGAGTTGAGCTGGCCTGGCGGATAGGCCAGATCGACATCGGTGAACAGACGAATCCGGCCACGGGCGGCAAGCATCCCGGTTCGCACGGCCGCGCCCTTGCCGCGGTTTGCTGGATGCTCGACGACCACGTCCGCGCCCGCGCGTCGAGCCGCTCCCGCGGTGTCGTCGTCGGAACCATCGTCGACGACGACAATCTCGACACCGCCGCCGGCGATCGCCTCGCTGCCCGCTAGCGCCGCGCTCATCTCGGCCACGGCCGTTCCGACGAGGTGCTCTGCCTGGTACGCCGGCAACACAACGGATACCTCGGGTCGTTGTGCGGCGTCGGTGTCGCCGTCTGGTGGTGCCGCGCTCGGGCCATCGTCGCCCATCGCGGACGGTTCGCGCGCGTCGAAGCGGACCGGCGGCCGTACCCCGACAAGCGCCAGCGAGACCAGACCGAGCAACGTGAGCAGCCACGCCCCGTACTCGACCGACGTGGCGCCATAGGACAGCTCGATGCGCCCGCCGGTCGGGATCACGACCATCCAATTCGGCGTGACGCGATACGGGCCGTCGGCGCCGCGCACCGACCAGTTCGGGAAATAGGACACCTTCACGAGCACTGGGACACCGGTGCGGTCCACGGTGAACGAGAGCGACTCGCGCTCAAGTGCAATGTCGCTGACCTGCACAGGCGGCAGTTCGCGGCGCAACGCGGCACTGAAGCGCGCCAGCGAGTCCGGGGCACGTGCATCTTCGTCCGCCGGCGCCAACACCTCGACGCGCTGCCAATGCGCGGAGCCGCGAGCCGCAATCGGCACGTCCCAGGCGCTTGGATCGTTCCACCAGATGACGGCCGGATCAGTCCATGACCGCCCCGCCTGGGGCGAGTCCTGCGCCACTGCGGGTTCGAAGCGAAGCGGCGACACCAGTTCGCTTCCGGAAACCTCGTAGATCGACCACGGCCCCGAGGTGGCGATGAGGTGCAAGTCTGCTGAGGCGTCTGCTGCTGCGGTCGCCGACGCAGTGAACGATGCGTAGTACTGCACCCCAGACATCTGCAGGTGTGCCACCCCGAGCCCGAAGTCCAGAGCGCTGTAAGGAAGGCCCCGCATGGGACGCGACGGCGCCGCAGAGAGCTCGGATTGCATGAGGAAATGGAACGGCACCGTCGGCGATGACTCGAAGAACAGCCCTTCCATCGACGAGATGCATCCATCGGTCCAATGCGGGAGCAGCATCGGAGCCATGGGAGTGCCGTACGCGCCGACGACGTCGCGGTCGTACTCCCACAGCAGGCGCCCGCAGCCATTGCGGTCGCCGATGTCGTCCATGGTCTCGACGAAATCGTGGTACTCGGCATAGGACGGACGTCCCTCGTAGCCGCGGAAGTTCCATCTCGCCCAGCCGCTCACGAAGTTCCGATCCTCCGCGGAAACGGTGAACGGCCCCCAGCGGTACGCGCCGTCCGAGGAGTAGCCACCTCCCGGCGAGTTACCCAGAAACAGCGCAATCAGGCACAGCGCAGCCACGAGCGCCCCGAGGGGAAACAGGTTCAGCAACCAGCGCGCCGCGAGACCCGGACCGGCTGCCGAGCCGGCGCGGACCAACGCGTCGACAATCAGCCAGAGGCCGATCGCTGCCAGCACGTAGATCGCCAAGTACCAAAAGGGCAGGATGCGGGCATTCCAGAGGCGGTGCTGCGGCCAGTGAATGAAGGCAAAGGCCATGGTGGCGGCAATCGCGGCCCAGGTCATTGCAGGCCGATACCAGCGCGCCAACCCGACGACAGCGCCAACGGCGGCCAGCACGAGCAGCCACGTAATGCTCAGGTGAGTGCCATCGCCGCTGATCCGGTCGGTGAAGAACAGGTGCTCACGCACCGATGTGATGCGCTCCCAGCCCATGTCGTTGAGGAACGCTCTGCGTGCGACAAACGGCACTGTCCAGAACGCAGACAGAAGACCTCCGACGATGCCGATGACGAGCGCATGCCACGCGCGCCGCCACTCGAGCACGACGAGCCCCCCGATCACTGCGACCGGTGCGGTGAGGCGCAGCACCGGCGACTCGGTGAGATTCCACAGGGCGACCCAGAGCACGCCTGCCGCGACGATGGCGCCGAATGCCCGACCGCGACCGATTCGATCCGGCAACACGTGCAGGCCGCGCACTGCGACCGTCAGGACAGTCGCTGTGACCGCGAACACGAGGGGAATGGGGTGGCACAGCGCCACCACCGCAAGCGCCGCGCTGGCTCGTGCGCGTCCGGTGCCTCGCTCGAGCGAGCGCCACAGGACCCCCAGGTACACCAGCGCAGCTGACAGCGCGATCGAGAACGCGAACTCCCCCGCCAGCATCGACGCGGCGTTGCCGCCGTAGATCGTGAAGTTCACGTCGAACACAAACAGAAGCGCAGCGACGGCCGCCAGACCCCGCAGCGGCCTCGCCCAACCCGCCAGCCGCCCCATCAGCCACGCCGCAACCGGCATCGACACGACGCCGCTGATCGCCACGAGTTTGAACGCCACACCGAAAGGCAGCACGACGTCGGCCGCCACGATCAGCAGATACGGCAGCACCATGTAGAAGTGCATCGCGGGCATACCGGCGTACCACTCCGGCGTCCAGCCCCGCAGGGAACCTGCGGGCAACAATTCGTCACGGAGGAAAGCAGGCCCCCACACATGGGCGCCCATGTCGCCGCCGGTGGGCGTCGACGCTGACACGACGCCGCCGGGATCCAGCCACAGCACCACAGCCGCGCAGCTCGCCACGACGACCGCCGCCTCGATCCACGCCGACGCAACGGCCCCTTTGTCGGCGGGGCGCAGGGTCACTGCGGCCACTTGGGCAGGCTAGCCACCGGTCTGCCCCCCAGAGCGTCCGCGGCGGTGCCCGCTTGGGCTCGCTGCGGCCACTGATCGCTTGGGACGGGCCTTAGCATGAACCCATGGCCTCGGAGATGCCCTCTCGGCGTTCCTCTCGGGGTTCGCGCAAGTCCGAGGACGGCACGTCCTCCGACGCGCCCGCCGATACCAGCGCCAATGATCGGCCTGGGCACGCCGGCGAATCTTCGCGGGGTGCCACGATGCGGCGGCGGGGCGATCGCTGGCCCCGCTGGTCGATCTGGCTGCTCGCCATGGTGTTGCTGTCGGTGCTGATCCTGCCGAACCTCTTTCGCGACGACAATCTCACGGCGATCGACTACAGCGCACTCATCGCGGAGGTCTCCGAAGGCCACGTCAAGAACGTGACGATTACCAACGGGACGGGCGAAATCACCGGCGAACTCGAAGACGGAACGCAATTCTCCTCTGAAGGGCCTCTCGAGCTCCCCGAGACCGATCTCGCCCTGCTGCGAGAGCGCGGCACCGACATCGAGTTCCACACCGACCGACCGAACCTGTTCGTTCAGTTGCTCCCGTTCCTGCTGCCGTTCGGGCTGATCTTCTTCTTCTTCTGGTGGATGCAGCGGCGTGCCCAAGGCCAGATGTCGGGGATCATGTCGATTGGCCGCAGCAAGGCCAAGACCTACACGACCGAGCGGCCGTCCACGAAGTTCGACGACATCGCCGGGTACGACGGTGTCAAGTCGGAGATCACTGAGGTGGTGGATTTCTTGCGAGCCCCCGAGCGGTTCACCGCAATTGGCGCCAAGGTCCCCAAGGGTGTGCTCCTCGTCGGGCCCCCCGGCACGGGCAAGACGCTGATCGCCCGGGCGGTGGCCGGCGAGGCCGAAGTGCCGTTCCTTTCGGTGACCGGCTCGGACTTCATGGAAATGTTCGTCGGCGTCGGCGCAAGTCGAGTCCGCGACCTGTTCCAGAGCGCCCGCAAGCTCGGAAGCGCCATCATCTTCATCGACGAGATCGACTCGATCGGCCGCAAGCGCGGCGCAGGTCTCGGCGGCGGTCATGACGAGCGCGAGCAGACGCTCAATCAGATGCTCGCCGAGATGGACGGGTTCGAGGAAAGCGGCGGCGTCGTGATGATGGCCGCGACCAATCGTCCCGACATCTTGGACCCCGCGCTGCTGCGGCCGGGCCGCTTCGACCGCCAGGTGGTCGTCTCGCTGCCGGAGTACTCCGAGCGTCTGGCGATCCTGCGGGTGCACTCCAAGGACAAGAAAACCGACGAGGATTTGCAGTTCGAGACGCTCGCGAAGGGCACACCGGGCATGAGCGGCGCAGACCTCGCGAACCTCGTCAACGAGGCGGCGCTGCACGCCGTCCGGCGCGACTCGGAGTCCATCGGCCAAGTCGACTTCGAAGCGGCACGCGACCGGGTCCTGATGGGCCAGCGACGTGAGTCAGTGGCCATGACAGAACGAGAGCGCAAAGTCACCGCCTATCACGAGGGCGGGCATGCGCTGATCGCCACGCTTTTCGCGAATGCGGACCCGGTTCACAAGGTCACGATCCTGCCGACCGGGCAAGCGCTCGGCGTCACGATGCAGCTTCCCGAAGAACGGCACGCCTACAGCCAGGAATACATCGAGGACCGGCTCGCCGTGCTGTTCGGCGGGCGCATGGCCGAGGAGACGGTGTTCGGCGTGACGTCGACGGGAGCGGCCAACGATCTGGTGCAAGGCACCGAGCTTGCCCGCAAGATGGTCTCGGAGTGGGGCATGAGCGACCGCGTGGGACCCATGGCGTGGGGATCGCACGCACAGATCTTTCTCGGCGAAGACCTGGTGTCGGGGCGCGATTACTCCGACGAGACGGCCCGTGTCATCGACGAGGAGGTCGAGCGAATCCTGCGCACGCAGCAAGATCGCGCCCGCCGTGCGCTCGTCGAGAACCGGCCGGCTCTGGACCGAATTGCGGCAGCGCTTTTGGACCTCGAAACCATCTCGGGCGAGCAGATCATTGCGCTCGTAGCCGGTCCCGACGACACAACAGCCGCCGGCAACGGATCGCTCGAGAGCAATTAAACTGCGCCTGAGTCGGTGCCGATGATCGAGCGGGGAGATTCCCGCGCAGTGGACTCCGGCGACTAGCCGATCAACGGCCCTGCGAAGGCCCCTCGAGCGCTTCGGCCAGCGCCAGTGCCAGTTCGGTCAAATCGACGCGTCCGATCCAGCCATCGAGAACATTGCCGTCTGCAGAGACGACGACAGTGGTGGGGACCGTGTCGATGGCGAGCTCACGGTGGACATCGCGCCGGGCGCCGAAGGGCACCTCCGCAACCGGCAGGCCGGCGCCCGCGGGGCCGCGCACGACGCCGAGCGCAGTTGCGCAGGTGCGGCATGTCTCTTCGGAGAAGACCACGATGGCGGGACCTCCGTCGAGACCGACGGCGGCGAGATCGACCGCAGCGGGCAGCTCCGACCTCAGGATCATGGGGACGCTCGCTGTGCGGCGGCGCTCGAGGGCTACGGCCACGACGACGGCAATGCCCACCAGCACTGCGGCGATCACGAGGCGCTCCATCGGTTCGCTACCAACCCACCGGATGCGCGATGCCGAGGCCCGCACCACCGGCGATGGCCTGCCACACGCTCGCAGCGAACGGCGTGTCCGACAACAGCAGCCGCGTCGTGCCACTGGCGAGCCGATGCGTGGCCACGCCTGAGGGCGGCACATCGATGACCGCGACGGTCTGGCCGTCCAATGTGCCGACCACCACCCGGCGCGGCGCCTCCGATGGATCCATCTGAATCATGAGCACCGTCTCAGAGCCTGCCTCGGCAGGGATCACCACCAGCCATCGCAGGCGCGCCTGGCCAATGCCGGGCATGTGGGCGAGACCCGATCGAGCGGCGAGCACCGGCTCGATCAAGGCCGCTGGTGCGTCGGCGGAACCCTCGTCGGGCACAACGTCGCTTGCGGAGCCATCAGCCTCGGGCTCGAGCGCAGCAGCGTCGAGGTCGGGGCCCGATTCGTCGGTTTGCGCCACGATCGTCGTGCCGCGCGATTCCTGCTCGACATCGTCGTCGGGCTGCTCGGCTGCTGCCGTTGGGAGGTCGGTGAGCGGATTCGCAGCACTTCCGACGAGGGCCTCGGCCCACACAACGATCGGTATCCCGTTCAAGGACTCAACAGCGAGTCCGAAGGGCATCCCTGGATCTGCCAGCAACGTCCTGAGGCCAGGTGCTCGTCCGCTGGGGGCTTCGATGATCAACTCGATGACATCGCGCGAAGCGACTGCGAATGTCAACCGATCACCGTCCGCGAGGTCGGTGATCACCTCGGCGGAGACTTCGGCAACTTCGTCGGAGGGATTGAGCACTCGCAGCCACAACCGCGTGCGGTCATCGACGCCGGGCACTGGCAAGTGCCAGCGTTCGTGCGGCGTCGCGGTTGCCAGTTCGGCGGAGAAGCCTCGACGCCCGACGGTGCCGTCATAGGCCACGAACGAGTCGACTGCCACGCGGCCGGTTCGGGCTTCCACGATCGACGCCACGACATCACGGCGACGAACGTGCTCGCCGACGTCGATCACGATCGTGCTCCAGGCGGGCACGACGAGACCCCGCAGCGCCGGCACCACGAACGGGCCGAATTCCGCTTCCGTGGCGAAACTGACATCGACGATCGAGTCGCGCGGCAGCGGATTCATGATCGCAAGGGAGTGAAGGGCGTCAACCTGGGTGTCACCGCCCGGCGCGTACCAGCCTTGTGACAGCAGGCTTGAGCATCGAGCCTCGTCAATGCCCAGCGGAGAGACAAATCGCCGGGTCACCGCCAGACCGCCCGAGGAGGCTTCCACGAGCGCGCCGGCGAGTTCGTCGTCGATGTAGTCGGACGCGACCAGAGTCTGCGTGCTGCGGGGTGGTACCTCGGTCATGACGAAGCGCCGGCCCGTGGTGGCACCGCGCAGCTCGACCGAGACCGAGGCGGTGGCGCCTGTCGTGTTGGTGAGCAAGAGCTCGGCCGTGGCCTCCGCGCGGCCCACCGAGACCGCTCGCATGCTGACAACGGGACAGAACCAGCTGGACGTCAGCGCATCCGGCGGCGGCACCGTCACTTCGGTGCGCAATTCGGGAAGTTCGACCACTTCAGTGGACGATGAGGGCTCGAGGCGCGTATCGACGATGAGCGCGCCGGCGACGAGCAACGGGATCACCAGGCGCGGCAGCCAGCGAAGAACGCTCACGATGCATCCGCTCCGCGATTGCGCGACGACGCTGTCATGCGCCGTGCCGCAGCTCCGATGCGGTCCGCGAACGGCGTCGGCTGCCCGATTGCCACCCAGACGATGGCGAGCCAGATGAGCACCTGGGCCCAGATGCGGTTCGTGTCCGCATCTGAGCGCTCGTAGTGCAGCTCGGCCGTGCCGGCGATCGGTGAGTCGAAGCGCATGGCCCAGCCGAGTGCCGGCGACGGCTCGATCCGGTATCCGTCGATCTCGAGGATCCAGCCCGGTTCGAACGACTCAGTGACCAGGACCGGCCCGGGTCCCACAGGGCCTCGCTGGAGCGTGACCGATCGGTAGTCCGTGAGCACGCCAATCCCGTCGCTGCGGTCGTTCACGACCAGGTCGACCGGGTTCTCGGCGAATCCCGGCGGCAGCGGCTCATCGAATTGCGCTCGGGTGGACCACCACGCCTCGTTGCGGAACACGAGCACTGATGGATCCGCTGCGAGCGGCCGCAGGTCGATCTGCGATGCGAGCGCCTCGTGCAGCGCCGGCGGCAACGGGTGCTCCCAGCCCGTCGCGTACGAGGGCCCCGAACGCTCCACCACCACGACGTACCGGATGCCGAATGACGCCAGCAAACGACCGAGCCGCAACGTCTCGCCGCCCAACCCCACACGGATCGCCGAGAGCAGGCGTTCGTTGCCAGGACTCGTGGGAACCACCCACCGATGGCGAACATCGGGATAGCCGCGTATCGACGTTGCCGCCGCGAGGCCGTCGACGCCCAGATGGACGCCACGTGCTGGCAGCACCTCGGGCGCGCCCAGCCACAGCACTCGGTAGTCAGGACCGACATCTCGATCATCGACGAGCGAGAGCGGCACCTGGTGGTCGAACCTAGGCGCCGACCAATCGCCATCGACCGATGCCCATGCCGTGGGTACCACCATCGCCCCCACGGCGATGCCCGTCACGAGCACCATCGCGCTGCGCCAGCGCGGCGAGGCGTCATTGCTCGGGGCCGACAATGCGGCTGGTCCGGCCGCCGCCGCCCAGCACAGTCCCGCTGCGGCCATCGCCAGGGAAACTTCCGCCAGCGAATGGCCCACCGGCCCGAACCCGGCGAGATCGTCGGCCCACCCGGCGACAATGGCCCACGCGGCCGCGAAGCCCGCGAGCGCAACCGCCCAACCGCGCACTGACCACCACAGACGCGCCGAGCGGGCCAGCAACAGTGGCACGGCCGCGGCTGCGATGATCCCCCAGCCCAGCGGCACAGAGCCGAGCGGCCCGGTCTGGAACGACAGCAGCTCGCTGAGCGCCGTCGGTGTCGCCACGGTCGGGCTGCCGAGCGAGGCGTCGATGTAGTCGCGAATCGAGTCGAATTCCATCAGCCACCCGACGTGGGCGATCACGGCGACGGCAGCGGCGATGACGACAAGCAGCAGGCCGAGCAGCGGAATCCTGGCCTGCGGGCCGCCTGCAGCGGAGCGCAGCAACTCGGCGGCCGTCAGCACGACGGCGGCGCCGAGTGCAAGCACGACGAGGTACGGCTCGAACGCCGCGGCGATCGCGAGGAGCAGTGCCAGCGAAGCAGTCCGAGCCTGCATGCCGCGCCGGCTGCCGTGGCCGGGTACACGGCGATCAGTCGGCACGGCGCCGATCAGTCGGCCCACCAGCAGCAGGATCAGCGGGGACGTGCCGTAGGCGAGCAGGACATCCCAGCGGCCCGCCGCCAACGCGTTGTACGGCAGTGGGCATGCGGCATACAGCACGAGCGCAACCAGACGCCCGTTGCGGTTCCCCGCAGGTGCGCACAGCCGCCACATGCCGCTGAGGCCAGCCAGCAGCATCCCCCACACCGCGACGGCGCGCAGCAGATCGACAGCTCCGACAAACACGAAGCCGCCGAGGCCCAGCAGACCCATCGCAGGGGCGCCGATGCCGGCGGCACCGACCCCTGCATCGCGCCACCCGTCGGCGTATGCCCCCAACATGGTTCCGACATCCGCGAACGGGGCGAACTGCCCATAGGCGGGAATGCCGCCGGTCAGTAGATGCCGGGATCCGAACGCGATAACTCCCAGAACGAGGACCCAGACGACCCAGACCGTGCGGTGGGCGTTGCGCCGCCAGGTGCCGAGGATGCTTTCGTCGACGCGTGTGCGCGCAGCCAGACCACCCTCCGGGCTGAGCCGGTAGCGCAGCCAGTCCGCCAGTCGCACCGAGCCGCTCTTCTGCAGGCGACGCAGATCGGCATCTCGCACCCGGCGGTACCGCTTGGCCGCTCCTCGCAGCGCGATTGTGCTCGGCAGCTGCCGGGCGTTCCACAGCCAGGCCAGCAGCACGTCGGAAGCCTGTGCGAATCGGCCGCGTGCCGCCGAAATGGCAATCTCGCCAGCGGCCATGATCGCCGCGGCGAACAGCGCCGGCAACAAGTGCACCCACCCGTAGCACTTGAGCATCGTGCGGAGCCGGGCGCGGTGCTCATGCTGGCGAGCCGACGGCCCGCCCGATGTACGCGGCGGCATCGTCCGCTGCATGCCCGTGGCCGCGGGCACGACGCGGACCCGACCGCCAGCGAGCCCGATGCGCCAGCACAGGTCGACGGCAGCACCATCGCCTTCGAGCGCTGGGTCGTAGCCGCCGACGGTGGCGAACAGATCGGCACGCACCAGCACGGCGCCCGTCGGTGCCACGAACAGATCCCGAGGCTCATCGTGCTGGGATTGGTCCAGCTCGCCTTCGGCCGCTATCGGGGTTCGCACGGCCAGGCGATCCGCGGTGCCGCCGAGATCACGCAGCGTCATCTGGTCGTCGGCATCAATCAGCTTCGGCCCGGCAGCGCCGACGACGCCGCCCTGCGCATTCGACATGTCCGCCACAAGCGTGCTGATGGCATCAGAAGCCAAGGCCACGCCATCGGAGATCAACAGCAGGTAATCGGCACCCCGAACGAGGGTCGAGGCCCGGTTCACCGCAGCGCTGCGGCGCACGTGCCGCTGTGCGCTCAGATCGCTGCGGGCTATGTCGGTGACTGCGGCGTCCGGAAGCACCTCTGCGATCCGGCGACGTTGAAGCCTGTCGGTGCCGGACATCACCAGCACAGCCAGCCGGGGATAGTCCTGGCCCGCCAGCGCCACCAGGACGGCTTCGGTGTCGGTCCACCGTCGCCCTGCGACGACAATCGCTGCCACGGCGGGGATCCTCGTCGGCGCGGTGACGCTGCTCGTTAGCGGTGCAGGCGGTGGATCGGTCGGATTCATCGTTGTACGCAGGGTGCGCTCACCGCACCGACTCGGCAGCCACGACGCCGTCCCCCGCTCGGCTGGTCGTGTAGTCGGGCGCGTCGCCGTAGGGGAAGCTGGTGCCGTCACTCCAGACGAGCCAGTAGCCGTCGCCTGACGACGTCACACCAATGGCGACAGTCTTGAGGCGGTTTCGGCTTCCTGCCCGCGAGCCGTGGTGATCCGCCGCGCCGATGGCATGCACTGCGGTGTTGGCGCCCGCGATCCAGTAGCCCTCGCCGCCAGGATCTGCTGTGAGCGAGACCCCGGCTCGGGACTGCCCCAGCGGTGGACCGCAGCCGGCCTCGTGGGCGTCGCCGAACGCCAGCACGCGGCCGTCGGCGAGCAACAGCCAGTAACCGTCGCCCGATGGTGCAGCCTCGATATCGGTGACCGCAGATGCCAGCGCGAGATGTGCCGCTGCGCCCCGGAACGCAGCCGTGCCGAAGGCGAACACCGCGCCGTCTGCTGTGGCGAGCCAATAGCCGGTGCCGTCGGGATGCGCGGCCATTGCCACGATGTCGCCGGACAAGTCGACCTGCACTGCGGTGCCGTGGTCATCGGCGTCACCGAATGCCTGTACATCGCCGTTCTCGGTCGCGAGCCAGTAGCCGCGTCCCGACGACGTCGGGGCCATCGCGACAAACGCTGCGGACCCCGCACCGTTTCCGAAATGCTCCGCGGCCCCATCGGCCAGCACGGTTCCATCGGATTTCAGCAGCCAGAGACCCGGGCCTGAGATGTCCGTGTCGACGGGATCGATTGGATCAGGCGGCTCGGGCGGTTCGGCGTCCTCGCAGGGTGTGGTCGACGTGAACTGCGGAAACCGGTACCAGTCGGACTTCAGCGAGAATGCTCGGCGGAACGGATCGCGCGCCCAGCGACCCCACTCCATCTCATAGGTGTCGTCAGTGCCGACGAGGCGAATGCCGCGAGTGCGGCCTCCCCAGGCGCCGTTGCCGTTGCGCTCGGTCACTTCGATGCAGCGCAGATTGCCGATGGTCGGGAAGACCGTCTCAATGTCAGAACGCCGGATCCTGCTCTCCCATGCATGATTCGGATTGCCCGTGGTGGAATCGCCGAGGTCCTCCACGCCGGGGAAATGAGAGCCCTCGTCGATGCCCGCTGTCCACCCGCCGCTGGAGGAATGGAATTCGGCGAACGCGATGTTCCCGTTGGGGTGAACCAGGACCTGCCCGGCGGTGTTGACAATTGCGGTGTTGGTGTGGACGTACCGGCTGCCGTGATCGAGGCCCTGCCCGCTGCGCGCCGCGCCCGCGTACACTTGGCAATTCCAGTAGTCACAGGTGTCGGTGAACAGGCCGCGTGCTTGACGTGACGCGGCGAGCGACAGTACGTAGGACCTCGCGGCAATGGCCTGCGCTTCGAGCGCAGCGATGCCGCGTCCGTCCCCCAATACACCCCACTCGGGGATGCTCTCTCTGGGCACCACGCCGCGGAGGTACTGCTCGAGGGGGACCCGGTTGACCGCAACGGGACCGTTCTGGTTGACCACCGCGAGCGTGCCCCGGTAGGCGATGCGCATCGACTCCACCGCCGAGTCGGTGCCGTCGCAGTAAATCATCACGAGGAGTTTCGACTGGTCGTCGACGCCGTAGTCGTCGTGGTCCGGAACGGCTTCCACGTACCGGTCGCCGCTGCGGCTCGACGTCGACAGGCCGTCGGCGACGAGATCGCCCCGCCTGCCGCAACCGCTGTTCGAGCGAACAGAGAAATCGCCGCTGCTGACGCTGACACGCACGACGCTTCCGCCGCCGAAGCTGCGGCCCGCCACGGTGAACGACGAGCCCGAAGTGACGAGCAGATCGCCGTCGTTGCGCGTCAGGTGGACCCAGATGTCCCGCTCGTCGATGGTTGCGAGAGCAGTGTTGCTGTAGTAGTGCCCGACGATGCGTTCGCTGGTCCAGCGATGATCCACGGCGTAGCCCAAGGCGCCCCACTGGCTGAGACCGTTGCCGTGCCCGAATCCGCGGCCTTCGACGACGATCACGTCGGGCGCGAGGCCGGTCTGCGCCTGCGCAGGCGGGGCAACGGCCACCAGCGCGGCGGCCGTCAACGCGACCGCGACTGCTGCACCCCCACAGCGATGCAGAAGCGTCCGAAATCGGACTGCATGCACCCCGGTAGTGGTGCCGGCCACCAGGGTTCTGCGGTCGGATATCGGCCCGATGTGACGCACGCAGCGAGGTTGCCGAGGGGCGGTCACGAGAGCTTGCGCTGCTCAGCCTCGAGATCGTGAGCGACCATCGACGTCACAAGCTCCTCGAAGGCCATCTTCGGCTTCCACCCCAGCACTCGGCGGGCCTTGGATGCGTCGCCCACCAGCAGATCCACCTCGGCAGGACGGAAGAACCGGGGGTCGATGCGCACGTAGCGCTCCCAGTCGTCGATTCCGGCCGCAGCGAAGGCGAGCTGCACAAACTCACGAACCGCGTGAGTCTTGCCCGTGGCGATCACAAAGTCGTCGGGCTCGGGCTGCTGCAGCATCAGATGCATAGCCGTCACGTAGTCGCCAGCGAAGCCCCAGTCGCGTTTGGCATCGAGGTTGCCCAGCGCAACCTCATCCTGCAGCCCGAGTGCAATGCGCGCGACCGCGTTCGTGACCTTGCGGGTCACGAATTCGAGGCCGCGACGTGGCGATTCGTGATTGAACAGGATGCCGCTGCAGGCGAACATCCCGTAGCTCTCGCGGTAGTTCACGGTGGTGTTGTGGCCGAACACCTTGGCAGAGCCATAGGGGCTGCGGGGGTGCAGTGGCGTCAGCTCGTTCTGCGGGGTCTCGCGGACCTTGCCGAACATCTCGCTCGACGATGCCTGGTAGAAGCGGACCGGGTTGTCGACGCCGCCGACGAGGCGGATCGCCTCAAGCAGCCGCAGGACGCCGAGACCGGTGATGTTGGCCGTGAGCTCGGCCTGCTTGAACGACAGCGCCACGAAGCTGATCGCGCCGAGGTTGTACAGCTCGTCGGGCTGGGTGTACTCGAGTGCAGCGATCAGCGACGAAAGGTCCGCAAGGTCGCCCTCGACCATCTCGACATACGGAAGGCCGCTGGCCACGAGGTCGGCACGGGGGTTGCGCTGGCCCGTGATGAGCCCAAAGACGCGGTAGCCCTCGCCGTGGAGGACCTCGGCGAGATACTGGCCGTCCTGGCCGGTGATTCCGGTGATGAGCGCCGTGGGCACGGGTCGGCTCCGGTTCGAGTGAAGGGACAGCGGGCGGGCCCTCCCGGGTTTGGCAATGACTGGGCTGGCAACTGCGTGCGCCAGCAAAAGTGTGCGGCATTCCGGCGGCGTGGGGCACCGCCGTGCCAGCCTGCAATGCCTTCTGAAAGGGTACGGGTCACTGGCGGCGCCGTACAGTCACCCCGCGGGGCTCACTCGCCTCGGACCTGGCTTCCGGTACGGTGCCGCGAATGGCACAGAGCGGTCTGCGTTGCCCCGACGGGCAACCGAAGACTGGCCTTGGTTCGGGCCGGCGGCGAGGTACACGCCGGCTCTTGGTGATCCCGATGATCGCTGCGGTGCTGGTGGCCGGTGCGGTCGTTCCGGTCACTGCCGCCGAACGGGTGAACGTCGAACGGCACTGGGGTCAGGATCGATACGAGACGGCTGCGGAGATCGCGGAGGAGTTCACGACGGCGTCTTCGGGGGTCGACACGGTCATCGTGGCCTCGGGGCTCGCGTTCGCGGATGCGCTGGCTGCGACTCCTCTGGCACGAGTGCTCAACGCGCCGATCCTGCTGACCGAACCCGATGAGCTGCCGGTTGCGACTCGGGACTTCATCGACCGGAACGGCATCCGCAACGTCGTCATCGCGGGCGGCACTGAGTCAGTCTCCGAAGATGTCTCCGAAACGCTCGGCACGCTCACCAGATCGACGCCGGAACGGCTGGAAGGCTCGAGTCGCTATCGCACAGTGGCCCGGATCGCACGCGAGGTCGCGGCCGGCGGCATCGGCGACTTCTGCGATGACGGCCGCCGCACGGTGCTGTTGGCCACCGGAGCGACGTTCGCCGACGCATTGGCACTGTCTCCGCTCGCGTTCGCGGGTCCGCATCCCGTGCTGCTCACTGAACCGGATCGACTGGTGGGGCCGACGCTGAGCTTCCTCGACGACTTCGACGTCGAGCAGGTGGTGGTAGCCGGAGGGCCCGCAGCGATCCACGAATCGGTCACCGACGACATCGCCGACCTCGGCATTCAGGTCCGCAGATTGTGGGGACGGGATCGCTTCGCCACCGCGGCCGAGGTCGCCGACGCACTCACCGGCCGCTGTTTCGAATCCGACGAGTTCGGTCTCGCCGATGGCTGGAAGTTCCCCGACGCAATGGTGGGCGGCACGATCCTGGGCCAGCGCAAAGCGCCGCTGCTGTTGAGCGAGCCGCTTCTGCCCGACGCGACTCGCCAGTTCCTCGGGGGTCCGATTCCCGATGCCGAGGACGTCGTGCTGACCGTGCTCGGAGGGCCCGCTGCGGTGGCCAATGCCGCGGTGGATGAAGCGATCGCCGCGTTGCGAGGCGAGGATCGTGACTGCGACCCGTCCGTCGATGTGCCGGGGGCGCCGCGGGATTTGGTGATCGAGCCTCGCAACGGGGGTCTGATTGTCACTTGGGAGCCGCCCCCCTTGAGCGACGGGAGCGCGCCGGACAGCTACACGGTCCGGTATCGGGCCGTCGGTGAGGCCGACTGGGCGCTTCTGGGTGACGTCACCTCGCCGCTCGAGATCAACATGCTCGAAAACTCAACGCTGTACGAAGTGCGTGTGCGGGCGCTCGGCAGCGGCTTCGGCGGTTGGACGCCCAGCGGTTATGCCACGCCGAGCAACGCCGCGAAGGCGGCGGTTTTCACATCGACCACAGTCTGCGAGCCCGTGCAATCCGCCTGAGAGGCCAAGCGGAACCGCAGCGCTTCGTCGGCACGAGCGCGATGTCGACTGCGAGGCCGTGGCCGCAGCGGCCCGTGAGCGCACCGAACCAGAGCGGAAGACAATTGGCGTCACGACACAGGTCGTCACCTCTGCGCGCGGCCCGAGAGCCAGCGGCGCTCGGCGAGATCCGCAGTTAGCGTCACAGCCCGTGCCGAGTGGACATGTCGCCCTTGCAGGAGGCGTCGGCGCGTGCTTGCAGGAGGCGTCGGCGCGGCGCGATTCCTCAGCGGGCTGCTGGCGGTGCATGAACCGAGCGACGTCACGGCCATCGTGAACGTGGGAGACGACTTCACGCTGCATGGGCTGTCGATCAGCCCCGACCTCGACACGGTGACCTACACGCTTGCAGGCGAGATCAATCCCGAGACGGGCTGGGGGCGAGCCGGCGAGACCTGGCGCGTGCTCACCGAGCTGGGCCGTTTGGGCGGGCAGGACTGGTTCGCGCTCGGCGACTTGGATCTCGCGCTGCATCTGTTCCGCACCCAGCGGCGAAGCGAAGGCACTGCGCTGTCTGAGGTCACTGCCGAGATCGCACGAAGGTTCGATCTCGAGTTGAATCTACTGCCCGTCAGCGACGACCCGATTCGCACCCACCTCACGCCGGCCGAGCCGGCCGACGCCGATGAGATTGACTTCCAGGAATACTTCGTGGCCCAGCGCCACGGCATCAGCATCCGCAGTGTCCGCTTTGCAGGGATTGACCAAGCACGCCCCGCACCTGGCGTGCTGGAGACTCTCGCAGACGCCGAGGTGGTGGTCATTGCGCCTTCGAACCCGTTCGTGTCGATCGGCCCAGTGGTGGCGGTGCCTGGGGTGCGAGCGACATTGCAACAACGCCGTGACAGCGTTGTCGCCGTGTCGCCCATCGTCGACGGGCAATCGATCAAGGGCCCCGCGGGCAACATGATGATCGAGCTCGGCTACGAGCCCAGCGCTGCAGGCATCGCTGCGATCTACGCGGAGTTCGCAGCCACGCTGGTGATCGACGAGCAGGACCGTGACCTGGCCAGCGCCGTAGCTGCAGCAGGCATGACGCCGTTCGTCACCGACACGATCATGGCCGACCCCGACCGGGCCGCGGGGCTGGCCCGCGCAACGCTCGGGGCCCCGACAGCACCGGAGCGAGGGACAGCATGACCATCGAACTGCACCCCGTGGAAGGCATCGGCGAGATCACGTTCGGCGTCGATCTCGGCGCCGAGATCGCTGCCGCGTGCATGGCATCGCCGCACGGGCTGCGCGACCGGGACGTCCTGGTCGTGACGCAGAAGATCGTGTCGAAGGCCGAAGGCGCGATGGAGGCCGTCGATCCCACCGATCCCCTGTCGCACAAGCCGCTCGTGGAACGCGAGTCGGTCCGGATCGTGCGCCGCCGTGGGGACCTGATCATCAGCGAGACCAAGCACGGTTTCATCTGCGCGAACGCCGGCATCGATCTGTCCAACGTCGAGCGCGGTTACGCAGCGCTCCTGCCCGACGACAGTGATCGCTCTGCCCAGAAGATTCGGGATCGCATCCGAGCCGAAACCGGGCGCAGCGTCGGCATCATCATCTCGGACACATTCGGCCGCCCCTGGCGCCGCGGCGTTACCGACGTGGCCATCGGCTGCGCCGGCATCGCGGCCGTCGTCGACCTGCGCGGCACCGCCGATGCACTCGGCCGAGAACTGGCCGTCACCGAGGTCTGCATCGCCGACGAGATCGCATCTGCTGCCGACCTGGTGTGCGGCAAGTCCAAAGGTGTACCCGTCGCCATCGTGCGCGGCGTGGAGGGGTCATGGCTCCGGCGAGCATCGGTCCGCTCCGAAATCATCCGGGACCCCGCTGAGGACCTCTTCCGTTAGTTCCGCTAGCGCCCTCAGGCGGGCGGCACGCGGGTCGCCGTCAGGACAGCGCCCGATTCGATGCGCTGGCCGCGGCCCACGACCGAATACTGGGTGACGAGCGCCCCAGCGCCCACCACGACGTCGGGGGCGAGCGCCGAATCAGTGACAACGGCACCCGGGCCGACGTCGCAGCCCTCCATCAGAACTGATCGAATGATCACAGCGTCGGGTCCAATCCGGCAGCCGGTGCCGACAGCCGACGAGCGGATGCGTGAGCCTGCGTCGAGACCGTGGCTCGCCATAGACGCCTCGTCGGCGACGCGGGCAGTCGGGCGCCTGCCTTCGAGGATGTCCAGGTTGGCCGCCACGTACTGCTGGGGTGTGCCGGTGTCAAGCCAGTAGGTGTCCTCGGCCAGCGCGCACAGCGCTTTGTCGGCGACAAGCGCCGGGAACACCTCACGCTCGATGGAGACCGCCCGCCCAGGCGGGATTCGTTCGAGGACCGACGGCTCCAGCGCATAGGTGCCGGCGCTGATCGTGGGGCGGGACCCGTCCGGGTTTCGGGGAATCGCCGAACCTGGCTCGGGCTTTTCCGCGAACGTGTGGACACGACCCGTTTCGTCGGCCAGCACGAGGCCGTAGGCGGACGGATCATCCACCGGCTGGAGCGCAATGGAGGCTTGCGCGCCGGAAGCGGCATGGAACCGCACGAGCGCGCTGACGTCGAGGTCGGTGAGAACGTCGCCGTTGAGCACCAGAAAAGTCTCGGAGAGCCGTGCGGCGGTGGCCGCGAACCTCACGGCGCCCGCGGTGCCCGCAGGCTCTGGCTCGATGGCAATCTCGAAGCGGAGCCCGCTGATCTTGCCGTCGGGGTACGCATCGGTGAACGCCTCGGGCCGGTACCCGAGGGAAAGCACGATGTCGGTCACACCGTGGCGTGCGAGGTGTTCGCACACCCACTCGATCATTGGCCGCCCGCACACCGGCAGCATCTGCTTGGGCCGGTCAGCAGTGAGCGGGCGCAGCCGGGTGCCGAGGCCACCCAGCAGCAGGACCGCCTTCATCGAACGGGGCCCGAGAAAGGTGCCCGCGCCTCAAGATGTCGCGGGGGCGGGATCGCCGGCCATTGAGCTGTCATCGTCAGCTCCGTCCGAGGCGGGCTCTTCGGTCTCGGGCGCGTCGCCAGCTGGTTCGGCGGGTTCGTCAACCGAGCCGTCATCGTCGGGATCGTCGAGCGTCGGGCCTTCTTCGAGCGAGGTGTCGGCGATTGGCTGATCCTCGGCGGGGATTTGCAGGTAGGACCGCAGGAAGGCGTCATCGGGCCGCGGGATATCCGCGTTGTCCACGCTCGGATGGACCAGGGCGAACACGAACATCTGGCCGTCGCCCAGGAATCGCACGTCGCGGAGGTTGTCGTCGAATCCCAGCGCCTTCTCGGCTCGGACGCTCTCCCAGCGCATGACCCTCAGCTCGGCACCGGGCTCGGAGACGTCGGGATCGTCGCTGTCGGGATCAGGCGCGGCGCACTGCGCATCGGACTCGTCGAGGATCGTGCCGTCGGGCAGCCCGAGCGTCGAGTCGCCGAATTCGACCTCGATCTCGCTCATGAATGCGCCGACGGTGGCGAACTGCCCCGTGACGCCGGTGTGGAACGGATGGATGTGGATGAGACCATCGCCGTGGGTGTGGATGCCCGAGAAGTCGTTGATGTCGTTCGGGTACAAGTCGGCGACGAAGTCGTCGCATTCGTAGATCGTGTACACCGAATGCCAGTGATCGCTCAGTCGCGGCGGGCCTGCGGGAGCGTTGTCGGCCCGTTCGCTGCGGGCGACGAGGATCAGCACCACTCCGAGGAGGACGACGAGCAGCATCGACGCTGGAAACAGGATGTCGCGGCGGGCACGGAAGCTCCTGCCGCTTCCTCCTGTGCTGGCCGCTTTGGCAACCTTCTTCGCAGCGGCTGATCTGGCCATATGAGCCGACAAGCTACCGGCGCGCTCGACTGATTGTGTCGAGACCGAGCGCGCCTCGCTCAGCGACGGCCGAGGCCGTCGTAGGCGAAGCCTGCTGCGCGCATCCGCTGCGGATCGAGCAGGTTGCGCGCGTCCACGATGCGCGGTGCCGCCATTTCTTTGGCTGCACGCTCCCAGTCGAGATCCGCGAACTCTGCCCACTCGGTGACCACCACCGCCGCGTCTGCGCCCCGCAGGGCGTCGAACGGCGATGGCTGCACCTCGATGACCGACGCAAGGTCGGCGTCCACTCCAGGGCGGCCGGCGAGTCCGTCGCGCACTGCCGGGTCGTACGCGGTGATGCGGGCGCCGGCGGCGCGCAGCCGCTCGGCCACCAACAAGGCCGGAGAACCCCGCATGTCATCGGTCCCAGCCTTGAAAGTCAGACCCAGCAGCGCAACTGTCCGGCCGTCGAGGCGGCCGTCGCCTGACTCCGGCGAGATGATGCGCGCCGCCTTCGCCACGACGCGATCGAGCTGTTGTTCGTTGACCCGGATAACGCCTTCGAGCAGCTCGAAGACGTAACCGGCGTCACTCGAGACCGACAGCAGCGCCCGTGTGTCCTTTGGCAGGCACGAGCCGCCCCAGCCCGGGCCGGGCTGCAGGTAGGCCGAACCAATGCGGTGGTCGGTTCCGACGCCGGCGAGCACGGCGTCCACGTCGGCGCCGACCGCCTCGCAGACAGCGGAGAGGGCGTTGACGAACGACACCTTCGCAGCGAGGAACGCATTGGCTGCGTACTTCACGGTCTCCGCCGACGTCGGGTCGGTGATGTGCACAGGAGCTTCGACGCCCGCGTACAGCGCTGTAACTCGCTGAGCTGCAGCAGGATCGTCAGCGCCGATGACGACGCGGTCGGGGTGGAGGAAGTCGTGGACCGCGGAGCCCTCTCGCAAGAACTCGGGATTCGATGCGAGCGCGACATCGGGGCGTCCCATTGCGGCTTCGATCTTTGCAGCGGTGCCGACGGGAACGGTCGACTTCGTCACCACCACCGATCCCGGCGCGAGATGCGGAGCAACCGAGCCGATCGCTGAGAGCAGGTAGCTCAACTCGGTCTCGCCATCGGGGCGAAGCGGCGTGGGGACGCACAGGAATGTGAACTCGCACGACGGGGCCACTGCCTCGGTCGAGATCACGAAGCGCAGCCGCCGCCCGGCGATGCCTTCAGCGACCAGCGTGTCGAGGTCGTTCTCGCGGATGGGCACAACACCGGCTGACAGCGACGCCACCTTGGCCCGGTCGATGTCGGCGCAGATGACGTCGTGACCCAGGTGAGCGAAGCACGCGGCCGTTGTCAGGCCGACATAGCCGGCGCCGACGACGAGTATCCGGTGCCGGGCGGAGTGGTCGGTCATTGCGAAAGTAAACCGAATGGTGGTACTTCGACCGTTCGATAGCCGGCGTCAACGCGCAGCTCGTCGCCGCCGAGGTGCAGGATCACAGTGTTCGCTTCGAGCTCGCCATGGCCGGCGAATTCTGGCACAGGCACCAAGTGACTTGCGAGCAGTCCTGCCGCGAGACGCCCTTGCGACCCGAGCACGACAACGTTGGTGTTCGGCGCCTGGTCGAAACCTTCAGGAACAGCCCCGCCTGCCATTGCATTGAATCCCAGATCACGCAACTCCGCTGCGACGCGGTCGCGTTCTGCGCCGGACACGTGCACGGTCACCCGTGACTCGACGACGTCATCCCAGCCGATGCCTCGAAACACGTCGAGCACGCGCTCGTTGTGGGGGTCCGGGGCAAGTTCGAGCGACCAGCGCACGGGCGTATGCGTGTCCTGGACTCGCAGCTCGTACTCCTCGACATCGGTCGAAGACTCGAATCCTGAGAACTGCTGAGCTAACCGACGTCCGTCGTTCACGACGCTCAACGTGTCCGAAGTGGACACATGGTCCCCTGCGATGTCAAGCACCGAGAGCAGCTTGATCGGACTGCTGAGCAGATCGGGCGCGGCCTGCTCGAGCGCAGTGCGCATGAACTCTCGCTGGCGGTCGTTGCGTGCGAGGTCGTTCTCGCCGGGGAGCGTTCCCCACCCGCGTTCGAGTGTCCAGTCCTGCATGTTTCGGGTCCGCACGAACGCAAGTGCCTGGCGTCCGTCGAGCAGATGCGTGCCGGCGTCGATGGCGAAGCCGCTGCGGCTCGCCAACTGGCCGTTGGAATTCTCTTTGGGGACATCGCGCAGCGGTCGATCAAAGGACATCTGCACACCGCCGATGGCGTCCACCAGGCGCAGGAAGGCCAAGAAGTCCGCCTCCACGAAGTGCTGCAGCGTGATGCCGAGGTTCTCCTCGATGGTGTCGATCAGCCGGGCGGCGCGCGCAGCGGTTGTGCGGTCGCGGTTGTAGGCGCTGTTGATCTTCGCCACCGTGCCGGTGCCGGGAATGTCGCCGGTTCCCGCAACCTCGACGGCCAGGTCCCGCGGGATCGACATCATCGCCGCGGTGCCGTCGTCGCGCAGTCGCACCATCATGATGACGTCCGCCAGCCGGCTCCAGTCCGAGTGCCCCGAGCGCAGCGGATCATCAGCTGCCAGACCTTCGGTGCTGTCGGTGCCGACGACGAGGTAGTTCTCCCCCGTGGAGCCTCGTGGCGCCACGAGCTGGCCGGCCGCTGTCGGGGCCGTGCCGGTGTCCTCGTAGGGAGTCTCTGCGAAGTCTGCGCCAGTTGCGCCGGGCTCGCCGTCGGACACTTCCGCTTGCGGGTCGTCCGCCTCGGCGGGTTCAGACTCGGTCGGCTCAGGGTTGCTGACCAGCACATCGGCTGCGGTCACGGGCTGCTTCGGCGCTGAGGTCAGCACATCCGCAAGCTCGTGGCGGTCAATTCGGCCGAGTTGGGTCACGACGTAGGCGGACACCGCGGTCCCAGCCACCAATGCCAACGTCAGTGTCGCCAGGCCCGCGAGAAACAGACGTGCGCTCCAAGGCCGACTCACTCGGCAGCCTCATGCTGACTCACTCAGCTGCCTCAGAGAGGGCCTCGCTGAGTGACGGGTACACGAACAGGCTCTCGGCGATGTCCTGGACACGCAGGTTCGCGCTCACCGCCAGCGCCACGACCGAGATGAGCTCCGCGGCATGGCGGCCCACAATCGAACCGCCGAGGACCTGACCGGTCAGCGGATCGGAGACGATCTTCACGAAACCGCGCGGGTTCTCCTCGATCAGGGCCTTGGCGTTGGCTCCGAACGGCACCTTGGTGACGCGGATCTTGCGGCCCGTCGCGAAGGCCTCTGCCTCGACGAGACCGACATCGGCGATCTCGGGTTCGGTGAAAATGGCCGACGCTGCCTTGTCGTAGTCGAGGTGCCGATGGGGCCGGTGGTCGTGCCGGCCCATCGAATACTCGACGATCTTGCGGCCCTGCATTGCCGCCACCGACGACAGCGGCAGCTTGCCCGACAAGTCGCCCGCGGCATAAATGCTCGGAACCGACGAGCAGAGGTTGTGATCGACCTCGACGAATCCGTGCTCGTCGACGCGCACGTCGGTGTTCTCGAGGCCCAGTCCGTCGCTGTTGGGGATCGAGCCGATGGCCAGCAAGGCATGAGACGCGTGCACCGTGCGGCCGTCGCTGCAGTTGACCACGACGGAGTCGCCCTCTCGCACGATGCTGGTTGCACGAGCCCCTTTGAGCAGGTTGACGCCGAGGTCGCCGAAGGTCTGCTCGAGGACGGCGGCGGCTTCGGGGTCCTTGTGCGGGAGCACCTGCTGACGGCTGACGATCAGCGTCACCCGCGAACCCAACGAGGTGAACATGTGGACGAACTCAACGCCTGTCACACCCGAGCCCACCACGACGAGGTGCTCGGGCAGCTCGGCCGGCGGATAGGCGTCGCGGGTGGTGAGGATGCGCTCGCCGTCGATCGACGCCCAATCTGGGATGCGCGGACGGCTGCCGGTGGAAAGCACGATGACGTCCGCGCTCAGCTCGATAGCGCCATCCGCGGTGTCAGCACAGACTTCGTTGGGTCCGAGCAGACGACCCGTGCCGGAGAGGATGCGCACGCCCTGGCTGACGAGCATCTGCCGGGCTACTTCGGCCAGCCGGTTTTCGATGTAGCCGATGCGCTGTCGCAGTTGCGGGGTATCGACCGAGGTCGAGACGTTCGCGAGGCCGAGGTCGTCGAGGTGGCCAGCGAAGCTGAGCGCGGAACCCGTGGCGATCATCGTCTTGGACGGCACGCAGTCGCGCAGGTGCGCGGAGCCGCCCACAATGTCGCGTTCGACGAGCGTGACCTCAGCGCCGTAGCGGGCCGCGTACGTCGCTGCAGAGTGGCCGGCGGGACCTCCGCCGACCACGACGAAGCGCTTCTGAGCCATGGCCGGTCAGCGTACCGGCGACCCTTGAGCGGCTGATCGCTGCCCGGAGTTCTCGGCCCCGAATGCAGCCGCCGAGCTAGCCCAGCGTGGGACTGCAGAGTCCGTCGAGCTCGGCGATCGTGATGCGATCGCGGTTCGCATAGGTGACCTCGTTGGCCGGATCCGGCCTTAGGCGGAATTCGCGGAACGACATCTCCAGCGAGTCGAATGCGATGATGCGGCCCGCCAAGCTGTCGCCGATGCCCAGGATCAGCTTGATCGTCTCAAGGGCCTGAATCGACCCGACGATGCCCGGCAGCACGCCCAGCACGCCGGCTTCGGCACACGACGGAGCGAGCTCGGCGGGAGGCGGCACCGGCAGGTAGTCGCGGTAGGTCGGCCCGTTGCGCGGATCGAAGACCGTTACCTGGCCCTCGAAGCGGAAGATCGACCCGTGCACCACCGGGATGCCCAGCTTCACCGATGCGTCATTGAGCAGGTACCGGCTGGGGAAATTGTCGGCACCGTCGACGACAACGTGCCAGCCGGACAGGATGTCGGCGACGTTATCCGCACCGAGCCGGGTGTCGTAGGTGACGACGTTGACATCGGGATTGAGCGCCGTCAGCGTTTTCTTGGCCGAGTCCACCTTGCGGTCGCCGACGCGATCGGCGTTGTGGAGGATCTGGCGCTGAAGGTTGGATTCATCGACGACGTCCATGTCGATGATGCCGAGGGTGCCGACGCCTGCTGCAGCCAGGTACAGCGCCGCAGGCGAGCCGAGCCCACCCGCTCCGAGCATGAGGACCTTGGCGTCGAGCAGCTTGAGCTGGCCTGCCTCGCCTACCTCGGGCAGCAGCAGGTGGCGCTGGTAGCGATTGCGCTGCTCGGCGCCGAGCGACGCGGGGGTGGACCACGGACGGCCTTCGTCCTTCCAGCGGCCGAAGCCGCCGTCCATCGAGACGGCGCCGGTGTAACCCAGCTCGGCGAGCGTCTTGGCAGCGAATGCAGAGCGCACGCCGCCGGCGCAATACACAACGATCTCGACATCGTGATCGGGGATGCGGTTCTCGATCTGGGCCTCGAGGTGTCCGCGCGGAATGTGAATTGCGCCGTCCAGCGCGCCTTGCTCGTACTCGTCGGGCTCCCGCACGTCGAGCACCACGGGCGAGCCGTTCTCGATCATTGCGGCCGCGCCGGCGGTGTCGACCTCAGCGATCTCGCGCTTGGTCGCGGTGAGGAGCTCTCGGAACGTCGGCATCGGGGGCCTCCCTGTGGTCGCTCCCATTGCTGCGCTGCGGCAGACGCTTGGTCCCCCGCAGCGACCTAAACCCTACCCAACAGGTCAGGATTCATCACCCCGTCCGTTTCTCAGACAAGAACCGCACACGCCAAGCAACACCCAACCGCCGATTGGTCAGGATTCGTCACCTCAGGCGGGAGGCACCGCAGATCGTCGGCAGGACCTCGGAGATCGACTTGCGCAGCACCATGTCAGCCAGGTGGTCCATCTCCGTCGGCTCGGCATTCACGATCACGATGCGGGCGCCGGCGGACTTCGCGGTCGGCACGACCGCGGCGATCGGATACACGGCCAGCGTCGTGCCAACGGCCAGCATCAGGTCGCAGTTCTCGGCTGCGATCTGGGCCTTCAGCAGGTCACGCGGCACAAGCTGCTGACCGAAGCTGATCGTGGCGCTCTTGAGAATGCCGCCGCAGTCGGGACAGGGAGGATCCTCCTCCCCGAGCCGGATGCGGTCGAGCGCTACCGACATGTCGGCGCTGTAGTCGCACTCCAAGCACGCCACCTCGCGGATCGTGCCGTGGACTTCCACGATCTTGTCGGGATCCGAACCGGCCTCGTGATGCAGCCCGTCTACGTTCTGAGTGAGCAGCGAGACGAGCTTGCGGCGACGCTCAAGGGCAACCAACGCCCGGTGACCGTCGTTGGGTTCCGCACCCCACGCCCGGTGGTCCATTCGGGCTCGCCATGCCGCCACTCGAACGCTGCGCTCGGCAAGGTAATTCTGCAGCGTGGCCTGCTTCTCGGCAGCCGGATTCTTCGTCCACACGCCATTCGGGCCGCGGAAATCAGGAATCCCCGAATCGGTCGAGATGCCGGCGCCCGTCAGCACGGTGATCGCTTCCGCCTCGTCAATCCACCCAGCGACCGTTCGGACGTCGTCATCGAGTGCGGGGCTCGGACCAGCCGGAGGACTCATGCCGCCCAGTCTGACCCATGCGGCACAACCCGGCCGGACTGCAGAACCAGTGAAAAAAGCGAAGAACTTAGTGAGGACCAGTGATTTCTCACTAATTCGACTTGTTTCAGTATATTTCAATATATAAGAATAACTCTAAAGCAAACGACTCGCCTTCGCTGTCACGCACGTCGTCGGCGAGGAAAGGACGCCCCGATGCCTCGCCGCCAACCGCCCACAGCATCTGCCCACACAATTCCGGCGACTGCGGGGATGCCTCCCGCATTGCAGCTGCTCCCCACACCGGGCGCAGCGTCCAACGAGACGAGTCCGAGTGCTCCCCCGATTCCCCACCATCGAGTGCTGCAGGTGCGCCCGTGGGAGGACTCGCAGTGGAACCGCGTCGGACACGATCCGCGTTCGGCGTACGTGGAGCGGTTCTGGGTTGCGGTGCTGGGCCCGAGCGTCGTGTGGTTCCTCCGACTTGTCGCACGTGAATTCGACAACCTTGCAGCTGGAGAAGAGCTGCGACTCGATCTCGAGCTGACGGCGCGACGACTCGGCCTGCAGCACCGAGGCGGTCGCCAGAGCACGCTGATGCGCACGATCGACCGCTGTCGGACATTTGACCTCGCCCGGCTCGATGACGATTGCGTCCTCGGCGTTCGCAGGCGGCTTCCTCCGGTTCCGCAGCGACTGCGCCTTCGCATGCCTCCAGAGCTGCGCGACGAAGTCGACTGCTGGTCTCGAACCGAGGGACGCTCGGAGTTCTCGCTCGGCGAGACGCGACTGCTGGCCTCATGCCTGCTGATGCTCGGCCACGGGTTGCACGAGTCCGCCGAGCGGCTCGTGATGCTCGGGCTCGCACCGCGCGCCGCGAACGAGGCGACGGCGTGGGCCTGGTCAGAACAGTGCGTGCATCCTTCGAACGATCAGCGCGACGGCTGGCACGGCCCGAGAGCTGTGCGTTCCGTGCCAAACAACGGGCACAGCGCGCAAGATCACCAGCCGCAGACCAGCTCCACCAGCGTGCGCACGCCGAAGCCGGTTGCGCCGCGGGAGAGCTCGCCCTCGTCAGCGTCGGTGCGAACCGGCCCCGCGATGTCGAGGTGAACCCACGGGGTGTCACCCACGAACTCGGCCAGGAACAGACCCGCCGTCAGCGTGCCCCCGTAGCGACCCTTGCCGATGTTGCGGAGGTCGGCAATATCAGAGTCCAGCTGCTTGCGGTACTCGGGCGGGAGCGGGAGGTGCCATACGTTCTCCCCCGCCGCTCGCGCGGCGCCGAGGGCACGCTCGATGGCGGCCGAGTCGTTGCCCATCAGCCCGGCGTAGCGGTCGCCCAGCGCGACCATGCACGCGCCGGTCAGCGTGGCGAGATCCACCACGAGATCCGGCTCGTCCTCAACCGCCAGCGACAGCCCGTCCGCGAGCACGAGGCGCCCTTCGGCGTCGGTGTTCAGCACCTCGACCGTCTTGCCGTTACGGATGCGCAGAACGTCACCCGGCTTGGTGGCCGTGGGTCCGGGCTGGTTATCGGTGCAGCAGCAGGTGCCCACGACTGCGACGTCGGGGGCCAGCCGCACAATCGCGCTCATCGCTCCGATGACCGCAGCGGCGCCGCCCATGTCGATCTTCATCCACTCCATGCCCTCGAACGACTTGAGGTTGAGACCGCCCGTGTCGAAGGTGATGCCCTTGCCGACCAAGTGGACCACCGCGCGCGGCGTGCCGGCTGGCTGCCAGCGCATGCGCACGAGAGCGGGCGGCTCGGTCGAGCCGGCGTTGACGCCCAGCAATCCGCCGCAGCCCTCGACCGCCAGCCGTTCGCGGTCCCACACCTCCACGGTGGCATCGCCGATGTCGGGATCAGTGTCGGTGGCCGCCGTCTCGATGGCGTCGACGGCCGCAGCCGCGAGATCAGTCGCCGTCAGGGCTCCCGCCGGGCGGTTCACCAAGTCGCGGGCGAGCGCGATGCCACCGGCAATCGCCGACGCCCGCGCCGACGCAGCTGCGGCATCGGTACCGTCGGGCGCTGCGAGAACGATTCGATCAAGCGGGTCGGCGTCATCAGGCTTGCCCTTTTGCTCGGTGAACCGGTACGAAGCCAGCAACATGCCCTCCACAACGGCGGCGAAGGCGACGTCAGCCCCGAGATCGTCCGCTGCAGACACGGCAAGCGCTGATGTCAGCGACGAGACCTTGGACGCCGCACGCCAGACCGCCGCAGCCGCCTTGCGTACATCGGCCTCGCTGAGTTCGCCGCCACCCAGGCCGATCGCGATCGGCAACGTCTCGTCTGCGGGGGTTGTCGTGGTCGCCAGAACAGCAGTGCTGCCGACTGATGCGTCGAAACCAGTGGCTGCCAGATAGTTCGATGAGACCCCCAGCGTGTCGAGCGCATCTGCGCGGACCGGCCGGTCGGTGGCGACCGTGGGACTCCCAGCACTCGGATCGGTGACGATCTCGAAGGCATCGGATGACATGGTCAGCGGCACAGTTGCCTCGCTCTCTGTCGGATTCCACCTGCGAGCTCACGCGCGCACGGCCGTTCTACTTGACCGCATCCTCCGCCGCAGCGCAGTTCGGCACGGTTGCGTGCTCCAGCTCGGTCAATCTGCCGCGGCACGCAGGTGCACGACGTCGCCCACTGCCACGGTGTGCGTCACGCCGCCCGAATCTGTGACCAGCAGCCGTCCGTCCGCGTCGAGATCCGTCGCAACACCAACCAGTGCGTTCGTGTCAGCACGCCTTGGTGTATCCCCGTCGTTCGGGGCACGAAGCGCCGCCGCATCAAACTCGATGCGCACCCGGCGTCCGAGCGTGGCCGAGCACCGTCGCGCCTCGTCGAGCAGCGCCGCACCGTTCCCGTCGTGGCCACCGCACAGATCTGCGTAGCGGCGCTCAAGTCCTTCGAGCACCCGCCCCGCCAGCAGTGTTCGATCCACCGGTGCGCCCGACTCCAAGTTCAGGCTGGTGGCGACGGCGGCGAGCTCAGCGGGGACTTCCGGCCAGCCCGTGTTGAGCCCCATGCCGATGACGAGCACCTCAAGCCTCCCGTCGCCGGTGATTGATTCGGCCAGGATGCCCGCCACCTTCCGGTCCGGCTGGTCTGGATCGTCAGCACGGGACACGACGAGATCGTTCGGCCACTTCAGACGTGGGCGGACGCCTGTGGTCCGGTCACAGGCATCAGCAGCCGCCAACGCCAAGGCGAGCGTCACCAGCGAGGCCCGCGACGGCGGCAGCGAGGCGTGGGGCGGACGCAGGAGCACCGACATCATGAGTGACGTCCCCGCGGGCGCGGTCCACCGCCGTCCCCGACGGCCGCGGCCGGCCGTTTGCAGATCCGCAATCATGACGAGGCCTTCGGGCGCGCCGGCGCGAGCTCGTGCGAGGAGCTCAGTGTTGGTCGAGCCGATCTCGGCGTGCCACTCGACATCGCTGAAGCGGGTGCCGCCAACAGCGTCGAATCGCTCAGAATCATCCGCCCCGGACACGCGGCGAGCGTACCGATCCGGCACTGGCGGAGCAGCGACCTGCCGGTCCGCCCGAAACCGCTGTGTGGCAGCATCGGCCGCCGCGGTGGCAGCCGAAGCGCCAACCGACAGACTTGCCCGCTGGCCGCACTGGGGCGGAGGCAACCCGAGTGCGCCGGCAGATTGCGACAGTTAGGACCTGATCCGTGTTCGACAAGCTCCTCATCGCCAATCGAGGCGAGATCGCAGTACGCGTCATTCGCGCCTGCCGCGAGCTGGGCATCTCGTCGGTGGCCGTGTACAGCGATCTCGACCGGGATGCGATGCACGTCCGTCTCGCCGACGAGGCGTACGCGCTCGGCGGGCAGACAGCCGCCGAGAGCTACCTCAACACCGAGGCAATCCTCGACGTCATCGAGCGCAGCGGCGCGGTGGCAGTGCACCCGGGCTACGGCTTCTATTCCGAGAACGCCGACTTCGCACGATCGATCACCTCGCGAGGCGTGACCTTCATCGGACCCCCGCCAGAGGCCATCGAGGTCATGGGCGACAAGATCTCCGCCCGGCTCGCTGCCGAGCGCGTCGGCGTCTCCGGGGTGCCCGGAACGACTGAGGTCATCAACTCGCCAGACGATGTTGCCGCATTCGGTTCGGAGCACGGCTATCCGGTCGCCATCAAAGCCGCCTACGGGGGCGGCGGCCGCGGCATGAAGGTCGTGAGCGGACCCGACGAGATCGAAGCGGCTCTGGCATCGGCACAGCGAGAAGCCGTGGCCTTCTTCGGGCGCGGCGAGTGCTACATCGAGCGCTACCTCACCTGGCCACGACACATCGAGATGCAGATCATGGCCGACGCGCACGGCAACGCCGTGTGGCTCGGCGAGCGGGACTGCTCAGCTCAGCGCCGCCACCAGAAGCTGGTCGAAGAGAGCCCGGCGCCCCTGCTCGACGATGCAGTCCGCAAGGCGATGGGCGATGCGGCGGTGGCCGTAGCGCTCGGCTGCGGATACACGAACGCGGGCACCGTCGAATTCCTGTACCAGGACGGCGACTTCTACTACCTGGAAATGAACACCCGCCTGCAAGTGGAGCACCCGGTCACCGAGATGGTGACCGGCATCGACCTAGTACGCGAACAGATCCGGGTGGCCGCAGGCGAGCCGCTGTCGTTCACCCAGGCCGAGGTGACCTGCGTCGGCCACGCCATCGAAGCACGCATCAACGCCGAGGATCCTGCCGGCGGGCGATTCCTGCCCTCGCCGGGAACGCTGACCGCTTTGCGGGTGCCTGACGGATTCGGCATTCGCTGGGACGGCGGGTACGAATCCGGCGACACCGTCAGCCAGTACTACGACAACCTCATCGGCAAGCTCATCGTGTGGGGATCGGACCGCGACACCGCCATCTGCCGCATGCAACGAGCCCTCAGCGAGCTCCGGGTCGGCGGTGTCGCGACGACTGCGGTAGCGCACGAAGCGATCATGGCGGCGGACGATTTTCGGGCCGGCACGCACGGCACGAAGTGGGTCGAGGAGCGCCTCGACTTGAGCGGCGTGAGCGGCAAGGCCGACCCAACGCCCGATGCACCCGACGACTCCGACGAGATTCCACGCGTTCGACGCGACGTCGTGGTGGAGGTGGACGGCAAGCGCTTCTCGGTGAGCGCGTGGGTTCCCGAAACGGCGGCCGCCGCACCAGCCGCTGCGCCGGCTCGGCAGCGACGTGCGGCCTCAGGCGCGGCGGCGGGCGGCGGCTCTGGCCGCGTCACGGTCCCGATGCAGGGAACCATCGTCAAGGTGCTTGTCGAAGTGGGCCAGGAAGTCGCTGCGGGCGAGAGTGTTGTCGTGCTGGAGGCCATGAAGATGGAGAACAGCATCATCGCCGACAGGTCGGGAACCGTCACCGAGATCAAGGTGGCGCCGGGCGACACGGTTGGCGCCGGCGACGTCGTCGTCGTTATCGCCTAGCCGGCTCGGTCTGAGGGCGGCTGCCGCTTCGACAGCTGGCCGACGTCAAGTTCTATGGCGCGGACTCTGCGCAAGGTCCGTTCGGCAATGACTCGGTTCGCGCGCAGGAGGTCGGCGAGGACGCCGAGCATCAGCAGCTGCATGGCCACGAGCAGCGCGACCGCCCCGACAATGAGCGACTGGACGTGGCCGGAACCGTCCGAGGTCACCCAGAACCAGCCGAAGCGAGCAAACAAGAACACTCCGACGGCAGCGAACAGTGCGGCCGGAACGGCGAACACTCGCAGGGGCTCGTGCATGGCGTAGACGCGGGCGATGGTGCCGGCGGCTCGGCGGACGTACTGGCGATTGGACCGGAACAGCCGCGACGGGCGCGACGTCGGGTTGATGCCGACACGGACATCGGTGACAGCAAGGTCGGACTTGCCTGCCTGGATGACCGTCTCGAGCGTGTATGTGAAGCGGGAGACCACGTTCGCAGCAAGCGCCGCGTCTCGGCTGTAGGCGCGAAAGCCCGACGTGACGTCCTCGACGTTGGTGCCCGACGCCTGCCGCACCGTCCACGAGCCGAGGCGCTGCAGACGTTTCTTGAGCCGCGAGAATTCAGGGTGGCCGCGTATGTCGCGCGAGCCGATGACGAGGTCAGCTCGGCCGGCCGCGATGGGCTCGGTCAGCTTGGCGATGTCAGCGGCGGCGTACTGGTTGTCGCCGTCGGTATTGACGATGACGTCGGCACCCATGCGCAGCGCGGCATCGACACCGGTTGCAAATGCCACTGCAAGACCCTTGTTCTGGGTGAGGCTGACCACCGCGTCCGCGCCGTGGCGCCACGCAACGTCAGCCGTGCCATCGGTGGAGCCGTCATCGATGACCAGCCACAGCACCTCGTCGAATCCGTCGACCTCGCGCGGCAGATCCCCCAAGGTCTCGCCGAGGGTCTCGGCCTCGTCGAGGCACGGGATCTGGATGACCAGGCGCACCGGCCCATTGTGTCGGGTCGACCCGACACACGGGAACTCAGGCTCCTAGTCGACGTCGAGATGCCGGAGTCGCAGCGCGGCGAGCCCGAGGCTGACCACCGACACGCAGGCCAGCACAAGAATGGCCGTGACGAGACGGTTGGGATCGATGCCCAGACCGACGCCGGCGAGCCGGGCGAGCACCGAACGGGCGTAACCGCGCAGTGAGAGCCGAGCGGCGAAGTCGCCAAGACCGACCGCCAATCCTTCCCACAGCAGCACATAGGCAATCCCCCACAGGACCGCTTTGCGGAACAGCAGCCCGACGAGCACGAACAGGCACGAGTAGGCCGCCGTTCCCAGTGCCGCGGCGGCCAAGATGCCGACTGCAAGGCCTCCCGACCCGGCGACACGGCCCGACGCAAGCCAGCCTCCTAACACCGTCGGCACGACGCACAGCGGCAGCGACACGGTCATGGACACGGCGGCGGCGGCAACGGCCACCGGCGCGCGGCCCATCGGCCGCAGCCACAGGTACACGAGCGTGCCGTCGTCGCGGGCGTCGCCGAGCGAGGCCGCTGCGAAGACCAGCGAGATGATCGGCACGATGACGATCAGGCCGAACGCATCGGCATAGCCGGCGCCGTCGCGCAGCATGTCCGTCGAGCCGAGGTCCCGATCGGCTGCTGCTACGCCGGCGACCCAGCCGACCACGATCATGATCGCTCCGAGCGCGCCGAGCGCAGCAAGACGACCCGCCGAGACGACCTGGCGGATCAGGACCCGGTAGCTCAGCAGGGTCGCCCGCACCGCCCCGACGCGACGGCTCGCCGTCATCGAACCCGGGCTCATCGCCGAACTGCTCATCGCCGTTCCACCAAGTAGCGGAACACCGATTCGAGATCCTCGTCCAACGGCCGCACGGCGCGCAGCCTCACGCCGAGACCGCGGGCCAGCGGAGCGATCTCACGTCCGAGCCGATCAACGTCCAGCGTGTCGGCGACGACGACGTCTCTGTCGATCTTCACACCGACGGCGGTGCCGGATTCGACGAGCGCGGCAGCGAGCGGGCGGGGCCGGTCGGCTTCGATGCTGACTCGGTGCGGGCGGTCGTCCATCATCTCGCGCAGCTCGCGGTAGTCGCCGCTGGCGATCAGCCGGCCCTGGGCGATCACAAGGATCCGTGACCCCAATCGGGCAACCTCCTCAAGCACATGCGACGACACCAGCACGCAGCGCCCCTGCGCGCCCAGGTCTTCGAGCAATTCGATCATGCGGCGCCGTTGAACCGGGTCGAGGCCGTTGAGCGGCTCGTCCAGGATCAGCACGTCGGGATCGTGCACGAGCGCAGCGGCGAGCTTGGTGCGCTGCCGCATGCCTTTGGAGTAGCCCGACACCGGTCGGGGATCGTCGGGGTCGAGTTCGACCTGTCCCAGCGCATGACGTGCCGCGCCCGTGGGGTCAGCAACGCCGTGGGTAGCGGCGGCAACGGTGACGAAGTCCACTGCGTCGAGCCGGTCGAACAGGGCGTCCTGCTGCGGAGCGAGACCGATCCGGCCCCGGACGTCGCGGTCGCGGCGAGCATCGGCGCCCAACACGCGCACCGTGCCCCGCGACGGTGGCGTGAGCCCGCACATCATTCGGAACAGCGTCGACTTGCCCGCACCATTGGGGCCCAGCAACGCAGTGACACCCGCGCGTACCGCAAACGTCACGTCTGACACGGCCACCACGTCGCCGAAGATCTTCGACACGCCATGCACCTCGACCATGCCGGTAGGCAATGGCGTGGCCGCAGGTGCCTCCGCTCGTGGCGGGAGGGCCGCCTCGCCACCGGCCGCAGCGGGATCGGGCGCAGGCGCCGGGCGAGGACGGGACCTCATTTGCCGCCCTCGATTCGCCGGTAGCGCCACCAGACCACGGCTGTACCCGCGAGCACCCAGGCTGCATTCGCCGCTAGCACGAACATTGTCGACAGCTCGCTGATGCGATCGCCCGGCGAACTCTCGCCTCCGTCGAAAGCGCCAGACGGATCGACGCCGTAGATCCGATCCTTCAAGGCTGCGCCGATATCGCTGAGGTTGAACGCGTACAACCGCGCGTCCAACTCGGCTATCTCGACGAGCACGCCCGTGACGAGGCGGCTGCCCAACAGCAGCAGGATGACACCGATCGCGGCGAACGCCCGCCGATCGGTCAGGCTGGAGATGGCCAGGCTGGCGGCAGTGATCGTCGCAGCGATGGCAACGCCGGCGACCAGGATTTGGCCCAGAACGACGAGCCAATCCCCGGGGCCGTCGGGACCGGATCCCTCGATGGTGTAGGCGACCAGCAGGAACAACAGCGGTCCGACGGTAATGACGGCCAACGTCACCGCCACCGCCATCGACTTCGAGACCAGGTAGCTCCACCGGCGCAGCGGCGTCGACAGGTACAGCGGCAACATCCCATTGCGGCGGTCCACCACGAGGATCTCTGGCACGACGATCCCGCAGAAGAAGAACAACGCCACCTGGATGAAGCCGTAGTACTGGTGATAGTCGGGCAGGATCTGCTCGGAGACCAAGTCGATATCGAGCACTGTCGCGATCCCGACGAAGACGACGGCGGGCACAAGGGCGATCACCACCGCCAGCCACGGCAGGAACTTGTGGCGAGCCGGGCGCCCCAGACCGAGCGTGAACCTCACTGACGAGGCGACAACCGCACGCATGGCGCCAGCGAGGCCACGTCGGGGACCGCTGTAGGGGCGGTAGCGCTGGTCCAGGATCTGCGCGGCGCCCTCGGCGGCTTGGGCTGCCGGCGCCTCGACATCGGTTGTCTCGCTCATACCGCAGTCGCTTCGAACAGGTCGGCCAGTGTGCGCCGGCGGGTCTCGAGACGTCGAATGCGTGCACCCGCCTCGGCGACCGCGTCGCGGGCTCGGTCGCATAGCTCGTCCCGGTCGCCGCCGCCGAGTCGCAATGTGGTGCCCACGCGCTGCACCTCAACACCGGCGCCGCGCAAGGTGTTCTCGACGAGATCGACCGACCCGGTGGGCTCGGCGACGTCAACGAGTTCCAGGGTGATGCCCTCGCCGTCGCCCAAAAGCTCCGCAAGCGGCCCGCTCGCCACCAGGCGACCCGCGTCCAGCGCCACGACGTGGTCGCACACACGCTCGACTTCCTCCAGCAAGTGCGACGAGAGCACCACGCTCACCGAGTGCTCGTTGCTGATCTCGCCGATCAGGTTGAGCATCTCGCTGCGCTGTGTCGGATCCAGGCCCGACGTGGGCTCGTCGAGCAGCACCAGCTGCGGATCTGACGCAATGGCCTGTGCCAGCTTGACGCGTTGGCGCTGACCAGTGGACATCGTGCCCAGCGTGCGTGTTCGCTCCTCACCGAGGCCGACCAGCCACAGGCTGTCCGACGCTCGGGTGCGCGCTTCGCTGCGGGGCAGGCCGCGCACCTGGGCCAGATGGCGGACGAAATCGACGGCGCGCATCTCGTCGGGCAGAACGTCACGCTCTGGAGCGAACCCGACCTTGGCCCGCAACGTCGCCCCCTGGCTGAGGGGATCCAGCCCCAGCACCGTCGACGAACCCGACGTTGGCGTGCGCAGGCCAAGCAACGCATGGAGCAACGTCGTCTTGCCCGCGCCATTCGCGCCGACAAGCCCGGTCACGCCGGGTCGCATCTGGACATCCAGCGATGCGAGCGCCACCGTCGACCCGAATCGTTGCGTCAGCGCCGATGTCTCGACGATCACCGCTATGTCATCGGTGACGCCGCTCACCTGCTCAAGATATCTGTCGTGCTCTGGACCGACCGGTCATGCAGGGGGCCGCTCGAACCGCAGGCGCTCACAGGGCTAGTGAGCAGGCTCGGCGAGGCCAGCGACAGCGAGCGCCTTTCGCTTCGCGCCGTCGAGGTCGTAGTGCCTGCGGGTGACAATGCGCTGGGCGTACAAGCCGCCGCCGGCTTGCAAATTGGTCACGAACTTCCAGCCGCCATACGAATCGGCGGTGAGGCCGCGGATGGTGTGCATCAGTCGTGCGCGGTACTCGCCGTCGACGTCGTGGCGGGTGGACATGTACTTGCGCGCCAGCGGGCCGACGTCGGGATTCTCGAAGTCAGCAGGCACCGGCGAGGTCAGCACTGCTCCCCCGGCGATGTCGTGGAGGTGCCGGACCACGGCGCTGTAGTTGGCCGCTGCGTGGAACTTGCCCGCATTGGTGTAGAGCTCGTTGGGGAACGCCGCTCCTTCGGGCCCGATCGAGCAGTGCTCGATGGCGGCTTCCAGCGTGGCCCGGATCAGCGTGGCGTGGATGATCATCTCGGAGATCTTCTCCTTGACGTGACCGATACCCGCCGTGCCGTTGGCCTCAGCCACTAGCTGAGCCAGCCCGACACGGGGAAGGAACGGGTGTCGTCGTGGCGCGGTGCGTACGTGGTGTTGATGATCTTTACGCCCGGGGCATTCACCGGCACCGAACAGCCGATCGACCAGTCCTCCTCGCCAGCCTTCATCGCCTTGGTGGGGATCGTGAGGAGCTCGTGGCCGAAAGAGGCACCCGTGGTGTGGAGCTTCGCCCCGCGGATCACGACGCCGTCTCGTTGGCGATCCACCACCCGCACGTAGGAGTCCAGGTCGTCCTGGCGGGCTGGGGGGCGGCGCCGATCACCCTTGGCGTCGGTGATGCACTGCGTGATGCGCATGTCGTCCCGCTGCGCTTCGTCGATGAAGTGGTCTATCCGCTCGATGTACTCGGGCTTGGAATCGGTCATGCGGCCCGCAGCCGTCTTGAGCGTCTGGATGGATGTGTAGGTGACGTGGGCCATCATCCCCGCCGTATGCAGCACGGGGATCATCTCGCGCAGATCGTCGGCGCTGCGCGGCACCGTCATCAGCGGCGAGGTCGCATTGGGAGCCGGGTCGTAGAAGCGGTCGTAGCCAGCGGCGGTGGCATCCACGGTCTGGCCCAGGATCGGGTGGGTCTCCAAGTCGTCGATCTGCTTGCCTTCGAAGTACGTCAGGCGTCCGTCGGCGAGCGATTCTTTGTACTGCTGACCAGTGCGCATCGTGAGCTCCTCGGTTCGGATCAGAGCGGCAATCACGCTAATGCCGCACTGGCGCACAGGTCCTGGCTCGCGGGTCCCGCAAACGGGCGCCGTCGGGAGGCGGCACAGCGGGTGCGCTAGAACGGCGCGCATGACGGATCCTTCTTACAAGGGCCCTGTGCCCGACATCTCAGACCCCGATGCAGCTGCCACGTACCGGCTCGACGGGCACATCGCCACGATCACCTACAACCGGCCCGAGGCGATGAACGCCATCAACGGCGACATGCGGCAATGCCTGAATGCGGCTTGGATGGAATTCTACAACGACCCCGACGCCTGGGTCGCGATCATGACCGGCTCGGGCCGGGCGTACTGCGCTGGCGCCGATTTGCGCGACCCGACCCGCGGCTCGGCGGGGATCTGGTCGGGTTCGTACTTCGAGATTCCGACCATCAACAGTCTCGAGAGCGGTCTTGAGTTGTGGAAGCCGATCATCGCCGCAGTGAACGGCGCATGCATCGGCTACGGCCTGACGGGCGCGTTGGTAGCGGATTTTCTGATCGCGTCCGACCGCGCCCTGTTCGGCATGCCCGAAGTGAAGATCGGCGTGCCGACGATCGTCGGCTCGATGCGCATGCCGCACAAGATCGGTTGGGCCAACGCCATGGAGATCCTGCTGACCGGCGACAACATCGATGCAGAACGGGCACGCGAGATGGGTCTGGCATGGAAGGTCGTGGCACACGACTCGCTGATGGACGAGGCACGCTCGCTGGCCGAGCGGCTCTGTCAGGGAGCGCCGTTGGCGGTACGGGCCGTCAAGGAAGTGGCGTGGCGCAGCCAGCGCATGGGCTGGACCGAGGCCTTGCGCATGGGCGAAGCGATCCGCAGGATCGTAGGCGACAGCGAGGACGCCAAAGAAGGAGGCCGGGCCTTCTTCGAAAAGCGCCCGCCGGAATGGACCGGCGCCTGACGCAGTCGCCTGTCGCCTGTCGCCTGTCGCACGGTGACGCGGCGTGGCTAGCTGATGAGGGTCAGGCGGGCGACGAGGTCGGTGCCGAAGCCGGTGAGGATCGCCAAGTAGAGCAGCCCCGTGGCGGCCATGACGGCTGAGTACTCGCGTTCTCGAAGGGCGGCGACGGTGACGCCGGCGAGGGCGATAGTGGTGATCGCGCAGGCCGACCAAAACCAACCCAGCAGTCCGCCATAGCCGTCGTCGATGCTGCCCGAGAAAACCGAGAGCATTCCGGTGGGGATCAGCAGCAGCCCTACCTCGATCGGCCATACCGACGCCAAGTGCCGAACCAGCTCGCGCAATGGCTCGCGCCGCAGGCCCGGCTGCACCAGATACCAGTGGCCAAGCAGCATGGCGTCAGTCACGACACCCAAAAAGGCCGCTCCCGCACCCAGACGCGCCAGGTGCAAGACCGTGGTCACATCGCCCGGGGAAGCCAACGCCGCCGCCACGACGCCGACCGCTCCCAGCAGCGGCGCCGGTAGATCCCAACGCGTGTCGAAACCTTCGACACTCCGCACGCCCTGCATGCCGAACGCGGGTCCGGGCTCGTCGTCAGATGAGGCGGCGGCCGGCGGCCGCAGGGTCGAGCGCACCAGCGCTGCCGCCGCTGCGACGGCCATGGCGATGCACGCTGCGTCGCGCACGCCGTTCGGCTGGAACACGAGACCGGTCACGGCGCCGGCAGCGGCGATCGTCATGTAGATCGAGCGCACCAGCCATCCATAACCCAGGCCCACCTCGCGTCGGCGAGTGGTGACCCACAGGTAGGCGAGACCGCCCGCGGCCCATTGGCACAGCACGGTCGCTATATCGACTGGCGCGCCCTCGCTCATCGTCGTGCAGCTCCGTTGGACGCCGGCGCTATGCCACTGACGGCGCCACGGCGTCGGCGGAGCGCACAGCGAGCTGCACGGCCGACGCCGACTCGCCGGCGTGGTAGCTGGATCGAGTGAGGGGGCTGGATTCGACGTGTGTGATGCCCAACGTCTCGCCCACGTCGCGCCAACGGTCGAAGGCTGCGGGTGCGACCCAGCGTGCGACGGGGATGTGATGGCTGGTCGGACGCAGGTACTGGCCGATTGTGACGATCTGCACACCGATCGCTGCGAGGTCGGCGAGCGTGGCATCCACCTCGTCGTCGCGTTCGCCCATGCCGACGATGATGCCGGACTTGGTGAGGTGGCCCGCAGCGGCACTGCGCGCCAGCACGGCGAGGCTGCGCGCATACCCAGCCGACGGACGTACAGCCCGCTGCAGGCGAGGCACCGTCTCGATGTTGTGGTTGAGGATGTCGGGTCCCGCGTCAAGCACGGTCGCCAGCGCGGCTTCGTCGCCTCCGAAGTCCGGTATCAGCACTTCGACCGCGGTCGAAGGCGAACGCAGTTTGACGGCGGTGATGGTCGCGGCGAATGCCGTTGCACCGCCGTCGGCGAGATCGTCGCGGGCGACTGCCGTCACGACGGCGTGGGTCAGGCCCATCTGTGTGACTGCGTCGGCGACGCGACGCGGCTCGTCAGCGTCGAGCGCGAGCGGATGACGTGTATCGACCAGGCAGAACCCGCAGGCCCGGGTGCATCGCTCGCCGTTGATCATGAACGTGGCGGTGCCCGCACCCCAGCACTCGAAGATGTTCGGGCAGCCCGCCTCCTCGCACACTGTGGCCAGGTCGTGCTCTCGCATGACCTTGCGCAGCCGCAGGTAGCCCTCGTTGGCGTCCATGCGAGCACGCAGCCACGGAGGCTTGCGCTCAGCGAGACCGATGCCGCCGTTCACACCCGCTTCTGTCAACCGGGCGCGGCTGCGAGGCGTCGGTACCGGCACGCCGCCCGGACCGAGTCCGCGGCTGAAGGCGCTGAGATCGCTGGGCCGGTGACGCCAGGCCACATCAGCCCGCTCGTACCCGCAGTCGCCCCATTTCGCAGCCGAGGCGGCAGTGACAGCGTCGACGACATCGCGCATCGTCGCGCTATTCCCCTCGGCGCGCAGCGAGGTAGGTGCGTATTCACGGATGCCGCAGGGAATGATCCGCTCGAACCAAGCGAGATCGGGATCGACGTTGAGGGCGAAGCCGTGCATGGTGCGGCCGCGGCGGAGCCGCACTCCGATCGCCGCGATCTTGCGCGGCGTGCCGTCGACGTCGACCCACACTCCCGGATAGCCGCGCAGCCGGCCACAGCCTGCTAGCCCTACTTCGGCCAGCGCGTCGATGAGCACCTGCTCGAGATCGTTGACGTAGGCGGCTGATTCGGAAAGACCGCCGCCGCGACGCCCGGGCAATGTCAGGATCGGGTAGCCGGTGAGCTGGCCAGGCCCGTGATAGGTGTAGTCGCCACCTCGCTCGACACGCTCATGGTCAGCGCCGACGTCGACCGGTTTGACGAGCAGGTTGGACTCGTTCGCATTCGGTCCGGCGGTGAAGACGTGGTCGTGCTCGAGCAGCAGGAGGTGGTCGAAGGGGCTGTGACAAAAGAGCCGACGCTGCAGGTCCAGCGCTTCGCGGTAGCGAACCCGCCCGAGCCAGCGGACTCGCAGCACCTATCGCCCTCGTGTCACCGCGCCGGTCGGCGCAGTCGGGGTGCACCTCACAGCTCGGCACCCCAGTCGTGGTCTTCCAGCATTTGCTTGATGTGGCCCAAGAAGCCCGCTGCGTAGCTGCCGTCGAAGGCCCGGTGGTCCCACCCCATCGCGAGATGCCCGACCGAATGCACCACGATGCTCTCGTTGCCGAATCGGTCGGTCGTTACGACTGGGCGTCTGGCGACACCGTCGGTCGACAACACCGCCACTTGGGGCTGGTTGATGATTGCCGCGGTGGTGTAGGTGCCAAACGAGCCGTTGTTCGAGATCGTGAACGTGCCACCCGAGATGTCGTCAGGAGCTAGGCGGCGCTCGCGGGCGCGCTGAGCCAGTTCGTTCATGGCGCGGGCGATGCCGCGCACGCTGAGCGAGTCTGCGTCACGCAGCACCGGGACGATCAGGCCGTCATAGTTCAGGTCGACGGCGACGCCGACATTGCGGCGACGGTGTAGCCGCAACCCGCCGTCGGAGACTGACGCATTCAGGCGTGGCCAATGCCCCAACGCGTCCACCACTGAGGCAACGATGAACGGCAGGTAGGTCAGGCTGTAGCCCTCGGCAGCCCGCCATGCCTCACGGTGCGCACGTCGCACCTGCTCGACGTTCTCGTAGTCGACCTCCATGACCGTGAGTGCATGCGGCGAGATCGACACGGACCGCACCATGTGCTCGCCGGTCCGTCGCCGGATGTTGGTAAAGGGTTCGAAGCGAGAGTCACCGTCGGTCCATTCAGCCGCCGCCGCGGCAGCCACGGGGGCAGGCACCACGGGCCGGGCCCGCGTCGACGGGGCCGCAGCATCCGGAGTCGACGCCGATGCGACTGGACCGTCCCGCAGACCGGATCGTCCGAGCTCGTCGATGACATCGAGCACGTCGGAGCGCGTGATGCGCCCGCCGACACCCGTGCCGACGAGAGTGGCCGAATCCAGATTGTGCTCACGTACCAGGCGTCGCACGACCGGTGACAGCAGTCGCCCGTTGCCCGCGTCCGCAGGGTCTTCGGGCGAGCGTTCGGGCGGCGTGCCAGCCGCGGCGTGCGCGGGTGCGACGATCGGCGACGGATCAGGTGCGGGCTGTGGTGCCTGTTGTGTCGCTGCCACGGGTACCGGTGCGGGCCCCGCAGCGTCGGCAACCGGCGCGTCGTGCGAGACCTCGACGATCGCGAGCACTGTGCCCACGTCGACCGTGTCTCCCTCGGGTACCAGGATCTCGGTGATCACTCCCGTCATCGGCGAGGGCACCTCGCTGTCCACCTTGTCGGTGGAGACCTCGTAGAGCGTCTCGTCGACCGCTATGGCATCGCCCACGCCCTTGAACCAGCGTGTGATCGTGCCCTCGGTGACCGTCTCGCCGAGCTTCGGCAGCACCAAGTCAGCCATTGAACGGCCTCGTTCGCGGGCTGCGGTGCGGCCTCATCCGTGCAGCCCCCGCCCGGTTAGCGACAGCATCGTCTCGCCGAAGAGCTCCGACAGCGTGGGGTGGGGCTGGACCAGCTCCGCCACCTCGCTGACGGTGGCTTCCCAGTTGACCGCCAAGTAGCCCTGACCGATCTGTTCGGTCACCCACGGTCCCATCATGTGAACGCCCAGGATGCGCCCAGCGGTGCCATCGGCATTGCGCTCGGCAACGACCTTCACCAAGCCATCGGTGTCGTTCACGATCATGGCGCGCGAGTTACCCGTATAGCGGTGCTTGGACGTGACCACGTCAAAGCCGGCATCGGTGGCTGCCGCCTCGGACAGCCCCGCAAACGCCACCTCGGGATGGCAGTAGATCGCCCACGGCACGTTGCGGTAGTCGACCGGTGCGGGATCCTCGCCCAGGATGTCCTTGACGGCCACCATCGCCTCCGCGAAGCCGACATGCGCAAGCTGCGGAGTGTTGATCAAGTCGCCGATTGCATACACGCCCGGCATCGACGTGCGGCAGAGCTCGTCAGCAACCACGAAACCGCGGTCGTCTACCGACACTTCGGTGCCGTCAAGCCCGAGATGGTCCGCGAACGGCCGACGCCCCACCGAGACCACCACCGCGTCCACCTCCAATTCGGCGGTGTCGCCGTCTGCGGAAGCTGCGCTCGTGTACTGCACGGTGGTGCCGCCTCCACCGAGCGGCAAGTGTCCGGTGACCTGACAGCCCGTACGTACCGTGATGCCCCGCTTGGCGAAGGCCCGGGTCAGTGCTTTTGAGATGTCGGTGTCGACGCCGGGAATGATCTGCGGGGCGTATTCGAGCACGGTCACCTCGGCGCCGAGGTCGGCGAGCATCGAAGCAAACTCGCAGCCGATGGCTCCGCCGCCGATCACTGCAACGCTGCGTGGCACCTCGTCGAGCGCCAACACCTCGTCCGACGTCATCACGCGTGTCCCGTCGCGTTCGAAACCGGGCAACATGATCGGCACAGATCCCGCGGCCAACAGCACATGGTCTGCCTGCAGCGTCTGGGTGCCTGCACTATCAGACCCATCGGCAGACCCATCGGCAGACCCATCGGCAGAGCCATTGGCCTCGACGATCACCGTCCTGTCGGCTCCCATGCGGCCGGTGCCCTCGAACACGGCCACCTTGCGCCGCTTGAGCAGGCCCCGTACACCTGCTTCGAGCCCGTCGACGATCCGCTGCTTGCGGGCCTGCGAAACACCGAAGTCCAGATCGGGCGGCTCGACATTGACGCCGAACTCAGCGGCGCTGTTGACCGTGCGCCACACGGCCGCCGTCTCGAGCAGTTCTTTGGCGGGGATGCAGCCTCGGTGCAAGCAGGTACCGCCCAGCCGGTCTCGCTCCACGAGCGCTGCGCGCAGGCCCGCTGCGCCGGCGTAGAGCGCCGCCGCGTAGCCAGCGGGGCCGCCGCCCACCACCACGAGGTCGAATACTTCGGTCTCGTTCGCACTATCGGTCATCGCGCGTCGAGAGTAACGCCGCTCGGCAGAATTGTTCGTCCGCCCCGCCTCATGGGCGTTCGCAAGGTCCTCGCATCCGTCGAGCGTCTCAGAACGCCACCAACACTCGTACTGCGAATGCGACGAGAATCACGATCGCCGTGACCATGGCCGTTGCGATCAACGCCCGGGTGCTCACCATGCCGAATGTACCCACCGTCGCGGCCGGGACCCCTGCCGTGACCGCAGTAGGATCGCCACGGTGACTGTGCGTCTACACCGCGCCCGAACGGCGCTGGTTGGCTCCATTGCAACCGTCGGTCTTCTCGCTGGCGTCCTCAGCGGCTGCGGCGCAAGCGACGACTCGGCGGACGATGAGGCCCCTGCTGCAGCGGCTGCGCCGACAGCAACTGCGGCCGTTACTGCGAGCGTGGACCCTGGTGACGATTCCGCCGGCGGTTCCGATGACGATGCGAGCCAGGCTGCGGCTGCCACGCCGGCGACGACAGCAGCCAGCGCCGCCCCTGCCGAGACCCGGCCTGAGGTCCTGCTGCTCAACACTCAGCAGCTCGACGGGCAGCAGTTCAACCTTGCGGCTGCAGCCGGCAACGACGTTCTGGTGTGGTTCTGGGCCCCGTGGTGACCGAGCTGCCGTCGAGAAGCTCCTGCGGTCGCAGAGCTGAAGGCAGAGCACGGAGACAACCTCCTCCTCGTGGGCATACCCGGAGGGGACTCACTTGACGCGTTCAATGGCTTTGTGTCGGCGCACGGTCTTGAAGACATCCCTCAGATCCCCGACGAGACCGGCGATCTGTGGAGACAATTCGGCGTGAGTTCGCAGCCGCGCTGGGTGCTCGTGCGTGCTGACGGCAGCGTCGAGCGCGGTGGCGGGGGCATTCCCGGCGACATCGTCGACGACGCTCTTTCGCCGGCCTGAAAGCAACCAGCCCAATGAGCGAACAGCAAAGCGTCAGCGTCGAGCGGCTCATCGATGCGCCGGCGGAGCGCATCTTCGATGTGCTGGCTGATCCCAGCCGGCATTGCGAGATTGACGGCTCGGGGAGCCTCGTGCGGATGACCAGCTCGCACACCCGCCTGGCGCTCGGCAGCACCTTCTCGATGCGCGTGCGGCTCGGCGTCACCTACCCCACCAAGAATCGGGTCCTCGAATATGAGGAAAACCGGTTGATCGCTTGGGCGCACTGGAACGGGCATCGCTGGCGATACGAGCTCGAGCCTCAGGACGACGGCGGCACGCTGGTGCGCGAAACCTTCGTCTGGGGAACAGCACGCTGGCCGCGTCTCATGGAACTCACGGGCAGTGACACGAAGAACGTGCCGTCCATGGAAGCCACGCTCGAGCGGTTGGCTGCAGTTGTCGAGACGGCTCCACCCGCGATTGCTGAGGAAACCCCCGACGAAGCCGCCTGAGCAGCTTGCCCCCATGGCAGGCAACCGCTAGTCGGGTTCGATCACCCAAACCTCGCCGTCAAGCGCGCCTTCGAGCTGCCGGTGCACGCCCGCCAACGTGCGGTCATCGGCGCGACGTACGAGAATGGCCTCGTCGCAGTTGCGAGCCAGCCAAGTGTCGCGACGACGCATGGCTTTGCCGAACGCCTCGCTGTCAGGCGGCGGCCCGCCGCCGAGCACGAACTCTGTCTCTGCAGTTGCACGAAGTTCAGCAAAGCGGTGTCGCGACGGACGGGGCCAACGCTCGTCCATGCCTTCGAAAGCCAGCACCGCAACGAATGGCACACCCGCAGCGAGCGCGGCTTCGGCACCCATCGTCTCAGCACCCTGGCCCAGGCCGGTGGCAACGACGAGGTCAGGGTGCACTCCGAGCTTGGCTGCCAGCACATCGCTGATCTGTCGCTGCACCTTGCGCGCCGTCGGGTTCTCGCTGTAGCCGCCGATCTCGGGTGGGCGGTGACCCAGCACGGCCACGACGTGACCAGCGACCTCGCGGTCTGGATTGGTCCCGCGAGCACGCGAGCGCAATGGTTCCGCGGAATCGGCGGACCCACCTGCGGGTGTGTCGTCCGCAGCCAGCTCGAGCACGCTGTCCGCGAAGCGTCCACCGCTGCGGGCTTGACTGGTCGTGGCCGCGTGCACTGCCAGCACGTCGGCAGCCGTGTTGAGGCGCTGCCCGGAGTGGCCCTTCACCCACGCAAACTCCACGTCGCCACGAGCCTGCACCGCTTCGATGAATGGCTCCCACAGGTCGCGGTTGGCCACCGGCTTTTTCGCAGAGTTCAACCAGTTCCGCCGATGCCAGCCTTTCCACCATTCATCGTTGAAGCACTTCACGACGTAGGTGGAGTCGCTCACCACGCGAAGCGGGCCGTCGAGGGCCTCCACGGCCTGTGCGGCTGCGGTGATCTCCATCCGCTGGTTGGTCGTGCGCGGCTCGTGGCCGCATGCCCACGGACCGCCGTCGACAACGAACGCCCAGCCGCCAGGTCCTGGATTGCCGAGGCAGGAGCCGTCGGTGAAGACGTGTCGCAGCTCTGGGCGTTCTGTCGCACGGTCTGGCGGCGGACGGTTTGGAAGCGGACGCTGCGTTGGACTCACTTCTCGGCAGCCTGCTGTGACATCGGGGCGTCGACCTCTCCGCAACTCGGTCGGTGCGGCGCGTGCGCCGAAACCGCGGGCCAGGTGCGACACTAGGCCCCATGCTCTTCGATGGGTTGCACGAGCAAATTCCCGACATCGACCCTGACGAGACCGATGAGTGGCTGCAGTCGTTTGCCGCCGTCGTCGACGAACGGGGCAAGAACCGCGCTCGTTTCTTGATCCGGCGCCTGATGACCAAGGCCCGCGAGATGCAGGTGGACTTCCCCGCCACGGTCTCGACGCCGTACATCAACACGATTGCTCCCGAGGACGAACCTTGGTTCCCAGCGGACGAGGCGATCGAGAAGCGGCTGCGCGCCTTCATCCGCTGGAACGCTGTCGCCATGGTGACCCACGCCAATTCGTGGGCCGACGGCATCGGCGGCCACCTGTCGACGTTCGCCAGCTCGGCCGCGCTGTACGACGTGGGCTTCAACCACTTCTGGCGCGGCAAGGACGACGGCGAGCCGGGCGACCACATCTACATCCAGGGCCACGCCGCACCCGGCATCTACGCCCGTGCCTATCTCGAGGGTCGCCTCGACGACACCGACCTCGAGCACTTCCGGCGCGAGATCGGCCGCACCGGACTCTCGTCGTATCCCCATCCGCGCCTCATGCCGGAATTCTGGGAGTACCCGACCGTCTCGATGGGCCTCGGGCCGATCATGGCGATCTACCACGCTCGCTTCAATCGCTACCTGCACGACCGCCGACTCGACGACACCTCCGAGTCAAAGGTCTGGTGCTTCGTCGGCGACGGCGAGACCGACGAGCCCGAGACTCTCGGGGCGCTGCACCTCGCGGCCCGCGAACGACTCGACAACTTGATCTTCGTCGTGAACTGCAACCTGCAGCGGCTCGACGGACCTGTGCGCGGCAATGGGAAGATCATCCAGGAGCTCGAGGCCAACTTCCGCGGCTCCGGCTGGAACGTCCTCAAGGTGATCTGGGGCGGTCGCTGGGATGAATTGCTCGCTCGCGACACCGATGGAGTGCTGCTCAACAAGATGAACGAGACCGTGGACGGCGAGTACCAGCGCTACACGGTGGAAAGCGGGGCCTACATCCGCGAGCACTTCTTCGGGCCCGACCCTCGCCTGCGCAAGATGGTCCAGCATCTGTCCGATGAAGACCTCCAACAGCTGCCCCGCGGCGGGCACGACTACAAGAAGCTCTACGCGGCGTACAAGGCCGCCGTCGAGCACGAGGGCAGCCCGACCGTCATCCTCACCAAGACAGTGAAGGGCTGGACACTTGGACCTGATCTGGAAGGCCGCAACGCGACCCACCAGATCAAGAAGCTGAGCCGAACTCAGCTCATGACGATCCGTAATCGGCTGCGCTTGCACGACGAGATCGACGCCGAGTTCGATCCGGACGACCCGCCGTACTGCCGTCCCGAGCCAGGCAGTGCCGAGCACGAGTACCTCTTCGCCCGTCGCCGAGCGCTCGGGGGCGAGCTGCCGAAGCGCATTCGAGACTGGCGACGGCGACCGCTCCCGATGCCGAGCACGAAGCCCTTCGACGAGTTCAGGGCCGGATCGGGCGAGATGGCCGTGTCAACCACGATGGCGTTCACCAGGATGCTGCGCGCGCTGACACGCGAGGATGGCTTCGGCGAACGTGTGGTGCCGATCATCCCCGATGAGGCCCGCACCTTCGGCATGGATTCGCTGTTCCGAGAACTGGGCATCTACGCCAGCCAAGGACAGTTGTACGAGCCGGTCGACCACGAACTGCTGCTGTCGTACAGCGAGCACATCGACGGCCAGATCCTCGAAGAAGGCATCACCGAGGCCGGGGCGCTCGCCAGCTTCACTGCAGCGGCTACGTCGTATGCCACCCGCGGTGTGCCGATGGTTCCCTTCTACACCTTCTATTCGATGTTCGGCTTCCAGCGTGTGGGCGACATGATCTGGGCGCTGGCGGACATGCGCGGGCGCGGCTTCCTGATGGGCGCCACCGCGGGCCGCACCACCCTGATGGGCGAGGGCCTGCAGCACCAGGACGGCCACTCGCCGCTGCTGGCGTCGGTCGTGCCGCCATGCGTCACCTACGACTCGGCCTTCGCCTACGAGCTCGCAGCGATCATCCGCGACGGCATCCGGCGCATGTACGGCGAGAACGAAGACGTCTTCTACTACCTGACCATCTACAACGAGAACTACGTGCAGCCGCCCGAACCCGACGATCTGCGACTCGAGGATCTGCTGGCCGGGCTGTACCGATTCGCCCCGCCGGCACAGGGCCGCGCTCACAGCGGGACGATCCTGTTTTCCGGCGCAGCGCAAAGCGCAGCGCGCGGGGCCGCGGAACTGCTCGCCGCCGAGCACGACGTCGCGGTCGATCTGTGGAGCGCCACGTCGTACAAGTCGCTGCGCGAGGAAGCACTGTCGTGCGAGCGGTGGAACACGCTGCACCCTGACGACCTCCAGCGCACGCCGTTTGTCACCCGTCAGCTAGCTGACGGTTTCGGCCCAGTCATCGCCGTCACCGACTTCATGCGTGCCGTGCCCGACCAGGTGTCCCGCTGGATCGGACGCGACTACACCTCGCTCGGCACGGACGGCTTCGGCCGCAGCGACACTCGCACCCGCCTGCGCGAGCACTTCGAGGTGACCGCCGAGCACATCGCCGTCGCAACGCTGTGGCGACTTGCCGAGCTCGGCGAAGTCGACGCCAGTGTGGCCGCCGAGGCCATCAAGCGCTACGGCCTCGCCGTCGACAGCGCAGATCCCTGGTCGGCAACAGCCCACTGATCACGGGCACCACTCGCGGCCAGCGACCAGACTGACCCGATGCCCAGCGACCTGCCCTGCCCGCAACGGTGGTTCGACGACTACGAAGCCGGCGAACAGTTCACCTTCGGAAGCATCGTCATGGACGAAGCCGAGATCATCGAATTCGGCCGCAAGTTCGACCCGCAGCCCTTTCACACCGACCCCGAAGCTGCTCGCAACACCTTCTACGGCCAGCTGATCGCCTCGGGTTGGCACACAGGCTCGATCATCATGCGCCTGCTGAACGACCACTTTTTGGGCCCGTCCAGCATGGGCTCACCCGGCTTGGACGAACTGAGCTGGCTGGCACCGGTGTACCCCGGCGACCGCCTCACGCTCGTGGCGGAAGTACTCGAAACGCGCCCAAGCCGCTCCAAGCCCGACCGCGGCATCCTCAAGATGGACCACAGTCTCGTCAACCAGCACGGCGCCACAGTCGTCCGATCGGTCGCCAACATGATGATCGCCCGCCGGCCCGAGACAGCAAGCTAGCTCTTCGGCGCGTCCGGGCGCCGTTGCGGTTGCGTCCGGAGCGGGCTAGGCGTACTGGGCCGCTGACTGGCGTTCGAGCCAGCCGAGCAGCACGGCCACGGCCCGTGGGTCGTGCCGGATGCGGTGGTCGGCGCCGGAGATCAGTCGCAATTCCGGATCGGGATGGCGCGAGGCGAGGTGACTGGCCTCTTCGTAGGGCACTTGGCGATCATTGATGCCGTGCAGGATCAGCAGGGGCCGATCCGCGAGATGTTTCACCGCGTCAACCGCGCGGTTCTGTTTGAGCTCCTTGGTCCAGCCGCTCAATGATTTCGGGAAGCCTCCGGAGCGAATGACTCCGACATTGCGACAATGGCTGAGGAACGCCTTGGGATCACTGGCCCAGTCGTCGAAATCGGCCCGGGGAGCCATCGCCGCGACGCCCCTGACTCGGGCGTCGCGTGCCGCTACCAGGATCGCCAGCGACCCGCCGGTCGTCGAGCCGACCAGCCACACGCCCCGGCATCCCTGCGACAGCACATGCTCAATGGAGCGTCCGACGTCGTCGATCCACCCCAGCAGCGAGAAGTCCCCGTCGGAGTCGCCGCACCCGCGCAAGCTCACTGCAAGCACCGTCCAGCCCTGCGCCTCTGCGATCCGCTCGGCGAAGAGCTGATAGGTGAGGTTGGGCACGCCCGGCCGCTGCATCGATGGGAACCCGTGGCACAGCACCACCGCCGGTCCGCTGCCGACGGAACGCTTGGGCCGTACCAACAGCGCTGCCAGATTCGGGCTGCCTTCGATCGTGGTCTGCGTGACAGTTGTGCTCACAGCTGCGCGCCGTGGCGACCGTGCGATCGCTGCTGTGACGCAATTGGGGTCATGCGCAATTCCTACTGACAGAGCCGCGACAGGCGATAGCCGCGGTTGCGCGCTTCGGGCAGCTTGTCGGGTCCGAACGTGGCGTAGGACTGCGCCGTCACAATGTCGGCGACGGCTGCAGCGATCTGCGCCTCGGTCGCTGGATCGACGCATTCGGCAGCCATGTCGTACACGACCTGGCTGCGCTTGTCGCCGACGAAACGATGGCCCTGCAACTCCCTCGGAATCTCCATGGCGCCCATTCTGCCCTCCACGGCTCCCGCCGCTCACACGGACGCTCATCTCGCCGTGCGAGCCACTCGGGCGCCCTACTCGCTCGGATCGGTGACTGTCGACAGCGCGCCAATGAGCCGCAGGTAGTCCAGGTGCGCCGCCACCACAGCGACGACATCGTCCAAGGAGACCTCGAGACCGCTCAGGCGCAGCGTGCGATACAGCTGAGCGGCCAAGAAGCTGTCCTCGGTGACCGATGCGGCCCGAGCGTCGGGTCCGTCGAGTGCGTCCGCGTCCTCGGCGTTCGAACCGAACTGCAGCTGATTGAGGTGGCCCCGCAGGAGTGCCTCAAGCTCGTCGCTGCGCAATGAGGCTGCAACTTCGAACGGCAGGCGCCGTGCCACGAAGTCCGCTGCCTCTGCAAGGCGCCAGACGGGCTCGCGTCGCTGCCGTGCAAGCCGTTGTGCCTGAGCTCCGATGACGCCCGCGGCAACGATGAAGCCGATCACCAGCGAGATCGCGATGACCGCAACGAGCACGTTGCACTCCTCGGCCGAAGCGGGTTGTACGGCGCCCAGTCTCGATCGGAGACGGGACGCGCGAGAGCGGTGTCGGTGCCGGGGCTACAGACCGATGCGCTGGGCCAGCAGCTCGCGGTGATAGGCCGGGTCACCGAAGATCAGCTCGGAACTCTTGGCACGCTTGAAGTACAGGTGCGCAGGATGCTCCCAGGTGAAGCCGATGCCGCCGTGGATCTGGATGTTCTCTGCGGCGCAGTGGAAGTACGCCTCCGAGCAATACGCCTTGGCGAGTGACGCCACCGAGGGCAGCTCGTCGTTCAATTCCGACGCACACCACGCTGCGTAATAGGCAGCCGACTTCGCCGACTCAACCTCCAGCAGCATGTCAGCGCACTTGTGCTTGATGGCCTGGAAGGAGCCAATCGGGCGACCGAACTGCACGCGGTCCTTGGCGTATTGCACGGCCATTTCCAGCACGCACTGCGCTCCACCGACCTGCTCGTTCGCGAGGGCCACGGCCGCAAGATCGAGCACCTGGGAGATGTAGGCGAATCCGTCGGTGTCGCAGAGGTGCTTTGCCGGCGTGTTGTCGAACGTGATACGCGCCTGCTTGCGGGTCTGGTCCATCGTGGCGAGAATCTCGCGGCTCAGTCCTGTGGCGTCGCCTTCGACGGTGAACAGATGAATGCCGCCCTCACAGCGGGCCGCAACAACGAACAGGTTGGCGGTGCCGCCGTCGGTCACGAACATCTTCTCGCCGGTAATCGTCGCCGGGTCACCGGTGTCGGACGCCTCGACCTCGACGCCGTCTTCGTCCCAGCGTCCGCTGGCCTCGGCGAGCGCAAGCGTCGCGATGGTCTCGCCCGAAGCGATGCCCGGAAGGAGCTCTTCCTTGGCCTTTTCGTTGCCCGAATGCAGAATGGCATTGCCTGCCAGCACGACCGTCGAGAAGTAGGGCGAGCACAGCAGGTTGCGCCCCATCTCTTCGAGCACGATGCCCAATTCGACGTAGCTGGCGCCCTGGCCGCCGTATTCCTCGGGGATAACGAGCGCTTGCAGGCCGAGCTGAGTGGCCATCTGCTCCCACACCGCGGGGTCGTAGCCGTCGTCGGTCTCCATCAGCTCACGAACGGCGGTCTCGGGCGACTTGTCCTCGAGGAATGAACGGACAAAGTTGCGGAGCTCTTCCTGCTCCTCGGTGAATGCGAAGTTCACGGACGCGCCTCCGGGGCCGGTGCAACCTGTGCAATGGACAGGCGAAGTTCTATCACCCAGCGGCCGGAGTGGCTCACTCGGCCGCCATGGGCTACAGCCGAAGTGGCTCACTCGGCCGCCATCGGGCACGACGCACAGGCTCACTCGTGGGAGCGGAACCAGTTGTGCGAGTGGGGCGTTAGCTTTCGTGAACGGCTCCGGGAAACACGCTTGCGGCGAATCCGTCCGCAGATCGCGGAGCCAGCAGCACTCGGCCAAGACGCCGAAGGAAGCCAAGGCGGTACGGGAATGAGCGACGGGTCCAGCCAGACCACAGCTTCAGGCGCGACGAAGAATGCCAAGAACCCGCGCGAGCTCATCCGCCGGCCAGGCGCCGGCGTCGGGCTGCTGGCTGGCATGGCGGGCGCAGCCGTTGCGCTGGCGTTCGGCGAGCTGATCGACGGCCTGTTCGACACGATCCCCTCGCTCGTGGTGGCAGTCGGCGAAGCGCTCGTGGACTACTCGCCCGACTGGGCAGTGAAGCTCAGCATCGAGCTCTTCGGCGAGAAGGACAAGGCAGTGCTCGCGATCGGCATCGTCGGTGTCTCGCTGTTGATCGGCGGCCTTCTGGGCACAACGGCCATGTGGCAGCGCAGTCACCGGGCACCGCTAGCGGGGTTCGCTGCCTTCGCGTTGATCGCAGGCTGGACCGCTGCACGCAACCCAATGAGCCCGTTTGTGGGCTCATGGATCGTGGCGCTGTGCGCCGCCGCGCTCGGCGCCGGGACGCTGGTGTTTTTGCTGCGGCTCGCACCCGATGGGCGCACCGCTGCTGCACCGGTACCCGCGGACCCGGACCCGGCAGACACGGGCCCCACAGACACGGCGCCGCCCAGCGAAGTCGCCGCCCCTCAGCTCCTCGACGCGAGCCGCCGAGCGTTCCTCATGGGAGTCGGCGGGGCCGGGGTGGCCGCAGTAGGGCTTGTGGCTCTCGGCCGCGGCATGCGTGGTCCATCAGCTGCGGAGACCGCTCGGGCATCCATCGACCTCAGCGGCGCCTCTCCGCCGACGACCGCAGCGCAAGCTGGCGCGACCGCGACGCCGAGCGCCACGACCGCCGCGCGGCGCTCGGTGATGTCCCAGATTGCTGCGCTGGACACTCTCGACGAGGTGGCCGGCATCTCCAGCTATCTGACGCCCAACGACGACTTCTACCGGATTGACACGGCGCTGACCGTGCCGCAGGTCGACCCGGCGAACTGGAGCCTCAGCTTCACCGGCATGGTCGACAACCCCTACGAGCTGACGCTCGACGACATCCTGGCCATGGACCTCACCGAGCACGTCATCACCCTGTCGTGCGTGTCAAACCGCGTCGGCGGGCGCCTAGTGGGCAATGCCACCTGGACGGGCATCCCGCTCGTGACACTGCTCGAGCGAGCAGGCGTGCAGCCGGGGGCCGACCAAATGGTCGGCCGTTCCGTCGACGACTGGACCGCCGGCTTCCCCACCGACCTCCTCTACGACGGCCGTAACGCGATCTTGGCGGTGGGCATGAACGGCGAGCCGCTTCCGACCTCGCACGGCTTCCCCGCTCGCTTGGTGGTCGCGGGCCTGTACGGCTACGTATCCGCCGTCAAGTGGATCGAGGAGATCCACCTCACGACCTGGGACGGCTTCGACGGGTACTGGGTGCCGCGTGGCTGGTCGAAGCGAGGCCCGATGAAGACGCAGAGCCGCATCGACGTGCCCGACGGCGGTGATCGCCTGGCACCGGGTGTGCCCGCAGCGGTGGCCGGCATTGCGTGGGCGCCGACTCGGGGCATCAGCGCCGTGGAGCTGCGAGTGGACGACGGTGGGTGGCAGCGATGCGAGCTGGGCGAGGCGCTCGGCAACGAGAGCTGGGTGCAGTGGCGTCTGGCCTGGACACCAACCCCGGGCGACCACACCTTGCAGGTACGTGCGATCGACGGCACCGGCATGACCCAGCCGCAAGGCCCCAAGGATCCCCGGCCCGACGGCGCCGAGGGCTGGCACCGCATCAACGTGCGAGTCGACGACGCCTGAGTCGTCGGCGGTGGCCTCTGTTCGCTGGCCGTCTCGCTCCTAGATGATTAGTTCCAAGGTTTTAGTGGTCGTAGGCGGTGAGTGAGCGGCTGGGGCGTGTTCGGTGGTAGGTCTCGTTGTGCCAGATGGCGGCGGTGAGGGCGAGGAGGCGGGCGCCGATGCGCACGGCGACGCCGGCTTTGGTGCGGCCTTTGTGGCGTTCGAGGCTGAGCTGGCCTTTGAGGGTCTGGATGATCGATTCGATGATCTGGCGCAGGGGCCGCAGGAATCTGGCGCCGGGACGTGGGGCCTCGGATCGGGTGGCGGGGCGCAGCACGGTGATGCCGACGTCGTTGAGGTCGGCTTCGAACGCTGCAGAGCGGTAACCCTTGTCGGCGATGAGGGTCTGGCCCGCTCTGGCGACCCCGGCCGCGTCGATCATGTCTGCGCAGACTTCGCGCTCGTCGGCTTTCGCGCCGGCGACCGCGAACGCGATCGGCAGTCCCGAGGGCGTGGCGACAAGGTGCAGCCGCAGGCCCCAGAAGTACCGCGAATGCGACGCGCAGTAGCCGTATTGGGCCCATCCCGCGAGGTCAGAGCGCTTTTGGGTCTCGCGGCTTCGGCCGCACTCGACCGGCGTGGAGTCCACCAGCCACACGTCGTCGTGCCACGACTCGCACTCGCGTGCGAGGCATCCCATGACACCTGCGATCATCTCGGCGCTGCGCCGCAGCCGCTTGTTGTACCCGTCGCGGTTGGGCAGATACGGGAACCACGGCCGAAGATGCGCATGGGCGTAGCGCACGAACTGCGACTCGTTGTCGAACCCCAACAGCGCCGAGATCACCGCCAAGGTGACCAGCTCCGCGTCCGACAGCTTCGGAGCGAACCCCACCACAGGCCGCTGCGGCGCCCACCCAGGGTTCTGCGCCAACAGGTCATCGATCCTCACATACAGTGCGGTCGCGAGGGTGTCCAAGTCCGGGCCCATGCTGAGAACCTCCAAGATCGAAGCGTGAATACACACCCCGAGCTTGGACACCCTCACCCCACAACCGGTGGACCCCACCCCTTGGAACTAATCATCTAGGATGCAGCCATGGCTTTGCACTGGTCCGCCACCGGCATCGAGGTCCACAAGGAAGTCGTGCGTCCCATCGACGGCGACCTGCCCCACGGGTTTCCCGACGACTTCGACAACAACGTCTTCACCATCCGGTGTACCGAGACCGGCGAGGCGATGCTGATCGATGCCGCCAACGAGCACGAGCGCCTGCTGGAAGTGTGCCGAGCGCTGGGCGTCACCAAGGTCGTCGAGACGCACGGCCACTGGGACCACATCCAGGCGGTGCCGGCAATTCGCGACGCCGGCATCGAAGTAGGCATCACCGCCGAGGACGCCTTGATGCTGCCCAGCTACGACTTCATTCTCGAAGACGACTCGGTGATCGAGCTCGGGCGTCTGCGCATCCGCACCATCCACAACCCCGGCCACACGGCGGGCTCGATGAGCTTCCACGTGGAAGGCACGCCGCTGCTGTTCACGGGCGACACGCTGTTCCCGGGCGGTCCAGGAGCCACCGGCTTCGGCGGCGACTTCGACCAGATCATCCGCAGCATCGAGGACCGGATGTTCTCGGCGTTCCCCGCCGACACGCTCGTGCTGCCCGGCCACGGAGCGGACACCACCATCGGCAATGAGTCGCCGCACCTGCAGGAGTGGATCGACCGAGGCTGGTAGACGCGAGCGGGCTTACCCCGTCGCCACACGGCGACCGTGCTTACCCCGTCGCCACACGGCGACCGAGCGACCTGAACGCCATATAGAACGTCACGACGGCGAGCCCGACGATGGCGGCTGTCCCCTTGGCGATCACCGCAAGGTCCCAGCCCTCGAACAGGATCGCCCGCATCCCCTCCATCAGGTAGGTGACAGGGTTCCATCCGGCCACGGCGCGCAGCCAGCCGGTCATCAGCTCACGAGGCAGGAACGACGGTGTCAAGAAGGCGAACGGGAAGAAGATCAAGAACGACGAGTTCACGGCCGCTGGATTCCCGGTGCGCAGCGCAACCGTGTACGGGATGCCGCTGTACGCGATGCTCCATGCGATAGCGAGCAGCAAGAAGACCAAGAAGCCCAAGAAGCCGGTCTCGAACCACACCCCGAAGATGAGCCCCATTCCGACGACGAACAGCGCCAAACCCAGCGCCATCACGAGGTCGGCCACCATGAGCCCGAACAGCAGCGCGGTGCGGCGAATCGGAGTCACGAGCATCCGGTCGAGATAGCCGGACTGGATGTCGATCACGAGCACGCTGGCCCGCGAGATGCCGGTGACGGCAAAGATGATTGCGACGGGAAGCTGGAAAGCCCGGTAATCGAGGCCGACGGCGCTCCCGGCAGGCGCTTGGCCCTCCACGAACGACTCCAAGGCGCCCGTGTTCACGATGAAGAAGAAGACCGGGATGATCAGCGCAGGGCCCATGTACTCGGGCTCTCGCAGCACGCTTCGTACGGCACGCCTGGCGATGGTCGCGACGTCGGTGAAGAAGCCAACCCGGTGCGTCAGTTCGCCGCCGCGAGCCACCACGTCATCTGTCACGATTCAGCTCCGATTTCGGCTGCGTTGACGCCCGACTGCGCGATTTCGAGGGCCGCAGCGTCCTCGGCCGCAGCTTCCTCGGCCGCTGCCATGCGGTGCCCAGTTGCTTGGAGAAACACGTCGTCAAGCGACGGCGTGCGCACTGTCAGGGCGAGCGGGTGCACTTCCGCTCCGGCAAGCGCCACAGCCACTGCTCCGACGAGCCCAGCACCGTTCGACGTCGCGATGGTGATGCCTCGGAGTCCCTCCGTGACGCCGTCCACATCGGCGACGTTGCGCGCCACGTCTGCAGCACGCGAGATGCAGTGAGGTTCCAGGTCCACCACGATCACATCTGCACCTACGGCGCGCTTGAGCTCCGCGGGAGTTCCCTGCTGCACGATCCGTCCGTCAGAAAGGATCGCTACTCGATCGGCGAGCTCGTCAGCCTCTTCGAGGTACTGGGTGGTCAGGAAAACCGTCACGCCCAGCTCAGTGTTGAGCCGCCGGACCTCCTCCCAAACCTGAGCGCGGCTGGCCGGGTCGAGCCCAGTGGTCGGCTCGTCGAGGAAGAGCACCTCCGGGGCATGGATCAGCGATGCAGCCAAGTCCAGGCGTCGCTTCATCCCTCCGCTGTAGGTCGAAGTTCGCGCATCGATGGCGTCACCGATGTCGGCGAGGTCGATGGCCCGCTCGATGGAAGCAAGGCGGTCGGCTGGACGCAGTCCGTAGAGCCGCGCCTGCAGGTCGAGTATCTCGCGGCCGGTTTGCTTGTCGTCGAGCGCTGCGTCTTGCATGGCGACGCCGATGCGGATCCGCACCTCACCGGGGTTCTTCGCCACGTCGTAACCGGCAACTCTGGCGGTGCCCGCAGTCGGGCGCAGCAAGGTGCACAGCATCCGCACAGTGGTGCTCTTGCCGGCGCCGTTCGGACCCAGGAAACCGAAGATCTCACCCTGGCGGACCAGCAGGTCCACGCCGTCGACTGCCCTCACCGAACCGAAATCGCGCACGAGTCCATGGGCCTCAATTGCCGTCACGGACCCACCAGGCGTCGCCTCAGACACGGGCGGCAGGCTACCGAGGAGCCTGCGGTCTCGACGGATGCTTTCGGGCGTTCAGGATGACCCGGACATCGACGGGAGCACGTCGATGTGGCGGGTGGCGGACTCCCAGGCGTGGGCCAATTCGAGCACTGAGCGGTCAGCGCGATGGCGGCCGACCAGTTGCAGGCCAACGGGCAGGCCGTCGGTGGTGAAGCCAGCCGGCACCGAGATGGCGGGATGGGTCGTGACGGTGATGTCGCTGCACGAGCGCATCCAGTCGATGTAGGTCTCGAATTCGACACCGTCGATTTCGGTGGGGTACTCGATCTCGACATCGAACGGGGGCACCTGAGTGGTGGGGCACGCCAGGAATGCAAAGCCGCCGCCATCAGGTGACATGAACGCATCGACGCTGGCAAACAGCTGGGTGTGGCGACGGCATGCACTCGCGTACTCGGCAGTCGACATCGACAGGCCTCGTTCGATGTTCCACACCAGAGTGTCCTTGAGCTGGTCTCGGTGCCGTTCGAGCAGCGGCCCATGACCGACGGCGAACGTCCAGGCACGACGAGCCTGAAAGATGTGCGGGGCATCCGACAGATCGGGCCACGCCTCGACAACATCGCAGCCCAAGTTGCTCAGCGCATCAGGCACGTTCGCCATCGCGGCTCGCACCGCAGGATCGACGGGCAGCCCGCCTGCATCCGGTGACCACGCCACCCGCACACCGCGCAGATCTCGCTCCAGCGAACCTGCGAAGACCTCCGGCGACTCCTGATTCGACACCGGCGAGCGGTCATCGGGGCCCGCCAGCGCTCGCAGGAAGAACGTCACGTCGGTCACGGTCCGGGCCATCGGGCCATCGACCGCCAATGGGAACCACGCGTCCTGCGAGGTGGTTGACGGCACCCGTCCTGGGGATGGCCGGAAGCCCACGATGTTGCAGAACGCGGCAGGGTTGCGCAGCGAGCCACCGAGGTCGGACCCGTCGCACAGCGGCAGCATCCGGGTAGCCAGCGCCACCGCTGCACCGCCACTGGAACCGCCGCACGTCTTTGCGAGGTCATAGGGGTTGCGCGTGATGCCGAACACCGGATTGAACGTGTGCGAGCCGGCGCCGAACTCAGGCGTATTGGTCTTGCCGACCATCACCGCGCCAGCTTGCCGCTGACGTTCCACCACCAGCGCATCGATGTCGGGCACGAAGTCGGCGAACAGCGGTGAGCCCATCGTGGTGCGGACGCCGGCTGTCAGCGCCAGGTCCTTGTGCGCCACGGGCAGTCCGTGCAGCAGTCCCAGCGACTCGCCGCGGGCGTAAGCGTCATCGGCCGCGGCCGCCCGTTCGGCAGCCAGTTCGGGAGTGAACGTGACGATCGCATTCACGGCCGGGTTGACCTGATCAATGCGTTCAAGATGCGCCGCGAGCAACTCTCGCGCCGAGATCTCGCCGTTCGCCAGCATCGCCGCCATCTGTGTCGCGGCCAGCCCGCAGATGCCCGCTTCGTCCCCAGAGCCCGTGTCCATCGGGTCATTGGACCACAATCACCGCCTAAGTTGCAGCCCATGAGCCAGTCATTCACTGCCGGGACCAGCGACGAGAACCGCCGCACCGGCCAGACCGTCGAACTGCTGCAGACCCTGATTCGCAATGAGTGCGTCAACTTCGGCACGGCGGACTCGGGAGGCGAGGTCCGGAACTCTGACACCATCCAGGCCTACCTGGAAGGCGCTGGCCTGGATCTCGAGGTGTTCGATGCGGCGCCGGGCCGGCGATCGCTCGTATGCCGCATCGAAGGCAGCGACCCGAACGCGCCCAGCCTGTGCCTCATGGGCCACACCGACGTGGTGCCGGTCAACCCCGACGGCTGGAGCCGGGACCCCTTCGGCGGCGAACTCATCGACGGCGAGGTATGGGGCCGCGGCGCGGTGGACATGCTGAACCTCACGTCCTCGATGGCAGTGGCCTTCCGGCACTTGGCCGAGACCGGCTACCGCCCCAAGGGCGACCTCATCTACTTCGCCTGCGCTGACGAGGAGGCGGGCTCGGCCTACGGCGCTCGTTGGATGGCCGAGAACCACTGGGATGCGATCGGTGCCGACTACGTGCTGACCGAGAACGGTGGCCTCCACTCGGGTTCGTCCGACGCTCCGTTCATCGGCATGAACGTGGGTGAGAAGGGCGTGGCCTGGCGCCGCCTGCGGGTGCGAGGCGTGCCCGGACACGGATCACGCCCGTTCCGGCAGGAAAACGCCTTGGTGAAGGCAGCAGCCGTCGTGCACCGGATCTCGAACTACCGGCCGCCACCAAGGTTCCACGAGCTGTGGCGCGAGCAGGTCGACACGCTCGGCGTCGACGACGAGACGCGGGCCATCATGCTCGACGAGACGCTCGTTGAGGACTGGCTGGACGCGCATCCCAGCGCGTCGGTGGCAGCGCACCTGTACTCGTGCACCCACACCTCGTTCTCGCCGAACGTCATCGGTGCGCCCACCACGATGAAGACGAACGTGATCCCCGACCACATCGACATCGAAGTGGACGTGAGGACGCTGCCGGGCGAGGACGCCGCGGAGGTGCAGGCGCATCTGGATGAGGCGCTGGGCGATCTGGCCGGCGACGTCGAGGTCGAGATCATCATGAACGATCCCGCTTCGTTGAGCCGCGTGGAGACACCGCTGTGGGACGCGCTCGAGGTGGCCGTCGGGCGGCGTTTCCCCTCGGCACGACTGACCCCGCAGCTCATCATCGGGTTCACCGACTCCCGCGTGTACCGCGACATGGGTTCGGTCGCCTATGGCGCCGGTCTGTTCAGCCCCGAATTGGACGGCGGCGACTACGGCGCCCGCTTCCACGGCAACGACGAGCGAATCGACGTCGAATCGCTCTCGCTGACCACCCAACTGTGGCTCGACGTGGTCGCCAGCCTCTGGAACTGAGCAGTCGCTGGGCTGCTGCGGGCAGCCTCTGTGGGGGCATTTGGGGCCAGCCATACACTGAGCCGCATGACACTGGGCGGCATGGCGCCGGACGCCGCCTCGGGCGCACCCCTCTTCGAGATCGACAGCTTGGGTGTCCGAGCGGTTGAGGGACCGCAGATCCTCCATGGCGTGAATCTGGTCGTCAACGCGGGCGAGTGCCACGCCATCATGGGCCCCAACGGGTCGGGCAAATCGACGCTGGCCACGACGATCCTGGGATCGCCCGAATTCGAGGTCACCGGCGGTGAAATCCGCTTCCGAGGCGACGACATCTCCGAGTGGGATCCCGATGCCCGCTCGAAGGCCGGCCTGTTCCTGGCCTTCCAGTATCCCCAGCACATCCCAGGCGTGTCGGTGCGCAACTTCTTGCGCCAAGCAGTCTCTGCACGGCGTGGCGAGGACGTGTCGGCCATCGAGATCTACGTCGCGATGGGCGAATGGATGTCACGCCTCGGCATGGACGAGTCGTTCATGGACCGCTACCTCAACGAGGGCTTCAGCGGAGGCGAGCGCAAGCGGAACGAGATCCTGCAGCTGGCTCTGCTGGAGCCCGATTTCGCCGTGCTCGACGAAACCGATTCGGGTCTCGACATCGACGCATTGCGGGTGGTGGCAACCGGACTGCAGCAGGTTCGCGCCGAGCGACCGAACATGGGCGTCGTGCTCATCACCCACTACGAGCGACTGCTCGAAGAGATCGAACCCGACCATGTCCACGTGCTGGTCGACGGGCGGATCGTGGCCTCGGGCGGTCCCGAGCTCGCCGCTGAGCTTGAACGCGACGGCTACGAGCCGTTCGAACGCAAGGCCGCGGCGTGAGCGCTGCGGTCGACGCTGCCGTCGATACAGCGGTGAAGGCACAATTCCCACTGCTGCAACGAAGCGTCCACGGCCATCCGATCGTCTACCTCGACTCTGCGGCATCGTCGCAGAAGCCGGCGGCCGTGCTCGACGCCATGGACGACTACTACCGCACCATCAACGCGAACGTCCATCGCGGCGCGTACGAGATCGCAGCAGCCGCGACCGAACGGATGGAGAGCGCCCGAGCAGATATCGCTCGCTTCATTTCGGCGCCCAGCGCCAACGAGATCGTGTTCACCAAGAACGCCACGGAATCAATGAATCTGGTGGCCAGATCCTGGGGTGGTTCCAACCTGGGCTCTGCTGACGCGATTGTGCTCACTGAGATGGAGCACCACGCCAACATCGTGCCCTGGCACATCCTGGCCGCCGAGCGGGGCTTCGAAATCCGCTGGATCCCCATCACCGACGACGGCTGCTTGGACCTGACCGACCTGGACCGTCTGCTTGACGGGGCCAAGCTGCTGTCGGTGACCGCCATGAGCAACGTGCTCGGAACGCTCAACCCGATCCCCCGACTTGCTGCCGCCGCCCACGACGCTGGTGCGCTGATCAGCGTGGACGCCAGCCAGTACGTGCCGCACCTGCCCACCGATGTAGGCGCACTGGGCGCGGACTTCATGGTGTTCACCGGGCACAAGATGTGCGGCCCGACCGGTGTGGGCGTGCTGTGGGCCCGCTCGGAGCTGCTCGAGGCGATGCCCCCGTTCCTCGGCGGCGGCGAAATGATCCTCGACGTCACCAAGGAGGGCTTCAAGCCCAACGAAATCCCCCACAAGTTCGAAGCCGGCACCCCGCCCATCGCGGAGATCGTGGGCCTCGGGGCCGCAGTGCGTTACCTCGAAGGGCTCGGCATGGATGCCGTTCGGGCGCATGAGGTCAGCCTCACCGGATACGCCCTGCGCACACTCACCGACCGCCACGGCGACGACATCACCGTGCACGGACCCTCAGAGCCCGCGCAACGCGGCGGCGTGCTGTCGTTCGTGTACCGGGACGTGCACCCCCACGACATCTCCCAAGTGCTCGACCAGAGCGGCGTATGCGTGCGGGCAGGACACCACTGCGCCAAGCCGCTCATGCGATGCCTCGGCGTCTCTGCCACGACGCGGGCCTCGCTGTACGTGTACAACGACACTTCCGACGTAGATTCGCTGGCTGAGGCGCTCGACGAAGTCGGCGCACTGTTCGGCCGTTAGAGGCAACAGGACTATCGGCGATGGCTGGGCTCGAAGACCTGTATCGGGAGATCATCCTCGACCACTACCGGAACCCGCGCAACCGCGGCGAGCTCGAATGCCCGCCGGCGCACCGCAGCGAGGGATTCAACCCCTTGTGCGGCGACGAAGTCGTGCTGACCTTCGAGATGGACGGCGACACGGTGACCGACCTGCGGGTCGGTGGGCAGGGCTGCTCGATCAGCCAGGCATCGGCTTCGATGATGTCCTCCGCAGTTATCGGTAAGTCCGCCATTGAGATCCGTGGTCTCACCCGCGCCTTCAAGGCCATGATGTCCATCTATGAGGAGTCGATCGGCGGCGATGGATCCGAAGCAACGGATGAGGACGCCGCGACCTCGAACGGCGGCGTACTTCGGCTCGGCGATCTGGAAGCGCTGCGCGGCGTCGTGAAGTTCCCGGTGCGCATCAAGTGCGCGACCCTGGGCTGGAATACGCTCGCAAGCGGTCTCGACGAGACTGCCGGGGCGGGTTGACCCTTCTTGCGGATCGGCCCGCCAGCACACAGCGATAGGGCGGGACCATGACTGAACAGGCCGATCGCCGCGCCGAACTCGTAGATCGAGCACGGCAGATCGCTCCGAAGCTGGCCGCGCGAGCGGCGGCCGATCCCTGGGCCCGCCAGGTCGCCACCGACGCCATCGACGAGCTCAGGGCCGCCGAGTTGCTCACCATCGGTCAGCCAAACGCCAACGGCGGCCAGGAGCTCGACTGGATCACCTATCTCGAAGTGCATGCAGCGCTAGCAGAGGGCTGCCCGTCCACTGCCTGGCTGGCGTGCGTGGGCAATGCGCACGCCTGGCTGGCGGGACACTGGCCGGATACTTGCCAGGAGGAGATCTACGCCGACGGTCCCGATACCTACGTTGCCGGAGTGCTGATCGACCGCGGCGACACAGTCCCCGTCGACGGCGGCTGGACGCTCAGTGGCTTCTGGCCGTTCGGGTCAGGCATCGACCACGCCGGATGGATCGTTCTGGGCGGCCACATTCCCTCTGGTGACGGTGGGGAGCTCATTTCCGGCATGTTCATCCTGCCGGCCGCCGAGATCTCATTCCTCGACGACTGGCATGCCAGCGGTCTGCGGGCCACGGGGAGCAGCAGCATTGTGGCCAAGGACGTGCTCGTGCCCGAGCATCGTTTCGTCCCCGGCGCGGTGCTTGCTTCGGGCGAGACACCTGGCATGGCCCGCAACCAGGGATGGATCCAGCGCAGTGCGCTCATGCCGACCTTGGCGTACGCCCTCACGCCCGTCGCGATCGGCGCGGCCCGGGCCTCGCTTGCGGCGTTCACCGAGGAAGTCGACGGCAAGGTCATCAGCCACGTCGACGTGCTGCAAACCGATTGGCCGCTGACGCATCGACAGTTCGCCGAATCCCATGCGCTGATCGACCAAGGCGAGCTGCTGCTACGGCGAACCGCAGAGCTGATCATGGAGACCGCAAGCAACGGGGAGTTCATGGAGCTCCCGCTGCGCGCACGCGTGCGGCTCGATTGTGCGTATGCCGTGCGGCGCTGCCTTGAAGCCGTTGAAACGCTCTACCTGGCGACCGGGGGCCGCGGCGTGCGCGACACCAACCGGATCGGCCGCTTCCAGGCCGATCTGCAGGCCATCAACATGCACGCCATCACTGCGCTCGACCCAGCGCTGGAGGCTTACGGACGGATCCTCATGGGCCATCCTCCCCGCACCCCCCGCCTTTAGCCGACGCTCGCAGCGCTTGGCGAATGTCGCTGCTAGCGGCCAAGATCGCGCCACCGCCACGGTGCGTCGGGCACGAGAAGCTCAGGATCGCCGGTCCACAGCTCGGCATCATTCGCAATTGCAGTAACCGCAGCAAATGGCTTCGCGTAGGACAACGGGAACTCGGCTTTGATCGCTGCTGAGCGTCCGGACAAGAGCGGCATGCTCGCCAGGAGAAAGCACTGCCGCCTCGTCCACCGACAATCGGGCGAAGTGTTCTCCGCCCCAGCGTGACGAGCAGATTCAGGCTGTTATTGTCAACCCGCGCGAGGAGGCGGAAGTGCCCATGAGCGGTTTCGCACGTCGGAGTGTTGCGGCGGTGGCGGTTGCCCTCGCCGCAGTCGCCGTTCCGGTGTTCGCGGCTCCCGCTGCAGCGCAAGACGGCGATGTCACGCCAAAGGCTGGTCATTGTCCGATGTGGGAACGGCGGCATCGCTCGTCGCCGCCGGCGAGGGCGACGCGGTGCTGTTCTCAGCAACTGAGACCTTGGGCGGACCGACGTCCGCAGTCGTTTCGGACTACTCGCCGTCGCACGTTCTTCTCATCGGAGGCAACGCCGCACTGACGTCGGACATCGAGAGCGAGATTGCCGCGCTGGCCTCTGGCGCATCAATCGAGCGATTCGCGGGCACTGATCGCATCGACACCGCCGCACGGGCTGCACGGCGGTCACTTGGAGATTCGTCCGGCGGGACGCTTGTCATTGCCAACGGATGGTCGCTGTCTGATGTGGGCACGGCCGCCTCAGTCGTGGCTTCTGGAGGCGCTGACGCAGTCCTGTATTCCGCCAAGACCAGCCTGGGCGAGCCCACGACTGCAGTCATCGCCGACCGTCAGCCAACCCGCATCCTGCTGGTCGGCGGCACGGCCGCGTTGGCGTCAAGCGTCGAGGCCGAGCTGGCATTGGCAGCGCCCAATGCCGCCATCGATCGTCTCGGCGGAGCCACCCGCGTCGAGACAGCCGCCCTTTCGGCTGACCGCGCGTTCACCGATGGCGCGTCGTTAGCAGTGATCGCCAACGGGTGGTCGCTGCACGACGTCGGCGTCGCAGCAGCCTTCGCGGCAGCCCGCGATGACGCCGCCGTCCTGTACTCCCAAACCAACTCGCTCACCGAAGCCACGCAAGACGTCATCGAGAAGCACGAACCGGCTCGCGTCGTGCTGATAGGGGACACCGATGTCCTGACGACGGCGATCGTCTCGGAGTTGAAGCGCGCAATCCCCTCGGCGACACTTCAGCGAATCAGCGATACAACGCGACTCGGTGTCGCAGCCCAAGCCGCCCGGCAGGTACTCGGCAACGATCTGATCTCGACCCCGGGAGACGGGGTCGAGGTAACGATGGGCCGCGCCAACTGGAGCACGGGCTACTTCCAAGCCGAGCTCTACCGGCAGCTGCTCGCCGAATTGGGTGACAGCGTCTCCAATCCTGCCGTGCACGAGACGGGCGACCCGGCCGGTCACGCCGCGATTGCCGACGGCACCATCGACTTCTGGGTGAACACCTGGCTTCCCCAGCACTCGTCGTCGTTCGATCAGAATCTCGCAGACGGTTCGACCGTGAGCGATCACGTCACGGTGATTGGCGAGCAGATGATCGACGGCGGTCTCGAGGGGTTCTTGATCTCCAAGTCCTTTGCAGACGAGCACAGCGTCTACACACTGGACCAGCTCGATGCCAATTCCGACGCGATTGATGCGTTCGATGCCTCGGACCCTCTGCCAGGGAATGGCAAGGCCGACATCTACGGCTGTCCGACCGCCTGGCGATGCGACGACATCATCACATCACAGATCGCGTTCTCGAACTGGAGCAACATTCAGCAAGTGACGCTCGACTACGACGCGATGTTCGCCTCGGCTCGAGCTCGGGTGACCGCGGGCCGTCCCACGATCATCTACACGTGGACGCCGTCGCAGTACATCGCAGGGCTCGCACCGGGCGTCGACGTCTACTGGATGGGCATGAATCGGATCCTGGACGATTCGAATCCGGCATCGCTGCCCGGCGGAGAGCATTTCGATCAAACCGATGCAGACGGGTCGGGCGGTTACGCCCGCATCGACGACGATCAATGCCCATCAGCGAAGACCACATCGAACGGGCTGTGTCCCACCGGTTGGATCGCCGCCGACATCCGGGTAACTGCCAACAATGAATTCCTTGAGGCCAATCCGGCTGCTCGCGCATTGCTCGAGGCCGTGAAGCTGTCGCCACTGGATGTCTCCGAAGCACTGGTCGACCAATACGCCGGAACATCACTGCCCAGACTCGCATCGCAGTGGATTGCCGACAATCGCGGGACCGTCGATGCATGGCTGTCCACAGCCCGAAGGGCTTCGTGACCGCCGAAGAGAACCCGCTCATGCATCCGCGTTGAAGCTGCCGCATCCTCATGGGTCACCGGCCCCACCCCGCCGGGGTACGACTAGAAGGCTGATCTTCATAACGCTTGGCGCAGGTCGCGCCAGCGCCAGGGTGCGTCGGGCAGGAGGAGTTCAGGATCACCGGTCCATAGTTCGGCATCGTGCGCGATCGCGGTGGCCGCAGCGAAGGCGTCCGCGTAGGACATCGCAAACTCGGACTTCAGCGTTGCCGCTTCAACCACCCGTGCAGCCGAAGGAAGCTCGGCAGTCACGTTGGTCAAGAGCCGGGGCAGCGCACTGTCTGCCGTCGCTGCTCCCCACCGGCGTCGAGCCGAGTAATACACCTCGCCGACGTTGATCCACGACATCACAGCATCGCCGCGGCCTGGCAATTCGGCCATGAGCGTCTCATGCGAGTGCCTTGCCTGCATGAGACGCATGATCGGCCATGCGTCCAGCACAACGGCCATTAGTCCGTCAACGCCGCATCGGCGTTGTGACCCCGGTACGAATCGATGCGCGCTTCCTCGCGTTCACGGTCAGCTCTTCGTTCTGCCAACAAGTCCTCGGTCAAGTCGGGCTCACTCGGCAGGCAGCCGATCAACGAGCGAAGATCGGCGACGCGGCGGACGCTGACAGCGTCGCCGTCGCACCAGAAGCTCACGCGATCACCCGGACGGATGCCGAGCCGATCACGGATCTCCTTCGGAATTACCACCTGACCTTTGGGCCCTACCCGGTGAGTCATACCAACCAGTATAACCGTCATCAAAAACCTCAGCCGCGCTGGCGGAGGTCAATACCCCCGTTCTCCGAGGTGTGGTCGCTTATGGGTCGAGGAGGCGGTACTCGGCTTCGATGCCCGCCATTGCTGCCCGGATTCGAGGCCCGTCGTCGCCGGACCAGACGCACAGCGGCGCGCCGAGGTGCTCGGCAGCAGCGACTGCTTCGGCGCCGAGACTGGTCAGCCGGTACGAGTCCGCCAACTCAGCCATGCGGAAGGCGAGCGTGCGCATCGGCACGATCTCGACGTCGTCGCCCACCGTCACCAGGCGGCGGCCTAGGGCTTGGCGAGCGGCCTGCGGCCATGACCCGGTGAGGGCGCCGCCGCTGGACATGACAACGCTGCGGCACAGGCGCACCAAGTAGAGATTCGTCGTCGCAGGCGAATAGTCGGCGAGCGTCCGCTCGAGGTCCGAACTCATGTCGTCTGCGAGCAGATCGCGCAGAAGATGGTCGTCGAGGACGACCTGGCTCATGTTGTGGCGAGGTCTGGGTCGTCGCTGAGGGACCGGACAAACGCAGCGTGTTCGTCACGGCTGAGCAGGTCACCGAGGAGTTGGCGCCCGCGCCCGAAGGGCACAGTGAGCACTCCGAACCCGAGATCAAGGACGTCTACCGGGCCGCCGTCATCCAGATCCCACCGATGGCGCACTGCGGCCGGCAGCGACATCTGCCCCGACGAGGAAACCAAGTACTCGCGCACGACGCTCATGCTCAGAGTTTACTTGGTAGCGCGTTATCGCTTACCAAGTCTTTCTTGGATCCTCAGGTTGGCCAGCGCGTGATTAGTTTGTCCAACACCGATTTCGACCGACCGTCGACCTACGCCATCACCAGCGGTGGCCGGGGGGGACGCCGGTCATCCACTCTGAGATGCGGCGCGAGGTCCCCGGCGTGGTGCCGGGCGGCAGTTCGCCGGGAGGGAAGAAGGCCACCTCGGCGATCTCGGGCGAGACGGATTCCTCCACCCGCCAATCGGTGACGACGAAGACGACGATGTGATCGCTGCGGTGACCGTGGCGCGAGGAATACACGCCGAGCACGTTCCGGGGGGTTTCGGCGGCGACGATTCCGGTCTCCTCACGGAGTTCCCTCGCCGCAGCCCCGGCGAGCGTCTCGCGTGGCTTGACACCGCCGCCGGGCAGGAACCAGCCGTCCCGGTAGGTGTGCCGCACCAGGCAGACCTGGCCTTTGGGGTCGACAACAAGGCCGCGTACGCCGAGGGTGACTCGGGCCGGCCGCAGGCGCACCCACACTTCGAAGAGCTGGTGCAGCAGGCGGCGCGGCCCCTGTCGTGGCTCGATCGTGCCCTCTGCAACCGGCGTCGGGGCGACGCGCTCCTGCTCAGATGACGCAGAGCCCCGCTTGCGTCTTCTCAGGCGCATCTTGCGGCCGTCATCGGGTGCGCCCTGCCAAGCCGTCCATGGCCCTCGCCAGCGCTGCGTCGAGTTCGGTCACGCCGCCTCGATCGTGGGTATTCAGCGACACCTCGACGGAGTTGTAGACGTTGGACCAGTTCGGATGGTGGTCCATCTTCTCCGCGACGAGCGCCGCGGAAGCCATGAACCCGAACGCCTCGACAAAGTTCGCGAAGCGGAACGTCCGCGCCAGCGCTTCAGCAGAAACATCCCAATCCGCGAGCTCAGCGCCAAGCTGGTCCAACTCGGTTTGCGACAGCAGTTCTCGGGCCATGGGCCATCCTCCCCCATCCGATGACCTGCCTCGAGCGACCGGACACCGTCGTGGCTCACATCTGACCCGCGCCGCATGGTGCCCGTCAAGGCAGTATTTCGGATACTTCCGTTCAGGCCAGGTCTGCCAGTGGGTCGGCGAACGGATCCGCTGCCCCAGCGGTGAGCGATGAAGTCGGGCCGCTGATGCCGCCGATCAACACCGAGACTCCGGACTCTGGTGCTTCTGGCAGGTAGTGGGCATATCCGTCGGCTTCGAGGGCATCGGCCAGCTCGGGCCCACCAGAGTCCACAATGCGGCCGTCCACGATGACGTGCACCTCGTCGGGACGCAGATACTCGAGCAGCCGAGTGAAGTGCGTGATCGCGAGCACGCCGAGCCCGGTCTCGGTGAGTTTCTCGATCCGGCGTGCGCACGCTCGTAACGCGTCGATGTCCAATCCGCTGTCGAGTTCGTCGAGGATCGCGATGTGCGGTGCGAGAACCGCCAGCTGAACCGTCTCGTTGCGCTTCTTCTCGCCGCCCGACATGTCCACGTTCAGCGGCCGCGCGACCAGCTCGGCCTTGAGCCCCACCGCGGCGGCTTCGGCCTCGAGCATGGCGCGGGCGCGCGGGACATCAGGATCGGTGGCCGGTCCGTTGCCGGTGAGCGCGGCACGGTGCGCAAACGCCTCGCCAAGAGCGCGTGCCGCCGACACGCCTGGGACTTCAGTCGGGTGCTGCATTGCGAGATACAGGCCAGCTTGGGCCCGTTCCCATGGCGCGAGCGCGAGCAGGTCTTGGCCGTCAAGGGTCACCGAGCCCGCTGTGACCTCATAGCCCGGGCGTCCCATCACCACGTGCGCAAGCGTGCTCTTGCCCGAGCCATTGGGCCCCATGACTGCATGGACGCGACCCGACGACACTTCGAGGTCGATGCCGCGCAGGATCTCCTGACCGCCCGCGGAGGCATACAGCCCTTCGATGCGCAGCGTGTGGATCCCGGCGTTGCTGACGCTGGCGCGCGACGAGCTCACGGCAGCACCACCGCGACATCGTCGCCGTCTATGCGCACTTCGTACACGGGCACTGGCTGGGTTGCGGGAAACACGTTCGGGCGGCCGGTGACGAGGCTGAACTGCGACGAGTGCTGCGGGCACTCCACCGTGCAGTCCTCGGGCCAGACCCAGCCTTCCGACAGCGAGTAGTTCTGATGGCTGCACCGGTCGCCGATGGCATAGAACTCGTCGCCGATGCGAGCGAGACAGATGCGGTGCCCGTCAACGTCGAAGCGGCGCGCCTCGCCGTCGGGCAACTCGTCGCGGCGGCACAGCACTGCGACGCGCTCGGATACGTCTTGCGCGCTCATGCGGCGGCTGCGCCGGCGGTCGAGTCGTCCAGCAGCTGATCGATCCGGTCACGCACCGATACAGCCACATCGACCGACGGCAACACCTCGAGCACCTCGTCGAAGAAACCTCGTACCACCAGCGCCTCGGCGACATCAGTGGGAACCCCACGGCTCTCGAGGTAGAAGCGCTGGTCGGCGTCAACCGGCCCGATCGACGAGGCATGGCTGCACTGCACGTCGTTGTTCTCGATTTCCAGATTCGGCACCGACTCGGCCCACGCGTGCGGCGAGAGCTTGATGTTGCGGTTCGTCTGATTGGCCACGACGTGGGCTGCGTCAGCCTCAATTCGAATCAGGCCCGTGTAGACCGACCGGGCGTAGTCGTCGACAACGCCCTTGAACAGCAGATCCGACGTGGTGTGCGGCGCAACGTGGGTCTGGAACGTGCGGAAGTCGAGCGTGGAGGTGCCCTGGCCGAAATACACGGCGTCGATCTCGCTGTGGCCGCCCCGGCCGGTCATCGTGGTGCCGATGCGTGCGCGCGCATAATCGCCGCCCATCGCAACGTGGCCGATCCGGAGATTGGCATCACGGCCCACGTCTGCGCAGTGATTGGCAATCTGCCAAGCCTTTGCTCCCAGTTCCTGGACGGTCAAGTGCGCTAGGTGTGCGCCCTCACCGACGCTCAGCTCGGTGACCGGGCTGATCAGTGCCGGGCCGTCTGCGCTGGTGTGATGCTCGATCACGGTGGCTTCGCTGGTGCGATCGGCGACAACGACCAGCCTCGGGAACCATGCCAGGGCATCGGCATCGGTGTGACAGTGGACCACGATCGGTGCCCGGATGACAGCACGCGGCTCGATGCGGATCGCGACCGGCGCGGTAGCGAGCGCGAGATTCCAGTCACCGAATACATCAGGACCTTCAGGAGCGACGATGCCAAGCAGGTCTTCGGCTCCGTCTGCGAGCGTGCACACGCTGATGCCTTTGCACCGAACGGTGACCTCGACGATGACTCCGTTAGTGATGCGGACTACCGCGGCAGCCTCATTGTCTACGCCTGCCAGCAGGCCCGCTGGACCGGCGGTGCCGCCCGGCGCACCGAAGGAGTACTGGTTGAGGTCCAGATCGTCGATGGGCGTGTAGCGCCAAACCTCGGCAGTGAACGACGGCAGTCCGGCTGCGACAGCACGTTCGGCGGCGGCGCGACGCCGCTTTGCCAACGCGTCGGAACCGTCGAGCGCGTCGACTAGATCGGGGGTGAACACCGTTGCGAAGGCTACCGGCGCTCCTGCCGGGGCCTCAGTTGCGGCGCTTGCGCTTGCGGCGCTTCGCGCTGTTGCGGTTGCGCGTCTTGCCGAGCAGCCTCTTCGGACGCTTTCGCTCCGCCGCGACCTCGGCCATGATTCGCGGACCGGCATCGTTCACGATGTCCTCGGCGGCGTCCAAGAGATCGGCGATGGAACCGTCCACACCGATGCTCTCAGGTTCTTTGGCGAAGTTCTGCAGGCTGAGCGAGCCGTACTGCCAGCCGGCATCGAGCCGTCGCGGCGAGTACGACGGACAGTCCTCGGGACACCGCCACGGAGCCTCGGGGGCGAGGTCGAGATTGCACTTGCGCACGGTGTCACCGTTCGGGTATGTGCGGGTTTCGTAGTGGCGGCAGTTCGTACGCATCGGCACGGCCAGCGTCTCCCTCAGCGTTCCGCGATGGCCTCGGCGAGCGCTAGCGCTCGCCGAGCCTCATCCACATGCAGGTTCTCGATCATTCTGCCGTCAACGGTGACCACGCCACGGCCATCGGCCACTGCCTCGTCGAACGCGGCGATCACTTTGCGATGGAATTCGTGCTCGTCAAGGCTGGGCGAGAAGATGTCGTTGCAGGGGCCCACTTGGCTGGGATGGATCAGCGTCTTGCCGTCGAAGCCCATCTGCGCGCCCTGCAAGCACACCGCCGCGAAGCCCTCGGTGTTCGCGATGTCGTTGTAGACGCCATCAAACGCCGCGACGCCGGATTCGCGAGCCGCTACGAGACAATTCGCCAGATGCGGCACCAGCGCCGCACGGTCAGCGGTGATCGTGGCTCGCAGCTCTTTGGCCATGTCGTTGGTTCCCATCACCACGGCGCCGGTGCGCTCGAACGCCGCTATTTCACGGGCGTTCGCAATGCCCGCCGGCGTCTCGATCATGGCCCAGATAAGAGTCGTGTCGGGTGCACCCGACACTTCAAGCAGCTCTGCGACGGCGGCGAGCTCTGCCGCGCCGGAGACTTTGGGGATCACGACCGCGGCCGGCTGCGCGGCCCCTGCCGCCAGGACGTCGTCGCGGCCCCATGGAGTGTCCAGGCTGTTGCAGCGAATGGTCAGCTCCCGGAATCCGTACTCACCTGAGGCTGCAGCCGCACACGCGCCCTGCCGTGCGGCTTCCTTGGCGTCTGGCGCGACGGCATCCTCGAGATCGAAGATCAGCGCGTCGGCGTCGATGCTCTTGGCTTTCTCCAGCGCCCGGGCGTTGGCGGCCGGCATGTACAGGACCGACCGTCGAGGCCGATCCGCTGCCTCGGAATGGTTCGTAGGGCTCATGCGTTGCTGAGGCTGTACGCGTCTGCCAGCTCGGGGTCGCCAGCAGCAAGATCGCGGGCCAGCTTCAGCACCACACGGCACTGCTTGACGGTGGCGTCGTCCTGCATCTTGCCGTCGATCATGACAGCGCCCGTGCCGTCGCCCATCTCGGTCACCACTCGTTGCGCCCACGCGACCTCGGCCGGCTCGGGGCTGAACACACGCTTGGCGATGGCGATCTGACTGGGATGCAGGCTCCACGCCCCCACGCAGCCCAGCAGGTACGCGTTGCGGAACTGGTCTTCGCAGCCCATGGCATCGGCGATGTCGCCGAACGGCCCGTAGTACGGCAGGATCCCTGCGGTGCCGCAGGCGTCGACCATGCGAGCCAGCGTGTAGTGCCACAGGTCCTGCTGGAACGCGGTGCGCGCCGAGTCGTCCGCACCTGCGGTGGGATCGGTGCGGACCAGGTAGCCGGGGTGGCCGCCGCCGACGCGAGTGGTCTTCATCCGTCGGTCTGCAGCCAAGTCGGCGGGACCTAGCGACAGCCCCTGCATGCGTGGGCTGGCCAGGCAGATGGACTCGACGTTCGCGACGCCTCGGGCGGTCTCCAAGATGGCGTGTACAAGCAGCGGGCGTTCGAGCCCCACGCGGGCTTCAAGCTGGGCGAGCAGCCGATCCACGTAATGGATGTCCTCGGGGCCTTCCACCTTCGGCACCATGATGACGTCGAGCTTGTCGCCGATCTCGTGGCACAGTGCCCAGACGTCATCGAGGAACCACGGCGAGTCAAGGCTGTTGACGCGGGTCCACAGTTGTGTGGTGCCCGGCTCCCATTCCTTGCCGACCTCGATGAGCCCGTTGCGGGCCGCGTCCTTGTTGTCGGCGGATACCGCGTCCTCGAGGTTGCCCAGCAGGACGTCCACGCCGGGCGCAATGTCGGGCACCTTGGCCCGCATCCGCTCGTTGGACGGGTCGAAGAAGTGGATCATCCGCGAGGGCCTGAATGGGACCTCGCGCAGGGGTTCAGGCGCCCCGAGCGCAAGCGGGGCGAAGAAGTCCTTTGGACTGCGCATCAGCCGATCGATCCCTCCATTTGCAGCTCGATCAGCCGGCTCCACTCCACCGCGTATTCCATCGGGAGGGTGCGCGTGACCGGTTCGATGAAGCCGTTCACAACCATGCCCATGGCCTGCTCGGCCGAAAGGCCGCGGCTCATGAGGTAGAAGAGCTGGTCATCGGCCACCTTCGACACGGTGGCCTCGTGACCGATCTCGGCGTCGCGCGAGCCGATCTCCTGGTACGGGTAAGTATCGGAGCGGCTGTCCTGGTCGAGCAGCAGCGCATCGCACTGGACGTGGCTGCGGCAGCCGCTCATGCCTTCCTCGACCCGTACCAGGCCGCGGTAGGTGGTGCGTCCGCCGTCCTTCGAGATCGACTTCGAGACGATCTTGGAAGTGGTCTCAGGCGCAGCGTGGACCATCTTGGCCCCGGCGTCCTGGTGCTGACCGGCGCCCGCGTAGGCCACCGACAGCACTTCGCCGGACGCCTTGGGACCCATCAGGTACACGGCCGGGTATTTCATGGTGAGGCGGGAGCCGATGTTGCCGTCGATCCACTCGACGTGGGCCTCGTCGTATGCAGCAGCGCGCTTGGTGACCAGGTTGAACACGTTGTTCGACCAGTTCTGGATGGTGGTGTACGTGATGCGTGCGCCCGGCAGCGCCACCAGCTCGACGACTGCTGAATGCAGCGAGTCGGTGGTGTACACCGGTGCCGAGCAGCCTTCGATGTAGTGCACCGTGGCGCCCTCGTCGGCAATGATCAGCGTCCGTTCGAACTGGCCCATGTTCTCGGCGTTGATGCGGAAGTAGGCCTGCAGCGGCATCTCCACCTCGACGCCGGGCGGCACATAGATGAACGATCCGCCGGACCACACGGCCGAGTTCAACGCTGAGAACTTGTTGTCGCCCGGCGGGATCAGCTTGCCGAAGTAGCGCTGCACCATCTCGGGGTAGTCCTTGACGGCGGAGTCCATATCGCTGAACAACACGCCTTGAGCTTCGAGATCTTCGCGATTGCGGTGGTAGACCACCTCAGACTCGTATTGCGCCGTGACGCCTGCGAGATATTTGCGCTCGGCCTCGGGGATGCCCAGCTTCTCGTAGGTTTCCTTGACCGAGTCAGGCAGCTCTTCCCAGGCGTCGACCTGACCCTCGGTGGGCTTGATGTAGTAGTAGATGTCGTCGAAGTAGATCTGCGACATGTCGCCGCCCCAGTTGGGCATGGGCTTGCGCTGGTAGATTTTGTAGGACCGCAGGCGGAAGTCGAGCATCCACTGGGGTTCCTTCTTGAGCGCGGACATCTCGCGGATGATCTCTTCGTTCAAGCCCCTGCGGGGCTTGAAGACGTAATCTTCCTCGTCGCTCCACCCGAGCTTGTACTTGCCGAGGTCGATCCCAACGGTAGCTTCAATGGTGTCGGTCATGGGTTCAGCCTAGCGCCGCGCGTACCTCTGTCCGGGTGCGGGCGGCTGTGCATACGGCCCAGAACCATGCGGCCCGCCGTCACTACGCTAGGAGTCGTGATCTCGCCCTATGTCATCGAGCTCGAGGTACGCGACCGGTACACGGTCTGGGTGCGGTTCGACGACGGAACCGCTGGCGAGGTCGACCTCTCAGACAGCGCCGAGACGGGCGGCATTTTCTCTGCATGGTCCGACGTGGGTTACTGGCACGGTGCCCACATCGTCCCCGAGACCGGAGCCGTGGCGTGGGGAGACGGCAGCGAGGTCGATGTCTGCCCGCTCAGCCTGTACCTGGACGTGACAGGCCAATCGTTCGACGAATTCCGCAGCGACGCCGCAGCAGCAAACGTCCGCTAGACGTCGCTCGATGCCGGAACTCAGCCGGTTCTTCGGGATCGTGATCACGATGTATGCCAGGGACCACCCGCCGCCACACTTTCATGCCCGATATGGCCAGCACCAAGCGCTGATCGAATTCGAGACTTCCCAGGTCTTGCGTGGCTCGCTTCCACGCCGTGCTCAGGAAATGGTCGACGAATGGTCCGAGTTGCACCGGCGTGAGCTGCGTGCCGCCTGGGATTCGCTTCGCGTCGGTCAGATTCCTGACGGAATTGCGCCTCTCAACTGAGTTGACTAGCGCGCGTCGGCCGAGAATCGTCCAGCCCAGCTGGGGAGTTGGCATCTTCATGCTGAGCTACCGTCGCATTCATGTCGAGAACGGGTCGCCTGGCGGCGTTGCTTGCCGTGCTTCTGGCGGCGACGACGCTGAGCGTTCCGGCACGTGCGGGAGCCGTCGGCGAGCACGGGATCCCCAGGGCGGCGGCACTCGAGAACGAGGATTCTGAGTCTGCCGAACCGGAGTTCGCCGGTGCCACAGATTCGGCTGCGTCAGCCGACGCTCCTGAATCGGCCGGTGCGGAGGTGGTGCGGTACTCGGCTGCGGACCAGTACGAGCTGTCGATCGAAGTGGCCGGAACGCTGGTGGACGCTGCCGGTGGTACCTCGGAGTGGGTGGTGCTCGCCTCTGGTGAATCGTGGGCCGATGCTGTGGTGGCCGGTCCGCTGGCTGCGTCGCTGGGCGCCGCGGTGCTCCTCGTGCCCCCAGGCGGACTGCAGACTCCAGCGGCGCGGCCTGACTTGGCGGAGTTTTTGAGGTCGGCTGATGTGCGCCGAGCGGTGATCATGGGCGACGCCGAAACGTTACCCAATCATGAGCCGTCGGTGCTGTTCGGGCTGGGGATGCTGCCGCGCAACATCGAGAGAGTCCACGGTGATGACCTAGCCGGGACTGCGGTCGCCGTTGCTGAACGAATGGGTGCGCGGGCCGAGTTCGGTGAGTTGGGCCGCACGGTGATCATCGCCAGCAACCAGAGCGTGGCAGATGCGGTGGCGGTGGGGCCCTTGGCTTCTGCGGGTCCGTTCCCGCTGTTGCTCACCGCCTCGGATTCGCTCGACCCGCGCATTGCTGCGTACCTCGCCGAGCGCGAGGTCGCCCACGTGGTGCTGGTCGGTGGCACTGCCGCACTCGCACCCGTGGTGCACGAGACCATCCAATCCGCTGGCATCACCGTGACTCGCCTCGCAGGCCGTGACCGGAGTGACACAGCAAAGCTCGCAGCGAACTTGTTCGACCAGCACACCGACGACAACCCGGCATGCGCTGATGGCCCCAACCGTGTCGGCCTCGCCCCAGCCCAGCACCCCGAACAAGCGCTCACCGCTGGCCCCCTGCTCGCCCAAGCCTGCGTACCTCTCCGCTATACCGAACCCGATCAGCTCCCCGCAGACTTGCGCAACACCCTCTACCTCACATCGCACCGCTCAGAGAGCACCAAGGCCCTTCTCTTCGGCGACGAGGAGTCGATTCCGCAGGGCTCGCTGTGGGTCACTCGGCCGCCCGCAAGGTTCGCAACGTTCCAAATCGATAGAAACCCAGAGACTGGTGCTTTGGAAACAGAGCTGGTGATCATCAACGAGGACGGGCAGCGTCGGACATATGCGAACACTCGCGAAGTTCTGCCCACGATGGCGAAGCGCCTCTCGACATTTCGCGCTGATCCGCGGAGATTCCTACCTAAGGTGGGCAAGCTCTACCGGTGGTTGCAAGTGAGTTGAGTGTAGATGTCGGCGGCTGATGTCCAGTGGTGGAGTCGGCGGGGCATGTGGTTGAGGTTGTCCTCGATGACCGAGAGGCGCAGCTGCGCGATGTCGAGGCTGGTGCCTTTGGGGAGCCATCGGCGCATCAGCGCGTTGGTGTGCTCGTTGGTGGGTCGCTGCCACGGCGAGCGCGGCTCGCAGAAGAACACCTCGATGCCGAGCGCGGCTTCGATGTCGGCCCAGCGGGCCATCTCGCGGCCTTGGTCCCAGGTGAGGCTGCGCACGAGCGCTGCGGGCTGGCGGCCCAGCGCCGCGGCGGCCGCGGCGGCGACCTGGGGCGCGCCGTAGCCGTCGGGCAGCGCTGCGGTGACCGTGTAGCGGCTGGTGCGCTCGGCGAGGGTGACCGCGGCGGTGAGGTTGGCTTTGCCGACGATGAGGTCGCGTTCGCAGTGGCCGGGCTCCATGCGGTCCTCGACGTCGTCGGGCCGGTCGGCTATCGGCCGGTATTCCCCCAGCGGGCTGGGCTTTTGGGCCTGCGCGACGCTGCGCGGCCGACGGCGCCGGCAGCGCCGCGGCAGCTTCTCCCAGGAGCCCGCCGCCAGGCCGCTGCGCGCGTCGTTCGCGTAGCACGCCCGATAGATCGTCTCCGCGCACACGCTCATGCCCGCCTCGCGCAGGTCCGCCGCGGTCGCGTGCGGGGACCAGCGCAGCTTCAAGCGCTCATCGACCGCGGCGGCCAGCACCCGATCGACCGCCAGCTTGGGCGTTCGCTCTCGTCGCGCCCTCGCGCATGCCCACGCGTGCGCCCAGCGAGCGTCATAGCCCGCCCGCCCGGCGCAGCGGGCCAGCTCGCGATGCACCGTGGACCGATCACGGCCCAGCCGCTGCGCTACGTCCGCGACGCTGCAGCCCGCCCCGAGCGACGACTCGATGAACACCCGCTCATCCAAACTCAGCCTCGCTGCCATACTGGACACCTCCATCGGTCGGTTGCATGTGTTCGCAACGGTCATCATGACCGTTCACTTGCAACCACCGATGGAGTTCGCCGAGCTTCTATTCCGAGGACATCGGCACGCTGTACATCAACGACATCGGTCACGACGGTGCCTTGCTCGGTACTTTCAATACGTTCGCTGCGACAGAACCAAGCTCGACCACACGTATCTATCTGGACAGCTCTGGCGCCTACGACGAGTACTTCGACATGACCTCGGTATGGACTCCCGAAGGCATCTTCGCAGCCAGCTACTTCTACTGGCAGCCGTACACGCACTAATTCCCACGTACCACAACCGTTGATCGGGTACCCGAGGGATGCAATCGCTGCGGGGCGCTCAGCTCAGCAGAGCGGGGGCGAGGCGGCGCCAGCCGTCGAATGCAGCGTCAGGATTGGGGGCCAGAACCTGCACGCAGACGTGGTCGGCGCCGGCATCGAAGTGGGCTTCCACACGGGCTTTGACATCCTCTTCGGCGCCCCAGGCCACGATGGCGTCGACCAGCTTGTCCGATGGTCCCCCGTAGGGGCCGCCGTTGATGTCGGCTTGGGTGAAGCCCAGCCGCAGCAGGTTGTTGGCGTAGTTCGGCAGGCCCAGGTAGATGGCCATGTTCTTGCGCGCCAAGGCTCGGGCCGACTCGGCGTCGGTGTCCAGAATCGCCATCTGCTCGGGGTAGAGCGCGGCGTCGGGGCCCATGGTTTCGCGGGCGATCGCTGTGTGCTCCGGCGGCACGAAGTAGGGGTGGGCGCCGGCGGTTGCCGTGGCTGACAGCTTCAGCATCTTGGGACCCAGCGCCGCCAGCACGATCTCGGGCAGCTCCTGGGGTCCGTGGGCCATGAAGCGGGCCTTGTTCATGCGCTCGAGGTACTCGCGCATGTAGCTCAGCGGCCGGGAGTAGTCGTGCTTGCGGATGTACTCCACCAGATGGTGGTGGCTCACGCCGAGCCCCAGCAGGAAGCGTCCCGGGAAGGCTTCGTCGATGGTGCGCAGCGTGTTGGCCATCGTCATGGGGTCGCGGGCGTAGATGTTGGCGATGCCGGTGGCGATCTTGATGGTGCTGGTGCCCTCCAGCAGGCGGGCTGCCGCCACGAACGGGTCACGCCCGACGGCTTCGGGCACCCAGAACGCCCCGTAGCCAAGTTCCTCAGCTTCGGCGACGAATTCCACGCCTCGCGCGGACGGCAGCGCGTCGAGCGCCCCCGTCCAGATGCCGACACGTCCCAAGTCGATGCTTCCCATGCTCATGGGCTGCGACGCTACCGCCGCCGCCAGCGGCGCGTCAGTGCGGAAACTTCGGCGCAGGCCGACGCTGACTCAGTCGATGCGGCGGAGCTCGCCCATGTATCGGACCCGGCGGTCCAGGTAGTTCTGCACGCCCGGCAGGATCAGCGAAGCGGTGTCGGGGTGCTCGCGGATTTTGGCCGGCGTGCCGACCGCGATGGTGCCCGGCGGGACCTTCATGCCCCCTGGCACAACGGCCCCAGCGCCGACCAGGGCTCGCTCGCCGATCTCGGCGTCGTGCAGCACGATGGCACCAGTACCAACCAGCGCCTCGTCGTGCACTACGCCGCCTTCGATGTGCGCGAGGTGCCCAATGGTGCAGCGCTCCCCCACTGTCGTGGACCACTCCTCGGTGACGTGCAGTACGGCGTTGTCCTGCACCGAGGTGCCGGCGCCCACGACGATGTCGTTGTCGTCGCCGCGCAGCACCGCACCCGACCAGATCGAGGCCTCGGGGCCGATCGTGACGCGACCGATGATGATCGCCTCAGGCATGACGAAGGCATCAGGATGGATGTCGGGCACGTAGTCGCCAAGCGCGTAGATGGGCACGCCGCCACGCTAGGCCCCTCGGCGTTCGCCAACCACCCGCGACGGCTATCGGTGAGGGGCAGGTGCCCGGTACGGTGCGCACCTCATGGCGAAGCCACCACTGGCACCAAAGCGGCCGCACCGACGCCACGTTCACGGCATCGATACCGATGACCCGTGGCACTGGCTGCGAGACCGCGATGACCCCGAGGTGCAGGAGTACCTGGAAGCTGAGAACGCCCACACCGAGGCCGCCACTGAGCACATGGCCGGGCTGCGCGAGACGCTGTTCGAAGAGATCAAGTCGCGGATCAAAGAGACCCACCAGTCGCTGCCGACCCCGAAGGACCAGTGGGAGTACCGTGCTCGCACTGTCGAGGGCCTCCAGTACGCCATCCACGTTCGGCGGCCTAGAGGCGGGACTGACGAGCAGGAGACCGTGCTGCTCGATGAGAACGAGCTGGCCGGAGGGCACGACTACTTCGCTGTCGGCGATCTGGCAGTCAGCCCCGATCATCGGCTGCTCGCCTACACCACCGATACCGACGGCGACGAGAAGTACTCGCTGACGGTCTTCGAGATCGCCAGCGGCCGCGTGCTCGATGCGCCCGGCATCCCCACCGAGGGCTGCGGGCTCGCAGACCTCAGCTACGGCTTGGTCTGGGCGAACGACAACTCGACCATGTTTGTCGTGCGCACCGACGACGCCCAGCGTCCGAATCGGGTGATCCGCCATGTCGTCGGCACCGACCCCGCCGATGATGTCGAGGTCTTCCGGGAGGACGACGAGCGATTCTGGGTCGGCGTCGGAGCCTCCCGCAGCAAGCGCTACATCGGGGTCGGGTGCGAGTCGAAGACCACCTCCGAGCATCGCCTGCTCGACGCCGACGATCCGACTTCAGGGCTGCTGCTTGTGCAAGCGCGCCGCCAAGGCATCGAGTACGGCGTCGACCACCAGGGTGATCGCCTGCTCATCGTCACCAATGACGGCGCCCCCGACTTCCGCCTCATGGAAGCACCGCTGCCCACCGAAGATGGGGGCGATTCACGGCCGTGGCGGGAACTCATCGGTGCCCGGCCCGGCATCCGGCTCGATGGAGTGGACTGCTTCGCCGACTTCGCGGTCGTCCACGAGCGCCAAGACGGACTGGTGTCGATGCACGTCCACGACACCCGCTCCGCAGGCGAGGGGTCCCCGCTGGGCCCGGGGTTCGAGATCGAGATGCCCGAGCCCGTCTACGAGGCAGGTGGCGGCTCGAATGCCGAATACGAGACCAAGCGGTACCGCTTCGGCTACACGTCGATGGTCACGCCTCCGTCGATCTTCGAACTGGACCTCGACAGCCGTGAGCGAGAACTTCTGGATCAACTCCCGGTGCTTGGCGACGTCGACTTGACGGCATACCAGACCGACCGCATCACAGCGACGGCTCCCGACGGCACCGAAATCCCCATCAGCGTGGTGTGGAAGCCGAGCGCTATCGGTTGGCCTGCGCCGTGCCTGTTGTACGGCTATGGCGCGTACGAGATGCCGATGCCGGCGTCGTTCTCGACGGCGCGGCTGTCGCTGCTCGACCGGGGCGTTCTGTTTGCGATCGCCCATGTTCGCGGCGGCGGCGAGCTTGGCCGTCCCTGGTACGAAGGCGGCAAGCTGGCCAAGAAGTCGAATACGTTCGATGACTTCGCTGCGTGCGCGGAGCATCTCGCAGCAGCCAATTGGGCCGACCCCGCACGGATCGCTGCCCGTGGAGGCAGCGCAGGCGGATTGCTGATGGGCGCCATGGTGAACCGCCGGCCCGAGCTGTTCTGCGGCGTGGTTGCCGAAGTGCCGTTCGTGGACGTGCTGAACACGATGCTCGACGCCGACATCCCGCTCACGGTCACCGAGTACGACGAGTGGGGCGACCCCGCCGATCCGGACGCGTTCGAGACGATTCGCTCGTATGCGCCCTACGAGAACGTGGAAGCCGTCGACCACCCGGCGCTGCTGGTGACCGCCGGGCTCAACGACCCGAGGGTCCAGTACTGGGAGCCCGCCAAGTGGGTCGCCAAGCTCCGCGACACGACGACATCGACCAAGCCGATCCTGCTGCGCACCGAGATGTGCGCTGGCCACGGCGGCCCATCAGGTCGCTACAACGCCTGGCGTGACGAGGCGTTCATCCTGGCCTTCATCTGCGACGTGCTCGGCGTGGCGTAGCCACGCGCAATTGGCACAGCGTGGCGTAGGAGGCGTTAGAGGAGGGCCACGACTGCGAGCACGGCGAGCACACCGTTTCGCAACAGCGAACCGGCACCGACGGGCTTCGCGGACCAGCGGCCGAAGCAGGCACATGCAGGCCTGTCCTCAGGCGGTCGGCGCAGCACCAGCGCCAGCGCCGCGCTGAAGGCGGCTAGCAGCCCCAGTGCCAGCCACGCCGGCCACGGCTCGGCTACCCCAGCCGCCAAGCCCGCTCCCAGCACGATCTCGATGGGCGCAATGAGCGGGACCGTCCAGCGCGGCGCACCCATGGCTCGTGCTGCGCCCGGCCACGACGGGTCACGCAGCTTCAGCGCCCCCGATGCCAGGAGCAGGACGCCCAGCGCTATCCGGGCAGCGGTGCCGATCACCTGATCACCCGGCTACCCGATCACGCCCTCAGGCAAAAGGTGCCGTAGCCACCCTTCCAGAACAGCAGAGGGTCCTTGGCGTCGAGCACATCGAGCTCCACGACTCGACCGACGACGATGTCGTGATCGCCGCCGTCGTACACGGCCTCGATGGTGCAGTCCATGTAGGCGATCGAACCGTCGAGGATGGGGGCGCCAGTCGGCCCGGGGCGCCAGCTGACGTCGACGAACTTGTCATCAGCCCGGCTGGCCATGACGCCGCAGGTAGCCATCTGATCCTGAGCCATGACGTTCACGCAGAACGAGCCGGCCGCACGAATGTCGGCCCACGACGTGGAGTCCTTGGTAGGCAGGAATGCCACCAGCGGCGGATCCATCGACACCGACATGAACGAGCCGATGGCCATGCCGACGGGACGGCCCTCGTTGACGGCAGTCACGGCGGTCACACCGGTCGGGAAGTGCCCAAGCACGTTGCGGAAGAGCCCGGAATCGATAGACGGCTGGTCGCTCGCGTCAGTCACGGCTGCAACCCTAGACACGCCGCCGGGGCCGTTCCCTCGTCTCGAAATTGCTCGCAGCACCCGGTACGTCCTGTGTGGCCATATGTAGCCTCCGGCCATGAGTTCGAAGGCAGGCAGGACGACACCAAACGGCGATGCAGCGGGCGCGCGACGCGATGGCTTAGTTGCCGTCGTGAAGCGGGACTGCCCGACGTGCGAGCTGATTGCGCCAGTGCTGGGCGACATCGAGGCCCGGGGTGTGCTGACGGTGTTCACCCAGGATGATCCTGCATTTCCCGACACGGTGTCAGACCGGCAGCACGACGCGGACCTGGCCTTCTCGTGGCACAACGACATCGAGACGGTTCCTACCCTGATGCGCTTCGCTGACGGCGCCGAAGCCGGACGCATCGTGGGCTGGTCCAGGGTTGAGTGGGAGTCGTTCACCGACCTCGACCAGCTGGGCGACGGCCTGCCCGAGATGCGCCCCGGATGCGGCTCGCTGTCGGTGGATCCAGCCCACGCCGACGCTCTCGAAGCACGCTTCGGCAGCTCGGGCCTGAGCGCTCGCCGCGTCGAGTTCGGCAGCCAGGAAGACGTCCACGAGGCGATGTTCGATCGGGGATGGTCCGATGGCCTGCCGCTGGTGCCCCCGACTGCCGAACGGGTTGCAGCGATGCTCGCGGGGACATCCCGTGCTCCCGACGACCTGGTCGCCAACGTCGCGCCGGATCTCGCCGACTGCACGGTGGAAAAAGCAGCCGTCAACGCAGTGATGGCCGGCTGCCGACCTGAGTACTTCCCGGTTGTGCTCGCAGCGCTGACTGCTGTCTGCAACGACACGTTCAACATGCACGGGATGCTCGCCACCACCATGCCGGTCGGTCCGGTCTTCATCGTCAACGGCCCGATTGCCCGCCAGATCGGCATGAACAGCGGCATGAACGTGTTCGGGCAGGGCAACCGGGCCAACAGCACGATCGGGCGGGCGGTGCAGCTGATCGTCCGCAATGTGGGCGGCGGGCGCCCCGGCGAGGTCGATCGGGCCGCTCTGGGCCAGCCGGGCAAGGTGGGCTTTTGCTTCGCCGAGATCGAAGGCGGCGACGACGACAGCGCGGAGGGTTCCGCAGGATTTGGCTGGGATCCGCTGTGCACTGACTTCGGCTTCGAAGCCGGAACCAACACGGTGACGGCCTTCCCCGGCGAGGCGCCGCGCTCGGTCGTCGACCAGCTCTCTCGCGATCCCGAATCGCTGGCCCGCACGTTGGCGGCGACGCTGAACGCGATCCATCACCCGAAGCTAGTGCTGGGATTCGATGCGATCCTTGCGGTGGCACCTGATCATTCCCGCGTCTTCATCGACAGCGGCTGGTCTCGCCAGCAGACAGCCGAGCGCATCAATGAGCTGTCGATCCGCCCGGGCGCCGAGTTGGTGCGCGGCGCAGGCGGCATCGCCGAGGGTGTCCCCGAGTTCCTGGCTGAGACCGACCTGCCGAAGTTCCGTGAGGGAGGCCTGCACCTGGTGCACTGCGGCGGCGGTGCGGGCCTGTTCTCGGCGGTCATCGGCGGCTGGGTGAACGGCGAGGTGGGTGCCCAACCGGTCTGCGTCAAGATCGACCCCTGGCGCTAGCAGAGCCGCCCAACTTCGGGCCGATGCAGCTCTGGGCGGCTACAGTCGATCGGAACGTGCCCACCGGATCCAACACAGGGGGACCACATGAGCACTGTCGTCTTGGACCCGACGAACGAAGCGGCTCCTTCGCATCGTGAACGCGTGACCCGGCCGGACAAGCTGGACGGTCTGACCGTCGGACTGCTGGACATCAGCAAGCCCCGCGGCGACCGCTTCCTGAATCGGCTGGAGGAACGGCTGACCGAGCGAGGCCTCCGGGTCGAGCGCTATTCCAAGCCCACGTTCACCAAGCCGGCGCCGGTTGACCTGCGCCACGAGATCGCCACCAAGTGCGACGTGGTGATCGAAGCGCTAGCCGATTGAGGCAGTTGCACGTCGTGCAGTGTGCACGACATCGCTGATCTGGAACGCCGCGGCATTCCGTCCGTCTTCGTCGCCACCGTCCAATTCGTCGACGGGGCGCAAGTGCAGGGCAAAGCGCTCGGCTTCGACCCGGCAGCCGTCTGGGTGGAACACCCCATCCAGGACCGCACCGACGACGAGATGGTCGCCATCGCCGACAAGGCCTTTGACGAGCTGATTGAACAGCTCGTGGCTGCTTGAGCCACGAGCCAAACAGACACAGCGTGGCTGCTTGAGCCACGAGCCAAACAGACACAGCGTGGCGGCGTAGTGGCCCAACGTCATCCCAGCCGGAGCTGCTCGCCCTGCGGGGTGATCAAGGCCTCGGCTATCAGTTCTCTCACGAGCTTCTGAGCGCGGCCCGCGTCGTGCGCGAGTCCCATCGCGGCAGCTGCGTGGGCTCGCTTCAGGTGCCCGGCGGACAGCGCTGCGAGCAGACGTCCCCTCGCTTGGCGGTCGCTGCCCTCGAAACTGGTCTGGCGCGTACTGGTGCCCGCACTGCGCTCCGCGGGATCGGACGCATCCGAACCGGCCCATGCGCACCACTCAGACACTGGACACGCACCGCATTGCGGATCTCGTTTGGTGCAGATTCGAGCGCCAAGATCCATCATTGCCTGATTCCACGACCATCCTTCACCTGCGGGCACGTGGTCATCAGCGACTCGCTGCGCTTCAGTGGGAGCCAGCCGGCGGCCCGTCCAGCGAGCCAGGATGCGGCCCACATTGGTGTCGACAACGCCGACGTCGACATCGAACGCGAACGCCTGCACGGCCCGGGCGGTGTACGGCCCCACGCCGGGCAGCGCCAGCAGATCATCGAGGCTCTCGGGTACCTCGCCATCGTGCTGGTCCACGATGACGCCTGCCGCGTGCCGCAGATTCCGTGCCCGGCGCGGATAGCCCAAGCCCTGCCACGCCGTCAGCACCTCGGCGAGCGACGCCTGAGCGCAGCTCGCCGGTGTCGGCCAACGCTGCGCGAACGCTACGAAGTACGGCTGCACGCGGTCCGCCTGGGTCTGCTGCAGCATCACCTCTGAGACGAGCACGAGCCACGGTTCGCGGGTGTGCCGCCACGGCAGGTCACGCCCCTGCGTTGCCGCCCACTGTGCCAGCGCGGTGTGGCGCAAGCGATCAGCGTTCGCCGACGGCTGCCTCATCGGTGTATGGAAAACGGCGCTCGGGACCTGCTTCACGCTTCCAGATCATCACCTTGCGCCGGAAGTAGCAGACCTCTTCGGACCGCTGGTTGAACGCACGGGTCTCGACGGTCACGACTCCCCTGTCGGGGCGGGAGCCCGACTCGCGTTTGCCAAGGACCTTCGTCACGGCGTAGATGGTGTCGCCATGAAAGGTGGGGCGCTGGTGGGTGAGGGTCTCGACTTCGAGGTTCGCAATCGCAGCGCCGCTCACGTCGGGCACGCTCATGCCCAGCACCAGCGAGTAGACGAGGTTGCCGACCACGACGTTCTTTCCGTGCACGGTCTCGTGCTGGGCGAACCACTCGTTGGTGTGCAGCGGGTGGTGATTCATCGTGATCATGCAGAACAGGTGATCGTCGGCCTCGGTGATCGTCTTGCCCGGCCAGTGCCGGTACACGTCGCCGATCTCGAAGTCCTCGAAGTAGCGCCCGAACGGGCGGTCATGGACGGTCACGGGAACCTCCGCTATTTTGTGCCGGGGAAGGGTTGGGTCCCAGAAGGATCGGGACATCGTACGGCGCACAGCCGAACTTGGCCGGGCCGCCGGGCCGGGTCGGTCGCGTGAGGGGGCTTTAGCCTGTGCGGCTATGACACTTGGGGCGACCAACGCGGGACCTGCAGAACCGGACTTTGCCGCCGCGGTTGACGCGCTGGAGGCGGCAGCCGCGGCGGTCGCCCAGGCCACCGACCACGCCGCCGGGCTGGGTGACGCTGATGCGCACCAGTGCTTCCTGTACGACCTGGCGCACTCGGCGTCGGCCATGCAGATCTGCGGCTCGCTGCTCGACTGGGGCGCAAAGGGCGATGCCGAGGCGCGGCTGGCATGCGGGTTCATCGCCGATGCTCTCGGCGAGTTCAACACCCGGCTGTTCGCCCGCGAAGCCGAGTGGGGCCTTGAGGTGGGTGCGCTGGATGCAACCCGAGACTTCGTGGCCGCGTACCGCAACCCGTCCTACGTGGCAACGCTGGCCGGCTTGAAGGCGCCGAGCCATCTCGACGAAGACTTCGAGCTGGTGGCCGAGACATTTCGACGTTTCGGCGAGGACAAGATCGCTCCGGCCGCTGAGCACATCCACCGGGGCGACACAGACATCCCCGAAGAGCTGATTTCGGGGCTGGCCGAGTTGGGGTGCTTCGGCCTGTCGGTGCCCGAGGAATACGGCGGTTTCGCGTCGGGTTCCGAGAGCGACTACCTCGGCATGGTGATCGCCACCGAGGAGCTGTCACGGGCTTCGTTGGGCGCGGGCGGTTCGCTGATCACGCGCCCGGAGATCCTGACCCGGGCGCTCGAACGCGGCGGAACCGAGGAGCAGAAAAGACACTGGTTCCCGCGCATCGCCACGGGCGAGACGATGGTCGCCGTCGCCGTCACCGAACCCGACTACGGCAGCGACGTGGCCAACCTCGTGGTGGCCGCCTCGCCGACGCAAGGCGGCTGGCTCATCTCGGGCACCAAGACGTGGTGCACGTTCGCGGGTCGCGCCAACGTGATCATGCTGCTGGCACGGACCGACCCCGACCGCCGAAAGGCGCACCGGGGACTGAGCCTGTTCATTGTTCCCAAGCCGCAGGCCAAAGGGCACTCATTCCAGTTCACCGACGAGCGCGGCGGAACCATCGAAGGCCGGGCCATCCCGACGCTCGGCTACCGCGGGATGCACAGCTTCGAGATCGCCTTCGACGACTGGTTCGTGCCCGCTGAGAACCTCGTCGGTGGCGACGACGGTCTGGGCCAGGGGTTCTACCTCCAGATGGCCGGCTTCGAGAACGGCCGCTTGCAGACCGCAGCGCGCGCCGTCGGAGTCATGCAGGCCGCCTACGACGAGGCGCAGGCCTACGCGGCCGAGCGGCGTGTGTTCGGCCAGCCGATCGCTGAGTACCAGCTGACGCAGGCCAAGCTGGGCCGCATGGCAGCGATCATCGCTGCAGCCCGCCAATACAGCTACGAGGTGGCGCGGATGATGGCCCGCGGCGGCGGCGCGCTGGAAGCGTCGATGATCAAGGCGTACGTGTGCAAGGCCGCTGAGTGGGTGACGCGTGAAGCCCAACAGATTCACGGCGGATTCGGCTTCGCCGAGGAATACACGGTGAGCCGGCTGTTCGTGGACGCTCGAGTGCTATCCATCTTCGAAGGCGCTGACGAGACGCTGTGCCTGAAGGTGATCGCCCGCCGGCTGCAGACTCAGCAGGCAGCCTGATTCACGACGGTCCCCGCGGACACGACTTTCGGCGCGACCAGCAACGCGGTTAGCTTTCGCGCGTGCACCCGATCGAGCATCTGCGCTACGTGGCCCGCGCAGGCGACATCTCCCAGGACATGCTCGTGCGCGAGACCGCCGCGGCGCTCGGGGCGCTCGCTTCGGACCCGTTGGCGCTCGTGACGGTCTGCCGTCGGATCCTGGACCGCTACCCGATAGCCGGAGCGCTGTGGTCAATGGCGGCACGAGTGTGCGCGTCGCCGCAGCCGCATCTGGCCGCTCGCGAGTTCGTGGCCGAGTTGCGCTCGGATGCCACCGCGGATCATGTCGCTTTGGCTCTGCCTCACGGTGCGGCGGTGTGCGTGCTGGGATGGCCTGATCTCGTCGCTGATCGCCTCGAGAGCCGCCCTGATGTGCGGGTGCGGGTCATCGATGCCTACGGCGAGGGCGCAGGACTGGCCCGACGGCTCGCCGGGCAAGGCTGCGAGGTGACCGACGTCCCGCTGGCCGGGTTGGCCGCTGCGTGCTCGACCGCCGACGTGGTGCTGATCGAAGCGGCAGCGGCCGGTCCCGATGGGGTCATCGCAGCTGGTGGCTCGCATGCTGCCGCGGCGGTGGCATACGTGAACAGCGTCGAGGTCTGGTGCGCGGTCGGAGCGGGTCGTGCGCTCCCGGCACCGTTCTATGAGGTGGCGGCTCGGACCGTGGCCGATGACGAACCATGGGAAGCCGACGAGGAAGTCGTCCCTGTTGGCCTGTTCAGCCGCGTCGTCGGTCCCGATGGCATCGAGACAGCGCACCGATGGCACCGAGAAGACTGCCCGTACGCAGCGGAACTGGTCCGCTCGCCGATCTGAGCCCGACGAAGCGTGGCCGCGCCCGCGCTGCGCGGTAACTTGCCTGCCGTGCTTGCAGCGCCGTCCGCGGACATCCGGCTTGAAACCATGAGCGGCCGCGGCCACACACTGGGCGAATGGCTGGTGGTGTTCAACCTGCTGGCGGTCGTCATCGACCCATACACGCACCAGAGCGGCTGGATCCTGCCGACTGCGTCGCGGATCTTCCTGCACTACGAGGAAGCCGACATGCGCTGCGCGTTCGTAGCGTGCTGCGACGCAGAAGGTGCCCGCAGCTTCCTCGGCCGTCTCGCGGATGAGCACCTGGTGCTGCTCGACCCCGATCGCGAATTCGTCCGGTCCCTGGGCGTCGAGCGCCTCCCGGCACTCGTGCACCTCGCTCAGGACGCCAGCGTGCTCGGATCCGCACAGGGTTGGAATGCGCAGGAGTGGTCGTCGGTTATCGCACGTGCCGAAGAGACCATGGACTGGCGGGTCCGCCCCGTGATGCCCGCCCCCGGCGACCCCGGCAACTTCGAAGGCACCCCGGCGCTCGGCTAGCTCAGCCGCCGTCGAGCACCCTGCGTACCGCATGTTCGACTGCCGCTCCCTCGGCCGAGTTCGCTAGCCACTCTCGTGCAGTCTTTCGCGCAGTCGTGACTGTCAGTATGTCAACGCCACGATGCTGGCATTCGCTGGCAATCCGACGCTCGACGCCCTTAGAGGATTAGCGGATAGGCACTGACCTGCGGAAACACTGGTTTCGACTATTGGCCGGGGAGCGGCCTGACCAGCGCCTTTGCTGACGAGGTCCGATATCGCCCTCAATCTGCGCTAAAGACCGGCCACCTATCCGCGCGGCCTCTTAGCAGCTTCTGCAGCGGCTTGTGCCAACTCGACGTCCGCTGTTCGACCGCCGTCATAACTCGGAATCGGCAATTTCCAAAGGTGCGTATGGAGGTGTCGAACGCCGAACTGGCCCTTGGGCATCAATGGAGCTACGAGTTCACGCAGCGCGACAGAGTTGATGATGCCGCATACATAGTGGGCCTCTTCGTGTGTGCCTACCGGCATCCAGTAGAGGGAGTTCTCCACAATGACATTCGGGTCATCGCAAACTGCAGCTGTGGGATGTCCTGATGACGCGTAGATCACTCGAATTGCGAGATCTCGATCGATCGTCCGCCGCCACTCCAACTGCGCCGACAATGCGTGTACGTAGTCGAGCCGACGAGCGAGAGTCATCGCCCGGCGTTGTTCCCAGACATCGGACAAGAAAGCCCACCGCTCCCGCATTCGCGGCGAGAGCGATGCCGGATCGAGCCGAGTGGGGTCAGAAGGCAACCACTCAAGACCCTCCTGCGATGCAATTGGCAGGAGTGCAGGAAATGTTCGTAGACGAAAATACGGCGCGATGCTCGCGCCCAGAGCCACATCGAACAAGTAGTTGGACTCGACGGTTTGCTGCGTGATTTCGGCGACGTCGAGAGAGTGCCATGGCTCTCGACCCGGCAACTCACGATGTGGGCTGACTCGAATCGTCCCCGCTGCGGCGACAGGCCCGACAAGAGGTGCTTCCTCAACGAAGAACAAGCGCCTCGGGAAAATCGTCGCGCCGTTGCGCACGCGCCCCGCGTATGGCGACTGAAATCCCTCGTCGCGCACCAGTCGGGACACAGATCGCTCGACGTCGACAGAACCTGGTTCACCGATCCACTGCTCGACTTCAGAGGGGAGTGCGCTGCTGGATTCCATCCGGCTGCCGTATACGACGCAGGCAGGTACCGGGAAGAAGTTGTTTGGCTCAAGTGGCTCCAAATCCCACGGAGTCGAATGTGCGAGGTTCATCTTGAGTGGCGCGTCCGACCCCATCCAGCGTCCAGTTCGCCACTTCGCGTATTGGCCCTGAGCGAGGGCAGAGTGCGGCATGACCATGGCACACACGCCCCCGGGCGCGAGGTAGAGGTCTGCACAGCGGGTAAAGAAAAGTGCGGCGAGATCGGCATTGGTCGCGAATTGGGCGCCTTCCCAGATGCCGTAGCCGACGCTGAGTTGCTTCAGGCGTGCACCGAGGCGGTCGATGGTCTGGTTGTAGGTGATCCAAGGCGGGTTGCCGATGACGACATCGACCGACTCTTCTGCGAGCACAAGCGGACGTACCACGTTACGCATGTAGTAACTCCAGATGTGATCGCTGCCCTCAGTGTGAAGGTCGTTCAGGAGGTCAAGCGTCGGTTCCAGCGCTAGGCGTTCGTCCTCGGGAATTCCTGCGTCGACGAGCGCTTGCCGGGAATCTCCGTCGGTTCGAATCTGAGCTGCGACACGCTCCATGGCCGCATCGAACATTTCAGGCCGTTCGATGAGGGACCGCGGAAATCTCAGTTCGCGCCTTAGCGGATCTCCCGTCACCGGGATGCTGGCTTCGACCTGTCCCAACATTCCTTCCGCCCGGGTGATCATTTGAAGGGAATCCCCCAAATAGACGGGAGGCGCGAATTCAGGCCGATTCGCTGCGTCCGCGATCGCATCGCGTGAGGCGAGAACCCATTCCGATCGTGCGAGGTGAACTGCGACGGGGTGCACATCCACGCCGATGACGTTGCGGCGCAACTTGGTGAGCGTCTCCGCCGGAGTCAGGTCCGCCCTGTCGGCAGCCACGAGCAGGTGCCGAATCGCTGCGACAAGGAAGCTCCCCGAGCCACACGCCGGGTCCAAGACGCGCTGCGTCAGTGGGTCAGTGACCGCGTGACGGACCATTGCCTCGGCCAGCCAGTCCGGTGTGTAGTACTCGCCCAGATGCTCTCGCTCTGGCGCGGGTATGACGCTCTGGTACAGCGCCGATGCCAAGCCCAACTCGGCGCTTGACCAGTCCTAGGACGCGACCCACGCTGCCATTTCCCGTATGACGTCAACCCCGCCATCGACTTCGGCCAGCCATGCGAAGAAGTTCGACTCGATCACACCGGCGAGGCCTGTGTCAGCAGAAAACCGACGCCCGAGGAGCAGATCCACCGATGGAGTTCGCCGACGCTCGATGTCCACGCCAAATGTGGCCTGGGTAATCATGCCGATCATGGACACCAAGTAGGTGTGCCGAACGAACAAGCTGTGTAGTGATTCGGCGGGCTCGGTCCCGATGATCTCTCCGAGGGCAACCGCCAGCAACTCCTGCCACAGGTCGTACTTGATGGCAACGGTGCGGTCTTCACCGTGATGCTCGAATAGCCGCCGGATCAGCTCAATATGGGTCGTGTACACCGGGCTACCCGGACCGAATTCTCTGCCTACCGTGCTCGCGTGAACCGGTTTCGCACGTTCACCGCTGAAGATGTACTCGTTGAGCCAGCGGTATAGCTCAACACCGTCGTCGGGGCCTGTCAGCGTAAATGCCCACGGGTACGTCGCCGGAACGTCCACCTGGCCGGTAGTTCTGCGCAGCCAGTGACGGCCGTCCGTCAATACCCCAACACTTACATCGGGAGATGCTGACAAGTAACCGTCGAGCTGCGCCACATGTTCGATCGCGGGCGTCAACGCGTCGGCGGCTCTGCCGATGCGGGTCTTCACCTCAATGAATGCATCCGACAGCACAAGGTCGACTCTGCGTCTCGTGATGCGCTGAGGGTCAGGGCTGGCTTCTGATTGCACCTCGTATGGATCGGTCAGTCCGGTCTCGACGAGAAAGCTGCGAACTGCGGACCTGATGTTGTCCTCATGCGCGGCGGCGCCGTGTCAATGAAGCAGCTGACGAGCCAGCTCGACGAAACGTGGATCGTCGGCGCTCAGCTCGGTTGTCCTCGCCACGGCTGTGAGTGTGTCACCTCGCTGTGACACAGACGGTGACCGATCAGGCATGTGCGCTGCCGCCGTTGACTTCTGTTCCTAGGGCAGTCGGCTCTTCTGGCAGTACATCGACCGATCGGCTGCATGGAGCAACGCACCTGGCGTCACCTCGGTGCCGCGGCCCGTTGCGGTGCCGATGCTGACGGTGACATCCATCTCGGCCAAGGGGTCGTGGGTTCCGCTGTGTAAAGACGCCTGGGCGAGCGCAGCCTGCAGTCGTTCCAAGATGGCCACCATGTCGTCGGCGCTGCGCAGCCCACCGCACACCACGACAAATTCGTCGCCTCCCACACGGGCAACAACGTCAGAAGGGCGCACGGCGTCTCGGAGGCACTGCGCCACTGTGACGAGGACGAGATCGCCGGCCAGATGGCCATGCTGATCGTTCACCTGCTTGAACGCATCGATGTCACAGAACGCGACACCGACCACCCGGCCGGTACGCGCCGAACGGACCAACTCAGTGTGCAGGTGGCGAAGCGCGCCGTCGCGAGTGGCGACGCCGGTCAGCGAATCCGCGCTCAACGCACGCCGATGTCGGCCCGATGCCCACCACATGCCCCCGCCGAATGCTGCGATCACCGCAGCCGCACCGACTCGCAACCTCGAGATGTCCAGCCTGCTCAACGTGCGCTCCAGCGTCGCCGGCCGAATCGGGGCGTGAACGTCATCGGGCGGTCCATCCCCCGTCCACCATCAGCGAACTGCCCGTGACGTAACTGCTGGCGTTGCTGGCCAGAAACAGCAGAGCACCATCGAGCTCGTGCTCGGCCCCTGGCCGGCGCATCGGAGCGTTCCGGCTGATCCATGCCATTGAGCGGTCATCGTCGAACATCGGTGCCGTCAGTTCCGTTTCGAAGTACCCGGGGCACAGCGCGTTGACCCGCACGCCCCGAGTCGCCCACTGGACAGCGAGGTCGCGGGTGAGATTCACCAAGCCCGCTTTTGACGCCGCATACGCGGGTTGGAGGTTTGGCGCGGAGGCCACATGGCCGTGCACCGACGCCACGTTGATGATGCTGCCTGTGGCCTCCCGGCCGATCATGTCGGCGGCGACGAGACCAGCCAGCAAGAAGCACGCGTTCAGGTTGATGTCGACGACGCGCCGAAAGCTCTCGATGTCGGCCTGTTCTCCCGGGTTGATGGCGTCGCTCACCCCGGCGTTGTTGACCAGTACGTCGACCCTCCCGTAGTGATCGACAACCTGCGCGATGAGATCGCGGCAGGCCGCGTCGTCGCCGACGTCACACGAGATCGCCAGCGCGTCGGGCAAATGAGACGCCAATGATTCGAGCCGGTCCATTCGCCGGGCGGCTACCACCACCTTGGCCCCCGCTGCCGCGAACACCTCTGCGAATCGAACGCCGAAGCCGCTCGATGCGCCGGTCACCAAGCACACCTGCCCGTCAAGCCGAAATGGCGACACCAGGTCGATCTGCCCGTTCGTTGCGGTCTCACTCATCGACGATCCTCTCCCGGCGTGGGGCCTTGGGCTTGCGCGCCTGAGGGTACGGCCCTACCTAGTGTCAGTTGTACAGCGCGGACGCCAGGTCAACCCGGCCGCGCACGGGCGCAGTGCCCTAGCGTTGGGGCCCATGAAGATTCGGATTGGCTTCGGGCTCGGAACGCGCAGCTTCACCAACGACCACGCCACCTTCGACCCGTTCGTGGACGCGCTCGAAGAACTGGGCTTCGACTCGCTGTGGTTGAGCGAGCGTCTCGGCGGCGAGTGCCCCGATCCGATCGTGGGGCTCGCCTACGCCGCGGGCCGAAGCAAGCGGATGAAGTTCGGAATGTCGGTGCTGGTGCTGCCCGGCCGCAACCTTGCCGTGCTCGCCAAGGAACTTGCCAGCCTGGACCGGCTTTCGGACGGACGGCTGTTGCCTGCGTTCGGGCTTGGCGTCGCCGACGTTCACGAGCAGGCCGCGTTCGGGGTGCAGCGCCGTGAGCGCGCCAAGATGTTCAACGAAGCGCTGCCGCTGCTCAAGCGCTTCTGGGAAGACGAGCCCGTCACCCATCACGGTGATTGGTACCACTACGACGAGGTGTCGCTGCTGACCAAGCCCGCCCAGAAGCCGATGGACATCTGGTTGGGCGGCGCCGCAGACGTCGAACTCCGCCGCTGCGGTCGCTTCGGTGACGGCTGGCTGCCGTCGTTCTGCACCCCCGACATTGCTGCGGCCGGCTGGAAGATCGTGAACGAGTCAGCCGACGAACACGAGCGCTGGATCGATCCAGAGCACTTCGGTGTGCTGGTGCCCTACACACACGGCGAAATGAGCGCCGGCTACAAGGCAATCCTCGAACGCCGCGCCCCAGGGATCGACCCCGGCGAGATCATCCCGACCGGCTGGGACGGCCTGCGCGACCAGCTGCAGCGCTTCATCGATGTGGGCGCGTCGAAGTTCGTGCCGATCCTCGTGGGCGAGCCCGAGGACTGGTTCACCGAGCTCGAAGGCGTCGCCAGCGCAGTCCTGCCCTTGCAGAACTAGCTGCGTCGCCTCCGGGATTACTCGCCGCCGTCCGGCGTCGCCGCCGGCGAATCCAGCAGCGCTTCAAGCATCTTCTCGACGGATGCGCCTCGGGCATCTGGCCACATCCCGAGCCGTTGGTACACCTCGCTCGCAGCGCGGTGGAAACCGTCGGGGAGGCCTGCGGCCGCGAAGGTGTCCGCGATCTCGTCCATCTCGCCCGTCCAGCGCCACGCCTTGGGGGCAACGGCGACCGCGGTGTACGTCAATCGCTGTGACAAGCCGCTTTGCGATAGAGCCCACTCGGCGGACAGTTCGTCGGCCACGCCTTCGGCCGCAGCCAGCGCCGCCACCGACATCAACAGAGCACTGGTGCCCTTGGTCCACGACGCGTAGGCCATCTTCAACGCCGAGGCGGCGCCCGACCTGCCTCCAGGCAGCACACGGGGCTCCAATGCCGAACCTTCGAAGCGGGCAGCCACCCGGTCAGCGTTCGAGCCCGACAGATAGAGCCGTGTCGTCCCCGACTCCCTCGCCGGAGGGCCGATCAGGCTGCCATCGACGAAGTCCGCGAAGCGGACTGCGATCCGCCGGGCCGTAGCTGGCGACACTGCGTTCGCATCCACGTAGCAGCCCGCGAAGCCGGCGTCGGCCACGCTGTTGGCCAGCGCCTCGGCTCCATGGGGCGGGCAGACCGAGATCACGATGTCTGCGCCCGAGGCCATTGAGGCGATGTCGCCTGCGTCGGCAAGGCCAGCATCCGCCGCCCGCTCGCGGGTCGCGTCCGAACGACCCTCGCTGACCCACAGCACGGTGCCCGAGCACGCTGCCGCAACGGTCGCGCCCATGTCTCCCGGGTGCAGAATCCCGGTTACTGACTTGTCCGGAGGCTCACACACGGGTCCAGTCCTAGCAGCGGAGCCTCTATGCGGGCGTGCCGTCCTTGCCGCCGCCGAGATAGGAAGTGCGCAGGGCTGGGTTCGCCAGCAGGGCCTCGGCGGTGTCGTCGAGCACGACGCGGCCGGTCTGCAGCACCCAGCCTCGGTCGGCGATTGACAGCGCCATGTTGGCGTTCTGCTCGACCATGAACACGGTCATCCCGGCTTCGTGGATCTGGGAGATCAGCTCGAAATTCTGCTGCACCAACGCTGGCGCGAGACCCATCGACGGCTCGTCCATGAGCAGTACGCGGGGTTGGGACATGAGCGCTCGCCCGATCGCAACCATCTGCTGCTCGCCGCCTGACAGCGTGCCGGCCTTCTGGCCGAGGCGTTCCTTCACCCGGGGAAACAGATCGAAGACACGCTCGAGGTCCGCAGCGATGCCATCGCTGTCGTTGCGGAGGTATGCGCCAAGCTGCAGGTTCTCGCGCACCGTGAGCCGCTTGAACAGGCGTCGATTCTCGGGAACCATCGTGATGCCGCGGGCAACCCGGTAGCTCGTCGGGCGGTCGTTGACCACTTCGCCGTCGAGCACGACCTCACCAGAGGTGGGCTTTAGCATTCCCAGCAGCGTCTTGAGCGTCGTGGACTTGCCGCTGGCGTTGCCGCCCAGCAGACACACCAGCTCGCCCTCGTAGATTGCCAAGTCGACGTCGCGCAGCGCATGCACGGCGCCGTAGTGCGCGTTCACCCTGCGCATCTCGAGCAGCGGGACGGCCGGGTCGGACCCCTGCTCATTCATGACGCTGCCGTCGCGTCACGGCCGAGGTAGGCCTCGATCACCTGGGGGTCCATCGACACATCGGCGTAGTCGCCCTCGGCGATCTTGGTGCCATGGTCCAGCACCACGACGCGGTCAGAAACCTCGCGGACCACCTCCATGTCGTGCTCGATGACCACGATTGCGTAGCCCCACTCGTCGCGCAGCCGACCGATCAGGCCCGTGAGCTCGGCCGACTCGGTGGGGTTCATGCCTGCGACGGGCTCGTCGAGCAGGATCAGCTTGGGCTGCGTTGCCATCGCACGAGCGATTTCCAACCGACGGCGGTTGGCATACGACAGGGTGAATGCGGGCTGGTCGAAGCGGTAGCCCACGAGGCGATTGCCGAAGTACGACAGCACCTCTTCTGCGCGCTGACGTATCTCTTGTTCCTCGCGGCGAAAGGCCTTCGTCCACAGCAGCGCCCCCACAACGCTTTGCCTGGTCCGGCAGTGCTGGGAGACCATCACGTTCTCGAGCACCGTCATGTTGGCGAACAACCGCACGTTCTGGAATGTCCTGGCAATGCCCCGCGACGTCACCCGGTTGGGGTCAAGCCCGATGAGCGACTCGCCCTCGAACAAAATGTCGCCCTCGGTGGCGGGCGCCGTGGCAGTGATCGCGTTGAACAGCGTGGTTTTGCCGGCGCCGTTCGGACCGATGATCGAGACGATCTCGCCTGGGTAGACCGCGAGGTCCAGTCCGTCGAGCGCCTTGAGTCCGCCGAAGTCGACGCTGAGGCCCCGCGTCTCGAGGATCGGTTCTGCGGCGGTCGCGGCGGCGTCGGAGGCGTTGCTCATGCCGATGCTCCAGCCGACCGGTCGGCGGTACCACCGGTTCCGTTGGTGTTGCCGTCGTCATCGTCCACCTGGCCAGCCAGCCACGCGTCCTGGGCCATTTCTTCCTGGTGCAACTCACGTGTGCGGCGCGCGCTCGGGATGAGCCCTTCGGGTCGCGACAGCATCATCCACACCAGCAACGCCCCGTAGATCAGCAGCTTGAACTCGGAAAACTCAGCCAGCAGACCCGGCTGCTTGGGACCGCCGAGCACGCCGATGAGCACTGCAGAACCGGCAATGACGCCGACGATGCTGCCCATCCCGCCGAAGATCACCACCACGAGGATGACGATCGACACCAGGACGAGGAAGCTGGCCGGGAACACCGATCCGACCTTGGCGGAGAAGATCGCACCGCTGAACGAACCGAGCACGGCGCCCACCACGAACGCCAGCAGCTTGACGTTGACGGTGTTGATGCCCATGGCCTCGGCAACCGTCTCGTCTTCGCGTACCGCCATCCATGCCCGACCGATGCGCGACCGCTCCAGTCGCCACGAGACGTAGATGGCGATCGCACAGAAGGCGAGCACCAGGTAGAAGACGCTGCGCGGATCGGTGCCCGCCACTTCGGCAAGACCGAATATCTCTGCCCCTGGGATGTTGGTGATGCCCTGCGAGCCTCCGAACCATCCCGATAGCCAGTCCGACAGGAACAGCAGTCGGATGATCTCGCCGAAGCCGAGCGTGACGATGGCGAGGTAGTCGCCGCGCATTCGGATCACGGGCGCGCCGATGAAAAGACCGACCAAACCGGTCACGATGACCACGCCGATGAGCGCAACGAACCAGGGCAGCTCCGGGTTGATCCGAGGCGAGGTGGCCGCAGTCAGCACCGCTGCGGTGTAGCTGCCGACGGCGAAGAACGCGACGTATCCGAGATCGAGGATCCCCGCGAGCCCGACCACGATGTTCAGCCCAAGTGCCAGCAGCACGAACAGGCCGACGTTTGCGAGCAGCTCGTTGGTGAGCTTGCCGGCGAACATCGGCAGGATCACCAGCAGTGCGCCGGTGCCTGCGATGAGCATCACATGGGCGCGCTGTCGCGCCGAGCCTTCGAGCTGATCGATGCGAGCTCTCGCTTTGCGCACCCGACCACGAGCGACGAATGCCAAAACGCCCACGCCCGCTGCCCCGACCAGCGCGCCGATCGGCGTCAGGCCTCCCCGAGAGGCATAGAACCAATCCGTGAGCGCGTCGATCCCCATTCCCTCGGCGAGATCTTCGACCAGGGACTCGAGCAACGCCGCGCCCAAGACCGTGAGCACCATGGTCCACAGAACACGTCGGGCGACCGGGTGGAGCACCCGCAACAGCCCTGCGGCGGCTCCGACTGCGGCACCGATCACCAGCCAGATGAACACGGCGAATGCCGTGCCGCGGCCGAACGCCAGCAGATCGGCCAGGATCGGGCTCCAGTTGACCAGCGGCTCGCGCAGGTCGAAGTTCGCGAGCAAGATCGCCAGCAGCGACAGCCCGCCGCCCGCGAGCGCGCCGCCCAGGGCGCCGCCGACGATTTCGTGAGCGCCGGCAGCATGGTACGGAACGCCTTCGCGACGGACCTGCTGTCCGACGCGGTGGCTCATCGCCAACGGGACAATGACCAGCGACAAGTAGCCGAGGCTCAGCAACCCTTCGATGAGGGTTCTGCCGTCGAGCCGTACCGGCATGTTCGACAGCGAGATGAAGAACTGGGCCAAAATGGCCACGGCGCCCATGCGGGCGATGCGACGCCAGTCCTGCGCGAACACAGGCCTCGGCGGCGCCGCGGCGCCCACAGCCGCAGAGGTCGTCGCCGCAGCAGGAGTCGCCCCGGCGCTCACGCCCGGTCCTCCCCCGGCAGTCGCTCGCCGAACAAGCCCGCGGGCCGCACCAGCAGCACGATGATCAGCATCGAGAACGCCACCGCATCCCTCAGCTGAGACACGCCGCTGACGCCGAGGGGCTCGAGGATGACCAGTGGGCCCACCGACTCGGCGACACCGATCGAGAGCCCGCCTGCCATCGCACCGCCCAGGTGCCCGATGCCGCCCACCACTGCCGCGCTGAACGCCTTGATGCCCGGAAGGAACCCGGTGGTATGGATCACGCTGCGGAACAGGATCCCCCACAGGATTCCGGCCATCCCCGCCATCGCACCGCCGACGGCGAACACCTTCACGATGGTGCGGTTGACGTTGATGCCCATGAGCGCCGCTATCTCGGCGTCCTCGGCCACGGCCCGCATCGCCTTGCCGGTCTTGGTGCGATCGACGTAGTACCACAGGGCCGCCATCGACGCAGCTGCGACGACCACGACGAGGATCTTGCCTCCCTCGACCTGCAGGAATGTGTGCTTGGCCTTCACCCAATCCGGCACGTCGGGGTACGACTTGCTGGCCGGGCCGAGCAGGACAACCGACGCGTTCTGGAGGAAGAACGACACGCCGATGGACGTGATAAGCGGAATCAGTCGTGGCGCGCCGCGCAGCGGCCGGTACGCAACGCGCTCCATGACGACCGCAGTGAGCGTTGACACGATGATGGAGACGACGACGATGAACACGAGCGAGCCGATGAAGTTCGACTCCCACAAGCCGGCGTCGGCCAGCTTGTTCGAGGTGATCATGCCCGTCATCGCGCCCACCATGAACACCTCGCCGTGCGCGAAGTTGATGAAGCCCAGCACCCCGTAGACCATCGAGTAGCCCAGAGCGATCAGTCCGTACATCGACCCCTGGGCAACGCCCGACACCACAAGGCCTCTGATTTGGGCCGCCGTAAGGCCCGTAGCGTCGGGATTGGCCCAGCGAGCGAACGGATTATCCGGGTTGATCTCCTGGGCAATGAACGCCAGCAGCCCAACCCCCACGACGATGAGCACTGTCACTCGCAGGATCGCGAGGAACCAGTCGATCCTCGTGCGGTGGCCCCCGTGCTGAACGCGGGGTTGTCCACGCGGGGTGCCCCGTGTTGGGGCACCCCGTTTGAGTGTCACAGAATTGACCCTAGAAGGCTGGCTTGCGTCGAACCAGTTCTTGTGCGGAACGCCTCATCTCACTCAGGGAGCGAAAGAGAACACGACGTTCTCCATGCTGGCCTCGGCGTTGGCCTCGCCGCCGATGTTCTGCACGACGGTGATCCTGGCTGCGCCGCAATCGCCGAACTCGTCGCAGCTGATCGTGCCGATCAGGCCGCTGTAACCGCTGACGCTATTGAGGTGATCGCGTACACCCTGGCGGTCGATCACAAGCGTGTCGCCCTCGAGATACGACGCAGCTGCAATCGCGTCGAGCAGCAGCGTGGTGGCGTCGTAGCCGTGCGCCCAGAAGGGTGCTGCGGGCTTCTCGCCGTAGAGCTCCTCGTACTTCGACAGGAAATCGTCGGCGGTCTTGCCAGTGCTCTCGTTGACATTGTCACCGAAGCGCGTGTCGGGACCGGAGAAGTACATGCCTTCGGTCTGCGACAGCGCCAGGTAGTTCGTGTTGAGCAAGCCGTCCGCAGCAAGCAGGACAGTGTTCTCCAGTCCTGGGACTCCAGCCGCTTGGTCGGCGATGAAGTCGCCGGCCGGCTGGAAGATCGGGAAGAACAGTGCCTCGGGGCTGCCCGCAGCGATCTCGGTGAGCGCCGGCACCATGTCGGTGTCGTCCTTGTTCACTGCGGTGAAGCCGGTCACCGTGCCGCCCTCTGCCTTGAACGCGTCGGCGAACGCTTGCGCGAGACCCTGGGTGTAGGGGTCGCCGTCATGAATGGCGGCTGCGGTGGTGAGCCCCAGCTCGCCATAGACGAACTTGGCCATCGCAGCGCCTTGGAACAAGTCATTGTGTGCGGTGCGGTAGTAGCCGACGTTGTAGTTCTCGCCCTGTGTTCCGAGCAGATCCGAGGTCAGCGCAGGCGATGTGTTCCCGCCGGAGATCAGCACCATTCCGGCATCAGTGATGAGCGGTGCTGCGGCGACCGCCGCTCCCGAACACGAAGTGCCGATCACGCCGATCACATCCTCGTCGGCGACGATGGACTGGGCTGCAGCCTGACCGCCGTCGTTCGAGCAAAGATCGTCGAGCGTTGTGCCCAGATCTACGTCGAAGCCTTGGATCGGGCCGTAGTCCTCGATGGCGAGAATCGTCGAGCGTTCGAGCGGCAGACCGAGGAACGCAACGTCGCCGGTGATCGCCTCAAGTGATCGGATCTGGATGGCATCACCGGTCTCCACTTCGACAGCGCCGAGCGCGCCGGCTTCGGGTCGGTCTTCGCCGCCGCAGGCGGCAGCAAGGAGCGAGATAGCGAACAATGACGCCAACAGCGTCCGGAGCTTTCGTTTCATGCGCTTGTCCTCCCAGATGAATTTGCCTGGTGAACCTCTGTCGGCGGCCTCGCGCGCATGACGCTCTGAGCCGCACCTCAGTCGGCACATTGTGTCTTGGCGCCGACGCGGGTCACCGAGCTGGATACATTTGGACCGACCCTAGATCACTGCTGCGTGGTAAACGGACCATATGCCCTCCACACACGGCGGGGCGTGGGGGCGGCGGATCTCGCCCGAAGCGCTGTTCGCGGCCGGAGCCATCTCGCAGTATCTCGGTGCCGCGACTGCACTCGAGCTGTTCGACGATCTGGCCCCCACCACAGTGGCGTTGCTGCGCGTTGCGGGCGCCGGGGCAGTGCTGGTGCTACTGCGGCGATCGTGGCGGCGATCGTGGTCGCGAGCCGACCTGGGCTGGACGGCTGCGTTCGGCATCGCGCTGGCGTTGATGAACCTCTTCTTCTACCTGGCCATCGCCCGGGTGCCACTCGGCAACTCGGTGGCCATCGAGTTCATCGGACCCATCGCCGTCGCGGCGCTGGGCACCCGAACCGTTCGTTCTGGATGGGCCTTGGCGCTCGCCATCGCCGGCGTGGGGACATTGGCTGGCTTCTCGCCTCCGTCGGCCCAGGTCGGAGCCCTATTCTCACTGATCGCGGGCGCATTGTGGGCTGGTTACATCGTGCTCGGCAACCGTGTTGCGCGCTCGGGAACTGCCGTCGACGGTCTCGGTGTGGGAATGCTCATCGGCGCCGCGGTGATCGCCCCCGCCGGCATCGGCGACGTGGGCACCGCTATCGCCGCACCAGTGCTGCTGGCTGGGGGCGTCGCAGCAGGAGTGCTCTCAAACGTCATCCCGTACGGCATTGACCAACTCGTGATGCAGCGACTGCCACGAGCCCGCTTCGCACTGCTGCAGGCCATGCTGCCGGTCACGGCGTCGCTCATCGGCGTGGTGTGGCTCTCCCAGATACCGAACCTGCGCGAGGCGGCGGGCATCGTGGCTGTCGTCGCTGCCATCGTCGTCAACCGAACCTCGGAGCGGCCTCCGAGCGACCTCGTGCCATAGGAGGCCGAGCCCCTTCGAACAAGCCCTCAGAACAGTGGGTTGCGCCAGGTGCCCGCCGCGGCTAGCGCTCCAATGAACGCCGCGGCGCCGATCAATGTGAGCAGGGCCCACACCAAATACGGCGAGCGACGCGTCCGCGTCTCGACGGTGAGCTCCCCGGAGAGCCGCTCCGCCAGCGTCGGAGGGTGTCGGCGGCGGCGTGTGTCGCCGATCGCGACGCCGCACAGTGCCCCAGCCACCAGGCCTCCGAGGTGCCCGCCGATCGAGATGTCGGGAATCAGGAACGACAGGGCGACGTTGATGAGAATGAGGCTGCCCAGGCCATCCCGCCAAGGATTCCCTCCTCGCAGCAGTTCGACGAGATACGCAGCACCCATCAACCCATACACCGCGCCGGATGCGCCAACTGCTGCCACATCTGGGCGCAACAGCAGCGCTCCGGCCGACCCTCCGATGAGCGACACCGCATAGATGCCGACAAGCAAGGCCCGCCCGGTGGCCCCTTCGAGCCGGCGGCCCAACAGGTACAGCACGAGCATGTTGAACAGCAGATGCCGTAGGTCGATGTGCAGGAACGTCCCGGTGACGATGCGCCACCACTCACCCAGCTCGGCGATGTACGGACCGAATGTGGCGTATCCGTCGAGGACCGAGTACCGCAGCGATACTCGGGTGAACGGCACCGCCCGGCCGAGCTGGTGCGTCAGCGCGAACGCGGCCACGGAGATTCCGCCCAGCACCAGCGTCGCCACGGGCTGCACTCCGCCTCGACCGCCCAGCCCTCGCACGGCTCCGAACCTTAGAACCCGCACGGGTGCAGATTGATGCACACCGGAGTACCTTGCGCGATGCCGAGCATTTCAGATCCTCTCGGCTGACGGTGAGGAGCGCGACCCCATGGTGACATTGCAGGAGGTGATGGAGCAGCTGGAGGCTGTCGGCACAGCACAGAACCGCAAGGTGTACGCACGCCATGGTGCTGCCGAGCCGATGTTCGGCGTGAGCTACAAAGAACTCGGCCGTATCGGGAAGCCCCTGCGCACCGACCACGATCTCGCAGCCAAGCTCTGGGAGAGCGGCAACCATGACGCGCGAGTCCTCTCGCTGCGGGTAGCGGATGCCTCGGCGATGACCAAGACGCTCGCTCGTCGCTGGCTGCGAGACGTCGACAACTATGTGCTTGCCGAGGGGCTGGGAGGTCTGCTGTCGCAGTCTGCGGTGGCGCGCGACCTCAGCGACGATTGGCGTGATTCACCCTCTGAATGGCCGGCGTCGGTGGGTTGGTTCATCGTGACATGCACTGCCGAGCAGGCTGACGTGTGGTCTGCGGTCGAGTTGCGCAGCCTGGTCGGCCAGATCGAGGCTGAGATCGCCGATCGGCCGAATCGGGTCCGGCACGAGATGAACGGCGCTTTGATCGCGATCGCCCTGCGGGACGGCAGTCTGCGCCGTTCAGTCCTTGAAGCTGCCGCGCGCATCGGTCCGGTGCAGGTCGATCACGGCCAGACCGGCTGCCAGACCCCCGATATCGCCCCCTACATCGAGCGCACCCTCGCGCACCGAGCCAAGATGGCCGCCCGCCGGGCCAGTAACTCCACGTCCAGGGTGGAAACCGCGGGCTGACACGCTGCGCGGAGAGGTCACGGCCAGCGCCGTAACCCCGATTGCTTCCCGCTCCTGTTCGCTGCGCTCAAGGGGCGCTCAGGCCACGACCTCGCTGTCGACGTTGTCGTGTGACCTCCGTTCGCTGCCTATGCGCTCGGCCTCTCGCCGCGCAACAGGCGGCGGGCGATGACGCGGGCCTCGTCAAGCTCCGCGACAAATTGACCTGAGGGGACGTTGCGCAGGACGTCCAGTGCCTGAAGGCTGGTCGGCGCCGCCTGCTCGAGACCCATCACGATGCAGTGGGCGCCCTGGCTCATGGCCGTGTCAACAAGCCGGCCGATGACAAACGCTGCGCTGTCGTCCATGTGCACGGTCTCGGAGAAGTCGAAGATGACGATCTCGTGCTCGGAGATGTCGGCGCTGATCGTGCTGTACAGCTTGATCGACGATGCTGCCGTGAAGCTGCCGCGCAACGACAACAAGCCGGTACGGGCAGCGAACGGGTCTATGGGGTCCAGCTCGAACGGCTCATCGTCGCCGTCGGGGTCGGGCGGGTCGCCGCCCGCCAGGAATGCCATGTCGAGCAACGGGGCTGACACCACGCTGTCGAGCTCGAGACGCTCGAATTGGCGGGCATTTGTCATGGCCGCGACGATCAAGCCAACCGCGACTGCGATGACGAGGTCTGAGACCATGGACAGCCCCAGCGTGAGCACCATGACCGCCAAGTTCTCGCGCTGCACCCGATGGATGCGCAAGAGGTATTGCCAATCGATGATGTCGAAGCCGATCTTGATGAGAATCGCCGCAAGCACGGCGTGCGGAATCGAGTCGACGTAGCGGCCGAGCCCGATCACCACCGCCAAGAGCACCAGTGCGCACAGCACCCCGGAGAGCCGGCTGCGCCCGCCGGTCCGTACGTTTGCGATGGTCCCCGAGGTGGCGCCCGCCCCGGGCACACCGCCGATGAACGCCACGAAGAAGTTGGCCACGCCGACGCCGATGAGCTCCCGATTGGGGTTGTGACGGTCCTGTGTCAACGAGTCGGCAACCATCGCCGTCAGCAGGCTGTTGATGGAGCCGAGCAGAGCGATCGTGACGGCGGGGGGCAACGCAGCCCCGATGTTGCTCAAATCGAAGTCGGGCCGCACGATGTCGGGCAGACCAGTGGGCACCTCGCCGATGACCGGGGCGCCCGAGAGCCAGAACAGGCCGAGCAGCGTCCCGATGAGCAGTGCCGCTACCGACGACGGCAGGAACTTCCGCAAGCGGCGCGGCCAGAAGATGCACACAGCCAGCGTGACGAGCCCGAGCACAAGGGCGCTCGGGTCGACGTCGCCGATGGCGCCGGGCCAAGCGCGGATCGAGCGCAACGCACCCCCGAGCGCGACCTCGTTGCCGAGAAAGGGCAGCAACTGCACAACGATGATGATCAGGCCGACGGCCGAGGTGAAGCCCGACACCACCGGATACGGGGTGTAGGCCACGTAGCTGCCGAGGCGAAACGCTCCAAGCAGCACTTGAATGATCCCCGCCAGCACGACGATGGCGAGCGCCTTGCGGAGGTCTTCGCCGGCGTAATCGATGAAGACCACTGACATCGCAACCGACAACGGCGCGGTCGGGCCTGAGATCTGCGTCTTGCTGCCACCAAGTACTGCCGTCAGCAGGCCCACGGCAATCGCACCGTAGAGGCCAGCAATCGCGCCGAGGCCCGAGGCCACCCCGAACGCGAGCGACAGCGGCAACATGACCACCGCTGCGGTGAGGCCACCGAAGACATCGCCGCGCAGGCGCTCGGTGTCGTAATTCAGCGAGGGCATGCTTCAACCGTCGCGTTCGCGTGGTCCACCATCGGCGAACGCAGCGTTACGACGTGGTTGCGGCGCCGACCCATACGGCCGCTCCCTTGGACAAACGACATCTCCAAGGTAGTGACATGGAATAGTGCGTGTTTTCAGTCATGGCCGGATCGGACCGGAGGCATCGAAGGGTTTCCTCAGAGGCCGAGGATGGCGTTGATGGCGTGCAGCACGGCTGCGACGTCTGGATCGAGGAACAGCACCGCCAAACCCGCGTGGTAGATCGTGTCGCCCACTCGCGCCGTGACGCTGTAGCGATTGACCGGGAAGCCGGCGACGATGCCTGAGTAGTCGTGGCCGTACGACTCGTCGCCCACGCCGGGATTCTCGCCCGGGCGGAACGACCCGAGCGCTGTCGTGCGCGTCTCGACAAACTCGCCGCAGGCGATCAGCTCGACGTCGTAGTCCTTGATGGCTGCAGCGGCCACCTCGGCCGATGAGAAGCGGGCGGCCCAGACGTCGAGGAACGGTCCCGTCGTGAGGTCACGGACCCATGTGGCACCTGAATACGCGATCGGCTCAACACCGTTGAAGATCGCGGTGCCGGGACAGGTTTCGGCCACCGGCGAGGTGGTCTCGCTGAGGAGGTTGTCGAGGCCCTCTGGCGTTGCACCTTCAAGCAGCGTGCCCTCTACAGCGGCGGGTGTCGCAAGTGCCGCCTCGATCGCCGCGAGATCGGGATCGACGTAGTCGCAGCCTCCCGATGCGCCGGCACCGGAGAGCTGATCGGTGATCCAGCCCAAGGTCTCGTTCAAGAATGTCAGCGTCGTGTCGACGTGCCCGCCGTTGGGATACACCTCGAGAGTGACGTCGGTGCCTTGCGAGCAATAGGCACCATGCAGGGCACGCACATCTTCGGGACTCACGATGCTGTCGGCCCAGCCCTGCACGAACAGCACCGGCACGCCATCGATGGGTGCACCGCCAGGCTGGTTGGCGGCGAGAGCCTCGCCCAGCGGGCCGATCGGCACAATGCCGTCCCAGCCGCTGGGGTTGCGCATGAAGTCGCTGTCGAATTCGAAGAACCTCTCGAAGACGGCTCCGTTGCAGCCCTCCTCGACGATGTCCATCTGCTCGATGGCCGCAGCTGAGAAATAGTCCTCGAGATTGACGTCGTCATAGGCAGCTGCCATCGCGAAGGCGGCCTGGACGGCGAAGCCCTGTGCAGCGGTGCCCACCGTGTTCATCAAGTTGGCGATGTCGGCTGCTGGGGCTGCGGCAACCACGCCAGCGAGATCTAGCTCGGGTGCGTACGAAGCGGCAATCTGACCAGCCCACAGGGCAGCGTGACCGCCTTGGGAGAGGCCCCAGACGGCGTAGCGGTTGCTCGCGCCGATGTCCATCTGGCCAACCGCTCGGACGATATCGATGGCGCTGCGACCCTCGCTCTCGCCGACCAGGTAGGGGTGCGTGCCTGGTGTGCCGAGGCCTTCGTAATCGGTGGCCGCGACAATATGGCCAGCGGCGGCGAGCGCCATCGGGATGCCGGATTCGGAGGGGTGCGTCGCCGACGGCGCACAAATGTCGGCGACGCCGGTCGTGCCGTGTGCCCACGAGACCACCGGCGAGCCGGCGGGCGCACCGGGCGGCGCGAACACGAGCCCGCTGACGGGGACCAAATCGCCGTGCACGCCCACAGAGAGGTACGTAATGCGCCAGCCATCCAGACCGCCTGCGTCGATCGACTCAGACGAGATCAGGTCACCTGCCGCAGGCTCTGGTGGCAGCGCCGCGGTCGTGGTCGTGACAACAGGCGCTGCCGTGGTCGTCGCTACGGGTTCGGACGTGCTGTCAGAGTCCGCACTCGTCGTCGCCGGGGCGACGTCAACGGCCATGGAGTCTGCCGACGTCTCCGTGTCGGAGCTGCAAGCTGCTCCCAGAAGGACAGACACCACCAACAGGGCTACGCGGCGCCGCATTTGCGCACTCTACGGCTTCAGGCCCATCGGCCGAGCCGCCGGGAGCGGCTACGTCAAGGTCCGAGGAGGGCGGTGATGGCATGCACTACGGCGGCGGCATCCGGTTCGACGAAAAGCGCAGCGAGACCTGCCTGGTAAACGGTGTCGCCGACTCGCGCCGCGATGCTGTAGCGGTTGACCGGGAAGCCTGAGACGATGCCTGCGTAGTCGAAGCCGTACGACTGGTCGCCGATGCCGGGGTCCTCGGCCGAGGTGAACGCCCCGAGCGCTGACGTGCTTGGCTCGACAAACTCGCCGCAGGCGATCAGCTCGGCGTCGTAGTCGGCAATTGCCTGCGTAGCCACCTCGACCGATTCGAATTGGGCGGCCCAAACGTCGAGGAACGGTCCCGTCGTCGTGTCTCGGGCCCACGTCGCAGCCGAGTACGCGATCGGCGCGACCCCGTTGAAGATCACGGTGCCGGGACAGGTCTCGGTCGCTGGCGTGTTCGTCTCGCTCACGAGGTTCTCGAGGGTCTCAGGCGTAGCGCCCTCCAGCAGCGTGCCTTCGACAACACCAGGCAACGACGGTGCCGCTTCCGGTTCCTGCGCCGGCGCCGCTGTTGTCGTGGTGACAATTGGAGCCGCCGTCGTGGTGGTCACGACCGGCGCCGCAGTTGTGGTGGTCACCACCGGTGTCTCTGTCGTGGTCACCACCGGGGCCGACGTCGTGGCCGGCGCAGCGACCGTGTCATCGGAAGACGGTTCGGAATCGGAACCGCAGGCAGCTCCGACAAGGGCGAGCACACAGAACAGAGCCAATAAACGATGCATTTTAGTACCTTACGGCCTCCGCGGAACCCGGGAGCCTCCCTCGAGGGCGCAGTAGGGTCGCGGACGCTGCTTGACGCCAAGTCGCACCGAAATCCGGGCGGTGCGGGCGCGAGCGGGGACAACAGAGGTGTGCTGTGAAGTTCGGAATGACGCTTGCGAATACTGGCCCGCAGGTCGAGGGAGGCGGCGCGATTGCTTACGTACAAGCTGCCGAAGCCGCCGGTTTCGAGTCGCTGTGGACTGTCGAGCATGTTGTGGTGCCCGAGGGCTACGCGTCGCCGTATCCGTACTCCGAAGACGGCAAGATGCCCGGCAAGCGAGACGACATCGACATTCCCGACCCGCTCATCTGGATGGCATTCGCAGCAGCAGCTACCAGCGAGATCAAACTGGGCACAGGGATCCTGATCGTGCCGCAGCGCAACCCGGTGGTCACCGCGAAAGCCATCGCAACGCTGGACCGGCTGTCCGGTGGCCGGGTGCTGCTGGGCATCGGAGCCGGCTGGCTGGCCGAGGAATTCGATGCGCTGGGCGCGTCGTTCGCCGACCGCGGCGATGTCACCGACGACTACCTCGCGGCCTACCAGTCGCTGTGGCGGGACGAGGTGTGCTCCTACGACGGCAAACACGTCTCATTCGATCGCGTGTACTGCCGGCCTCAGCCGGTCGGTGCGGTTCCGATCGTCGTCGGAGGGGACAGCAAGCGGGCAGCGCGGCGCGCCGGCGAATATGGCGATGCCTTCTTTCCGGTCTCAGGCGACTTCGACGAGATGACGGCGCTCTTTGAGCATGCGAAGCGATGCGCCGAGCGGGCTGGCCGCGACCCCGAACAGCTCGATTTCATGACACAAGGGCCCGCGACGCCCGAGTTCATCGAGCGAGCGGCTGCCACCGGAATCACCCGCCTCGTCACCTACCCGATGTCCCGCTCGAAGTTCGACGACTTCAGCCGAGACGTCATCACGGCATACGCCGACGCGTAGAGACCGAGCGGATAGGCGTTTTATGGTGGTCTCACAACGAAATCGACAGCGAGGCCGTGGCCCGAGCGGCCCGTGAGCGAAGCGAACAAGAGCGGGAGACAAATGGCTTCACCACACTGGCCGTTACCTATCCGCGCGGACGCGTAGAACACGCATGCTCGACCGGCTGTTCGAGTTCATCGAGGCGTCGCCGTCGCCGTACCACGCAGCGAACGAAGCGGCTGAACGCCTGCGCGCAGCTGGCTTCGCCGAAGCTGCCCGGAGCGACTCGTGGGACGAACTCGATCCGGCCCGGGGCTTGCTGGCCCGCGAGGGGGGAACCATCATCGCTGTTCGCACAAGCGACCGGGTGGATCCGGACCGGTTGCGATTCAGCGTCATAGGCGCTCACACCGACAGCCCCAACCTGCGCGTCAAGCCGCAGCCCGACAGCGGCGCATTCGGCTACCGCCAGCTCGGCGTCGAGATCTACGGCGGCGTCCTGCTCAACTCGTGGCTGGACCGAGACCTGGGCTTGTCCGGTCGCCTCGTCGTCGCAGACGGTCACACCGGCCACGAAGTGCGCACTGTGCTGTGGCGTTGTGACCAACCGCTGTTGCGTGTGCCACAGCTGGCGATTCACCTCGACCGCGAGGTCAACGATGGGCTGAAGCTGGACCGCCAGCAGCACATGACCCCCATCTGGGGGCTTGGAGAGCCAACGCCGGGCGCCTTCCGTGACTTCCTCGCAAGCGAACTCGAGGTGGAGCCCGTAGCTGTGCTCTCGTGGGATGCCATGGCCCACGATCTCACGCCGCCGGCTCAGCTTGGTCTAAACGGCGAGATGTACGCAGCCGCCCGCATCGACAATCTGGCTTCGTGCCACGCAGCCGTCGAGGCGCTTGCCGGCCTCGTCGTCGGGCCGCCCGACGACACCGCCGCCGTTGTGGTTCTCTTTGACCACGAGGAGATCGGCAGTGACTCAGCCACAGGTGCCGGCAGCCCGATCCTGCCTGAAGCCCTTGAGCGCATTGCACTGGCACTCGGTGCAGATCGCGAGCAGTACCTGCGGGCCGTGGCTCGCTCACTGTGCGTCTCGGCGGACGGGGCGCATGCCGTGCACCCGAACTATCCCGAGCGCCACGAGCCCCAGTATCTGCCGCAGCTGAACGGCGGCCCGGTCATCAAGACGAACGCCAACGTGCGCTACGCCACCGATGCGCAGACCAGCGCTCGATTTGCTGCGACATGCGAGGCGGCAGGTGTGCCCCATCAGGTGTACGCCCATCGCAGCAACCTGCCGTGCGGCTCCACGATCGGGCCGATAACCGCAGCGAGACTCGGCATCAGCGTCGTCGATGTCGGGTCGCCTCAGCTGTCGATGCACTCCGCACGCGAACTCGGCGGCAGCCACGACCCGGCAATGCTGGCTGCCGCGCTCGGCAGCTTCCTCGCCGTCGGCTGAACGAGCAGTTCTCGAGCCCCTTGCGCGGAACGTCGGGCGCTGGTGGGGTTCAGGCGTGATGCAGGTGATCGTCGAGGTGTGAGCAGTCGTTGAAGCGGCGCATCATCCACTCGCCGTCGCAGCGGACGATCTGGCTGATCGAGCAGTTGTCCGCTCCGCCGAACGAGAAGGGGCTGGCGCCGACGATGTGCGCCAGCACCGCGCCGATCACGCCGCCGTGTACGCAGGCCGCGACGAGCTGGTCCGGGTGTGTGTCGGCGATGCGGTCGAGCGCCGTCATGCAACGGCGGGTCAATTGCTCGTTCGTCTCGGCGCCAGGGATCACATCCCAGCGTCGCTCGGTGTGCAGCTTCACATACAGCGGGTGGTTCTCGGCTGCGTACTGGCGGATGCGACCGCCGTCCCATTCACCCAACGCCACCTCGCGCAGGTCAGGCTCGACGGTTGGCGTCATGCCGAGCTGTTGCGCCAGCGGATCGAAGGTCTGCTGCGTGCGCTGCAACGACGTCACATACAGCGCGTCAATGGGCTCGGTGACGAGCCGCCGCGCCGCCATGGCAGCCTGAGTGTGGCCGTTCGGGGCGAGCGGCGGGTTGCCCTGGGTGCCGAGCATTGGGAACGGTTCGCCGGGCACGAACGCCTGCGAGGCGCCGTGGCGCACCATCAGGATCTCGGCAGCGCCTGGGGGACGCTGCCACCGCTGCTGCTCGAACTGCCGAACCTCAGTGTCGGTGGCGGCCAGGTCGGAATCGGTTTCACTCACGGCGGCAAGCTAGCCCCGCCGCATGGCGACGTCACCGAGATTGCCGTCGTACTCGCGCCGCCGCGCCGCGGTTCGGGTGCGGACCAGCGTCTAGTTCAGCTGGTATGCGGCCTCGCCGTGGTCACTGACGTCGAGTCCAGCGAGCTCGACGTCCGCAGAGACCCGGATGCCCATCGTCGTCTTGATCACCGTGGCGATGATCCACGTGACCGCGAACGAGTAGGCCGTCACGACAATGATCGACAGGATCTGGTTCCACAGCAGCACGCCGCCGCCGAAGAACACGCCGTCGATGAAGTCGCCGCCAGGGACTGCCGACGAGTCGGCGAAGAAGCCCAGAAGGATGCCGCCGACTGCGCCGCCCACCCAGTGAATGCCGACGACGTCGAGGCTGTCGTCGAAGCCCACCCGGAATTTCGCCTCGATAGCGAAGAAGCAGACCACGCCAGCGATCGCGCCGAAGGCCAACGAGTGCATTGAGCCGACGAAGCCCGCCGCGGGAGTGATCGCCACGAGCGCAGCTACAACGCCCGACGCGATACCGATCGTGGACACCCGCTTGTGACTCGCGTACTCCGAGAAGGCCCAACCGACCATGCCGGCGGCGGCCGCGATGAACGTGTTGACGAACGCCTGTGCTGCAGTGCCGTCGGCCGCCAGGGCCGACCCGGCGTTGAATCCGAACCAGCCGAACCACAGAATGCCCGCACCCAGCATGACGAAGGGCACGTTGTGCGGAACGGGCCGGTTGTCGGGCCAACCCGAACGTCGGCCCACCACCAGCGCCAGCGCCAGCGCCGCGGCTCCGGCGTTCACGTGAATGGCCGTACCGCCGGCGAAGTCGTGCGCCGGCAGACCCCCAATCCAGCCGTCATCGCCGTACACCCAGTACACGACCGGCACGTACACCAGCAGCGACCACACAGGTACAAACACCATCCACGCAGAGAACTTCATGCGGTCGGCCACAGCGCCGGAAATCAGCGCCGGCGTGATCGCCGCGAACGTCATCAGGAAAGCGAACGTGGCCAGTCCTTCGGCATCGTGGATGCCGGCCATGCCCATGAGCGAGAAGTCGCCGATGAACGCGAGGCCGCTCTCGCCCGCGGCGAGGCTGTAGCCCAGCAGCACCCAGACGACTGGCACGATGCCGAGGCACCACATGTTCATGTTCAGCATGTTCAGGGCGTTCTTGGCCCGAACCATGCCGCCGTAGAACAGCGCCAGGCCCGGAATCATGAACAGCACCAAGGCAGCGGATGTGAGTATCCAGGCGATATTGCCTTCCATGGGCTCGCTGCTCGTCAAAGCGGGCAGGCCGTATCGGCCTGCGGGGCTGATTCGGCGCCAATCATTGCAGAGCCGCCGCGACGTCCACGTTTCTTGAGGCCGTTCGGCAAGTCCTGCGTCGGCGGACGGATCTTGCCGTCTGCGTCGTTTGCGCCGCTGCTCAGTCCAAGGTGGCGAGCGCCTGGGCCAGGTCGTCCAACAGGTCCGACGCTGTCTCAAGGCCGACGGACAATCGCACGAGATCGTCGGGGACTTCCAGCGCCGATCCTGCGGCTGATGCGTGAGTCATCGCGCCGGGGTGCTCGATCAGCGACTCCACCGCACCGAGCGACTCGGCGAGCGTGAAGACCTTGGTGGCAGCAGCAACTCGTTCCGCGGCATCGCGGCCACCGTGCAGCCGGAACGAGACCATGCCGCCGAAGCCGCTCATCTGGCGCCGCGCGATGTCGTGGCCAACGTGGTCGTCACGTCCCGGGTACAGCACCGAGCGCACCGCCGGGTGATCTGCCAGCAATTCGACGATTGCCTCGGCGTTGCTGCAGTGTCGGTCCATGCGCACTGCCAGGGTCTTGACGCCGCGCAAGGCGAGATAGCAGTCGAACGGGCTGGGCACAGCGCCGACAGCGTTCTGGGTGAACACGAGGTGGTCGGCCAGAGCGTCATCGTTCGTGGCGACGAATCCACCTACGACGTCGCTGTGGCCGCCGATGTACTTCGTGGCCGAGTGCACTACTGCATCGGCACCGAGCGCCAGCGGTTGCTGCAAGTACGGCGTCGCGAAGGTGTTGTCGACGACGACGATGCCGCCGAGCTCGTGCGTGATGGCGCAGATCGCCTCGATGTCGAAGATCGTCAGCAGCGGATTGGTCGGCGTCTCGAGCCACACCATCCGGGTTTCGGGCGTCCAGGTATCGCGGATCTTCTCGGGGGCGGTGAGATCGACGGCAGCAGTCTGCACGCCCGCATTGCCGTGCACCTTGTCGATGAGGCGGAATGTGCCGCCGTAGGCATCGTCGCCCAGCAACAAGCTGTCGCCTGGACGCAACACCCGCAGCAGCGCGTCCTCGGCTGCGAGACCGCTGGCGAAGGCGAAGCCGTGCTGTGCGCCCTCGAGCGACGCGACACACACCTGGTAGGCGTGACGCGTCGGATTCCCGGTGCGGCCGTACTCGTAGCCGTGCCGCGGCTGGCCGACGGCCTCCTGGGCAAACGTGGTCGCCAGCGAGATGGACGTCACGACCGCACCGGTGTACGGGTCGTGGGGCTGCCCAGCGCGGATCGCCCGGGTCTCGAACCCGTACTCGTACGGATCCTCGAAGCCCGACTTCTGCGGATCGCCACCTAGCACCCCACACCTCCGGGCAATGCGGACGGGCCGAGCGTCGCCACCGGACGGCCCCCGTCGTAGACAACAACGGCCTCAGGCGCCCCAAGCGATCCGTAACCGCGCAGCAGCTCGGCCACCCGAGCGGCGGGCTCGCCGACGCCGACTGCCGGCAGCCGTCCCTCGACAGCGCTCGCGACCATGTCATCGTCGCTGAACGCCAGCAAGCCGTCCTGGGCGACCGACCCGATCACTTGCGCAGCCGCGATCGGCATGGCGCCGGTGCACACCGGCACAGCACGAAGGCTGGCTTGATCCATGCGCTCCCGTGCCACCGCCACCGAATCATCGGGCCGCACATAGACGAACTCGCCGTCAATGAGGTCGGCGACGGTGGCGCCGGCGACGGTGCGATCTGTCTCGAAGCCCATCTGCGCCATCCACTCGTCGTCGAACACGCGGCTCAGATAACCGCGGCCCGAATCCGGGATGAGCGTCACGACCAGCGACTCGGCTGCGCGGCCAGCGGCATCAAGCTCTCGGGCCACTGCGAGCGCGCCCGCCACGGCAGTGCCGCCCGAGCCGCCTATCAGCAGACCTTCGGACTGCGTCACGCGCCGAGCCGTAGCGAACGACTCCGCGTCGGTGACGGGGATGACACGGTCGACGACGCCGGGATCGAACGTGGCCGGCCAGAAGTCCTCGCCGATGCCCTCCACCAGATAGGGCCGGCCGTCGCCACCTGCGTACACCGACTCGGGCGGATCTGCGACCAAGACCTGGACATCGGCGTTCTGCTCTTTCAGGTATCGCCCGACGCCGGAGACGGTTCCGCCGGTGCCCGCGCCGGCGACGAAGTGCGTGACGCGCCCAGCGGTCTGGGACCAGATCTCCGGTCCGGTGCTTTCGTAGTGCGCCAGGGGATTGTGCGGGTTGGCGTACTGGTTCGGCGAGAACGCTCGTGGCGTCTCGGTACGTAGCCGCTCGGCCGTCGAGTAGCACGAACGCGGGTCCTCGGGCGCGACCGCGTTCGGACACACCACCACCTCGGCGCCGTATGCCCTCAGCAGCGCCACCTTCTCGGGCGCAACCTTGTCGGTGCACACGAAGATGCACCGGTAGCCGCGCTGCGCAGCCACCACGGCCAGCCCCACGCCAGTGTTGCCCGAGGTGGGCTCGACGATGATCCCGCCGGGCGAAAGGATTCCCTCGGCTTCGGCCGCGTCGATCATGGCAACCGCGGCGCGATCCTTCACCGACCCGCCCGGGTTCGTGGTCTCGAGCTTGGCCACTACAGGGGTCGCAATCCCCTCGGTGATCCGGCTGAGCCGAACCATCGGAGTGCGACCCACCAACTCCAGCACCGATGGGGCGATGTCCAGCCCTTCAAGCGGGTCCGGCACGCCCCAAGTCATCGGACCTTCTGCAGCCATCGGTGCGAAAGCCTATGGAGGTCGATGGGGACCCGGCCGCGGTCGACGGCGGCCATCGTGTGACGACGAGTGACTACGCTGTCGTCATGCCTGTTGTCTCCATCAGGTTCTCTGATGTCCCGCTGCATCAACAGCTGAAGAAAACCGCTCGCCAAAAGGGAGTCGCCATCTCTACGCTCGCGGAACGCTTGATCGGCGAGGGGCTGCGCATGGATGCTCATCCAATGATCTACTTCCGCGACAATCCCTCGGGCCGGCGTGCCCGGCTCATCGGAGGACCGGACGTACGCGATGTCATCGGCGCAATCGTGGGCGGCGATGTGTCGGTCGAAAAGCGTCGTGCTCGGGCGGCAGAGATGATGGTGCTGAGCCTCGCCCAGGTCGACGCCGCGCTCGCCTACTACGCCGACTACACCGCCGAGGTCGATGACGAGATAGCGGACCAAATTCGGTTCGCCGACGAAGCCGAAGCTGCTTGGCGGCGCCAGCAGGCCCTGCTCGAAGCCTGACCGCGTGCGGCTGCTCATTGATGAGATGCACTCGCCGACGGTTGCCGCCGCGCTTCGCGCCGACGGCACCGATGCCGTCTCAGTGGCGGCCGAGGCCTCGTTGCGAGGAATGTCAGACGAGCAACTGTTCGAGACCGCGCTCGAGACCGGCAGCGTCATCGTCACCGAGAACGCTCGCGACTTCGCTGTGCTGGCTGCCCGGCGAATCGCCGATGGCGCGTCCAGCTGCGGGCTTGTCTTCACCAGCCCGCGACGCTTCAACCGGGCGTCGGCTGCGTACCCCGGCGCCGTCATCGACGCGCTGCGGCGATTCCTCGCCAAACCCCCGATAGAGACCGATACTTGGACCCGCTGGCTATAAGAGCGCAGACGGCCGGGTCGACGAGCCGTCGCCGATTGATCAGCGTTCTTGCTCAACCGTCGCTCTAGGCGCCTGCGCGCATTTCGAGCGCGCTTCAGGCCCCGAGTTCGTTGGCGCGAGCCCGGAAGCGCTCGACGTTGGCTTCCTTGATGTCCTCGTAGCCACGGATCATGTCGGGCAGCTCTGCGATCTCGACGGCACGGGCGTAGGCAGCGTCGCCGCCGCTGGCCAGCGTGTCGAGCGCCCGGGAGATCATGCCGCGGTACTCGTCGATGAGCTCACGCTCCATGCGGCGATGAGCGGTCTTGCCAAAGATGTCCAGCGTGCCGCCTCGCAGGCCCTTCATCCGGGCCAGCACGGCGAATGCCGCATCGCCAGAGCGGCCGAGGCCGATCTTCTTCTGCACCCCCATGCGCCGCAGGATCGGCGGGTGCAGCTTGTAGGTGACGTCGGTCTTGTCGCCGAACTGGTCACGCACAGCCTGCTGGAACGCCTTGCTGCGGTGCAAGCGAGCCACCTCGTATTCGTCCTTGTACGCCATCAGCTTGTACAGGTACCTCGCCACGGCTTCGCTGAGCGCTGACGAGTCGCCCGCTGCAGCCTCGGCTTCACGCACCTCGGCCACGAAGGAGGCGTAGGCAGCGGCGTAGTCGGCGCTCTGGTAGGCGACGAGGTCGGGAACACGGATGCGGAGCAGCCGGGCCAGTTCCTCGGACGGATCGGGCACCGAGTCGATGAGCTTCTGCTCACGCTTCGACGGGCCCCCCTCACGCTTGACCCGGCCGACTCGGTCGACGTGCAACGACTGCAGGAAATCCGGGTCCAGCACGATCTTGCGGCCGATGCGGAACGCCTGAGTGTTCATCTCGACGGCGACGCCGTTGAGCTCGATAGCCCGCTCGATCGCCGAAGCGCTGATCGGCACCACGCCCGACTGGTACGCAGCTCCCAGCACGAGCACGTTGGCCGGCATGTGCGAACGGAACAGGTTGTCCGACAGCGTGCCGGCGTCGAAGTAGACGTTGCGCTCCGGTGTGGTCGCGTCGTCGATCGAGCGCTGGAACGCCGTCCACTCGGGGAATTCGGCGGCCGTGTCACGCACCATGGCGCTGGTCGGCACCTTGGACGACGACACCAGCGCCACCGTGCGGCCTGCCTGTGCCTTCTCGAGGTTGATCGGGTTCGTGCCTGACAGCAGGTCGAACACGATGTAGGCATCTGCCTCGCCGGCGCCGACTTTGTTGGCCCCATCGGATCCATCGCCCTCCGCTGCGGCGCCCATGAGGCGGATCTTCAGATTCGACACCACCGGCCCGCCCTTTTGAGCGAGACCCGTCTGATCCAGGCCGTCGGCCTGCTTGCCGTCGAGGAGCGCTGCGGTGGCGAGCATCTGGTTCACGGTCACCACGCCGGTGCCGCCGATGCCCATCATCAGGACGTTGCCCTCGTCGAGCCGATCGGGCTCGGGCAGGTCGTCGCCGATCTCGTCGACGGCGGCAGTCGCCTTGGTGGGCACCTTGCCGCCGGGCACGACCTCGATGAAGGCAGGGCAGTCGCCGTCGAGACAAGTGAAGTCCTTGTTGCACGACGACTGGTGAATCGCGGTCTTGCGGCCGAACTCGGTCTCGACAGGCTGCACGCTGAGGCAGCTCGACTTCTCGCCGCAGTCGCCGCAGCCTTCGCAGACGGCCTCGTTGATGAAGACCCTCGTCTTGGGCTCGGCCACCTTGCCGCGCTTGCGGTCACGCCGTAGCTCGGCTGCACATGCCTGGTCGTAGATGAGCACCGTGCAGCCCTCAATGTCGCGCAGCACCCGCTGCGCTTCATCGAGCCGGTCGCGGTGCCACACCTCGGTGTCGGGGGCGAACCGAGCGTCGGCGGGGTACTTGTTGGGATCGTCGGCGACAACCATCAACTTGGTCACGCCCTCTGCGTGCAGCGACCGGGTCAGCGCCGGCACCTCCATGCCGCCGTCCACATCCTGGCCGCCGGTCATCGCGACTGCCGCGTTGTAGAGGATCTTGTAGGTCACGTTGGTGCCCGCCGCGATTGCCTGGCGGACCGCCAGCGAACCGGAGTGGTGGAACGTGCCGTCGCCGATGTTCTGGAACCGATGGTCCATCGTCACGAACGGTGCCGCGCCGACCCACTGCACGCCTTCGCCGCCCATCTGGGTGATGCCGCGCACGTTGCGGGTTGGAGTCATGGCTGCCATGCCATGGCAGCCGATGCCACCGCCGGCCTCAGAGCCCTCGGGCACCCAGGTCGAGCGATTGTGCGGGCAGCCCGAGCAGAACCCGGGTGTGCGGCCCGCAGCCTTGGCGCCGTCTTTAGTGGTGACAGCCAGCGGGATGGTGATGCGCTCGGGCACGGCCGGGCCGATGCCGTCGCTGCCGAACCGGTCCACCAGGAACGGCCGGACCTTGCGGGCGATCAGATCGGCGTCCATTTCGCCGTGTCCCGGGAACCAAAACTGGTCCTGCGCGTCGCGCTTGCCCAGGATGCGGGGAGCATCGGGCATTCCGTAGAGGATCTCGCGCGCCAGCGACTCGATGATCGACCGCTTCTCCTCGACCACGACGATCACGTCGAGACCGCGGGCGAACTCGCGCAGGCTGGCGGGCTCGAGCGGCCAGACAACGGCCGGCTTGAGGATGCGCACACCGCGGCGGGCGAGCTCAGCCTCGCTCTGCCCCATGCGGTCAAGCGCTTCGCGCAGGTCGTAGTACGTCTTGCCTGCCGCGATCAGCCCCACTCTCGCGTCGCGGCTGGTGACGGTTTGGCGGTTGAGCTTGTTCTCTGCCACGAACTTTTCGACCGCAACCATGCGGCCCTCGTGGATCTCGAGCTCCATGCGCACCGCGTTCGGACCGAACAGGGAGTCCTGCTGGGAGTGCGCCCAGGGTTTTCCTTCCCACTCGAAGGCGGGACGCGTCGCGCTGACCCGACCAGGACCGACTTCGACTGTCGAGTAGCCGTCGGCGACGTTGGTGACGATCTTGAGCGCCGACCAGAAGCCCGAGTAGCGGGACAGCTCGTAGCCCCAGCGGCCGTAGTCGATGACTTCCTGTACCGAGCCGGGGTACAGGATCGGCGTCTGGAAGTGGATGAGCACCGGCTCGGATTCCGACGCCAGCGTCGAGGATTTCGAGGCCGGATCGTCGCCCGCGACGAGCAACACGCCGCCCTTGGGGTCGACACCGCAGACGTTGGCGTGTCGAATGGCGTCACCCGACCGGTCGACGCCGGGCGCCTTGCCGTACCACATGCCCAGAACACCGTCGTAGCTGCCCTCGAAGTTGCGGTTCGCCAGCTGGCTGCCCCACACCACCGTGGCCCCGAGATCCTCGTTGAGGCCGGGCTGGAACGTGATGTTGTTCTCGGCCAGTTCTTCGGCGTTGCCGAGCATCAGGCTGTCGATTCCGCCAAGCGGCGAGCCCCGGTAGCCCGAGACCATCGCGGCGTTGTTCAGCCCGTCACGACGGTCTGCGCGCAACTGGTCGAGCAGCACGCGCAGCAGCGCTTGGACGCCTGACATAGCGACATCGCCCTCGGCGCGGTCGAAGCGGTCCTCGAGCTTGAAGTCTGCGAGTGCCATCGTTCCCCCTGGTACGCCGTATCGGCTCGTTTCGGAGGTTACCCGTCAGCCCAAAGGCCTGCCCGTTCGGGAGCCGATCAACGCTTGGGCAGCAAAACCGGAGGTGGGAGGGTGAACGCGAGGCCCAGTGCGCACGCGTTCGCGACCGCCGCGAAGGAGAACGTCCAGCCGTAGCCGCCGGTGGCTCCGAGCAGCAGCTGCGCGACATACGGCCCCACTGCGGCGAACGACCCCGCTGTCGCGAAGAAACGTCCCACGATCGCGCCGGCATGGGTGCGCCCGAAATAGTCGGCGACCAGCGCCGGGAAGACCGCCACGCTGCCGCCGTAGGACAAGCCGAAGGCGATCGACGAGGCGTACAGCAACGCCAGCCCGTCGGATGCCGCGATGCCGACGAACGACAGCGTCTCCACCGCCAGCGCCAGCATCACGGCACGGCGACGGTCGATGTGATCTGACAGCGGGCCGGTCACGATTCTGCCCACGAGCCCGCCGACGCCGATGGAGCTGATGACTCCTGCCGCCCAAAGCGGCGAAAATCCGAGGCTCCGGGCGTACTGGACGCCATGTGCGAATGGCACGAACACCACCACGAACGTCAGAGCGAACATTCCGAAGATGCGCCAGAACACCGAATTGCGCCACGCCTGGGGGGCAGTCCACGCGGTGGCCGGGTCTTCAGTCGCTGAAGCGTCGCTGCGGGCTGCGGTCACTATGAACGCCGCCGGCGGGGACGCGACCAACGAACGCGCAAGCGGGTAGTCATCAGGATCGGGCTTGCCCCCGTCGGGCCGTTGGCCGATCGACTCCGGGTCGCGCACGAACACCATTGCGGTGGCAGCCATGAGGACGCCGCCCACGACAGCCATCACGGCAATCGCAGTCCGCCATCCGTACTGCTCGACGAGCCACGCAGCGATCGGTGGTGCAACGATCCCGCCGGCGCTCCCGCCTGAGCCGACGATGCCCGTCGCCATTCCGCGCCGCGCGACGAACCAGCGCACGACGGTGGCGTTGGCAGGCACCCACGACGACGACATCCCGAGCGGCGCAATCACAGCAAGGCCGATGAACACCATCGCGAGGCTTCCCGCGGATGACAGCACCAAGTAGCCCGCTGCCAGCAGCACGGCGCCCCCGGCGATGACCCGGCGCGGGCCGATGCGGTCGGTGAGCTGACCACTCCATGCGCTCACTGCGCTGTAGGTGAGGATGTAGGAGGCATACGCGAGCTGCAGCCAGTTCGCCGACCAGCCGGTGTCGGCGTTGATGGCACCCTCGAAGGTGCCGTAGCTGAACTGGATGCCGTAGACGATGAACAGCACCCAGAACCCGGCCCACGCCACGCGCCAGCCGTGAAACGGTTGCCCGATCAGGAGCCGATGCGGCACGGAGTCACTCACCGAATTGCAGGCTGCCGATGAACAGGCTGCCGATCTTCGGGCTGCCGATCTTCAGGCTGCCGGGGCCACCCGGCAGAGCCCCCCAGCACATCAACTTTGCGCGGGCCGTCACCTCCGCAGCGATCAAGGCCCGTCGTGGCCGGCAGGTCAACGATCGCCGGGCGTGATGTAGAACCAGATGCCGTGCTTCTCGCCGGAGTCGGCCATCGCCTTGCGTGCAGCGACGATGGTGCGCCCTGCTTCGGTCGACTCGAAGAACCAGCGAGTGCCTGCCCACGCGCTCGGAGCGTGCTCGGCGAGCGCAAGCGCCGCTGTCTCGTAGTAGCCGCGGATGTCCTGCGCCACACGCGCCGGGATGCCGGGCACGCCTGCCTGTTTCCACGGCGTGCCGTCAGCGATGTCAGCGAACGCCTGCACGGCGGCCGGAATGTCGTCGGCAGACACGGTGCGCCCTGCTCCCACGCGGTTGCCCAGCTTTGCCACGGCCCGGTCATAGGCAGGGCGCAGGCCATTGGCTTCGTCGACCGCGACGTGCAGGTTGGGATCGTGGCGCGGAGGCAACGTGCACGCCATCGTCTCGGATCCGTCATCAGCGATCGTCTCGGCGAACTTCTCAACGATTGGTTCCGGCGACGACAGCAGACTGAACGCATGCGCCAGCACCCGATGCTGGAACTCGGCGTCGTTGGGCCTTCCCAGCGGCCGGCCCAGCGGAAAGTCGCACCAGAGGCCTCGCGGCGGGGCGGTGCCCCCGATGTGGGCCCCGATGGAACCCAGCGCCACTGTCGCCAAGCCGCCGGCCTCGAAGACGTGTGCGAGCGTACTCACGGTACGCGTGCACAACGGTCAGACGGGTGTGAACAAAACGACGTCCACCTCGTGATCTCGCAGCAGCTTCGCCCCTGCCGGACCGGAGTCCATTCGGACGCCCGAGAGGTCGAACTGATTGCCGGCGTAGGACATATGGATGTCGGACACCTTGCCGATCGTGCCCTCCGCGGCGAGCTCGTCGAGACGGTCGATCGGGAAGACCGTGTTGATGTCGAGGGCGATGCCGGTGGCGTCGAAGTTCGGGCTCCAATGCCCGCACATGTAGTCGCGGCGGCCGGCTTCGAGCACCCGGTAGCCGGTGTCGGTGGGAGCGAAGTCGTCCTGGTCGGGATGATGCAGCGACGCCGAGGACACGATCGCCACGGTCGCTTGCGCCAGCGGCGGAGGCGTGGTGAACGCCGTGGTCTCGAAGTCGGGCAACTCGAGCCCGCCCGTCAGTGCCTTTAAATCTGCATCAGCCATGTCGGCAACGCTAGGGCACAGTGTTCATTCGTGCCCGCAGACGCAGCCGGCGCATGCCCCGTTCGGAGGCTCGATCTCTAGCTGCCCTCTTCGACGTTCACCGAACGCTGGCGCAGCCGGCGCATGCCGCGCAGCCAGCGATCGGGGTCGGCGGCCTTTCGCTCCACATACGTCTGTGCTTCGGGGTGGGACAGAATCAGGAATCGCTCTTCGGCCATGGCCTCAGTGATGATCTGGGCGACGAATTCGGGCTCCACGATGCCGTCGGTGCCGCCGTCGCCCAGACGCCTGGGCGCCATCGCGGTGTTGACGCCCTGCGGGCACAGCACCGAGACCCGGATGCCGTCGTCACCGTGCGAGATCGCCTCCATCTCGGCGAGCTTGATGCACGCCGCCTTGGTGACCGAGTAGGGCGCGGAACCCATCGCAGCCAGCAGCCCCGCTGCGCTGGCGGTGTGCACGAGGTAGCCCTCGCCCCGCGCCAGCATCGAGGGCAGCACCGCACGAGCGGCGTAGACGTGGCTCATCACGTGGAGTTCCCATTGCGACTGCCATGCGTCGTTGGGCGCATCGACGCCGCCCTCGGCACCGGCACCGGCGTTCGAGAAGAACACATCGATCGGGCCCTGCTCGTCGAGCGTGCGTTCCACGAGTGCCGACACCGCTGCTTCGTCGGTGACGTCGAGTCCGACGCCCTCGCAGCCCAGTTCGTCGGCGACCGCCTCTGCGGCGGAGGCGTTGTAATCGGCGACGACGACATGGCGTGCGCCTTCGCTCAGCCAGTGGCGTGCGGTGGCCGAACCAATGCCGCCGCCTCCCCCGGTGATGATCGCTACCCGATCGCGCAGTTCCATGTCGATTGCTCCTCGCTTTGCGTTGTGCGGATGAAGTGTGGCTCAGTCGGCAACGGCTGCTGCGGGCTCCGCTGTGCCGATTCCGCCGACTTCTTCGCCGTCCTCGATTGCCTTCAGGCGGGCCGCGTACGCGGTCTCGGCGAGTCGATCAGCGCCGAGATAACGGCCCGGGCTGGCGCCGTCGACATGGCCCATGATTCCCCGGTACAGGCTGAAGCCGCACAGCGCCGCCAACTCTTCAGGCATGTCTCGGACGTCTTCGGGGGAAAGGCTGTAGTACTGGTTCTGCTGCTGGCGCATCCAGCCCCGGCAGTACTGCACGCTGATGCCGAGGCGCCAGTCGTGGTCGGACGTATTGGCACCGCCGCAGTGCCATGTGCCGCCATTCACGATGAGCACTGAGCCCGCAGGCATCTCAGACGCGATGTACTCAGGCTTCTCCCCCGGCTGGGGCTCGTGGTCGAAGCGGTGCGACCCAGGCACCAGGCGTGTTGCGCCGTTCTCGGCAGTGAAGTCGGTGAACGCCCAGATGGTGGTGACCATGAAGGGCGGCCGCGGCCGTGGCACGTCGATCTGGTCAACCAGTCCGTCGTCAGAGTGCAGTCCCTGATGGACCTCGCCGGGTCCGATGTGCATGCAGGTGGTGCCCGACAGGATCGCTCCAGGCTCCATCAGGCGCTGAGGGAACGGCAGCACATTCCGGTGGATCGGGAGCTTCCAGAACGACCGGTCCTTGCCAAGAAGGTTGTACATGCGCTTGGTGGCGAACCCCTCGATGCGATTGCCTTTCGGCGCGACACCCAGCTTGCGTTCCACCCGGGCGATCGTGTCGCTGATCTCGGTGACCAATTGCGGCTCGATTGCGTTCTCGACGATGCAGTAGCCGTTCTCCGCCACTTCAGCCAGATATCGCTCGAGTGCCGCCTCGTCGTGCGTGAGGTCGAGTGTGGATGCGCTCATGCGCCCATTCTCGCAGGAAGCGATTTGTCGTGCTAGTGCCGTCAAATCCCAGTGACGCCGGCGAAGGCGAAGTCGCAGCCGTCGCGGACTTCGCTGGCGCGACCGAGGAAATGGCTGTCCTCGACGTTCCACGTGTGCTCGTCGCCGTGGCGGACACGCAGGTAGCCGGCGCCGTGGGTCCAGTAGATGCGGCCTCCGGCGGCAGTGACGTCGTGGGCCAGCGCGATGTCGACTCGGCGGGGCACCCGACGCCAACCGCCGGCTTCCTCCAGATGGTGCCGGGAGATCATGAGCACGCCGCCCGAGACGCCGATGAACGGGATGTAGCTCTCGGAGAACTTCTGGCGCTGCTGGTCCCGGACGGTCTTGTCGAGCTGTTCGAGATAGACGTACTCGGCGGACTTCCCGATGAGTTCCGCCTTCGAGTATTCGTGGGCGAGCACCAAGTCCCAAATGTGCTCGGCGCCGTAGTAGTCGTCGTCGTCCATCTTGGTAACCAGGGATCCGCCCGCTGCCTCCGCAGCGGCTCGCAGCACGCCTCCGAGCGGCTCGGCACCGTCCACCCGAACGATCTGGAGCGAATGGCCGAGGTCGCTCGCCAGGGTTTCGATCTCAGCGTCACTGTCGAAGCCGTCGCCGTGCAGCGCCAGCACCAGCTCGAGGCGCGGGTAGGTCTGACTGCTGACTGCGGTCACCACATCGGCGAGCCGCTCTGGCCGCCGCGTCGGAGCGAGGATCGACACTTCGGGCGACTGGACGCCCATGCCAGCCGCGGACAGGATCTGGCGCGCCCGGCTGCGCAGCGAGTGGTCACGCAGCGCGCAACGGCGCATTTCAATGCTGAGCTGCTCGCGACGGTGACTGTCCGCGCCAACGACATCACCTGACGCCATCAGATCAGCCAGCGTCGGTCCGAGACTCGCCGCGAGCTCGGGATCGGGTGCGTCGATGTGCACGACAACCCCGGCGCCCGCCAGAGCGGCGAGCGCTCCGGCGCGTTGCACGGCGTCTCGGTGGTCGCCCGCGGTGTCGGTGAGATGGTGCGGGGAGCGCAGGTCTGTGAGCAGTTCGCCACCCATGTGGAGGCTGAAGATCGCGCCCCCGCCCAGAGACATCAGCGACCGCACCGGCGCCCAATCGGGTACGCAGTCCGCCGACCAGCCGATCGGGTTCACGGCCTCAGGGTTGAAGGCCTGGACCTTCACCTGCGGGGACATGTCCGCAAGCACAGCGACCGCAGGGCGCCGCTCGCTCGAAGCACTGCGAAGCACCGCATCGCCCGCGCGCGCCGAGTCGGCAATCACGACGTCGACGTGGTGATCGCCCTCATCACCGACATGACTCGCCACCCTCACCGAGGCTGCGAACACCGAGGAGGCTCGCCGACCCGCAACGACGATCTCGGCCCCGAGCGGATAACGCGCAAGGCGCTGCACATAGCGCTGACTTCGGGGCTGGAGGCCTAGCCAGATGCGCAAACGCTTCCTGATGCGCTGTGGCCACTGTCGGCGCGCCCGTCGTACTGCCCACTTCAATCGTCGCGCTCGCCAGCGGATGCCTCGTGCGATTCTGCGCAGACTGCGCAAACGCCTGCGCAGACTGCGCAAACGCCAGCGGAGATTGCGCAAACGCCAGCCGATGGCACGAACAACGACGCCCGAGAAGCGAACGAAGTCCTGTGGCCGTCGAATGCGTCGCACGCCAGCCATGAGTGTCCACATGTGTCGCCCGAGACGAGCCCGGACGCGCAGCAGCCGCCTGGCGGGCTCGTGGAGCCTGCGGGCGAGCCACCCTTGCGGCTTCGCCTCCTGTGTCACCAAGAGGCTGTCGACGTCAAGTTCGACGATGGTGCCGACTTCGGAGACTGACAGCCCGGAACGGCGCGCACGCTGGACCGCCCATCCGCGCGTGATCCTGACGCGATGGCCCGAAGCGAGGTCCGACTCGCCGGACGCAGCGGTCCCCAACTGGTTCGCCAGGCGTTCGAGCGTTCTGGGGCGGACGCCGGCACCGGCCGGAACCCGCACATGGAACGCCGCCGACGCGAACGCCGCGGCCGCGCCTCCGGCCTCGCCCACGCAGACTCGAGGGTCGGGGTCGAGCAGTCGACGCAGCCGCTCGAACGGCTCGTCAGGTCGTTCTGCGACCCATACGACAAGGTCGTGGACCTCGCTGGCGAGCACCTGCTCGACGGTGGCGAGAACTTCGTCCTCCTCGGAGTGGCCCGGCTCCACGGCGACGATGAACTGCGAAACCGTGTACGACCGTCCGGGTGCGGACGTGCGCAGCCGGCGATCAGGGATGAGGTGGGAGAGCTTGTCGCGCTGCTGTTCGAGGCTGATCGCCTCGTTCTCGCTGAGTACGGCTCCTTCGCCTTGGTGCCAGCACAGCGCCGAACGCTCGGGCACCAGCACCGCGCCCAGTGCATAGGCGCGCCAGCCGAATTCGACGTCCTCGGAGCCCCACTGGGTGAATGACTCGTCGAACTCCCCCACGGTCCGGAAAAACTCGGTCGAAACAGCGAAATTGCCACCCGTGACCACCCGGAAGACGTCATCTGCGTCCGAGGCGAGGTCGTCGGTCTGGGCCATCCGGCGCTCGATCCACTCGGGACTCTGCAACGGACGGCCGCTGAAGAGGTCCGCGAGCGACCCAGGCCGCTTCCGCACGTCTTCGGCGTCGATGCCGTCGACATCGACGTGATGTCGGAAGCCCAGCGTGAGCAGGTCGCTGGCCGCATGGTGCCATCGGGCGTGCGATGCCAGCCAATCGGCCTCGGGGACCATGTCGCAATCGAGGAACACCACTATGTCGCCGTTAGCCGCCCGCGCCCCGTTGTTGCGAGCCCGGGCGAGGCCAAACCCCAGATCCTCCTGGTGAATGACACGCAGGTTCAGCTGACTCGGCGCTGTCAAGTCGAGCGCTGGCATATCGAGCGCACCGAGCTCAAGCGGCGGATCCGAACCGTCGTCCACCACAATCACCTCGAAGAGGTCCAAGGGGTAGGACTGGCGTGCCAATCCGGCCAGGGTGAGCCCGAGTTCGCGTGGCGCCTCGTAGTAGGGAACGACGACGGTCACCCCCAGCGACGGCTTGAACAGCTCCAGCGGGGCGACTGCCAACGAGCGCCAATCGTTGCCCCGCGCCTCTGCGGGCGGAGGAGCAAGATGGTTGTGGACGGGCGTCAGCACAGGCAGGTCACCGCAGGTGGACAATCATCGCGGCCTGAGTATGCCGGGGGTTCGCCGCGACCCCGAACATTGCGACATGACGGGCGCAGACGCGCTCGACGGACGCCGCATTCCCACACGGGTGCACAAAGGCGGTGTTCGTAGGATGGCCCGTGTGGATCCCGCGGGGAGCGAACCGGCGAGCAGCGACGGAACAAGCCCTGACGCCGACGTCCGGCCCCTCATCGACCTGACGGCGAGGCCGTCGACCCTCACCTATCTGCAAGAGGCATGGCGTCGACGGGAGTTCGCGATCGTGGTGCCCGCGCAGGACCTGCGAGCCCAGAACATGGACACCGCGTTGGGCCAGCTCTGGCACCTCGTGAACCCAGCACTGCTCGTCGGCGTGTACTTCCTCGTCTTCGGCGTGGTGATCGATACCCGGCGTGGCGTCGACAACTTCCTGGGCTTCCTCATCGTCGGTGTTGTGCTGTTTCACCTCACCCAACGCGTCGTTCAGGAAGCCGCTGTCTCTATCACCGGCAACCTCGGACTCATCCGATCCATCCAGTTCCCGCGCATCCTGCTGCCAGCGGCGTCGGTCAACGGCCAGACAGCGGCGTTCGTCCCAGCCTTGGGACTTGCACTGGCAGCGGTCCTGGCAACTGGCGAGCGCCCGTCGCTGCGCTGGCTGGTGCTGCCGGCTGTCCTCGTGGCGCAGTTCGCGTTCAACTTCGGCGCAGCGTTGCTCGTGGCACGTGCCGGCACATCCGTGCGCGATCTTCGACAGATCCTGCCGCACCTGTTCCGGCTGCTCTTTTATGCGTCTGGCGTCATCTTCAGCGTCGAGGCGTTCGTGGACAGCGAGCTGTGGCGGCGGGCCTTCGCGCTCAATCCGATCTACGACATCATCACCGCGGCCCGCTGGTGCCTGCTGTCCGAACCCTTGGACCTGTGGGTGCTGGCGGGCCTGGTGGTCTGGTGCACGCTCATGCCTGCAGCAGGATTCGTGGTGTTTCACCGTTCCGAGCAGAGGCTGGGCGCCTGATGGGCACCGAACACGTGAACGTGCAGGTGCGGGACGCGCATGTGACGTTCCGGGTGTACGAGGAGCCCGTGGCCCCCATGAAGCAGGGCTTCGCTCGGGGCCGCATGCGGCGCCGCTACCGCACCATCCACGCAGTGCAAGGCGTGACGCTTGACCTGTACGAGCACGAGACGCTGGGGCTGGTGGGCCCGAACGGCTCGGGGAAGACGACGCTGCTGTCGGCGATGACCGGGCTGCTTCCACTGAAGTCGGGCAGCATCCGGGGCCGGTCTCGGCCATCGCTGCTCGGGGTGTCGTCGGTGCTGCGTCCAGCGCTGTCGGGCCGACGCAACATTCTCATCGGCGGGCTGGCGCTGGGGTTCACGCGGGCCGAAGTCGAGAACCGCATGGACGAGATCATTGACTTCGCGGGGCTGCGAGGCGCTATCGACCGACCGATGCGCACCTACTCGTCGGGCATGCGCGCTCGGCTTCGCTTCGCTATTGCCACGGCGCGGATCCCCGAGATCCTGCTTATCGACGAGGCACTCACCGTCGGCGACGAAGAGTTCCGGCGACTCGCCGCGGAGCGCATCGACGACGTCCGCTCGGCCTCAGGCTCGGTGGTGCTCGTCACCCACAACATGAACGAGATCCAGCGTTTCTGCGATCGGGTTGCCTGGCTCGACGAAGGACGCTTGCGTGCCGTCGGAGAGCCGTCGCAGATCGTTGAGGCCTACGTCGCAGCGTCGGGGCCGCGGCCGGGCTGAGGGGGCGCGGCAACTGTCGCAACGGCAGCCTGCGGGCTCATCTTCGGCGGGTTCGGCCCCACAGGAATCCGGCGCCCCACGCGAGATGCATGACACCGAAGGCACCCATGGCCTGGAGCTGCTCGTTCGCTGACCGCAGCGTCGGGCGCAGCCGCGCCGCGGCAAGCGCGGACGCTGCCGTGTACGCCAACGGCACCACAGCGCCTGACGGTCGACCTCGGAGCAGTTGCACGGCGGAGACGGCGAGCCCGGCCAGCAGGGCGGGCGCTGCCAGCTGTCTGGGTCGCAGCGACGACGGATGGCGCAACAGGATCGTTCGCTTCCAAGCGCCGTAGGCGAAGTACTGACGGGCCAGCGCCCGGTAGCCAGCCCGGGGCACATAGTCCACGACGAGGCCTGCATTGAGCCAAACAGAATGTCCCGCGCCGCGCAAGCGCCAATTCAGCTCGTAGTCCTGATTGCGCTCCAAGGACTCGTCGAATCCGCCCACAGCGTCGAGCGCATTCCTGTCGAACACACCCAGGTACACGGTGTCGACCGGTCCGCTGCGGCGACCACGCCGAAACGCCGCAGGCCCCGCGCCAAATGGGGATGCGAGGGCGGCCGCCAATGCGCCGGCCAAACCAGGGCCACCGACCGGTCGCTGCACGCCGCCCACATTGGCGGCCCCGGTAGCCGCCAAGGTCGCAACGGCCCGCTCGATGTAGTCCGGCGGAATCCGAGCCTGCGCATCGACGCGTACGACGACGGTGCCATCGCTGGTCGCGATTGCGGTATTCAGCCCAGCCGGGGTCGATCCGGCCGGATTGTCAACCACCGTCATGGGCAGCCGCAGATCTGCATCAGCGAGCACACGCCGGGTGTCGTCGGAGCTGGGCGCGACCGCGACGGTGACGTCGAGGACACCTTCATACGTCTGGGCGTCGAGCGCTGCGAGACAATCGCGCAGCAGTTCGGCGCAGTCGCGTGCGGGCAGCACCACCGACACATGAGGCAGCGCGGTCGGGGCGGCGCGGGGAGCCTTCACTGCGCAGTCGGGCGCTCGCCGGCTCGCCAACTGCGTCGCAAGATCACCCGCTCGATCACAGATGACTAGTTCACCACGCAGTTCGGGTGGTGACCGAACGCCTCGGGCCGGGGCGCGGTGTCGCAAGCAATGCGAGACTGACGGCGTGGCGGAGGGAATCAACCGGGGCCCTGACGGGCGACGGATCATCCTGAACGCGTTCACGATGAACTGCGTCAGTCACATCCACCAGGGATTGTGGGTACGCGACGACACCCGCCAGCGGGAGTACACGTCGCTGGAGCCGTGGCTGGAGCTGGCCCGGATCTGCGAGTCAGGCTGTTTCGACGCGATTTTCCTCGCCGATGTCGTCGGACTGTACGACACCTACCAGGGCAGCGCCGACACGTCGCTGCGCGAGGGCATGCAGGTGCCCGTGAACGACCCGATGCTGCTGATTCCGGCGATGGCGACGGTGACCGAGCATCTGGCTTTCGCCTTCACGAGCTCGGTGCTCCAAGCGCACCCGTTCACCTTCGCCCGCCAGATCACCACGCTCGACCATCTCACAGGCGGCCGCGTCGCGTGGAACGTCGTGACGTCGTACTTGCAGAACGCGGCCCAGAGTCTTGGCTTCGACCGGCTTCCCCGACATGACGAGCGCTACGAGCGGGCCGAGGACTACATGGAGGTCTGCTACAAGCTCTGGGAGAGCAGCTGGACCGACGATGCCGTCGTGGCCGACACCGAACGCAGGGTGTACGTCGATCCGGCCGGGGTGCGACCGATCAACCACTCCGGGGCCTATTACTCGGTGGCGGGTCCGCACTTGTCCGCGCCGTCGCCGCAGCGAACCCCGGTCATCTTCCAAGCAGGATCGTCGGACCGGGGCCGCGACTTCGCTGCGAAACATGCCGAGTGCGTGTTCGTCGTGGCGGCATCGAGGGGCCTCGCCCGAATTGCGGCGGACATCCGGGCACGGACACAAGCTGCAGGACGCGACCCCGCCGACGTGAAGATCATCGCCGGCCTGTCCCCCGTTGTCGGCGGCACCGAGGCCGAAGCGAAGGCGAAACATGACGACTACCTCGAGACGCTGTCACTGGAGGCAGGTCTGGCGCACCTCAGCGGGAATCTCAACGTCGACCTCAGCCACATCGACCCCGACCAGCCGCTTGAGACGTTTGACAGCGAGGGCGTGCGCGGACCGGTGAAGTCACTGCTCGACTCGGCACCCCCCGGAACGCGGACCTTTGGCGACCTCGTCAAGCTCAACATGGCCGGCCAGTTCCTCGTCGGCACCCCAGAGCAGATCGCCGACGGCATGGAGCGCCGCCTGAACCAGGGCGTCGATGGGTTCAACCTCGTCTACGCGACGACGCCGGGGACATTCGTGGACTTCATCGAGGGCGTGGTCCCGGTGCTCGCCGAACGGGGGCTTGTTCAGCGGGAGTACCAGCCGGGGACCCTGCGGGACAAGTTGTTCGGACGCAGTCGCCTCCCGGAGTCGCACTTCGGCAGCACATTCCGATCGCCCGCTGGCTGAGTCACCGAGGCATTCAGCCCTCGGTTGTTGCGCGGGAGGGGCCTCGCAGGGTGACGCCGCCGTCGACGACGAGCGTTTGGCCGGTGATGTAGCGGGCTTCGTCCGAGCAGAGGAAACGGACCGCGGCGCCGACGTCCCAGCCAGAGCCTTCGATGCCCAAGACACTCGCGCGGCGCCGGGCCTCGGCGATATGGTCGGGCATGTCATCGCCGCCGACCAGCGGGGTGCGCACCGGACCGGGTGCCACGCAATTCACGCGGACGCCGTCGGCGCCGTGGTCGACCGCCATCGCCGCGGTGAGGGCCATGATTGCCCCCTTCGAGGTCGAGTACGCGGTCATGCCGCGGGGACGCAACGCAGAGATCGACGAGATGTTGACGACGGACCCGCCGCCAGTGCTGCGGATCATCGCCGGGATCGCGTGCCGGGACGCCAGCACCATCGAGGTCACGTTGACGTCCATCACGAGGGCCCAGCGGTCGAGCTTCTCAGTGACGACCGAGCCCGAGCTGCCGATGCCCACGTTGTTCACCAGGATGTCGAGACGGCCCCAGTGGTCGAGCGCCGCTCGGACCATGGCCTCGCAGTCGTCGGAGGCCGTGACATCTGCCTCGACGGCGACGGCCTCGCCGCCTTCGGACGAGATCATGTCGACGGTGACTTCGGCGAGCTCGAGTTTGCGGTCCACCACGACCGTCCTCGCCCCGGCTTCCGCGAGCAGAATCGCCGCGGCACGACCGTTGCCGATCCCGCGGTCGTGCGCTCCGCCACCTGTGACGATCGCCACTCGGTCGTCGAGGTCGAAACGCGGCCGGGTGGCGCTCATTGTCGCAGTGTCGAGCGGTCGTCGAGTGGCTCCCAACCGCCGGCGTAGTCGTCCTGCAGCTCTGCGAGGCCCGAGGCCCACTCGGTGGGAATCCAGGCGTAACGGGATTCGAACATGAACGCCAGCATGTCGGCCATCCGCCGGGGCCCCGGCTCGGCCGTTGTTCCCGCGTCGTATGCGTCGATATCGGGGCCGTGGGGCAAAAACGCGTTGTGGATGCTGACCCCGCCGGGCAGGAAGCCTTCGGGCTTCGCGTCATAAGTGCCTTCGATGAGCCCCATCAGCTCGCTCATGACGTTGGAGTGGTACCAGGGCGGCCGGAACGTGTGCTCTTGCACGGCCCAGCGCTCGCGGAACAGCACGAAGTCGACATTGGCCGTGCCCGCAGTGTCTGAAGGTGATGTCAGCAATGTCCAGATCGATGGCGCCGGATGGTCGAACAGCAGCGGCCCGAGCGGGCAGTAGTTGCGCAGGTCGTATTTGTAGGGCGCGTAGTTGCCGTGCCACGCCACCACATCGAGCGGCGAATGCGGCAGGTGTGTCTCCAGCAGGCGACCGTCGTGCTTGAACACCAACCGGGTCGGTCGATCCGCGGACTCGTAGCCGGCGACGGGATACAGGAAATCCCGCGGCATCGCGAGCGCGTCGACTCCGATGAGACCCGGATCCGGCAAGCGGAACGGCGCGCCATAGTTCTCGCAGACGTAACCGCGCGCCGTCTCCTCCATCAGTTCGACACGGAACTTGACGCCCCGCGGGATGGTTGCCAGCTCAGCCGGCCCAGCGGTCAGCGTGCCCAGTTCGGTGATGAGCCTCAACGTGCCCTGCTGGGGCAGGATCAGCAGCTCGCCGTCAGCGTCGGCGAACACCTCGTCGACCATGGACTCGTTGGCGAAATAGAGGTGCGTGGCTGCGCCGCGCTGCGTGTGGGCATCGCCGTTCGCAGCCAGCGTGCTCAGGCCCGACAGCCAGGTCGCCGGCTCGTCGCCAACGCCGATCGGGCTCCAGCGGAGCTGTGCCACTGGAGGCGAGCCGTCGCGGCACGGCGAGGTCCGAATGTTTCCCGGGTCGATGTCCCGCAAGGCGGTCACATGACGCACCGACGGGCGGATCCGGTACATCCAGGTGCGCAGCGCGTCCGCACGCGCCACGGTGAAGGCGCTGCCCGTCAGCTGCTCGGTGTACAGATCGTGCGCGACTCGCTGCGGGCTGTTCTGGCCAGTGGGCAGTACGCCCGGCTCGGCCTCGGTGGCGTGCTCATTGCCGAAGCCCGTTTGGTATTCAACGCCGAAATCATCCCCCATGCCTGCCAGCCTAGATCGGGCCTGCCAACCCGCTTGATGGGACGAGCACCGATCAGTCAGACCGGCGCTAGTAGCTGGTTCGGCGGTGACGGCGCATGACCAGCGCCAAGGCCGTCGCGCCGGCCGCACAGACCGCGAAGCCGGTCCAAACCAGGTCGAAACTGCCCGTCCATTCCGCTATGTAGCCAGTCGAGAGGCCGCCGATGCTCAGCCCGGACATGAATCCAAGCATCACGGTGCCCGATGCCCGGCCCGCCAGCGCAACAGGAATCCCGGTGATGACCGCCAACATCGCTACAGCGTTCCAAGACATCATGGTGAAGCCAGCCAGCAGGGACATCACCCACAGCAGGCCGCCGTTGACAGAGGTGGCGGCGAGCAGGAGCCCCATCGCGACAACGGTGAACCCCGCTTGCACGGCCAGCGCGCTCGCCGGCCGGACTCGCAGTTCGGTGAGCCGGGCCCACCAGATGCGCGATCCCACCGCGGTGATGCCCGCGAGCGCGCTGGCCAGGCCGGCCCAGACGTTGGTCCAGCCCAGTGATTCCTCGGCAAAGAGGATCTGGAAGCGGCCCACGCCACCGACGACGGCTCCCATCAACAGCGAGTACCAGGTGATGGTCCTAATGAAGCGGCGTTCGGAGCGGCCCATCCGGAGCACCTTCGGAAGCAACGGCGTGATGGTGAACACCGCGCCAGGCGGTGCGTCGTACGCCACCGCCGATGCGGAGCCCGTCCGCGCGTCAGGACGCATCCACAGTTGGATGCCGAGAGCGCACACCAGCGCGACGACCCCATAGACGCCTACCGCGGTACGCCATCCGAACCAGACAGCGAGCGTCGGCAGCGTCGCCCCCGCCAGGAAGGTCCCGAACATGACACCCGATTGCTTGACGCCGGTGATTGTTCCTCGTTGGCCTGCCGGCACTCGTTCGGCGATGAGCTTGTTGGTTGCCGGGTTGCACCAACCCTGGCCAAGGCCAGCGAAAGTTGCGAAGGCCATCAGCGCCCAGAGGTTCGGCGCGAAGGCCATGCCGACCAAGCCGACCCCGGCCGTCGCGATGGTCAGCACGGTTGAGAGCTTCGGGCCGATGCGGTCGGTGAGGCGCCCCGAGAGCGGAGCGAACAGCGCTGCTGCAACCGTGTTGGTCGTGAGAGCCACCCCGAAGACACCTTTGGTGATGCCGAGCGACCCGATGAGATCGGCCGCGACGACCGCCGGTGCGATCAGAGGAAACGGCCCAAGCACCATCGTGGCGACGAGCACGAACCTCAGACCGAATCGCTGCAGCGGGCCATCGGGGCGCGCCGCTTCGGGCGTCGCAGAACTCGGCAGCGCGACGCGCCCGCTCGCGGCTGGCATCCGCCGCACCCTATGAGGCCGAGCGGATAGGCGCCGCACCATGGACACGAGCGCGGCGTCGACAGCGAGGCCGTGGCCCGAGCGGCCCGTGAGCGCAGCGAACAAGAGCGGGAAACGAATTGCTTCATCACACAGGCCGCCACCCATCAGCGCGGCCTGTCGGGCTCGCTGCTGTCGAGCGTGGAAAGACAGCCCACAGTCCGCGTCGAGGTGTGACTGCGCGGGCGAGGCCAGGTGGGCTGCGGCTGCGTAGCGTTCAGGCGTGCCTTCTCGTCAAGTCCTCTTGCCCGCCGACGATTACCCCCGCCTCGCCGACCGACTCGCAGCGCTGGACCACGACATCGAACCGCTGCTGTGGCATCCCGACGGTGTAGCGAAACCTGACGGCACATCGATCGCTGATGGGGCCGGGAACGCCAGCGCGGACGCCGCGTTCGAGCCCGAGGCGGCGTGGGTCTCGATCAGCCTGCTGTTCTCAGGGGTGTTTCCAGCTTTTGTCGAGGCTGCGCTTGCGCCAGGAACACTCCGTGGACCCAAGCTTGTCTCGCCGGCACCGACGCACCGCCGTTCCAGCAGCTTCTCGCCGCGGGCGTCAGCTTGACGCGCAGCGACGCGCCCAATGACGCCGCGGCGGAGCACGCCATGTCGCTGGTGCTGCACACGTTTCAAAAATGGGAAGAACGCATCGACCGGCGCCGGGACGGCGTCTGGCACCAGATTCCTTGGCGTGAGGTGCGCGGCAGTCGCTGGCTGGTGATCGGCTTCGGTTCGATCGGCCGCAAACTCGCAGCGCTGGCCCGGCCCTTCGGCGCTGTGGTGATCGGTGCGCGCCGCAGCGTGGCGGACACAGCCGACCTCGAGGCCGCCGACGCCATGGTGACAATGGAGGCCATCGCCGACGAGCTGCCGCTCGCGGATGTGGTCGTGCTGGCCTGCCCGCTCACTGACGAAACCCGAGGACTCGTCGATGCCGATTTCCTGGCGGCCATGCGCGACGGCGCGGTGCTGGTCAACATCGCTCGTGGCCCGGTCATCGACAACGACGCGCTGCTCGCCGCACTTGATGCGGGACGGCCCGCAACTGCGGTGCTCGACGTCTTCGACACAGAGCCGCTCCCCGGCGACAGCCCACTGTGGAATCACCACAAAGTGGTGATGACCTCGCACGTGGGCGGAGCCGGCAGCGGCATGCCTGGGCGCAACGACGACCTCTTCTTGGAACAGCTCGACACGTACCTCAGCGGCCGGCCGCTGCGCCTCGTCGTCGACGACTGAGAAAGCGGGTTTCGCCGCAGCACACCTTGATGCAGACCGGCAGACTGTCGATCGTCCGCCGTCGCGTGCGGGTGAGCGCTCGATGCGCCAACTGCTCCACACAGTGAGGGCCGATCGATGAAGGCTGTCCAATGAAGGCTGTCGTATGAAAACTGAGACGCTGCTGCCACTCGGCAAGCTCGATCCGGGACTGCGGGCGCCGGACGTCCCGCTGGACGTCGCACGCATCGGCGCAGCCGCCGAGCAGGTCGAGGAACTCGGCTACGACGCGCTCGTGGTGGAGGAGACCAAGGACGATCCGTACCAGATCCTGGCGATGGCGGCCGTCGCGACCACAACGCTCGGACTCGGCACGTCGGTCGCGATGGCGTTTCCCCGTTCACCAACAGTGACGGCGCTGTCGTCGTGGACACTGCAGAAGGCATCGAGCGGTCGCGCGATCCTCGGGCTGGGTTCGCAAGTGCGTGGCCATATTCGACGTCGCTACGGCATGGAATGGTCAGCGCCAGGACCGTGGATGCGCGACTACGTGGGTGCTGTGCGTGCCGTGTGGCAGTGCTGGCAGGACCGCACGCCGCTCAACTACGAGAGCGAGCACTACCGCTTGAACCTCATGGTTCCGCTGTTCGATCCAGGGCCCATCGAACACCCTGACATCCCGATCCAAGTCGCGGCAATCAACCCCAACATGTGCGCGGTCGCGGGCGAGGTCGCCGACGGCATCCGGCTGCATCCCGTCTGCTCGCCACGGTTCATCACAGATGTCATGGCTCCGGCCGTCGAGCGTGGCGCGGCGCGGTCGGGTCGCGACCCCGCCGACGTCGACTGGTGCATGAAGCCACTGGTGGCGACAGCTCCTGACGTCGCAACGCTTTCCAACGTGGCGCGCACTGTGCGCGACCGCGTGGGTTTCTACCTGTCGACGCCCGCATACCAGGCGGCGTTCGACGTCCACGGCTGGACTGATGAGGCACAACGAGCCGCGTCGATGTCGAGGGAACAGCGGTGGGAAGAAATCCCCGGACTGGTCTGTGACGAGATGCTCCACACCATCGCGACGGTCGGAACGCACGACCAGATCGGCAGGCTGCTCGCCGAGCGATACGGCGCACTCATCGACCGCATCGAATTCTCCTTGCCCGTCAACAACCCCGAGGACGGCGGGCGCCTGACGGCGATCCTGGCGGAACTGCAGGCCACCACACGAAGCTGAGCACGATCGTCGTCTCTAGATGATTAGTTCCAAGGGGTGGGGTCCACCGGTTGTGGGGTGAGGGTGTCCAAGCTCGGGGTGTGTATTCACGCTTCGATCTTGGAGGTTCTCAGCATGGGCCCGGACTCGGGTCACCCTCGCGACCGCACTGTATGTGAGGATCGATGACCTGTTGGCGCAGAACCCTGGGTGGGCGCCGCAGCGGCCTGTGGTGGGGTTCGCTCCGAAGCTGTCGGACGCGGAGCTGGTCACCTTGGCGGTGATCTCGGCGCTGTTGGGGTTCGACAACGAGTCGCAGTTCGTGCGCTACGCCCATGCGCATCTTCGGCCGTGGTTCCCGTATCTGCCCAACCGCGACGGGTACAACAAGCGGCTGCGGCGCAGCGCCGAGATGATCGCAGGTGTCATGGGATGCCTCGCACGCGAGTGCGAGTCGTGGCACGACGACGTGTGGCTGGTGGACTCCACGCCGGTCGAGTGCGGCCGCAGCCGCGAGACCCAAAAACGCTCCGGCCTCGCCCGATGGGCCCAATACGGCTACTGCGCGTCGCATTCCCGCTGGTTCTGGGGCCTGCGGCTGCACCTTGTCGCCACACCCTCAGGTCTGCCGATCACGTTCGCTCTCGCCGGCGCGAAAGCCGACGAACGCGACGTCTGCGCCGACATGATCGCCGCGGCCCGCATCGCCCGGCCGGGCCAGACCCTCATCGCCGACAACCGCTGCCGCTCCCAAGCATTCGAAGCCGACCTCAACGACGCCGGCATCACCGTGCTGCGCCCCGCCACCCGAACCGAGGCCCCACGGCCCGGCGCAAAGTTCCTGCGGCCCCTGCGCCAGATCACCGAATCGATCATCCAGACCCCCAAAGGCCCACTCACCCTCGAACGCCACAAAGCACGCACCAAAACCGGCGTCGCCGTGCGCATCGGCACCCGCCTCCTCGCCCTCACCGCCGCCTTCTGGCACAACGAGACCTACCGACACACCCGACCAGCACGCTCACTCACCGCATACGACCACTAAAACCTTGGAACTAATCATCTAGGTGCAGCGACGCCTCTGAACGCGTCGCCGCTGTGCGTGTCGCAACCGGGGTCTAGGGTCTTGCCGTTGGCCGTGCGCACGCACGGCTTGGGCGCCAATCGCGCCGAAACCAACCGCATCGACTCACGGAGGCAGCAGATGGGTGTTCTAGACGGGCGAGTCGCCATCATTACTGGAGGAGCGCGAGGGCAAGGCGCCGTCGAGGGCCAGCTGTTCGCCGACGAAGGCGCCACCGTAGTCCTGACTGACGTCCTCGACGAAGAGGGCGAGCGGACCGCCGCCGAGGTGGGATGCGAGTACCTGCATCAGGACGTGGCTTCGGAGGCCGATTGGGATGCAGTCGTCGCCGACGTCGTGAATCGGCATGGGCACATCGACGTGCTGGTCAACAACGCCGGCATCTTTCAGGCTGCCGGGCTGATGAACACCACCGCCGAGGACTACGACCGCATGATGCGCATCAACGCTCTCGGCCCGTTCTTGGGCATGCAAAAGGTGGGGGCCGTGATGGCCGAAGCCGAATCGGGCTCGATTATCAACATCAGCTCGGTCGCGGGCCTCATGGGCGGCCTCGAATCGTTCGCCTACGGCGCCAGCAAGTGGGCCGTGCGCGGCATGACCAAGTCGGCAGCGAAGGAGCTCGGCCCCCGCAACGTGCGCGTCAACTCGGTGCATCCCGGCTACATCGACACCGAGATGTTGGCGCAGACCGGCGTGTTCAATGAGGACGATGACCGCGCACGCCGGGCCCTGCAGCGCATTCCGCTGCGGCGCATCGCGGAACCCGCGGAGGTCGGCCGGGTGGTGCTGTTCCTGGCATCGGACGCCAGCAGCTACTGCACCGGCCAGGAATTCACCGTCGACGGGGGAATGTTCGGCTGAGCTTGCTCAGACGAACCAACAGGCACAGCGCGCTAACGGCGCTCCCGCATCTTGGCGAAGTGGCGGGTTGAGTCCATCTGTCCCGGCTCCAGGGGCCGCTCGGGGCTTGGATAGTGCGGCATCGCGATCGGACCTGATGGCAGCCGCAACGCAAACCGGTGCGTCCTTGGAACCGAGCACGTCGTGTCGTCGCACGCCTGCCATCGCACCACACCCGAGATCGTCACCTCCCGCGCGTCGTCGAGCTTGACCGCAGTGGCAACCATGCCTCGAGGCACGGGTTCACCATAAACGTGCCATCCGGTCGGCGGCGTGAATTCGACGATCAAGTCCGCCACGATGCCGGGCGGCAGGTGTCGGGCCTTGGTCCAAACACGTACCGCGACCTCGCCGAATTCGGCCGACCCAGCGGCGGCCTCAAGCGCCGCCAACACGCCGTCGTCGGGTAATGCGGGCGGTTCTCCTGCAACGGCACGCAGCAGCTGATCGCCGCTTGCACGGATCGCCAGTCGACCCTCGAAGAACTTGGATCGGATGATCCCCTCGCTATCGATGATGTAGGCGCCGGGAAACGGGATGCCGTGCCACGGATGATCATCGGGCGGGATCAGCGTGTTGAGGATCCCGAACTCAGTGATCACCTCGCTGTCGGGATCGGACAGAAACGTGAAGGTGATTCCGTGCTTAGCGGCGAAGTCCGCCAACGCTTCGGGCTCGTCGTAGCTGAGCGCGTAGACGGCAACACCCGCCGCCTCGAAAGCTGACATTGATCGCTGCAGCTCGACCAGCTGCGTCCGGCACGGCGGTCACCACACGGCCGATCGGAAGAAGAGCACCACTGCGGGCTTGCTGTCGCGATGCTGATGCACATCGATCGGTTGCCCGGCTGCGTCCACTGCGCGGACATCGGGCAATCGCCGCCCCACCTCGGGTCCGCTGGGCGAACCGCCCACCGGATCTCGGCGCGGCCCAGTCCCGGGTTGCAACGGGCCGATGAAGCCCTGGCGGTCGATCCATGCCCGACCGCTGCGCGATGGCGTCCCAGCGGTGTCGAGTTCAGGAATAGGCGCAGGATTGGCTTCGATGACGGAAGCACTTTCGGTCATGACGAGACCGTATCGGTCGAGCTTGAGGTGCTGCGGGGTGCAACCTCTGAGTCCACAAGTGGCCGTCAAGCAGTGAACTACAGTGACCCGCGGGTTGGCCCCGTGGGGAGAGGTCTCACATGAACTACGACGTCCAGCTCCTCCGTGCGGACATCCGAGCTGGCCTCACCTCGGCCGCGGTCGTCCTGCCGCTCGCGCTCGCCTTCGGCGTCGTATCAGGGTTGGGTCCCGTTGCCGGTCTGTGGGGCGCAGTTGCCGTCGGGTTCCTCGCCGCTGTCTTGGGGGGCACGCGGGAACAGATTTCCGCGGCGACTGCCCCGGTGGCGATCGCGGTGTCGTTCGTTCTTGTGAGGTACGCGGACTCGGCCGTCGAGGCGCTGACAATCATCTTCATTGCGGGCATCATCCAGGTTCTGCTGGGCGTGTTGCGGCTCGGGAATCTGGTGCAATACACGCCGTATTCGGTGGCTTCGGGCTTCATCAGCGGTATCGGCATCATGGTGGTGCTGCTGCAGGTGCTGCCGTTCTTCGGTGCCGACCCGGTGCTTGGCAATCCGCTCGAGGGGATCCGCGAGTGGCCCGACGCTGCCCGCGACATGGACTTCCACGCGTTCGGCTTGGCCGTCACCACGTTCGTGATCTGCGTGGGATGGCCGAAGCGGTTGCGCAATCACGTGCCGGCCGTCGCTGGCGCGCTCGTGTGCGGCGTCTTGCTCGGCGCATGGATTTTTGACGGGGCACCTCGCCTCACCGAAGTCGTTGACACTCCGGAGTTCTGGGCGATGGAGATGCCAGCGGGCGGGTTCTGGGGCGCCGTCGGCGCGGCGATGATCATCGCTCTCATCGGCACGCTGAACAGCCTCTTGAACGCCTCGGCCTCGGATTCGGTGACCGGGCACCGCCACGATCCGGATCGCGAACTCATCGGCGTGGGACTCGGCAACGCACTGGCGGGCATGTTCGGTGGCGTGCCCGGGGCCGCTGCTCCGGACGCGACCCAGACCAATATCCGGGCAGGGGCTCAGACCAGGGTGGCGGGCGCAGTATCGGCAGTGGTGTCGCTCGTGCTGATCATCGTGCTCGGCGGCCTCGTCGACGACATCCCTTACTCGGTCCTAGCGGGCATCTTGCTGTGGTTGGGCTTCAGGCTCATCGACTGGCGTCTCATCACGCACCTGTACAAGGTTCAGCGCGAACACGTGCTGGTGATGCTGCTGACACTTGGGCTCACCGTCTTCGTCGACCTGCTGGTGGCCATCGCGGCCGGCCTGATCGGTGCGGCGCTGGCTGCCAGCCGTCGCTTCGAACGCCTGGAGCTGGACAGTGTCGTGTCGGTACCGATGCTCGACGCCGTGTTCTTCGCCGACAGCGATCGGATCGACATTACCCAATTTGATGTGTTCTCGGCCCGGGTCGGCATGGTGAAGATGCGCGGCAGCTTCACCGTTGCATCGTCCAACCGGCTGAGGATCGCCATCAGCAAGGACATCCAGGAACACGAAGTCGTGATCTTGGACTTCTCCGAAACGAGCTACATCGACGACAGCGCAGCGCTCGTGGTAGAGCAGCTCATAGACGCTGCGATGGAGCACAACACCGAGTGCATCGTGATCGGCCTCGACGGGATGCCCGCGACCAGCTTGCAGGCCCTCGACGTGCTGCGCCGGGTGCCGGGCGACCACTTCGTCCAGAGCTTCGACGACGCCCGGGCGATCGCCACTCGGCTGCTCGAGATCAACATGGAGACCTGAGCCAGCGCACTGCGACTCAGACTCGAGCCCGCTACGTCGGCCGCGGCAAGCTCAGTACAGCTCGGGGACGAACGTCTGGTCTGACATCGGCGGCCTCACGTACCCGCCTGAAGGACTGCGCTCGGGAAGTTCGACGTGCTCCCACGGCACGGCTTCGTAGGGGATCTGCGACAGCAGGTGAGCGATGCAGTTGAGACGTGCGGCTCGCTTGTCGTCGGCTTCCACGACCCACCACGGGGCCTGCTTGATGTCGGTGTGCGCGAACAGCGTGTCCTTGGCCCGCGAGAACTCCACCCACTTTGCACGAGCTTGAAGGTCCATAGGCGAGAGCTTCCAACGCCGGGCCGGGTCGGCGATGCGGCTCTGGAAACGGCGCTCCTGCTCCTCGTCGCTGACGGAGAACCAGTACTTGATGACGATGATGCCCGAGCGCACCAGCATCCGCTCGAACTCGGGGCACGAACGCAGGAACTCCTCGTACTCCTCTTCGGTGCAGAAGCCCATAACCGGCTCGACGAGGCCGCGGTTGTACCAACTGCGGTCGAACAACACCATTTCGCCGGCCGCGGGAAGCTCCTCGGCGTAGCGTTGGAACCACCACTGCGTCTTCTCGCGGTCGCTGGGCGTGCCGAGCGCCACGAGGCGCACAACGCGAGGGTTCAGGCGTTCGATGATGCGCTTGATCGTGCTGCCCTTGCCAGCCGCATCCCGGCCTTCGAAGATGACCACGACCTTGAGCCCCTTGTGGCGAATCCAGCGCTGAAGGCGGGCCAATTCTTGCTGCAGGAGCTTGAGTTCCCGCTCGTACTCGCGGCGGCCGACGCGGCTGCGACGCTTCGGCGGCGGGGCGGGGGGATCGGTGTCTGGCTCGGCAGCGGCAGCTGCTTGGGGCTCAGCGTCTTCAGACGTGGCCCCAGTCCCCATGGGTTCGGTCCCCATGGGTTCGGACAGTAATGGAGCGATCCGAGCGACGAAGACGCACCGGCGGGGGCTGTGCTCACGCCTTCCCGAATGCCGCGGTGGTCGTTCGATCAAGCACCGTCGCGTAGAGCACGCCGAAGATCACGATGATGGCGCCCGCCACAGTCGTGAGCGTCGGGTATTCGCTCAAGAACACGGCCGCCCAGACGATGCCGGCCACAGTCTCCACCGGAGCAAACAAGGCCACCTCGCCGGCAGGGGCGTACCTCGGTGCGCTGCTGTAGGACAGGCGTCCAATCGGATTGCAAACCAATCCCATCACCAGCACCGCAGCGACGGCTGTGGCGTCGAGCCGGCCCGGGTCGGCGACAAATGCCGTGGGGATGACAACCAGCGCCGAAGCCAGCGCAAGACCGACGATGCGGCTCATATCGCGATGGCGTCGCCAGATGACCGTGCTGGCGGCGAACGCCGCGACCGCGACCAGTGCCAGGAAGTCGCCAAACAGGTTCGGCGTACCTATCGAGTCTGAGACCACCAAGCCGATGCCCGCCAGCGTGAACGTGATGCCCACGACGACACGCAGCGACGTCCGCTCACGCAGTGCGAACCATCCGATTGCCGCAGCCAGAACTGGCGCAGCCGCCACGATGGCCACGACGTGTGGGATCTCGGTGCGCGTGATCGCCGAGATGAACGTGAGCTGACTGATCGCTCCGAGCACGCCAATCGCCAGCAGGGGCACGATGTGGGTCCGCAGAGACGTCAATGCGGCGGATGGTTGCCGGATCGCCATTGCGCCGTAGAGCACGAGCGACAGCACCCCGACGATGAAGGCGATGTCGAGTGCGCCGGCCCCCGAGATACGCACCCACAGCGAGTCGGTGGACACCAGCAGCATGCCGCTCGCCGCCGAGGCCCCACCCGAGGCGCCGGCTGCCGCTGTCGATGTCAGTGTTCGTCACAACAGTGTCGCGCTGCCGCAGTGTCTGTTGCGGTCACGGGAGATTCAAATTTCGGCAGCGTCATCGCCCCCGAGGCGGCGATGCACCAGTTGGGCCGCGGCCAAGTCCGACAAGGCGAAGCCGACCGACTTGAACAGGGTGATCTCGGAGTCCGAGATGCGCCCGGGATGGGTGCCGGCGACAAGTGCCGCCAAGTCGGCTGAGATCGAGTCCGTCGAGATGAGCTCATCGGCGAGCGGCTGTGCGAGATCGCCAGCGAGCACTGCTCCGGCGCGTGTGTCTACGAACAATGTCGATCGAACGACCGCAGCATCGTCGGCCTCGCGCATGTCGGCGCGGAAGCCGCCCACGAGGTCGAGATGCGTGCCGGGTTGCAACAGGTCGCCGCGCACCAGCGGGCTGGTGGTGCCAGTGGCACAGGTGACGATGTCGGCGCGCTCGACAGCCGCATCGAGCGATGAAGCCGGCCGTGCCGGCAGGCCCTGGTGTTCGAGCGCGCTCGCCACTGCTGCGGCCTTGCCGGAATCGCGTCCCCAGATCTCAACGGTGCTGAATTGCCGGACCGTGGCATGGGCGAGCGCAAGGTTGGGTGCCAGCTTGCCCGTGCCGACAACGAGCAGTCGATCGGCATCGGTGCGGGCCAGGCGATCAGCGGCCAGCGCTGAGACGGCGGCCGTGCGCCGCAGCGTCAGTTCGTCGCCGTCGAGCACTGCGCGGAGCTGGCCCGTCTGGCCGTCGAACAGCAAGTAGCCGGCGCTGATGGTCGGCAGATCAGTGCCGGCATTGGACGGGAAGTAGGTGACCGCCTTCACCCCGATCAGCTCCTGGCTCAGCCATGCGGGCATCACCAGCAGCGAGCCGGTACCACCGCCGGGAAGGTCGACTTCGTGCACGTCACGCTGGGGCACGGCGACATTGCCGTCACCGAGCAGGTGGGCGATCGCCTCCATCAGCTCGTTCCACGGCGTCTCCCGCCGCACAGCGGGAGCATCGAGGGCGAGCATCACGCAGTGCCCGCGCCGAGCAATCGGGTTGGCCGGTAGACGCCATGGCTGACGGCGCCGTCGGCAATATGGAGCTCCCAGACGGATGCCTTCTTGCAGCGGGTCGGATCGACCTCGACCCCGCGGTAGGCGAGACGCCACAGCACTTCGGGAATCACATCGCCGTGGCTGCACAAGACGCTGTCTCCTGGCAAGTCGCACAGGTGCTCGAGCAGAGCTTCAGTGCGCGAGCCGTCGGCGCCCTCGTCGAGCTCGCCAGAGATCTGGATGTCCAGTCCCAGTGCTGCGGCCAGCGGTTCGACGGTCTGGATACAGCGCACCGACGGGCTTGACAGCACTCGGCGCATTGGTGCTGCGGAGAGCGCCTCGGCGATGGCCGTTGCCTGTGCGAGGCCCTTCGGGTCGAGCGGTCGGACACTGTCGTCACCCTGCCAGGCCTGCCGATCGCCAGCGGAAGCGTGACGAACGAGGTAAAGCACAGCGTGAACGCTAGAGCCGAGCACGACTGCCTGCTGCCCCCTCCCCGACTCCTGAGACCGGGGTGCGGTATGGGACGATGAGCGCAGACCGAACGGGGGTGCGTGATGAGTGAAACGACTCAGGATCCGGATCCGAGCAAGACGCCAAGCGTCACGGCATCCAATGCTGCGACGCCAAGCGTCGCAGTGCCAGCGCTGCCCGACGGCGAGTTTGCCTGGCATCGGCTGATCGGCGTTGACGAACTCGACGTCGGCCGGGTCACCACGGTGACCGTCGAGCGCGAGAGCCTGTGCGTCACTCGCACGGAGACGGGATTCGGGTGCCTCGCCAACGCCTGCCCTCATCAGGGCGGTCCGCTCGGCGAGGGCAGCATCGAAGGCGGCTGGTTGCGCTGCCCGTGGCACGGCTACGACTACTCCCCCAACAACGGCAAGCCGCCGCCGCCGTTCAATGACGCCCCTGCCGCCTACCGCACCGACGTCCGGCCCGATGGTGTCTACGTGGCTCTGCCGGCAACCGCGACCCGGACCCGCACCGTGTCGGACCAGCTCGTCGAGACCATGACCGCGTGGGGCGTCGGATGGGTCTTCGGCATGGTGGGGCACTCGAACCTGGGCTTCGCCGATGCGTTGCGAGAGGCCGAGGCTCGCGGCTCGCTGCAGTTCATCGGCGTGCGCCACGAGGGCGCCGCTTCGTTCGCGGCGACCGCCTACGGCAAGCTGACCGGGAGCCTGGCCGCGTGCTTTGCGATTGCCGGGCCGGGCAGCACCAATCTGCTGACCGGTCTCTACGACGCCAAGATGGATCGAGCGCCGGTGCTGGCGCTGTCGGGCCAGGTGCCGTCGAGCGTGCGTGGCAGGGGTGCGTTCCAGGACACCGACCTCTCGGCGGCATTTGCCGACGTAGCGCGCTATTCCCAGACGGTCCAGGCGGGCTCCGACGCAACAGAGCTGATGAACCTGGCCTGCAAGACGGCATCGGTGGAGCGCGACGTGGCGCACCTAGTGCTGCCCGACGAGGTGCAGGTGCTGCGGGCGCCCGGCGATGGTCGCAGCGGCGCCGGATCGCCGCAGGGCCGCACCGGCGACCGGGCGGTTTCGCCTGCGGCAAGCGCGCTCGACGCGGCAGTCGATGTGCTGTCGGGCGCGGCGCGGCCGATGATCATCGTGGGGCACGGCGCCCGCAGCGGCATCGACGACATCGTGACGCTGGCCGAAACGATCAATGCGCCGGTCGCCACGACCTTCAAGGGCAAGGGCCTCATCGCCGACCAGCACCCGCTGGCCTGCGGGGTGCTGGGCCGCTCAGGTACGCCGATCGCCAGCTGGTTCATGAACGAAGCCGACGCACTGGTGACCTTCGGTGTGTCATTCGCGAATCACACCGGCATCGCGTCGTACAAGCCGACCGTGCAGGTCGACTTCGACCCGATGGCGCTGGGGCGGTTCCATGCGGTGACAGTGCCGATGCTCGCCGACGTGGGGATGGCGGCACGAGCGCTCGCCGCGGCGACGGCCGGCCGAGCCGCCGGAGGGTCGGTGCGGGCAGAGGTGGCCGAGCGCTGGGCCATCTGGCGCGCGGAGAAGCAACGTCGGCGCGACGACGACCGGGGCAGCGGCATCAACTCGGCGGTCGTCTTCGAGGCTCTGAGCCACCTCGTTCCGGCCGACGCCATCATGACGGTGGACGTCGGCAACCACGCCTATTCCTTCGGTCGCTACTTCGAGCCGTGCGGGCAGACCGTGCTGATGTCCGGATACCTGGGGTCCATCGGCTTCGCATTCCCCGCTGCTATGGGGTGCTGGGCAGCGACTCAGCGTGCACCAGGTGTCGACGGATCGCCGTGGGCGGATCACGCTGTTGTCTCAGTGTCAGGCGACGGCGGCTTCGGCCAGTACGCCATGGAGTTGACGACAGCGGTGAAGTACGGCATGAACATCACCCACGTGCTGCTCAACAACGCAGAACTGGGGAAGATCTCCAAGGAGCAGCGCGCCGCCGAACTCGACGTGTGGCAGACCTCGCTGCACAACCCGAGCTTCGCCGAGTTCGCCCAGCTCTGCGGAGCGGCCGGCTATCTCGTGAGGACGCCCGCCGAGCTCGACACAGCCCTGACCGCCGCGCTCGTCCACCCGGGTCCAGCGCTTGTCGAAGTCATCACCGACCCGCTGCTCGTGTAGGCAACTCCCGGCTGCTGGTGGCTAGTTTCGGCACGCGATGACCGCAAGCGCTGCTGCCACACCGTCTGAGGAGTCGCAAGCCCGAGCTTGTGCGGTCGGACTCGACGATGCCTACGCGGTCGACGGCCCCGAGGCGAACCGCGAGCTGTATGCAGCGTGGGCCCCGACCTACGAATCCGACTTCATCGCCGAGAGCCGGTACATCTACCACCAACAGGTGGCCGAGGTGTTCTGCGACGGCTTCGCGGACGTTGACCAGCCGGTGCTCGACGCAGGGTGTGGCACTGGCATCGTGGGGGCTGAGCTGCGCCGTTTGGGCGTGACCGTCATCGACGGCATCGACATTTCGCCCGAGATGCTCGCCGAGGCGCGCTCGAAGTCCGTCGACGGAACCGCCGTCTATCGGGAGCTCGTCGAAGCAGACCTCACCGAGGCGATCGCCCTGCCCGACCACACCTACGACGGCATCGTGAGCGCCGGGGCGTTCACCCACGGGCACCTCGGTCCCGAGTCACTCTCTGAACTTCTGCGCGTCGCACGTGGCGAAGCGCACTGTGCCATCGGCATCAACTCGGCGCATTTCTCCGAATTCGGATTCGGGGACTGGCTGGATCGCTGCGTTGCCGAAGGCGCCATCTTCGGGCTGGAGTTCGTGGAGCGGCCGATTTACGACGGCGCCGACCTCGCAGACCCGGACAACGTGACCCGGATTGCCATCTTTCGGGTCGCCCGCGGGGCTGAAGGGATCGACGGCTAGCGGCGGTAGGTGAACGTCTCGTCGAACCGGGACGCCAAGTAGGCACCCGACGTCGTCGGCGGGTATTTGGGCCGCTCCCCTGCTGCGAGGCAGCTCGGCAGGCACTCCACAGCGGTGTCGTAGGACGGGTTGACGAACGTGGGCACCGAGTATCGAGCGCAGCCCACCGGTGATTGCACCCGGTGCACGGTGGCCCGGTACCGATCATTGGTCCAGCGGGCGAGCATGTCGCCGAGATTGACGATGAAGCTGCCCGGCGGGGCAATCACGTCGTGCCATTCGCCGTTAACGGCGCGCAGCTGGAGTCCCGGGGTGCCATCGGTGTGCAGCAGCGTGATGCAGCCGTAGTCGCTGTGCGCGCCACAGCCGAGCTGATCTGGCGTCGCCTGATCGGCCGAGCCCGATTCCACTCCCGGGTAGCGAATGAGTCGGGTGCCCACCAAAGGCCTGCGCAAACGCGTGTCAAAGAAGTCTGCATCGAGTGCCAGCGCAGCGGCAACCAAGCGCAGGACGCGCTGCGCGGCTTGCAGCACGGCGGCCTGGTATCGCTCGACGGTGTGACGGAAACCGGTGAGATCGGGCCACTGGTTCGGTCCCTCAAGCGGCGACAATTCCGGGTCGTCGGGGGAACGCTCGACGCCAAAGTCCAGCGTCTCTTTGAGGTCGGCCTTCAAACCGGGCTGCAAAAGCTCGCCTTCGATTCCGGCGTAGCCGCGGTGGTGGTCGGATTGCTCGATGGCGATACGCCGCTTGGCCTCGATGGGCTGCGCGAAGAACTGCCGTGCGGCGTCCAGCACCCCGTCCGCAAGCCACGGCTGGACATCGTGCCCTGTGACCGCGAAGAAGCCGATGCCGCGGCACGCCTCGTCGAGCTCGGTGCTCAGCGATACAGCAACGACTGGGTCGGTGTCACCGGCGATGTCCAGCACCGGCAGAACGGCGCTGTCATCGCGGCCCGCAGCCGCTCCATAGGACATACGACTGAAGCTATCTCCGCGGGCAACCGTCACCGATGTGCACCGGACGCTCCCGCACGCGCCACAGCGGGCCAGCGAGGGAGGGAGAACCCTCGCTGGCCCGCTTGGGCGCCCGGTGGGTGTCCCCCGGCTAGCCGGACATGGCTCCGGACCGGTGCCAGCGGCCTCGGAGGCCTCGCTTGCCGTCGTGATCGCTGTGGTCGGGCCGCTCACCGTTCACCATCGCGGTAATCCTGGCGGTCAGTTCGTCGGCGTCGACCTCCCTGTCATGTTCTGCCGCCCGCTCGGTGACCGCCGTCACGAGTGCGTCGACCACGTCGGAGACTTCGACACCCTGCTCGGCCGCGATGTCGGCGAGGGATGACCCCTCCATCAACTTGGTCCGCAACGTCTCAGCGTCAGTGCCAAGCACTTCAGTCAGCACATCGGCGCTGCCGAATCGCCCGTGGTTGCCGCCCCGGTGCGTGCCGTCATGGTCGCAGTCCTCGTCGGAGTCCTCGTCAGACTGCTGCTGTTCGGTGCCGCCGTTGGTGTCATCCGACTGCGCACCTGCGCTGCCGGTACTGAACGACACGGCGGCGACGGCCGCCAAGAGGGCAGCGAGGAGAACGGCCAGCAGCTGCCTCAATCGGGGTCTGCGCTCAGGCAACTCGCTGTGCTCGGTGATCTCGTTGGATTGGGTCATGCTGCCGGGCCTTTCGCCAGGAGGTATTGCGACGCCCCTGACGATGGCAGGCGAACCTGAACGGACCCTGAGATTTGCCTGAGAACGAAATGAGAAATCTCCGGCGCTGCGTAGGTGCCGGGCGATCAGCCAGCCTCAGAGTGGGTGACGGGTTCCTCGCCCATCCATTCGCGCAGCGTGTTCTTGAGCTTGGTCTGCTGGATGAACAGGTCGTGCTCGGGCCCGGCCGGATCGGCCGACTGGGGGGCCTTCAAGTAGAACGACAGCCACTCCTGAACGCCCCCGTTGCCGGCTCGCTGAGCGAGGTCCAGGAACAGGGCGAGATCCAGCACGATCGGCGCCGCCAGGATCGAATCGCGGCACAGGAAATCGATCTTGATCTGCATCGGGTAACCGAGCCAGCCGAAGATGTCGATGCTGTCCCAGCCCTCTTTGTTGTCGCCGCGGGGTGGGTAATAGTCGATCCGCACCACGTGATCGATCTTGCCGTAGAGATCCGGATAGGTGTCCGGCTGCAAGATCGTGTCGAGCACGCCGAGCTTCGACGTCTCCTTGGTCTTGAAGTTCTCGGGATCGTCCAGCACTTCGCCGTCGCGGTTGCCCAGGATGTTGGTGGAGTACCAGCCACGCAATCCCAGCATCCGTGCCTTGAGGCCTGGCGCGATCAGGGTCTTCATGAGCGTCTGACCGGTCTTGAAATCCTTGCCGGCGATCGGGACGCCGCGGCGCTCTGCCAACTCGGTCATCGCCGGGATGTCAACGCTGAGGTTCGGTGCGCCGTTCGCGAACGGCACACCGCTCATGAGCGCGGCGTACGCATAGATCTGGCTGGGCGAGATGTTGGCGTCGTCTGCGGCGAGACCAGCCTCGAACGCCTCGACGCTGGCGTGGACCTCACTGGGCTCCTGGTATGCCTCGGTCGATCCGCACCACACCATCACCAAGCGATCGCAATCGTTCTCGGATCGGAAGCGCTCGATGTCTGACATGAGCGCCTGTGCCGATTCGAGCTTGCCCATCGGCGGCTTGGTGCGGGTTCCTTCGAGCCGGCTCACCCAGCGCGAGTCGAACACCGCGTCCATGGCGACGATGCCCTCGAGTTCGCGCGAGATGACACCGAGATCGCGCTCTTCGAGTACGCCCGCCGTGCGCGCCCCCTCCAGAGCGTTGGGCGTGATCGGGTCCCAGCCGCCGAACACAAGATCGTCGAGGCTGGCCAGGGGCACAAAATCACGGATCAGTGGATTGCGTCCCTCGGCACGGCCGCCCAAGCGGATGTGGGCCATCTGTGAGACCGAGCCGATCGGAGTCGCGAGGCCGGCCCGAGCGGCAAGAACGCCGGCAATGAACGTCGTGGCAACGGCGCCCATGCCAGGCGTGAGCACGCCGAGCTTGCCCGTCGCCGGTGCGATCTGGGGTGTCGTCATACCGCGAACCCTATGGGGCAAGCGACTCGCCGCGGCTGTTGCGCGTGACGTTCAACCAGCCAGAGGTGCCGTCGGTGTGAACTCGGCATCGAGGTGCTTGACGCCGTGAATGAACGCTGCCTGCAAAGTGTCGGGCTCGCGGACGGCGACGATGTCGGGCAGCCGGTTGAACAGCTCTCGAAACATCACGGTCATCTCACGGCGTGCGAGATGCGCTCCCAGGCAGTAATGCGGTCCGGGGCCGCCGAACCCGTACTGCGGGTTTGGATCTCGCAACACGTCGAACCCGAACGGGTCTTCGAACACTGCTGGGTCTCGGTTGGCGGCGACGTAGAACATCGCCACCTTGTCGCCCTCTTGCATTTCGCGTCCCTCGAAGACGAAGTCGCGGGTGAGGGTCCGGCGCATGTAACCGACCGGGCTGGAGAGCCGCACGATTTCCTCGACTGCAGTGGGCGCAACGCCCTCAAAATCTGCCGCCCAGATGGCCCGCTGATCGGGATGGTCGGTGAGGTACTTGAGCCCCCACGAGATGGCATTGCGGGTGGTCTCGTTGCCGGCGACGGTCAGCAGGACGAAGAAGCTGGCCAGGTCCGCGCTGCTTAGCTGGTCGTCGGGAAGCTCGGCGTTGACCAGCACGCTGGTCAGATCCTTGCCATCACCCCCGCGCTTTGCCTCGGCGACCTCGCCCATCAGGTTGGCCAGGTGAGCTCCCGCATTGAGCAGCGCTGTCAGGATGTCGACATCGGGCGGCTGGTACTCAGGATCCGATACGCCCAAGATGACATTCGTCGCTTCGAACACGCCTTGAAACTCCGACCCCGGGATGCCCATCAGGTCACAGACGATCTTGAGCGGCAGCGCGGCGGCCACGTCGGTCACGAAGTCGCAACTGCCCCGTTCGCACACCGAGTCCACGATGTCACCTGCCGCAGCCTGAACGCCCCCGTCGAGGTCGGCCAGCATGCGCGGTGTGAAGCCCTTCGACACGAGCCGCCGCAGCCGAGCGTGGCGAGGGTCGTCCATGCCGATCATGGAGCTGAAGAACTCGAGGAACTCGGGCGGCGCGTCCAGCAGGGTGATGCCCTTTGCGGAGCTGAACACCTCAGTGTTGCGTGAGATCACTGCCACGTCGGCGTGCCGGATGACGCACCAGTAGCCGGGCCCTGCCTGGATCACATCGTCATAATCGGGTTCCTCGAACCAGTCCAGCGGGGCCTCGGCATGGTGTCGGGCGATCACCGAGTCGATCACGTCGGCTGACTGGGTCCAGAACCACGCCTCCATCATGTTGGGCAGGTCAGTGTTCCACTCGCGCATGCCCGAACGGTACCCGTGCGGGGCAATGCTCCGAAGCGCGCCGATGGAGCGCCATCAGACGACGTGAAGCAGGCGCGCCTGCAGTTGCTCCAATCTCGCCTCTACCCATGGTTGGTCTGGCACGATGTAGCGCCGTGGCATCGAATGAAGCATCAGGGCGCGGCGAACTCAACTACATCGTTCACGGAGCAGGAGCCATCGGCTGCGTTTTGGCGGCACGCCTCACCCAGGCGGGACGGCAGGTCTCGCTGGTGGCTCGCGGCCGCCATCTGGAAGCCCTTCAACGCGACGGGCTCAGGATCTCAGGCCACACCGAAGGCCACTACAGGCTGCCCGCCGTCCGCCGAGCCCATGAACTCCCCATCGACTCGAACTCAGCGGTGCTGCTGACGATGAAGACTCAGCACACGTTCGAGGCGATCTCGGAGCACCGTGACCTGTACGCCGACGTCCCGCTGTTCTGCTTTCAGAACGGGGTCACGAATGAGGAATGGCTGCTGGGCCAAGGCCTGCGCGCCTACGGCGTCATGGTCCGCATCGGTGCTCGGATCGACGAACCTGGCGTGGTCACCCACACCGGTGCGCGCAAGGCCCGGATCGGCTGCTGGCCCACCGGCTTCGACGACTTGTGCGCCTCGGTTGTCGATGACCTTGTCGCTGCTGACATGGGTGGTGCGCTCGAAGAGCGAGTGGCAGACGCCAAGTGGGGAAAGCTCGTCATGAACCTCTCGAACGCGTTTGCGGCACTGACCGATCTCCCGGTTCAGGAATGGTTCTGCGACGAGGAGAACCGCTTCTTCCTGGCCGACGTGTTCGAAGAGGCCGCGAACGTGCTCGACGCGGCAGGTATCACGCCGATCATGGAAGGCGGGCGCGACCTGCGCGACATGGTCGCCCGTCAGCGGGAGCCCGGCGTCCGCGAGTCGAGCGGCAACACAGACCCCGCGCTCTACAGCTACCCGTCGACCTGGCAGGACCTCAACTTCCGACGACCGACCGTCGAAGTCGATCACTTCAATGGGCGCATCCGTGATCTCGGCGAGCAGCACAGCATTCCCACCCCGCTGAACCGAGTGCTGGCCGACCGCTGCATCGACGCCGCAGCCCGACGACTCGGACCCGGCACGGAGACCGCTGCTTCACTGCGCGCCGCCGCCGAACTCTGACCGCCTGCTCGCTCATCAGCTGCCCGCTCATCTGCTGCGGTCGCGGGCGCTGTGTGCCCGGGGCGGGATTCGAACCCGCACGCTCCCTTGGGAGCCGAGGGGTTTAAGCCCTCTGCGTCTGCCAGTTCCGCCACCCGGGCCGGGCTGCGGTGGTGAGACTACGCCGGTGCTCAGGCAGCCTCGCCCCAAGTTTGGGGTGGCTGACCAGCATCGCTGGTCGGTGAAGCTGACTGTTGGCGCGGGCGAGGTTCGTGATGTGCCCGCTCGACGGCTCGCCACAGCTCGTTGCGGACCGCGCCGGCGTCTGGGGCCGTCAAGTCGTTGCACACCACGACACCCTCGATGGCATCTGCGACGACAGCCCCGAAGGGACGTCCCCGCACCCGTATCGCCACGACACAGTCATCGGAGCCCGCCGCGCGGTTGACGGACCGATCGAGACCCTCGCAGCGCGGTGGGCTCTGGAAGCTCGGAACGCACAAGTCCAGTTCGCGGGCGGCAGCGGCGAGCGCGCGGGCGGTGAGCACGAAGCGGCCTGAAACGTCGGCGCCGTCAACCGAGGTGCTTGACGAACCGTCGGGCCGAGAGGGCGCAGGTCGATGCTGGCGGGCGCGGCTGGGTTGCGAGGCGACCAGTCGCAGCGGGGCGGGTGGATGAGTGCGGGGTGTCGCTGCCATGACACACAGAGTCACAGGCGGGTGTGACAAGAATGGCGGACAATGACCAGCGCGGCCGAAGCGGAGACGGCACCGACGAGTGCGCCCGGCGCCGGTGCCTTGCTGCCGGCGCAACGTACGACGCTTGACGCAATCCGGGTCCCTCGCGATGAGCGGCCGGTCTACGGCCTCGACCTCGCCGCAGCGATGCGAGCCCACCTCGACGCCGCGCTCGCTGGGCTGTGTGACGATGCCCGCGAAGTGGACAGCCGCGGCCTGTGGATCTCCAAGCGGGACCTGAACGGAGTGTTCGGCTGCGAAGCCCGCCACCTCGCGGATTCGGACGGCCATTTCGAGTGGTCGGTGCCGATCGCTCGCGGCACCGTCCTGCACAAAGCCGTGGAGCTGTCGATCCACTCGGGGCTCGGTCCTGTCGAGGCCACCGATGCCGCCGTCGAGCGCCTCGTCGAGACTGACAAGAATCTGGGCGGATTTCTCGCCGGCTGCAGCCCCGGCGAGCGGGCGGACCTCGTGGCCAACTGCATCGCCCTGCTGACGCGATTCTCCGAAACGTTCCCCCTCATGCCGCGCTCGTGGCGACCGACCACGGAAATGAAGGCGCGCGTGCGACTGTGCGGCGGAACCTTCGTCCTGAGCGGCAAGTACGACCTCACGTTGGGCACACCCGAACCCGTAAGCGCTGATGACGCCGAGCGGGTCGGCTCCCGCGCCGGCAAGGTGATCATCGATCTCAAGACCGGCAGCCGGACTCCGACCGATCCCGAGGACTTGCGCTTCTACGCGCTCATAGAGACACTCTCAGTCGGCGTTCCGCCGCTGGGCATCGGTTCGTTCTACGTGGCGGAGGGTCGCATCGAGCACGAGCTCGTCACCCCCGAGGTGCTCGAGAGCGCGCTGCGGCGAACTGTCGACGGCATCGGCCGTTACATCGAGCTCGCATCGGGGGCACGCGAGCCTCGTCGTTCGCCCGGACCGGCCTGCCGCTGGTGCCCGATCTCGTCGGATTGCGGTCCTGGTCAGGACTGGCTGGCAGAGCTCGACGACTGAGCGACACCGCCATTGCGCGCCGTCACAAGCCGCTCTGCCATCTCGTCGCGCCGGGCCTCCCACTCCTCGACGGTCAAACCGAATCGAACGTGGTCCTCCCAGACGCCTGCGATCTGGATGTACCCCCGGGCGATGCCCTCCGAGCGAAGGCCCAGCTTGTCCACGACCCGCAGGCTGGCGTCGTTTCGGGGCATGATCGAAATCTGCACCCGGTGCAAGCCCACTTGGGTGAAGGCGAACTCGAACACGGCGAGCAGGCCCTCGGCGACGAGTCCTTTCCCAGCGAATCGCTCGTCGATCCAGTAGCCCACGTGTGCGCTCAGGAACGCGCCGCGAGCGACGTGAGAGATGTTGATCTCGCCGCAAAACCAGCCCTCATGCCACAGCCCGAAATCGAAGGAAGATCCCAGCGAACGTTCGCGCTCGCGCACCCTGCAGCGATTGGTGAACGCCTGCGGTTCGCGAGAAGGATTCGGTGAACCAGCTAGAGGCCTCGGCTCCCATTTCTCCAGCCAGACATTGCAGCGCTGGCGGACCTCATTCCATTGGGCGAAGTCGGACGGCACGAGCGGGCGAAGCTCGAGCCGCTCGGTGCGCAGACGACTCACCCCCCGCACAGTACTGGCGCGACGCCAACGCTCACCGAGTCGCATGGGGGCTTCCTAGCGCGTTCGGGCCTCTGCGGTTGGGCTGACATTGCGCCGGCGCGGTCCTGGAGATCTCAGCTCCGCAACGATCCCATCGAGGAGATCGCGCTCGCGCACCACGCATTCGTCGATCTCCCAGTGGCGCATGATCGACACCAAAATGCAGCAACCGCCCACAATGACGGGCGCGCGGTAAGGGTGCAGGCCGGGATTGTGCACCCGATCGACGAGTGACTCGGTCGCGAGCGTCCGGAAGACATCCTCGCCGGCGGCACGGGTCAGCACGAAGCCGTCGATCGCCACCGGGTCGTAGGGATCGAGACCGATCTCGACCGCGGCCACCGTCGTGATCGTGCCGGCAATTCCGACGAGCTGAGCCGCGGATGCCCCACGGCCGATCACGGGGTGTTCGCGCTCGATGTCGTCGAGATGCAATCGGGTCACCGAGATGGCGGCGCTCAACTCCTCGGGTCTGGGCGGATCCGAGCTCAAGAAACGCTCAGTCCATCGCACCGAGCCCATATCCACCGACACGGCGTCGACCGGGACGGCACCGGGTCCCGGAATGCCGTAGGAGAACTCCGTGGAACCGCCTCCGATGTCGAGCACCAGCGCAGCACCCTCGGAGCCGTCGAGGCCAGAGGTGGCGCCCGCGAATCCGTACTCGGCTTCCGCGGCACCGTCCAACAACTCGACTTGGACGCCAAGCCGCTCGCCAGCCCGATGCAGGAACTCTGCTCCGTTGGCAGCGTCGCGTGCAGCGCTGGTGGCAACTGCTCGCACGTCGGTCACGCCGCGCGCCGTCATGACGTCGCGAAATTCCTCCAGCACGTCGAGCACCCGACCGATGGCGTCATCACGCAAGCGGCCATCAGCATCGACGCCGCGACCGAGCCCCGTGATGCGCTGCAACCGCAGCCCAAGGCCCACGCCGTCGTCGACGAGCAGCCGCGTGGTGTTGGTGCCGCAGTCCACGACGGCGACCGGGGCCCGCTGGGAGCTGTGCGGTGCGCTCACGATCTGGCACCTGGGTTCTCAAGCTGGCGCAGAACCCAGTCACCGACGGGGTCGGAGCCGCCCGTCAGCCGGTACGCGAGGTGCGCGTGCAGGCACTTCACGCCTCTCGCGGTGCCTCCGACGCCGCCGCTGGGACGTGGCCCGACATAGTCCGCCAGAATCAACGCGTCCCTGTCGGCGGCATAGCGTTCGTGGGCAGCCTTGAGCGTCTGTGCGTCAACTGCTGCTTCGGCCGCTCTGACCCCTCCATCGCCTTCCAGCTGCGACACACGGCGGCGAAGCTCGGCGTCGACGAGCCAATAGCGAGTGGGCATCGGCGTGCCGTCGTCGAGCAACGGCGCGTTTGCGATGACGACCGGGCGACCGTCGGGGTGAGCGACAGCCACGCCGAACGGGCACTGCGGTGGCCGGCCGAGCAGTTTCGTGACGCCGTCGAATTGCGCCGGGGTCGGAACTGCGGGATCAGCGAAGCACTCGAACATTGCTCAACTCAGGGACGCGACTAGTACCGGCGACTGCTCGGCTTCTGAACCGCGCGCGTCTGCGGCCACCGGTGCGAGCATGCGCGGCCGTGTGCGCTGTGCGGTCGCTCAGCCTTGAGCCCGGCGCTTGCGCCTGCGTCGGCGGCTCAACAGGAAGAAAGCCACCACAGCGATCGGCGCGAGGAGGCGCTTCAGCATGGGTTTGCCAGCGGTTCCGAGCAGGTCGATGGGCTCGGGCTCGGCCATCTCGATCTTGCGAGGCCCCGTCTCGGTCGTTGCCGCTTCGTCGGCGTCGCCATCTGAGTCAGCCGCGGTCTCATCGGAGTCGTCGGTGCCCTCGTCAGCCGCGGGGGTCGCGTCTGCTGCATCGGAAGCGCCGACTTCGGAGAGTTTCTGTTCCAAGGAGTCGACGAACTGCCCGATGAGCTTCTGGGTCACGTCGGCCATCACGCCACGGCCGAACTGCGCAACCTTGCCGGTGACCTTGAGATCTGTGGTGATGGCGATCACCGTGCCGTCGCCGTCAGGCGTCATCTGCGCAGTCACCTCGGCGGCTGCGTTGCCAGCGCCGCGCGAGTCTCGACCGGTGGCCTCAAGCACGACACGGTGGTTCGCCTCGTCGAGCTCGACGAAGCGAGCTGAACCCTTGTACTGCGCCGTGATCGGGCCGACCTTGATCTTCACGCCGCCCTTGAACTCGTCGCCGTCGATCTCGGTCAGCTGCGCACCCGGCATGCACGGAGCGATGAACTCGACGTCGGTCAGCGTGTTCCAGGCCTGCTGGACGGGAATGCCCACACGGAATTCACTCTTCAGCTCCATCGGCTCAGATCCTCCACGGTGTCAATGTCGTCCGGGCGACCCTTGCAGGCTACCGGTAGCACCAATTCGGGAAGTTTGCGCATGAGGGTTCGTGCGCCTTCGTCGCCGCCACGCCCCAGCAGCGGCCAGACCTCCCGGGCCAGGCGCACAGGGTTGCCCCGAACACCGTCGTAGGCAGCTGCTGCGATCGACGCTGCGCTCGACGCGACTGAGGCCCAAGCTGACGCCGGAACAAAGGGCTGATCGCCGAGTCCGATCACGATCGCATCGTGCCCGCTGCGACGGGCCCAGTCCGTGGCGCAGAGCAGCGACGAGGCGATGCCGGAATCCCAGCGGTCGTTGTGGAGCAGCGTGACCGCATTGTCGATGGCGCCGACGACGTCGCGCACCACCGCGGAAAGGTCGACTGCGCCAGTGACGATGGCCACGGCGTCGAGTTCCGCTTCGAGCAGCGCTTCCAGGGATCGGGCCGCCACGGTGCGCCCGTCGAGCACCGACAGAAGTTTGTGCTCCGGTGCCGCGAAACGCGTCCCCGCCCCGGCAGCCAGCAGGACGCCCGCCGTGGTCATCTCTTGGATGTCGTTGTGCCGAATGCCCGATCGAATCGACTAGTACGAGCGAGGCAGGCCGAGCACCTTTGACGACACGTAGTTCATGACCATCTCCTGGCTGACCGGGGCGATCTTCATGAGCCTTGCCTCGCGCCAATAGCGCTCGACGTCGTATTCCTTGGCATAGCCGAACCCTCCGTGCGTCTGCATGGCCCGGTCCGTGCACTCGAACGCGGCTTCCGACGCCAGGTACTTCGCCAAGTTGGCCTGCGCGGCGCAGTCGAGGCCGTTGTCGTAACGCCACGACGCATCGCGCACCACCAGTTCGGCCGCGTGGAGCCGGGCGTAGCTGTCCGCGAGCGGGAAGGCGATTCCCTGGTTCTGTCCGATCGGACGTCCGAAGACGATTCGGCCCTTGGCGTAGTCGACGGCACGTCGCAGCGCGACCCGGCCGATGCCCAGCGCCTCAGCGGAGATCAGGATGCGCTCGGGGTTGAGGCCGTCGAGGATGTAGCGGAAGCCTTCGCCCTCCTCGCCGACGCGGCGACTGACGGGCACACGCAAGCCGTCGTAGCGAACCTCGCAGGAGACCACCGCGTTGCGGCCCACCTTGGGAATGGGCGTGATTTCCACCGCTGGATCCTGCAGGTCCACCAGCAGCAGCGTCATGCCCCCTGTCGGGCCGTCGCACTCTTCCTTCGGTGTGGTGCGCACCAGCAGCAGGCACACATCGCAGTAGGGGGCCTTGGTGGTCCACACCTTGGCGCCGTGGATCACGTACTCGTCGCCGTCGCGCACCGCCCGCGTCCGAATCGAGGTGGTGTCGGTGCCCGCATCGGACTCGGTCACGCCGAACGCCGCATGGATGGAGCCGTTGGCCACTCCGGGCAGGAATTCTTTCACGAGCTCGTCCGAGCCGTATTTGCGAACCGGTTCCATGCCGAAAATGGACAGGTGCAGCGCAGAGCAGCCGTTCATGGCCGCGCCGCTGGCAGCCACCTCCTCGAGCACGATGGAGGCCTCGGTGATGCCTTGCCCACCGCCGCCGAACTCGGTGGGAATTGCAATGCCGACCCAGCCGCCTTCGGCCATGGCGTTGTAAAAGTCCCAGGGGAACTCGTGGTTCTCGTCTCGGTCGCGCCAATACTCGTCGGGGAAGTCCGCGCAGACCCGCCGGACGCCTTCGCGGATCGCCTCGTGGTCCTCGTTCGTTGTGAAGTCCATCGCGCTGACGCTACTGGTCCGCCGCGACACGGTCCCATGAAGATCGCCGCCTCTGCACATTCAGCGCGCCCGACCAAACGATCACCTGTTGGGGAATCGACGGCAGCAGCCAGGCGGATGCTCCCGCGGGTCGGTTTGGGCCGGTGTGAACTGACGGGTGGTCGAAGGTCTTCGTAGAGGCCACGCGCCGTAGATTCCGCACTTCGAGGACTGACGTGACGCAGATCGGCGCTGTTGAAGCGGCATTTGTCGACTTGATGTTGGCCGTCCCCGTGGGGGACCGTGCAGCCCGTTTGGGTCGCGAAGCCGTCGCCACCGTATGTGCGAATAGGCAGGATGAACGGCCGTTACGATGCGTGCATGTCCCGCCGCGATGAGATCCTTGGGTGCCACCGGGACGCCATCAGACGCGCTGCGGCGAGACGCAAGGCGACGTCAATCGCTTTGGCGGGATCAGTGGCTCGTGGCACCGACGACGGCGAGAGCGACATCGATTTCGTGTGCGAATGGGAACACGACGCCGATCTCGTTGACATCGCAGGCCTATGGAATGACCTCACGGAGTTGCTCGGCTGCCCCGTCGATGTGTGTTCAGCCGAGACCTTGGAGCATCCGTACAGCTCGATGCTGGAGGATTCGATCCGCATATGAGCCGCAGCGACGAGGAGCGCCTGCGCGACATCTCGCGGGCTTCCGAACGCGCACGGGAGATCGTGCGTGGTGGCGAGCAGGCCTACCGGGACGAATGGATGCGCGGGTTGGCCGCAGAACGCCTGCTCCACATCATCGGAGAAGCTGCTAGCAAACTCTCAGATGACACCAGATCGCGCTATCCGGAGATCCCGTGGGACGAGATGCGTTCATTTCGGAACTTCATCACTCACGAGTATCACAAGATCGACAGTAAGAGAATCTGGTTGACGCTGGAGAATCACATCCCAGTGCTCGCGAAGGCACTGGCAGAGGGACCCTTTTCGGGTCCATAGATTGGGTGCGCACTCTGGGCCCAACGCTGCACGGGCTGTCCGAATTGTCCGCGCTGTGGCTCGGACCCGAAGCGCTAGTGGATGCGGCCCTCGCCGTGGCTGAGCCTGGGGGCCTCGCGGCCGGTTCGGGCTGCGATGATCTCGGCCACGATTGACACCGCTGTCTCCTCGGGGGTGCGTCCGCCGATATCTAGACCAATCGGGGCGGCGACGCGTTCAAGCTCGGCATCGGTGACACCGGCTTCGCGTAGGCGCTCGGAACGTTTCTCGTGCGTTGTGCGCGAACCCATGGTGCCGAGGTAACCGACGCGTGTCGGCAGGGCGCCCACGATGGCGGGAACGTCGAACTTGTGGTCGTGAGTGAGCACGCACACGGCGTCTCTGGGCCCCAGGTCGTCGCCGATTCGGTCGAGCAGACGGTTCGGCCAGTCGACGACCACCTCGTCGGCCATCGGGAATCGGCGCCGGGTGGCGAACACTTCGCGGGCATCGCACACCGTGACGCGGTAGCCGAGCAGCTTGGCCTGGGCGGCAAGTGCCCGGGTGAAGTCCACCGCTCCGAAGATGACCATGTGGGGGCGACGGGCGTGGCACTCCACGAACACGCTGAGGTCCATCTGGCGGGCCTCGCCGTGCTGGCCGTAGTGGCGCACCTCGCTGATGCCGGCGTCGAGCATCCCGAGCGCGTCGCGTTCAACGACCCGATCGAGGTCGGCGTCGCCGAGGCTGCCCAGCGTGGGCTCATCGGGTCGCACCAGCAGCTTTGCTCCGGCATCGGGTCCTTCGACGACCGTCGCTAGAGCGACCGGCTCCTCGGCTCGGATGGCGTCGCGGAACACCTCGTAGAGGCTGGTCACCAGTTGAGTTCCTCCACGAACAGGTGGATCGTGCCGCCACAGGTCAGCCCGACAGAAAATGCCTCGTCGTCGCTGTAGCCGAACGTCGTGATGCCAGCGCCGCGGCTGCCCCCGAGCAGTGCCAGGGCTTCGCCCACCACAGCGCCCTCGACACAGCCGCCCGACACCGAGCCCGCGACTTCGCCGTCCTCGTTGACTGCCATCGCCGCCCCTGGATCGCGTGGACCAGAGCCTTCGATGTCCACCACCTTGGCCACTGCCACCCGCTGGCCCGCGGTACGCCACCGGTCGATGTCGTCCAAGATCTCGTCCATGTGATCAGTCTCGCTGCATGGTGATGCTTCGCGTCACTCGCGCTCGAGTTACCAGGATCGCTTTCATGCTGCGATGGTCGCGGCCAGCTGTTCGAGCGAGTCGAACGAGTGACCTTCGATGAAGTCGTCGACGTGCGGCAACGCCGCGGCCATGCCCCGCGCCAGCGGCGCGTAGCCGGGCGTGTGCTTCAGCGGATTCACCCACACCAGCCGGTGCGTGACCCGATGCAGGCGGGCCATCTGCTCTTCGAGTTCGTCAGGAGTGCCGCGGTCCCAGCCGTCCGAGACGACCACCACGATCGCGCCGCGGGCATGGCCCCGCACCCCCCACTTGTCGTTGAACTCGTGAAGGGTCTCGCCCAGCCGGGTGCCGCCCGACCAGTCCTGCACCGACGCCGCCGCATCTCGCAGGCCTGCGTCAGGATCACGTGACGACAGCTCTCGGGTCACCCTCGTCAGGCGGGTGCCGATGGTGAATGCCTCGACCCGGGTCCGGCCCACCACCGCCGCATGAGCAAAGCGCACCAAGGCTCTGGCGTACGGCTCCATCGAGCCCGATACGTCCAGCAGCAGCACGACCCGCCGCGGCTTGCGGTCCCCAGTGAGAAACTCACGGTGGATCGCCTCGCCTCCGGTGCGCAAGGCACGGCGAATGGTGCGACGCAGGTCGGGTCGACGGGAGATCCTCTTGGCCCTCACCGCTCGACGCGAGCGGCGCGTCACGGCATGGAATCGAAGCTCGCCCATCAACGAATGGAGCTCCGTCAACTCGGCGTCGCTGCAGTCGGCGAAGTCCTTGTGGCGCAGCGTCTCGGTGTCGCTGTAGCGAACTCGCAGCGTTGGTCCTGTGTCGGGTTCGCCGTCGTCGTCCGCTGGCGGGGCGGCGCCCTCGTCGTCGGTATCGGTGGCAAGCGTTACCGAGATGGGGGGCAGCTCGACGAAGATGCCGCTCGGCGCGCGGCCCTCCCAGAACACGGCGAACGCCCGGTCGTACAGGACAATGTCGGCGGGGCTGCCTACCAACGTCGCTCGTCCTGCCCAGTAGACGCCGTCGCGCCGCTCTGCACCGAGCAGCCGAAGTGCCTCGGTGAAGGCCATCACCCGACGGATCGTGATGACGAGACCGGCGCCTCGCAAGATCGCGCTGAACGCGGACGCCAGCCGTTCGGGCTCGTTCACCAGCCCGTTGGGCGGCTCGTCGAAACCGTTCGTCGCCCGCGGAGGCGACGGCTCCGCGGTTCCGGTGCCACCAGCGGCTGCCATGTTCAGCCCGTACTGCTTCTCGTCCGCGCCAGGCCTCGGCCGGCTCAGGCCTCAGCGACGGCGGCCATGATCATCTCCATGCCCACTGAGGTGACCCGTTGCTGGTCCTCGCGGTACTTGAGCACCGTCCCGAGCGTCGCTTCGAGCATCGGCGGGTCCAGCTCGGATGCGCCCAAACGGCCCAGCGCGGTGGCCCAGTCGATCGTTTCAGCGACGCCGGGCGGCTTGTAGAGCCGCATCTCCCGCATGGCAGACACGGCCGACGCGACCTGCCGGGCGAGCGTGCCGTCGACGTCGGGCAGCTTGAGCTTGACGATCTCGACCTCCCGCTCCACAGACGGGTGCGCCACCCAGTGGTACAGGCACCGTCGCTTGAGCGCGTCGTGAACGTCGCGGGTGCGATTCGAAGTGACCACCACGAGCGGCGGGCTCGCAGCGGTAATGGTGCCCAGCTCGGGCACGGTGACGGTGAAGTCAGACAGCACTTCCAGCAGGAACGCCTCGAACTCGTCGTCGGCTCGGTCGACTTCGTCGATCAGCAGCACTGCGGGCGTCGTGTCGTTGTGGTCGATTGCACGCAGCAGCGGCCGGCGGATCAGGAATCGTTCGGAGTACAGCTCGTCCTCGATCGCCTCGGCATCAGCCGACGCTCGACCGGCTGCTTCGGCGGTGCGCAGGTGCAGCAGCTGGCGGGTGTAGTCCCACTCGTACAGCGCCTGGGCGGCGTCGATGCCCTCGTAGCACTGCAGCCGGATGAACTCCCCGCCCGTCCAGGCGGCCAGCACTTTGGCCAGCTCGGTCTTGCCGACGCCGGCGTCGCCTTCGAGGAACAGCGGCCGTCCCATCGAGACCGACAGGTACACCACCGTCGACAGGCCGTCGTCAGGCAGGTACCCATGTTCGGACAATGCCGCCGAGACCTCGGCAGGATTACCGGGCACCTGGAACACGATGGCCAAGGCTACGGCCTGGCGTTCATGCGGACGCAGCGCTCTCCAGCCGGCAAAAGCACGAGGCAGTGATCGAAACGTCGGCACGTGCGATAGCCAGATCGAGGCGCTGGCGGATGAGCGGCGCTTCGACGGTGTCCCCTCGACGGACCAGGCACTCATGCAGGCCGTGCAGGCTCCACAGGTTGTCGGGATGCTGGCAGGCACGCCGGAGCTGGCCGTCGAGACCGAGGTCGCCACGGTATGCGGCCTCTGCTTCAACGACGCGGCCCTGCTCGAGCAACAACGCGCCGAGGGCATGGCGAGCGGGTTGCATCCAGCCCCAGGGTTCGTTGTAGTGCAGGTTGTCGTCGAGCTCGACTGCCCGGCGGAGATGCTCGAAGGCTGCATCGTGGTTGCCGCGCCGGTACTCCACCTCGCCCGTCAGCATGGCTGCGGCGATATCCAGGATCTCCTCGCACGTGTTGTTGAACAGCTTCCGGCTCGGCAGAACCTGGGCCTTGGCTGCCAGGAAGGCCGCACGTTCGGCTACCGCTTCCTCCACCTGGCCCGTCGAGGCGTAGGCCACCGTCCGCGCGTAGCGGATCGTCGCCGTGGTGACGCAGTACAGCTCCTGGTCGTCAGGCAGGGGTTGGGCGAGGATCTCCTGCCACTTGCCGAAGCGCACCAGCACGTGCTGCTTGACCGGCACGAACCCCTCCAGCCAGTCCGCCATCGGCGGTGAGGGCGTCTGCAACAGCTCTGCAGGCAGCGTGCGGGTCATCTCTTCAGCCGCATCCAGCGCCGGGCGGTACTGGCCCGCGAACATCGCCCCGTACACCTTGAAGTGGTAGTTGTGGCAGCGGTAGAGCGAATAGAAGTTCAACGGGCCTTCGAGGTCCAAGTACTTCCGGTCGGCGACGATCGCCGCTGAATTCCGCGCCACGACGAGGTGGTAATCGCCGCACAGCACGTCGATGTGTGTCGATATGTGATTGAGGTGCCCGGCGTCGGGAGCGAGATCGACGATCCGGTCGCCCGCCGCCTGCGCTCGCTCGGGATGCGGCGACATCTCCATGAGATGGACGTACATATGCAGCAGGCCGGGATGGCTGTTCGCGCCCTCGCCATCGAGCGTCTCGAAGGCAGTCTCCAGCACTTCGACCGCTTCGAGGGTGCCCGCGCCGTCGGCGGGCTCGCCGGTGACCAGGTCCCACAGCTGCCACGGGGTCCGGTTCATGATCGCCTCGGCGAAGAGTGCGCAGACATCCAGATCGTCGCGGTGGACCCGGTAGACCTCGCGCATCGCGTCCGCGTAGGCGTCGTTCCACAGGCCGAGGTCGTCCGGCCCAGGTATGGCCGGATCGGGTGGGTAGCGCTGTGCCAGTGCGCTAATGAGGGCGCTCTCGACCTCGGTCGCACCGGCTGATGCGTCAGCGGCTGCGGCTGCTTTGGCCCGAGCGAGATCGAGGGAGCTGCGCAGATCCTCGTCGTCGAAGGCTTCCCACGACTTGTTGTAGTTGGGTCCGATGGCATACGCGATGCCCCAGTGCGCCATTGCCAAGTCCGGGTCGTGCTCGAGGGCACGCTCGAAGCAGGCGATCGCCTCCTCATGGTGAAAGCCGCAGCACCACACCATGCCCCGGTCGAACCAGAGCTGGGCTTGCGCATCTCGCGTCGTGAGCGGCCACCGGTACGAGCCCAGATCGAAGTACGCCATCTCGGCTCCTCATGAAAAAGCGCTAAGGGCGACACTACGCCTCATAAAGTGCGGGATTCGCTGAGGCTGCAAGCCTGCTCTTGGTTCTGGCGAGAGGGCCCGGCCCGATGCTCAGCCCGTCCAGGGCGGCTGGATCCGGTCACTGTCCTGCAGTTAGTGCGGCCCAGTGGTCTCTGACCTGCAGAAACACGAGGCAGAGATCGGAACGTCGGCTCGAGCGACAGCGAGATCCAGGCGCTGGCGCATGTGCGGAGCTTCGACGATGTCGCCTCGACGGGTCAGGCACTCATGTAGTCCGTGCAGGCTCCACAGGTTGTCCGGATGCTGGCAGGCACGCCGCAGCACGCCGTCGAGGCCGAGGTCGGCGCGGTAAGCCGCCTCTGCCTCATCGAGATGGCCTTGTTCGAGCAACAGGGCGCCGAGGGCATGGCGGGCGGGCTGCATCCAGCCCCAGGGCTCGTCATAGGTCAGGTTGTCGTCCAGTTCGACCGCTCGGCGGAGGTGGTCGAAGGCGGCGTCGAAGTTGCCCCGCCGGTACTCCACCTCACCGGTCAGCATGGCCTCAGCGACAGCCAAGATGTCCTCACAGGAGTTGTTGAACAGTGTCCGGCTCGCACGTACCCGGTCACGTGCGGCCAGGAAGGCCTCGCGTTCGGCGTCGGCGGCGTCCACCTGGCCCGTCGAGGCGTAGGCCACCGTCCGCGCGTAATGCATCATCGCCGTGGTGACGCAATAGAGCTCAGTGTCGTCGGGCAGGGTCTGATCGAGGATCTCGTCCCATTTGCCGAAGCGGATCAACACGTGCTGTTTGATCGGTACGAACCCCTCGAGCCAGTCGGCCATCGGCGGCGAGCCCGTCTGCAGCAGCTCGGCGGGCAGGGTGCGGATCATCTCGGTGGCTGCTTCCAGCGCCGCTGCGTACCGGCCGGCGAACATCGCCCCATACACCTTGAAGTGATAGTTGTGGCAGCGGTAGGCGGAATAGAAGTTCATCGGCCCTTCGAGGTCCAGGAACTTCCGATCGGCGACGATCGCTGCGGAATTGCGCGCCACCACATCGTGGTAGTTGCCGCAGAGCACGTCGATGTGGGTCGGCATGTGAATCAAGTGCCCCGCGTCGGGAACGAGATCCACCAACCGGTCCCCCGCGCTCAGCGCCCGCTCGGGATGCGGCGACATCTCCATGAGATGGATGTACATGTGCAACAGGCCCGGATGGCTGTTCGCACCCTGGGCCTCCAGCGTCTCGAACGCGGTTTGCAGTACCTCGACGGCTTCGAGCGTGCCGGCGCCTTCGGGAGGTTCGCCGGTGACGAGGTCCCAGAGCTCCCATGGGGTCCGGTTCATGATGGCCTCGGCAAACAGCGCGCGAGCATCGAGATCGTCGCTGTGAGCCCGATAAACCTCCCGCATCGCGTCGGCGTAGGCGTCATTCCAACGCCCGAGGTCGTCTCCCTGGGGGTCAAGGGGACCGGGCGGATATCGCTCGGCCAAGGCGCCGATGAGTGCTCGCTCAATGTCCGTGGCGCTTTCTGCTGCGGCGGTGGCTGCTGCTGATTCGGCGCGAGCAAGTTCGAGCGAGCTGGCCAGGTCCTCGGGGTCGAAGGCTTCCCACGGCTTGTTGTAGTTGGGCCCGATGGCATACGCGATGCCCCAGTGGGCCATGGCACAGCCGGGATCGTGATCGAGCGCTCGCTCGAAGCAGGCGATGGCCTCCTCGTGGTTGAAGCCGTAGCACCACGCCATCCCGCGGTCGAACCAGAGTTGGGCGTCCGGGCTCCGTGTGGTGATCGGCCACCCGTACGACCCCAGATCGAAGTACGCCATCTCAGCTTCCTGTGTTCGCATGATCGCCGTGCAGGTAGCTCTAGCAGAACGTTGAGCAGCGCAGTTACCCGAGGCCCGTCGGTTCCGGAGCCGGACGCGGACTCACATTGGGCGTGAACATGTCCAGGCCAGATCGCCCGCTGGCGACCGCGGAAGATCAGCCTCGGGAGATCAGCCTCGGGCGCGGCGACGGCCTGTGGACGGCCATGATGCGATCTCGTTGCGGATGACGACTGGCAGGACTCGCGCCTCAGCTCGTGCCGAGGGTCAGCAGGTTGTGGACGGGCTCGTAGAGCTCTTCGAGGTACGCAGCGTCGTCCGCGCTCAGCTCGATCGACATGGCCTCGACGAGCTGGTCGAGCTGGCTGATCTTCGACACGCCCACAACGGGCGCTGTGATCTCGGGCTTGTTGGCCAGCCACGCCAGCGCGATCTGGGCAGGTCGCACGCCGAGGCGGTCGGCAACCTCGGTGACGCGGGCGGCAATGTCGAAGTCGCGCGCGCCTCGGTACAGGCTCTCGGTGCGCTGGCGGTCCTGGCCCTGGGAACGGTTCGTCGTGCCGGCGTCCATGCCGCCTCGATAGGTCCCCGCGAGGATCCCCCGCGCCAGCGGCGACCAGGGAGTCAGCGCCACCCCGGTGCTCGCGCAGTACGGGTTCATCTCGCGCTCTTCCTCGCGATAGATGAGGTTGTAGTGGTTCTGCATTGAGACGAACTTGGTCCAGCCCCGCATCTCGGCGGTCATCTGCAGCTCGGCAAACTGCCACGCGAACATCGACGAGCCGCCGAGGTACAGCGCCTTGCCCGCCTTCACCACCTCATGAAGCGCCTCCATCGACTCGGCGATCGGCGTGGAGACACTGCCGGGAATGCCGTGCGGGTGACGGTGGATGACCAGCTGATCGACATAGTCGACGCCGAGGCGGCGCAGCGAGTTGTCAATGCCCTCCATGATGTGCTTGCGGGACAGCCCGCCCTCATTCGGATTGCGGCCCATCGGCATCGACACCTTGGTGGTGAGCACGTATTTCTCACGGGGCAGCAGCTCTCGCAGCAGCTGGCCCACGACCTCTTCGGACGCGCCCACTCCGTAGATGTCCGCGCAGTCGAAGTAGTAGAGGCCACGCTCGATGGCCGCTTCGAAGATGGGCCGCGCCGCATCGACGTCGAGGGTCCAGTCACCTTGGTGGCCCCGACCGGGGATCCCGAAGTTCATGGTTCCCAAGCAGAGCTCCGAGACCTGGAGACCGCTATTCGAACCGAGCTGCACTGATTTCAGTCGCGACATGGCCTCGAAACGTATTCGACGCAGACGCTCAACCCTCGTGTTGACGCCCCCGGCGACGCGAAGTCGGCGTTACGCGGCGTTCGACGTGCCCGAGGCGAGGGCGCGCCACAGCGAGCGATAGGTGGGCCACGAAGCTTCGGCAGGCAGGTAGCCGTCCTCGAGGAGCGCTTGATTCAGACGCCGCAGGTTGCGGGCCGGCACGCCGGAATCGACGTGATGCGCCAGGTGGTGGCCGACGTGGTACGGCGCGAACAACACCCGGGCCAACCAGCTCTGGCGGATGTGGTGCGTGGTATTGCGGCGGTCGGGCGTCCGGGTCATGCCGCCGTGCTCGGCGATGGCCCGCAAGCGGTTGATGATCTGGTACCAGGTGAAGAAGGGCAGCGCCCACAAGAGCAGGTACAGCCATGGGTGCCCCGCCAGCCAGAACCCAGCGAACACGACAGCCTGGCCCGCAAAGAAGCGCAGGCTGAGCGGCAGGAACTTGAGCTTGGCCAAGCCGGTGAACCGGGGCTTGACGATGCGCCACGCCGACACGCCGACGACATCCCGCGCGAATTTCCGGCGAAGCGACGACCACGCAATTGGGTAGAACGAATACAGCAGGAAATCCGGCTCGCGGGGGCCGAATTCGTCCCGGTGATGGTTGGCATGGCCCCGGCGGTAGTGATGCGCGCCGGTGCCGAACGGGAACCAGCCCACGAGGTTGATGCCGATGCGATCGTTCAGCCAGCGGTTCGAGAACAGCAGCCTGTGCGACGCTTCGTGGTAAAGGATGAACATCCGCAGCTGCAACGTGCCGATGATCGGCACGGCAGCAACCAACGCCAGCGGGTGATCGATGGCGATCACCGCGGCGATCACCGCAACAGGTGCAATCAGCGTCGCAATCACTTCGAATGCGTTGATCGCATTCGGGATGCGACGCAGCTTCGCCCGGAAGGCGGGCCTGGGACGGCCGTCTGGACGCAGACGGTCCGAGCCCTCGAACCGGGGCAAGTCAGAACGCGCCATGCCGCCGGTCATCTTCGCCACGAGCTCGTCGTGAGTCGGCGCTGCAGCGGTCGCGCTCACACCTCGATGCTACGGCGCACGGACGACCTCGGCGGTTGGTGGCGGGCGCAGCGCCTTTTGTCCGAAAAACCGTATCGCATGGGATACTCTTGGACAATACGTTCGCACAATGGACGTCGAAGTTGGCCAGACCGGTGTCTACGCTCGATGGTTCGCCAAGCTCCGGGACCGACATGCGCGTTCGCGTATCGACGCTCGCATCAGGCGCCTGGCACTGCGGCACGCTGGTGATGCGAGATCCGTGGGCAAGGGTGTGTCCGAGATCCGCATCGACTATGGGCCCGGCTACCGCGTGTGCTTCACTCGGCGAGGGCAAACACTCATGGTGCTGCTTGCAGGCGGCGACAAGGACAGCCAGCAACGAGACATCACCACGGCACAGGCATTGGCGGGCCGAATCCCAGCAAGGATCGAGGTAGCGGAATGAACGAGATACCAGTTCGCCGGTGGGATCCGGCCGAGCACTTGGAGACCACGGCAGACGCTGTCGCCTACCTCGACGCGGCTCTTGAGGATGGCGACCCCCAGTTGGTCGCCGCCGTGCTCGGCGACATCGCAAAGGCAGTCGGCATGACCAAGATCGCCGCCGCGGCTGGACTCGGCCGAGAGAGCCTCTACAAGTCGCTCTCGGCGACGGGCAACCCAGAACTTGCGACCGTGCTCAAGGTGATGCGAGCAGCAGGGCTGCGCCTGCACGCGTCACTCGCAAGCACTACAGCAGCGGCCTGACCCACACCGCCACCGCTCTCGGCACATGACCAGCCGCCGGTGATCCGGTTTCCGGCTCTTCGCACTCATAATGGAAGTGGCGTTCCCGACGGGTGCGGGCCTGACTCGGCTCTTCGCTGGCTTCGTGCCTTGCAAACGATCTGTCGGCCTGTGACCTGTCGGGGCGCGCACCAGCCGGTCGGAAGGAATGTGACCTGATAGGAGCCTCGGTTCAAGCGCCTTGAGTGCACTGTCCGTCGTTCCGGCCGGTGGTGCCCAGTCCATTGGAGTGTTCCGAGGAGGGCAGACCGATTATGCCAGATGAACAACGGATCGTCATAGGCGGGGTGGACACCCACCGCGAACCGCACACGGCAGCGGCCATCGACTCGGCGGGGCGGCTGTTGGACACAGCGTCGTTCCCGGCGACGCGATCGGGCTACGAGCAGCTGTTGGGATGGCTGCGCGGCCTCGGCGGGGTGGAGCGTGTCGGGGTGGAGGGCACCAGCAGCTACGGCGCGGGCCTGGCGCGTCATCTCGCCGCGGAGAATTTGACCGTGATCGAGGTGCTGCGCCCGAAGCGCCGGGCGCGCCGCGGGCACAAGTCCGATCCCGCGGATGCCGAGGCGGCCGCGCGTGCGGTGCTCTCAGGAGAGGCCACAGCCTGCGCGAAGTCCGCGGACGGCCCGGTGGAGGCGATCCGGATGCTGCGCGCCGCGCGCCGCTCCGCGGTCAAGGCACGCACCGCCGCCATCAACCAGCTCAAGGGACTGCTGGTGACCGCCCCCGAGCAGGTCGCGGCCCCTCTGCGGGGCCTTCGCACCGCTGCGCTGGTCGACGCCTGCGCCCGGCTGCGGCCCGATCCCGGCCGCGGCGAGGCCGCCGCCGCGGCCAAGAGGTCGCTTCGCGTCCTCGCGGCGCGCTGGCGCGCTCTCAGCGCCGAGATCAGCGAGCTCGCCGCCGAGATCGCACGCCTGTGCGCGCAGGCCGCCCCCGCCTTGTTGGCCGCTCCCGGCGTCGGCCCCGAAGTCGCCGCCGCGCTGCTCGTCGCCGCCGGCGACAACCCCGACCGCCTGCGCAGCGAAGCGTCCTTCGCGGCGCTCTGCGGCGCCAGCCCCATCGAGGCATCCTCGGGCCGCACCGTGCGCCACCGGCTCAACCGCGGCGGCGACCCCCAGGCCAACAACGCCCTGTGGCGCATCGCCACAGTCAGGCTCCGCAACGACGAGCGCACCCAGGCCTACGCCGCCCGACGGCGCGCCGAGGGCAAGACCAACCGCGAGATCCTCCGCTGCCTCAAGCGCCACATCGCACGAGAAGTCCACCGACTGTTGACCGACCCGCCCGAGGTCCCCCACGGCGCGGACCTGCGACGGCGGCGCACCGAGCACGGACTCACCCTCGACGCCGCAGCCAGCCGGCTCTCAGCCCTCGAGCGAGGCCTCCACCACGACCGCCGGCTCGCCGAGCGCTACCAGCAGCACCTCGCTGAAATCGCGGCTTGACAAACATAGGAGCATCGTTTGCGCGTGGAGTCGGTTGTGTGAGGGTCGCGTCGCGCTGCGTGCTGGACGGCTTTCGTGGACTCGCGAGGATTGTGCGTACAAATGTTTGTGTTTGCGAACGAACAAGTGTATGCTTCGTCTATGTTCATCGACCGGCCCACGCAACGCACCTGCGGCGACGGCTCGCCCGCGCTGTCTGCGAGCGCGGCCGGGGACACGGCGGGCGCATCGCATGCAGCCGGCGTCGCCGATGCGAAGGTCTTCGCCGATGCGGTTGGCGGTGTGGATCTGGGTGCGTTGAGCAACAGCTCCCTGGAGGACCGCGTCGTGGGCTTGGTCGCGTTGCGGGCCCGCGTCGGGGGCGAGTACCTGGCCGCGACGCTCGACGCGCTCAAGGCCGGGGAGATCCACACGTCGCATGCGCGCGTGATCGCACGCGAGGCCCCCAAGAAGCACCGCCGCAGCGAAGCGCAGTTCTTGGAGCTGTGCCGCGCCTACACCTCCGACACCGTGGCGCGTCACCCGCTCGCGTATGAGAGCGAGCAGGTGTACGCCGATCTCGAAGCCGAAGCCGCCGCCCAAGGGCTCAGCCCGATCGACGCGGAGCTGGCATTGCAGCGCCAGCAGCGCTCAGGTTCGATGAGCCTCGGCGATGACGGCATGTGGGACCTGCGGGCCAAGCTCGACTACATCACCGGACGCCAGCTCAGCGCCATGCTGCAGGCCGCTGTGCGCTCCCCGCGCCACCGCGCAGCCGACAACAACATCAACGCCAACAGCGGCATCGGCGTTGAGCCGACTCGTGCTCAGCTCACCGCCGATGCGATCAGCGAGCTCATCGCCGGAAAACTCAACGTGCGACAAGCCACCACGAGCCTGCTGATCGTCGCCGACTACGACATCGTCAACGACCGGCTCACAAACCCCGCCTCGACGACGGCACCCCCCTGTCAGCACAGATGCTCGCCGACCTCGCCGTCGACGCCAACGTGCTGCCCGCTGTGTTCAACGCCGACTGGTCACAGACCGCGCTCGGGCGAGCCGCAACGCCAGCGACGCCCAACGGCTCATCCTCGCCGCACGCGACAGAGGCTGCATCGGCTGCGAGCTCACCAGCGAGCACACCCAAGCCCACCACATCCAATACTACGAAAACGGCGGCCCAACGGACATTCCGAACCTCGCATTGCTCTGCGAGACGTGCCATTTCGACCTGCACGCACACGACCGACAGATCCACACCCCACCCCACGGCCGACCCTGCCTGCAGCCGCCCGAACCAAACGACACCGGCCCGCCTGGCCTGGAACCAGCCAGCGCCCGCAGTCCATAGCCACGCCCACTGGCCGCCACAGGCCCACCACCGACAATGCGGACACCCAACGTGAACACCCCCACCCCACCCTCAAACGATGCTCCTATGTGTGTCAAGCCGCGATTTGGTCGAGGTGTTGTTGGTAGCGCTCGGCGAGCTGGCGGTCGTGGCGCAGGCCTCGTTCGAGGGCTGAGATCTTGGGGGTGGATGCGTCGAGGGCTTGGGCTGCGGCTTCGAGGGTGAGTCCGTGGTGGGTGCGCCGCCGTCGCAGGTCCGCGCCGTGGGGGACCTCGGGCGGGTCGGTCAGCAGCCGGTGGACTTCTCGTGCGATGTGGCGCTTGAGCCAGCGCAGGATCTCGCGGTCGGTCTTGGCCTCGGCGCGCCGTCGGGCGGCGTAGGCCTGGGTGCGCTCGTCGCTGCGGAGCCTGACGGTGGCGATGCGCCACAGGGCGTTGTTTGCCTGGCGGTCGCCGCCGCGGTTGAGCCGGTGGCGCACGGTGCGGCCCGAGGAGGCCTCGATGGGGCTGACGCCGCACAGCGCCGCGAATGACGCTTCGCTGCGCAGCCGGTCGGGGTTGTCGCCGGCTGTGACGAGGAGCGCGGCGGCGACTTCGGGGCCCACGCCGGGAGCGGCCAACAAGGCGGGGGCGGCCTGCGCGCACAGTCGTGCGATCTCGGCGTCGAGCTCGCTGATCTCGGCGCTGAGAGCGCGCCAGCGCGCAGCGAGGACGCGAAGCGACCTCTTGGCCGCGGCGGCGGCCTCGCCGCGGCCGGGATCGGGCCGCAGCCGGGCGCAGGCGTCGACCAGCGCAGCGGTGCGAAGGCCCCGCAGCGGGGCCGCGACCTGCTCGGGGGCTGTCACCAGCAGTCCCTTGAGCTGGTTGACCGCGGCGGTGCGGGCCTTGACCGCGGAGCGGCGCGCGGCGCGCAGCATCCGGATCGCCTCCACTTCGCCGTCGGCTGACTTCGCCCCACGCTGCGGCCTCGCCCGACAGCACCGCACGCGCGGCTGCCTCGGCATCGGCGGGATCGCACTTGTGCCCTCGGCGAGCCCGCCGCTTGGGGCCAAGCACCTCGATCACCGTCACATCGTGTGCGGCGAGATGACGCGACAGGCCCGCGCCGTAGCTGCTGGTGCCTTCCACGCCGACGCGCTCCACGCTGCCCAGGCCGCGCAGCCATCCCCACAGCTCCTCATAGCCGGCTCGCGTCGCCGCCAACGTCGCTGTGCCCAACAGCCGTCCCGTCGAATCCACCGCTGCTGCGGTGTGCGTGTCGCGGTGGGTGTCCACCCCGCCGACAACGGCTCGATACTCATCCGGCATAATCGGTCTGCCCTCCCGGGAACACTCCCAATGGATCGGGCACCACCGGCCGGAACGACCCACAGTGCACTCAAGGCGCTTGAACCGACGCTCCTATCAGGTCACATTCCTTCCGACCGGCTGGTGCGCGCCCCCGACAGGCCACAGGCCGACAGATCGTTTTCAAGGCACCAAGCCAGCGAAGACTCGAGTCAGACCCGCACCCGTCGAGAACGCACTTCCATTATGAGTGCACTTTCATTATGAGTGCGAAGAGCCACAATTCTGCCGCGGTCAGAGTCCCTGCCCATCGCGGCCGGTATCTCGACGCGCGGCTCGAACCACAGCGCATCGGCGCTGTTCTGAATCAACTCAAAGAGCTGCCGGTGCTGGTAGCCACCTCTAGCGGTGTTCTGTTCCAGATTGGCGTGCTCATCGATCAGCTTGGGCTGTTCGCGATACGAATTGAGAGTCTTGCGCGATTCTTCAGAGACGAAGCCGGCGAGGTCGCCGTCGGGTCCACACCACTCCCCGCTGCGCATGAACAGCCTCCTGCCCTGATCGCGTGGTCCCACGTATCGGCGTCGCACGCTGCTTCATCTCGGTCAGCCGCGCATGTCGCTGTCACACGCATCGCGTCGGGAGGCTATCCAGTGCCAACGCGCTGAGGCCTGGGGACCTGCGGCGCACTCCGGCATTCCGACACGTCACAACATGACACTCGGCGGGTCTGCGATGAGCTGCGTAGCGGCGTGAGCCGGTCGTTGGCTACGGTTCCGGGCGACCGCAGACGCGCTGGCCCCGAGCCAGTCGGCTGAGACAGGGGAACCGACGATGGACTTGGGAATTTCAGGACGCACGGCAGCGGTGGCTGCGGGCTCAGCAGGGCTGGGGCTCGGAGCGGCGAAGGCACTCGTAGCCGAAGGCGTACGAGTGGCCATCTGCGGCCGGGACCCTGAGCGCCTGGCTGCCGCAGCGGCACAGATCGATGGCGAGGTGTTCTCGATCACCGCCGACCTGGGCAACCCCGACGAGGGACGCAGCTTCGTCGAGCAGGCCATCGCGGAGCTCGGCTCCGTGGACATCCTGGTGACGAACGCCGGCGGACCGCCGCCGGGCGTATTCGCAAACACCGAAATCGACTCGTACCAGATGGCCTTCGACATGAACTGCAAGGCCATGATCGAAATGTGCCGCGTGGCCATCCCGCCGATGCGCGAGCGCGGCTGGGGTCGCGTGTGCGCGATCACCAGTGTGGGCGTGAAGCAGCCGATCCCGTTCCTGATCGCCAGTTCGGTCGCGCGGGCCGGGTTGACCAGCTTCCTCAAGATCACCGCCCGGGAAGTGGCAGCCGACGGCGTGACGTTGAACTCCGCTCAGCCCGGCACGCACTGGACCGCCCGCGTGTCCAAGATGATGAACGAGGAAGACGCTGGCAAGAGCAACCCGATGGGCATTTGCGGCGACTCCGATGACTTCGGGGCAGCGGTGGCGTTCCTGTGCAGCGAGCAGGCCAAGTTCATCACCGGCACCGGCCTGCTGATTGACGGCGGCCAGGCCACGGGCCTGCTCGACTGAACCCGAACGCTGCCCCAAATTGAGCCCGAACGCGACAGTCGCCGCAGCGCGCATGGCGCTGGGGCGACTGCGTTCGATAGCAACCGCCGCTCAAGAGCGGCGGCTCGGCTCGGCCTCTAGGCGATGCCGGCGGCCTCCAGTGCTCGCCGGGTCAGCACCCGAGCGAGATGGTCGCGGTAGTCCGGGGTGGCGTTGAGGTCGGTCGGGGCATCGGTGCCCTCGGCTGCTTGCTCGGCTGCTTCAGCGGCCGACGCGCCAGCGGCAAGCGCAGCCTCGGTGGCGGCAGCCCGAATCGGCGTGGAGCCCATATTCACGAGCGCCACATTCGTGCCGCCGTTCACCGCCACAGCTGCCGCACCGACGATGGCCCAGTCCTGGGCGCGCCGGTTGAACTTTTGGTAGTTCCAACCCGCACCCGGCGCCTTGGGCACGCGCACTTCGGTGAGCATCTCGTCGTCGGCGAGGGCCGACTCGAAGTAGCCGGTGAAGAAGTCGCCGGCCGCGATCTCACGTGAACCGTTGGGGCCTTGGGCGACCAGCGTGCCGCCCAGTGCCAGCACCGCAGCGGGAAGGTCCGACGCCGGATCGGAATGCGCGAGCGAACCGCCGAGCGTGCCGCGGTGACGGACCTGCGGGTCGCCGACCTCTCCAGCGACGTGCGCCAGGATCGGGCACTCGGCCGCCAGCAGCTCGCTGGTCTCGAGGACCCGGTGGCGGGTCAGTGCCCCGATGGCAATGTGGCTGCCGCCGTCGTTCACGTAGCTGAGGTCGGTCACCCGGCCGATGTCGATGAGCACGCTGGGCACTGCCAAGCGCAGCTTCATCATCGGCAGGAGGGAATGGCCGCCGGCGAGCAGCTTGGCCTCGTCTCCATGCTCTCCCAGAAGGGCGATTGCTTCGTCTGCGGAACCGGCCCGCACGTAATCGAATGCTGCTGGAATCATCTCTGCGTCCCTCTCAGTCCGATGCCTGGCCCGCGCAGGCGAGCACCGACTTGACGATGTTGTGGTAACCCGTGCAGCGGCACAGGTTTCCTTCGAGGCCCAAACGAACTTCGCGTTCGGTGGGGCTGGGGTTTTCCTCGAGCAGCGAAACCGCAGCCATGACCATGCCAGGCGTGCAGTAGCCGCACTGCAGGCCATGGTTCGCCCGGAACGCCTCTTGCATCGGATGCATCTCGTCCTCCGACGGCGCCAAGCCCTCGATGGTGAGGATGTCTTCGCCGTCCGCCTGTACCGCGAGCATCGTGCACGACTTCACTGACTCGCCGTTCACATGCACCGTGCAGGCACCGCATGAGGACGTGTCGCAGCCCACGTTCGTCCCCGTCAGCCGCAGGTCGTCCCGCAGCCAGTACACCAGCAGCGTGCGCGGCTCGACGTCGCCAGTGCGGGTCTCGCCGTTGACAGTGACGCTGATCTCCACAGTGACCCCTCTTTGTTCGTCGGCCGAAAGGCCGAGCATCCTTCGTCGGCCGAACGGCCGGGCGTCTCGCGTCGGCCGAACGGCCGAGCATGTCTCGCCGACCCAGGGGGCCGAGCGGGCACCATCATGCCCTACGCGGCAGCCGCGCGCGACACAAGCATGGGCGCGAGGAATCCCCGCATGTGCCGCAGCAGTAGGTTGGCGCCGTGGCCGAGCAGGAGGCCGTTGCGGACAACGAATCGACACCGGTGCGCGTGCAGGGTGACGCTCAAGCGGAACGGCCCAACGCGCAGCCTGCCCGCGATGCCCGCGCACCTGCGGACACGAGAGACCAGATCCTGCAAAGAGCACGGGATCTGTTCGCCAAGCACGGATACCGCGGTACGTCGATTCGCCAGCTCACCTCGGGCCTCAATCTGACACCGGCGGCGCTCTACTACCACTTCTCCGGAAAGGACGACCTTCTTTCCGGCCTCCTCGCCCCGATGGAACGCGATGGCGAGGCCGTGCTGGCCCGCATCGCCGAGCTGGACCGCAGCCATGACGCACTTCGCGATGTCCTCAACCGTTACTACGACTTGCTGGCTCGCGACCTCCAAGTCTTCCAGCTGGTGGCCGACGATGTCGCCGTCCAGCAGAGCGCGATGGCACAGCGTCTCCGACTACAGGCGCGCGAACTCTTCGCGTGGCTCGTGGGACCGTCTCCCGACGCCGATGAACGCATCCGGGCGGCAGCAGCCGTCGGCACCATCCGCCTCTCGCTTGAGCAGCGCTGTGTCGACCCGGAGCTGTACCGCGAGACGATCATCGGCCGCGCTATGCGGATCATGACCGACTAGCGGGCCGCGCAGATAGTCGACGGCCTGTGCGGTGAAACCATCTGTATCCCGCTCTTGTTCGCTGCGCTCACGGGCCGCTCGGGCCACGGCCTGGCTGTCGACACGGCGCTCGTGCGGTCGATTCGCTGCGCTTCCGTTCGGCCTTTAGGGGCCAGAGCCCCCCAGCAGGTGCGCCACGCCCGGCAGCGGCCACGCAGGCGGCAGGCTCACCGCATCGGCTGGGTCCACGTTCAGTCGATACAACGTGTCGCCGTCGCGCACCAAGGACAGCTGCTCGCGTGCGATCCGCTCGACGACGATCGGATCTCTGGCTTCCGCGACTCGCTGTTCGAGGTGGCTCGTCTCCGCCTGCAGCCGCGTCAGTGTCTCGGTGGCGTGATCGATGCTGCGCCGCTGGCTGGAAACGCTCTGCCACGGAAACAGGAGCACGGCGAGCACACCCACAGCTGCAATCGCCGCGATCAGCCCGGCGACCACCGCCATCGCCCGGGGGCGCGCCGACTTTGTGCGAATCGGCGTGGGCCCCTCAGCGTTCATTTCGGCGCGCCGAGTACTGCGCCACCGATTCCAGGACCGCCGAGACTCGGGCCACGCAGCAACGCACCACCCCCGCGATAGGCGGCGGCTTCGCCCAGCTCCTCCTCGATGCGCAGCAACTGGTTGTACTTGGCGACGCGGTCCGAGCGCGCGGGCGCGCCCGTCTTGATCTGGCCGCAGTTCGTGGCGACGGCGAGGTCCGCGATGGTCGTGTCCTCGGTCTCGCCCGAGCGATGCGACATCACCGCTGTGTAGCCCGCCCGCGCGGCCATCTCGACCGTGTCCAGTGTCTCGCTGAGGCTGCCGATCTGGTTCACCTTGACGAGCACGCTGTTGGCAACGCCTAGGGCGATCCCGCGCCCTAGGCGCTCGATGTTGGTGACGAACAGGTCGTCGCCCACCAGTTGAATCCGGTTGCCCGTCAGCTCGCCCAAGCGCGACCAGCCGTCCCAATCGTCTTCGGCCATGCCGTCCTCGACCGAGCAGATCGGGTAGCGATCGCACAGATCGGCGATATAGGCCGCGAACTCGTCCGCATCAAGCCGTCGGCCCTCGCTCGCCAGTGTGTAGATGCCGTCAGCGAAGAACTCGGTCGACGCGACGTCAAGCGCCAGTGCCAAATCGACACCGGGCTCGAATCCCGCGACCGAGATCGCCTCGACCAGCAGGCTCAAGGCTGCCTCGTTCGAATCCAGGTCGGGAGCGAAGCCGCCCTCGTCGCCCACTGCGGTTGACAAGCCCCGAGCGCTCAGAACCCCGCGCAGCGCGTGGTACGTCTCAGTGCCCCATCGCAGCGCCTCAGAAAAGGAAGCGGCGCCGACGGGCACGATCATGAACTCCTGCAGATCGACGTTGTTGTCGGCGTGCTCGCCGCCGTTGATGACGTTCATCATCGGCGTCGGCAGCACATGAGCGTGCGACCCGCCGACATGCCGATACAACGGCACTCCCGTCGCCCCCGCAGCGGCGTGCGCGGCAGCGAGGGACACCGCGAGCACGGCGTTCGCGCCGAGCCGGCTCTTGTTCATGGTTGCATCGAGATCGATCAGCGTGCGGTCGATGAGGCGCTGATCGAACGAGTCGCAGCCGACGATCGCATCGGCGATCTCGCCGTTCACGTGAGTTACGGCAGCGCTCACGCCTTTGCCGCCGTAACGGGGGCCGCCGTCACGCAGTTCTGTGGCCTCGAACTGGCCCGTCGAAGCTCCTGAGGGCACGATGGCGCGCCCGACCGAGCCGCCCGCTGTGCGTACCTCGGCTTCCACCGTCGGGTTGCCGCGCGAATCAAGTACTTCGCGGCCTGTCACCTGGGTGACGTGTGTTGCGTTGCCCGTCTGGGGTCTCACGCAATGCCACAGTACCGAAGCCCTGTCTCGACAGTTACCCGGTTCGCGCTGCGCGAGCGGCGATGCGCTCTGCGCGGGCCTCGCGCTCGGCGGCCTTGATTGACGCCCACTGCTTCGACAGCTCTTCGTCAGAAGGCTCGGGCGAACCGGGAGCACGTTCGAACACGTGGGGATGGCGACGCAGCATCTTGGCCTCGATGGTCTCGAGCACCTCGACAAGCGTGAATGTGCCGGCTTGCTCGCCGATCGCCGCGTTCATCAGCACTTGCAGCAAGACGTCGCCCAGTTCACCGACGAGATCCTCGACCGCAGTCGCTGCGTCATGGTCGGCATCGTCGCCGGCAAGTGCACGATCTGCTGCTTGGAGTGCCTCGGCGAGCTCGGCGGCCTCGTCGAGGGCGTACGGCGCCAGCGACGCGTGTGTCTGGGCGCGGTCCCACGGGCAGTCGCGTCGAAGCCGCTCGATAACCGAGTGCAGCGCCATCATTCGCTCACCCAGGATTCGTTCACCCAGGACTGGCTCGCCCAGGTCGGGGGCCTCGCCGTCGGGCGCCTCGCCGTCGGACGATGGCATCCCGATCCGGGCCACGACGATCAGGATCCCGGCTGGGGCAGGGCCACGCTGAGGCTCGACTGAGTCCACGTGCCGAGTGCCGGTGCCACATCGACCTCATAGGTGATCATGAGACCGCTGAGCACACGCGGCGCGAATGGACCGACGGACGCCAGGTCGGTCTGGTCGGTCAACAGGTCGTCGAGGTGCAGGACAACCCACAACTCGCCAGTGGGGCTGACCCCCGACGGCAGCAGGACAGGCTCGGAAAACTCGCCGACCGGCAGTTCGATCAAGGTCAACGGGAGCTGTCCGGTGCCGAACATGTCAAGCGGCAGATTGCATTCGATGACACCGTTCGGGTCAGTGAGACCTTGGTGGTTCACCTCCGCGGCGACCTCAGCAAGCGGCTCGCCGCCTCGCACTCGCTCAGTGGCAGCCAGCGCGTCCTGTTCGCTCTCGAGCACCAGCGCGCTGACGCAGTGGGGCGTGGCAAGTCTGGAGATGGAGGGATCCTCCGAGACGCTCCGCTCCTGTGCGAAGGCTTCGAATGGGCCCGCAATTTGCGCCTGCGCCATCGTGTTGATGTCAGCGTCTGACGCCGACACATCGACCGTGAAACCGAGTTCCGTGAGCGCGACAGCAACCAGCCGCAGCTGCAGCATCGAGGTCAGCCGGGAGACGAACTGGTCGCGGGTCGGTTCGTTCGAATCGTCCATCGGCGACGGGGGCGACTCGGCGATGCTCGCAAGGACTTGCTCGATGGTCAGCTGGCCGCCGGGAAAGGCCGCTGCGATGGCTGTGCCGTCGTCGAGCAGCGCCCGCACCGCGGCATCCTCGGCGGACTCTTCGAAGGCCTCACGGGTCACGACACCGTCTTCGTCGGTGTCGGCCGCAACAATGACCTCGTCGCGGTCGGGCTCCGTGGTGGCTGAGATCTCGCTGCCGCTGTCACTGTCGCTGCCACTGTCGTCGGTCGCGCACGCTGCGGCGCCGACGGCCAAGGCCGCGACGGCGAGCGCGGCGAGCCCCCAGCGGGCCCGGCGAGGCAGTCCCCGAGACGGGGCAGTCGCAACCGCCTTCGGCTGTGACAACGCTGGAGTAGCGGCGTCGGTAATCGGCGGTATTGACATAGGCACGCTGGGCAGGGTAGGTGCTCGCCGCCGTCTCGGTGTTGCACCAGGCCGTCGCCGCGGGCCAGCCATCGGTCAGGTGGCGTGAGTCGTCAGTCGGGCGGCGGACGCAGCTGGCGGCAGAACGAGAAGAGGTGCCCGACAACGGCGGTCCGCAGCGCTCGCACCGACAGCTGCACTTCAGAGGTGTCGGCCTTGTAGCGGGCAGGGCCAAACGGCGTACCGTCGCAGATGCGCCGCATTCGCAATTCCTCGCTCGCGCTCAGCTCGACGGGTGCCAAGCGGATGCGACCGCCGCCGCTGGGTGAGCGAGCGAATGCCACCGTCTCGATGCCCAGTCGGTGACATTCGGTGCGAAGCAAAGCAATGTGCAGCAGGGCCTGCGCCGGCTCAGGCACGGGTCCGTACCGATCGACCCATTCCGATTCGATGTCGGCCACCTCGACGAGTTCGGTGACGGCGCCGAGACGGCGATAGGCCTCAAGCCGTCCGGTCGCATCGGCAACGTAGCCCTCGGGCAGATGCGCGGTGACCGGCAGGTCGATGACAACCTCTGCCGGTGGCTCGGGTGTCTCGCCGCTGAGATCGGCGACGGCCTCGCTGACCAGCTCGCAGTACAGGTCGTAGCCCACCGCAGCGACGTGGCCGGACTGCACGCCGCTGAGCAGGTTTCCTGCGCCTCGCAGTTGCAGGTCGCGCATGGCGATGCGATAGCCCGATCCAAGCTCGGTGGACTCGCCGATCATGCGAAGGCGCTCGTAGGCCTCCTCAGTGAGCACCAGACCGTCGGGATGGAACAGGTAGGCGTACGCACGCTGGCCCGAACGGCCCACCCGCCCTCGGATCTGGTGCAGCTGGCCCAGCCCCAACAGGTCGGAGCGGTCCACGACGAGGGTGTTGACGCTGGGCATGTCGATGCCGGACTCGATGATCGTGGTGCACACCAGGACGTCGTAGGCGCCCTGCCAGAAGTCGATCACGACCTGCTCGAGCGTGCCCTCGTCCATCTGGCCGTGTGCGACCGCAATGCGCGCCTCGGGCACCAGCTCGCGCAGGCCTGCCGCCACCAACTCGATGTCAGCGACGCGGTTGTGCACGAAGAAGACCTGACCCTCGCGCAGCAGCTCACGCCGGATGGCTTCGCTGACCGCTCGCTCGTCGTAGGGGCCGACGTGGGTGAGGATCGGCTGCCGTTCCGCTGGCGGCGTCTGCAGCAGCGAGAGGTCGCGGATGCCCACCAGCGCCATTTCCAGCGTGCGCGGGATGGGCGTGGCGGTCAGAGTGAGCACGTCGATCTCGGCGCGCAGATGCTTGATCGACTCCTTGTGGGTGACCCCGAATCGCTGTTCCTCGTCAACGACCAGCAATCCGAGGTCGCGAAACACAACGTCGTTCGACAGCAGCCGGTGAGTGCCGATCACCACATCAACCGTGCCGTCAGCCACTCCAGCGATGACTGCCCGTTGCTCCGAAGAGGACAGGAAGCGGCTGAGCACCTCGACGCGCACGGGCTGATCGGCAAACCTCTCCGCGAACGTCTGATGGTGCTGCTGCGCCAGCAGCGTCGTCGGCACGAGCACTGCAGCCTGCTTCCCGCCGCTCACAGCGCAGAATGCCGCTCGCACGGCCACCTCGGTTTTTCCGAAGCCGACATCTCCGCACACGAGACGGTCCATGGGCAGCGGCGAAGCCATGTCGGCCAGCACCTCTTCGATCGCATGGCGCTGGTCAGGCGTAGGGGTGTAGGCGAAGCTCTCGGCCAGCTCTGCCATCCCCAGCTCGTCGGTTTGGAACGCATTGCCCGTCGTGGTGATGCGGCGCTGGTACAGCACCACCAGCTCCTGGGCGATCTCGGCCACCGCGGCGCGCACCTTGGCCTTCTGGCGTTGGAAATCGCTGCCGCCCATCCGGCTGAGGCGGGGAGTCTCCCCTCCGATGTAGGGGCGGATGAAGTCGATCTGCTCGGTCGGCAGGTACAGCCGGTCGGTTCCCCGGAATTCAAGTTCGAGATAGTCGCGTTCGTCGTCGCCGAACGAGCGGCGAACCAATCCCGCGTAGCGAGCGATGCCGTGGTGGTAGTGCACGACGTAATCGCCTGCGCTCAAGTCTTCGAACGAAGGTGCGACGCCGCCACGACGACGTGCTGCGCGGTGGACGCGGCGACGGCCGGTCAGCTCGCTCTCGGGCAGCACTGCAACCCCCGCAGCGGGTGCGATGAACCCTCGTTCGAGTGGGGCCACCACGACGTGCCCGCCCGGCGTCGCCGTGAACGAGGTGGCGTCGCGATGCAGGCGCAGCGGCACGCCTTCAGCCCCGAGCGTGTCGGCAAGCCGAGTCGCCGAGCCGGTGCCTTCGGCGGCCACGACGACAACCGGCCGAGCCGCGCCATGTCTCGCGTCGGATGATTGTGAGCGCGACGCCGCAGCACCGCTCGCCAGGTCGCGCAATTGGGCGATCAAGCGCGACGGATCGCCCGCCACCGGTGCCCATGAGACGGTGGCGATGTGCGGGCCCTCGGTGCCATCTGCCGTCGGTCCAGCAGTGGAATGCACTGACCACACCGCTGCTGGGCAGTTCGCCAGCAGCCGATCGAAACGGACGTGGAGCCGCGGAAAGCGCGCTGCGATGTCGTCGGCGGCGCCATCTTCATCGTCGCGGTCGTCGTCGTGGCGATCGCGGTCTGTGGCGCCCTCGGCCTCGGCGCGCACATCCAGGCCCCACGTCACCGCCAGCGAACGAGTGAGATCGTCGGTCTCAGCCTCAATGTCCGCCGCCCGGTCTGCGAGACGCCGAGGCTCCACGAGCAATACCAGCGCCTCGGGTCCGAGCAGGTCGGGCAGTACCGCCTCATCATCCATGAGCCACGGCAGCCACGATTCCATGCCGTCGAACAACTCGCCGCTGGCAATGCGCTCCATGTGCTCGCGACACCACGGCTCGGTCTTCGCCAGACCCGCAGCGCGTTCGCGCATGACGACGTCGGGACGTAGCTCACGTGCCGGGAACACGCGGATCTCGGCGAGATCTGCGACCGAGCGCTGGTCGATGACCGAGAACTCGGTCAGTCGATCGACTTCGTCGCCCCACATATCGACACGGGAGGGTGCGTCAGCCGTCGGACAGAAGACGTCAACGATGCCGCCGCGCACTGCGACTTCACCGCGATGCTCCACCTGGTGCTCACGTCGATAGCCCCAGCTCACGAGCTGGGACACCAGTTCGGTTGAATCGAGACGGTCGCCGAGGGCGATGCGCAGCGATGGCGCGCCATCGTCGGCGAGAGCGTCGGACCCCAGACGCTGGAGCAGAGATCGGATCGGCGCCACGATGACTTCCGGCGGTGCGGGACCATCTGCGTCGCCGTCAGCCCCAGCTCGCACGGCCGACAGCACGGCGAGACGCCGACCCATCGTCTCAGTGGCAGGACTGACCCTCTCGAACGGCAGGGTCTCCCAGGCAGCGAACAACGAGACCCCAGAACGACCCAGCCATGTCCCGAGGTCGTCGGCCCAGCGTTCGGCTTCGGTGGCGGTCGCAGTCACGACCAGGATCGGCGAGCGCTTCCCGAGCGTCGCCAGCCCTGCCGCCACGAAGGGGCGTGCCGAATCGGCGATAGCGATCGAGCCCGACGAGGGACCCAGCATCGAGACAAAGCCGGGATCGTCGGCGAGGCGCTCGGTGAGAGATCGCAGCGGAGACGGAAGCGTCAGATCACCGTCGCGCAGCGCCGGCGCGCGTCCGGCTTCGGACACGCTCATTGCACCACACTCATGACACGTCGTCCTTACGTCCAGGCCGCGTAGGAGCATTCATGGCGTTCATGGCCGCTTCAACCCCGTCGCGCACCAGAAGCTCGAGCGCCGCCGCCGCGGTGTCCACAGCGTCGTCGAGCAACTCGCGTTCGCGGCGGCCCGGCCGTTGCAGGACCCATTTCTTGCCGGCGTCTGGGTGCGGCGGCTTGCCGATGCCCACCCGAATCCGCAAGAACTCCCGTGACCCGAGATGGTTTGCAACCGAGGCCAAGCCGTTGTGGCCGGCGATGCCCCCGCCGACTTTGACCTTCACTCGGCCCGGCTCGAGATCGAGTTCGTCGTGAACGATGACAAGTCGTGCTGGTTCAACAATGCCATGACGCCTCACCAGCGGGCTCACGCTCTGGCCGCTTTGGTTCATGAAGGTCGTCGGGCACGCCAATGCGATCTGTTGGCCGCCGTGCGATGCTGTGGCAACGCGTGCCTGCTCGCGTCGCTGGGTCTTCAGCTCGCACCCGAGCGCAGCGGCCCAGCGCTCGACTGCCTCGGCACCCACGTTGTGGCGCGATCCGGCGTACTTCTCGGGGGGATTGCCAAGGCCGACGACGAGCCAGTCGGCGGCTGTCCCCCGCCGTGCGGCCGCCCGGCGGAATACGGACATTCTGAAGGTCAGTCCGCGTCGTCGAGCGCGTCGTCGTCTTCTTCGAGGAGATCCTCTTCGTCGTCGTCGTCCTGCCCAGCGGCGACAGCCGCGCGCGACCGCTGGGCTATCACCACCAGCGTGTCGTCGTCGACTTGGCTCTCCATGCCCTCGGGCATGGGAAGGTCGCTGACGCGGATCGGATTGTCCAGCGACAGCTCCGACACGTCCACTTCGAACGTCGGCGGGATAACGCCTGCCGGTGACTCGACCGTGAGCGACATCAGCTGCTGCTGCACAACCGCGCCCTGCCGTCCGGCGATCACGGCCTCTCCGACAATGTGCACCGGCACATCGACCACAAGGCGCTCATCCAGCGAGATGAGCAGAAAGTCCACGTGCGTCACACGGTTCGCGATCGAGTCGCGCTGCATGTCCTTGACGATCGTGAGGTGGTCGCGGCCCCCGACTTCAAGCGTGATGATGGCGTTGGGGCCGGCTGCGTTGAGCGCCGCGCGGAAACGCAGGCGGTCCAACGTGAGCGTCACCGGGTCGGTGCCGTGGCCGTACATGACCGCAGGAATCTTGTTGTCGGCACGCAAGCGACGAGATGAGGCCGAACCCGTGGCTCGACCAGTCTCGGCGGCGAGCTTGAACTGTTCCATCACGGCGCTCCCGAGCGATAGGCGACGAGCAAGCCTAGGAGTTCCGGCGCGCAGCCCGGCGGCCGCATCAACACTTCAGGACTGTGCTGTCGCAGAATTGGGCCGTCTCAAACGAGGGCTATCTCAGAAGAGATTCTGGCCGTCGAAGATCTCAGACACTGAGGCGTCCTCGAAGACCGATTCGAGGGCGTCGGCGAACACGCCGGCCACGCTCAGCACTATCAGCTTGTCGAACTGCTTCGAGCTCGGAATCGGCACGGTGTTGGTGACAATAACCCGGCTGAGCTTCGAGTTCTTGAGGCGATCGACGGCCGGCCCCGAGAAGACGCCGTGTGTGCTGGCGCACATGACATCGGCAGCGCCTTGAGCGATGAGGGTCTCGGTGGCCGAGCAGATCGTTCCCGCCGTGTCGATCATGTCGTCGATGATGACGCAGGTACGCCCGGCCACATCGCCCATGATCCCGAGCGCCTTGGACTCGTTCGCGATATCGGTCGCCCGGCGTTTGTAGATCGAGGCCATGTCGCAGCCCAAGCGGGTCGCGTAGCGCTCGGCAACTTTGACCCGGCCGGTGTCGGGCGACACGATCACTGAATCGGGGCCCATGACGTCGGCGAGATAGTCGATCAGCACCGGCGCAGCGGTGAGATGATCGACCGGTCCGTCGAAGAACCCCTGGATCTGCCCGCTGTGCAGATCGATCGACACGAGCCGTTCTGCGCCGGCGACGGTGAACATGTCGGCGAGCAGTCGCGCAGTGATCGGCTCGCGGCCAGCGGCCTTGCGGTCCTGGCGGGCATAGCCGTACAGCGGCGCAACCGCAGTGATCCGCTTGGCGGACGCTCGCCGGGCGGCGTCCACCATGATCAGCTGCTCCATGATCGCGTCGTTGAGGCTCATGGTCTCGCAGGCGGCATGGCTCTGGATGATGAAGACATCGCCGCCGCGGATCGACTCCGCAAACTTGCACTTGATCTCGCCGTTCGCGAAGTCGATGAGTCCTGGATCGCCCAGCTCGACACCCAGCTGTGAGGCAATCTCGATCGCCAGGTCGGGATTCGCTCGACCGCTGAACAGGTGCAGGCGCTTCTTGGTGACCAGCTCCATTGCGTGTCCCTTTCGCACCTGTGCCGATCGCGCGTGTTTCAGTTGCGCACGGTTCGATTGATACTGGTTTGAAGGGAGCGCGGAGCGCTCTCCGATGGGTTTGTCCGGCATGTTCTGCAGTCCGACGGCAACCAGAGATTACCTGACGGCACCTCGCGAACACGAGTGCTATTTCCAACTGACACAGTGCCAGCTGACGCAGTCAATTGCGATGCTCTAGCTGGTTTCGGGCTCAGGTTGACGCGGTGCCGCCGAACGCGCTGCGAGCGCGTGCTCGCATGCAGCGAGCTGATTCGCGTCGTTCACACCCATGGCTTCGGTTGGGTCAGCAGCTGTCACCGCAGAGATCGAAGCGCCGCTGGCGGCGAGAATGCCGATCACATCGGTGAGGTAATACTCGGATTGGGCGTTCGTCGGCTGCAGGCGACGCAGCGCCGCACGCAGTGGCGCAATCCTGAAGCAGTAGATGCCGGCGTTGATCTCGTTGATCTCGGCTTGTTCGGGGCTCGCGTCGCGCTGCTCGACAATTTCCGCCACTCCCCCTTCATCGGAGCGCACGATGCGGCCGTAGCCGGTCGGATCTTCGAAGCGAACGGTGAGCAGCGTCGCTGCCGCATCGTCACGATCATGTACTGACACAAGCTCGGCGACGGTTGAAGCGCTCAGGAGCGGCGTATCGCCGGGCAGCACCAGAACGTCGGTGGCTGTCGCGTCGTCATCGATGGCCGACAATCCCACCCATGCCGCATCACCGGTGCCCAGTTGGTGCCTCTGGTGAGCGAACACCAGTCGATCCGGACCCGGTGCATCCGACATGACGACTGATCGGACTCGACCAGCTCCGTGACCGATCACCACAACGAGGGGATGGGCGTCGACGTCAGCGAGTGCGTCGAGCACGCGCAGCAGCATGGCGCGGCCAGAAATCTGATGAAGCGGCTTCGGCACATCGGAGCCCATGCGGGTACCGGCACCTGCGGCGAGCACAATCGCGGCCCAGTGATGCGCGTCCCAGTGGTGGCTCATTGAGGGGACCTGCCCGATCGGTGCGACGTGCCGGGTTCGGGGAGGAGGGCTCGAACCTCCATTGTCGGGACCAAAACCCGATGTCCTGCCAATTGAACGATCCCCGATCACGCCTGCCGCCGCGGCTGGCTCGCGGTGATTCTGAGCGTAGCGAGCGCCTCGAACGCCCTCACGTCAGATATTTGGCTCGTCACCGACTGGTCGCGGGCATCAGGACCCGCACGTTGGAGATCCGGCGGCGTCCGCTAGCGTTCACGACTTCATGGGATCGCTGGTCAAGAAGCGCCGCAAGCGGATGCGCAAGAAGAAGCACCGCAAGATGCTGCGCCGCACCCGCTACCAACGCCGCAATCGCTGAAGCACCGCCGCTGACGGTCGTAGCTACCATGCGATGAGCGCGGTCGCTCGCTCGGACCGAAAGAGCTGTGCCCATGTTCACCAGCGTCAGTGCATCGCAGTACAAGGCGTGGCGCACGACCGGCGACATCGGGCTCGCCCCCGTGACGGGTTTCTTTGGCACCAACAGCTCAGGCAAATCGAGCCTGCTGCAGTTGTTCCTCTTGCTCAAGCAGACGGTTGAGTCGCCAGACGCGAGCAAGGTCCTAGACCTCGGCGGCAGCGCGAACACCTTGGTGTCCGTCGGCAGCTGGCAAGACCTCTGCTTTGGTCGCTCAATCCCAAATACGGTCGAACTGAGTTTCGGCTGGACGCCAAGTTTGAATCAAGTTTGAATCGGTCTATCGCTGTCTATGAGAGGTACGACGACACCCCGACGTACACCATCGACCTTCCAACATTGACGTTCAGCACCACGGTTCGAGTCTCATCGACGGGTGCGTTCGCAAGGCGACTCAGCTATTGGTCGAATCAGCTTGATGTGGAGATGACGCGTTGGCATCCTCGCGACCCCGACGGCTCCTGGAACGCACTCACGGCCTCTAGTCAGGACGGGCAGAGTCTTCTACGCCCGCTCGACACTGGAGAGTTCTACCTCCCAACGCTGATGCACTGCTACGGCTTCCCGAATGAGCTCTTCGGACGATTCGAGAACGCAGACTTCCTCCGAGACTTGCACCTTGAACTCGAACATCAGTTCGAGCACCGTCTGTTTTACTTGGGGCCACACCGAGACAAGGGCCAGCGCCGCTACACATGGCATGGCTCGGAGCCCGCCGACGTCGGCACTGCGGGAGAGCGCATGGTCGATGCGCTGCTCGCTTCGCGAGAACGTGGTCGCAACAACGTCTCTCGACTTGCCCCGGATGGCGAGCCGGAAGAACGCATCTCAGTTGAAGAGCATGTGGCGCGCATGCTGCGCGATGTCGGGCTTGTCTCGGAATTCAGTGTCGAGCGCGCTTCCGCGGATTCCGAGCTCTACCGAGTGAAGGTTCAGTTGTCGCGTGAATCGGTCGCGGTCGACCTGATCGATGTGGGATTCGGTGTGTCGCAAATACTGCCGCTGCTCGTCCTGCTCGCGTACGTGCCGGAGGGTTCAACGCTGGTGCTCGAACAGCCTGAGATGCACCTGCACCCGAAAGTCCAGTCCAAACTGGCCGATGTCTTCATCGGTGTGGCTCAGGCGCGGAAGCTGCAGATCATCTTCGAGAGCCACAGTGAACACATGCTGATGCGGCTGCAGAGGCGTGTAGCGGAGCAGAAGGTAGACCCAGATCAGGTGGCGCTGTACTTCTGCGAAAACGACGGCGTTGAGTCGAGTCTGTCGCAGCTGCAACTCGACGAATGCGGCTCAATCGCCAACTGGCCGAAGGATTTCTTCGGTGATGCACTGGGTGAGACAGCCGCCATTGTGTCCGCGGGTCTCCGGCATCGCGCTGAGACGGAGGCGTGAACGCGGCTGTCGTCGACACCAATGTTCTGGTGGTGGCGAACCTTGAGAACAGTCAGGCCAATGCCGAACCGGGGGCCAGGTGCGTCCTCGCAGCAATCGAGGCCTTGACGGACATCCACGAGCAACGCTCGCTGTTGCTGGACGCGAGCGGTGAGATCATTAGCGAATACCGGAAGCACTGCAACTACTCCGGACAGCCGGGGGTAGGCGACCAGTTTTTTCGTTGGACCCATCAGAACGCGCCGATGTTGACGGCGGTCGACCTGACGCCGCATCCTGACCGTCGGTTCGTGGAATTTCCCGACGACCACGCCCTCGCGACATTTGACCACGACGATCGCGTTTTCGTTGCGGTCGCCGCAGCGGGCCCGCTACCGAATCGAATTCTGAACGCGGTCGACTCGGACTATGTGCAGCACCAAGTCGCCCTAGCGAATGCAGGCATCACGGTCGACGAACTCTGTCCCCGTTTGCTGACGCGACCATGATCGTGCGGTCCAACTCGATGGATTCCACTTGCTTCGGTCACAGTCGGCCGATGGCACGCGCCCGCAGTGCGCCGATGCCATCGCGCGCTGGCAGATTCAGGTGTATGCCAAAGGGCGCAGCGACGAACCACGTACCGCCGCTACCGGCCAGATGGGGCGTGCGCGCCATGTGGCGCCCGAGGGTGGCACGCCATGCGAACAGCTCGGGATACGCCCACAGCGCCGCGGGTTCCAGGTCGTTGCCCCCGTCGCCCGCAGGGCCGCCTAGCTCGTCCCATCGCCGATACACCGAAGCGGTCTCAACGTGCACTGACGGCGTCATCAGCACGAATTCCTGGTGCCGGTACGGCAGGGGTTCGACGATTTCGCCGATGCCGCGGACTCGGGCTCTTCCGCCGACCAAGCAGAACGCAACATCGGCACCGAGTGACGCCGCCTGTTGCGTCGACACCACCTGGCGCGTCGGCCCGCTCGCCCAATGGGCAACTCCCGCAGCCGTCTCTGCCACCGTCAGCCGGTTCGCCCAGCGCAGGACCGCACCCTCTTCCGCCGACCAAGCAGAACGCAACATCGGCACCGAGTGACGCCGCCTGTTGCGTCGACACCACCTGGCGCGTCGGCCCGCTCGCCCAATGGGCAACTCCCGCAGCCGTCTCTGCCACCGTCAGCCGGTTCGCCCAGCGCAGGACCGCAGCGGCGTCAGACGAACCGCCGCCAAGGCCGGCGCCCGGCGGGATGCGCTTGCGAATTCGGACGTGGGCGGTACGTCGCGCGAGCTCCAATGCGCGCATGACCAGGTTGGTGTGATCCGTGGGGATGTCCCACGCGGGCTCGGATCCTTCGTCGCGTTCCGATCCCACATCGGCGGTCGCCGGAACGATCTCGACCGAGCTGGTGGCGCTCGGCGTCACCAGCAGTTCGTCGCACAGGTCCAGCGAAACCATCTCGGCATCGATCTGGTGGTACCCGTCCGGACGTGTGCCGGTGATGCGCAGCCGCAGCGTCAGCTTGGCGGGCGCGAGCAGCCGCGCTGGCCGAGCCGCCATCGAGGCGGCACCATCAGACACAGCCGCCATCGAGGCAGCGTCGGCAGGCACAGCCGCCTCAGTCCCGTGCCCGCGCCTGCATCGAGGCCGTCGCGAGGCGTAGCCAGGCATCCAGACCGAGCCGCTCGGGTCGGTCGGCAGGGTCCACGTCGGCCGTGGAGAACACAGCGTCGGCATCGGGCAGCGCAGCGCGCAGGGTGCGGCGCAGCATCTGACGGCGATGGGCGAACGCCACCTCGACCAGGCGATAGAGCTCGCCACGCAGTTCGGTGTCCATTGGAACCCGATGTCGCGTGATGCGCACCAGCGCAGACTCCACCTCGGGTCGGGGGTAGAACACCGTCGGGGGCACGGCGCCTGCGAGTTCTGCGGATCCGTGGCTTGCGACGCGCACCGACACAGCTCCGTAGACGGAGCCGCCGGGAACCGCCGCCAATCGCTCCGCCGCCTCCCGTTGGCACATCACGAGCAGCCGGGTCACCGTTGGCACTTCATCGAGGACCGTCAGCACGAGCGACGTCGCAATGTTGTACGGCAGATTGGCCACGAGGTGCCAGTCGTGCTCGGGCCCGGTGCCGACAGAGAGAACCTCGTCCCAATCCATACGACGCGCGTCGGCGTGCACCACCTTCGCACCCAAGCCGGCTACCTCCCGCAGCAGCGGTACAAGCCGTCCGTCGGTTTCGACAGCGACCACCTGCGCCCCCGTCTCGGTGAGCGCCAAGGTCAGCGACCCGAGGCCCGCGCCGATCTCCACGACACGGTCGGAAGGCCCCACCCCGGCCAGGCGTGCGATTCGGCGGACAGTGTTGGGGTCCACGACGAAGTTCTGCCCGAGACTCCGACGTGGTGCCGTGCCGGCTCGTTCCAGCAAGTCCCGCACCGCGGGACGCGTCAGCAAGGGCTGGGTCATGCCCCCGCGGGGTCGCCGAGCCGGAACACACGCCGGGCGTTGGCCGTGGTCTCGGCGGCAACCTGCGTCACAGAGCTGCCACGGGCCGCCGCCACTGCGGCACCTACAAGCCGCACCCAGCTCGGGCGGTTCTTCTTGCCCCGGTTGGGCTCCGGCGCCAGGTAAGGCGCATCGGTCTCGACGAGATAGCGGTCGGCAGGTGTCAGCGCTGCCGCATCGCGTATCTCGGCCGCATTGCGGAACGACACGATGCCGCTGAATGACAGGGTTGCGCCACGCTGCAGGGCCGCGCGAGCTTCGTCGGGGCCACCGGTGAAACAGTGAAACACCGTGCGCTCAGGCACGCCTTCGGCGTCGAGCACGTCGAAGGTGTCCTCCCAGGCGTCTCGGCTGTGAATGACCAGCGCCAGGTCGTGTCGTTGCGCCATCGCGATCTGGGCGGCGAACGCCTCGCGCTGTGCCACGCGGTCGGAGTGCTCGTAGTAGTAGTCCAAGCCGCATTCGCCGACGGCGACGGCGGCGGGCGCTGTGGCGGTGTCGGGCCTCGCCAGCAGGTGCTCAAGCGCGTCGAGCGCCGCCGGGCCCTGGTCGGCATCGTGGGGATGCAGCCCGACCGTCGCGGCAACACCGTCCAGCCTGGTGGCGCGTTCGATGGCGGCAATGCTGCGCTCGACGTCAGTGCCGATGTCGACGACCCATTCCACGCCGTCGCGGTGTGCCTCGGCGACCTGGTCCGCGCCGCCCTCCCACAAGTGGCAGTGGCTGTCGATCCAGACTTCGGCGGACACAGCGGACGGCGTGCGCGACTCCTCTGGTGTCATCGAATCTGGCGTCATCGAATCCGCGGATACAGCGGATCGCCGATCGCCACGGGCAGCCCGCCCGGGTAACCGCCCCATGTCGCGGCCTCCGGCAGACGCTGGTCGGATGGTGAACCGCTCATGCCGATGCGTCGCCACACCTCGTCGCAGCCGCGCGGTGTCGCGACCCACGCCAGCACGGCGACAATGCGGAGCGCCTCGAGCGCATCGCCGAGAACTGCATCAGTGTCGGGGCCGGGCTCGGACTTCCACGGCTCGGCCTCTTCGAGCATCGAGTTGGTCTCCCGAATGATCCGCCAGACGGAGTCCAGTGCGTCGGAGGGGGCGAGCCGCTCCCAGGCGTCTGCCGCGGCGGCATAGCACTGGGCCACGGGCGCGACCAGCGGGCTGTCGGAGCGAGGTGCGGGACCGACGCCTCCGCACTTGCGCTCCACCACCATCGCAACCCGGCTCATGAGGTTGCCCAGGTTGTTGGCCAGATCGGCGTTGTACCGAGCGACCATGGCCTCGTAGGAGAAATCGCCGTCGGGCCCGAACGGCTGGTCGTGCAAGAAGTGATGTCGCACGCCGTCGCTGCCGAAGTCGGCCACAAGATCGGCGGGCGCGATTTGATTCAGCGCCGACTTCGCCATCTTCTCGCCGCCGACGAGCAAGAAACCATGAACGTGCACCCGCCGCGGCGGCAATACGCCGCCGCTCATCAGCATCGCGGGCCAGTACACGCAGTGGAACCTCAAGATGTCCTTGCCAATGAGGTGTACGCCGGGCCAGCGATGTGCGAACTGGGCGTCGTCGCTGGCGTAACCGGCAGCGGTGATGTAGTTGGTCAGCGCATCGAACCAGACGTAGGTGACATGCCGAGGATCCCAAGGAATCTTGATGCCCCAGTCCAGTGACGTTCGGCTGATCGAGAAATCCTGCAGGCCGCCACGGATGAACCCCAATGCCTCGTTTCGCTTCGTGAACGGAACCACGAAATCGGGGTGGGCCTCGTACCAATCGAGCAAGGGCTTCTCGTACCGGCTGAGCGAGAAGAAATAGTTCTCTTCGGTGACATGCTCGGCGGGGCGGCGGTGGATGCGGCAGTTGCCGTCGTCGAGATCGTCGTCGGTGTAATAGGCCTCGCAGCTCACGCAGTAGAGGCCCTCGTAGGTCTGCAGCGTGATGTCGCCGTTGTCGTAGCAGGCCTGCAGCAGCGTCTGGACCGAGTGGTGGTGGCGCGGCTCGCTGGTGCGAATGAAATCGTCGTTCGCGATATCGAGCTGCTGCCACGCCTCTTGGAAGCGCACGACGGTGCGATCCGCCCATTCGATGGGCGTGCAGCCGTTCTCGGCCGCGGCCCGCTGCACCTTGAGACCGTGCTCGTCGGTGCCGGTCAGGAACATGACGTCGTCGCCGCAGAGCCGCTTCCAGCGTGCGATCGCATCAGCGGTGATCGTCGTGTACGCGTGCCCGATGTGGGGGGCGTCGTTCACGTAGTAGATCGGCGTTGTGACGTAGTAGGAGCCCACGCAGCAAGGGTACTGACGGGGTGCGCGACGCCTGTGGCCCTATTTCGGGACGGACCGTTGCGGCGGTAGATCAGTCGGCGCTGGCGTCGGTCAGCGCCGTGCCCGGGATTCCTCGACGGCTAGGGGATAGGCCCGATTGCGCCCCACCGAGAGCCGTTCGGCCACCGTGGCAGCTGCATCGCGGGCGCTTGCGCCGTTCGCGAGCTCAATGCGGATCTCGTCGACGATCGCCGCGTCGGACACGGCCTGCGCAGACGCCGGTCCTAACACGATGACGATCTCGCCCTTGGGCGGGACAGCAAATCGGGTCGCCAGCTCGGCGAGCGTTCCGCGGCACACCTCCTCGTGCAGCTTGGTCAGCTCCCGCGCCACTGCGGCGAGGCGGTCGCCTCCGCAGGCTTCAGCCAACTCCGCCAGCGTGGCGCCGACCCGTCGCGGCGATTCGAGCATTACCACAGTGCGCCGCTCGGAGGCGATCTCTGCAAGCCGCTGGTCACGTGCTTCGCCCTTGCGCGGCAGGAATCCTTCCATGACCCAGCGATCGGTCGGCAGGCCCGACACCGCAAGTGCGGCGACCGGTGCGGTCGGCCCCGGCACGACGCTGACCACCACACCCGCAGCCGCCGCGGCTTCGACGAGGCGCTGGCCGGGATCGGAAATGGCCGGCATCCCGGCATCGGTCACATACGCCGCTGATTCGCCAGCCTGCAGCCGATCCACGATTCTCCCGCAGGCCTCGGCCTCGTTGTGCTCGTGCAGTGCGACCAAAGGGCGCGACCCGATGCCCAGTCGCTGCAGCAGCAAGCCGGTGCGCCGCGTGTCCTCGCAGGCGACGAACGACACATCGCTCAGCACTTCGACCGCTCGCGGCGCGATGTCTCCCAGATTGCCGATGGGCGTTGCGACCAGCCACAGCTGAGGTTGCTCTGCAGCGCCTGTGGCTGACCGGTCCGTCATTCCTGTAGGCAAGCACGCCCAGCGAGTGTCGGTGTGCTCATGCGTCGAGCCGGACGTCGAGCGAGTCGCCAACTCGAATTCTCCAGCGTTCAAATGCACCCGCTCGAGCCTCAATCACCGATCGTGCACCTAGCCGGGGCCGGCCGATCCGGCCCGGCCGCATCGTGACGATGTGGACCACCCGCCTGCCGGCGTCGAGATACGCCACATCGATCTCGAAGTTCATGCCCACGGTGTGCACCGAGCGGCAGCGCTCGATCAGCAGGGCCCCGGTGATGTCGTCGCGACCAAGCAGCCCGCGCCGCCGGTCGCTGCGGGCACGGGCGATCTCGAGGCTCGCAACAACGCGATCCCCGCAGATCAGCCACGGCATGACTACACGTTGAAACGGAACTCCACGACGTCGCCGTCGCGCATCCGATAGTCCTTGCCTTCGACACGCAGCCGTCCCACGTCGCGTGCCGCCGACCACGAGCCCAATTCGAGCAGCTCGGCCCAGTCGATCACTTCGGCTCGGATGAAACCGCGCTCAAAATCGGTGTGGATCCGTCCGGCGCACTGCGGCGCTCGCCAGCCGTCCCGGAATGTCCACGCCCGCGACTCCTTCTCGCCGGTGGTGAGGAACGTGCGCAATCCCAGCATCCCGTGCGCCGCGGAGACGAAGCGCTCCAGGGCGCCTTCGCCGAGCCCCAGTCCTTCGAGCAGCTCGGCGCGCTCGGCGCCGGTGAGCTGTGCCGCCTCGGCTTCGAGCTGAACGCACAGCGGCAGTACGTGCGCTCCCGGCAGCTCAGCCACAATCGGCGCAGCCAGCTCGTCTGCGGCGTCAAGCTGGTCGTCGCCGATGTTCAGCACGGCCATCACCGGCTTGTCGGTCAGCAGGAAGTGGCTCCGCAGCGCGCTGCGTCGAGCATCCCCCGCTGACTCTTCGCACGCACCATGCGGCCACGCTCGGTACAGCGGCGTGCCGGCCTCCAGGTGCTCCAGCGCCGCTTCGAGTGCCGCCACCTCGTCGACGAGCGAAGTGTCCGACGGCTGGCTGCGCGCGGCCTTGCGTCGCCGGACGATGCGCGATTCGACAGATTCCAGATCGGCCAACGTCAACTCTGTCTCGACGATCCGAAGATGGTCCAACGGGTCGGCAGGGCCCGGAACGTCGGAATCGGTGAAGGCGCGCAGCACGAAGATGATCGCATCGGCCTCGCGGATGCCGGCCAGAAACCGGTTGCCGAGGCCCTCGCCCTTGCTGGCTCCTTCGACCAGGCCGCCGATGTCGGTGAACTCGGTGGTCGAATGCACCACCTTGCGACTCGTGCTCATCTCGGCCAGTGCATCCAGCCGAGCGTCCGGCACGCGAGCCACGCCGACGTTCGGGTCGGTGGTCGCGAACGCGTAGGGCGCCGCCAGCGCTCCGCCGCCGGCAAGAGCATTGAACAGGGACGACTTTCCCGCGTTCGGAAGGCCGACGAACCCGAAACGCTCCATCGCCGGGCGAGGCTAGCTAGCGGGACGACGGGCCCCAGCAGCGGTGACAGCGGCTGACGCGACTGGCGCCGCTCACCTTCAGGCGGCGTCTCGCCCGGCGTGCCAGACTTCGACGGCACAACTTCGACAGCTTCAGCCGCTTTGGCCGACAGGGAGGAACCCATGGGACCGCTGCAGGGAATCAAGGTGATCGAGCTGGCCGGCATCGGCCCAGGCCCATTCTGCGCCATGCTGCTCGCCGACCTCGGCGCTGACGTGGTGCGGATCGACCGCATGGCTCCCGCTGATCTGGGCATCGACCGGGGCCGCAAGTACAACGTCCTCAACCGTGGCCGGCGCTCGGTCGCGGTCGACCTCAAGTCACCCGACGGCGTCGAGACCGTGCTGAAGCTGGTGGAGCAGGCCGATGCGCTGATCGAAGGCTTTCGCCCAGGCGTCACCGAACGGCTCGGACTGGGCCCAGATGAGTGCTTCGCCCGCAATCCGAAGCTGGTGTATGGCCGCATGACCGGCTGGGGCCAACAAGGCCCGCTGTCGCATGCCGCAGGCCATGACATCAACTACATCGCGCTCACCGGCGCACTTCACGCGATCGGCCCGAGCCATGCGCCCAGCCCACCGCTGAATCTCGTTGGTGATTTCGGCGGCGGCGGCATGTATCTGGCATTCGGCATCGCAGCAGCGCTGCTCGAAGCGCGCACGTCAGGCGAGGGCCAGGTTGTGGACGCCGCGATGACAGAGGGCGCCGCATCACTGATGGCAGCGATCTACGGCATCTACGGATCGGGCGGCTGGGAGAACGAGCGCGAATCCAACTTCCTCGACGGGGGTGCCTACTACTACGGCACGTACGAGACCGCCGACGGCAAGTTCGTGGCGGTCGGCTCGATCGAGGGCAAGTTCCACGACGAGCTGCTGGAAAAGACCGGGCTCACCGAGTCCCCGACCGTCGACCGCAACGACCGCGAGGCGTGGGCTGACAAGCGTGCCCGGCTGGCTGAGGTGTTCAGGACCAAGACCCGCGACGAGTGGGACGCGATCATGGCCGGCTCGGACGTCTGCTACGCCCCGGTTCTCGACCTGGAGGAGGCGCCGCTGCACCCGCACAACGTGGCGCGCGGGTCCTTCATTGAGGTGGAAGGCGTGACGCAGCCGGCGCCTGCGCCGCGTTTCAGCCGGACCCCGGGCGCTGTCGCACGACCCCCCGCAGCTCCTGGCGAGAACACCGACGAGGTCCTTGCGGACTGGGGCTTCGACACCGACGACATCGCCAAGCTGCGCGACGTCGGCGCCGTGTCCTGATCGACGCGTTTCTCACCGGGCGCCCCTCTCGTTCTGCGCCTCGTTGATTACCGGCCCAGGCCGGTAGCTTGTGACGTCTATGTCGAAGCGCACGAACAAGCGAAGGCTCCGGGCGCGCCGCAACAAGGCCAATCACGGCAAGCGGCCGAACTGCGGACGCGGCTGAGCCGTCACTGCACAGCGGCGCCACATCTGCCAGGCCTCGGCGCTTAACTGCTGCGGCGCTCGATCTCGGCCAAGATCGGCTCGGTCAGCACAAGCCCGCCGTAATACGTGTAGTGAACTCCGTCATTTATCCGGATTGGCCGATTGCCGTGTTCCGGCCCCAGCTTTCGGGCGTATGCGCCGTCAATCGCCATGGTCTCGAACGAGTCCACAAAGATCGCTCCGGGGACATCGACCACCGCCGCGTTTGCCAAGGGATTGACGGTGTCAGGCAGGTCTGACAGGTATTTCGTGTCAAGCGGCGGCAGTCCGACCCACACAACCAACCGTCCGGGCCTCACCGCAGCTCTGAGGAGTTCGGCAACCCTGGCCTGGTACCGCTCTGACCATTCAGGTTCTCCGGCCCGCTCCTGGTGGCCACGAAAGCGCTGCTTGTCGTTTGCACCCATCGCCAGCACGATGACGTCGTAGGGTCCCTCGGCGACTTCTGTGGCCATGTAGGTGATCCAATCGAAGAACCAATCGCTCACAATGCCGGTGGAAATGCGAATGTCCTCGGTGAATCGGAACCGTTCATCGCCCGCGATGAGCTGGCGAAAGCCGTATACCGGACCTCCCGACATGGAATCTCCCCCGGTCCACACCCGCAGCGGACGCTCCGCTGTCGCCGCGGGCAAGAGCGATCGGCGGTCGTCGCGGGCGAACCAGTAGTAGGTGGGCTCGGTGCCGAGCTGGGACTCTGCGAGCGGATCGGGCCAGCGAAGCACCGGGTCGGCCCAGGGATCCTCGGTGTGACGCGGGGGCGGCTCGGAGACTGTCGACACTTGCTCGACCGACACTTGCTCGACACCCTCTGATGCCGTGTCGTCGGACTGCGCCGAAGCCGATCCGCCAGACAACGAAGTCGCGACAATGCACACAGCCGCCCCTGCTTGCCACAGCGACCGCATGGCATTACCCAACGTCCGTGACTGTCGAGATGGCCGAGGTCGCGTGAGTGGCCCAGAGCCGTCGATCACGACGGCGCACCAGCGTCGAGGTCGACAAACGTGCCGAGCTCGTCCAGCAGCACTTCTGACAGCCAGCGACCGCCGATGGTGCTGAGGTGCACACCGTCAGTCAGGCGCACATCGGTTCGCTGGCCGTCCTGGCCGATCACGTAGCGGCTGAAGCCGCCGTCGGGTCCACGGAACAGGTCGCGGGTGTCGACGTACTGCACCTGGGGGCGTTCAGCCGCTTCGGCGGCATAGATCGCGTTGATCTGCTGCATCCTCTCGTCGTAGCTGGGATCGCGCATGATCGGCTGACCGACCCAGATCAGGATCCGCGCAGGATCGGTCGTGACGAGGTCCATCGCGTGGCCGACGCGTATGGAGTACTCCTGCACCCACGTCTCGGAGAACGGCCGTGCGATCTGGCCGTCCACCACCAGCGCCTGCGCGTCATTTCCGCCGAACATGAGGACGACCGCGTCGGGGTCGTCGGCGACCATCACCTCAATGATGCGCTCGGGCCAGTCGTAGAAGTCTGGGCGCGTCAATCCGCTGGAGAGCACGTTCTCTGTCTCGGCCTCGATGACCCCGGTCGCCTCGGCCAGACCGACCATGGTGTCGCCGAAGAACTGGACTATCGAGTCACCCATGACGCGCAATGACAAGGGTTCCGCAGGTGTCGGAAACCACGGAATAGTGGTGGCAGGCACGCTGGCCGCCGGATCATCTGCGCCCGATTGCGCCGCGCCGACGGCTGTCGGATCGACGGATGCGTCCGCGGTGCTCCCGCCCTGCGGCTGCGGGACAGGAACCGACGCAACATCGGGGGCGCTCTGCGTCTCGGTCGCACCGATGTCGGAGGTCTCGGCCACCACGACGCCTCCTGGCGCCGTCGGGGTCTCGGGGACCTGAAGCACCTCGCCGACTGACGCACCCGGGTCCGGCTTTGTCCGGCCCAGCGCCTCGTCGGCCCACAGCCGCGGCAGGTGCAGCCCGACAGCACTGGAGACGCCCTCGACTGGCTCCCACAACGCCACGGACGCGTCGCGTTCCCAGCCGAAAGGTTTCTGCTGCGCTTCCCGCAGAAGCTGCTGCGCATTGAGCGCCACCGCCAGCAGGAGACCGAGCGCACCTGCGGCGAGGACGCGTCCAGCTGCCACACCGCCTCGACGGTCGGTTGCCGACAGAGCCGGGCCGGAACGCTCACCGGTTGGTGGTTGCAGGATCGCCATGACCAATCAGAACTGGAAGTAGATGAACGGGGCCACGCCTGAGGGGCCAAGGACGTCGATGGCGACCAGCCCGAGGCCCACGACGGCGCCCTGAGCCAGCCAGCTCAGGTCGGCGAAACTGTCGCGAATCTGGGCAGTCCATCCCTCCGGCATGAACTGGAATGCGAGAGCACCGAAAGTGACGGCGATCACCAGCGGGGTTGCAGTCCCCGCGTAGTTGTCGAAGTTGGCGATTGCGCCGAGCATCTCGAAAGAGGCCGACAGCGACTCAGATCGGAAGAAGACCCACGCCAGGCACACGACGTGGAACGTGACCAGCCACCGCACGACCTCGCCGATGCCGACGGGGAGGATCGGGCCGAAGCCAAGCCGCTCGCGTCGCTCGCGCACCAGTCGCTCAACCGCCAGCACGACGCCGTGGATGCCGCCCCAGATGACGAAGTTCCACGTGCTGCCGTGCCACAGTCCGCCCAGCAGCATGACCAGCATCAAATTTCGGTAGGTAGCGACACGGCCGCCGCGGTTGCCGCCAAGCGGCACGTAGAGGTAGTCGCGCAGCCAACGGGAGAGCGTCATGTGCCAGCGTCGCCAGAAGTCCTGCAGCGTCAGCGCCCGGTACGGCGCGTTGAAATTCTGCGGAAAACGGAAGCCGAGCAGCAAGGCGACGCCGATGGCGATGTCGGTGTATCCCGAGAAATCGGCGTAGATCTGCACTGCGTATGCGTACACAGCCAGCACCACTTCGGGACCGCTGTGCCCTCCCGGGTCGGCAAAAACGCCGTCCACGATCTCGCTGGCGAGGAAGCTCGAGACCACGACCTTCTTGAACAGGCCGTTCAGGATCAAACCGAACGCCTCCGCCGCAGGGACGTAACGCGGATCGGGTCGCGCGGCCAGTTGCGGTGCCATCTCCGACGCCCGCACGATGGGCCCGGCCACCAGCTGGGGGAAGAACGAGAGGTACACCGCAAAGTCCATCGGCGTCATCTCGCGGACTCTTCCCCGGCCGACATCGATGATGTAGCTCATCGCCTGAAATGTGTAGAACGAGATGCCGACCGGCAGCGTGTACTCGAGGATCGGCAAACTGCCCGAGATGCCTACGCTCTCAAGCAGGTTCGACAGCTCAACGGCGAAGAAGTCCCAGTACTTGAAGACGCCGAGAATGCCCAGATTGGCCGCGACTCCGATGCGAACCCATCGGCGCGCAGCGCGTACGTCGTGAGCACCTGGTCCCTGCAGGCATGCTGCGGTGAGGTGCCCGACCACCCAGTTGATGACGATGGTGGCGGCCAGCAGGAGTACGAAGCGCCAGCTCCACCAGCCGTAGAAGAAGATGCTGAAACCGAGCATCAATGGCTTCCACAGCGTGGGGTGCGGCCGCGTGAGCCAATTCACGACGAAGACGACGAAGAAGAACGCGCCGAAGGCAAACGTCGGAAACAGCATGACTACAGCGAAACTACCTTCGCCCGCTTTGCCACCATGGGCATCAGTGATCTGCGAACCTCGCCTTCGACGCGCTGCCATGCGACGTCGACGAACTCGATGCGTCGGCGAGCATGCCGATGACTCGGCCCGCTGGTGAGCTGGTGAGCTGGTGAGCTGGTGATGAACGCTGCGATGGGATCACCTGAACTGCTCGATGTCTGGCTCGCCGCCGAACCTGATCGATGGATGCGCCGCGCCATCGAGGACCGACGCGATGACACCGCTTGGGTGAGCGAACATTTCAGCAAGATGCTGCGCTTCGGCACGGCGGGAATTCGTGGTCCTATTGGACCCGGGCCGTCACGCATGAACCGCGTCATGGCCCGGCTGGCCGCACGGGCCGTCGGCGCCGAACTCATCTCGGAGGGATTGGCTGCGCGAGGTGCCGTCGTGGGCTTCGATGCTCGGCCCGGCTCGCAGGACATGGCCGTCGATGCCGCTCGCCTGCTGGCCGGGATGGGCATCCCGACGGCGATCATCGACGGCGCGGCGCCAACGCCACTGCTCGCTCGGCAGCTACGTGCCCGCTCGGCGGGCGCCGCACTCATGATCACCGCCAGTCACAACCCTCGCGGCGACAACGGCCTCAAGGTCTACTGGGCCGACGGCACCCAGATCCGGCCGCCGCTGGACCGGCTCATCGAAGCCCGTATGGACCTGACGTCGCTCCCTGACGATGGCGATCTCACGTCGCGACACGAGGTGACGAACCTTGACGTGCGATCAGTGATCGCCGAGTACGTCGGCGCGGTGATCCGCCCCCCCACCTTCAGCTCTTCGGGCGGGCCAGCCGACCCGCCACCGGAGACGCCGCGGTTCGTCTACACGGCGCTCTGCGGTGTCGGCTCGCAGACAGTCAGCCATGCGTTCGCGGCCGCGGGCCTTCCGCCGCCGATCTATGTCGAACATCAGCGACATCCCGACGGCTCGTTCCCCGGACTGCCATTCCCGAATCCCGAAGAGCCCGGCACTCTCGATGACGCGCTGGCTCTGGCCGACGCGCAGGGAGTGGATCTCGTGCTCGCCAACGACCCCGATGCGGACCGGCTCGCGGTAGCCGTACGCGACCGGCGCGGCGAGTGGTACCGGCTGAGCGGGGACGAGCTCGGCGTCCTGCTGTGCGACTGGATGATTGGTCTGACGCGCGACGACGGCCGTGCTCGGCCACGGATCTCGGCCTCTTCGGTCGTGTCAGGTCGGATGACCGAAGCACTCTGCACCGCTCGGGGCATCGCCCACCATCGAACCCTGACCGGTTTCAAATGGATCATGGTGCCCCGGCTGGCGCATCCCGATGCTCACTGGGTCTTCGGCTACGAGGAATCGCTCGGCTACTCGGTCTGCGACGCCGTGCTCGACAAGGACGGCGTCTCGGCGGCCACCGAATTCGCGCGGCTGACCGGTGCCCTGGCTGCTCGCGGCATCAGTCCGCTCGAACGACTCGACGAGCTGGCGGCCGAGGTCGGCCTCCACGTCACGACGGCAGCATCAGTGCGAGCGAGCGCCGACGCGATCGCCACCGCCATGGCGGCGTTGCGGGCCAATCCGCCTCGCACGATCGCTGGCCGCTCCGTTACCAACGTCACGGACTGGCTCGACGCCAGCACGCCTCACACCGCAGACCTCGTCGAACTGGAGCTGGCGCCCGCCACTGCCGACGGCTCCAACCACGACCCCGAGGCGCAGGTGCGCATCTGCATCCGGCCGAGCGGCACCGAACCCAAGGCGAAGATCTACCTCGAAGCCGTGAGACCGAGCCCCGGTGACCTCCGCACCGAACGCAATCGCCTGCGGGCGCTGCTCGACGCCATCGCCGCCGAGACCCGGGACTCACTCTTCACTATCGAGTGACAAGGAACTAGCGTTGCCCAGAACGTAGGGCTATCCGGTACTGGAATCCGAGCGCCCAAGGGGTGGAACGGATCGAGGTCTACGACATTCCGGACGCGCAAGCCCGACTCAACGCCCTCAAGACCGGCCAGCTCGACATCGCCGCTGTCGCCGGCCCGACTGCTGCAGAGGCAGGCGCCGACCCCTCGCTCGGTCTGATCCAAATGGGAACGAATTGGGTGCTGGGAATTCCCATCCTCGACCGGGTCGGCACCGCCGTGCCGGCGTTTGCCTCTCCACTGGTCCGCGAGGCGATGTCGATCGCCATTGACCGCGATGCCTGGGCACAGGTGATCGACTTCGGCCTCGGTACTCCCAACCTGCAGCCGGTGCCGAAGGGTCACTGGGCCCACAACGATGCGCTCGACGAGAACATCGAGTTCAACCCCGAGCGGGCCCGGCAGTTGATGGCGGAAGCGGGTTACGGCGACGGCTTCAGCTTTACCATGCCCTCCATCGGATTCTTCGGTCGGCACGTGGAAGTCCTTGGCGAGTTCTGGCGAGACATCGGCATCGACATGAGCGTCGAAGTGCTCGAACCCGGCACCCTCGCCGGCCGCAGCCGGAGCACCGAATTCCCCATCACGATGCTGTTCTGGGTTGTCGGCAGGGATGTCTCGGCATGCCCAGGCACGTATCTCAATGTCGGCGCGCCGTTCAACCCGTTCGGCCACGTGCCGAATCCGCGATTCGCTGAGCTCAACGAACTCGGCTCGGCGAGTCTCGATCCCGCCGAGCGCGCTCCCCACTACCACGAGATGTGGGAGATCCTCGCCGAGGAGAGATCCGTCATATTCGTCACGAGCAGTGACGTCGTGCTGGGCGCATCGGCCGAGATGGCGCAGAATCCGACGATCCGGATCGACGCCGCGCAGGCGGAGGCGCCGATCTGGCATGGGTTCCGGGTCGGCGGCTAGCCAGTACCCGGCTTTGCTTCCGGGCTCCAAGAAAACCCGATGAGATCAGGCAGCGCCGCATGCTGAAGCTCGCGGCACAGCGGCTGGTCGCGCTCGTCCCCCTGCTGTTCATCGTCTCGCTGCTGACGTTCTCGATCACCGACCTGCTCCCGGGAAACCCCGCCGAGCTCATCGTGGGCGACGACGCCACCCAGGAGCAGGTCGACCTGGTGCATGAGCGGCTCGGCCTCGACCAGCCGTGGCCCCAGCGGTACTGGGACTGGCTGACCGATGCGGTCCAAGGCGACTTGGGGACGTCGTTCTTCAACAGCGTCGAAGTGACCGATGCGGTGCTGTTGCGCCTGCCGGTGACGCTGTCGCTGACGCTTGCGGCTGTGGTGGTGGCGCTCATCATCGGCATCGGCGCGGGCCTCATTGCGGCGCTGCGACCGGGCGGATGGACGGACCGGGCCGCCACGGCGGGCGCCACCGTCGGCCAAGCGTTGCCGAACTTCTGGCTCGCGCTGATACTGGCCGTTGTCTTCGCTGTGAAGATCCGGTGGTTCCCGGCGACCGGGTACACCCCCCTCACCGAATCACCTACAGAGTGGCTGCGCAGTATCACCCTGCCGGCCATCGCGCTCGGGACGGGTGCCGCTGCGATCCTCGCCCGCCAGACACGCAGCGCGATGGTCGGCGTTCTGCAGACGGACTATGTCCGTGCCGCCCGCGCGCAAGGCCTCAGTTCTCGCCGGGTGGTGCTCAAGCATGCGATGAAGAACGCCATGCTGCCGGTCGTCACCGTGCTGGCGTTCCAGATCACCGTGCTGCTGGGGGGCGCGATCATCGTCGAGCAGGTCTTCGCAGTGAACGGGCTCGGCTCGCTCGCCGTCACCGCCGTGCGTCGCCAGGACGTGCCGCTCGTGCAGGGGGTCGTCATCGTCTCGGTGATCGTCGTGGTGCTCACCCAGCTCGTGACCGACCTGTTGTACGGCTATCTCAACCCGAAGGCCCGGCCCTCATGACGAAGGTCTCGCCCGGATCGGGTCTCGGGGCTCCGCCGGCTTCCGGGCCATCGGCTGGCGCTGCCGGCAGTCTGCTGGGCTCTCGGCAGCGTTTCGCCCGGCGCTTCTTCGCCAAGCGTGCCGTGATTCCCGCTTCGCTCATCGTGGCGGCCGTGCTGGTGGCCGGGATCTTCGCGCCCTGGCTCGCTCCCTACGACCCGCTCGACCAGAGCCTGCTCGACACACTGCAGGGTCCATCACGAGAGCACTGGCTGGGGACTGACGATCTAGGCCGCGACGTGCTGAGCCGTCTGATCTTCGGGGCTCGCATCGTGCTGATCGCCGTTGCCCAGGCTCTGACGGTTGCCGTCGTGCTCGGCGTGCCGATCGGGCTGTTCATCGGGTACATGGGCGGCTGGTGGGACCGCATCGTGATGCGCGTCGTCGAAGCCGTCGTCTCGGTGCCCGGGATCATGGTGGTCATCGTCATCATCACGGTGCTCGGCACGGGTCTCACCAAGGCGATGATCGCCCTGGGCCTGCTGTTCTCGACGGCCTTCCTGCGGCTCGCACGAGGTCTGGTGATCGCCGAACGCGAGGAGCTCTACGTGCGGGCCGCACGGGTCGTGGGCGCCGGCACCGGTCGCATCGTGCGCAAGCAAATCCTGCCCAACGTCGCCGCGCCGCTCATCGTGCAGATCACGTTGACGACGGGTGCCATCCTGCTCGCCGAAGCCGGCTTGAGCTTCCTGGGCCTCGCCGTGCAGCCGCCCGACGCCAGCTGGGGAACGATGCTGACGACGGCGTCGCGGTTCATCAACCTGCATCCCTGGTTGGCCCTGCCGCCGGGCATCGCCATCGCGCTTGTTGTGCTGGCCGTGAATCTCCTCGGAGACGCCATCCGCGATTCAATCGGCCGCGGGATCGGCGAGACCGCCGTGCTGCGACCGGGTGCGGAGGGCGCGGCCGCTGTCAGCGCCATCGCTGGACACCCCTCCCCAGGCCCGCAGGCGCGAGCCGACGTTCCGCCCGATGCAGTGCTCGTCGTGTCGTCGCTGCACGTTCAGTTCCCCTCGCCGCGCGGTGTGCCGCTGACGGTCGTCAGCGATGTGTCTCTGCATGTCCGGGCGGGCGAGACGCTCGGCCTTGTCGGCGAGTCGGGGTGCGGCAAGAGCGTGACCGCGATGGCGGTGCTGGGCCTCGTGCCCGAACCTGGAGCTGCGACCGCGGAGGCCATCCTGCTCGGGGGCGATGACGTGTCGGAGATGTCGCGCCGGGACCTCGAACACGTACGGGGCACGCAAGCGGCGGCGGTCTTTCAAGACCCCACCACGAGCCTGAATCCGGCCTTCCGGATCGGCGACCAGCTCTCCGAGATCCTGCGGATCAAGCGTGGGATGAGCCGCAGTGACGCACGGAAGCGGGCTGTTGAGCTGTTGGACATGGTCGGGATCCCCGACGCCGCGGCCCGGACTCGCAGCTTCCCTCACGAGCTCTCCGGAGGGATGGCGCAGCGAGTCGCTATTGCACGGGCGTTGTCGTGCGAACCGAAGCTGCTCATCGCCGACGAGCCAACCACAGCGCTCGACGTGACGGTCCAGGCCGAGGTCTTGGCGCTGTTGCGCGACCTGCAACGCGAACTTGGCATGGGGATGCTGTTCATCACCCACGACCTCGCCGTCGTCGCGGACATCTGCGACCGGGCAGCCGTGATGTATGCCGGGGAAATCGTCGAGCAGGCCGAGGTCACCGAGCTCTTCGCCAATCCACGCCACCCCTACACCGAGGGCCTTCTGGGTGCCGTGCCCCAAACCGCTCACCGCGGAACAGCCCTGCGGTCGATACCCGGCGTGGTGCCGCAGCCGGGCGAGTGGCCCACGGGTTGCCGCTTTGCGCCACGTTGTCCCTACGCCACCGCCGAGTGCACTGCGGCTCCGATTGCGTCGGTGACACAGGACACGCACCTGTTCCGCTGCGTGCGTGCCGCAGAACTCACGCTGGAAGCGGCGCAATGAACGGCGAGGCGGACACCGAGGCACTGCTTGCGGTCTCAGATCTTGTCGTCAAGTATCGGAGCCCTCGCAGCCTCTTCCATCTTGCGGCGGCCGATATTCACGCCGTCAACGGCGTCAGCCTCGACATCGCTGCGGGACAGACGCTGGGCCTCGTCGGCGAGTCTGGTTCGGGGAAGTCAAGCACGGGCAACACGATTCTGGGCATCGTGCGTGCCGAATCCGGATCGGTGCGCTTCGACGGGGTCGAGCTGACCACCTTGGAGGGCAAGTACCCCAAGGCCATCCGCCGCGACATTCAGGCCGTCTTTCAAGACCCCGCTTCGTCGCTGAACCCGTCGATGGTCATTGCGGACATCCTGGGTGAGCCGCTCGACATCCACGAGCGCCTCGGCAAGGCGGCCCGACTCGCGGCCTGCGAGGAGCTGCTGGAGCTCGTCGGGCTGTCCCGCGAGCATCTCGAACGCAAACCGCACGAGTTCTCCGGCGGGCAACGCCAGCGCATCGCCATCGCGCGGGCCCTGGCGTTGCGCCCGCGACTGCTCATCCTGGACGAGCCGGTGAGCGCCCTGGACGTGTCCACGCAGAGCCAGGTGATTAATCTCCTCGAGGAACTTCAGGAACGGCTCGGGCTCACCTACCTGCTGATCGCACACGATCTCGCCGTGGTGCACCATGCCAGCGATCGCATCGCAGTGATGTACCTGGGCAGCATCGTCGAGGAGGGCCCAGCCGAAGAGCTGTACGCCGAGCCAGCGCATCCCTATACCCAGGCCCTGTTGGCCGCGGTGCCGGTCGCGAACCCGGTTCGCCAACGCGAGCGGCGCTCCGGCGGCCGCATGAGCACAGGCGAGATTCCCAGCCCGCTCAACCTCCCCTCGGGCTGTCCGTACCGCACTCGCTGCCCGCACGCTCACGATGCGTGCGTTAACGATCACCCTCCGATGATCGATCTGGGCAATGACCGACAGGTGGCCTGCGTCCTCTACACCGGCGACAGCAAGGAGACCAATGGATGAACACTCACGCAGCTGGGACCTACGCGGGCACTGGCCCGCACCCGGTGGGAAAGGCCGAGCACCTGAGGGTGGTGGATGAGCGGCGCGACCGCGAGATCGAGATCACCTGCCGCTACCCCACTGAGGCCGGCTCCCACAAGCTGCTCGTTTGGTGTCACGGGTTGGGCGGATCGCGCCATCGCAGCGTGGAATTGACCCGACTGTGGGCAAGCCACGGGTTCGTCGTCATCCAGCCGACGTTCCTGGACTCGATTGAGCACGTCGCGCGGGACTATCCCGATCTCGGGCTCAAACGGCACCACATTGACAACAACGAATGGGTCTCCGTACCCGAGATCTTCGAGTTCATGATCGGCCGCTTGCTCCAGCCCCCGTGGTGGCTAGCCCGCGTCGCGGACGTGAAGGCTGTCCTGGACCAAGCGCCCACACTGCTCGACGAGGTCGCGGAATTCGCCGGAACCGTCGACGGCGAGCGCGTCGGCGTCGGCGGCCACTCCTTCGGCGCCTACACCAGCCAGCTCGTTTCGGGGGTCACGATCAACCTGCCGGGCGAGGGGCCGACGTCGCTCCGCGACGACCGGGTGGGTGCCGTGGTGATCGCCAGCGGTCAGGGCCGCAACCAGCAAGGTCTCCGGGACGGCTCGTGGGACACGATGGCCTGTCCGATACTCAACATCACCGGCAGCAAGGACATGGGAGCCACGACCGACGATCCGAATTGGAAGCGTGAGCCGTTCCTGTTCGCACCACCCGGCGACAAGTACGAAGCCTGGATGGAGGGTGCCGACCACGGGCTGGGAGGCATCAGCGGGAATATTTCGAATTTCGTTGAGAACGCCGACCAGAGGAGGATCGTCGAACAGACGACGCTGGCCTTCTGGCGGGCCTACATCGCCGGCGATGCCGACGCGATGGCGTGGCTCAACTCTGACTCGCCGAGCGAGTTCGGCGCGCCGGTCCTGTCCTTCGAGCGAGGATGACCGCGTGACACGACCGGCACCGCTCGACGGCATCCGGGTGATCGACCTGACCCAGGTGCTCGCTGGTCCTTACTGCACCTACCAGCTGGCTTTGCTCGGGGCTGAAGTCCTCAAGATCGAGCCGCCGGACGGCGAATGGACTCGCTTCGGCGGTGGTGTCGACGAGCTCGTGCCGCAGGGTCTCGGCTTGGTGTTCTGCGTGCAGAACAGTGACAAGCAGTGCCTCGAGATCGACCTGAAGGACCCAGCCGGCGTGGCTGCCGTGCTCGGCCTGGCCGAAGATGCCGACGTGTTCGTCGAGAACTTCCGGCCCGGTGTCGCCGAACGTCTCGGTGTCGGAGTCGATGCCGTGCAGGCACGCAACCCCAACATCGTCTACTGCTCGCTGTCGGCGTATGGAGCCGAAGGCCCGCTCGGAGGCCGCCCGGCCTACGACCACGTCGTGCAGGCGATGGCCGGGATCATGGAGACCACTGGCACCGACGATATGGGTCCGGTGAAGGTCGGCGCCCCGTATATCGACTACGCCTCGGGTCTGAACGGAGCATTCGCGGTGCTCGCGGCGCTGCGTGAACGTGATCGCACGGGCGTTGGCCAAGTGGTTGACGTGTCCGTGCTCGACACAGCGATGAACCTCATGGCGTCCAACGTCTCGTTCGTCGCAACAACCGGGAACGAATATCCCAAGCTCGGCAACGGAGCCGCCAGCGGGGCACCCTCGTCGGGCTGCTTTGTGACTTCCGATGGCAGCCTGCTGATGCTCGCAGCGAACAATGAGCGTCAGTTCCGCGATCTCTGCGCGTGTGTGGGCGTGGCGGCCTGCGACGAGCGTTTCGCAGATCCGGCCACGCGGGCAAAGAATCAACCCGCGTTGCGGGCATTGCTCGACGAGGCATTCGCCACCGACACCGCTGCGGTCTGGGAGCACAAGCTTGCTGCACAGGGTGTCCCGGCTGCCCGGGTTCGCAAGCTGTCAGAGACCCTGTCCGAAGGCCAGCCCGCTGGACGCACAAGTGACCAACACACCTATCTGCTCAGGTCCTCTGCCTCTGACCAGTGATATTGCCGGTGCGAGAACCTCAATTTCGGACGTTGTCATCACCCTGCCAACGAACAACCCGGTGCGTCAGTCGTAGGGTCCCAGAAACTTGTCGCCGTCGAAGTGAACCAAGTGGTCGGGCGACTCGGCGATCCAAACGTCTGTCTCCCACGCGATGTCTGATGCGCATTGTCGGAAGGTGGAACGGTCGGCGAACGCAGTGATGTAGATGATGTCGAGCGACGCCGAACGCAAGAGTTGACCAAGCTCGTTCCGGCGCTTGGCGTCGACCGGACCATGTGATGTCACCGCTTCTACGACGACCAGCCAGTTGCGCGGTGCGACGTGCACGATCAGGTCGGGCATCTTGCCGTGGCGGCCGGTGTGAATGCCGGCCTCAACGAAGGCGTTCTCATCGAAGACCGCGAACTTCGCGTCGGCGTCGCCGATGTACCACACCTGACCGCCGGGCGTGAAACGTGGACAGAATTCCTCGACTACCTGCACTATCAGTGGATTCTGACCGCCCGGCGACAAGTCAATCTCCGAGCCGTCAGGGAGCCGGACTGGGATGCGACGCATCTCGCGTTCCCGCTCGAGGCGGCTGGCCAAGGTCCCGACGCGTGCCAAGTAGTCGTCGCGAAGCTGCTGCCACTCCGGCGTTCCGTGCGCTCGCATGAGGCCCAACGCAAGGCTGCCGACTTGGTACGCAGTTAGGCCGCTATTGGTCGGACGGCCGGGTTCATCCGGATTCAGGATGGCGAGCCCAGCGTCACAGAATTGGTGCACCGTCTGGCGCCTCACGGTCTCGCGTGTATTCGGCGCATAGTCCTTGCCGTACCGCAGGCGCATGAAGTCCATCATCTCGGTGACGCTGCGCAGAGGCGCTGTCGCGCTGGACCACGCACTTGTCGGGGCACACGTCAAGAAGCGCCAACAGCACCAGGGCGGAGCGCTCGTTGCGCTGTGCGGGCGGGAAGCCGAGTTCAGCCAGAACGCCGCGCGCCTCGGCGATGCGGTCGCTCACCAGGCACCCGACAACGACGGGACGTGTCGGGTCACGAGCGAATCAATGGCTGACTGCTCGAACTCGCAGGCACGCGACTCGGCACCCAAGGCCACGAGCGCGTCACGGCTTGGGCAGCGCAGCGATCGAAGGTCAGTGGCGTTGACCTGCGTGTGGCCATTGAACTGCCGGAAGAACAGGTCCACGGCCGTGGAGTTCAAGTAGGCCGCCAGCCCCCATGCCAAGTCCGGCTCCATGCCGGCGTTAGAACAGTGCAGCACATTGATGTGGTTCTCCATAGCGACCACCGCGCCCGGCAAATCGTCACGTTCGAGCACTGCGGCGACCACGCGGCGGCGCTCCTCTTTCGCCGAGAATCTCCGGACGAGCACATAGTCGCCAGCGGGCAGGAACATGCCCCGCGTTTGGTGGTCCGACGCAATAGCGCTGGGTTTGTCACTAGACCCGTTGGGCCATTCGATGCGGCCCCGACGCATGTGCGCCGGGTAGATCAACGGGACATCCTGCGGTGTGCATTCCGAGCGCAGGAAATCACGCGAGCGGAAGTCGACGACTCGGCCCGTGGACACTGTCACCGCCAATTCGCGCATGGACGCCGGGAGCGCGCCCATGCGCTCCGCGAGAACAACGCTGGAGCGGTCCTCGGGGATACGTATAAAGCGATCAGCGTCGTCGGGATGCACCACCGAAGCGGCACTTACCCGGTGGCGGCGAGGCATGTCGAGGCCAGTGCCCGAGCTTGCTGCAATCTGAACTGTCGAGTGCTCGCCGCCTCGCTCGATGCGGAACACGATGGTCTCCTGGAGCACAGCACCGTCGCGGAACGCTGCGTCGCGCGCATCGAAGACATGGATGTCGCGCAGCACATTGCCGTCCAGCAACCCCCGTCGGAACGACTTGAAGTAGGTGCCATTGCAGAAGCTCCGAGGTGTTATCGCCACGAGCTGGCCCCTCGGCGCGAGCAAGCGGCTCGCGAGCCACACAAAGGCGGAGCAGAGGTTGCTGGTCCGAATGCCCAGCCGCCGGAGCCGTTCGCATTCCGCCGATGATGCACTCAGCTTGCCGTAGGGCGGGTTCATGATCACCAAATCGAACCGCTCATGCGACTGGTCGAAGACGCCGGGTGCAACCTGTGCCGCCGCCCAGGCCAGGAAATCGGCGTTCACAGCGCGGGTTCTTGCCGAGGGCAGCGCCAGCGAGCACTCGGCGAGCGTTGCTTCGAGATCGTCAATGAGGTCGCTGTCGATCTCCACAGCTGTCACGTCCAAGTCGCACTGCCACTGTTCGCGCTGGACACGGTCGGCCAATGCCGCGGAGAGCGATCCGACACCTGCACCGGCGTCGAGAACACGCACTGCGCCTCCCGGCGGTTCGAACATGTCGGCCAGCAGCGCCGCCACCTCCGAAGGCGTGAAGAACTGTCCTAGCGCTGAGCGCCGATCCGGCACGAGCGCGCTCGGCGGCCGTCACACGGCGCCGCTCTGCGGACCCAAGCAGATCAGCCACGCGTGCGTTGTCAATAACAGCCATAAACCCCGTCAAGTTCGAACTCGAGACCTTCGCTGAGCTTAGGGAGCGGGCGCAGCCACTTCGGTGGACATTGTCGAGCGCGACGCCCGATCGCAACCACCTGCGTGATCACCTTCGGCGCCGCTGAGCCCCGCTGTTTGATGCGGTGGCTTCGATAGCGGATCGTGCTTTCGGCACCGGAAACTTAAAGCCATCGGCGCGATGCGGCAACAACTTTGAGTCTCAGGATCATCGCATCAGACCCAATGTGCGTGCCCTCTAGAGCAGATCGGCGGCCAGCGCGTCGAGGGGGACGCGCGGTCGGGTTCCGACATGGGAGATGACCTCGGCGGCCGCCACTGAGCCGAGTCGGCCACATCGTTCGAGGTCGTCTCCCCGAGCGAGGCCGTAGAGCACGCCAGCGGCGTACAGATCGCCCGCACCGGTCCGGTCGACCACCTCGTCGACCGGCTCGACCGGAACATTGACGATCTCATCAGGTGTGACGAACACGGCTCCCGCAGCCGACAGCGTCACCGATGCAATGTCCACTCGGCCCTGCACCGTCGCGAGCGCTTCGTCGAGGTCATCTGTTTCGTACAGGGCCTTCAGCTCGGCTGCGTTGGCGAACAGCACGTTCGTGCAGCGATCCACCATGTCGATGAACTCGCGTCGGTGGCGCTCCACGCAGAACGAGTCAGAAAGGCTGAGGGCAACCTGGCAGTCGTTGTCAGCAGAGGCGCAGTGCTCAGCCACCTCGCGAAGCGCAGCCCTCGCCGCCGTCGGGTCCCAGAGGTAGCCCTCGAGCAGCACCGTCCGAGCGCGACTCACCATGGCCCAGTCCACATCGGCCGGTGCGAATCCGGCGGAAGCCCCCAGGTAGGTGCTCATGGTGCGCTCGCCGTCAGGCGTGATGACGACGGTGCAGCGGCCTGTCGGATCGTCGGCCGGCGCCCGTGCGGTTGCGTGTTCGACTCCATGCGCAGCCATGTCGGCGACGAACAGGTCTCCCAGGGCGTCCTCGCATACGCGACCCATGTACCCGGCCCTGCCGCCCAGCGCCGCGATGCCCAGCATCGTGTTCGCGACCGAGCCGCCAGGCGTCATCTCGTCAGCTCCCCCGAGCATCTCGACGAGCGCCGTGAGCTCGACGGCCCGTTGGGTATCCACCAGCGTCATCGCTCCCTTGACGACACCCAGCTGGGTGACCATGGATTCGTCGGTGCGCAGGAGCACGTCCACCATCGCATTGCCGATGCCTACGACATCGAGTGCACTGCCGGCGCCCATTGCATCGGGTGCGTTGCCGGCGCCCATTGCATCGGGTGCGTTGCCGGCGCCGACGGCGTCGGGCTGCTGGGTCTCCACTCCTGTGGGCTTAGCACCTCGGCTGGCCCACTCGCAGGTTCGATTCGGATGAACACGTGGCGCCAGCAACGAGAGCGCACCCCGTCGGTAGTGTGCGCGCCGTGACGTTCTTGCTTCCTGGCCCGATTTCTGGCCCAACTGCTGACGGTTCCCCGGCAGCCAGTGCAAACCCGTATCGCTTGCCGCGCGACGTGCGGCCAGTGAGGTACGACCTTGTCATTGAACCCGACCTCGATGCCGCACGATTCGTGGGCGAGGTCAGCATCGAAGCGACGCTGTCGGTGCCAGTCGACAGCGTGACCATGAATGCCGCCGAGCTCGAGTGCTCCGATGCGACGCTGCGCCAAGGCGACGCGACCATCCCCGCCGAAATCTCGTTCGATCCGCAAACCGAGCGGATGACGCTGCGTCCCGCGGACGGAGCCCTGCTTCAGCCCGGCGACGTCCGCATCGACTGCAAGTTCGCCGGCGAGCTGAACGACAAGCTCCGCGGCTTCTATCGATCGACGTTCGTCGACGACGCCGGTGAGACCCGCACCATCGCCACGACGCAGTTCGAGTCCACCAACGCGCGGCGCGCATTCCCGTGTTTCGACGAGCCCGACTTCAAGGCCGTGTTCGGCGTCACGATGATCGTGCCAACCGACCTCATGGCGATCAGCTGCGGCGAAGTTGTGTCATCCGAGCCGACGGCCGGCGGACGGCGGCGCGACACGTTCGCCGACACCATGGCGATGTCCACCTACCTGATGGCGTTCATCGTCGGCGACCTCGAAGCGACCCGCCCGATCGACGTGGGCGGGGTGCCGCTGCGGATCGTGCACGTGCGCGGCAAGTCGGCGCTGACCGGTTTCGGACTCGAGGCAGGAGCGTTCGCTCTGGCGTGGCTGGTCGAGTACTACGGCATCGACTACCCGGGCACCAAGATTGACCTCATCGCAGTGCCGGACTTCGCATTCGGCGCGATGGAGAACATGGGCGCCATCACATTCCGAGAGACGCTGCTGCTGGCGGATCCGGCCAAGGCGACCACGGCAGAACTGCTGCGCATCGTCGATGTCATCGCCCACGAGCTGGCGCACATGTGGTTCGGGAATCTTGTGACCATGGACTGGTGGAACGGCATCTGGCTGAAGGAGGCTTTCGCCACGTTCATGCAGGTCACCACCACCGACGCCTTCCGGCCAGAGTGGCAGCGCTGGGATGAATTCTCGATCGAGCGCGGTGCGGCGTTCGACGTCGACGCGCTGAGCACGACACGCCCGATCGAGTACGAGGTGGTCTCCCCCGAGGACGCCGAAGGCATGTACGACGTGCTGACGTACGAGAAGGGCGCCGCTGTCGTGCGAATGCTCGAGCAGTACCTGGGCGCTGAGCGGTTCGCGGCCGGGGTGCGGCACTACCTGAGGTCGCACAGCTACGGCAACGTCACAACGACCGATCTGTGGGACGCGCTCGAGGAATCGAGCGGTGAGCCGGTCCGGGCCGTCATGGACGGCTGGATTTTCCGGGGCGGCTACCCGATTCTCGCTGTCGAGATGCACTCCGCGGGTTTGGAGATCTCGCAGCATCGCTTCATGTATGGCGACAGCAGCGGCGAAGATGCAGCCGCAGATTCCAGCACGTGGAGCGTGCCGGTGATAGTGCGCGCTCGCATCGACGGCGAGACCGTCGAACGGCGGCTGCTGCTCGAGGGGCCATCGGCGCGACTCGACCTGGGTGGGCCGGTTGAGTGGGCGGTTGTCAACGCCGGCGGCCATGGCTATTACCGGGTGCGGTACAGCGGCGAGCTGCTGGCTCGCACTGCGCGCCAAGCGCTGGAAGTCATGGCGCCGATCGAGCGATACGGCCTGGTTGACGACACCTACGCGGCTGTGGTGGCTGGACATGCACCGGCCTCAGAATTCGTGCAGCTGGTCACCGATCTCGCCTCCGAGACCGATCTGCATGTCTGGCAGCGGATCATCTGGGGCTTGAAGGGGCTGCATGCGATCGCCGAGCCGGACGGTCGTGAAACCTTGGCTGTGCTCATTCGTGACCTGGCCACCACTGCGTTGGGAGTCCTGGGCTTCGAGCCCCGCTCCGACGAGTCGGATCTGGACCGCGAGCTGCGTGGGGTGCTCTTCGAAGGCGCCGGAGGACGCGGTCGAGACAGATTGGTTCGGGCCCGTGCCCGCGAGCTGTTCGACGCTGCCACCCAAGACGGCGGCGCCTTGGTCGAGCCGAACCTGGCCGCCGCGGCCGTGCAGGTTGCCGCGGCCTCCGGTGACGAGACCGACTACGAGCGCATGGTCGAGCTGTACCGGAGTGCGGACACGCCACAGAGCGAGCTGCGCTACCTCCAAGCGCTGCTGCAGTTCGACAGCCGCGACCTGTTCGAACGGACGCTCGAACTGTTCGCCACCGAGGTGCGCACTCAGAATGCGCCCTACCTGTTGAGCGCAGCGATGACCCACCTCGACTGGGGCTTCGTCGCCTGGGAATTCGTGCGAGGTCAGTGGGACGATCTCATCGAGCGCTTTCCTCAGAACTCGATCGCTCGCATGGCAGGCGGAGTGCGCGGGCTGTCCACCAGGGGCCTCGCCACCGAGGTCGAAGCATTCTTCACCGATCACGTGGTGCCTCAGGGAGCGCTCACTGTGGCTCAGCATCTGGAGAAGATGTGGGTGAACGTGAGGCTGCGCGAACGCGAGGGTGCGCGCCTCGGACTGGCCACATGAGCATCGGCGGCACTGCCCGCAGCCGCGCAGGACGCTGATGTTCGGGCGACCGCCACGCCGCCCGATGCGGGCAGGCGACGAAGCGTGGCTGTCCGTGCGAGCGATGATCGCCGCGGCCGCACTCGTCGTGGTGGTCGTCTACTGGGCGGTGGTCATCGTGGACTGAGCCCCGCATCCGGGCTCGGCGGCGAATCGCTTGGTCGATGGTCCCGCGCGGGCGTCACGTCCCGGTTCGAGGATCAACCGATGGTGCCGGCCGCTGATCGCCATCTGAAGCACGAGACTCGTCGGACCAGCGCATCATCATGGCGATGATGGTCCCCCACACGATCGGAATTCCGCCCAGTTTCATGATGAGTCCCGCCATCTGCTGGTCCGTAGCGGCATCGAGGCCATGGAACCTCGGTGCCAACTCGTACGTGGCGTACAACGGAAACCCTGCGAACGTCAGGAATCCAGCTGGAACGGCGGGCACCACGCCCAGCGCGAGGAACAGATAGACCATCTTGGCGGGATAGCTGCGAAGCCGATGTTCGGCCAGTGGCGAACAGATCGGAAGCCACACCAATACGCCCGACACGAGCCAAATCAGGTCCATGACGAATGACCCGAACTGGTTCGCTCGCAGGTTGTCGACGGCCCACGGCGAATGCGTTGCGACCAGGCACACGTTGAAGACAACGCCCGCAGCGACCGGCTTCGTCAGGCGGGTCACGATGCGGTACATGCGCAGCCGGGCGAGTATGCGGCGGGCCATCGGCTCGGGCGTTCCCAAGATGAGCAGCGGTGCCGCCACCAGCGTGTACAGCATGAACTGGAGCATGTGCGCAGAGGCCAGATAGCTGGCACCGAGCAGGCCCAACGGCCAGTCCGACGCGATCCAGAACGCCGCGACTCCCGCCAGGAACAGCCACGTCTGGCGCCGCTGCGCGGCCAACGCTTCCGAGCCCGAACGCATGCCGACTCCACCGTGAGGTTGCCGAGCCCGTCCCCGGCGGCGCCGTGCGACGAGGTACGGCACGGCGATGGCCAACGACATCAGCCAGACGCCCGGGTACGCACGCCACGCCCACGACCACGGCACTTCGATGGTCGAGCACCAGAACCGCATCAGGCTGCCCTAGAGGCCGGCGTCTTTGGGCGCGTCGGGCTCGATGCCCGCCAGGATCGGCAGATCGTGGTCGAACTGGCTCTGACGCGTCGGGTGGGGGTACTGCACATAGCCGTAGCCGTTCGGGGCGTACGCAAACACCCGGGCGTCGTGCGCGATGTCGTAGTCGACATCGCCGTGGCCGACGTCCATACTGTCATACATATCCATGGTGTCATCGCTGTGCGCCATGTCGCTCACTGTCGTGGTCGTTTCGAAAACTTTGATCGACGCCAGTGCTCCCAGCACGTTCTGCAACTCGGTGAGCTGCTGCTCGCTGCGGGGTATGAGTCCAATAAAATCAGCGCTGAACTGATCGAGGTAGGCGCGCAGTACTTCGGGCGTGTCCCGGTCGGGATCGACGGTGACCGCCAGGACCTCCACATTCTTCGGAGCGCCGGGGCGCCGCAGGACGCTGCTCAGCTGGGCCAATTGAACGCCGCAGATATCCGGGCAGTTGGTGAACATCTGGTACACGAGGCGCACCTGACCCTCGGTGTCGGCCGCCAGGTCGAAGTCGTTGCCCTCGGTATCGGCGAGCACCATCTGAGGGACTTGTCGCAGTTGCGCTTCGGGCACCGTGAGGCCCTCGTAGCGCGAATCGGCGTCGCCAGCCGAGCAGGCCCCGAGGACCACAGCGACCGCGATGGGCAGCGCTCTCAGCTTCACCGGTGTGCCGCAGTTGCGCCACACGATCTAGCGGCTGCGATGGGCTTACTCGCGCATCTCTGACTGTCGGTGGAGGTGAGGAGAAATGGTAGGTACAGGTCAGGGGTCATTTCTGCTGTTGGTTCCCTTTCGGTTACCTAGATCGGCTCGGGGTTCGGTTCCCACGACGCGTGCGAACGGCCCAACGCGTGGCGCGGCGTGCCGCCTGGTGCCCCAGCATTCTGCCCCGCCGGAAAGTGTGTGACGTCGAGACCCCCACATCGGTACCTCGAGGGTGTCGAGAAACCGGCGGTGCCATCACGGGCGAGGCGAGTAATGATATTCACGGTTATGACGGGCAGGGTGACATGACCAGCCCGCGCGCCGCTGACCACAAGATCGAGTGTCCGGCAGACCCTCGGCGGATCCGGGCTCAGGAGTCGGCGAGGATGCGGCGTGCGGCGCGTGCGGCGGTGTCGGTGCGGGTGCTGCCGGTGATGCGCCGAACTCTCACATCAGCAGATGCGGCGTCGGTGACGGCTTGGCGCACCTCGTTGGCGACCGCAGCAGTGCCGCCCACGATGATGACCTCGGCGGGCCGGTAGTCGCGGATCAGCGCCGCTGTCGGCGGCGGGCAGCGCCGCCTGGGAGGTGTACGCGACCGCCGAGTTCCCAGTGGCCGCTGCCAGAGCAGCCGCGACGCCCACATCGGGCGGCGACCAGCCGTTCGCGATCACCAAAGTGACACCCTCAGGCGCCCCCGCGGGGCTGCCCAGCACCCGCCGCGCTGCCTGGGCGGCTGTGTCGACACGATCAGCGCCGGTCAGCCGCGACACACTCGCCCCGGTCCCCGCGACGATCGCGTCGAACACCCCAGCGCTGATCGCCGCAGTGCCCCCGACCAGGATCACCCGCGCCACGTCGTAGTCGCCCAGCAGCGCCGCTGAGGCCTCAGGCAAACTGTCGCGCTGGGTGTACACCACCGCGGAGCGGCCGCTGCGCGCCGCCAGAGCAGCCGCCGCGCCGATGTCGGGCGGCGACCAGCCGTTGGCCACCACCAAAGTGACCCGGCCGGCCCGAGCCGGATCGCCCAGGATGCGCCGAGCCGCGCCGGCCGCCGTCGCGACGCGATCCTCGCCGGTGACCCGCGAGATCCCCGACTCAGGAGACGCCGCACGCATCTGAGCACGCACATCAAACGACACCGCCGCAGTGCCCCCCACAATCACAATCTCAGCAGGCAACGCCTCGCGCAACAGCTCCCCAGTCGCCGCGGACAGCACATCCCCCGCCGTATACACCACCACCGCGCCATCAACACGCGCCGACAACACCGACGCCACCCCCACATCAGCCGCACTCCACCCATTCGCCACCACGAAGGTCGCAACACCCACATCCAAACCGCCACCACCGCCGCCACCGCCGCCACCGCTGCTGCCGCCGCCGCTGCTGCTGCCGCCGCCCGTGCCGGTCCCGGTGCCGGTGGTCCCGGCGCGATCGATAGTGATGGTGTAGGCGCGGATGCCGTCCACCGCGATGTCAATGGTGTTGGAACCCTCGACCAGGTCCACCGTGTGGTGGTTGCTGTCCCTGGTGGTCACAAGCGACGGGTCGTCGACCGTGACCGTGACCGCCGCGTCGCTCACTGTGGTGACCGTCACCCTGTCCACCGAGTAGGGCACGTTGACGGTGTAGGCGCAGGTGCCGGGGTTGAACACCGGCGACAGCTCGCCCGGGCTGATCGCCAACTCCTTCAGCCGCGTGGTCTCGCCGGCCCGTGTCACCGTCACCGTATAGGTCTCGGTGGTCGTGCCGTCCTGGGCCGTGACCACGATGGTGATCACGTTTGAACCCAGGTGCGGGACGCTCACCAGGTGGCCGTCGCCGCTGGTCACAAGCGTCCCGTCCACGGTGATCATCGCCTCTTCGTGGCTGGCCGTGAGCGTCACCATCACCGAGGTATCCACGCAGAACACGTCGACCATGTGGGTGATGTCGGCCGAGGGGTTGCGTACTGACAGACCTCCCGGGTTGATGTCCAGATAGCTCAGCGTCGCATCCGAGGACTCCGCCCGGGTCACCGTCACCGCATAGGTCTGGGTCGTGCCGTTCTCGGCCGCCACCACCACGCGAATCACGTTGGACCCCACGTCCAAGTCAATCGTGTAGTAGATGCCGCTGGGAGGCACAGTCGTTCCGTCGACCGTGACCGTGACCGTCGCGTTGTCCTCGCGCACCTCGGGCGTCACCGTCACCGATTCCACCAAGTTGCCCACCGTGGCCGTGTAAGTGTCGCGGCCGGCGTCGAACGTGGGCGACAGGTCGCCGTCGCTGATGTCCAGATAGCTCAGCGTCGCATCCGAGGACTCCGCCCGGGTCAACGTCACCGCATAGGTCTGGGTCGTGCCGTCGTGGGCCGTCACCAAGATAGTGATCACGTTGGGACCCACGTCCAGATTGCGAACCGTGTAGTCGCTGTCGTTGCTGGCCACAGACGCTCCGCCGACCGTGACCGTGACCGTCGCGTTGTCCTCGCTCACCGTGGGCGTCACCGTCACCGAGGTCGCCGAATTGTCCACCCTGGCGGTGTAAACGTCCTTGTTGGGGGCGAACCTGGGCGACAGGATGCCCTCGCTGATGACCAGACCGCTCAGCGTCGCATCCGAGGACTCCGCCCGGGTCACCGTCACCGCATAGGTCCGGGTGGCCTGGCCGTCCTCGGCCGTCACCACGATGAAGATCTCGTTGCGCTCCACTGCCAGGCTGATCCTGTGGGCGCGGCCGCTGGCCACGGTGCTTCCGTCCACGGTGATCGTCGCGCCACCTTGGTTGGCCGTGGGCGTCACCGTCACCGAGGTGACAACGTTGCCCACCATGGCGGTGTAGGCGAGGTCGCCCGGGTGGAACACGGGCGACAGGCGGCCCGGGTTGATGTCCAGATCGCTCAGCGTCGCATCCTCGGACCCCGCCCGGGTCACTCTCACCGTGTAGGTCTGGGTCGTGCGGTCCTGGGCCGTCACCACGATGGTGATCACGTTGGACCCCACGACCAGGCTGACCGAGCGGCCCCCGCTGGTCGCGCTGCCTCCGTTCACCGTGACCGTCGCGCTGTTCGCAACGGTGGGCGTCACCGTCACCGCGGTCACCCCGTTGTCCACCATGGCGGTGTAGGCGAACTCGCCCGAGTCGAACACGGGCAACAGGGAGCCCCCGCTGATGGTCAGACCGCTCAGCCCCGCGTCCGAGTCGGCCGCCCCCCGGCTCACCGTCACCGTGTAGGTCTCGGTGGTCGTGCCGTCCTGGGCCGTCACCACGATGGTGATCACGTTGGACCCCACGACCAGGCTGACCGAGCGGCCCCCGCTGGTCCAAGCGACCCCGTTGACCGTGACCATCGCGTTGTTCTCGCTCACCTCGGGCGTCACCGTCACCGAGGTCACCCCGTTGTCCACCATGGTGGCGGTGTACTCGAGGTCGTCCGAGTAGAAACCGGGCGACAGGCCGCCCGGGTTGATGGTCAGATCGCTCAGCGTCGCATCCGAGGACTCCGCCCGGGTCACCGTCACCGTATAGGTCTGGGTCGTGCCGTCCTGGGCCGTCACCACCACGCGAATCACGTTGGGACCCACGTCCAAGTCAAACGTGTAGTTGCTGCCGCGGGTCACAGGCGTGTCGTTGACCGTGACCGTCGCGTCGTCGTGGGTGACCGTGGGCGTCACCGTCACGTCCTCTACCAAGTTGCCCACGTCGACGTCGTAGCTGGATTCGCTCGGGTCGAACACTGGAAACAGGTCGCCGTCGCTGATGACCAGACCCCTCAGCGTCGCATCCGAGGACTCCGCCCGGGTCAACGTCACCGCATAGGTCTGGGTCGTGCCGTCGTGGGCCGTCACCAAGATAGTGATCACGTTGGGACCCACGTCCAGATTGCGAACCGTGTAGTCGCTGTCGTTGCTGGCCACAGACGCTCCGTCGACCGTGACCGTGACCGTCGCGTTGTCCTCGCTCACCGTGGGCGTCACCGTCACCGAGGTCGCCGAATTGTCCACCCTGGCCGTGTAGTCGACGGTGCTGGAGGCGAACGTGGGCGACAGGCGGCCGGGGCTGATGGCCAACCCGCTCAGCGTCGCGTTCGAGGACTCCGCCCGGGTCACCGTCACCGCATAGGTCTGGGTCGTGCCGTCCTGGGCCGTCACCACCACGCGAATCTCGTTGGAACCCACGTCCAGGCTGACCGTGTGGCCCCTGCCGCTGGTCACAGGCGTCTCGTTGACCGTGACCGTCGCGTCGGCGTGGGTAACCGTGGACGTCACCTCCACGTCCTCTACCAAGTTGCCCACGTCGACGTAGTAGCTGGATTCGCTCGGGTCGAACTCTGGATCCAGGACGCCGTCGCTGACGGCCAGACCGCTCAACGTCGCGACTGCGGAGGCCTCCCGAGTCAACGTCACCGTATAGCCCCGGGTCGTGCCGTCCTGGGCCTCCACCACCACCCTGATCACGTTGACACCCACCTCCAAGTCCACCGTTTTGGGATTGCCGCTTTCCACCTCTATTTTGTCGACGGTGATCGTCGCCTCTTCGTCGGCGGCCGTGGGCGTCACCATCACCTCTTCCACCAAATTGCCCACCCCGCCGGTGTAGGCGACGGTGTCAGGGTCGAAAGGCAGGCCGAGCGGACTGTTGTCCGACAAGCTGACGGCCAGACCGCTCAACGTCGCATCCGAGGACTTGGGCCGGATCACGTTCACCGTGTAGCTCCGAGAGCGCCGGTGCGGGACCGTCACCTCGACGTTGACGATGTTGACACCCACCTCCAAGTCAAGCTCGTATTCATTGGAGCCATTTCCGTGGAAACTATTGACGCTGGGGCTATTGGCGCTGGGGCTATTGGCGCTGGGGACCACAGGATCCACAGGATCTCCGTCGACCGTGACCGTGAACGTCGCGTCGCTCTCGCGCGCCTCGGGCCTCACCCTCACGGTCTTCGTCTTGTTGTCCACCCTCGCGGTGTATGTGGAGGTGCAGAAGTCGAAGTCCGTCGACAGGGCGTCCGTGCCGATAGCCAACTGCTCGAGAGCGGGCCCGAGATCGTAGGCGAAGAGCCTTTGGTCGCCCAGAGTGAAGTCCGCCACCCACATGGTGTCGCAATCGGACCATGCGCCCCAAGCGCCCCAAAAATTCTCATCGGCGTCGAGCAGCTCGAAGTCCCTGCCGGGGTCCCGCCCGCCCACGCCCGCGTCGCCGTCGACGTCTACGACCAGCGAGTAGGCGAAGAGCTTCTGTTCATACTGGTCCGCCACCCACATTGTCGTGCCGTCGGACCAGATGCCGCTGGCACCGTGGTTGGCAGAGGCCAGGTCGAACTCCTTGGTTGGGTCCAGCACGCCGCCGCTCGGAGTACCGTCAGGCAGCGTGGTACCGTCAGGCAGCGTGTAGGCGTAGACCCAGTCGAACTGTATTTGCTCGAGACCGTATTTGCCGTCCGCCACCCACATTGTCGTGCCGTCGGACCAGATGCCCCTCACATGGAGGCTGCTGGAGCCAAAGTAGCTGTGCAGGTCGAACTCCCTGGTTACGTCCCGCTCGCCATCGGACAGCGTGTAGGCGAAGACCTTTTCGTCTTCACCATCGTCGGCCACCCAGATGGTCGTGCCGTCGGACCAGATGCCCGTGGCGTCGCCATTGTCGACGTGCAGGCCGACATCCCTGTCGGCGTCCGGCTCGCCGCTGTCCAGCGTGTAGGCGAAGAGCTTGTCGGCAATAGTGTCGGCCACCCAGATGGTCGTGCCGTCGGACCAGACGCCCCTAGGGACGGTGTTGCCGGCGGCAAGGCCGAACTCCGCCCGGTTCACTTCCACGATGTATTCCCAGGTCACGCCGCCGGCCGCTACCTCGATTCGGATCACGTTGGAACCCACGTTGAGGCCACTCACCGTGTGGTACATGTCGCCGTCTGGGGTAGTGCCGGTGTCAACATCCGCTCCGTTGTTGACCGTCACCGTGACCGTTGCGGTGCTATCGAAAACCGTGGGCGTCACCGTCACCGAGACCGCCGAATCCTTCACGTAGGCCACTCTGGCGGTGTAGGCGTAGAGGTCGGGGTCGAACCTGGGCGACAGGACGGCTGGGGAAGGCAAGCCGTTGTTGATGGTGCTGCTGATGGTCAAGCCGCTCAGCCCCGCACCCAAGTATTCCGGAAGATCGAAGGCGGCGAGCCTGCGATGAGCCTGGTTCTCCCGGTCCGCCACCCAGATGGTCGTGCCGTTTGACCAGATGCCCCTGGGGTTGTAAGTCTCGCCGCTCACGTCGAGATCCTGAGCGGCGAACCGCGCGCCGCCCAGCGTGTAGGCGTAGAGCTTGAGTTCAAACCAGTCCGCCACCCAGATGGTCTCGCCGTCGGACCAGACGCCCCGGGGGTCGCCATTGTCGGCGACCAGGTCGAAATCCTTGCCGGGGTCCCGCGTGCGGCTGTCCAGCGTGTAGGCGAAGAGCTTGTCGGCAATAGTGTCGGCCACCCAGATGGTCTCGCCGTTGGACCAGATGCCCCGGGGGTCGCTATTGTCGGCGTGCAGGACGAGATCCTTGTCGGCGTCCCGGATGCCGCTGTCCAGCGTGTAGGCGAAGAGCTTGTCGGCAATAGTGTCGGCCACCCAGATGGTCGCATCGATGGTCGCACCGTCGGACCAGACGCCCCAGGGGTCGCCATTTTGGGCGTCCAGGTCGAAATCCTTGCCGGGGTCCCGTGTGCGGCTGTCCACCGTGAAGGCGTAGAGCCTGTGGTCACCATCGTCGGCCACCCAGATGGTCGTGTCATTGGACCAGAGGCCCCTTGGACTGCGCTGTTCGACGGTCAGGTCCCGGGAGTCCTTGTCGGCGTCCCGCACGCCGCCGACACGCGTGTAGGCGTAGAGCTTGTGGTCAAGCCAGTCCATCACCCAGATGGTCTCGCTGTTGGACCAGATGCCCGCCGGAGCGCTATTGGCGTCGTCCAGGACGACATCCTTGTCGGCGTCCCGCACGCCGCCGTTCCCAGTACCGTCAGGCAGCGTGTAGGCGAAGACCTTTTCGTCTGCACCATCGTCGGCCACCCAGATGGTCTCGCCGTTGGACCAGACGCCCCGGGGGTCGCCATTGTCGGCGTCCAGGACGAAATCCTTGGTGTCGTCCCGCACGCCGCCGCTCGCAGTACCGTCAGGCAGCGTATAGGCGTAGAGCTTGTCGTCAGCCGAGTCCGCCACCCAGATGGTCGTCGTGTCGTCGGACCAGATGCCGGTGGGATGGCGATTCTCGTCGTCCAGCCCGAACTCCTTGGTTACGTCCCGGGTGCCGACGTTCGTATCGTCAGGCAGCGTGTAGGCGAAGACCTTGTCGGCGCCGTTGCCGAAGCTAGGACCTTTGTCGGTCACCCAGATAGTCGTGCCGTCGGACCAGATATCTTCGGGTCTGCCATTCTCGTCGTCCAGGTAGAACTCCTTGCTGGGGTCCCGCCTGCCATCGGACAGCGTGTAGGCGTAGAGCTTGTCGTCATCCCAGTCCGCCACCCAGATGGTCGTGCCGTCGGACCAGATGCCTTTGAAATTGGGTCGGAACTCGGTCAGGGTTATGTTCTGGTCGGACGTCTGCGCCGCGGCATCGTCCGCGGATGACAGCAGGACGCCGCAGGCGACCGCAAGGGCGATTGCTGCGACAGTGAGCAAGAACGTTCGGTGTTTCATCGCTGAGGCTCCTCGCCTTCCGCCAAGGCCGCAGCCGCCCACCGGACCCGACGCATCTGGCTCACCTCAGCCTTGCCACGCTTATGTGCCATGAAGCGTCCTCCTGTCACAGGTGAAACCGCGCCGCTGCGCAGCCAAATGATAGTCACGATTATGACAAGCAGGGTGACGTGACCAGCCCGCGCGCCGCTGACCCCAAGATCGAGCGTCCGACAGACCCTCGGCGGATCCGGGCTCAGGAGTCGGCGAGGATGCGGCGTGCGGCGCGTGCGGCGGTGTCGGTGCGGGTGCTGCCGGTGATGCGCCGAACGCTCACATCAGCAGATGCGGCGTCGGTGACGCCTTGGCGCACGTCGTTGGCGACCGCGGCGGTGCCGCCCACGATGATGATCTCGGCGGGCCGGTAGTCGCGGATCAGCGCCGCTGTGGCGGCGGGCAGCGCCGCCTGGGAGGTGTACGCGACCGCGGAGTTCTCAGTGGCGGCCGCCAGAGCAGCCGCGACGCCCACATCGGGCGGAGACCAGCCGTTCGCGATCACCAAAGTGACACCCGCAGGGGCTCCGGCGGGGCTGCCCAGCACCCGCCGCGCCGCCTGGGCGGCCGTGTCGACACGATCAGCGCCGGTCAGCCGCGACACACTCGCCCCGGTCCCCGCGACGATCGCGTCGTGCACCCCAGCGCTGATCGCCGCAGTGCCCCCGACCAGGATCACCCGCGCCACGTCGTAGTCGCCCAGCAGCGCCGCTGAGGCCTCAGGCAAACGATCATGCCGGGTGTAGAGCACCGCGGAGCGGCCGCTGCGCGCTGCCAGAGCAGCCGCCGCGCCGATGTCGGGCGGCGACCAGCCGTTGGCCACCACCAAAGTGACACGACCGGCCTGAGCCGGATCGCCCAGGATCCGCCGAGCCGCGCCGGCCGCCGTCGCGACACGATCCTCACCGGTGACCCGCGAGATCCCCGACTCAGGAGACGCCGCACGCATCTGAGCACGCACATCAAACGACACCGCCGCAGTGCCCCCCACAATCACAATCTCAGCAGGCAACGCCTCGCGCAACAGCTCCGCAGTCGCCGCGGACAGCACATCCCCCGCCGTATACACCACCACCGCGCCATCAACACGCGCCGACAACACCGACGCCACCCCCACATCAGCCGCACTCCACCCATTCGCCACCACAAACGTCGCAACACCCACATCCAAACCGCCACCGCCGCCACCGCCACCACCGCCGCCACCGCTGCTGCCGCCGCCACCACCGCCGCCACCGCCGCTGCCGCCACCGCTGCTGCCGCCGCCCGTGCCGGTCCCGGTGCCGGTGCCGGTGGTCCCGGCACGATCGATAGTGATGGTGTAGGCGCGGGTGCCGCCCACCGCGATGTCAATGGTGTTGGAACCCTCGACCAGGTCCACCGTGTGGTGGTTGCTGCCCCTGGGGGTCACGGTCGACGGTCCGTCGACCGTGACCGTGACCGCCGCATCGCTCACTGTGGTGACCGTCACCCTGTCCACCGAGTTGGGCACGCTGACGGTGTAGGCGCAGGTGCCGGGGTTGAACACCGGCGACAGCGCGCCCGGGCTGATCGCCAACTCTTTCAGCCGCGTGGTATCGCCGGCCCGTGTCACCGTCACCGTATAGGTCTCGGTGGTCGTGCCGTCCTGGGCCGTGACCACGATGGTGATCACGTTTGAACCCAGGTGCGGGACGCTCACCAGGTGGCCGTCGCCGCTGTCCACAAGCGTCCCGTCCACGGTGATCATCGCCTCTTCGTGGCTGGCCGTGAGCATCACCATCACCGAGGTATCCACGCAGAACACGTCGACCATGTGGGTGATGTCGGCCGAGGGGTTGCTTACTGACAGACCTGGCGGGCTGATGGCCAACACGCTCAGCATCGCATCCGAGGACTCCGCCCGGGTCACCGTCACCGCATAGGTCTGGGTCGTGCCGTCCTCGGCCGCCACCACCACGCGAATCACGTTGGACCCCACGACCAAGCTGACCGTGCCGCTGCTGGTCATAAGCGGCCCGTTGTTGGCGGACACCGTAAACGTGACCATCGCGTTGCCAACGCCCACCGTGGGGGTCGGCGTCACCGTCACCTCGTCCACCGAGTTATCCACCCTGGCCGTGTAGGTGTCGCGGCCGGCGTCGAACGTGGGCGACAGGTCGCCGTCGCTGACGGCCAGACCGCTCAGCGTCGCATCCGAGGACCCCGCCCGGGTCACCGTCACCATATATTCCTTGATGGTCGTGTCGTCCTCGGCCGTCACCTCGATGGTGATGGTGGTTTCGACCTCCGCGAGCAGGCCGCTCACCGTCCAGTCGCTGCCGCTGGTGCCCACAGTCGCGTTGTCGGCCGTGACCGTGACCATCGCGTTGCCCTCGCTCACCGTGGGCGTCACCGTCACCGAGGTCGCCGAATTGCCCACCCTGGCCGTGTAGTCGAAATTGGTCGGGGAGAAGTTTCTCGACAGGCGGCCCGGGCTGATGGCCAGATCGCTCAGCGTCGCATCCGCGGACTTCGCCCGGTCCACCGTCACCGTATAGGTCCCAGTGGTCGTGTCGTCCTCGGCCGTCACCACCACCTCGATCAGGTTGGACCCCACGTTCAGGCTGACCGTGTAGCCGCTGTCGCTGCTGGTCACAGGCGCGCTGTCGACCGTGACCGTGACCGTCGCGCCATCGTGCTCGACCGCGGGCCTCACCGTCACCGAATCCACATCGTTGAGCACACTGGCGGTGTAGTCGAAGTCGGTCGGGGAGAAGCTTTCCGACAGGCCGCCCGGGCTGACGGCCAACCCGTTCAGCGTCGCGACCGAGGAGGCCTTCCGGGTCACCCTCACCGTATAGGAGGTCAGGTTCATCTTGTCCTGGGCCGTCACCACGATGGTGATGGTGTTGGACCCCACGACCAGGCCGCTCACCGGATAGGGGTCGCCGCTTGTCGCGTCGCGTCCGTTCACCGTGACCGTCGCGCCGACGTCCTTGACCGTGGGCGTCACCGTCACCGAGGCCACATCGTCCTCCACGCTGGCGGTGTAGTCGTATACCTCGGAGCTGAGCTGGGGCGACAGGACCACCGCCGAGCTGTCCACGGAGATGTCCAGACGGCTCAGCTCCGCGTTCGAGGAGGCCGGCCGGGTCACCGCCACCGTGTACGTCCGGTTCGTGCCGTCCTGGGCCGTCACCACCACGCTAATCTCGTTGGACCCCGCTACCAGGCTGACCGGGTGGCCGCTGCCTCGGGCCACGTCCGTCCCGTTGACCGTGACCTCCGCCTCTTCGCGGCTGGCCCAGGGCGTCACCGTCACCAAGTCCACCGCAGGACTCAAGTCGGCCACCCTGGCGCTGTAGGTGAGGTGGTCCGCGTGGAACGTGGGCGTCAGGTCCACCGCCGAACTGTCCACGGAGATGTCCAGACGGCTCAGCGTCGCATCCGAGGACTCCGCCCGGGTCACCCTCACCATATAGGCCTCAATGGTCGTCTTGTCCTCGGCCGTCACCACCACCTCGATCAGGTTGGAACCCACGTCCAGCTCAACCGTGTAGTTGCTGCCGCTGGTGGTCACAATCGATCCGTTGTCGACCGTGACCGCGACCGTCGCGCTGGGGTGGCTTGCCGTGGGCGGCACCGTCACCGTCACCGAGCGCACCGAGTTGTTCACCTCGGCGGTGTAAGCGACGATGCCGGGGGCAAACGTGGGCGACAAGCGAACCGGGCTGACGGCCAACTCGCTCAACGTCGCATCCGAGGACTCCGCCCGGTCCACCCTCACCGCATAGCGCTCAATGGTCGCCTCGTCCTCGGCCGTCACCACGATGGTGATCACGTTGTCGGACCCCACGACCAGATCGCGCACCGTGTAGTCGCTGCCGCTGCGGTTCACAGTCGATCCGTTGTCGACCGTGACCGTGACCATCGCCTTGCCCTCGCTCACCGTGGGCGTCACCGTCACCGAGTCCACCAAGTTGCCCACCGCGACGTCGTAGTCGAGGGTGCGCGAGGCGAACGTCGGCGACAGGACGCCCTCGCTGACGGCCAGACCGCTCAGCGTCGCGTCCGAGGACTTCGCCCGGTCCACCGTCACCGTATATGGCCGGTTCGTGTCGTCCTCGGCCGTCACCACCACCTCGATCAGGTTGAACCCCACGTCTAGGAGGACCGTGTGGCCCCTGCCGCTGGTCACAGGCGTGTCGTTGACCGTGACCGTCGCGCCGGGGTGCTCGACCGTGGGCGTCACCGTCACCGAGTCCACCAAGTTGCCCACCGCGACGTCGTAGTACAAGTCGTCGCCGTCGGGGTCGAATATCGGCGACAGGACGCCCTCGCTGACGGCCAGACCGCTCAACGTCGCATCCGAGGAGGCCTCCCGAGTCAACGTCACCGTATAGCCCCGGGTCGTGCCGTCCTGGGCCTCCACCACCACCCTGATCACGTTGACACCCACCTCCAAGTCCACCGTTTCGGGACTGCCGCTTTCCACCTCTATTTTGTCGACGGTGATCGTCGCCTCTTCGTCGGCGGCCGTGGGCGTCACCATCACCTCTTCCACCAAATTGCCCACCCCGCCGGTGTAGGCGACGATGTCAGAGTCGAAAGGCAGGCCGAGCGGACTGTTGTCCGACAAGCTGACGGCCAGACCGCTCAACGTCGCATCCGAGGACTTGGGCCGGATCACCGTTCACCGCATAGGTCCGGGTGGGTCGGTCCGGGACCGTCACCACGATGGTGACGGTGTTGGACCCCACCTCCAAGTCAACCGTGTGGTCGCTGCCGCTGCTGGTCACCAACGCTCCGTTGACCGTGACCGTGACCGTCGCGTTGCTCTCGCTCACCGCGGGCGTCACAATCACCTCGTCCACCAAGTTGTTCACCCTCACGGTGTAGGTGAAAGCGCAGGAGTCGAAGACCGGCGACTGGGCGCCCTCGCTGAAAGCCAAGTCGGTGAGACTGGGCCCTAGATCGTAGGCGTAGAGCCTGTCGTCAATGAAGTCCGCCACCCACATGGTCGTGCAATCGGACCAGACGCCCCAGGGCTGGCCAGTGCCGACGGCTAGGTCGAACTCCGTGCCGGTGTCCCGCGCTCCGCCGTCCAGCGTGTAGGCGAAGAGCTTCTCAGCAGCCTCGTCCGCCACCCAGATGGTCGTGCCGTCGGACCAGACGCCGGCCGGGGAGCCATTGCCGGCAGCCAGGCCGAACTCCTTGGTTTCGTCCCGCGTGCCATCGTCCAGCGTGTAGGCGAAGAGCTTGTCGGCAATAGTGTCGGCCACCCAGAGGGTCGTGCCGTCGGACCAGACGCCGGCCGGGGAGCCATTGCCGGCAGCCAGGTCGAACTCCTTGCCGTTTCGTCCCGCGCTGCCGCCGTCCAGCGTGTAGGCGAAGACCTTGATCGTCAATAGTGTCGGCCACCCAGAGGGTCGTGCCGTCGGACCAGACGCCGGCCGGGGAGCCATTGCCGGCAGCCAGGTCGAACTCCTTGCCGGTGTCCCGCGCTCCGCCGTCCAGCGTCGTAGGCGAAGACCTTGATGTCAAACGAGTCCGCCACCCAGAGGGTCGTGCCGTCGGACCAGACGCCGGCCGGGGAGCCATTGCCGGCAGCCAGGTCGAACTCCTTGCCGGTGTCCCGCGCTCCGCCGTCCAGCGTCGTAGGCGAAGACCTTGTCGTCAAACGAGTCCGCCACCCAGAGGGTCGTGTCGTCGGACCAGATGCTGACGGGGAAGCTATTGCCGGCGGCCAGGTCGAAGTCCTCGCTGGCGACCCGCGCTCCGCCGTCCAACTCGTAGGCGAAGACCTTGTCGTCAAACGAGTCCGCCATCCAGATGGTCATGCCGTCGGACCAGATGCTGACGGGACCACCGTGGACAACGTTCACATCCACGTCGAACTCCTTGGCGGCGACCCGCGCGCCGGTGGCCAGCGTGTAGGCGTAGAGCCTGTCGTTCTCCGAGTTCAACACCCAGATGGTCTCGCCGTCGGACCAGATGGCGGTGGGGTAATTATCGGCGACCAGGTCGAACTCCTTGGCGGCGTCCCGCGCGCCAGTGGACAGCGTGTAGGCGTAGAGCCTGCCGTCATCCGCGTCCGCCACCCAGATGGTCGTGCGGTCGGACCAGACGTCGGCCGGGGAGCTATTTTCGACGGCCAGATCGAATTCCTTGCCGATGTCCCGCGCGCCGGTGGACAGCGTGTAGGCGAAGAGCTTCTCAGCAGCCCCGTCCGCCACCCAGATGGTCGTGCCGTCGGACCAGATGCCTTCCGGGTCGTCATTGTCGGTGAAGGCCAGGTTGAACTCCGCCCGGGTCACCGTCACCATGTAGCTTCGAGTCGAGCCGTCCTGGTCCGTCACCACGATGGTGATGGTGTTGGAACCCACGCTCAGGCCGCTCACCGTGTGGGGGCTGCCGCTGGTCACGGCGCCCCCGTCGACCGTGACCGTCGCGTTGCTCGCGCTCACCGTGGGCGTCACCGTCACCGAGGTCGTCGAGTTGGCCACGCTGGCGTTGTAGGCGTCGTGGCCGGAGGCGAACGCGGGCGACAGGACGCCCGGGCTGATGGCCAACCCGCTCAGCGCGGCGCCCGAGGACTCCGGAAGATCGTAGGCGAAGAGCCTGCTGGCGAGCCAGTCCCCCACCCAGATGGTGGTCGTGCCGTCGGACCAGACGCCGGTGGCATGATTGTTCCTGTCGCCTAGGTCGAACTCGTTGCCGGCGTCCCGCGCGCCGGTGGACAGCTCGTAGGCGTAGAGCCTGTCGTGACCAAAGTCCGCCACCCAGATGGTCGTGCCGTCGGACCAGACGCCGGCCGGGGAGCCATTGCCGACGGCCAGGTCGAACTCCATGCCGGGGACCCGCGTGCCGCGCGCTCCGCCGGCCAGCTCGTAGGCGTAGAGCCTGTCGTCATCAGCGTCCGCCACCCAGATGGTCGTGCGGTCGGACCAGACGCCGGCCGGGGAGCCATTGCCGACGGCCAGGTCGAACTCCTTGTCGGTGTCCTGCGCGCCGGTGGACAGCGTGTAGGCGTAGAGCCTGTCGTCATCAGCGTCCGCCACCCAGATGGTCGTGCCGTCGGACCAGACGCCGGCCGGGGAGCCATTGCCGACGGCCAGGTCGAATTCCTTGCCGGTGTCCCGTGCGCCGGTGGACAGCGTGTAGGCGTAGAGCCTGGCGTCATCCCTGCCCGCCCTCCAATCCCAGTCCGCCACCCAGATGGTCGTGCCGTCGGACCAGACGCCGCTGGAAATGTTCTGAGAGGCGTCCAGGTAGATGACCTGACGGACCTCCCGCGCACTGTCCTGCCGAGCCGTGACGCTTGCCAGCGGCGCATCGATGGATGGCGGCGGTTCCGCCACGGAGAAGGCACTGGCGGCCGGAGCGAGCTCCACCGAGTCGGCGGAGAGGCTGACGGACACCGGGTGCGAGCTTTGCGCCCGGGCTGCGTTGTCCGAAGATGACAGCACCACGCCGCAGACAACCGCAAGGGCGATTGCTGTGACAGTGAGCGGGAACGTTCGGTGTTTCATCGCTGAGGCTCCTCACCTTCCGCCAAGGCCGCAGCCGCCCACCGGACCCGACGCATCCGGCTCCCCGCGCTTGTGTCCCATGAAGCGTCCTCCTGTCACAGGTGGAACCGCGCCGCTGCGCAACCGCATGATAATCACGGTCATCATGAACAGGGTGACGTGACCAGCCCGCGCGCCGCTGACCACAAGATCGAGCGTCCGACAGACCCTCGGCGGATCCGGGCTCAGGAGTCGGCGAGGATGCGGCGTGCGGCGCGTGCGGCGGTGTCGGTGCGGGTGCTGCCGGTGATGCGCCGAACGCTCACATCAGCAGATGCGGTGTCGGTGATGGCTTGGCGCACGTCGTTGGTGATCGCAGCGGTGCCGCCCACGATGATGACCTCGGCGGGCCGGTAGTCGCGGATCAGCGCCGCTGTCGGCGGCGGGCAGTGTTGCTTGGCCGGTGTACGCGACCGCGGAGTTCCCAGTGGCGGCCGCCAGAGCAGCCGCGACGCCCACATCGGGCGGCGACCAGCCGTTCGCGATCACCAAAGTGACACCCTCAGGCGCCCCGGCGGGGCTGCCCAGCACCCGCCGCGCCGCCTGGGCGGCCGTGTCGACACGATCAGCGCCGGTCAGCCGCGACACACTCGCCCCGGTCCCCGCGACGATCGCGTCGAACACCCCAGCGCTGATCGCCGCAGTGCCCCCGACCAGGATCACCCGCGCCACGTCGTAGTCGCCCAGCAGCGCCGCCGACGCCTCAGGCAAACGATCGCGCTCGGTGTAGACCACCGCGGAGCGGCCGCTGCGCGCAGCCAGAGCAGCCGCCGCGCCGACATCGGGCGGCGACCAGCCGTTCGCCACCACCAAAGTGACACGGCCGGCCCGAGCCGGATCGCCCAGGATCCGCCGAGCCGCGCCGGCCGCCGTCGCGACACGATCCTCACCGGTGACCCGCGAGATCCCCGACTCAGGAGACGCCGCACGCATCTGAGCACGCACATCAAACGACACCGCCGCAGTGCCCCCCACAATCACAATCTCAGCAGGCAACGCCTCGCGCAACAGCTCCCCAGTCGCCGCGGACAGCACATCCCCCGCCGTATACACCACCACCGCGCCATCAACACGCGCCGACAACACCGACGCCACCCCCACATCAGCCGCACTCCACCCATTGGCCACCACAAAGGTCGCAACACCCACATCCAAACCGCCACCGCCACCGCCGCCGCCGCCGCCACCGCCGCCGCTGCTGCCGCCGCCGCCGTCCGTGCGGTCCCGGTGCCGTTGCCGGGGCGCGAGGGCTGGGTCTCGTCGTCGAGGATGGTGAGCGTTGCCGTGTCGCCCATGGGACTGATCTCAGCGTTGGTGGCATTGCTCAGCAGGATCTCAACGGTCTCGGCATCCTCCACTTCGCTGTCGTCGATCAACTCGACGGTGAACGTCTTGGTCGTCTCGCGGTTTGCGAAGGTCAATGTGCCCGTCGCGGGCTGGTAATCCACCATTTCTTCGGCGGTGCCGTCGGAGGTGGTCATGTAGTCGACGGTGACGGCGCGGCTGCTCGCCCCCGACAGCGTCACGGTCACTGTGGCCGTCCCGGAGTCCTCATAGGCGGCCGTGCCGCTAACGGACAGGCCTTCGAGATGTTCGGGCACCCCCTCCGCGGTCCGCCAGGGGCCGGTGTCGCCGCCCTCGTTCACGGCCCGGGCCCGAACCTGGTAGGTGACCCCTCCGGCCAGGCCCGTTATCAGCGCGGACAGCCCGTCCTCGGAACGCTCCGTGACCGGCGTCCACGGATCCGAGGCGGCGGCCTTCGGCCGGTGTTCCAACTCATAGCCGCTGACGCCGCTTTCGTCGCTGTTTGACGGGGGAGACCATACGGCCTCGAGCTGTGCCGGACCCTCGGTCACTGTCAGCCACGCCAGCGATCCCGGCGGCGGCGTCGGGGCGGCGCTGACCTGGACCCAGCGGCCCTCGCCGCCGGGGCCGACCGCCTGGACCTGCAGCAGGTACGCCTGCCCGTTCGTAAGCGAGCCCACGACCAGCGTCCACGACGTGCCGCTCTGCTGGGGAGTGCCCGACGCGTTGCGCCACGTGGTGGCATTGGCGGCCCGGTACTGCACGACGTAGCGGCTGACGGGGACTCCGCCGGTCACCGACGGCGGATCCCAGTTCAGCCGCACGGAGCGGTTCTCGGGGACCGGCTCCAGGTTGCGCACCTGTCCGGGCGGGGCCGCGGGAACCGCGGACGCCTCCGCGCAGGCACCGAAGCCGTTGTTGTTGCGGGCCAGCACGCATACGTCGTAGGAGATTCCGTTGGAGATTCCGTTGGTGGGGCTCATGATGGACGCTGCCAGACCGCCGGGAGCGTCCACCTCCACCACAGTGACGGAACTCCACGAGCCTCCCACGGCCGTCTCCCGGAACCGCACGTCGTACTCGTCGATCGCGGCGCCGCCGTCGCTCGACGGCGCGGCCCACCCGACGTCGAGTTGGGCGTCCCCGATGGAGAGCTGCAGGCTGCGGGGCATCCCGGGCACGGTCGAGGGCGTCTCGTCGGCCGTGGCGAAGGGGCCTCGGCCCGCGCTGCTCCGAGCATCCACCGAAACGTCGTAGGCCGTGCCGTTCGTCAGCTCGTCAATCGTCCAGGACCCTGCCGTCGCTGTCACGCTGTCGGAGTCCACCGTCCACTGCCCCTGCGGGCTGCGGATGCGGTACCGCACCCGGTAGTCCAGAACACCGCCGCCGTCGTTGCTGGGCGCCTTCCACTCCACCAGCAGCTCGCGGTCGCCGCGGCGTGGCCGACACGTTGCGGGGGACGCTGGGAGCGGCGGCCGGCACCGCGTTGGCCAGCGCCTCGGGTCCGTGGCCGTTGTCGTTGCGGGCCTCGACGGACACGTCGTAGGCCGTGCCGTTCATCAGCGGCGCGTCGATCGTCCAGGGCAGTTCTTCCGCTGTCACGCTGTCGGAGTCCACCGTCCACTGCCCCTGCGGGCTGCGGGTGCGGTAACTCACCCGGTAGTCCAGCAGCGACAGGCCGCCGTCGTCGTCGGGCGCGTCCCACTGCACCACCAGCGCACCGTCGCCGGGCGCGGCCCGCACGTTGCGGGGCGTGCCCGGAACGGTCGACGGCGTGCCCTCGCCGGGCAACGACCAGTCCCCCGGGCCACGGCTGTTGCGCGCCCTTACCTGGATCTCGTATTCGACCCCGTTGTCGAGGTTGTCGATCGTCCACTCGGTATCCGACAACGAGCTGCGGTCGCGTGTCCACGACGCGCCGGAGTCCTTGATGCGGTACTCCACGTCGTAGCCCGAGATCGAGCTTCCGCCGTCGTCGATGGGCGCCGACCACTCGACCGCCAGCTCGCGGTCGCCGCTGGTGACCCTCTCCACGGTCGGCTCGAGAGGCACGGCCAGCGGCGTCTCGGTGATCGCCAGCCAATCGCCCTCGAAGCCGTCGTTTCGAGCCCTCACCTGGATCTCGTAGTCGACCCCGTTGACGAGGTTGTCGATCGTCCACTCGGTATCCGACAACGAGCTAGGGTCGGGTGTCCACGGCGCGCCGGGGACGTTGATGCGGTACCGCACGTCATAGCCGATGACGGTGCTGCCGCCGTCCTCGTCCGGTGGCTGCCAGCTCACATTGAGCGCCCTGTACACGCCCTCGGCGTCCAGGCTCCTGACCGGGCCGGGCGGACCGACCGGCACGGCGCTGACCGATACCCAGTCGCTGTGGGTCTCAGAATTGTGGGCCCGGACCTCCACCACGTAGGTCTTGCCGTTGGTCAGGCCGGTTATCACCTCGGAGAGCGCCTCGGCGTCGGCGCGGCTCACCGTGGAGACGGTCCCGGGCATGTCGGCGTCGAAGTAGCGCACCGTGTAGCCGGTGATGTCGCTGCTCCCGATGCGGATCGGAGCGAGCCAGTCCACCGTCACTGAACCATCGCCGGGGGACGCGTCCAGACCGCTCGGAGCGCCGGGCGGATCCGGCAGCATTCTCGGAATGATCGAGTCGGTCCAGGCGTCGGCCACCCAGAGCGTGCCGTCCCCGCTGGACCAGACATCCTCCAGCTCCACCTCAACGTCGAACTCGATGTCCAGTAACGGGTTGCGCTGCTTGTCGCTCATGCGGTAGGCGTAGATGCGGTCAGTGACCTCGTCGACCACCCACATCGTGGTTCCGTCAGACCACATGCCGCCCGGCCAGACCTGGCTTCGTGCCGCAAAATCCTCGTAACGGGGTTCAACCATGTCATCGAAGTCCTGGAGGTGCTTCCGGGCGCCGGTAACGATGTGATAGGCGTAGGCCTTCGTGTCGTCGCTGTCCGCGATCCACAGCGTGGACCCGTCGCCCCAGATTCCGTTGGGCGCGGCGTTGCCCTCACTGTCGAGCAGGGAGGACCCAGCCTGCGGGTCGTACTCGGAGAAGACGGTCTCGACGTACAAGCCGTACCGGCCCAGATCCATGTCAAAGGAGGCGACCCTTCGAGACGTGAACAACGTGTCGTTCACGACCCACATCATTTCGCCGTCGGACCACAGCGAGGAAGGCTGGTTGATGAGCTTCTCCGCGAGGCCGTAGAAGTCACGCTCGGGGATCCGCTCCTTGGTCGCCATGTCGAAGGCGAGGATCCTGCGATTGCGCGAGTCCGAGACCCACATGATGTCTCCATCGCTCCAGATGCCGCCCGGCGAGGTGTCCTGCGGGAGGGCGTAGAAGCCCCGGCCGGCCCGGTTCGACGCGGTGGCCCACGGCCCGGCCACACCGGCGTTCACGGCCCGCACCTGCACTTCGTAGCGGGTGCCGGCTTCGAGTCCCGCGATCCTCCCGGAGGTGCCGGTGACCGTCAGCGTGGTCCACGGCTGCGGCGTCAAACGGTCGGCACGGTACCTGGCCTCGTAGGTGGGCGCGGGCGTCGCCGACGACGGGTCCCACTGCACCGACAGCGCCCTGTCGGCGCCGCCCTCGTCGGCCGTCTCGGTCACCCCGTCGACCGCGAGGTTCTGTGGCGCATCGGGCGCCCCGGCCGGCGCGGGACTCCCGGTCGCTGTCGTCCAGCGGCCCGCATGACCTGAGTCGGACACAGCCCGCACGCGGAGCCCGTAGTACTCGCCGTTGGTCAGCCCGGTCACGGTCTCGGCCTGCGCGGCCGTGTCGCTGCGGACGACCGGGGTCCATGTGCCCGTCGGGCTGTCCTCGCGGTACTGCACCTCGTAGGTCGGATCAGCGAGGCCGTCGTCGGGGTTGCTCCACCGGAGCAAGAGCTCGGTGTCGCCGACCTCGGCCGACAGGCTGGGGACCGGGGCGGGGCGGCGCTCCAACGGCGACGCATTGATCAGTCGGCCCTCAGGGCTGTGCAGCGACCACATCGTGGTGCCGTCGGACCACATCCCGAGCACGTAGCCCTCGTCGATGGTGTTGTCGATGTCGAGGTCGAGGTCGAGGTCGCGCGACTTGGTTCTCAGGTTGAACGCGTGGACGACGATTCTGTTTGTGGATGGCTTTCTGCCGCCCAACCACAGGGTCTCGCCATCCGACCACATACTGCTGTAGACGGCGCCGTTCCCGGCCACATCGAGGTCGAGGTCGGGTCGGCGCAGCCGCGACTTCGCTCCGTAGGCGTAAACTTTGTCGGTCCAGAGGTCGAGGACCCACATGGTCTCGCCGTCGAAGTACATGTCCTCGGGCACCCAGCCGTCGAAGGAGCCCTCACCCCGCGGCGGCGAGGAGACCCCGGCGTAGTCGAGATCCTTTGTCCGCTGCCGGGTGTTCCGGTCGTAGGTGTAGATCCCGTCGGTCCAGTCGAGCACGTACAGGGTTTCGTCGTCGCCCCAGAGCTCGCGGATAAAGCTGATCCCGGGCTCTAAGTCGATGTCGCTTCCGGGCGCGCTGGTGCTGGTGGCGAGGTTGTAGGCGTAGGCCTTCCTGTCGTACATGTCGCTGATGTAGAGGATGCTGCCGTCGGACCACATGCCGGTGGCCGCCGCATTTATCGACAGCGCTCCGGCGGTGGCGGTGACCCAGTGCCCCGAGCCCTCGTCGTTGGCCGCACGGACCTGCACGTCGTAGGGCTGGATGTTCATCAGCCCGTCGATCACCGTCGTCATCCCGACGACCGGGCTGTCGTGGGTGGTCCAAGCTGTTGCACTCGATGCGGCGCGGCGATAGCGGACCTCGTAGCCGGTGATGGCGCTGTCGCCGGTGTCGGTCGGCGCCGCCCAGGAGACCGTCATGTTGGCGTCGCCTGGTTCTGCAGCCAGATTCGACGGCGCGCCGGGCGCCCCGTCGGGCGGGATGTAGTCGGTGGCGAAGACCGGATCGGCGGACACCCATTCGCTGGACGCCTCGGAGTTGCGGGCCCGGACCTCGAACTTGTAGACAGTGCCGTTGACGAGCCCGGTCACGGTCTCGGCGACCGCGGCCGAGTCGCTGCGGCGCACCGTGTGGCGCAGGCCGGGCCGCTGCGGGCGCCAGTAGCGGACGTCGTAGCCGACGATGCTGCTGCTTCCGCTGTCGGCGTCGGCCACGCCCGTCCAGCTCAGCGTGATCTGGCCGTCGCCGGACTGGGCTGCGAGTTCAGTGGGTTCGGCCGGCGGCTTGGGCAGCGTGGTTGCGTAGATCTTCTCGCTCCACGAGCTGGCCGCCCACAGGGTCGTGCCGTCGGACCACAGGCCCGCCAGGCGCCACCCGAAATCCGGGAAGGTGGCGTCGAAGCCGGGAAGGCGTCCCCCGGACGTCAAGTTGTACGCATACGCAGTTTTTGCACCGGTGCGATGGAAGTCGCTGACGTCGCTCACCCAGATCGTGGTGCCGTCGGACCACAGCCCGGTGGGAGTCCTGTGGAAGTGTCCTTTGAGCGTGTTGATGTCCTTGTCGATGTCGCGCTCGCGGGTGGTCCGGTCGTAGGCGTAGATCTTGGCGCCCGTCTCGTCGGCCACCCACATCGTCGTGACGTTGGCCCACAGGCCGGTGGGGACGGTGTTGCCCGCCGCCTGCAGCGAGTCGAAGTCCTCGGACACGACCCGGGCCTTGGTCTCGAGGTCGTAGGCGTAGATCTTCGGGTTGTCGGCGTCGCCGTCCACCACCCACAGCGTCATGCCGTCGGACCAGATCCCGTAGGGCTCTGTGTTGTCCGCATGGAGGTCAGAGGGCTCGAAGTCCCTGTCGGGGTCGCGCGAGCGCGTCGCGTGGTCGTAGGCGTACACCATGCCGTCGACGGAGTCCGCCACCCACATCGTCGTGCCGTCGGACCAGATGCCCTGCGGATCGGTGTTGCCCGCGTCCGCCAGCGAGTCGAAGTCCTTGTCGGGCAGTGCCGCCGCGGACACCATGCCCGGTGCCGAAAGCGTGGCGGGAACCGGCGATCCGACGGCCGCCGTCGCTCCGCTGCCAGACTCGCGCACAACGGCTGCCGCCGCAGGCGCGAGCGACATCACCAGCACCCAAGCCATACAAACCGAGACAAGGCGCTTCACGGCGACCTCCGAACTGGTAGTTGCTGCGAACACAGATGAAGGCGTTGTTGCGGGCGAGGCCGAACAACAGCGATGCCGCCTTGGCCTCGGCGGTGGTGTCGAACTCCTCTGGAACTCCGGATCGTGGCGGCGCCGTTCGACATGCTCGCTACCGGGAAGACCGATGACCAATGCAGAAATGAGCCCCGCAGAGGACCCCCGCGCTTTTGTGTCCCATGAAGCGTCCTCCTGTCATAGGTGAAACCGCGCCGCTGCGCAGCCAAATAGTAGTTACAATTATGACAGGCAGGGTTCCATGACGAGCCCGCGCGCCGCTGACCACAAGATCGAGTGTCCGACAGACCCTCGGCGGATCCGGGCTCAGGGGCTGGCGAGGATGCGGCGCGCGGCGCGTGCGGCGGTGTCGGTACGGGTGCTGCCGGTGATGCGCCGAACGCTCACATCAGCAAATGCGGTGTCGGTGATGGCTTGGCGCACGTCGTTGGTGATCACAGCGGTGCCGCCCATGATGATGATCTCGGCGGGCCGGTAGTCGCGGATCAGCGCCGCTGCGGCGGCGGGCAAACGGTCGCGCTGGGTGTAGACCAGCGCGCAGCGGCCGCTGCGCGCTGCCAGAGCAGCCGCCGCGCCGACCGCCGTCGCGACGCGATCCTCGCCGGTGACCCGCGAGATCCCCGACTCAGGCGACGCCGCACGCATCTGAGCACGCACATCAAACGACAGAAACCGGCCCGACACCGTCGGGGACAAACATGGGTTCACCCCGCCAGCGTGGCGGAACCACCGGAACCCAACGGGGGATGACACCCCCGCTTCTGCCGCCGCGTCCTCGGTCTTCTCGCCGTCAGCGATCGCCGCCCAGAACCGAACCCGGTCCTGCCGCCACGCGACCGTCGGCCGACCCGGCGACCGGATCTGACCCCGATACAACTGGACCTCGCGCTGGCGCTCCCGCATCGTCCCCATCTCACACCTCCACGATCGAGGTGTTGCGACGACCGATTGAGTCCAGCCAGTTGACGTCGTGGGCGTTCACCCAGCGAACGGTCGATTCGGGGCTCTTGCCGTCGATGGGATCGGTCGGCGACTGCTTCGACAAAGCGGTGATCGAGTCGTTCTGGAGCCGCATGCAGGCCCGAACCACTGGCCCAAACAGCATGACCGTCACACCCCGCCAATATGGTCACTGGCATGCCCAGAGATGCTCGAGCTTGCCCAGCACCGAAGACATCGACCCGATGGACGACGTTGAAGATGCACGGCACGAATTCGAGCTCGCGGCAGGGAGCACAAGATGCATCGCCTATTGCACCGGTGAGCCGCTGACCGAGTGGTGCGGCCACCTCGACGCGGACGGCGTCGGCTACGACGGTCATTCGCTTGAAGATCTCTCTGTCGGCATTATGGCCCAGCCGCTGCACTGAGAGGATCGCTTTGGCGAGTTGGACTTGGGATGCCTGCGGGGCGTCTGGCCCGATGTGTCGCTGGAGCTTGAGGGTGAGATGGTCACCGACAGGGTGTTTCGCCTCGGCGCGATGGTGGACGAGTGGTGCCTCATTCCTCGAGGCGAGCCGGCGATCGCCAAGGTCGTGGAACGTGAATTCGACGTGCTGGTAGAAGTGCCTGAGCTGTCGGTGGACTGGTTTGGGCACCGGCTTGGCCTTCGCAGTGACGGTCCGACATGGTGGTGTCGCTGGTGTCCCGAGGAGCTGCGTCGGCCAGCTCAGTACGTGGTCGGCTGCGAGGAAGGGACGGTGAGTTGCGCAGCACACTTGCCTGCTGCTGCTGAGTTCGAACGGGCGTTGATCGACGAGACGCTGTGATGGGGACAGCCGGCGCTGCCCGCAAGCGCCTGTCTTGTCAGGCCGCCGAGATCCGTTGAGGCCCTCTCCTACGTCTAGCGATGTCTATGCCGCGGCACCGACCGTGCCGCTTGCTCGTGGGCGCCCGTCGATCCAGGCCTGAATCTCGTCGGCGCGCCAGCGCACGACACCGGCGTTGATGCGCAACGGTTCGGGGAAGGTCCCTGCGCGCATCGCTCGATAGATCGAGCTGCAGGTCAGTCCCACAAGCCGCTCGACCTCGGCGCGGGTCATCAGTTGCGTGGGCGATGCGTCTGCACCGCCGAATGTCGGTTCCCTCGGGCTCGTCTCCCTCTGGTCGTCTCTTCGTTGTCGTCCCTAGTGATTGACGGCAGCCACGGCCCCATATGGGGCGAGCAACGCGGATGGGACCGGCCCCGGATCCTGGAGCCGGTCCCATCTGTAGAAGCTAAAGGGATCCGCCGAGACGAGGGGCGGACCAGATTGTGCTGTACCCATCAGGTGGCACCCTCACTACAGGGCGCCACTGCCACGCTGCATGCCGTGCCCGATCGGGGCGCGTCAGTCAGGGGCGACGAAGTCGGCCCAGTGCTGCATGAGCTGGCGGCGCTGGTCGAACAGATCCGAGCGCACGTAGGCGGCTTCGACGCTGTTGCCCACGACATGGGCCAACGCCGCCTCTCCGACTGCCCATGGCGTTGCTGTCTGCTCGATGCACCACGTCTTGAACGCCGACCGGAAGCCATGGGCCGTCGAGTCCATGCCGTGGGTGCGAAGCAGTTTCAGCAGCGCTTCGGCGCTCAGCGGCTCGCCGCGGCGCAGCGGACTGGGAAACACCACGTCGCTGCCGTCGCCGAGCGACTTGGCGGCCTCGAGCACGTCGAGTGCTTGACGGCTGAGAGGCACGCTGTGCTCGCCGTTGGCTTTCATGCGTTCGCGGGGAATCGTCCAGGTCGCCGCGTCGAAGTCGAGCTCGGTCCAAGGTGCGCCTCGGGCCTCGCCAGATCGCGCCGCAGTGAGCACCAGGAACCGCAGGCACAGCTTCGAGGCTTCGCTCGCTTGGGTCTGTAGCACTGTATCGAGTGCAGCTGGCACCTCGGAGTAGGGGAGCGCTCGCTGGTGGTTCTTGACCTTGGGCATGGACGGGAGCGCGCCGTCGATTGCCTCGCCGGCGGGATTGGACTCGACGCAGCCGTGTGCCATTCCGTACTGCATGACCTTGCGGATTCGCTGTCTGACCCGCCGCGCCGTCTCGGGCTTCGTGGTCCATATCGGGGCGAGGACGGCGATGACGTCGCTGCGCTCGACGCGGTGCAGCGGCAACTCCCCGATCGCAGCGAACGCGTAACGCTCGAGGCTGGCGAGCCACTCGTTGGCGGCGTGCTGATTGCGCCAGCGCGGCAGGTTCATCTCATGCACGGTGCGAGCGGCATCGGCGAACAAGGGCGCTTTGACAGTGTGCTGCGCCCTGGCCGGGTCGCCTCCGCTGATCGTTTCGGCGCGCATCTCCGCGGTCCGCAGGCGGGCATCGGCGAGGCTTACGACGGGGTATCCGCCGATGCCGATGTCGCGCTGCTTTCCGTCGACACTCAGACGCACGACCCACGAACGAGTGCCGCTGGGCTTGACCACGAGCACGAGACCGCCTCCGTCCGCGTGCTTTCCGGGCGGCGCGTGTTGGACCGTCTTGGCGGTGAGACGCTTGGTTCGTCGCATGAGTTCCCTTTTCGAGTTCCCTTTTTCTTGGGAACTGACGGTATCAAACGGAAACTAGTGATTCAGGGAACATGTCATTTAGCCCCTCTGGCCTGCGATTTTGGGAACTTCTGGGAAATCCTGGCAAGTCAATCCGTGGAGGTGAGGGGAATCGAACCCCTGGCCTCTTCGATGCGACCGAAGCGCTCTACCAACTGAGCTACACCCCCGACTGGAAGTCCGGTCGAATATATCTGCGCGGCTTGACGGCCGATCCGGGCTCGCCCGCTGCGCCGTACGGCGCAGACCTACTCGTTCGCCGTACGGCGCAGACCTACTCGTTCGCCGTACGGCGAATCATGGTCACCGTGGTCGGCGCGGCGCTGGCTTGGGGCATGTAGTGGACTTGAGCGGTCGGCGCGGCGCGGCGACGTCGCAGCACGCCGATGCCGTATGCCGTCGCCAGCACCGCTGCGACGACGCAGGCGACGAGCGCCCACAACGAGTTCGTAGCCAGAACGCCCGCAAATGTCACGCCGACGCACAACGCCAGCAACGTGCCGATGTCTCGCCTGCGCACCGCCGCCTGCTTCGCACTCGTCGGCATCGCTGTGGGCGGCCGCGACCAACGCTGCGCGGCGCGCATGCTCGGTGCATCCTGCAGACGAGGAATGCCCGCCGCAGCGGGTACGGATCGACCGAGTGAGTCGAGCTGCTCGCGGAAGTGATCAACCGATGTCCGGGCTTGCGGCCGAGGACGGAACAGCCGCGCAACATCGGGTGCAAGCACGACGATCCACGCAATAGCCAAGAGCACCAAGACCAGCTGGGTCACGCATCACCTGCCTCTTCGGCGGGCCTGCCCACAAAGGGTGCCATTCCGCCTCGCGCGCACCGTGCATTTCCGCTGGACGCGCATCACAGCAGACTAATCTTCCGACACTGCCGTCAGCCATCGCGCGATCGTTCGTACGGCTGACGAGCTGCGGCGAGGCGAGCAGATCAGTCCCGAGCAGATCAGTCCGAGGTGTCCGCCTCACGGCGGTAGGTCCCCGATTTGCCGCCGGTTTTCTCCCAGAGCGCGAGATCACCGATGACCATCGAGCGGTCTGCTGACTTGCACATGTCGTAGATCGTCAGCGCCGCTACTGAACAGGCCGTCAGGGCTTCCATCTCAACGCCGGTGCGGTCGACCGTCTCGACCTGAGTCTCGATCTCGATCCAGGTGTCGGCGATCTCGAAATTGACATAGACCGAACCGATCAGCAGCGGATGGCACAGCGGGATCAGATCGGGTGCGCGCTTGGCGGCCTGGATGCCTGCTACCCGGGCGACGGCGATCACGTCGCCCTTGGCGATGGCGCCGCGTGCCACCTGCGAGGCTGTGTCAGCGGACATGTGAACCCGGCAGCGGGCGATGGCCCGGCGATGCGACGGCTCCTTCGGCGTGACATCGACCATGCGCGCACGACCGAGCGGATCCAGATGCGTGAATGGCGAATCGGTCATGACCTGTGCTTCCTCGGCGATGTCTTCAGACTGAACGGCTCGCGGCCACTGCTGCGTTTGATGAATCGGCGGCCCTCAGCCACCGATTTGACTCATCGTTCTTTTTGGCCTGATGAAGTTGACCTGGCCGATCGAATGGCCGGCCCACTTGGTTCCCACCGCGCTGCGGACGGCCTCGGCGAGTTGGTCGTCCAACTCCCTGCCGACAGTGCCACTGCGCAGGATCGAACGCATATCGAATTCTCGCAGTGCGAACAGGCAGGTCCGAAATTGGCCTTCGGCGGTGAGGCGTACCCGATCGCAGTTTCCGCAGAATGGCTTGGTGACGCTGGCGATGACGCCGACCTGGCCGCCGCCGTCTAGGTATCGGTACCGCTCGGCGGGCTCGTTCCCGCGCAGGATCGGCTCGGTCGCAAACTCGGCCGAGATAGCCGCCAGGATCTCGTCGGCCGGCACCACCACGTCTTTCGTCCACACGTCGCCCGCTTCGAGCGGCATGAACTCAATGAAGCGAACCTCCACCCCTCGCTCGCGGCCGAAGCGGGCGAAATCAACGACCTCGTCGTCATTGATGCCCCGCATCATGACGGTGTTGATCTTGACCGGCGCCAGCCCAGCGTCGATCGCGGCGTCGATGCCGTCGAGCACACGGTCCAACTCGTCGCGGCGGGTGAGCTCCAAGAAGCGTTCGCGGTGCAGCGAGTCGAGACTGATGTTGATGCGGCCGAGACCGGCAACCGCGAGCGGCTTGGCGTGCATTCGCAAAGTTGCACCGTTGGTCGTGATTGCGACATCGACACCGAGCTCGCCTAGGCGTTCCACCAGCCGAGGCAGGTGGGCGCGCACAAGGGGCTCGCCGCCGGTCAGACGGATGCTCTTGAAGCCGAACCGCTCGACGCAGACGCGAGCGAATCGCTCGATCTCTTCGAAGCTCAGAATCTCCGAACGCGGCAGCCACGTCATGCCTTCGGCGGGCATGCAGTACTGGCAGCGGAAATTGCAGCGGTCGGTCACCGAGATGCGCAAGTCGCCGACGGACCGACCGAACGGGTCGATGAGATCCTCAGCCGACCTCTGCGCGGTTGCCCTAACGTTCACAGGCCTGAGCGTACCCAGCGGAGGGTGGGACGCTTCCGCGCCACTTCCGGCGGGCCGACGCGAACAATCATCGACGCCGAATGACTCGCGACGTTCAGTCGATCAGCAGCACGTCGACCGGTTCGCCCGCACGCACTCCGTCGCCATCGGGCACGACAGCGAGGGCGTTCGACTTCGCCATCGCCCACAGCATGTGCGAGCCCTGGCCACCCGCAGAGCGAACCTCGATCCCGCCGTCGACATGGGTTGCTTGCACACGCATGAAATGGGTCTTGCCGTCGGTGCGGCGGAGCAGGTCCTCGGCTGCGGCGGCGACCACGGTGGGTCGCACGGGCTGCATGTGTCCCATCATCGAACGGAGGCCTGGCCGGGCGAACAGCTCGAACGACACCATCGAGGAAACCGGATTGCCGGGCAGGCCGAACACTGGCACGTCGCCGATGGTGCCGAACGCGAGCGGCTTGGCCGGTTTGATCGCCACCTGCATCCACCGCATGTCGCCGATGCGGTCAAGCACAGCCTTGACGTAGTCGAAGTCGCCCATCGACACCCCGCCAGACGTGACGATCGCATCGCATGTAGCGGCGCCGCTGCTGATCGCCTCGGTGATCGTGTCGAGATCGTCCGGAGCCAGGCCCAGATCGACGGGTTCGACGTCGGCACGCTCGAGCAGCGACAGCAGCGTGCGACGATTGGAGTCGCGGATCTGGCCGGGACGCAGCGGGCTGCCATCGTCCACCAGCTCGTCGCCGGTTGAGATCACGCCGACCCGCAGCCGCGGATACACCTCGACGTCGGTCATCCCGAGACTGCACAGCACGCCCAGATGGCCTGCGGTCAGCACCGTTCTGGCTTCGAACACCAGCTCGCCTGCACGGATGTCGTCACCGGCCGGACGAACGTGATTGCCGGGCGGCACGCTGATCTCGACTCGGACGGTCTCGTCGCTGCCGTTCCTGCTGGGAGTCACGATGGTGCGTTCAACCATGACCACCGCATCTGCGCCGGGCGGGATGATGGCCCCGGTCATGATCCGGCTGGCCTCGCCCGCCCCGACCGTCACCTGCGGCGCATGTCCCGCCGCTATTGTCTCGACCACCCGCAGCTCGCATGGCGCGTTCGCGACATCTTCGGAGCGCACGGCGAAGCCATCCATAGCCGTGTTGGGGAATGACGGGATGTCCTCAGCAGCGACGATTTCGGACGCTGTCACCAGGCCCAGCGCATCCGCAACCCGCCAGAAAGCTGGCTTGCGCGGACCGCATCGCCCCAAAACGAACTCGCGGGCAGCATCGAGCGGCAGCACGCTGCGAAATGTACCGGTCGCAGCTCACGCTGGTGCCGTCGGCACCACGTCGATGCGGACACACTCGTCGGTCGCAACAGCGCGGCGACGAGCTGCGAGCGTCAACGGATGGGTGCTTGATGCCTACCAGCCCTGACTAGCGCAATACTGCGCAGGCATGCCGCCACAGACGGCAAATCTGCACACGAAAAGCGTGGTGATCGCTTCCCGGTCAATGATCTGGCGTCTACGAGATCACGCCACGGGCCGTGAGGATGTCGGCGATCTCCCGGCGGCGGGCGGCGAGCTCTGCGGGGTCCTTGACCGGCTGGAAGCGACCGTCGGGGCCGTCGCGGTCGACGAGCAGCATCGTCGTGTTGACGAACGCAGACAGCTCGCCAATGAGACGTTCGAACTGCACCACCTCATCAGGGCCGACCCTCTTGCGCACTTCGAACCAGGTAAGGGGCCACTGCGCTGCGAAGACCTCCGCGTCAACGATGAGGGAGTTGGTGTTGACCGTTCCGGCGGCCGTCGGGTCGATGCCGGCGGGCAAGCGAAACGATTCCAGAATCTGCAGATGGCCGTCGACACGCCACGGCGCTCCGCCGGACGCCTGTCCAGCGACGACCTCGCATGTGAGCGGCCGCCCATGCAACAGGTGCGCGCCGATCGCCGCCGGGTCGAGTGTGGCTGCAGCGTTGTCGACGTTGGTGACGAAGACGTGCCGGCAACCGGCCGTGGCGAACTGATCGAGAATCCCACTGCGACGCATGGCCCACGGCGCGTCTCCGTGGCCGGGCGCATGCAGCGAGACAGCCCCCGACGTGTCGCGATACAGCTCTCCGTCGGCTCGCAAGCGCATCGAAACGCCCTGTGGCGCACGGCCGACGGGCACGTGGCGCTGCGCGCGGCTGCCAGTGCTGCCGGTTGCGGCTGCAGCCCAGGAGGCGAGGGCGTCGTCGGACTGGAAACTCGTCATCAGCGTCAGAGGGATCGAGCAGTCCAGCTCGCGGGCCAGCCGTCGAAGATCGGCGAGTTTGGCGTCCACGAAGGTCAGGCCGTCGAGAACTTCGGCGAGCGCCTTCACGCCGCCGCCGAAACGCGTGGCCATGCCTCCGGCCAGCAGCAGTACTCCGACGCGGCCCTGTGCGATGGCCTCGCGGCCTGCGTCGGCGAACCGGCTGCGCTCGGCCGAGTCCAGCGGCGGCAATGCGACAAGGTCGTCGGGGTTCGGGGGTTCGACGTTGCCCCGCACCCAGTTGTCCTCAACGCTTCGGGCACCTTTATGTGCGCGGCTGCCGATGCGGCTGCGCAACTGATCGAAGGTGGCGGGTTCGAAGCCGTAGCGCTGCAGTGTCGCAGCGGTCATCGCGTCGAGTCCATAACGATCGGCCAGCGCCGCAGCAGCCTCAGCGTCACCAGCACTCACACCGCCGAAAGGTAGCTGCCGAGATCCCGCGTGTGGCTGCCCCGCGAACGACGACGTGCAAACGACGGCCGCGGCGGGCGTCGTCGCGGCGAAAGGGCTCTGTACCCGCACGTGCGGTCTCGCTACACTTCCCGACGGCCCGAATCCCGCCTGAATCATGCGGCTCGGGTCGCTGGCTGGAAACCGCACCGGAGACCTCATGCCGACCTACCAGTACCGCTGTGTCGATTGCGGGCAGTCGTTCGAGCGCTATCAGAGCTTCACCGACGACCCGATCACGATCTGCCCCTTGCCGCTGGACATCGAAGCTGCCGACGACACCGCTGCGACCTGCGGCGGCGAGGTGCGCAAGGTGTTCTCGAACGTCGGCATCTCGTTCAAGGGCAGCGGCTTCTACCGCAACGACAGCAGGTCTGACGGCGGATCGAAGACAGAGCGTTCTGACAGTTCGTCAAGTCCCGCCAGCGACTCCGACACCAAGTCGACGCCGTCGACTTCGTCAGGCTCGTCAGGCTCGTCGAACGGCAGCTCGGAGCGCGATTCTTCGGCCGTTGGAGCCGCCTCGGCGTCAGGCTGACGCCCATCGCTTCGGCGCCGTTGCCAACAGGGTGACGCCGCGCCAACCACACACTTCCCACACGCCGCATGCTGCGGTGCTGGCTGGTCACGCTTCGCGCCGGTGCGCGCCCGCGGTGACGCAGCTCACAGCGCAGCAGTGCACGCCGATTCGTCGGCGTCGCCGGGGCGGCCGATGCCCCGCGGAGGCTTCGATGACGCTCATCTCGCATATCGCCGGAATCTGGCAACGCCGACCGAACATCGTGCACTGGTCTGCGATCGGGGCCGTCGCGCTGGTTGCGGTGATCGTCGTCGGGGGGACGCAGGGCCGGGCGCGGTCGGCCGCGGCTGCGTGGGGCACACCGGTGCGAGTGCTGATTGCGCAGGCGTCACTCGGCATCGGTGTCACGCCCGCCGGCACGCAGGTGGTCGCAATGGAGGTGCCGGCCCATCTCGTTCCCGATGGTGCGCTCAAGAGTTCGTCCCAGCTTCGAGCGCTGGCACGCTCGGTGCCCGCCGGCGGGATCCTGACGATGCTCGACGTCGACCCGGCGGCGTCGGTCAGCGCGGGACGGCGGGGCATCGGCATCGACGCCGCCCAGCACGCGCCCGAGGTCGCGCCAGGCACCGCGGTGGAGCTGCTGCTCTACGCGGATGTGGATCCCTTCGCTCCGAGCGTCGCTGCAGCCGGAGCTGTCCGGGTTCCGGCACATGTCCTCGCAGCTTCGCCGGAGCGGTGGTTCGTGGAGATCGAACTTGAACACGTCGACGCTGTTGCTCGCGCCAGTGCGACGGGCATCGTCGTGCCGGTGGTGGTGGGCGTCAGCGCAATCCGGTGACGATGACGAGAAGGACCACCAGGGCAACCGCTGTCCGATAACCGGCAAACAGGGCGAACGGTGATCGCCGTTCGTTTCCCGATCCCGAACCCGTTCGGCGCAGCAGCCACAGCATCGCTCCGACGCCGGCCCACGACGACACCGCGGCCGTGACGCCGCCGACGACCAGCATCGCGATCTGGTCACCGGTCGGGGCTGCCGACAGCGTGCCGGCGCGGTACACGCCTGCGCCGGCGATCAGGGGCAGGCTCATCAGGAACGCCAGTCGCGCCGCGGCAGCGCGATCGAACCCCCGCCATCGGCCCGCCATCATGGTGACGCCTGAGCGGCTGACCCCGGGCAGCAGTGCGGCTGCCTGCGCGATGCCCATGGTCAGCGCATCCCGGATCCCGAATCCGGACTGTTGGCGTCCCGCGGTCGCGCTTGCGTCCGTCCACCACAGCAGCCAGCCGAAGCCGGCCAGCAACGCGGCGATGAGCAACGGCTCCTCAGCGAGGCTCAGCAAGCGATCCTCCAGCGCGACACCGACCAGCGCCGCCGGCACCGCCGATACCGCCAAGCTCAGTGCGACGATCGCATCGGTCTGATTTCGCGCATCGGTTTGATCTCGCGCATCGGGCCGGCCTCGGAGGCTTCCCGACCGCGCGGCATGCCACAGCGCACTCACATAGCGAGCGATGTCGCGGCGGAGGTACGCGGCGGCGCCCACGAGGGTGCCGACATGCACGGCCACGTCGAACGTGTTCTCCAGTTCCGTATCGCCGTCGAACAGATCCCACCCGGCCAGCCACGGAACCAGCTCAAGATGAGCGCTTGACGAAACAGGAAAGAACTCGGTCAGGCCTTGCAGCAGGCCTAAGAAGACTGCCTGCACCAGGCTCATGACTGCGTCAGTCGTCGCTCTGAACGGACGGCACGATCCTCGGCCGCCATCGACGAGGCGGGTCGTAGTGGTGGCCCACCGCCAATCCCTGACGCATGGAGCGCAGGAATCCGGCCGGATCGTCGTCGTCGAAGTCAGGCATCTCGAGGTAGGCGCCGCCGAGCGCTTCTGCCACGTGGGCGTCGCTGCCTGCGCCGGGCGCAAGCCCATGCTCGCCTGCGTAGCGCGCAGCCCGGGTGTTCATGCTGGCGAGGCTCGTCTTCGAATTGAGAATCTCGATGCCGTCCACGAGGCCTTCGGCGACGAGCTCATCGAGGACATCGGTACGCAGGTTGTTGCGCAGCGGGTCGAACGGATGCGGGATGTAGACCAATCCGCCCTGATCGCGGATTGCTCGTGCCGCCTCGGCGGGCGGCAGACCCTGGGGCACGCGCTGGGACAGGAAGAGCCCGATGATCTCCCCCGCATGGGTTTTCATCTCCTCGCCGATCACGACACGGGCTCTCAGCTCGCCTTGCAGATCTTGCGCTCCGCGCACGGCGTTGTGATCGGTGATGCACACCACGTCGATGCCTGATTCGTCCAGGCAGTGAGCGAACTCGTCAGGCGTGGTCGTCGAATCGCCTGACCACATCGTGTGCGTGTGAAAATCGACGCGCACCCAGCCGTCGGGGCACCGTTCAGCGAGGTGTGGGTGGCGCTCCACGGCAGACGGTGCCGGACTTCGGGGCATCGGTCACACTCCCGACAGCGCGACGTCGGCGATGACCAGCGGAGGCATGGCCATGCCGCCTGCCAGGCGCTTCGCCTCGGCACCGATGCCGCAGATGTCGAGCAGCATGCGCTGCAAGGTGGACGCGATCGTGGCCTCCCGGAATGGTTCCGCGAGCGCTCCGCCTGTGATGCGGTGGCCCCAAGCGCCCACGGAGAAATCGCCGCTTGTGGGGTTGACCCCGCTGTGCAAGCCGTTGACGCCACGCACCAGCACACCATCGGAAACCGAGGCGAGCAGAGCTTCTGCGGCCGCATCGCCCGGGCTCACCTTCATCGCGTGCATGCCGACGCCTGGCACTGAACGCGTGCCGCGAACGGCTGAACCCGTCGATACCGTCGCCGAACGCCGTGCCGTGTACGCGTTGTGCAGGAAGCCCTGCAGCACGCCAGCGTTGATGAGCTCGTTGCGTCTGGCCCCGAGCCCCTCGCCATCGTGATTCGCTGCGCCCAGCGTGCTGGGATCTGTCGGGTCGTCGGCCAGGTGCAGGCGTGCGTCCGCGATCTGTTCACCCACTCGATCTGCGAACGGCGATCTGCCCTTCAGCACGCTGTCGGCGGTCAGCACGCTCGACACGACGCGCAGGAATGCTGCTGCGACGCTGGGCTCGAGCACCACCGTCATCCGCTCGCTACGCGGCTTGGTGGCGCCCAGCTGACCGGTCGCCATCTCGGCAGCCTCGGTGATCACACGCTCTATGTCCAACTCGTCAATTCGCCGCGCCGCATCGCCCGCGTATCCAATCTGTGTTTCGTCCCCGGAGACGGCGAGCGGCTGAACGCCCACTGCACAACTTCCGCTCTCGCTCTGGACGCAGATTCCAGCGCTCGACGCCAAGGCCGCTTGGGACCAAGCGTCGCTCCACGCCGCCACACGCACGCCGCTGATGCGTGGATCTGCCGCCAGGCAGCGCCGCTCGATATCGATGGCAGTTGCAATCTTTTGCGACTCTGGGATCGACAGCACGCTTGCGTCGCTGAGATCCAGTCCAGGCGGCGCAGCGCCGTCAGGCTGCGCGAGGGCCTGATGCGGGTCGGGCTCGCCGAACGAGACGTTTCGACGAGCCGCTTCCATCGTCTCGGCCACCACGTCGTGGTCCAACGAACCGGCGGAGGCGAAACCCTGGCGGCCGCCCGAGACGACCCGAATGCCGATTGCGGCACTCACACCGGACTTCAGCGACTCGACTTCGCCCAGGTACGCGCGCACCGTCGTTGAGCGGCCGGTCGACACGCAGACCTCGACCTCCTCGTTTCCCGTCGCCCGTTCGCACACGCCTTGCGCGAGGCGAGCCAGCTCGTCGGTGTCGTACCCTCCGCTGCGGCTCACGCGAGACCTCTGCCGCCGCCCACGCGAGACCACCCACCGCCGCTCACGCGGCGGTGCCCCCGACGGTCAAGGCGCGCACCCGAAGCGTGGGCTGGCCGTCGCCGACCGGGACGCCCTGGCCGTCCTTGCCGCAGGTTCCGGGGCTGCCCATCGCAAAATCGTTGCCGATGGCATCGATCCCGGCCAATACCGCTGGACCATTGCCGATCAGGTTGCCCTCCCGCAGCGGTTCGGTGACGACCCCGTCCTCGATGAGATACGCCTCGGTCATGCCAAACACGAAGTCACCGGTGGCAGTGTTGACCTGTCCTCCACCGAGATGCGCTACGTACACACCCCACGGGGTGTCAGCGATGATGTCGTCGGGATCGATCTCGCCGTTCGTCACAAATGTGTTCGTCATCCGGACCATCGGCAGGTGGGTGTAGCTCTGGCGGCGGCCATTGCCCGACGGGGCGCGCCCATCGTCTCGCGATCGCAGCCAGTCCCACATGTAGTCAGTCAGCACACCGTCGGAGATGAGCACGTTGCGCTGCGTGGGGTGGCCCTCGTCATCGATGGCCAGCGCTCCCCACTCGTGGCCCATCGTGCCGTCGTCCACCAGCGTCACGCCAGGCGCGGCGACCTGCTCGCCCACCCGGCCAGCGAACACCGATGCACCCTTGCGCACCAGGTCGGCTTCGAGGCCGTGCCCGCATGCCTCATGGAAGAGCACACCGCCGCCGCCACGGGCGATGACGACGGGCACTTCGCCGCTGGGCGCTGGCCGCGCCGCCAGCTTCGTGACCGCACGCCTCGCGGCCCGCTGTGCCAGCTCCGCTGGGTCGTGATCGTCGAAGAGTTCCCAACCGACGGTGTAGCCAACCGTCTCACGACCGGTCTGCAGACCTCCGTCGCCGCTCGCGACGCAACTGACCGAGAACAGCGTGCGCACCTGATCGTCCGCGGCGCACACCCCATCGGTGTTCGCGACCAGGATCCGCCTGCGGCCCTCGGAATAGCGAGCGGTGACTTGGGTGATGGCACTGTCAACCGAGCGTGCGGCGTCGTCGGCCACCCGCAGCAGCGCCACCTTGCGCTCGGCTCCGATGCTGGCGGGCAGCACTGCGACCCGTGCGGCGGCAGTGCCAGATCCTGCAAGCGGCGTCATCTCGACGGTGCCGCCTTGACCCGCCGCCACTGCCGCAGCAGTTCGCGCCGCGTCGGTGAGGCCTTGCGCCGAGAGATCTGCCGTGTGCGCGTAGCCAGTCACGTTGCCTGCGGTCACACGTATGCCAACTCCGCGGTCACGGCCGGAGTTCATCTCCTCGACCCGTCCCTCGTCGAAGACCGCACCAACCGATTCGCGGTCTTCTGCAAAGAGCTCGGCCCATTCGCCCCCGGCGTCGAGTGCCGCTCGGAGGGTGGCGTCGACCACATCGAGGTCCACGAGCGGCCCTGAACTCGGGCTGCCAGAAATCGCCGTGTCCTGCATTATCTGTGCCGTTTCTTTCTGGGATCTTGCGGGGCAAGGCTTGCGATCCGACCTCGCAGGCCGACATTCTGGGCGTTCTGATGCAGGTGCGCTGCGCCGTGTCGTAGGTGTGGAATACAAGACTGCGGCAGAGGCATGACGTCGGTCGTTCCAGCGTCCAGTCGACTACCGCCGGGGTGCCCGGCCACACTATTGTGCGAAGCCACGTGAAACGCTTCGTCAGGCCACCGCGCCACGGGCCGCTCGCCCCAAGCGGGACGAACGGGCGAAGCGGGAAAGCCGCCTGAGTGCGCATCCCGCACCGCCTCGGCACGGCGATTCGCGTCGGCATCAGCGCCGGCCTGCTGGCGATCCTGTTCGTCGTCAGCCGCGACAAGCTCGCGGCGCTGGATCTCGATTCCAAAAGTGCCACTGCGGCTTGGCTGACTGCCGCCGCCTTCGTCACAGCTGCCGCATTTGTCACCGCCGCCGCGCGATGGTGGCAGGTGGCATCCACGCTGGATGTGAAGGCGTCGCGGCGTTCGTTGCTGTCCACGTACCTCGCTGCGCAGTTCATCGGCAACTTCCTGCCCACGACAATCGGCGGCGACGTCTTGCGCGTCAACCGCCTGGGCCGAATGTGTGGCAGCCAGACCAGTGCGTTCGCAACCGTCATCATCGAGCGGCTCACCGGCTGGATCGTGCTGCCGTTGATGACGCTCACCGCGCTGGTGTCCCAGCCGAGTCTTCTTCGACATTCGGGCGGTCAGATCGCTGCGGGTCTGGCGGTAGGAACGCTGGTGCTGCTCGGGCTCATCGTCTGGGCTGCCGAGCACCCCCGCGGGCTCGGCCGGCTCGGCGGCGGCAGCCGCGTCCGGGACGGGCTGAGCGCGGTGCACATCGGCCTGAGCGTGTTCCGACGTCACCTCCGCGACGCCGGGCGTGTGCTGCTGGTGGGTTTGGCGTATCAGTTCTTGCTGGTCGTGGCGACCGCGTTGGCGGGCGCGGCAATCGGTGTCAATCCGGGCCTCCGCGCCTGGATGGCGTTCGCGCCGATGGTGCTGATCGTGCAGGTGCTGCCGGTTGCAATCGGCGGGCTCGGCGTGCGTGAGGCCGCGCTCGTGCTGTTCCTGGACGCGCACGGCGTCAGCGACGGCGAGGCCGTCTTGGTGGGCTTGCTGCTGTACGCACTGACCCTGCTCGTGAGCCTCGCCGGCGCGCCGACGTTGGCCCTCGGCGGCCGTCGCAAGCGCGGAGGCGCGAGCGAAATAGCCAAACTCAACGCCTGAGTACCCTGAGAGGCCAAGCGGATAGGCACCAAGCCGTGAGTGCAAGCACAATGCCGACCGCGAGGCCGTGGACCGAGCGGCCCACGAGCGTTGCGAACAAGAGCGGGAGACACATGGCTCAACCACACAGGCCGCCATCCTTCCGCGGTGCCCCGTAGGCCGAGAATGCACCTCGCCAAGCTCACCAGCCCAGCCGATCTGCGTGCACTGAACTCCGCGCAGCTCGATGAGCTGTGCGCAGAGATCCGGCACTTCATCGTGCAAGCGGTGTCACGCACCGGAGGGCACCTCGGCTCGAATCTTGGAGCGGTGGAGCTCACCGTCGCGATCCATCGTGTCTTCGAGTCTCCACGTGACGTCATCATTTGGGACACCGGCCACCAGGCGTACGTTCACAAGCTGATCACGGGTCGCAAGGACGGCTTCGATCGCCTTCGCCAGCGCCACGGCTTGTCCGGCTACCCCAGCGCGGCAGAGTCCGCCCACGACATCGTCGAGAACAGCCACGCGTCGGCATCGCTGAGCTGGGCATCGGGCCTCGCCGCGGGGTTCGCGTTGACCGGCCACGAGCACCGACGTGTCGTGGCCGTCATCGGCGACGGCTCCATGACCGGCGGCATGGCCTTCGAAGCGCTCAACAACCTCGGCCATTACGCTCAGCGCGCGCTCATCGTGCTCAACGACAACGGACGCTCCTACGCCCCCACGGTCAGCCGACTGGCGACGGCGGTGTCCCGAGTGCGCCAGTCGCCGCACTATGTGCAAGGTCGCCGGGCCGTGGATCTCCTGCTGGACCGAGTGCCGCTGGGCGATGGGGTGCGACGGGGCATCGAGAGCGCCGCGGCGGCGATGCGTGAGATGTGGGAGCCCCCGGCGTTCTTCGAGACGCTCGGCGTGCGATACCTCGGCCCTGTCGACGGCCACGACATCGCAGCAATGGAGTCGGCGCTGCGCGACGCCGCCGCATACACCGAGGGCCCCATCGTCGTGCATGTCATCACTGACAAGGGCCGCGGATACGCGCCCGCGGAACACGACACCGAGAAGCACCTCCATGACATTGGCCTCTTCGACCCGCTGACCGGCGGTGCACCCGGCCCCGGGGCGCCAGACAGTGCCACCACCTCAGCCGCACCGCTGGTCGTCGCGCCCGAGCCGGCCATGCGCGACTACACCGCCGTGTTCACCGAGACGCTCGTCGCTGCCGCCCGGCGCCATCCCGAGATCGTGGCGATCACCGCCGCAATGCCCGGTTCCACCGGCTTGCTGCCATTCCAGCGCGAGTTTCCCGACCGTTTCTACGACGTCGGCATTGCCGAGCAGCACGCGCTGACATCTGCGGCCGGCATGGCCCGTGCCGGCTTGAGACCCGTCGTCGCGGTGTACTCGACGTTCCTCGCGCGTGCGTTCGACCAAACGCTCTACGATGTCGGCCTGCACCGACTGCCCGTCATTCTGTGCGTGGATCGCGCCGGTGTGACCGGTCCCGACGGTGCCTCCCACCATGGTCTGTACGACATCGCCATGTTCACGCGGGTGCCCGGCATGACCGTGCTCGCACCCTCGTCGCCGGATGAGCTGCCGTTGGCGTTCGCTGCAGCACTCGAGATCACCGACGGCCCCGTCGCTATCCGCTGGCCCCGCGGCAAGGGCCCCGTCACCAGCTCGCGCAACGCAATGGGCAGCACTGCCGGCGAGCGCCTGCAAGCGCGCCAGACCAGGTCCGGTCCCGATGCGTGCGTCCTGGCCGCAGGACAGACCTTCGTAGCAGCGACGCAAGCCGCCGAAATCCTGAGTGCCGATGGCGTCGAAGTCTCGCTCTGGGACCCGCGCATGCTGAAACCGCTCAACCGCCAAATGGTGCTCGACGCCGCCGCCCACCCACTCGTAGTCACTGTCGAGGACGGCGTCCGTGTCGGCGGTTTCGGCAGCCTCGTCAACGACGCGTTGCAGCAGCTCGACGCGCCAAGCGTCCCCCGAATCTGCCAGCTCGGCACCCCCGACGCCTACCTCCCCCACGGCGAAGCCACAGAGCTGCACGCCGAACTCGGCCTCGACGCCATCGGCATAGCCGCAGCAGTCCGCAAAACCCTGACCCGCATCACCGACTGACTCGCCTCACACCCCGGACGCGCGCGCGAAGCGGCCCGGGAGCAAATGCCCCCGGGCCGCTCAGAAAATTCGGTTGTGGGCTTGGCTCAGCCCAGTTCAGACCCGACGACCGAGACGAAGCTCACACAAGCGCCCGGCTGGCCACCGAGGTTGTGCGTGAGGCCCAGCGTCTTGCCCTGCTCGGTGACCGAGGAGATCTGCCGCTCAGGCGGTGCCTGACCTCGAAGCTGCAGCCAGCACTCGAACAGCATCCGCAGGCCGGATGCGCCGATCGGGTGGCCGAAGCTCTTCAGGCCGCCGTCGGGGTTGACCGGGAGGTCGCCGTCGAGGTCGAACGTGCCGGCCATGGCTTCCTTCCAGCCCAGTCCGCGCTCCGCGAATCCGAGATCCTCCATGAGGACCAGTTCGGTCGGGGTGAAGCAGTCATGCACTTCGGCCATCGCGATCTGCGAGCGAGGATCGGTGATGCCGGCCTGCTTGTAGGCCTCGGCTGCCGATGCCTCCACCTCGCGGAACGTGGTGTAGTCGTACGTGCTGTCGAGTGCGCCGGTAGCGGGACCTGAAGCGAAGCTCAGCGCCTTGATGTACAGCGGGTTTTCGCAGTACTTGTGAGCGTCTTCAGCCCGAACCAGGATTGCGGCAGCCGAGCCGTCGCTCACGCCGGAGCAATCGAAGATGCCCAGCGGACCAGCGATCAGCGGCGAGCCGGCGATGGTCTCCTTGGCGACTTCCTTGCGGAACTGCGCCCGCGGGTTCAGCGCTCCGTTGCGATGGTTCTTCCAGGCGATGCGGGTGAGGACTTCTTTCATGGTGTCGGCGTCGAGCCCGTACTTGTGGGCATATGCCGGTGCCAGCAGGCTGAACGTTGCCGGGGCGGTGATCGATGAATCGGTGCCGTCGCTGGGTGGCCGAGCGCCGGTCAGGCCCGAGTAGCCGGAGTCCTTCAGCTTTTCGACGCCAATTGCCATGACCATGTCGTAGGCGCCCGATGCAACTGCGTATGCGGCGTTGCGGAATGCCTCCGAGCCGGTGGCGCACATGTTCTCGATCCGCGTGACCGGCTTGTAGTCGAGCTGCAGCGGCTTGGACAGGGTCAGGCCCGAAACACCCGAGCCCATCGTGCCGAGCCAGAAGGCGTCGATGTCGTCTTGTTGGACGCCCGCGGATGCGTACGCCTCGTGGGCGGCGTCGGTGAGCATGTCATCGACGCTGCGATCCCAGCGCTCTCCGAACTGGGTGCAGCTCATTCCGACGATCGCGACCTGGTCGCGAATGCCATGTGAAGCCATAAGTGCCTACCTTGTGGTGGGTTGGGTTGCGGGTGATGAACCAGTCGTTGCTGTGCCGGTGCTCGTATCGCTCGCACACTGCGTGTGCCGCTGAGCACGGCTCTGCCAGATCTCCCTACGACATTATGGCCGCTGGGCACTGTGCTTGCTTGCTGCTGATCTCGCAGCACGTGCTTGCTTGCTGCAGCTCGGCGGGCACGTGCGTGCTTGCTGCTGATCTCGCAGCAGGTGCGTGCTGCGTTAGGAGGCGGCCGGGCGTGCCTTCCAGAAGTAGTTGTGGATTCCCTCTGCGCTGTAGAGGCGCCGGAACGTCATCTCGACACGGTCACCGATCTTGACCGCGTCGGGGTCGACGTCCGTCATCTCGGCCTGGAAACGTCCGCCGCCGTCGTAGTCGATAACCACCGCAACCATCGGAGGCGACAGCGAGAACGCCAGCCGGTCGATAGTGAACGTGGCAATCGTGGCGGGAATGTCCGCCATGCGGATGCGCTCCATGTCGTCAACCGCGCCGCCGTCCATGGACACGCGCATCGGCGGCATGTGGATCGCGCCCGAGCTGCGGTCGCGGGAGCCGACGAACGCGTACTTCCAGTCCTCGGAGCGGAACGCCGGCGGGGCGCCCGGTCGCTCAGGATCGGGTCGGCGAGGCGGCTCCCGATCGAGGAAGCCACGCCATGTCAGGTACTTGTTGTAATCGAGCGCGTCGTTGCCGCGATCGATCTGCGACCGCACAGGCGCGAACGGTGTGTGAGCCGCGATCGCGTCGGTCGTGCGCAGGACGTCAACCGTTGCGCCGTCGGCGAGATGGACAAGCAGGATCGTTTCGCCGGGCGCTGCGGTGTCGAGCACCGACGCGAGCACGACCGCCGGGTGCGCAGTGCCCGTATTGCCGATCTCGTTGGTCAGATCCGCAACGAGCTTGTCGCCGGCGAGGCGAGACAGGCCGCGAACCGCCCGCGCGTGCAGGCCCACGATTGCGATCTTGTCGATGTCGTCGAGGCCGACGTTCGCGTCGGTCAACGCTCGTTCGACAGCGTCGTTCGCGAGCGGCAGGTAGACCTGCTCGCCGAAGCGCTCCTCCCAGATCCGCGAGTACGAATCACCAGGTTGGCGATAGCGGTCGGTGAACTCAGCCGTCGACACCGCTCCGCCGAGCCATTCGCACAGCACCGGAGCGACCGAGTCGTCGCCGAACACGAATGCGGCCGCGCCGTCACCGCCGTTGGCCTCGTCGCTGCTCGTCGGGCGGCCGGTGCGCAGGTCTGCCGCAATCGCCAGGTTGGTGCCGCGATTGGCAGCCGCTAGCGCCCAGATGGCCTCCGACGAGCGCGGCGCTCCGCCTGCATCCACAGCCCACGATGACTGGGGCAGATCAAGCGCCGCGTGAATGGCAGTCGCGTTCGTCTTGTCGAAATAGGCCGGATTCGCCGTCGAGAACAGCACCGAATCGGGGGCCAGATCGGTGCCGCGCAGGGCGTTGCGAGCCGCTTCGACCCCCATCGTGGTGGTGTCTTCGTCGTAGCTGGCAACCGCACGATGTCCCCGGCCGCCGCCCGAGCCCATCACCGCGGTGATCTTGGAGCGGTCCAGTCTCCAGTACGGCACATAGGCCCCGTACGCAATGATCCCTCGTCCCATAATTCCGTCTCCCATCGACCGTCGTCTTGAGCCCTCGAATGGCCCCCGCGCCCGGTCCGGCGCACACCGGCCAGCGCAGGAGCCTACGGCGTTGAGTGCCCTCGTCGCCTAGCCGTGACAACTGGGGAGGTTGCCGTTCAGATGGCGGCCTTGGCGGCTAATCCGCCGATGGCAGCGTGCTGTCGGTGATGGTCGTAGCCATGCAGCCAGGTGTGAAGGGTGCGTGCTCGGGCGGTCTCTGATTTCAAGAGGCGGGCGTAGGCCCATTCGTCGAGAAGCGTGCAGTTGAAGACTGTCCGTCAGCTTGGCTCCGCCATGAGACGACGACGCGTGTAGCTCCCTCACCTTGGAGGCGCCCGCTTTGTGGGCCTGTCAAGACTGGGGGTCTGCGATGTAGTCCACTCTGGTGGGACTATTGGCGTCTCTTAGCCTGAATCCACCGATTGGCTGTTGGTGAGCGTGGGGTTTCTGGGCTGGTGGCGGGTTGGGGTGGTGCGGTGTTGTCGGGGGTGTGGTTTGGTGTGTTTGGGCGTGTTGGGGTAGGGGTGCGGGTGTGGTTCGGGGTTGTCGACGCTGGGTTTGTGTGGGGGCGCCGGTTCCGGGCTGTGCTGTTTAGCCGGAGGGTCCGGGCAGGGCCCTGAGGGCGTTGAGCGTGGCTGTGAATTGTGGTGCCCAGGGCCAGCGGGCGGGGTATCGCAGGGTGGGTGTGCCTGATCGGTTCACCAGCACGGCGGCGAGTGCGACGAGTCGGGTGCGGCGGGAGCGGTTGGTGGCCGCCGGCGCGCCGGCGAGCGCGGCGCTCCAGTGGCCGATGTTGTGGGCGAGCGCTGCGCAGGCGAGCCAGGCGCAGTTCGCGCCGTAGTGGCCTGAGGGGACGTGTTCGAGCCCGGAGCCTTCTTTGAGGTCGCGGATGGCGAGCTCGACCACGGCGTGGGCGCGGTGGAACTCGTCCGCGGCGGCGGTGTCGTGGTCGGTGTTGGCGTTGAATGCGTGGTGCCGCCAGTCGGGCCACAGTCGTTGTTGGGCGCCCTCGGCGAGGCGGGTGCGGCGCACCACGAGACGAACGGTGCGCTTGGCTTTGCCGCGGCCGGTGGTGTATTGGGTCTCGGCGACCTGGGCGCGGCCGTCTTTGGTGTAAGCGATGTCGGCCCACGCGTCGTCGCGGATCGCTTGGATCGCAGCGCGAACAGCGGGTATGAGGGCGACGGTGATAGACCACTTGAAGTCGTGGCCGTCGAGACGGTCGATCAGCTTGCGTGACCAGAACCCCGAGTCCCCGCGCACCGTGACCGGCTCGCTCGCCCCGGCGCGTCGCAGGCTGGCGACGAGCTCGTCGGCGAAGCGCGCCACGCCTCGCGAGGACCCCGCGGAGCCTTTGCGCATGCGGGCGGCGAGCACCTCGCGGGTGTCGGCGCGTGCGGCCAGCAGCGGGTGATAGCCGAGCTTTTTGGTGCAGGCCGTACGCGGCGCCCTGTTTCTGCTTGCCGTGGACCACCCAGATCGTGGAGCCCGGATCGACCACCAGCGGCGCCTTGCCGGGGCCTGCGCCCAGCGCCCAGGCGCGAGCCAGGTCGCCGCCGCGGTCACCGCGGCGCTGGGCCGCCAGCCCGCCCGGCTCGTGCGCAGCCTCACCTGGGACCAAGGCCGCGAGATGGCCCGCTGGGCCGACATCGAAGCAGCGTTCGGCATCGAGGTGTTCTTCTGCGAGCCGCGCTCGCCGTGGCAGCGACCCACCAACGAGCACACCAACGCGCTGCTGCGCCGATGGCTCCCCAAAGGCACCAGCCTCGACATCGCACAACTGCGCCTTGCGGTCATCGAGGACAACCTCAACCACATGCCCCGCCGACTCCACCACTGGGCATCAGCACACGACATCTACACTCAACACACTTGCAACCACCGGTAAAATTTGTCCTCCCTTGTCAAGCGGCGAGTGTGTGGGCGTTTCGTCGCGCCACTTTCGGCAGGTGATCCGGTTCGCGAAGCGCCCGTTGTGTGCTCGTCTGGCTTCGCGTCGGGTCTTGCCTTCGGCGGCTTTGCGGGCGAGGTCGGTGGCCACTTCGGGCTGGCTGCACTGCTGGGTGACTGACGTGATCCAGTGGACGCTGTTGATGCGCCGGTTGCCTGCGAAGTCGAGCCGATTCTTGAACGGATTGCCTGCGCCTTCGCCTGATGACAGGGCGACGGCTCTGGTGCCGCTCCAGCGGACGAACTCGGACTCGCGTTCGAATCGGTGTGGGTCGCCGACCTCGCACAGCAGGGTCACTGCTGCGACCGGGCCGATGCCGGTTTCGCCGCGCAGGGTGGTGCCGTGCCCGTCTGCGAGCTCGTCGATGCGCCGTTCGAGCCGTCTGGTCTCGCGGCGCGGTGTGCGGTCCTGGTCGATGAAGGCCTGGAGCCATTCAAGGCGGTAAGCGCCGGCGAGCGTCGTGTCGATGGCGGGGTCGACGCGCTCGAGGCGGCGCAGTCGGCCCTCGATCTTGACTGTCGAGCTGAGCTGGTCGCGGATCTCAGCAGAGAGCTTCGCGATCTGGTCCCCGACATGGTGCAACCCCAGCGTGCGGGTCGCTACCAGGGCGAGGCGGTGCTCTCGCACCGCCTCGATCTTGGCCACGAGCGGGTTATAGACCTCCAGCGGCTGTACAAGCCCAGCTTCGGCCCGGCCCACAACCGCCCGTGCCGAGGCGACCGCTTCGACGGCGTCGGTCCACTCCAGCCGCCGCGAGCGGCGCTGAGCAGCCGAGCGCGACGGCGGGACCTCACGGGAGTCGAGCCGTGCCGTTGCCAACGCGGCCGGCACGTGCGCGCCCCACTTCGTTGACCCCTCCACACCGACCCGATCGACACCGTGAGCGTCCAGCAGATGTATCGCTGCGAGGTAGCCAGCTACTGTGTTCGCAGACGGCTCATGACAGATCGCGATGCCGTAGCGGTCGACGATCCCGACGGTGAAGGTGTTCTGGTGGGCGTCGATACCCCGACTGGCGCTGTCATGGGATGCTCGTGGCCGAAGTGATGCTCCGGTAGGTCTGGGAACCGCAGGGGCGCTTCGTCACAACCGAGTCGCCACTGTCAGGCTCCCTTCACCACAGGAACGCTCCCGGCGGCCCCACACTCGACACGACGGGTCTGGCTACACGCACAAGGCCATCATGATGGTGAAGTCAACGTCGAGCATGGAACCGGACCGCAACCCCCCGCTGAGAGCCCCGGCAAACTCAACAGTGGCACTCGGTAATCTGCATCATATTCAAAAGGCAATTCGCATATTTGATGCATAGCAAATTGTATGTTATCTGCGCCGGAAGGTAGCCTTCCGCCTGTGGAACACCGGCAAGCTCTACCGGTGGTTGCAAGTGAGTTGAGTGTAGATGTCGGCGGCTGATTGCCAGTGGTGGAGTCGGCGGGGCATGTGGTTGAGTTTGTCCTCGATGACCGAGAGGCGCAGCTGTGCGATGTCGAGGCTGGTGCCTTTTGGGAGCCATCGGCGCATCAGTCCGTTGGTGTGCTCGTTGGTGGGTCGCTGCCACGGCGAGCGCGGCTCGCAGAAGAACACTTCGATGCCGAGCGCTGCCTCGACGTCGGCCCAGCGGGCCATCTCGCGGCCTTGGTCCCAGGTGAGGGTGCGCACGAGCGCTGCGGGCTGGCGGCCCAGCGCCGCGGCGGCCGCGGCGGCGACCTGGGGCGCGCCGTAGCCGTCGGGCAGCGCTGCGGTGACCGCGTAGCGGCTGGTGCGCTCGGCGAGGGTGACCGCGGCGGTGAGGTTCGCTTTGCCGACGATGAGGTCGCGTTCCCAGTGGCCGGGCTCTGCACGGTCCTCGACGTCGTCGGGCCGGTCGGCTGTCGGCCGGTATTCCCCCAGCGGGCTGGGCTTATGGGCCTGCGCGACACTGCGCGGCCGACGGCGCCGGGCGCGCCGCGGCAGCTTCGCCCAGGTGCCGGCGGGCAGGCCGCTGCGCGCGTCGTCCGCGTAGCACGCCCGGTAGATGGTCTCCGCGCACACGCTCATGCCCGCCTCGCGCAGGTCCGCCGCCGCTGCGTGCGGTGACCAGCGCAGCTTCAAGCGCTCATTGACCGCAGCGGCCAGCACCGCATCGTCCGCCAGCTTCGAGGCCCGAACGCGTCGCGCCCTCGCGCATGCCCACGCGTGCGCCGAGCGGGCGTCATAGCCCGCCCGCCCGCCGCAGCGGGCCACCTCGCGATGCACCGTCGACGGATCACGGCCCAGCCGCCGCGCTGCGTCCGCGACACTGCGGCCCGCCCCGAGCGACGACTCGACGAACACCCGCTCATCCAAACTCAGCCTCGCTGCCATACTGGACACCTCCATCGGTCGGCTGCATGTGTTGGCAACGGTCATCATGACCGTTCACTTGCAACCATCGATGGAGTTCGCCACCGCTATCCACGCATAGTCGAACGTCTGCTTGCGAACGAGCTGCTGCCTGCGTTTGCGGCGGTGCTGGTCATAGGCGCCCGCGGCAGCGGCAAGTCGACATCGGCTGGCCGGTTCGCCGACGTTGTGATCGACCTGTCGATGCCTGGACCGAGACAGGCAGCCCGTGAGGACCCAGACGGCGTCCTTGCGGCCTGCGAGGGCACGGTGGTCATCGACGAATGGCAGGAGGCGCCGGAGATCATCGGTGCGGTGAAGCGGGCTGTGGATGCCGACGCCGGCCGCACTCGTGGCCGGTTCATCCTGACCGGCTCGGTGCGCGCCGCTCAGCAGGCTGCCACCTGGCCTGGGACTGGACGGCTGGTCCGTGTGCGGATGGCGGGGCTGACCCAGGGCGAGATCGAGCACAACGCTTCCTTCAACCCCGTCGATGCGCTGTTCGCCGACGAGCCGCCGGTTGGGAGCGCATCGGAACTCGGCCGAGGCGACTACTTGGAACGGATCGTCGCAGGACGATTCCCCGATGTGCTGAGCCTGTCGGGACGCAATCGCTCTCGGTGGTTCGGCGCCTACGCCGAACAGCTCGTCGAGTTGGACGCACCGCAGGTCAGCGGGGGCAATCCGCGGCCCCACAAGATCCGCTCCGTGCTGGATTCTTGCGCCGCGCGTACCGACCAAGAACTCAACAAGCAGGCAACCGCCCGCGACGCAGGCGTCACCAACGTCACCGCCGACGCACACCTGACGCTGCTGGAAGACCTCTCGATCATCGCACGCGTCCCGGCATGGCACACCAAGCGCCTCTACCGGCTGACGCGGTCACCCAAAAGTACATGTCGTCGATCCCGGCCTCGCTGCCCACCTGCTGCGAACAGACGAGCGTGCGATGGCTCGCGACGCCACGATGGTAGGGCAGCTCCTCGAGACGTTCGTGGCCACCGAACTCGCACCCCACCTCGAAACAGCATCGGAAACCACCGAGATGTTCCATTTCCGCGACAGATCCGGCCACGAAGTCGACTTCGTGCTGGAACAACCGGGGCGTCTGGTGGGACTCGAAGTGAAATCCGCGACCAGCGTCGGCCACGAAGATGCGAAGGGCTTGCGGTGGCTGCGAGACCAACTCGGCGACGCCTTCCACTTCGGGGCAGTGCTGTACGCAGGCCGGCTGCCGTTCCGCATCGACGACCGCCTATGGGCACTGCCCATCAGCACCCTGTGGCGACCATGACCGGCGGTGCCGCCTCGCGGACCTCGGGTGCCTCGGATCGTGCCTCCCGCATCTGAGCGGCCATCCCGCTCTCAGGGCTCGCCAATCCAGCGCGAGTCCGGATCGGCGGGTCACATCTCCCACAGGTACGAGATCGGCAGTGCCACGATGCGGGGCCCGAGTCGCAGCGGTTGCTCACCGGCGTAGAGCACGATGCCGAGCTCGAAACGGTCGCCGATGGTGTCGCGGAGCCAGCCGAGCGTTTCTGCCTTGCGGCCGTGGGCGCGCATCGCAGCGGTGACTTCGATGCAGATGAGCTTGCCGTTGGCCAGCCGAACAATCAGGTCTACCTCACGCTGGCTACGATCCCGGAAGTGATGCAGCGTCGCACCCGAGCCCCCGAACGACAATTGCTTGCGGACCTCGTTGGCAACGAACGTCTCATACAGCGGTCCGCGCAACGGCTCTGTGGGATCGGCCATCGAGTCAGGCGTTGCCCCCAACAGCGTCGCAGCCAACCCCGAATCGGCCATGTGCAGCTTGGACCGCCGCTTGACACGGGTGGCCGCGCTCGTCGACCACGCCGGAAGCACCACCGTCAGATACACCATCTCCAGGTACCCGATGTAGTCGGCAGTGGTCTGCGAGCTGCCGAACGCCGTGTCACGATGCACGTCTTCGATGACGAGCTCGCCCGCAGTGCGCGCCGCAAGCGCCTCTGCGATCCTGGGCAGCTCCACCGTGCGGCGTGCGCCTGAGAGCTCCCGGATGTCACGCGCCACAATCGTGGTGAGCAGCGAACCCAGGAACACCCCCCGCTCGACTTCGCCGAGTCGCTGAGCCTCCGGGTAGCCGCCTGCGCAAATGCGTTGCGTGTACTGCCGACGCGAAACCTGAGAATGAGCCCGCGCCAGCAACTCCTCGTATCGAGCCGCCTCGCCTCCTCTCGCGGCGTGATCCAAGAGCCAGGCCATCAAGCCGGGCGAGTCACGGCCCAGCGCTTCGGCCTCTGAGAACGGCGCCAACTCCACGATGCCCATGCGCCCCGCCAGAGACTCGCTGAGATCGGGAACGGTGAGCAAGTTGGTCGACCCCGTCAGCAGGAACGATCCGGGGGACCGGTCTTGGTCAACGACCAGCTTGACGGCACGCACCAAGTCATCGCCACCGCGCTGCACTTCGTCGATGACAACGGGCCGCGGACGGTCCCGGACGAACCCGACGGGGTCATCGAGAGCCGCCTGGAGCGTGTCGGGATTGTCGAGACTCAGCAAGATTCCCCCGTTGGTGACCTGCCTGGCCAGGGTCGTCTTGCCCGACTGGCGCGGCCCCAACAGTGCGGTGACACGGAACGTGCGCAAGAACGAGCGCAGCACCGGCTCGATGCGACGCCGAATGATGCCTGAATCGTTCACGAGCAATCCCGTCGCAGCGCTCTTGCCCCGCGGCTCTGACCGCGGAAACGAGGCACCGACACCGCTAGGAGTCTGCTGATTTATTCGGATTCGGCCACTACCGCAAGCCTCTGACCAGCGGTTTTGTAATCGCGAAGGCAGCCATTCGGGCATTGTTCAGCAGACTCCTAGTGCTGTGTCCGCAAACGTTCGTCGGGTTGGTGTCCGCGTGGCGGGGTGCGGTTTGTGGTTTGGTCGGGGGTATGAGTGAGCGTGTTCGGGTCCGTCGGTTGACCCATGAAGGAAGGCCAGGCTTTGCAGCGGATCGTGCGTCGCGGCGCCGGCAAGTCGCCGGGGTCTCATGTGCGATGGCGGCGTGGGGTGGTGGTCCATGCGTCGGCGGGCGGGAACTCGGTGCCGGTGATCGCGCAGCTGGCGGCGACGTCGCCTGATCGGGTGAGAGAGATGATTCATCGTTTCAACGAGTCGCCGATGGCGTCGTCGGGTCCCTCAGTGGGCGGGTGGCCGTGGTCGCCGGATCACGACTGACGATGATGCGTTCATCGTCGAGACGGCCCGCACCCGCCCAAAGAAGCTGGCTCAGCCGTTCACGCGGTGGAGCGTCCGCAAGCTCGCGGCGTACCTGGCCGACAACCCGACCCGGGTGGTCCAGGTCGGCCGGCAGCGGCTGCACGAGATCCTCACCGAGTCAGGCATCACGTTCGGGCGCACCAAGACCTGGGCCGAGTCCAACGACGCGGACCGCGACGCGAAGCTGGACCGCGTCGAGCATGTGGCGGACAAGCACCCGGACCGGGTGTTCGCGTTCGACGAGTTCGGGCCGCTGGCCATTCGCCCGACCGGCGGGGCGTGCTGGGCGCCGCGGTCGCGTCCCCAGCGGCTGCGCGCGAACTACAACAAGCTCCACGGGGTGCGCCAGTTCCACGGCTGCTACAGCGTCGGCGACGACGAGCTGTGGGGCGTCGTGCGGCGCCGCAAGTCCGCAGCCAACACCCCCACAGCGCTCAAGACCATCCGCGCCCGCCGCCCTGACGGCGAGCCGGTCTATGTGATCTTGGACAACCTGTCAGCCCACAACCGCACCGACATTCGCAAATGGGCCAAGCGCAACAACGTCGAGCTGTGCTTCACCCCCACCTACAGCTCATGGGCGAACCCCATCGAAGCGCACTTCGGGCCGCTGCGCGAGTTCGTGCCCGACAACTCCGACCACCCCAACCACACCGTGCTCACCCGCCGCCTGCACGCCCACCTGCGCTGGCGCAACGCCAACAAACGCTCACCCGAACTGCTCGCAGCCCAACGACGCGAACGAGCCAGAACCCGCGCCGAAAAACAACACCGCTGGGGCAGACCCACCAAACAAGCCGCATGACCAAAGCGCGCAAACGTTTGCGGACACAGCACTAGCGGTGGTTGCGCCGTCCCGCTAATGGTGATTTTGCCCTGTATCTAATGCAGAACTTGCCAGAGGCCCAGTGGTGCGTTCGCGCTCACGGCGGCCTCGAATTCGCTCAGAAGATCAGCTTGCGCAACCGGACGGCGATTGGGCACCCTTGTCGAGTCGCTCGTCACGCGGTCCGTGCGGCTAGACGCACAAGCCAACGCGGCACTACCGTCGGGGCTGTGTCCCGCCGCGAGGCGATATTAGATCGCCACCGTGCAACGATTCGCAGCATTGCAGCGAAGAACAAGGCGACCGCCATTGCCTTGACCGGCTCGGTCGCACGGGGCACCGACACGCCTAGAAGTGACTGCGACTTCGTGTGCGAGTTCAGTTCCGACGCAACGCTGCTCGATTTCGCGGGTCTTCAGCTCGAATTGGCCAATCTCCTTGGGTGCAATGTCGACATCGTCGATACCCAAGCGCTCAAGGCACCGTTCGAGTCAATGCTCGACGATGCCGTTCCCCTGTGACCCGCAGCCAGCATCAGCGCATCGTCGACATGCTCCGCGCCGCCGAGCGCGCAGCGAGCATCCTCGACGAGGGTTCCGAGGCTTTCGCAGACGACTGGAAGCTGCTGGCCGCAGCCGAGCGCATGCTCGAGATCGTCGGAGAGGCAGCACGGCACCTCGACGACGAGACTGCTACGCAGATGCCCGACGTTCCATGGTCGAGATTGCGCGGGATGCGTTACTTTCTCGCGCACGAGTACCACCATGTCCGAGCCGAAGTCATTTGGAGGACACTCGAGGTGGACATTCCGCCGCTGATCCGGCAATTGCGCGCCGCTCTGGACAAGGTTGCGCCGGAATGAGGCGAAACAGCGCCGATTGACGGCTGCCGATCATGTGCAAGGCGGCCCGAAATCAGTCTCCGCCGGCGATGGTGAATTCGGCGCTGCCCCATTCGCCAGGGCCGTGGACGTTGTGGCCGAGCACGAACACGGTGTATTGGCCGGGTTGCAGCGAGTAGTGCTCGCGCTGGTGTTGGTCGGCGGGCAGATATTCGTGAAGGCGATTGGCCGTTCCCTCGCGTTCGAGTTGGTAGCTCCATGCTTCGATCGGCGACGCACCGTCGTCGGCGTCCCACGTCACGATGACACGAGAGCCGTCGATGGACACAGTGACGCTCGGTTCGAGCGGCGCGCCGGGCACCGGATCAGGGTCGCCGATCGTGAATGTGTAAACGTTGGGAGTACTGCATCCAGCGCTGTTGCATGCGGCGGCGCTAATGCGGTGAACGCCCGCCGGAGGGTCGTGCCACATGTAACTCCAGGCGAACGGGGCAGGCTCGCCCGGCAGCCCGTGATCGTCGATCTGCCAGTGCGTGATCGGCAGTTCCGAGGTAGTGGCCTCCCACCGGAACTGGAACTGGTCTGCCCAGGCGCCAACACCGAACCGGGGCTTGGCGGGCGGCACTTCGACGGGCTGGACGGGGTAGGAGGAAAAGTTCTGGGTGGCCATGATCTTGCGCTCGCCCAGCACGATGCCTCGGCCAGCCAGGCCATTGAGCCGGGTGATTCACTGCCCAGCGGTGCAGTGCCAGTCGGCTGGGTTAGCAACCGATCCGGCAGCGTCCCAAGGGGCACAAGTCCCGCAGCGCCGTCGTGGCAGTGAGGGTCAACACCGCCGCGTGACCCCGCACAGACGGCCTGCGCCGCCGTGATATTGGCTAGAGCGAGTCGTTCTTCTCGGTATTTCCGAGCTAACAGACTCGGTTGTTCCGAGTACACTGTCCGTATGGAGCGATCGCCATTCCCTCACCACGGTCCGTTGCGGCCCGAACAGGTGACGGGCCGCGAGCACCTGGCCGTCGAGCTCGCCCAGCGAATCTCAGACCGGCGACTCACTGCGCTGGTGGGGCCCCGGCGCTACGGAAAGACGAGTCTGCTCAAGCGCGTCGCCGCCGATCTCGAGTCCGTCGGTCACCAGCCCGTGTGGATCGACCTCTACGAGCGGGCATCGATGGCCGATGTGGCCGCAGCGGTCGACCGCGGCCTCGCCGAGGTCGTCGGGCCCGTGCGCCGGATGCTCGACTCCATCGCAGGCACGGCGTCACTGAACCTGGGCGTGATCGGAATCCAGCTGTCGCGCAGCCCCAAGCAGCGACCCGATCCAGTGCTGACGCTGCGGACCTTGCTCGACGTTCTCACCACAGCCGCTCAACGCCACAGCCTGTTCGTCGTGTTCGACGAATTCTCCGGAATCGCCAACGTCGAAGGAGGCGCAGCGGTGCTTCGGACCGAACTGCAGCACCACTTCCAGTCGCTGGGCATCGTGTTCGCCGGCTCGGAACCATCCACCATGCGGGCACTGTTCAGCGAACAGACCCAGCCGTTCTACGCACAAGCAGATCTCGTGAACATCGGCCCGCTCACCGACGACGCCATAGGTCACATCATCGAACACGGCTTCGACAGCACCGGGCGCGGCACCGGCAGCATCACCAGCCGCATCGCCCAGTTCGCCGGCGGGCATCCCCAGCGGGCCATGCAACTCGCGGACGCCGTGTGGAGACAGGTCGAACCCGGACAAGCTGCCGATCTGCAAGCCTGGGAAGCAGCGCTTGCCGATGTGCGCGCCAACGTCGATGCCGGTTCCGAGCGCATCTACAGCCTGCTGCCCAACGGCCAGCAAAAAGTCCTTCGAGCCGTCGCCGCCGAGGGAAGCATCTACGGCGTGACCGCGTCGCTGCTCGACCTGCCCGCCGGCACAGCCCGAGACGCCGCCACCAAGCTCGTCGACAACGGCATCCTGCACCGGCCCCGCAAGCAGCTCTGCGTGGTCGATCCGCTCCTCGCCGACTGGCTGCGCCGCCGCTTCGCCATCTGAGCCGACGGCCCGGTGCACCGTTCGCAAGGCTCATCGAACCAGCGCTAGTGCGGGGCCCTCGCGAGGCCGGAGGCTGACAGCGACGCCTGGGCGGGACTGCACGCCCACCATCAGCAATAGGCGCGAACATTGCTGGTGGTCGGACTAGAAGACGACCGGTATCAGGCCCATGTTGGCAGCCAGGATCTCGACCGCGAGCCCCACTCCAATCGCAACGGTCCATCGGCTACGGCGCTGAGCCGTCTCGGCATCGGCGGCACGCCACTCCGCGGCCTCACGACGATCCACCTCACGCTATCTCGCATATTCATGACGATCCGCCTCACGCCACTCCGCGGCCTCACGACGGTCCACCTCGCGTCGCTCATCGGCCTCACGACGGTCCACCTCGCGTCGCTCATCGGCCTCACGGCGGTCGGTGTCTCGCCACTCCTCAAGGCGATCGAGGCGGCCGATCAATTCCTCGCGGTCCGCCGTACGTTGCGCAGCAAACTCAGCACGACCCGCAGCGCCATGTACCGCCAGTTCGGACCGCAGAAAGTCCTTGGTGACCAGATCGGACACCGGCGTCGGCGGCAGGCACGACATCAGGTACTCCGCAAGCGGCTCGTCGGTCTGCTCACAGAACCAAGCGTAGAGGCGGGATCGATTCTGCTCCGACACCGATGGCCTCCTTGCGCAGATTCAAACACAACGTCAGCCCACCGCGGGCCGGCGATGCGCCGACCGTAGAGGAATCCGGCGTGATCCCTCAGCGAATTTCGTACGACTGACGGCCGAGCTGTGCATTCGCATACCTGCCGAATTCGCGCAGGAACTCCGAGGCCACGAACTCCTCGTGCACAATGCGGCGGCGACCGTCGAATTCGGCCTCGAGCGCAGGGTCCCACGGTGTCGGCCCGGCGGTGGCGCTGTCGAGCGGCAACGGAACGCCTTGCGCGGCGGCGCGTTGCACGGCTCGGAGGTAGTCAGCGGCCGACATCATCCACGGCGTGCAATCGCGGTCGCGCATGCGCCGACAGATTGCGATGCCTGCTGCGTCAAAGTCGCCGTGATATCGCAGATCAGCGCCGCTCGCGGCGAGCTGGTCGATGAGCTCGGTCACCGCGGACGTCGGATTGCCGTTGGTGCACACGATGCCGAAAGCGGCTGACGCGTCGGCGACGCGCTCGACGACACTCGGGTTCTCCACCACGAGGACTGGCGTGCCGGGCGCCACGTCGATCGGGTACTGGCGCAGTGCCCGCAAGCTCACGTGCACGGGCAAGGCGGCGTCGGCGGCGCTGCCGAGCATTGACGCCAGCGGCGACGCGCCGAGCGGGCGCAAACCCCACGTGAGCGCCGGAGCGGAGACCGAGTCCGCAGCAATTCCCGCCGCCTCCCACAATGCTCGGCCCTCGACAGCGCTGTCACTGAGCCCCAGCACATGTCTCAGCGCTCGCTCAGCAGCCGCAGCGAGCTTCGTATGCCTGTCAAGCGCGTGAGCGGAGCCGAACAGCTGTGCCGCCAACTCCGTACGCGAGGCAGCACGGGCCCCCAGGCCGGGGTGAGCGTCAACGAGCCGGCGAACATTTCCCAGCAGAGCTGCGACCTCGCCTGCATCGAGGCCGCTGAGCAGCCCAGACCTGAGCATGTCTTGGCCCCAGTGAGCGGCCCATGTTTGCGGCCATCTCTCCAATTCCGATTCCAGCGCTTGTCGAGCCTGTCGCGCCCTCGCCCGGGCTTCTCGTCGCTTGCGCTTGGCAGGATCGGGCGGGCAGCCGAGGAGCGTCAACGCCGCGTCAAGGTCATGACCGAGCCCCAGTCGAACCAAGCCTGCTTCGAGTTCCGCAACATTGAGCCGCGATGTTGGCGAGCGGCCGATGAGCGCAGCCACTGCCGGCTCGCAGCGCGGCTCAATGACGGGCATCTGGATCGTGCCAGGCATGGCCCCGTCGCCGCGGTCATGCCGTTGTCGAACCGCGCCCCACAACATCGCGAGGCCGGGATCGGCCAAGGACGCCGGAACCTGCCGCTGACTCACGGCTTCGACACCAGCCGCCACTGCCTGAGAACCGTCAGGGTCATCAGACTCCGAAGCGGTCTGCTCGCTTACAGCGTCGACAGCAGTAGCCGCCGACTCAAAGCCGTCGAGGTCTTCAGACTCCAGCACCGGCTGCTCGCTCACAGCATCGACACCTCTTCATGTGAGACGTCGAGGACGTACCGCGCCGCTGCGGGCAGCACGACGATCTCGTCGCCAACCAGATCGACGAGCCGGTGGTCGGCGAGCAATTCGACGGCCTCGTCGGCCAGTCGCTCGGGACTGTCGGCAAGCTGCGACCAGTACGAGCGATGCTCGGCAGCCAGATCTGCGACGATCCCGACCACGACGTCACGGCCCACCGGCGCGTCCCCGCGCTGTGAGAGCCGGTCGGCGAGCAGCAACGCCGCGTGGCCGACAGTGCCGGTCAGCGGGAACCGCACGTCGGTGAGCTCGCCGCCGGGATCCACCGCCATCACGCCCTCGGCACGGGCCTCGATGTGCAGGCCGAACATCTCGTCGAAGAAGCCGGACTCTTGGCCGAGGCGTCGCCGCAGCTGCGACCACTCGTCGGCATCGAAGTCGCCGCGGTACACGACAGGTTCCTCCAGAATGCGGGCACGCATCCATGCCCGCGCCGAATTACGGCTGTCGGAACGCTCGAAGAGCTGCTCGGAGGTTTCGGCGCGAGCCAAGACCGGCAACGGCAGCATCGCCACTCGGTCGGGCCGGATCGCCAGTACCGCGTCGGCTTCGGCGTCATGCGCGTACTCGTCGATGCGTTCGTGAAGCTCGGTTGCGAGGCCCTGGGCGATCATCCAGCGCAACGCCGTCACGAGCGCCCGCCGATCCGACGACTCGCTTCCGATCTCCACACCCGCCTCCGCCGCGGCGCCTCGCAGTTCCTGTACCAGATCGCGCAAACTGATCACGCTGGGACCTGACACCACGGCTGCCAGAGCGAGCGCCAAAATCAGGTACTCCGAGACGCCGAACGGACGTCGCTGCGCAGTCGCAGTACGCAGCGGTCGACGTCGCACTGTTGCGGTCGTCTTGAACAGCCGGGCGGTGTCCGCAGTCACTTGCAGTCGGTAGCCGAAGCGCTGAGTGAACCACTGGTCGAGCTGCTGGCGGTGACGCCGGATCAGCGCGAATTCATCAGGGAAATGTTCGGCCGCAATCAGTGGTTGCGCGACCAGGCGGCGCGCCGCTTCGCGGAGGTCCACTGCGAGTTGATCGGCATCGGAGGAGGGACTCATGCCGCCGTCTCCGTCGGCTCGACGGCTGTCGCCGCCAGTGCCGGCTCGGAAACTCGCCGCCTACCGGCGGTGTTCGCGACCGAGATCGTCAAGCCATGCAGCCAAAGCCGTCCTTCGGGGCAACTGACCACCGTCTGCGCATGCTCGTCGCGCCGCAGCTCGCAGCAAACGCCTGCGGACTCCGCCACCCGGGCGCCCGTGCGGCCGGCCGCTTGGTGCCCGCACAGGCCGATGAGTTCTCGGAGCAACCCGAACGCGGCGCCCGACAGCGACGCCCCGTCGATGCGGCCCGCGGCATCGGCCTCCGACAGCAGTTCGCGTGCCGCCGCATGCCGCTCGACGCGCTCTCGGTCGAGTCGCTCCCGGATGATGCGGTGCTCGCTGCTGCGGTCGCGCACCGGCGTCGTGTTGCCCCGCTGTGTCCGTTCGCCCCGTTCGCGCAGCGAGATCGGCACCTGCGCCCGTGGTGCGCTCGACCACGGTGTGGTGGTGGGTGCGGGATCGTCGGCGTCGGCAGCAAGCGTCCCGGCGTGACGGCACGACCCGAGCCCAAGCGCCGCGAATGCCACATCGTGAGCCTCATGCGGTGTTGTCGCTGCTTCGAAGAACGCCGCCAATCGCAGGAAGTCGGCGCGCCGCGATGTCGTCGCGGTGCCCAGACGCGAGAGCCGGCTGAGGTTCGAGGTCAGCGTTCGCACCGCCGCGAGGGCTTGGTCAGTGAGCTGACTCAGGCGGGCCGGGCGCCCTGGTGCATCGCTGAACCAGCGGCTCAGCAAGTACCAGTCATCGCGCTCGGAACCGCGAAGGCGGCGGGCTGAGAACTTGTCGGCGAGGCCAGCTTCGTCGACGCGCTCCGCGAGGCCCGCGTCGATCGAGGACAGCAATGCGTCGAGGTGCGGCATGATCTGCTCCAAGCAGCGTGAGATCGGCCGCTGCAGTCGCTCGATCTGGGCAAGCTGCTCGCTGACGTAGCCGACGATGACGCCTGCGAGCACTTGGACCTCGTCGGCGTTGAGGTCGTAGCGGCTCTGCCATTGGGCAAGCTGCCTGAAGAATCCGGTCAGCTCCTCGGCGAATCGCTCGTGGATGTCGAACGCAGCGCGCACCGCAGAGGTGGTGTCCTCGATGCCCAAGTCGCGAAAGCCGCTCCGGGCGTGATCGGCAAGCAGTTGCAGATGGCCCCTCAGGTCGCTCAGCCGGCCTGCTTGGGGGTCAGCGACCTCGTCGATGCTCGCAAGCATGCGCTCCACGAGATCGAAGACCTGCTGACCCGCGCTCGTGATGAGGTAGCGGTGGCGCCTGCGGTTGTAGTCCTCCAAGCTGGTCGGATTGCCCGCATCGGTGGAAACCGTCAGATTTCCCCAGCGCCGCAGGCTGTCGAGGCGGTCCCGCACCACCTCGGCGCTCAGCCGCGTTCCCACAAGGCGGGCTTGCACCTCTTCGGGACTGAACTCGGTGAAGAACGTGTCCGCGAAGACGGCGAGAATGGAGCGGTACTCGGCCCACTCCTCGCCGCCGAGGTACCGGAACAGGTGGCGGACGCGCTGCGCGTCGGGCCCGCTGCTGGTCGCCCGCAGCATCTCGCTCGCGTCGGCGGCGGTCTCGCTCATGGCGTGACGACGCGTTCAAGCGTGTCGCCCTGCCAGCTATAGCGATCAAGCAGGATCGACTTCAGGCCGGCGTCGCGCACGATCTCGACGATGGACAGCTCGGGCACGGTCCGATGATCGCCCCACAATCGCTCGCTGGTGGCGATGAAGTCGAGATCCAACGAGACGAGCAGCCCGAACAGGGCAGCGTGATTGTCCGCGGAGACCTTTGCGAAGGCATCGTCGAGCAGCACGAATCGAGCGATTCCCGCTACTCCGGCGCCTGGCTGAGCACCCGCTTCAGAGAGCGCGTCGTAGGAGGCGGCCACCGCCACGAACAGCGGCAGATACGTCACAAGCTTCTTCTCGCCCTCCGAAAGGGGCGTCCGGCGGCTGAGCCGCCCCTCAGGCGCTTCCGCGCGTGTCACCAGCACATCAAGGTCGTGCCAAGACTTGTAGTCGAGCGTCTCGGCGATCAGCTGGCGGTAGGACGCGTCAGGCTCATCGGCACGGGCAGCGTCGAGCCGTTGCGACAGTGCGTCGCGGACTTCGGCGATCTGGTCGGGCGTGCGCAGATCGGGCGGCTTGGCGAGCAGCTCGACCATGCGCGCCGTCGATGCGTCAAGCTCGGGCGAGCGTCGCCATCGCAGCCGCACACCCACTCGGTGCGCGGTGGCAACCGAGCGGAGCCGCTCGTTCGTGAGCTCGATCAAGCGCCCCGCGCCGTGCATTTTCTGTGCGATTTCCTTGGCGATCAGCCCTTGCAGGGGTTCTCGCAGTGCATCTTGCTGTTTGCGGTCGAGCAGGCCAGCGAGTTGGCGGTGCTGAGCACTCGCAACACGCAGTGCGGCGGGGAGAGTTGCAGTACCCGACGGCCCAGTGACCTCGACGTACAACGGTCTGGCTGGATCGGGCTGGAGTGCAACGGCATCCCACCCCGCACCGAGCGAGTCTCGGCGCTGCTGCAGCGACTGGCGCACGCTGTCTGCATTGACCGGGGAGTCGGCTCCGCGTTCACCGTTCGCCGCGGCATTCAGCCAGCCGAGGTCGCCGAGCAACGCCGCGAGTCCAGCTGAACCTCCGCTCTGTGCCGCGGGCGGTGATGCCGCTTCATCGCTCGCGAGGGCGTCGAAGTAGCCCGGGATCCTGAGCACCTCTTCGAACTCGACCCGGCAGGTCTCACACGACCGCTCGCTCCCAGATGCCGCTCGTTGAGCGCTCTCAACAGCGGAGCGCGCCTGCGCCCTGCGTACGAGGGCGCCTTCTTTGCGCTGGCGTGTCTCGGGAAGGCGACGTTCGAGCATCTCGAGGTCGGCAGCGAGCCGGTCACGCTCTTGGCGAGTCCGTTCGTATTCCGCGCCGACAGTTCGTTCGAGCATGTCGAGGCGGGCTTGCTCGCGGTCCCGAGCCGAAGCGGTCTGCGCGAGTCGAACGCTCGCCTCATCACGCTGAGTGACGTCGTTGCGGCTCTGCGCGGCAATGCGCTCGCATTCCTGAATAGAACGTTGCAACGTCGTGAGTCCGGCGACGCTCGAGGACACCAGCCGGTCGAACTCGGCCAGTTCGACAGCGACGCTGTCCAGCTCAGAACGGTCTCGCGGCAGCGACAGTGTTGTGGCGGTTCGACGCAGCGCAACGTCAGCATCGTTGACGGCTCGTTCGGCTTCTGCCGCATCGTGGGCGGCGTCGCCGTGCCGGGATTCGGCGGCCGCTAATTCGCTGGCCGCTGTCTCCACTGCACCAGCCGCACGTTCGATGCCGCTCGTGTCCCGCAGTGCTGTGCGGTGGCGACGGAGGGCATCGAGCGCTTCCTGCTGCCGATCACTCACGTCAGCCAGACGCTGCTCCTGCTCTCGCAGCGATTCCAGCTCGCGCCGCGCCGCTGCACGTTCACGTTCCAAGGCATCTCGCCGGGCAGCTGCGCCGATGAGCTCTGCACGCTCCTTGGAGTGCCGACCAAGCAGCAGTCCTGATCGGAATGACCCGTCGGCGGCTGCGACAGTCACACCCTCGGCGTCGACATCGCAGCTGATCGAGTCGAGCAGACGCGCAATGGCGCTCTCGTCGACCGACCCGGTGAGCTCCGCTGGAACCGCCGGATGCAGCAAGCGACTGAGCGGACGTGCGACACGCGAAGCTGCAACGACGACAAGTTCTCCACTGGCAAGTTCCAGCACATCATCGGCCGCCAGCCGGGCTGCGAGCAGGCCCGACGCCTCAAGGGCTGCCTCGATGCCGGCCCGCTCACGAGCACCGAGTTCGGGCGCGAAATCGACAAGGTCCGCAAAGCAGTGGTCGGCGGGGACCTGCCAATCGAGCCTGGGAGGTTCCGGCTCGGCTCGACCCATGAGCTTGTCAAGCACAGCTTGCTGGTCGCGAACCGCGTCGCGACTGTGAACCAGAGCTTGACGGGTCTGCGCGACCATGCCCGTTTGTGCCCCGACGGCAGCATCGAACTCGGTGAGTAGGTCCACCCGGAGAGCGCCGGATGACGGTGTCTGGTCACGGCCAGGCAATTCAGCAAGTCGTGAGGCCGCTGCGGCGACATCGGACGGCGAGCCGACGGACGCACAGAGCGTCACTGCCATCGTGGCCCACGCCGCGACGTGAGTTTCCCAGTCACGTTTGGCCGCCGCCAGTGCCTCCAACCAATGCGCTTGCTGTTCGATGGCCCGCTGCTTGGCATTCGCCGCGAACAGAAGCGCGTCGGTCGCTCGAGTGAACTGCCCTTCGGCCTGATCACACCGCGTGCGCGCATCGGCGACCTGTTTGATGTCGCGCCGTCGCTGCTGTGCCGCAGCCGCGGATGCATCGAGACGACGCTTGGCAGCGGTGGTATCGAACGGCTCGGGGACAGCTATGTCGAGGTCTTCGAGCCGAAGGCGGTCAAAGTCCAGCGCCGTGGGCGGGCGCTCGGCAACGCCGCATCGGACCGCGATCTGTTCGGCTTGTGCGAGTCCGCCATTCAGTTTGGCGAGATCGCTGTCGCTGCGGCCGACGGCGCCCACGAGATGCTCAACCGCGCGCCGCACACGTTCCTCGGCGCTTTCGAGGCTGCGCTGCGCCTCGTCGTGCTGCCGAGTGAGATTGGTGACGAGATCGCGCACGCCGTCGAGCTGGCGCCCTTCCTGGTAAGCGCGCGACTCCTCGATCGCCGAGATCTCGCTGCGCAGCGCCTCGGTGCGGCGCTGCTCGTCCGCGACTTGGGCATCGAGCTGGTCCACCTCGGCGTCGGCGGCAGAGACGGCTTTGCGCGCAGTTGCTTCGTCGCTGCGGCAGCGCTGCGCTTCAGCAAGCTGGCGCCGCCCCTGCGCTGCTCGCTGGCGCAGATCGCTGGCGCAGTACGAGCGGTACCGATCCAGCAGCCCGCCGACCGCGGCAACTGTCCGTTCGAGTTCGGCGACGTTGCGGCGGTGATCTTCGAGGTCGTCGAGCGGTGCCGCTGCGTCGATGAGTGCCTGTTCGGAGAGCTGCGGCAGCGCATCGGCGAGATCGAGCGGCAGATCGACATCGATCCGGTCGCCGACTCGCGGATTGCGGACCTTGTCGATGAGCCGGATGTGCTGGTCCAGGCTGGCACCGCCGAACAGACGTTGTTCGATGAGGCGCCGGTATTCCCCCGGTCGCGCTCGGCGAACACCGGGTCGCCGTCGAGCTTGTCGCGCAGCACCTCGACTGACAGCGGAATGCCGTCGACGACGAGATCGATGTCGATGCCCGGGCGTTTCGATGTTGCGAACCACCAGGTCACGACATTGTTGGCCTGCCGGTTCGCCTTGATGCCGCAACCGCAGACGAAGAACACGTCGCCGCACCGGAACTCGATCCACAGGTACCCGACAGGCTGGGAGTCGTCGCGACCGCCGAGCATCCATGACGCCAGCAGCCCGCTCTGCTCGCGGGCGGCGTCGATGTTGCGCTGGCGGGCCGTCAGCAGGAACGGCAGCAGCATGTTCATCGCTGTCGATTTGCCCGAGCCGTTCACGCCGCGCAACAGCAACCGGCCGCCGGCAAAGTCGAGCACCTCGTTGCCGTACTGGTAGACGTTGATGATTCCGGCGCGTTCGAGCCGCCAGCGAGTAGGTGGAACGTCAGCAGCGGTGTCCACGGCGCAGAACGTAGCCACTGCATTTCACATGAACACGCGTCTCGTTTGACATGCGGGCTGTGCTTGTCGAGCAAGGCAGCAACGGTGCCGAACCGTGCGCAACAGAACTCAGCGTGTCACGTGCCGAGGAAACTGCCGAGCGATATCCGAACCGCTAACTCCGCAATTGCAAAACCGCTCGTCAGAGGCTTGCGGGAGTGGCTGACACCACACAAACCGGCAGCCGCCTACACGGCGGGAACCACCCGGAACGCCTCGGCCAGGCGACCGTGCGCGAGCCCACCGGCGCGAGCAGTCTCGGTGCTCCACTCGCGCAGTCGGCCGTCGAGGTTCTCCATGTGCTCGGTCTGGCTGCGGTGTTCGCGCAGCGCTGCCACCTTGGCGTCGAACGTGTCGGTGATGTCGATGTAGCGATTCGGTTCAGTGCCGATCAGCCACAGCTCGGCCACGGTGTGGGGCTGGTGGCCTTCGTCGAGCAACTCGGGAAACGTGCGAGGGTTACGGGAATCGGGGTAGACGGCAGCCAGCGCGGCAGTCGCTGTGGCCAGATGATCGGGATGCGAGATGTAGATACGGTCCCAGTCCGGGATGGTTGTCTGGCAGATCACGACGTCGGGGCGGACCATGCGGATGACCCGCGCGATGTCGCGCCGCAGTCTGAGGTCGGCCACCACCATGCCGTCGGGATGTCCTAGCCAATGCAGCTCACTGACGCCGACACGCGCAGCGGCAGCAGCCTGCTCAGCCTGCCGCAGCGCCGCGAGTTCTTCGCGCGTGTGTTCAAGATCGTCACCGCCGGCATCCCCGCTCGTCGCCAAGCAGTAGGCCACGTGACTGCCCGCAGAGGTGATCTGCGCGACGGTCCCCGCCATCCCGAAGTCGATGTCGTCGGGATGCGCGACCACGATCAGCACCCGCGACGGCGCTTCCAGCTTGCCGCTGTCAGTGACGATGAAGCCCACGAAGATCAAGCGACCGGTGCAATCGATGTGCCGGGTCAGTCGAAGTAGGGGTTCTCGCCGGAAGCGTGATCGGTGACATCGACTACTCGCTCGACCTCGGGGATCAGCTCGCGCAGCGTTTTCTCGATGCCGGCGGTGACCGTGGCGTTGGCCATGCCGCAGCCCTGGCAGCCCCCGCCGAGTCGAACGACAACAGTGTCGCCCTCGACGGTGACCAGCTCGGCGAAACCGCCGTGGGCCGCAATCGACGGATTGATGCGCTTGGTGAGCACTTCGCGGACGTTTTCTTCGATCGTGCCGTCAAGCTCGAGTGCAGCATTGGGGCCAAGGTCGGGCCGGTTCGGGTTGCGCAGCACCAAGCCTGGCTGATTCGAATTGGACGGCAAGTCCAGCGCGGCACCGTTGAGCTTGACGAGATCGCGGTCGGGAATCAGCACCGTCAAGCCGTCGCCGACTGCGAACGGCACATCTGTTGAGTCGGCTTCGACCAGCAGCTCGAACGCGAGGTCATACGTGTAATCGACGCCTTGAGCGCCCGTCACCTCGATGCGAAGCGCCAGCTTGTCGCCGTCCACCTCGCTGTCGCGCAGTTCGATCACCTTGGAGAGCGCAGCCGACGTGACGTCGAACGTCTCGCGCCGCGCCTCCATCACCGACTCGCGCACTGCGTCGTGGAGGACCATGCCCGAGAGCCTACTGATGCGCTGCGACAAGCCCTTGGGCAGACCGGGGCTCAGCAACGACAGCGCGGTAGTGTCCGGCCGGTTCGCCGGGATGTGTGGGCTCGCACCTACCGCACCGGCCCGGCGAAACCAACGCTGAGGAGGACGACCGATGGCATTCCGTGCGCTGATGCTCCGTGAGCAGGATCGCAAAGTCACCGCTGAGCTGGCCGACGTCGACGAGGCCCAGCTGCCGGACGGCAACGTCACGGTTGCAGTGGAGTACAGCACCCTCAATTACAAGGACGGGATGATCCTGGGCGGCGTCGGCCGGCTGGTGCGCAATTACCCCCATGTGCCGGGCATCGACTTTGCCGGCGTGGTGGAAGCTTCCGACGACCAGCGGTTCGCGCCTGGAGACCGCGTGGTGCTGACCGGGTGGCGGGTCGGAGAGGCGCATTGGGGCGGTTACGCCGAGCGGGCACGGGTGAACGGCGACTGGCTGGTCCGCCTGCCCGACGGGCTGTCCACCTTGGACGCGATGACGATCGGCACCGCTGGGTTCACCTCGATGCTCGCAATGTCTGCACTCGAGGATCACGGCATCGGTTCGGGGCCCGTGCTCGTGACCGGCGCCGCCGGTGGTGTCGGCAGCGTTGCGGTCCAGTTGCTGTCCGCCGCAGGACACGACGTCGCCGCCTCGACAGGTCGGCCGCAGACGGCCGACTACCTCCGGGGCCTGGGCGCCACTGAAATCATCGACCGGGCCGAGCTGGCTGAGCCGCCACAGCGACCGCTCGGCAGCGAACGATTCGGCGGCTGCGTGGACGCGGTCGGCGGCACGACGCTCGCCAACGCGCTCACGCAGATGTCGTATGGATCCAGCGTTGCGGCCTGCGGCCTTGCGGGTGGCAACGGCTTGGACACCACGGTGATCCCGTTCCTGCTGCGCGGCGTGAACCTGCTGGGCATCGACTCGGTCATGTGCCCGTTCGAGCCGCGACAGCGAGCCTGGGAACGCCTCGATGAGCTGGCCGACCGCGACCTGCTGGCCTCGATGGCCACGACCGTGGGCCTCGGCGATGTTGCTGCGCTGGGGCCGAAGATCCTCGCCGGTGAGGTGCAGGGCCGAACCGTCGTGGACGTGCGCGCCTGAATTTGCTAGAGCACCGACGTGATCGCGGCGAATCCGGTGAGCAGCATCGCCGCGACAATCAGGATCGCGGTCAACCACAATCCTGGGCTGCGTTGGCGCAGGGGGCGGAGGTTTCCCGAGGCGTCGTATCGATTCGGTGGCATCGTTGCGGCCTACGAACCCTTCAGCTTCCAGTCGGTGGCGCCGATCTCGTTCTGGACCTTCACCTCGATGTCCTGAGTGAGACCAGTGTCCGCTTGCTCGAGCGTGCACAGAAACGTCTGGCCGACCGGTACCACCAGATACAAACTGTCGCCGCAATCGGCTTGAACGTCGAAGCCCAGCGCTTCAGCGGCTTCGGCCGCCACGCTCGTCTCCTTCGCGATGACCTGCATCACGGCATGACGAGGACGTATCTCCTTGCGGCCCTGCGCATCGATGATGGTGACTTGCGCCTCGTAGAACTCGTTCTCCACCAGACCGTCGCACAGGAAACTGGATCCAGGTCGGATGGGGGCATCGGGGGGGCAATCGATGTCCGAGATCTCAGCCGGAGCCACCACGCTTTGCAGGTAGTTCTGCACCTCGCGCTCGATCGCAGTCTGTTCCGGCTCGCCGCCGCATGCAGCTGCAAGCATCACGATGATCGTCGCCAATGCTGCGAGACTCGCCGACCGCTTCTTGCGCATCGGTGGCGCCGTTTGCAGCCTCGCGAATCGCCCTCGCAGACAGTTTGACTCCAGTGCGGATGGTCTCTGCAATGTGCCGACCTCCCCCTGGTGCTGACGGGACATTAGCTCATTGCAGGAATCACTCATGCGCTCTGCAGACGGGACGAAACCGCAGGTCATCGGCGCTGTCCGAGAAATCGAAGTGCATAACGCTGGTCGACCCCGAAGCGATCGGCAGATGTCGGGAAGCGGCGACACTTCCCACTTGACCCTCGGATGGTCGGCGGTCTGCGTTGTGATGCCAGTAGTCTTCCGCTCCCGTGCCCTGCGCTCACGGACCGTTCGGCCCCTTAGATGAATGGGCGCTCCTGATAGCGCCCGAATACTTCGGCCAGCGTGTTGGTGACTTCGCCTACGGTGGCGCGCGAACGCACCGTCTCGATGAGTTGCGGCATGAGGTTAACATCGGTCTCGGCTGCGCGACGCAGCGACACCAGCGCCTCGTCGACCGCTGCTTGATTGCGGTCTGCCCGCACCTGCGCCAGCCGCTTGATCTGCCGCTGCTCGTCGTCGCCGGTGATCTTCAGCAGGTCGATGTCGTCGTCGGCGTTGCCTTCGGTGAATGCGCTCGCCCCGACGACCACACGCCTGCCGGCATTCACCTTCTTCTCGAACTCGTACGCGGCATCGGCGATCCCGGACTGGTACCAGCCGTCGTCGATCAGCCGGAACGCACCCTCGAGCATCGAGCCGTCTCCCGCAGCGTCGATGTGGGCGAACATCTCCTCGGCCTCGGCTTCGAGCTTGTCGGTGAGTTCTTCGATGAACCAGCTGCCGCCGAGCGGGTCGATGACATTTGCCGCCCCGCTCTCGTGGGCGATGATCTGCTGGGTCCGCAGCGCGATGCGAGCTGCCTTGTCGGTCGGCAGCGCCAGCGCTTCGTCCATCGAGTTGGTGTGCAGGCTCTGGGTGCCTCCCAGCACGCCGGCAAGTGCCTCAATAGCGGTGCGGGCAATGTTGATCTCGGGCTGCTGCGCCGTGAGGGACACCCCCGCCGTCTGCGTGTGGAAGCGCAGCATCAACGACCGTTCGTCCTGAGCGCCGTAGCGATCGCGCATCCAGCGCGCCCAGATGCGGCGCGCAGCCCGGTACTTGGCGATCTCTTCGAAGAAGTCGATGTGCGCATTGAAGAAAAAACTGAGGCGCGGCGCGAACTCGTCGGTTGACAAGCCTCGCTGTGCTGCGGACTCGACGTAGGCGAATCCGTTGGCAAGCGTGAACGCAAGTTCTTGTGCCGCCGTGGACCCGGCTTCTCGGATGTGATAGCCGCTGATGGACACCGAGTTCCAGCGGGGCATCTCGTTGGTCGCAAACTCGATCGTGTCGGCCACCAGGCGCATCGACGGGCGTGGCGGGTACACCCATTCCTTCTGCGCTTGGTACTCCTTCAAGATGTCGTTCTGGAGCGTGCCGCCGAGGTTCTGGCGATCGGCGCCCTTCTCCTCGGCGTTGGCGATGAACATCGCCCAGATGGTGGCCGCGGGAGCGTTGATGGTCATCGACGTCGTGGTGCGCTCGAGATCGATGCCGTCGTAGAGCGCAGACATGTCCTCGACGCTGTCCACCGCGACGCCGCACCGGCCCACCTCGCCGAGCGACATGGTGTCGTCGGAGTCGAGGCCCATGAGCGTGGGCATGTCAAACGCTGTGGACAGGCCGCCGCCGCCTGCGGCAAGGATCTCGTGGAACCTGGCGTTGGTGTCGGTTGGTGTGCCGAAGCCGGCGAACATCCGCATCGTCCACAGCCGGCCCCGGTAGCCACTGGCATGCACGCCGCGCGTGTACGGGTACTGCCCTGGCCAGCCGACTTCGGGGTCCGGTTCTGTGTCGGGCGCGTAGAGGGGATCGAGCTCGATGCCGCTCATCGTCTCGAAATCGGCATCGCGCGTTTGCGTGGCCGCAAATTCCGACTGCCAGCGCTCGCGTGTCACCCGGTGCCTCCTGTCGCCTGCGGCCTTGTCGATTGCTCTCCGATTCGACGCCCGCAGTGTACGCAACGGGCGCAATTGGCTCAGAGGCCGAGCGGAACCGAAGCGACTGGGTCGACTGGTCCTTGGCCGCTTCCGAGTCGCCGCCCGGCCGATGCGGCAATCGCACGGGCCGTGAAGTCGTGTGCGCGGTCGACGGCGTCGACGATGCGGGCACCCTTGGCGAGTTCGGCGCAGATCGCCGCAGAGAACGTGTCGCCGGAGCCTCTGACGTTGCGCGTGGCGATCCGGGGGCCAGTCAGCAGTCGGACGCTGCCGTCGACGAGAGCGACGTCGGTGATGGAATCACCCGATCGCAGTCGGCCCCCAGTGATGATGACGGCCTCGGGTCCAGCGGCCGCAAGCTCGTACGCGGCATCGATCCATACTTCGGGATCGTCACCGAGTTCGCGACCGAGCAGCCGTCCCGCTTCGAGATGGTTGGGTGTCACCACGCGGGCCCGCGGCAGCAGCCGTGTCGCGACGGCGCGCTCGGCCTCAGCGGAGAGCATGGGCGTTCCAGCGCCGTTGACGAGGACGGGATCAACGACCAGCTGCGGCAGCCGGCGTGCTGCGATCGAGGACACGACGGCGATGGATTCGGTCGTCAGCAGCAAGCCCGTCTTGCTTGCCGCAATCGGCATGTCGTCAAGCACGGCCTCGATTTGCGCCGCGACCAAGTCGGCATCAATGGGCTGCGCACTGCGGAACTCGACGGTGTTCTGAGCTGAGACCAATGTCACGGCGAACGCGCCGTGCACGCCGCACGCAGCGAATGCTCGCAGGTCGGCGGCGAGACCGGCCCCGCCAGATGAATCGGCACCGGCAATGGTGAGCGCCGCCGGCGACCACGACCGCGTTGCGGGCGGCTCTGCGGCGTCAGTCACCGTTCGGGCGGGCACGTCACCAGTACAACAGTTCAAACGCGCTCCGATCGCGCACGGCGCACACGGATTTGGGCGGATGGACGAGAGCGGACCGATTTGGATCGAATTGCCCCAACAGCAGGGCCCGGGCGGTCAGGTGCTGGTTAGGGTCGGCCCGCAATGACTGGAAACGGTGTCGTCGGGATCATTGCGAACCCGGTGTCGGGGCGCGATATCCGGCGCGTGGCCGCACGCGGCGCAGTCTCAACAACCGAAGACAAGCGCAACCGGATCGCTCGCGCCGTCATCGGCGCGGTGACTGCGGGTGCGACGCGCATCGTGGCGATGGCTGAGCCGTTCGGCATCGCGACTGGGGCACTCACCGACCTGCGCATCGAAGCCGACATCGAGATCGTGGACGTCGCCGCAACAGTGTCGCCCGCGGACACGGTTCGGGCCGTCGACGCCATGCGCCTGCGCGAGGTCGGCTCTCTGGTCACGCTCGGCGGCGACGGAACCAACCGCACCATCGCGAAAGTGTGGCCCGAAGCCACGCTCGTGCCGATGTCGACCGGCACGAACAACGTGTTTCCCAGCCTCACTGAGCCCACGATTGCCGGGGCCGCCGCGGGACTGGTGGCGTGCGGAATCGTCGACGCCGACGCCTGCGCCCCCCGCTCGAAGATGATCAACGTCCGCCTCGCCGACGGATCGACCGACATTGCGCTCATCGATGCCGTCACGCTCGCCGATGACTTCGTCGGCAACCGAATGCCAGCCGACGGGAACCTGCTGCGACAGGTACTCGTGTCACGTTCGCATCCCGCCAGCATCGGCCTCAGCTCGCTGGCAGGGCTGCTGCTCCCGTGCAGACCCGACGAGGACGCCGCGGTCATGGTGGAGTGCGGCCCTGGTGGCCGTCCAATGCGAGTGCCCCTCGCGCCAGGGCTGTACCGCACGGTGCCGGTGCTGGAACATCGCTCCGTCGAATTAGGGACATCGGTCGAGCTGCGAGGCCCCGCCGTGCTGTCCTTCGACGGCGACCGAGAACATGTCATCAGCGCCGACGCACCGGCCACTGCGGTCGTTCGCCGCAACGGACCTCGCGTCGTGAACGTGGATCGGGCACTGGAGCTCGGCGCCGCTGCCGGCGTGTTTGCCACCGACAGCGCCCCCACCGGCAATCGCGCGCTGAACGAGCTGGGCACGATCCACTACCACCACGCCGACGGCACTCCAGTTCGCGACTGCTGTTGACGCTGTGCTAATTCCTGACTAATCCAGTCGGATTTGTCACTGATCGGCGCTAACCTGCGCTGCGACACCCGTGCACGCTCACGCACGGCACCGCCCACTGGAGGAATCCCATGGCACTCCGCCTCAACGACATCGCACCTGACTTCACAGCCAACACCACCGAAGGCGAGATCAGCTTCCATGACTGGATCGGCGACGGATGGGCGCTGCTGTTCTCTCACCCGAAGGACTTCACGCCGGTGTGCACAACCGAGCTTGGCGCGGTCGCCGGGCTCTCCGACGAATTCGCTGCCCGCAATTGCAAGATCATCGGCATCAGCGTCGACGGCGTGAGCGACCATGCGAACTGGAAGGCCGACATCGCCTCGGCCACCGGCCACGAGGTCAACTACCCGCTCATCGGCGATCCCGAGCTGAATGTCGTGAAGCTCTACGACATGCTGCCCGCCGACGCCGGCAGCACGTCCGAGGGTCGCACTGCAGCGAACAACGCCACGGCTCGCACGGTGTTCATCATCGGGCCGGACAAGACGATCAAGGCGTCGCTGACGTACCCGATGACCACCGGCCGCAACTTCGCCGAGATTCTGCGGCTCCTGGATTCGTGCCAGCTGACGGCCGCCGAGCAGGTCGCAACCCCCGCCAACTGGCAGCAAGGCGACAACGTCATCATCGTGCCCGCAGTGTCCAACGAGGCTGCCGCCGAGAAGTACCCCGACGGGTGGGAAGCCCCGCTTCCGTACCTGCGCCTGGTGCCGCAGCCCGGCGCCTAGCAATCGCCCGCCCGCGTCAACGACCACTGCGGCACCCCAACAACCCAGCGCCGCGGCCCGGCGCCTAGCTCTCGCTCGGCGCGACGCCGGGACTCAGACCCGATCGCCTCAGCTCACGTCCCGATCGGCCGCGACCTCAGCTTCGAATTGAGGCGCTCCATCGAGTCGCCGCATCGGTTCGGGCAGCTCGTCGCGGACGCGCTGGTGGAAGCGTCGATCCTGGCCCAGCGTGTAGGGGTAGACAACTCGGCCTGCGCGCACGAGCGGCACATGCAGCGGACGACTGTCGGGCGGACCGGGCCGATCGCGTTCGACCAGCACTTCGGCGGTGGCAAACCCGCCCTGCAGCACCCGGTACGGCCGCACGACGCCGCCGCGGGTGGCCTTGCCCTCGGATTCCTTGTGCACCGGGACGACGGGCTCGAACGTTCCCGAATGGCGGGCCACTGCCACTGCCTTGTACACCATGCCTGCTGTGGCATGACCCGAGCCCACGACGAGCTGCGTGCCGACGCCGTAACCGTCAACCGGCAAATCGGCCAGGTCGGCGATGCGGTACTCGTCGAGATCACCCGAGACCACGATGCGGGTCGCTTCGGCGCCGGCATCGTCAAGCCACTGACGAACCCGCGGGACTTCTGCAATCAGGTCGCCCGAGTCGATGCGCACGGCTCCGGGCACACCGCCGAGCCGCTTCGCCGCGGCGAGGCCGCGTTCGAGCCCGGTCCGCAGGTCATAGGTGTCGATGAGCAGGGTGGTCTCGAGGCCGTGGGCTCGCATCTGGGCCTCGAACGCCGCCTCTTCGTCGTGATGGGCCAGCGTGAATGCGTGGGCCGCGGTGCCGGCGGTGGGGATCCCGTACTGCCTCCCGGCCAGCAGGTTCGAGGTGGCATCGAAACCGACCAGCCACGCGGCGCGTGCCGCCGCGACGGCCGCCAGCTCGTGAGTGCGACGTCCGCCCATCTCGATGAGGTGTCGACCCGTCGCAGCGTCGTGCATCCGGGCGGCAGCAGACGCGACGGCGCAGTCGTGATTGAGCACCGACAGCACCAGTGTCTCGACCAGCAGCGCGGCTCCGAACGAAGCGTCAACGCGCAGCACCGGACTGCCGGGCGCGTAGAAGTCGCCTTCGCGGTAACTCCAGGCGTCGCCGTCGAATCGGAATGTCGCGAGATGTTCGAGCAACTCGTCGCTGAATCGCCCCAGCCCGGCGAGGTACTTCAGATCCTCCGGCTCAAATCGGTAGTCGGCGAGCAGCGCTGCAAGACGGCCTGGCCCCGCCACGACGCCGTAACCGCGACCGGGTGGCAACCGACGAGCGAACACTTCGAAACACGAACGCCGAGACGCGACACCCGATTGCAGCGCTGCATCGAGCATGGTCAGCTCGTACAGGTCGGTCATCAACGCCGTGCCCATATCCAGAGTCTGCCCCGCGATCAGCGCACCCCGCCCCTCACCGACCGTCTCGAGCATCGCGGAGCGGCACGAAATGGTGCGGCGCTGATGTCGCCGCGGGCCTGAGTAGCGTCGTGGCGATGGCTGCTCGCGGGTTGGCGTGGTTGGTGGCTGGGTCGCATCTGGCCTATGTCGCCTTCCTCATCGTGGGCGGGTTCTTGGCATGGCGGAAGCCAAAACTGGTCAAGTGGCATGTGGGCGCGATCGTCGCCGCCGCTGTCGTCAACATCACCGGTTCGGACTGCCCTCTGACGGTCTGGGAGAAGTGGTTCCTGCGCCAAGCTGGGCATGAGCCCTATGAGACCGGCTTCATCTCGCATTACCTCGTCGAGCCGATCTACCGGCCGGGCATCAACGGTCGGGTCAACTTCGTGCTCTTGGCGAGCCTGATTGTCCCGATCACGATCAGCTACTGGCGGCTGCGCAAGACGAGCCACGCAACCCCGGGCGCCTGAAGCCCGAGCGCTGCAAGCACGTCGTCAATCACGCGTCGATGCCCATCGGGTCGAGCGGCGCGCCGTCGAAGAGTTGCGTCTCGAGGGCGTCGCTCAAACGATCGAGCAGTGCCTCCCGTCGCTTCGGAAAACAGCGCTGGCAGGGTCCGAACGCGGTGCCGCCACCGATCCACGGGGACTCTTAGCCTTGCTGGCCATGCAGCGAAGGACCGCCCCGTGGCGAACGGTCTGAAGGTTTCCAAGCGGGCCGACATTGCGCCGTTCTTCGTGATGGAGATGATGCGTGCGGCGGCGGAGCGTGAGAACGCGGGCGGCGATGTCGTGCACATGGAGGTCGGCCAGCCCTCCACACCAGCTCCGGCGGGGGCTCGCGCAGCTGCGAAGGCCGCTATTGACAACGACGTGCTCGGATACACCGCCGCTGTCGGCATCGATGCGCTGCGGCAACGGCTCAGCCAGCACTACGCCGACTGGTACGGCCACGACGCTGATCCGGGGCACATCGTGGTCACTCAGGGCGCCAGCGGAGCGTTCACGCTGGCTTTTCTGGCGTGCTTCGAAGCCGGCGACCGGGTGGCGGTGACCGCACCCGGTTACCCCTGCTACCGCAACACGCTCACAGCGCTCGATGTCGATGTGGTCGAGGTGGGCGTGACGGCTGAAACCGACTTCCGCCTCACAACCGAGATGCTCAGCGAGCTCGGTTCGCTCGACGGCGTTGTCGTGGCGAGCCCCGCCAATCCCACTGGCACGATGCTCGGCGCCGACGAGCTCGCACGGCTCGCCCGCTGGTGTCATCGCGCCGGCGTGCGGCTCATCTCTGACGAGATCTACCACGGCATCTCGTATGGCACGAAGGCAGCGACGGCAGCGGCGCACAGCTCCAGCGCGGTCGTGGTGAACAGCTTCTCGAAGTACTTTTCAATGACCGGCTGGCGGCTCGGCTGGCTGCTGTTGCCTCCCGAGCTAGTCGCTCCCGTCGAGCGTCTGGCCCAGAACGCCACCATTGCGGCCGCAACGGTCTCGCAGTACGCCGCCCTCGGGGCCTTCGACAGCATCGACGAGCTTGAGGCCAATGTCGCCCGATACGCACAGCACCGCCAGATACTGCTCGACGGGCTGCCCACCGCCGGCATCGACCGCATTGCTCCACCCGATGGCGCCTTCTACATCTACGCCAACGTCGACCACCTCACCCACGACAGCGCAGAGCTGGCTGCCATCTGGCTCGCCGACCTCGGAATCGCCACCACACCCGGCCTCGATTTCGACCCCGCCGAGGGACACCGTTACATCCGCTTCTCGTTCGCGGGAAGCAACGACGACATTCACCGCACGGTCGAGCGCCTCGCCGCCTGGGCCAAACAACGAAGTTGAGCCACGGGCGCAGCGCGAGCCCCACCGCTAGCGTCGCCGCGCATGGATTCCGCAGAACTCGAAACACTCGTCATTGACGAGCCCCCAACGGCGTCGTCACGATCACGTTGAATCGGCCGCGCCGCCTCAACGCTGCGAACACCCAAATGTTCACCGAGCTGCGCGAGACCTGGAATGCGATCGGCGGCGATCCCACGGTGCGCTGCGTGGTGATGACCGGTGCAGGCGACGCCTTCTGCAGCGGTGCCGACCTCGCAAGCGATGACGACACCGGACCCCCCATTGCAGTCGCGATGACCACGCGCCTGCTCACCCTCAACGCCTCCGCAGACTTCGCCACTGCGCTCGAGGCCGAAGGCATGGCTCAGTCGCTCAACTTCACCACCGAGGACACCAAAGAAGCCGTCAAGGCCTTCCTGGAGAAGCGGCCCCCCACCTTCAAGGGCCGCTAGCAGCGGTCTGCCTCCGAAGCCCGCTCAGGCGACTGAAGCGCGGGACTCTGCCCAGGTCTTGCCTGATTCCACGTCGACATCGTGGGGAAGGCCCAGCACCCGCTCGGCGATGATGTTGCGCTGCACCTCTGAGGTGCCGCCGCCAATCGTGAGCGCGGGGCTGAACAGGTATCCCCCATGCCAGCCGTTCCATCCTTCGACCACAGCCTGCGACTTCGGGAACTCAGGTGACGTGCCGAGCGGCCCGGTGTTCGCGAGCAGCCCGTGCGAGCCCGCCAAGTCCTTGGCCAATCCCATGACGTGCTGCCCGTGATCGTCGGCGAGCGCCTTGCGCACGCTGGCCTCGGGGCCGGGCTGGCGGCCATGCAGTCGGGCCGAGAGCGTCCGCAGCCGGATCAGGCGCAGCACCTCGCCCTCGATGTGCAGCCGAGCAGCCCGGTCTCGCAACACCGGGTCGGAGAGCCCGCCCGCGGAACGCACGACGTCAAGAAGGTCGACGGCGCTGGGACCACTGCCCCACAATGCGCCCTCACCCGACAGCGACACTCGCTCGTTGCCCAGCGTGACCTTTGCGAGACGCCAGCCGTCGTTCTCGTCGCCGATTCGGTTCTCGACCGGCAGCTCCATGTCAGTGAAGAACGTCTGGTTAAACGAGTACGCCGTGGTCATGTCGATGATCGGGCGAAGCTCGAGGCCCGGGGTGTCCATCGGGCAGATGAAGTACGACACGCCGCGGTGTTTGGGCACGTCAGGATCGGTGCGGGCAATGAGGATGCCGAACTTGCTGCGATGCGCTCCCGACGACCAGATCTTCGAACCGTTGACGATGTAGCGGTCGCCGTCGCGCACCGCCCGTGTGGCCAGATTGGCGAGGTCAGATCCGCTGTCGGGTTCTGAGAACAGCTGGCACCAAACGTCGGTGCCAGTCAGGATCGGCCACAGGTAGCGCTTCTGCTGGGCTTCGGTGCCGCCGTAGAGGATTGTGGGACCCGCCCAGCCCAGTCCGATGCCACCAGCGAGTCGGCGAACACCGGCTTTGGCGAGCTCTTCGTCGATCAGCAGTTGCGTGATGGGGTCGGCCCCGAGGCCGTAGGGCTTCGGCCAGTGCGGCGCCACGTAGCCGGCGTGTGCCAGAGCTTCCTGGCTGGGGGCACCGTCGTGGTCGTCGAGCCAGTCGCGCACCGCGACACGGCGAGGATCGTCATCGTCCGGCCAGTCGAAATCCATGCTCGGACCCTAGATGATTAGTTCCAAGGGTTTAGTGGTCGTATGCGGTCAGTGAGCGTGCTGGTCGGGTGTGTCGGTAGGTCTCGTTGTGCCAGAAGGCGGCGGTGAGGGCGAGGAGGCGGGTGCCGATGCGCGCGGCGACGCCGGTTTTGGTGCGTGCTTTGTGGCGTTCGAGGGTGAGCTGGCCTTTGAGGGTCTGGATGATCGATTCGGTGATCTGGCGCAGGGGCCGCAGGAACTTTGCGCCGGGCCGTGGGGCCTCGGTTCGGGTGGCGGGGCGCAGCACGGTGATGCCGGCGTTGTTGAGGTCGGCTTCGAATGCTTTGGAGCGGCAGCGGTTGTCGGCGATGAGGGTCTGGCCGGGCCGGGCGAGGTCGGCCGCGTCGATCATGTCGGCGCAGACGTCGCGTTCGTCGGCTTTCGCGCCGGCGAGAGCGAACGCGACCCGCAGCCCCGCCGGGGTGGCCACAAGATGCAGGCGCAGGCCCCAGAACCAGCGGGAATGCGACGCGCACCAGCCGTATTGGGCCCATCGGGCGAGGCCGGAGCGCTTTTGGGTCTCGCGGCTGGTGCCGCACTCGACCGGCGTGGAGTCCACCAGCCACACGTCGTGGTGCCACGACTCGCACTCGCGTGCGAGGCATCCCATGACACCTGCGATCATCTCGGCGCTGCGCCGCAGCCGCTTGTTGTAGCCGTCGCGGTTCGCCAGATACGGGAACCACGGACGCAGATGCGCGTGGGCGAAGCGCACGAACTGCGACTCGTTGTCATAGCCCAGCAGCGCACAGATCACCGCCAAGGTGACCAGCTCCGCGTCCGACAGCTTCGGGGCGAACCCCACCACAGGCCGCTGCGGCGCCCACCCAGGGTTCTGCGCCAACAGGTCATCGATCCTCACATACAGTGCGGTCGCGAGGGTGACCCGAGTCCGGGCCCATGCTGAGAACCTCCAAGATCGAAGCGTGAATACACACCCCGAGCTTGGACACCCTCACCCCACAACCGGTGGACCCGACCCCTTGGAACTAATCATCTAGTGTCCTGTTTGGGGAATTCGGTGGATATATGAGGCGACGTTGTCGAGTATCTGGTCTGCGGTTTTGCGCCATATGAAGGGTTTGGGGTCGTTGTTCGGGTTGTCGACCCAGGTGTTGATGGAGTTTTTGAGGTCTTTGACGCTGGTGTGGGTGCCGCGTCGGAGCCATTTGGTGGCGGGCTCTGAGAACCAGCGCTCGACGAGGTTCATCGGGGAGCTGTAGGTGGGGGTGAAGCGGGGGCTTGAAGCGTGGGTGCGCGACGAGCCGGCGTTTGACGGCGGGGGTCTTGTGGGCGCAGACGTTGTCTGCCACGACGTGCACGTCGAGGTGGGAGGGGACCTCTTTGTCGATGAGGTCCGAGAACTTGCGGAACTCCTCTGAGCGGTGCCGTTGTGTCATCGACGTGATGACGTTGCCCGAGGCGGTGTCGAGCGCCGCGAACAGGTTGGTGGTGCCGTGGCGGCGGTAGTCGTGGGTGCGCCGCTGGGGCGTGCCGGGCATCAGCGGCAGGATCGGGGCGGTGCGGTCCAAGGCCCCAATGCCGGTCTTTTCGTCCACGCACAGCACCACCGCGGCCTCTGGGGGGTTCAGGTACAGCCCCACGACGTCGCAGGCCTTGTCGACGGACTGCGCGGGTCCGGCGACAGCTCGGAATCCTCGGCGAGGTGGGGCTTGAGACCGAACGCCTGCCAGATGGCGTGCACCGACGACGGCGAGATGCCCACTGCTTTGGCCATCGACCGCGTCGACCAATGCGTCGCGTCCGGTGGGGCGGACTCCAAGGTGAGCACGATCACCTCCTCGACGGTGGCGTCGTCGATGGTGCGCGGCGGACCCGGCCGCGGATCGTCGCAGAGCCCGTCGAGGCGCCGCCCGGCGAACCGGCGGCGCCACTTGGCCGCCGTCGCGGGATGGCACCCCAGCGCGGCGGCGATGTCCTTGTTGTAGCGGCCCTCGGCCGCCCCCAGCACGATCCGGCACCGCAGAGCCAGCGCCTGAGACGACTTCGGGCGGCGAGCCCACCGCTCCAGCGTCTCGCGTTCCTCGTCGTCCAGCACGATCACAGCCGTCGGCCGTCCCCGCCTTGCACCCATATCCGCCCCCGTTCATCGCCTGCCGCAGCCACGCTGCCGCCCCACCATGTTACCGCGACTAACTAAACAAACAGGACACTAGCAGGGTGCTGAAAAAGTGCCGAAAACGCGCCTCCGCCAGTGTAAAACCGCAGGTCAGAGCGTTGGCGATGTGCTCGAAACCGACTTTTTCAGCACCCTGCTAGTGGTGGCCTCTGTGTGCGTCCTCGCCGGCTTCCGCGGGGCGGACGCGCACGGACCCCGGCATTGCTGCCGGGGCCCGCGGTTACCCGAAGACTTTTTCTCGCGCCTCCGCTATGTGGCGGGGCGGCGGCCACGTGAGGACCAGCACGCGGATCTTGTGGGGTTCGGTGGTCCGGGTTGGAGTCGCCACCTGATGGAGGCGTCCCCGTCTCGGAAGCGGGTCGCCTCAGCGCCCGGCCACCTCCAGAGTCCTCTTGCGTTTCGGCATTGTGTGGACCACCCCCTTTCTCTGGTGCGCCCAGAATGCCACACCGCGAGTGGTCAGGAGGAGACTGCGACCCGGATCGCGGTTGCGACCGCCTGGGCCCCAAGCACAGCCACGAGGTCGGCACGCGTCTCCACCTCACCGGTCGCAAGCAGAAACAGGGCGTCCCCGTCGAAGTTGGTGTGCGGCGGCTCGACAGCGCGGGCGATGCCGGTGTGCGCCAGGTCGGCGGCGCGGCACGCCTCGGGCTTCGTGAGCCGTGCGTTCGTCACCAGGCATCCGATGGTGGTGTTGGTCCGCTCGGGGTGATCTGGCGTCGCGGTCGCGCCCGACGGGTCGGCCCCATCAGGCACCTCGTTGCCGCGCCCGGAGAACCCGGCAATGAGTTCGATTGGGGCGTACGGGTAACGATTCATCTCCGGTGTCGCGGTGGTGCCAGCGAGCACAGTGCCGTCGTCACCGATGACGTCACCGAGGGCATTGACCGCCACGACGGCGCCCACCACCACGTCCCCGGAGCGCACGATTGCCGTTCCCATCCCGCCCGGCACGGAGTAATCCCGTCCGGCGATCTTGCCGATGGTGCAGCCGCGCCCGACGCCGACCCGACCAATGACGGGTTCCGCCGTCGTGGCTGCTTCGCAGGCGGCCCAGCCGGCCTCTGCTGTGGGCCGAGTGCTCTGGGGCGAAGCGATGTCGTAGACCACCGCGGCGCCAACGACCGGGACGATGCTGTCGCGAATGTTGAGCCCGCGGCCCTGCGAGGCGCACCAGCGAACGACGCCGTCGGCAGCAGCGAGCCCGAACACGCTGTTGCCGCACAGCACCACGCCGTGACACTCCACGCCAGCACCTGTCGGGCCGAGCGCTGCGGCTTCACGAGTGCCCGGAGCTCCCCCACGCACAGCGATCGCTCCCAGAGTGCCGGCCGGAGGCAGCACGACCGTCACGCCGGTGCCAGCCTCATCGTCGGTCCACGAGCCCACCAGTACCGACTCCAGCCCCAACGCCATGGGCGCGGACCCTACGCGCTGCGCTGCCCACCCGCCGGTCTGGCGGCGGGGGCGTTGCAACGGTGAGACTGAGGGCTACTCGTCGTCCTGGGCGCCGTTCGAGCCGCTTGCCGAAGCGGTGCTCTCGCGGAACATCTCGCCCATGGCTGCGACGGCGCCGAGCACTCCGCTGGTGTCCAGCGGCAGGAAGATCTTGGTGGCTTGGCCGTCGGCGATGCCCTGCAGTGCTTCGAGGTACTTGATGGCGATCAGGTCGTCGGTGGGGTTGCCGTTGTGGATGGCGGTGAATACCCGCTCGATGGCTTGGCCCTCGCCCTCAGCCACCGTGAGCTTCTGGTACTTGTCGGCATCGGCCACTCGCTTGATGGCTTCAGCCTCGCCTTCGGCACGCAGAATCTGCGATTCCTTCACGCCCTCGGACTTCAGGATCGCGGAGCGCTTGTCGCCTTCAGCTTCGGTGACCACTGCGCGGCGGTCGCGTTCGGCCTTCATCTGGCGGTGCATCGCTTGGGTGACGTCGGGGGGCGGCTCAATCCGCTGGATTTCGACGCGCACGACGCGTGTGCCCCACTTGTCGGTCGCGTCGTCGAGAATCTGGCGCAGCTTGGAGTTGATGAGCTCGCGTGACACCAGCGCATCGTCGAGTTGCAGGTCGCCGATGACGTTGCGGAGATTCGTCTGCGCCAGCTTGGTCACCGCGATGATGAAGCTGCCCACCGCGTACTTCAGTTTCACGGGATCGGTCGGCTCGTAGTAGATGACGGCGTCGACGGTCACCGCAACGTTGTCCTTGGTGATGACCTCCTGGGGCGGCACGTCCACCACTTGCTCGCGCATGTCCACCTTGAGCATGCGCTGAATGAAGGGGACCACGAAGCGCAGACCGGGATTCACCGTCGTGCGGTACTTGCCCAGGTTCTCGATGAGACCCTGTTCGAAGGGGCGCACGGTGCGCAGGCCCTTGGCTGCAATGACGAGAGCCGCCAGTGCGATGATTGCCAGGAGGATCACTCCCGGGCTGATGTTGTCCATCATTCGCTCCTCGGAGGCTGGGTCGCCTCTTGGTCGTCTTGATCGCCTTCGACGCCGCCCGCGTCGCTCACATCGCCTTCCGAAGCGACCTCGGCACCTGCAACCGGATCTGGTGACACCGGCTCGGGGACGCCGCCATGGCGCACGTAATCAGGCGGGGGCGACTCGGTGAATTCGACCAGCAGCTTTGTGCCTTGAACCGCAATGACTCGCACCAACGATCCCTCTTCGATCGGGCCGGTATCGGTAACGGCTCGCCATTCGTCGGACAGAACACGGACGCGTCCTGTGTTCTTGACGAGGTCGATGTCCTCGATGACCCGAGCCTCCATGCCGATATAGCGATAGGCGCCGACCGGAAGATCATCAGGACGGTCCTGGCGGCCCATGAAGCGCCGCAGCACCAGCATCGATGCACCGGTGCCGCCGAAGAAGAGCAGCCACTGGACGGCGCCGTGGAGATCCAGCCACGCTGCGGCTGCCGCTAGCACGCCGCCGATCGCGAACGGCAAGAGAAAGAAACCCGCGGTGAAGATCTCGCCGAGGCCCATGACCAACGCCAACGCGACCCAGACCCACCGCCACACTTCGTTGTCCACGCCGACCCCCGATCACGCGATGGGCGTGCCGTCAGTATGCACCTGAGACGCACCCCCACATGGCGCGTCACCGGCGTTGACAGCTGAGGCACCAGGTACTGGAGCGCTGATCCAGCACTCGCCGCCGAAGCTCGGCGCCGCAGCGGACGCACGGCTCCCCGGCGCGGCCGTAGCAGACGAAGTACTTCTGGTTGTCCCCGGCGCCTTCGAGGCTGTAGTAGTCGCGCAGCGTGCTGCCGCCACGCTCGATGCTGGCAGTCAACACCTCGCGCAAGGCCGCAGCGAGGCGTTCGGCTCGTGGCCTCGAGATCGAGCGCGCAGCTGGGTTGATGCCTGCCAGGAACAGCGCTTCGTCGGCGTAAATGTTGCCCACGCCGGCCACGAGACGCTGATTCAGCAATTGCGTCTTGATGCGTTGGCTCGAACGCCTGCTCGCGCGCCAAAAGGCCGCTGTATCGAAGTCAAGGTCCAGCGGCTCGGGGCCGATGGCTGCCAGCGTCGGCAGCTCGCGGTAGTCGCCTCGATCGCAGACCGCGACCCGGCCGAATCGGCGTACGTCGTGCAGGCACAGCACCTCGCCGTCGTCGAGACGCCACCAAGCGCGCACATACGGGTCGGTGGCGCTGATCCCACGCAGCGCCATCGCGTCAACCGCCGGTCCGTCGACTGGCCGAACTGGTGGCGCGGGGTCGACGTGCTGGGTCTTGCGATCGTCGAAGCACAGCCGACCGGTCATGCCGAGATGCACGATGAGGTCGCGCTCGCAGCTCAACTCGGCGATGAGGTACTTGCCGCGCCTTCGGAGCTGATCGACCGCACTGCCAGTCACCTCACGTGCCGAGGCAAATTTCGCAGACGAGTGACTGCCCGCTTCGACGATCGTGCGGCCGATGAGGCGAGGTTGCAGCTGGCGCCGAACCACCTCGACTTCGGGCAGCTCTGGCATGAGTGGTTTCGCGCCCCGGCCTGGGGCTAGCGGAACTTCGGAGGACGCTTCTCGAGGAATGCGGCAACTGCCTCGCGGTGATCATCCGATGCGCGGGCCACGTTCAGCGCCTCCAGCTCGCGACGCTGCACCGAGGCGAGATCGGTGTCGGATCCGTTGCGGGTCAGCAGCTGCTTGGTCAACCGCAGCATGGTGGGCGGGTTCTCCGCATAACTGCGCGCGCGCACCATCGCCGCTTCGAGCACATCACCGTCGGTGACTTCGTCGACAAGGCCCATCTCGGCCGCCTCGGCGCCGCTCACGATGCGCCCCGACAGTGCCAAGTCGGATGCCGCGCCCCAGCCGCAGCGCTGGATGAGAATGTGCGACGAGGCCAGCTCGGGGGTCACTCCCATTTTCACGAAGCGGCACGACAGCTTGGCTTCGCTGTGCGCCACGAGGAAGTCCATCGACAGCACCATCGTCAGTCCGACTCCGATGGATGCGCCATTGATGGCTGCCACCATGGGCTTGGAAGCACGCACCAGCTCAACCCAGTCGTCGGCGGCCGCGTCATCGGCTGCGGCTGCAGTCCCGACGTCGCTTCCGCTGTCGTCGGCCGCGCTGATGCGGGCGGCGAAGACCTCGGCAATGTCGGCGCCCGCGCAGAATCCGCGACCTGCGCCCGTGATGACGAACGCCCCGATGGCGGGATCGTCATTGCCCGCTCGAACTGCGTGGGTCATCTCGGCGTGCATGCGCGGCGTCCAAGCATTCAGCTTCTCTGGCCGGTTCAGCGTCAGCACACGAACGTCGTCGTGATCGTCGACAGTGATCTGCTCGTAATCCATTGCGTCTCTCGCTGATTGGGTCGTACCGGGCCTACAGCATGGCGCGAAGCGCCGCCGCCATGCAGTGCCGCTCACGCAGCGATCAACACCACCACCGCATCGCTCACGCAGCGATGCCGTGCCGACGTTGGTGCTCGACCTGGCCCTCAGGGCACTCGGCGCGGTAGGGGCACCAGCTGCACAGTGGACCCGGCTGCGGCTCGAAATTGCCGGTCTGGGTCGCGTCGCCGATGCGCTCCCAGGTGTCGCGGTGCTCGGCGACCGCGCTGTTGGTCGCAGTCCGATCGAAGCGACGGGAGATCTCGATGGGCTGGCGGTCATCGCGACCTCGGGCCGTCTCGCCGAGGTACAGCAGGCGCACCTCGGAGACGTCGTCTCCCACCGATTCGATGGCAGCGGCATACAGCCACACCTGGGCCAACCGGCTGTCGACGAACCGCGTCCCCGGGGCCCGCCCCGTCTTGTAGTCGTTCACCCGCAGGCCGTCGGCGGTGCGATCGACCAGATCGACCACACCGCGGAACGGCACACCGTCGAGTTCGGTGCGCACGTCGCGCTCACGGTCCACGACATCGACGTCGGTTGGATCGACAAGCTCGAAATAGCCCTCGACATCACGCCATGCATTCCAACGAAACGAGCGCTCCTCGTCGGAGCTCAGCCCGAGTGTCTCGAAATCAGAATCCGACGCTGTGAGCGGCCAGAGATCACGGCAGATCGAGCGGGCTCGATCAAGCGTGCGCTGCCCAGGCGCCACTGCAAGCAGTTCCTCGAGCACCCGATGCACGAACGTGCCGCGCAATGCCGGCTCGCCGGGCGGGTCTGGCAGCTTGTCGATGTAACGAAGCTTCCAACGTCGCTGGCATTGCCGAAATGTAGAGGCACCGGATGGGCTCAGACTCTGGGGTGTCCTCGCAACAAGAGAACTGGCATCCACAGTCACAGCGTGGCCCATCCCGACACGGCGGACGCGGATATTTCCGCATCACCGATTTCTCTGCGCCCCGCACTGGGCTGGTTTGATCCGGGCATGGTTCGCTGTGACGGTTCGGAGTGCCTGTCTCAGCGACGACGCCAGCGTCGCCACATCCACCACGCCAGCGCAGCGACGAGGACTCCGCCAAGCGCCATTGCCCCGCCGAGCGCGTACAGCAACTGCGGATCGACGGGCTTGGCCTGCCTCGGCAGAAGACGTGACGCGGGCGCGGTAGCGGGATCCGATTCGGGCTCCGGGTCGCCAACGAGTGCATCTTGAGCGGACTCCGAACCGTCGAGTTGCTGCGGATCTCCAGGAAGCAAGGCCCCAGCGTCCATGTTCGGCCTTGGTCGGTTCGGGTTGTAGCTGACCATGAGCAAACCTTGCGCACCGAGTCGAGGCCACAGCAGATGCGCTGCTGATCGTACTGCTGACGGCTCAAGCCAGCCGTCGCTCCAAGGTGGCCCAGAGTTCGTCGAATGCCGCCACCGCCTCCGGCGCTCCGGGGCGCCTGCGGAGTGCTCTCAATGGCAGTGACTGCCCGGAGGCCTCAGCGACCGCGGCTCGTTGGGGCACCGCCGGGAGCAGGTCCGTCCCGAACCGCTCAGCGAGCTGAGCGAGCCAGTACGAGTTGTCGCGCGTCCGGCCCACCCGGTTCGGCACGATGCCTGCGACTGTGGGTGTGCCCTGCCGCTGCGCGATGCGGGCGATCATGGACCGCATCAAGTCGACGCCGTCGGCAGCCCATGCTGCGGGTTCAGTCACGATGAGCGCACGATCTGCCGCAAACAGGCCATTGATGCACAGCAGACCCAACGACGGCGGGCAGTCGATGAGCACGAGGTCATGAGTGACTCCGGCGAGCGCGATGCGCAGCCGGTCCTGCGCCCCGACCAAGTCGGCGGCCATCTGAGGCTCACGACTCGCAAGCGCGTAACTGCCTGCGATGAGCTGCGGTCGGGGTCCGTCGGGCGGCCATCGCGAGTCCACCACCGCCGGGAGGGCGGATCCCGGCGCGGCATCCGCGAGCACGTCGTCGATGTTCGGAGACACGTTCCACACGCCGAGTCCAGCCGACGCGTTGGACTGCGGATCGAGGTCCACAACCAGGACGCTGCGACCCACCGCGCTGGCGGCTTCGGCCAGACCTACGGCGACTGTCGTCTTGCCGACGCCGCCTTTCTGGTTCACCACCGCCAGCGTGGTCATCGTCGCTGCGAGACCGGGGCCGCAGACGCCGCGCGGCTCACGGCGGTCCCTCCCCCATCGTTGTTGCGCGCAGGTCGATGCCGCACAGCAGAGCCGCAGCACACAATTCGTCACTCAACGCCGTGCCCGCACCGCCGCGTCGGATTGCGGCTGCGGCGCCGAGCAGCGCATCCCGGGCCGCCGGCGCATCGAGGTCATTGTCCAGCGCTGCGCGCACGTCGGCAACGAGGCCGGTCGTGCCGTCGACTGCCGGCATACGGCTCGCAGCGTCTGCCAATTCCTGCAGGTCGCGTTGAGCTGCCATGGCTTCGTCGTCGAACCACTCCCAGTCGGACCGGTAGTGGTGCGCCATCAACGCTAGTCGAATGGCGCGGGGATCGATGCGCGTACGCAGGTCAGAAATGAACACGAGATTGCCCAGCGACTTCGACATCTTGTGGCCTTGGTAGCCCACCAGGCCGGCATGTACCCAATAGCGCGCGAGCGGCGCACCGTGAACGGCTTCGCTCTGAGCGATCTCGCACTCATGATGCGGGAACACCAGATCGCCGCCGCCGCCGTGAATGTCGATCGTCTCACCCAAGGCGGTGAGCCCCATCGCCGAGCACTCGATGTGCCAGCCCGGTCTGCCTGGCCCAAATGGCGACGGCCACGCAGGCTCGCCCTCGGCGCTCGCCTGCCACAGCACGAAGTCGAGCGGGTTCCGCTGCCGGGGGTCGTCGGGCGTTCCACCTCGTTCGGCAGCCAATTCAGCCATGTAGTCAGGGCTGTAACCCGACAGCTTCCCGAAGTCCGGAAATGTCGAGACGTCGAAATAGATGCGATCAGCAGACGTGTACGCATGTCCCGATTCGAGGAGCTTGGCGATCATGGACACCATGGCCTCGATGGACTGCGTCGCACGGGGCTCGTGCGCTGCCGGCCGGGCCCCCAACGCCGCCATGTCCGCGGTGAACCGGGCGATCTCGCGCTCGGCCAATGCCAGATAGTGCTCCCCCAGCTCTGCCGCCTTCGGCAGAATGCTGTCGTCCACATCGGTGTAATTGCGTACGAGCGTGACGGTGTGACCGAAATCCTCGAGGCGGCGGATCACGAGGTCGTACGCGAGGTACGTCGCAGCGTGCCCGAGGTGCGTGGCGTCATACGGCGTGATGCCGCAGACGTACATGCCGACGTGCTCGTCGAGCTTCACATCGACGACTGATCGCCGAGCGGTGTCGAACAGGCGCATTCCCACGGCGGTGTCGCGCTCCCTTGACGTCGTAGCGGTCGTTGTCGCTGCGCCCCAGCGGTGGAGGGCGGGCGTGCTCGGAACGGCGACCACCATACGCGCCGCTGCATCGAGCGTCCGATTCGAGCTCGGTTCTGGTCCCCACATGTCTCAACCGGTACTGTTTGAACAGGTGGACATGCAGCGAGGCGACCATGCGCTGCTCGAACGGGTCGCCATGTACCGGCACCGTCGCGAGCTACCGCCGATCCAAGCGGTGTTGCTGCGCGAGCTGGCGGAATGGCTGCAGACGCACGGCACAGACCCGCTCAGCTACGTGTGCGATCTCTTCGATCGACACCAGGTCGTATTTGTCGGGCACCACACGCCGACACGGCGCGTCGGGCTGCTCCTGCAGGATCTCGTGGCCGCCGCGTACCGCCGTGGCGTGAACATCGTGGCCATGGAGTACGCGTGTGTCGACGACCAAGCGCGCCTCGACGCTGTCGTCACTGGGCCGACCTTCGATGAACAGCTTGCACGCGAGGCGCTGCTGCGCTGGGGAATCCGCCACAACTTCGCCTACCGCGAGTACCTGGACGTCCTGGGCGCCGTCTGGGAAGTGAACCGGCGATTTGCTGGGCAGAAGACGTCGCCGATGCGCGTGCTCGGCCTCGACTACGACCTCGATCTCGATGCCGTCACCGATACTGCCGACTTGCGCAACTCGTTCGCGTGGCCGCACTTGCGCCACCGCGGGCCGGCGTCGGCGCACATGTCCGAGGTGCTCCAGCGAGAGGTGATCGAGCCAGGTCATCGCGCGCTCGTGCTGACGCGCACTGCGCACGCCATGACTCGATTGCGGCGGCTGCCGCATCGCGTCTGGGACGCGATCGACACCGAGGTGTCCGCTGGTTACGTGGTCGGGGCGGGAAACCGGCTTTACGAAGCGGTCGCAGATCGAGCCGTCACAGTGCTGATTCACGAGCCGCTGCCCGCTGACGGTGAACTCTGTGATTACGCCATGGTTGCCGACGGTGTCATGGACGCCGCGTTCGCGACCAACCCAGACCTGGCCGTGCCGCTTGCGTTCGACGTGGACCGCGGCCCTGCAGCGAGGTTGAGCTGTGCCAGCAGCCTCGATCGCCAGCCGCTCGGCGCGCTGGCCACCGGCTGGATCTTCCTCGAGCGCGATTACGAACGTCGGGCCCCGACGCCGCTGCCCGAGCCCGTTCCCGCCGTGCACGTCGAGCATGCGCGCAGGTACGCCCTGGACCCGGCGCTTCGATGCGAGCACTCAACCGCGCTCGACTTCGCCGCAGCGGTGTCGGCATCGGCCGCAGCGGCCGAGCTTGCGTGGACTCAGGTGCTCTAGCCAGCACGACTGACGCCACAGATCGGGCACACTCTCACCGGTGCCGGACGCAGTTACTCCCGACGACGAGTCGTCCTCGTCCGCGCTCCCCTCGCCGGAGAGCTACCTGGCCGACGTGTGCGGCGGCCATCAGATCGTGTTTCTCGGGGATCAAATCGGCGTTCAGCAGCACCTGCGCTTCTTGGCCGGCGCGTTCGCCGAGCTGGCCGATGCAGGCGTGACCATCCTGGCCTGGGAGTTCACGAACTCACGGAGCCAAGCGGCACTCGACGAATTGCTCACCGCACCTGAATGGAATGAGCGGTCGTGCTGTGACCTCTTCGTGGATCTACTTGGAGCCGGTTTCGGCTATCAGGAATACGCCGAGGTGCTGCGGGCCGCGTGGGAGCACAACGCCGCCGAGCGCAAACGCAGCTCCGATCGACGTCCCATCCGCGTCGTCGCCCTGGGTCTGCCGAGCTACGTCGAGGATCCTCAGTTGCTGGACGGTCGGTCCGCCGCCGAACTGAGTCTGCGCAACTGGTGGCTGGGCGGGCACTATCGCGACGTGTCGGCCTTCCACGCCGCGAGCGTGCTGACCAACGAGGTGCTCCGCCAAGGCGAGCGAGCACTCGTGTACATGAACGTCGGAGCCACGACAACGAAGCTCATCGAGTGGGCTGACGGCGTGCCCACCGCCAGCGCCGGCAATCTGCTGTGGCGCTGGATGCGCGACGGCTGTCGGCGCGTCGTCTTCCACGGCGTCATTCCTGACACCGCTGCTACCCAGCGCGTCGAAGACTTGGTGGCCCAATCGCCGGAGGCTCGCGGCCGCTCCGATGTTCGCTTCGGCTTGGATCTGGCCGAGTCACCGCTCGGAAGCGTCGCTGCATCAACCGTGCGCGGCACCATCGACGGCAGCGACACCGGACTGCGGCTCCGCGACATCGCTGATGGCTACATCTACCTCGGCGCACGCGAGGACTGGTCACCCAGCACGCTGATCCCCGATCTGCTGACCAACGAGAACTTCGACAGCGCTGAGGCGCGCTACCGGGCACTCGACCCGCGTCCCGAGCCCTACAGCCGCGACGAACTCGAAGCCGTCCGGCGCACTGGCCAGCAAGAACTCTCCGAATCCTGGCCGCCTCTTCCTGAGCCGCCCGAAGAAACCAAGCGCCGGCGCTTCGGCCGCCGCACGACAGCCGAATAGCCGCTGGCAGTGCTTCACCGCATCGACGAGGTGCCCCTGCTGGCGCCCGAGCAAGCCGGGCGGATGTTCGTGACCAACTTTTCCGCCGTCGGCCCCGACCCACAAGCCGCGCTGGATCGGGTCGGCGCCTCGCTCATGGTGTGCATGCTCACGCCGCGCGAGGTCGAGCTGCGGTATCCGGACTACGCCGAGTGGCTTCGCACTCACGAGCCTGTCGTTGACAGCGAACTCGCTCGGGCAGCTTGGCTGCCAACCCCAGATGGCGGCGTCATTGCAGACGAACCCGTTCTCGATCTCGTCGCTGCGGTGGTAGCCGCGCTCGACGCAGGCGACAGCGTGCTCGTCCACTGCGGGGCAGGCATGGCGCGCACCGCCGTCATCGGCATCCTCACAATGATCGCCTTCGGTGCCGATCCCCAACAGGCCCCGATCGACTTCAGAGCGGCAAGACCAGGCGGCGGCCCCGACGGCCCCGCACAAGAACAGCAAATCGCCCGCCTCACCGAACGAGCCCGCCGCCTGCGATCCGCTAGCTGATATCGATCGGCCAATATCAACCAGTTGAGTTCGGCAGCCAGTCTCAACCAGCTGAAATCAACCAGCTGAGTTCAACCAGCAGCGACGCCATAGCCGTCGTGTTCTTCCCAGCGCCAGCCGGAGCGGACCATCACACACCGCCGGCGCGGACCGGGCGCGGCGAGATCGCCGTCGGGGAAGGCAGCATCACCGACGTAGACCGCGACGTGGCCGGGGTCGGACGCGGGTGATTCGATGAGCTCGGTGTGAAAGCACTCGTGCTCGGCCACGGAGGCGAGAACCTCTGCGGTGCGGCTGAATCCGGAGAGCCATGTGAGTGTGACGAACGTCGGCGTGACGAATTCGATCTCGCCTGCTGCCCGGCGGGAGAGCGCAGCCGCTGGCGACACCCAGGCGTAGTCCAGGATCTCGCTGCCGTCGACGGTCACAGAGTCGAGGTCGGCGGGCGCTTCGCACATGAAGAACTGGGTCGAGAATCGTTTGGGCCGGATCGGAGGCGGCAGCCAGTGAGCGAAGTGAACCAGTTCGGCGCGGGTCAGGTCGATGCCGGCTTCCTCGTGCGCCTCGCGGACCGCCGCGGTGCGGAAGCCGCGCTCGTCGCCGTCGTGCAGTCCTGCGGCGCCCACCATCGTGCGAGGATCGCACGGCCCCACGGTGTCGCCTGGGCGCTCCCGGTCGGGCGGATCGACCCGGCCTTCCGGGGAAGACCCACATTCCACCGAAGAATCCGCGTGAGTTGCGACGCAGCATCAGCACTTCGAGATGTGCGCCTGTGTCGCTCGCGGCCAGGTTGAAGCCGTGCCCCGGCGCGGCCGCCGGCTTCGCATCCCGCAGGACGACGACGGTGGCCGCATCGATGGGCGCCGCGATCGTGTCGCCTGGGGTGTCGCGCGGGGTGTCGGAGTTGCTCATGCCTTGCCCGTCATGCGGTGTCGCGCGTGCGCAGGTCGAGTCGGTCGGAGCCGGCGTCCATGCCCGGCAGCGGACGTGCCACTGCGCCGCCGTGTGCCGCCATGAGCTCCACGATCATCTCCTCGACTTCGTGCCAGTTGCGCGCGCGGGGACCGTCGAGATGGGTGTTGTAGGGCTGGTCGAACGCGATGACATGGCCTCCAGCAGCCCGGATGGCCTCGATGTTGTGCGGCGCGTCCTCGATGTGAGCGTCAGCGTTCACCACCGACTTGTCGGCCAGAAAGCAGATGTCGCGATACGGAATGCGTTGACGATCCAGCCATTCCACGGTGTCGCTCACCGTGACACGATGGCCCCAACTCGTATACAGACGGTGCGTGACGATCCGGATCCAGGCGCCCGCGTCCGAGAGCCGCCACAGCGCCTCCGAGCAACCCTCAATCGGCTCAATGTCGCGGAACATCCGGTAGTCCTGCACGGCCACACGATGCAACGCATCGAAGTCGCCGTCGCCGAAACCCCACTCCGCGAAGCTCCAGCTGCGCAGCAGCGGCAGATCGTGTTCGCTGATCCTGCGTTCCTGGGCAACGATGCGTCGGAATGCTTCGGTGTGCTGCGCGCACACGCCGTCGAGGTCAACCGCCAGGACGAACGTGCTCACGCCCGCAAGCTAACAACACCGCCCCGCCCGTCGCCGCAGGATTGGACTGCGCGTTTGGGCTTGGCGGCCGCTTCGCGGGTTGGCACCAGATCATTGCGACGGACACCGGACATGCGATGCTGAACGACGATGGAGCACGGAGTTCACGACCTCGGCGGAGCTGCCGGCTACGGGCCGGTGCCGCATGAGCCCAACGAGCCACCGTTTCACGCCGATTGGGAACGCCGCGTCTTCGGACTGCTGGGAGCAGTGACTGGGGCGTCCGCCAAGCGGCCGGGCGAGTTTCGCTACGCACTGGAACGGCTCGCCCCCGACGACTACTTCGGCCACGGCTATTACGGCCGCTGGCTCGCAGGCTTCGAACTGCTGCTGGCCGAGTACGGCGTGGTCAGTCCCGAAGAATTGAGTGAAGGGTGGCTCGCCGAGTCGGCGGCTCGGCCGCATCAATCGCCTCAGCGTCGCCCGCGGGCCGTGCCGCACCGTTCGTCGTGAAGAATCCCGCATTGCTGCCGTCCGATCGGCCGACACCCCCACCGCGGCGACGGACGGTGCGCCGAGATCTCTCTGAGCCACCACGCTTCGCAGTCGGCGACCGCGTGGTCGCACCTCCGAGCCTCCAGGCCGGGCACACTCGCCTTCCGGCCTATGTCGCTGGCACGCCGGGCACAGTGGTGAAGGTGCATCCCGCTGAAGTGCTGCCTGACAGCACGGCGCACGACCTCGGTGAGCGTGCCCAGCACGTGTATTGCGTGGGCTACGAAGCGCAGTCGCTATGGCCCGATGCCGAGCCGAACGCCACCATCCACGTCGACTTGTACGAGTGCTACTTGCAGCCCGCGCCGTGACGCTGCGTTGCCCTCATTCGTTCACCTCGCGCCGCTGGTACTGACTGATCCAGGAGACCCGCATGGACCACGCCCACGACCACCATCACAATCACCATGGGCACGACCACCATGGGCGCGATCACGACCATCGCGACGCGTCATCGCCGCAGATTCGGGTGGAGGCGCTCGAAGACCTGCTCGTCGACAAGGGGCTCGCTGACCGGGCCCGCATCGACGCCACCATCGGGCGCTACGAGCACGACATCGGACCGATGATCGGAGCGCAGCTGGTGGCGCGGGCCTGGACCGATCCGGCACTGCGGCAGCGACTGCTCACCGATGCCGACGCCGTCGCCGCCGAACTCGACGTGCGAGGCGCCGAGATCGAGCACATCGAGGTCAAGGCGAATGAGCCCGGCGTGCACAACGTCGTGGTCTGCACGTTGTGCTCGTGCTACCCGTGGGCACTGCTGGGCTTGCCGCCCAATTGGTACAAGAGCCCGGAATACCGCGCTCGGGCGGTGCGCGAGCCGCGGGCGGTGCTGGCCGAGATGGGCCTCGAGCTCGACACGGACACCGAGGTGCGGGTGTGGGATTCGAGCTCGGAGACACGCTTTCTCGTGCTGCCCGAGCGCCCCGCCGGCACCGACGGCTGGTCGGTTGAACAACTGGCAGACCTGGTGGGCCGCGACTCGATGATCGGCGTTGCGCTCGCGACGTCGCCACAAGCTGACTGAGGGGCGGCCATGAGCATCGACGTGCTCGACGGCACACCCGCGGGGCCGCCGCGGTCCAATGGCGAATTGGTGTTCGAGGCTCCGTGGCAGGCACGCGCATTCGGTCTCGCGGCCGACCTCGTCGCCGAGGGCCACTTCACCTGGAACGGGTTCCGCTCGCACCTCATCGAGGCCATTGCCAGCTGGGAATCCGCCCATCCCCAAGCCGATCAACGCGGCGGACAGGACTCGGCCACAGCGGCACCTGATCCGTGGGACTACTACAGCTGCTGGCTCACGGCTCTGGAGCACGCTGTGGTGTCCGCAGGCCTCGCCAGCACCGAATCGCTGACACAGCGCGCCATCGATTTCGCTGCGCTGCCCACGGGTCACGATCACTGAACACACCGCAGGCCACAACGACGCGACAGCGCTCTATCGTCCAATCTGTAGCACAGGACTGCGTCCGTCTTGTCCGACAAAGTGCATCCGTTTTGTTGAAGCAAACGCGCGCCCCTTGTGCAGGTGTCAGACTGGGCCTATGAGCACCCTCACCTTCCTTGATCCGCGAGGCGAGGCCAAGACTGCGCCCGAGCCGTACAGCCTGAGCACACGGCTGGACCAGCCGATCACCATCGGCCTGGTCGCCAATGGCTTCCCTGACAGCGTCCGCTTCCTCGACCACATCGAGAAGGCGCTCGCCGAGCGCCTCCCTTCAGCGTCGTTCAGCCGCTACGACAAGGGCGACGCCTCGTCGGTTGTCGGCGAACCGATGCTCGCGGACATCCGCTCCGAATGTTCCGCTGTGATCGCCGCGTACGGCCATTGAGGCAGCTGCACCTCTGGCACCGTGCGTGACAGCATCTCCGTCGCCCGGCAGGGCATTCCCGCCATCGCACTCGTCACCGATGCGTTCTGGCCGCAAGGCGACTTCGTGGCAGCCGCCACCGGCATGCCCGCCATTCCCCGTGTCCGGCTGCCGCACCCGGTCGCTGGCAGCGGCGAGGACAACATGGCCAAGGTGGCCGCCGACATCGCGCCACAGATCGTGGCGATCCTGAGCGGCGCCGTCACAAACTGATCAAGCCATGACGCTCTTGGAGGCCCGCAGCGAGGCCGACGCGCTCGAACGGCTGCACGCGCTCGGGCTCACCGACGGCCTGCCGGTTGTCATCCCGACTCCTGAACGAGTGGCCGCGATGGTGCTCGCGACAGGGCTTGACCCCGACATCGAGTTGGGCGTCATGGGCCCCGCGCATGGCGTGGCAAGCGTCGAGAAGGTGGCTGCCGCTGCAGTCATGGCCGGCTGCCTGCCCGACCACGTGCCGGTTGTCCTGGCCGCCGTGCGAGCCGTGTGCAAACCCGAGTTCGACCTGACCGAGATGCAGAGCACCACCCACTGCACCGCACCGCTCATCGTGGTGTGCGGGCCCGCTCGGCACCAATGCGGCGGCGTCGCCTCGGGCTTCGGGGCGCTGGGTCCGGGTCACCGTGCCAATGCGTCGATCGGCCGGGCGCTCCGGCTGACGATGATGAACATTGGCGGCGCTCGCCCCGGCGTGTCCGACATGGCGCTGCACGGGCATCCGGGCAAGTTCACCTACTGCATCGCGGAGGACACCGAGAACAGCCCGTTCGCGCCCCTGCACACCTCATACGGCTACGAGCCTGACCAAAGCGCCGTGATCGTGACCGGCGCCGAGGCGCCCCACTCGACTTTCTTCACCGGCGACGCCGACGATCCCGAGTCGGCCAACCGCCTGCTGAACGTGATCGCCGCCGTGATGGCGAATCCGGGCAGCAACAACGCACACCTTCGCCACGGCTCGCTCGTGGTGATCATGAATCCGGACCACACGGCCGTGCTGGCCCGGGCAGGACTGAGCCGTGAGGACGTCCAAGCCGAACTCGCTGCTCGGGCCGCCAACTCGACCGCCATGCTCGTCCGCATGGGGTCTGTGTTCCATCTTGGGAGCGACTCGCCGCCCGACGAGATGGTGCCGATCCTGAAGGACCCGAGTCGGATTGTCGTGTTCCAAGCGGGCGGCAAGGGCCTCTACACGATGGTGATGCCCTCGTGGTGCGCGGGACCGCACCAGAACCCGGTGGTCCACGCCGAGATCGACCTCGACCAGGCCTGCGAGGTGCCCGGCATCGCCGAGGCACTGGGCGACGGCGCATCAGACACAGGCGAAGCACTCGACGTCGGAGGACTCAGATGAGCAATGCCCCACGCCCGCACGGCGGCTTGTGGTTCGAGGAATTGACACCGGGGCTTGTGATCAACCACCGGCTGCGGCGCAGCATCACCGAAGCCGACAACGTCATGTTCACCACCATGACGATGAACCCCGCCGCACTGCACCTCGACTTCGAGTACGCCCGTACCGAGACACAGTTCGGCCAGCCGCTCGTGAACTCGATGTTCACTGCGGCCGTCGTCGTCGGCATTTCAGTGCACGAGACGACGCACGGCACCACCGTGGCCAACCTGGGCTTCGAGCGCATGGACTTCCCCGCACCCGTGTTCCACGGTGACACCCTGCGCGTCGAGAGCGAGGTGATCTCGGCTCGGGCGTCGAAGAGCAAACCCGACCAAGGCATCGTGTTGTTTGAGCACCGCGCCTACAACCAGAGCGACATCCTGGTCGCCATCATGCGCCGAAACGCCCTCATGTGGCGCGAGCCCGCGACAACAACCGCGAGTCAAGCCTGTTGACCATGTTCTAGATTGGAACATGTGACAAACGCCGCCGATCTTGGAGAACGCATCGCACGCGTACGGCACGAGGCAGGACTCACGCAGCTTGAATGCGCAGCACGCGTCGGGCTCAACCGTTCGAGCCTTGCAAAGATCGAGTTGGGGCAACGCCGCGTCAGTGCGCTCGAGCTCTCGGATATCGCCAATGCTCTGAAGTACCGGGTGGAGTGGTTCTTCCGCGAGCCACCCCAGCCTGTCGTATCGCACCGTGCAGACAATCACGGCGCTGTCAGTGCCATCGATCGCAGAATCGAACACGTCGCGATGGAAGTTGAATTCGTGGCTGAGCACTCGAAGGCATTGTCACTGCAGTCACCGAAGCCCCTCAGCTTCCCGAACGGCCGTGACAGCATCGAGCAATCTGCCGCGGCAACCCGACATCTCCTCGGGCTTCGGCCCGACGAACCTGCCGATGACCTGGCTCGCCGATGCGGTGACCTCGGTTTGCTCGTCTTCTCGTTCGACCTCGGCGAAGCTGCCGCTGACGGAGCATCCTTGTCGCTCACACGAGGCGGCGTCACCGTTGTGGATGGCAGAAAGCCCGTCGGACGGCGGCGTTTGACGCTCGCGCACGAACTCGGTCACTTCATGTTTGCCGACGAGTACTCGGTCAATCGGCATGTCGCCGATTCGGCTGCCGACGCACGTGAAGCTGCGATCGACCGATTTGCGCGCGCTGTGTTGCTGCCCGAAGCAGCGACACGCACACGCTGGAACGAGTTGGAGGCCTCGAATCCAGACATCCGAAGTGCAGCCGTGGTCGCCGCCAGCGAATACCAAGTTGACATGGCGACTCTCGCTCGACGACTCATTGAGATCGAGGCAGTCGACCCCACCACTGCGAAGCTGGTGCGAACTGCCAGCACCGGGCGTTTCGACTTCGTTGAGTTCGATCTCACCAATCCAGACGAACTTGCGCCCCCTACCCTGCCGCGCCGCTACGAGGTCGCCGTCCTCGACCTCTTCCGCCGCGAACAGGTTTCAAGGGCACGGGCACTGGGGCTGCTCTTCGATGCGTGGCGCGACGATGAGCTGCCGAGCCTTCCCAGTCTGCCCGAAGAGGCACTCGCGTCGTTCCTTGCTTAAGCACCGCTCAAGCAAGTGACGACGTTCGTATTCGACACCGGTCCACTCAGCCATATGGCGATCGTCGGCCGCCTTGACGTGTTGCGGACCGTGATTGCCGACTCGCGAGCGCTCATTCCCGAAGGAGTGCAAGCAGAACTCCTCCGCGGTGTCGAGGCGCAACCGTTGCTGCAAGATGTTCTCGGTGCCACATGGCTCACCGTGCACCGGCTGGAGAACGCTGACGAACTCGCTTCGTACGCGTCGTTCGCCGCGAGGCTGGTTGAGGGCGGGCGCAACCAGGGGGGAGGCTGAGGTGCTGGCACTTGCCGCAACTCTGCCCGGGATAGCTGTGGTCGATGATGGCGAGGCCAGGTCCGCTGCACAGAAGTCGAAGGTGCATCTCAAGCCAACGCTGGCCTTGCTGTTCGACGCGATTCGCGCCGACGTCATCAGCGAGAAGGAACTGGGCGAGATTGCGGATGAACTGATTGCCTCCAAGTACCGGCTTCCGTTCAGTGCCGGAGAAGCCATCGCGTGGGGACGTGCCAGAGGCATGCTGTGACCGCGGCTGACGCGACTGCGCTGCTGCAGGTCGCGCGCAGGCTTGCGGACGAGGTGCTGTTTGAGCGCGCCCTCGATGCGGACGCAGCCGGAACGGTGCCCGAGGAAAATCTGGACTTGTTGCGCGACGCTGGCTTCTACGGCCTGTGGACTCCACTCGAGGTCGGCGGCTGCGGCTTCAACGAACTCGAACGGCTCGCGATTCTCGAGGCGGTGGCTAGTGGCTGCCTCACCACGGCATTCGTATGGGCGCAGCACGGCGGTGGGTCGGCGGCCGCTGCGCGTCTGCCACCCGGCTCGCCGCTGCACGATCGCTGGGCCCGTGCCCTAGCGACCGGCGAGTCCCGCAGTGGAGTGGCGTTCGCGCATGTACTTCGGCCTGAACCGTGCCTGTTCGCCGAACGTTCCGGCGACGGCTGGTCGCTGCGCGGCGTCGCACCGTTCGTGACCGGGTGGGGCCATATCGACGCCGTGCTGACGGCTGCGCATACCGCGGACCGTCTGGTCTGGATGTTGATCCCGGCGACCGAATCGCCGACGTTGCAGTCGCGCCGGCTGCGTCTTGCTGCTGTGGACTCGTCGGTGACCGTCGAGCTGCATTTCGACGGTCACATCGTCGGCGACGACCACGTCGTCGAGGTCATCGGACACGACGAATGGCTGGCTGGCTACCGCCAAGGTCTGCGAACCAATGGAGCCCTCATGCTGGGTGTCACCTCTCGGGCGCTCAGACTGCTCGGCCCGTCGCCGCTCGACGCGGAACTGTACGCAGCGCGTCGTGCTCTGCACGCGGCCGAGGTGGACGACATGCCCGAATGCCGGGCGCAGGTCGGCTACGTCGGCATCCGCGCCACCAGCGCGCTTGTGTCATCGGTCGGCGGCCGGGCCATCACGCTCGGCCATCACGGACAGCGGCTCGCTCGCGAGGCCTTGTTCTTGCTCGTCCAAGGCCAGACCGCCGAGATCCGTTCCGGCCACCTGCGCCGTCTCGGGGCCGCAGATTCGAATCGCTAGGGCTGGCCGGCGCCGGGAGTCTCGACCCGGACGGTCTCGATGCGGCCGCCAGCGGGAGCGTCGGATGGAGGTCGGGACGTGGGTGCGGTGACCATGTAGAGGGTGCGCCGATCGTCGCCACCGAGCATGCATGCGAAGCAGTTGAGCTCTAGCTCGATGATGTCGGTGACCTCGCCGCCGTCGACCACTCGGAAGCAGCTGGCGTTGACGGGATCGGCAACCCAGATGCCGCCCTCGGCGTCCAAGCAGATGCCGTCGGGCACACGTTCGCCGAGTTCAGCGAATGTGCGCCGCCCGCTGAGCGACCCATCGGGCTCGATGTCGAACGCCGTCATGCGGCGGCCGTAGCTCTCGGCAACGACCATGTGACTCCCGCTGGGATCGATCACCGTCCCGTTCGGGAAGTCGAAGCCGTCGGGACCGGGCCGTGGCGTCCCGTCAGGGGAAACGATGGCCAAGGTGGCTTGCGCGAATGTCTCCCCCGCGCTGTCGTCGAAGCCGAAGTTGCCGACATATGCCGTGCCGTCGGCGGCCACCACCATGTCGTTGCATGGCCCTCCTGCGATCTGTGACAGGTCGGCGTGCAACGTTTCGTTACCGTGGGCGTCGAGGCGCCGCAACTGCCGGTCGAGCATCGACACGAAGATCAGGTCGCCGTCGGGCAGCCAGCCCAGTCCCGACGGCTGGGTCGGCACGGTATGCACCAGCTCTTCGTGCCCATCGGGCGTGACGGTGAAGATGCCGTGGCGGTAGAAGTCGCTATACCACAGCTTGCCGTCGTGCCAGCGGGGACCTTCACCGAACCTGAGTCCGGTTACCACTACCTCGGTCGTCGTCATGGCCGCCGACGCTAGCAGGGTGCCAAAAAATCCCCATTCGAGCGTTGCGCGATCTCAAACCCGCAGGTCAGACGCTTGCAGGTCTTGCGAAACCTGCATTTTCGGCATCCTGCCGCTGCTCGGCCGACGGACGCCCATCATGGAGCGGACACCCCGGCGGTCCAAGGGGCTACGCGGCGGAGGCTGCTGGCCCGAAAAGGTCGCGCAAGGTCCAGGTGATGACGTCGCGCCCGGGATCGCAGGCCTCATGGAAGGACGCGGCAAACCCGCTGGCGGACAGGAAGAATAAGGGCGCCGAAGGCTGCAAGGCCTCGCGCGCCCAGCCACGTCCGCTCGCGGCCAGGCGGCTCAAGGCCTCATGGTGTTCGAAGTAGGTGCGGGCGTTCGCTTGGCGTCCTCGGTACTTGACCGAGCCAGTCACTGCCTCACCGTCGAGCGTGCGACCGACCATGTCGATGTCGACCCCAACGCCGGTGCGGTCCCTGCCTTGCCATCGCTGCCACTCGGGCACGAGCGGAAGTCCTGCCACCGTCGCCCATCGCACGTACGCCTGCCGGGCGACGTCTTCGAAGACATGCTGGCCGACGTAGGCAGGAAACACCTCGGCTTCTACTTGCCTATTCCACACAGCCTCCGCGCCAAATGCCACCGCGGCCGATTCTGACGGCAGCGCAATGCGGTAGTGAAAGCGTGCAGCAGGATCAGCCAGCCGGTATCGCAGGCCGCGGGTGCGCGACTCCTCGAAGTCCAACTCTGACGTCAGATACGACATGTCCTCGAGCTGGGCCACCAATCGCTTGAGAGCCGAGTCGGCTTTGCGTCCCATCTTGGCGGCGATTTCGCCGACGGTGCGTGCTCCGAGCCCGATGCTGGCGAGCACGGCGCGGTACTGCTGCGTCTGGCGCAGTCCTTCCTCTTGGTCGAGTTCGGTGTGGACGCGAGTCCGCACTATGCCGTCGGGCGCCAATGCCAGCCTGCAGATATTCTGCGCAACGGTGCCTGCGGCATCGACAGCGGCGAGATTTGCCGGCAGGCCGCCCAGTGCGGCATAGAGGTCAATGCTGTCGCGCATCGAGTAGCCCGGCAACATCTGCGCGCTGTCGTAGTAGTCGAATGGCGCCACCACAAGCGATGCGTCCAAGCGCCCATAGAGCGGCGAGCCACCCTGCTCCAGCGCTGCCAAGGTTCGCACGGCCGATCCGCACAGGATGACCAGCACGCCAGCGCGTCGCTGCATGTCGCTCTCCCAGACGGCGTTCAGCTCCGAGGCAACCTCGCGCAGGCCGGCGTCGCCGTCGGCGAGGTATTGGAATTCGTCGAGAATGATGACGATCGGCTCGTCAGGGCGCAGGGCGAGCAGCGAGCGGAAGACCAGCCGCCACGTGGGGTGGTCCTCCGGGCGCAGTTCGACACCAGCCCACTGGGCCGCCGTGCGCACCAGTACCTGACGGTTGATCTCGGGGGCTGTAGCAGAAGCCACGAAGTACAAGGCACGGCGCGAGTCCCACAACTGCGACAACAAGTAGGTCTTGCCGACGCGACGCCGGCCCCGAACGAGCGCAAGCGCGGGCTGGCTCCGGTCGGCCAGCCGGTGCAGGGCGGCTGCCTCGGTTTCGCGGTCAACGAGCTGTGCAGTCTCCATAATGTGCAGCATGATAGTAGACGAACATATGAGTAAACCAATACATTCGCCTTCTCATATGTTGGCCTAGTTAGTTGCCAGGTGATAGGCGGCGTCGAGAGTCATCGAGCAGACGGAAGACCGCTTCGCTCCTGAGCACCTGAGTTCTCAGCGAGCGACGGCCATTTGGTGCTTGATCGGGCCGACGTGGAGATGGCCGATGCGGGATTGGGCGCCGTCGAGCCGCAGTCCAGCGAGCATCGGTGCAACCACCCTGAAGAACGCCCGCAGCTCCCAGCGGGCCAAGTGGACGCCGAGGCAGAAGTGCGCTCCATGGCCGAATGCCACGTGGTCGTTCGGCGTGCGGCGCACATCGAAGCGGTAGGGCTCGGGAAAGCGGCGTTCGTCGCGGTTCGCCGACGGGTACCACACGCCGACGTGTTCTCCGGCCTTGATGGTTTGGCCGCGCAGCTCGGTGTCGGTGGTGCAGGTTCGAGCGAATTGGATGACCGGCGACGTCCAGCGCAGGATCTCCTCCACCGCGGTCTCGAGCGCATCGGCGTCGTCGGCTTCGATCCGCTCGTTCAGCACGTCGAGCTGGTCTCGGTGTTCGAGCAGGGCGATCGTGCCGCCGCTCGCGGCGTTGCGGGTGGTCTCGTTGCCTGCTGCGATCATCAGCCGCAGGTAGCCCACCAGCTGCTGCGGCGTCAGCGGTCCTGAAGCGGTTTCAGAGCGCAGCAGGATGCTGACGAGGTCACGACCAGTGGCGCCGTCACGTCGCCGTTTGTCGATGAGTTCGCTGATCCACTCGTCGAACTCGCGGATCATGCGCGCCCGCATGTCGACGTGCGCTTCTCCCGGCAGGCAATAGCGATCCAGATCGGGATCGTCGAACAGCACCGACGTCCACGCGTGCACTTGGGACCAGTCGTCGGCGGACACGCCGACCATTTCGCAGATCGCGGCCAACGGGAGCTTGACAGCCAAGTCCTCGACGATGTCGGCGCTGCCTTCGGTTGCGATCCGGTTCACGAACTCGTCCGCGAATCGCTGCGCGTGGTGCTGCAGCGATTCGGAGTGTGAACGCATGGCCTTGGGTGTGAACTCCGGCACGACGAGGCGCCGCATGTCCCAATGGTCGGGCCGGTCCTTGAAGATGAAGTCGGGCGGCTCGTCAGGCTCCCAGCCCAGCTCGATTGCCCGACGGCGGTACTTGGACCAAAAGCGCAGGTCGCGGTCAGCGTCGGCAAGTCGGAGCCGCCCGCCGCCGTTGATGAAGGTCTTGTTCTGCCCCGACACCCACTTCACATCCTCGTGGCGGGTGATCGCCCAGAACGGGACGATGTTGTCCCGCACGTACCAGTACACCGGGGCTTCGTCACGCAGCAGGTCCCATTCGACCCACGGATAGCCCTGCGCCGCGTAGCGATCCGTGTCGTGAATGACCACATCGTCGACCTGCATGAACGCTCGCTTCTTCTGGACAACCCGCACTGTCGCTGAGCCACCGTGCCTGCTGCGCAATGTACTGACCGACCGGTGTCGCGTGCCGTGCTCGGACCCGGTTCAGCATCGTCGGAAGGTGCGTTCGCCGCGCCGTGGCCCACAGACTGTGCGCATGAGCCCACCATCGAATGCAGGATCGGCAAACTCAGGATCGGCAAGCGCCTCGGACGGCAGTGAACTCCCGGTCGTGTGGTTCGATCGCCCCGCCAGAGACTTGCAGCGAGAACTGCTCGAAGGCCGGGCACGCATCGCAGACGTGCGCGGCGGCGATCCGCTGGAAGGCATCGAGACTGCCGAAGGCGCGATCGTGGGTGCTGCGATCCGCTACGACCGCAACGTCTACGAACGGGCTCCCAACTTGCGCGTCATCGCGCGGGCCGGGATCGGCTTCGACAATCTCGACCTCGACGACGCCACCGAGTTCGGCATCGCAGCCTGCAACACGCCCGACGGACCGACCGTGTCCACCGCCGAGCAGGCCGTGGCGCTGATCTTCGCAATCACCAAGGGTGTGCGGGAATCGGTCGATCGGCTCGAAGCCGCCGAGGGCGACTACTGGGCACGCCACCGCCACCTCGAACTGCGTGGCTCGACCCTCGCGCTGTTGGGCCTCGGCCGCATCGGCGGCTACGTGGCCCGTGTGATGACCGCCGTCGGCATGAACGCGGTGGCATACGACCCGTATGTGAGCGACGAGCGCATCGCCGAACTGGGTGTGCAACGAGTTGGCACGCCGGCTGACGCTGTGTCCGTGGCACACGTGGTCTCTGTGCATACGCCGCTGAGCGACGCGACACGCCATCTGGTTGACGCTGACTTGCTTGCGGCGATGATCGACGGCGTCTACGTCGTCAATACGTCCCGTGGCGGCCTGGTCGACCAAGATGCCCTGCTGGTCGCGCTGAACGCCGGCAAGGTGCGTGGCGCTGCGCTTGACGTGACCGAGCCCGAGCCGCTGCCAGCGGATCACCCGCTGCTGGGACGCCCCGACGTGATCGTCACCCCGCACGTGGCATCGGCGACCGTGGCGGGCCGGCGGCGCATCTTCACTCACGCCGTCGCAGAAGTGATGGCAGCGCTGGACGGCAACCAGCCGCCGAACATGCTGAACCCGCAAGCCTGGCCAGGCCGCAACGCTTGAACAGGCGGTTGCGGGGCGCGCACGCGGGCGCCGCTCGGGGTTGCTAGCACGATATTGCTGGCACAATGCTGTTAGACAGGGCGGCCGTATGACCTTTTCCAGAGTTGTCATGACCCTGCGGGCGAGCCTTGTTGCCTCTTCGGACAGTGAGCACGGTCGGCGTGCTGTCCTGAGAAGAAGCTCGCTACCCCCCCCCCCCCCCCCATTCGCGAGGAATAGCACTAGTGCTGTGTCCGCAAACGTTCGTCGGGTTGGTGTCCGCGTGGCGGGGTGTGGTTTGTGGTTTGGTCGGGGGTATGAGTGAGCGTGTTCGGGTCCGTCGGTTGACCCATGAGGAAGGCCAGGCGTTGCAGCGGATCGTGCGTCGCGGCGCCGGCAAGTCGCCGGGGTCTCATGTGCGATGGCGGCGTGGGGTGGTGGTCCATGCGTCGGCGGGCGGGAACTCGGTGCCGGTGATCGCGCAGCTGGCGGCGACGTCGCCTGATCGGGTGCGCGAGATGATCCATCGGTTCAACGAGTCGCCGATGGCGTCGTCGGGTCCCTCAGTGGGCGGGTGGCCGTGGTCGCCGGATCACGACTGACGATGAGGCGTTCATCGTCGAGACGGCCCGCATCCGCCCAAAGAAGCTGGACTCAGCCGTTCACGCGGTGGAGCGTCCGCAAGCTCGCGGCGTACCTGGCCGACAACCCGACCCGGGTGATCCAGGTCGGCCGGCAGCGGCTGCACGAGATCCTCACCGAGTCAGGCATCACGTTCGGGCGCACCAAGACCTGGGCCGAGTCCAACGACGCGGACCGCGACGCGAAGCTGGACCGCGTCGAGCATGTGGCGGACAAGCACCCAGACCGGGTGTTCGCGTTCGACGAGTTCGGGCCGCTGGCCATTCGCCCGACCGGCGGGGCGTGCTGGGCGCCGCGCTCGCGTCCCCAGCGGCTGCGCGCGAACTACAACAAGCTCCACGGGGTGCGCCAGTTCCACGGCTGCTACAGCGTCGGCGACGACGAGCTGTGGGGCGTCGTGCGGCGCCGCAAGTCCGCAGCCAACACCCTCGCAGCGCTCAAGACCATCCGCGCCCGCCGCCCTGACGGCGAGCCGGTCTATGTGATCTTGGACAACCTGTCAGCCCACAACCGCACCGACATTCGCAAATGGGCCAAGCGCAACAACGTCGAGCTGTGCTTCACCCCCACCTACAGCTCATGGGCGAACCCCATCGAAGCGCACTTCGGGCCGCTGCGCGAGTTCGTGCCCGACAACTCCGACCACCCCAACCACACCGTGCTCACCCGCGCTCTGCACGCCCACCTGCGCTGGCGCAACGCCAACAAACGCTCACCCGAACTGCTCGCAGCCCAACGACGCGAACGAGCCAGAACCCGAGCCGAAAAACAACACCGCTGGGGCAGACCCACCAAACAAGCCGCATGACCAAAGCGCGCAAACGTTTGCGGACACAGCACTAGGTAGGCGCCGCCGCGTCAGCCGAGTGGCTGCTGCGGCGTTGACGGTGATCGCAGCCGGTGCGGCCCTGGTGGCTGTGCCCGCCGAGCCGGTGGCTGCACAGTCAGAGGCGTCGAGCGGCGGCGTGGTGGTGATCGCAAATGGCTGGTCGTCGGCCGATGTCGGGGCGGCTGCGCCGTTAGCGGGCCGTCTCGACGCCAGCGTGCTGTACGCGTCGACATCGTCGCTGGGCGACGCGACCGAGCAGGCGTTGGAGCAGCTGGAGCCCTCACGGGTCATTCTCATGGGCGGTACTGTCGCCCTCGAAGCACAGGTCGCCACGGCAGTTCGCCGGCTCGTGCCCGGTGCGGAGGTGACGCGGCACAGCGGCAGTGATCGCATTGACACCGCAGCCAAAGCCGCTTTGTCGGCGCCTTCAGTGCCCAGGGGTCGCCCGGTGGTGATCGCGAACGGCTGGTCGCCCTCGGATGTCGGCACGGCGGCGCCTCTCGCCGCATCCCTCGGCGGAAGCGTGCTGTTTGCCAACCGCGACAGCCTCGGCGGCCCCACCGTCGCCGCGCTGAGCCGGCTCGACCCTTCGAGGATCATCATCGTTGGCGGCACCGCCGCGCTCAGCACGCGCATCGAGACTGAACTTGCCAGCGTCGTGGCGGGCGTGCGCACCCAGCGGCTCGCCGGCGCGGACCGCGTGGACACCGCCGCTCGCGGCGCTGCGCTGGCCGATGTGGGCCTCGGCGAGCCGGTCGTACTCGCGAATGGCTGGTCCGCCGCCGACGTGGGCATCGCAGCACCCTTGGCGGCGGCTCTGGACGGCAGCGTCCTGTTCACCGAGCGCAACGCTCTGGGAGTGCGCACCGCGCGGGCGCTGGAACGCCTGAGCCCGTCACGGATCATTCTGGTGGGCGGCAGCAGCCGGCTCGCCGAAACCCTCGACGCGGAACTTGAGCGGCTGCGGCCGGGCACACCAAGGGTCAACATCGCGGGCCCGGACCGGATCGGCACCGCCGCGCTCGCGGCGCTGTTCGCCGTCGAGTTCGGCGCCGAGCAGCAACGCTTCGAAGACGCCGTCACCACCATCGCTCCCGGAGGAGCCGACTGCGACGCCGCCCCCCAGCTCGACGTTGCCGACATCGACGCGGTCGATCCCCCCGCCGACCTCAACGACCCGACCACACCCCTCACGGTCGCCGAGGTCGTGCGCATCGCGGGCGGCTGCGCCCTCGTCGACTACGTGATGCTCGACGGTCGCACCGTCGCCGAGATCCGCAACCTGCTCGCCGACGAGCCCACCGTGTTCGCCGTCGGCGAGCCACTGCGAGGCTTCGAGCCTGACCATGACACCGGTGCGCACAGCGGATACGCACCCGACTCGGGCGACCACTACGACGACGGCGCCGGCAAACAATGGCACCTGCCCGCAAACTACATGGAACAACTCTGGGACGGCTGGGACTCAGCCAATCCGATCACCGTCGCGGTGATCGACACCGGCGTAGAGGTGACTCACCCAGACCTCGCCGACCGGATTGCCGACGATCCCTTGGGCGGCTGTCACGACACTGACACCGATGGTCACGGAACTCACGTAGCTGGAATCATCGCCGCAGAGAGAAACGACCAGCATGTAGCCGGGGTTGCACCGCAAGCAAACATTCTCCCTATCGGCGGTGTGGTTCTGGGTACGACATGCACCGTTGGAAGCGCACCGCTCGCGATCATCGACGCGCTCAATCGATCCGAAGAGACCCGCGCCAAGGTCATCAACATGTCCTTCGCCAGCGACTACGCGGCGCGCCCGCCAGACGACTCATGCGGAGAGCTCGATGACGGATGGCGCCTGGGGGACCTCACTGACCGGATCGACAACCTGGAGATGACCGTCGGCGTCCTCACGACAACGATCGACAACAGCTGCGACGCATTCCGGCAACTACTCGAAATCGCCGAGGAACTCAACGTGGTCGCGGTCGCAGCGGCGGGCAACTGCTTTCAGAGCTGTGACGCATGGACCTTAGACAACACTGCCGACCCCGTCACCTGGACAGGACCCACGAAGGCGGTCAACGCATTCTCACTGCCCGCAGGCTTCGACACGGTGATCGCTGTAGCAGCCGTGGACCAAGACGGCAACCGGTCCAGCTACAGCAGCGCCCATGACTACGTGGACATCGCCGCGCCAGGCGGCAACCACGATCCCGGCATCTTGTCCACAGTGCCGCTCCTGACATGCGTTACAAATACCCACCCGGTATCAGGCTCCGACTACTGGTCACCCAACGGCTGCGGAATCGACAATCCCCCAGCCGAATGCGACGACGTTACAACGCTCGATCCGAATCAATTCAACCAGCCCACCGACTGCGCACACCACGTCGGCTACGCCAGCGGCACGTCGATGGCCTCGCCGTTCGTGGCCGGTGTCGTGGCGCACATGCTGAACCGCTACCCCGATGCCACACCCGAGCAAGTGCGCCTCGCTCTCGCCGAGTCCGCGCAGGATCGTGGTGCCTCGGGCAAAGACGACGAATACGGGCACGGCATCGTCCAGCCGCTCGCTGCGATCGACCGGCTCGGCGAGATTCTTGCCGGTGTGAACGTCAATGTTCGCGAGGACACTCCCGCACCATCGCTGGAGGCCCTCGACGTCTACCCGCCAGGTCTTCCGGGCATTTCGCCCCCGATTTCGCTGCAGCCGACGCTTTCGCCTGAAACCACGTCCTACTTAGTCACAGTCCCTGCCGGCACCTCGTACGTGACCGTCGAGGCGAGAGCGGCAAGCGGCTCCCGCTTGGAGGAGCCGTCTTCGCCCCCAGACGCTGACCCTCGGCGTTCCGGATACCAGGTCAGGCTGGAGGCGCAAGTCCGGCCCCCATCCCCTGACAGCGCCGACAAGCCCGGCACGTCGGCGGCGGTCGGGAAGCGTTTCTTGGAGGTGGTCGGTGACGAACGAAGGCAGTGTCCCATCGAGTGGTGGGGTTTGAGGTCGCCGACGCGCCGCCAGCCACGAAGTCGCAGGGGTCCACCAGTAGGGGGGCCATCGGCGTGATCCTCGGTGAGCAGGGGTCCGCCAGTAGGGGGGCCGTCGGCGTGATCCTCGGTGAGAGAAATCACCCACTCGTCGAGGAGGACGCACCGATGGCCCTTTCTGGGAATGACACAGCACAGCTGTGGGAGACGTTTCGCGCCGGGGGCGGCGCGGAGCTGGTCCGCGGCGCGGTGCTGGTGCGCGGCGCGGTGCGCTTTGTGCTCCAGGAGCTGATCGAGGCTGAGGCCGCCGAGGCGGTGGGCGCCGGGCGCTATGAGCGCAGCGACGCTCGTGTGGCCGAGCGCAATGGGCACAGGCCGCGGCTGCTGGCCGCCCAGGCCGGCGATGTCGGGTTGAGGATCCCCAAGCTGGGCAAGGGCTCGTTGTCGGCGTCGGTGCTTGAGCCGCGTCGGCGCATCGATCGGGCGCTGGGCGCGGTGGTCATGGAGGCATATGCGGCTGGGGTGTCCACCCGATCGGTGGACGATCTGGTGGCCGCGCTGGGCGCGGAGTCGGGGATATCGAAGTCGGAGGTGTCGCGCATCTGTGCGGGGCTCGACGACATGGCGGAGGCGTTCAGGGGCCGGCGCCTCGATCACGTCGGTTTCGCCTGCGTCTATGTGGACGCGACCTGTCTCAAGGTGCGCGACAGCGTCTGCCAGGTCGTCTCGATGGCGATGGTCGTGGCCGCCGGCGTCACCGCCGACGCCAACCGGGAGATCCTGGGATGCGACATCGGCGACAGCGACAGCGAGGGGTTCTGGCAGCACTTGTTGGGCTCGCTGGGATCCCGAGGGCTCGCCGGGGTGCGCCTGGTGACAGCCGACGCCCACGCCGGGCTCGGCGCCGCCGCGGACCGCACCATCGAGGGCGCCGGGCGCCAGCGATGCCGGGTGCACTTCATCGGCAGCCTTGTGGCGCTGGTGCCCCGCACCCACCAGCACATGGCCGCCGCAGTGTCCCGGACCGTGTTCGCGCAGCCCGACGCCGACGCCGTGAGCGACGCCTGGGACGAAGTCGCCGCCCAGCTCGGCGCCCGATTCCCCAAAGTCGCAGCGCTGATGGCCCACGCCAAGCCCGAGGCGGGGGCCTTCGCCGCGTTCCCTCGGGCGCACCGGCAAAAGATCTGGTCCACCGACCCCCTCGAACGCATCAACAAAGAGATCAAACGCCGATCACGCGTCGTGGGGATCTTCCCCAACCAAGCATCCGCCATCCGCCTCGTCGCAGCGATCCTCGCTGACCTCCACGACGAATGCCAAGCCACAGACCGCCGCTACCTCACAGAACACACCATGGCCACCCTCAACCCCGAGCGCGACACCATCGCCACAGCCGAGCTCACACCCCGCAACTGACACCGAGGCCAACCCCAAAACCCACCACTCCACGGGACGCCGCCAGTTCGAAGCCCGCTTCGACGGTGTGGACAACCGTTTCGACGGCGTCGATCGTCGACTCGACGAATTGCGCGTCGACTATCGCACCCTGGCCCAGCGAATCGACCGGATGGTCGAGGGGCTTCCAGCGCTGCAAGTGACCTAGATGATTAGTTCCAAGGGGTCGGGTCCACCGGTTGTGGGGTGAGGGTGTCCAAGCTCGGGGTGTGTATTCACGCTTCGATCTTGGAGGTTCTCAGCATGGGCCCGGACTCGGGTCACCCTCGCGACCGCACTGTATGTGAGGATCGATGACCTGTTGGCGCAGAACCCTGGGTGGGCGCCGCAGCGGCCTGCGGTGGGGTTCGCCCCGAAGCTGTCGGACGCGGAGCTGGTCACCTTGGCGGTGATCTGTGCGCTGTTGGGGTTCGACAACGAGTCGCAGTTCGTGCGCTACGCCCATGCGCATCTGAGGCCGTGGTTCCCGTATCTGGCGAACCGCGACGGCTACAACAAGCGGCTGCGGCGCAGCGCCGAGATGATCGCTCGTGTCATGGGATGGCTCGCACGCGAGTGCGAGTCGTGGCACCACGACGTGTGGCTGGTGGACTCCACGCCGGTCGAGTGCGGCACCAGCCGCGAGACCCAAAAGCGCTCCGGCCTCGCGGGATGGGCCCAATACGGCTGGTGCGCGTCGCATTCCCGCTGGTTCTGGGGCTTGCGGCTGCATCTTGTGGCCACCCCGGCGGGGCTGCGGGTCGCGTTCGCTCTCGCCGGCGCGAAAGCCGACGAACGCGACGTCTGCGCCGACATGATCGACGCGGCCCGCATCGCCAGAGCGGGCCAGACCCTCATCGCCGACAACCGCTGCCGCTCCCAAGCATTCGAAGCCGACCTCAACAACGTCGGCATCACCGTGCTGCGCCCCGCCACCCGAACCGAGGCCCCACGTCCCGGCGCCAGATTCCTGCGGCCCCTGCGCCAGATCACCGAATCGATCATCCAGACCCTCAAAGGCCAGCTCACCCTCGAACGCCACAAAGCACGCACCAAAACCGGCGTCGCCGTGCGCATCGGCACCCGCCTCCTCGCCCTCACCGCCGCCTTCTGGCACAACGAGACCTACCGACACACCCGACCAGCACGCTCACTGACCGCATACGACCACCAAAACCTTGGAACTAATCATCTAGCTCGGGGCAGCACCTGACGGCCGACTGCGCTGCTGCACAACACCGACGCTGCAACCCCGGCCATAGCCCCCGGTACCGATGGCAGGCGAGACATCGAGATCACCCGGTGCGCGCTTGAGAGTCGTGTTCCAGTGGGTGGTCGTGCTCAGGCGTCCACAAGCCGGGAGTTCACGTACAGATTCAGGCTGACCCCGTTTTCTGCGGCACGCATGGCAAGTCGGCGGTGCACATCGGCAGGAACGCGCACTTGGAACTTCCCGCTAAATACTGGCGCTTCGCACTCATAATGAAAGTGCGTTCCCGACGGGTGGAGTGATGGTGTCGTTTTGGACGTGGCGGCGCACCTCGTTGGCCGTCTGGTTGGCGAGCTGAGCGGCCCAAACAGGTCCGCGGCCTGGCGGGTAAATCACTCCGGGACGTTCCTATAGATGTCAAGTGCGGGTTGTGAGGGTGGAGAGGTCGGCTCGGAGTGTGCGGTAGAGCTCTCGGGCGACGAAGCGTTTGAGGCAGCGGATGGCTTCTTTTTTGGTCTTGCCGTCGGCGAGGCGGCGGTCGGTGTAGCTGCGGGTTCGTTCGCAGCAGCGGAGCCCGACGGTGACGATCATGTGTGTCAATGGCCGGTGGGATCTGCCCAGTGGCGGACAGTAGAACTGCCCGGTGGTGGCCGGGTGTTGTGCCCGTGGCTCAGTTGGTCAGTGGCGTCACCCCCTTGGCGGCGGTGGCTTGGGTGAGGCGGATGCTGTCGCCGGCGGTCATGACGATGTGGGCGTGGTGCAGGAGCCGGTCGACGGTGGCGTTGGCGATGGTCTTGGGCATGAGTTCGTCGAACCCGGCGGGGTGAAGGTTGCTCGACAAGGCGATGGAGCGTTTCTCATAGGCGGCGTCGACGACGCGGTAGAGCGCTTCGGCGGTCTCGGTGGCGACGGGGAGCAGGCCGATGTCGTCGATCACGATGACGTCGGAGCGCATGATCCGCCGGATCGCTTTGGCGGCGGTGTCGTCGGCGCTGTGGCGGCGCACGAGCGCGCCGAGGTGCTCGAGACTGAACCGGGACACTTTGTGGCCGGCATCGACGGCGGCCTGGCCGAGCGCTTCAAGGAAGTGGGTCTTGGCGGTGCCTGATGGTCCGCACACGACGAGGTTCTCGTGGCGGTGGATCCACTCCAGGGTGCGCAGCGCCCGCTGGGTCGGCGCCGGGATCGAGCTGACGGTTCCGTCCCAGATGTCGAAGGTCTTGCCGGTGGGGAACCCGGCCGCTTTGCGCCGGGCCCGGATTGAGGATGCTCGGCGGCCGGCGAGCTCCTCGGTGAGCAGTGCGCGCATCGCTTCGGCCGGTTCCCAGCGTTGTGCCTTGGCGGTGGCCGACAACTCCGGTGCTGCGGCGCGCATGTGGGGCAGGCGCAGGGCGCGCAACAGGTCGACGACCTCGTCGATCGGTGCTGGGTTCATCGGTCGCCTCCGAGGCGACCCCAGGCGGCGGTGCCGGGCTGCAGCGAGTGCACGTCATCGGCGCGTCGGCGCTGTCCGGGCGGGTCAGCGGCCAGGATCGAGGCCAGGTCGCCGTCTGCGAAGCGGCCGAACATCGCGGCGGCACCGAGCGCCCAGTCAAGCCGCTCGGCGCCGTGCAGTCGGGCAAGGGTGACGGCTTGGGCCATCTTGACCTTCATGCGGGTCGTGCCCGCAGCAGCTGCTTCAACGAGCCAGGTGCGGGCCCCGTCTGCGATGGCGCCGAACTCGGCCTCGGCCGCGCTCGTCGGTCTCGGACGCCGCCCGAGCGGCCCAGCCGGGCGCGCCGGGCAGTGGGCGTCGTCGATCATCGGATGCCCAGGCGTCGAACGCTGGTGGCGGGCAGCCTCGATTGGGCCTGACGGTGCGCAGTGGGTGACCACGAGGCGGTCACCGTCCACACGCACCCACACCGTCTCATCGGCCAACGTGTGCGGGACCGAGCAGGTCACCGCGCCGAAGCTGACCGTCGCCGAGGGCGACACCCGCCGGGTCTCGCCGAACACCGCCGTGCAAGGGGCCTCGGGCAGGCGATGCAGGCGCTGCTGCTCCTCGAGGAGCAGCTCGACCGGTGCCCGCCGGGTCACCCGATGCTCACGGCCGTTGACCTCGGCCATCCACGCCTCGCACGCATCGACCAGCTCGGCCCAGCTGGTGCAGTCGCCGCGCAGGTTCGCGTCGGCGGGCACCAAGTCGGCCTCAGCGACCCGCACCGTCGCCTCTGACCCGCCTTTGGATTCAGGGTCCGCCGGCACACACGTCGCGATCGTGATCCCGCAGTGACCGCCGATCGCGACCATCTCCGGATGCCTGACCGGCACCCCCGCGACGTGATCGATCGTGACGGTGCGCTCGTTGTCGGCCAGCCAATACGACGGTGCACCACCGGAGGCCCTCATCGCCCGGTCGACACAGCCGATCACCGTCGCCAACCTGCGATCCCAACACGGCACCACCACCCGGAACCTCGACCACGCCAACCACGCACAAAACAGATTCGTCCTTCGGCCCGCGATGACCGGACCGGTGCCCCAGTCCCACTGCGCCCACATCCCAGGCTCGGGGATCCACCGCCGATACACCCGCCGCCGACCACGGCGATGGTCGGCCTTCACCTCCGCCACCGCCCGACGCACCGTCCGGGCCGAACCCTCGAACCCCAACGCCTTCAGCTTGTCGTGGCAACGATCGGCGCGGATCTCGGCGTGCGACCGCTCGACCCACTCCTCGATCCTCGCCAAGAACGGATCGATGATCCGCCCCCTGCGCCGCGGCCCGTCGCCGGCCAACTCGCCGGCATCGCGCTCAGCGACATAACGGGCCACAGTGTGATGAGACACCCCGGCCAACTCACCAGCGCCACGCAACGACCCAGCCAGGTCGAACGCCTCCAACATGTTCATGATTTCCTCGCGAGACTTCACTCGCTCCTCCAACTCGATGGTCACCGTTGTGGTGACCGGCCATTCGAGTAGCAGGACCACCCCGCCGCGGTGGACCCCGACGGGAAACGGACTTCAACGCGGGCAGTCCTGTCGGCCGCCGCCGGGCAGAACCGTCGGCCCCCAGCGGGCACCTACATGGCCGCCACTGGGCAGGATCTCATGGCCGCCGACACATGTGCAGGGCGCGGTTGGCGGCGAAGTTGAGTCGGTGACGCTGGGTGCGTCCGCTCGATGCGGGGACCGGCGCTGTCGCGCACAGGTGAGCGACCGACGCTTGGGAGCCGAGCAGGTCGATGTTGTGGCCAGCGGCGAGGTGCAGGGTCGCGGTGTGGTGAGTGCCGCACCCGAGCCGTGAGGAGGTTGTGGGTGCTGGGGTGGCGACGAGCCGGTCGCGGCGGCGCGGGCCTCGGGGGCGCTGTTTCGGGCGACGCTGAGCTGGCGGATCGCGTCAACGATGCCGATGGTATCGGTGGCGGCTGCGGTCGCTTCGCCCGAGAGCACCTTGCGAGCAGATGCCTGACGGCCCGTGGACGCGTCGAGGGCGGAGTGTTGGGCTGAACGGCGCGGCGGCTGTGTGCGGTGTTTGTGTGTCCTGCGTCAGTGGACGCAGAGTTGGGTCGGGTGAGTTGTGTCAGCGGCAGCGGCCGTCGGTGTCAGCCCTATGGCTTGCCTGCAACAGAAGTGTTGTATATGATCTGTGCGTGTGAATGCAGGCGAGCTCAAGCGCTGGCTGAAGAAGCGAGGCTGCACCTTCGAGACACACAAGGGAGGCAGCGGACACCTCACCGTGAGACTCGAAGACCGCACGAGCCAATTGCCCATGCACGGCGGACGCAAGGAACTAGTGCTGTGTCCGCAAACGTTCGTCGGGTTGGTGTCCGCGTGGCGGGGTGCGGTTTGTGGTTTGGTCGGGGGTATAAGTGAGCGTGTTCGGGTCCGTCGGTTGACCCATGAACAAGGCCAGGCGTTGCAGCGGATCGTGCGTCGCGGCGCCGGCAAGTCGCCGGGGTCTCATGTGCGATGGCGGCGTGCGGTGGTGGTCCATGCGTCGGCGGGCGGGAACTCGGTGCCGGTGATCGCGCAGCTGGCGGCGACGTCGCCTGATCGGGTGAGAGAGATGATTCATCGGTTCAACGAGTCGCCGATGGCGTCGTCGGGTCCCTCAGTGGGCGGGTGGCCGTGGTCGCCGGATCACGACTGACGATGAGGCGTTCATCGTCGAGACGGCCCGCATCCGCCCAAAGAAGCTGGACCAGCCGTTCACGCGGTGGAGCGTCCGCAAGCTCGCGGCGTACCTGGCCGACAACCCGACCCGGGTGGTCCAGGTCGGCCGGCAGCGGCTGCACGAGATCCTCACCGAGTCAGGCATCACGTTCGGGCGCACCAAGACCTGGGCCGAGTCCAACGACGCGGACCGCGACGCGAAGCTGGACCGCATCGAGCATGTGGCGGACAAGCACCCAGACCGGGTGTTCGCGTTCGACGAGTTCGGGCCGCTGGCCATTCGCCCGACCGGCGGGGCGTGCTGGGCGCCGCGCTCGCGTCCCCAGCGGCTGCGCGCGAACTACAACAAGCTCCACGGGGTGCGCCAGTTCCACGGCTGCTACAGCGTCGGCGACGACGAGCTGTGGGGCGTCGTGCGGCGCCGCAAGTCCGCAGCCAACACCCTCGCAGCGCTCAAGACCATCCGCGCCCGCCGCCCCGACGGCGAGCCGGTCTATGTGATCTTGGACAACCTGTCAGCCCACAACCGCACCGACATTCGCAGATGGGCCAAGCGCAACCGTGTCGAGCTGTGCTTCACCCCCACCTACAGCTCATGGGCGAACCCCATCGAAGCGCACTTCGGGCCGCTGCGCGAGTTCGCGCCCGACAACTCCGACCACCCCAACCACACCGTGCTCACCCGCCGCTCTGCACGCCCACCTGCGCTGGCGCAACGCCAACAAACGCTCACCCGAACTGCTCGCGGCCCAACGACGCGAACGAGCCAGAACCCGAGCCGAAAAACAACACCGCTGGGGCAGACCCACCAAACAAGCCGCATGACCAAAGCGCGCAAACGTTTGCGGACACAGCACTAGGAACCAAACTCGTCGCCAAGATCAAGAAGGACCTGGGGCTGAAGTGATGCTCGCATATCCCATCGAACTCACAGATGACAACGGCACCGTGATGGTGACATGTCCTGACTTTCCCGAGATGGCCACGTTCGGCGACGACAGAACCGAGGGCCTGCATCGGGCCGTCGATGCCATCGAGGAGGCAATCGCCGCACGGATCAGCAGACGGCAGGACATCCCGACGCCGTCGCTTGGACAGGTCTACGCGACGTTGCCGACGCTCACGGCTGCCAAAGTGCTGCTTCACCAACGCATGCAGTCGCAAGGTGTGAGCAAGGCCGATCTCGCTCGACGCCTCGGGTGGCACATGCCTCAAGTCGATCGAGTTCTCGACATCAACCATCACTCCCGGCTGGACCGAATTGACGCAGCACTCAACGCATTCGACTGCTGTCTCACAGTGCAAGTGACGGCTATCGCATAGTCCGCAACGAGCGAGCCGCTCGCTGACGTGGACTGGCGCAAGGACAACCCTGGATGGGAAGGCGAATCACCCCGCGCACATCTTCACTGTTCAGTGGAGACTTGGGTTGTTGAGTCACGGCCGGGGTGGCTGTGCTGGGTTGACGGAAGTAGGCGGGTTCGTGTTCGGTGGTGTGGTGCAGGCGCAGTACTCGAAGCTCGGCGTCTCGGTCGTGCCGCTTGGAGATGCCGGTTTCACGTGCCCGCCGCCCGAAAGGACTGAGCGGCTGCGAAGTTGGATCTCAATGCCGTTGCAGTTCAGCTACTCGAATAGGGCTTGTCGGTGACGCTCGGTGACACTCGGTCGTGATGTTGGGGCCATCGCTCCAGGCCATTGCAGCCAGACCCAGCCAATCTAAACATTTGCCTACAATGTTTAGGTAAGCAGTGATAACGTTACACAAAAGGCGCAAATGTAGAGGTGTGAACGAAACTCATGGCCCGATGGCCTGCAGCTCGGCGGCAGAACGCAACCGTAGAGAACGAATTGTGGCGGTCGTGGGACGACGAGAGCACCCCCACAATTTCCGTCGTCCAAACCGTGCCCGCCAGCATCGCCGACCGTCCGATTCCGGCGCTCGGGCCGACCACGGGCGCAGCGCTGGCCAAGGCGACACAAGCGGTCGATGATCTTCGCGACCACGCAGCCAGGACGACCGGCGTTCTCGGCCATCTGAGCGCGGTGCTTATCCGAGCCGACGCGGTGGCATCGTCGCAGATCGAGCACATCACGACCTCCAGCGAAGTGCTGGCCATCGCGCTCGCCGAATTGAGCGACGACGAGCCCGACCAGGACCCCTACCCCGTGGCCACCGAGCTCGTTGCCGCGAACGTCGCGACGGCGCTACGCGCCCACCGTGCCCCCGAAGATCTGACCCAGGACTGGTTCCACCGCCGTCACCGCAGCCTGCTGGCCGCTGACCCCGAGTTGGCGCCGCACCACCTAGGTGCATGGCGAGACTGCGCCGTGTGGATCGGCAACACCCGCCAGACAGCGGTCTTCGAAGGCCCGCCACACCATCGCATCCCGGCGCTGATGGACGACTTAGTGCGCTTCGCAGGCCGCAGCGACGTGCACGCCATCGTGCACGCCGGCGTCGCGCACGCCCACTTTGAGACGATCCACCCCTACGCCGACGGCAACGGTCGCATCGGGCGCCTGCTGATCCACCGACTCCTCGACGCCCGGCCGGCACCAGCAGCGGCGACAGCGCCGGTGCCTGTAGCCCACGGCCTCCTGCACAATCCGACGGGCTATGTCGACGGCCTGACGGCCTACCGGAACGGCGACCTCGACGAATGGATCACCGTGTTCGCGACGGCGGTCGTCGACGGAGCACAGGCCGCAATCCGTCTCGTGGACCGCATCGCAAGCATCGCCGGCGAGTATCGCGAGCGTGTCCGCACCCGCGCCGGGTCGGCGGTATCGCACATCCTCGACGGACTGCTGCACACACCAGCCATCACGGCCGGCGAGATCGGGGCCGCCTACAAGCTGACGCCGGGCCGGGCCTCACAGATTCTGCACCAACTCGCTAACGCGGGCATCCTTCGGCGTAGCGATCACCGGGCCGGCCGGGCCCGCGTCTGGGTGGCCCACGCAGTCATCGACGCCGTCGACACCATCAACGCCACCATCCCCCGGCGCCTCCTCGACAATGCCGACAACATCAACGCATTGAGCGGCTGAAGGGTCCCTCTGTCGCGGGCGAAAGGCCGCTTCGCCGCTCAGGCTGCGCTCAAGAGTCCTGCTTGACATCGATTTCCCGGCGCAGGCTCACGAATGCCGGGCGTCGCCGCATCTTCACCCACACCGTGGTCGAGGTGATGACGGCCCTGGGAGGCGACCAGCCTCCGAACATGCTCAACCCGCAAGCCTGGCCAGGCCGTAACGCCTGAAGTCCGGTTACGCCACCACACATCACCAGCACCGCGACCTCGGACATAGCCTCCGGTACCGATGGCACTCACGGCATCGGCGGCCAGACAGCTGGCGGCGTTCCTGCCCGGCGAGCCCGACGCCGACTCGCTGCTCGACGGCTTTCTGGCCTACACCGACGAGATCGGTTTGGAGCTCTATCCGGCTCAGGAAGATGCGATCCTCGAGATCTTCGGCGGCAACCACGTCATCATCACCACGCCAACCGGCTCAGGCAAATCACTCGTCGGACTTGCGGCCCACTTCGAAGCGGTAGCGCGCGGCCATCGCAGCTACTACACGGCGCCGGTCAAAGCGCTGGTCTCGGAGAAATTCTTCGCCCTGTGCGGCGAGTTGGGCGCAGCCAACGTCGGCATGGTGACCGGCGACGGTGCGGTAAATCCCGACGCGCCGGTTGTGTGCTGCACGCAGGAGATCCTTGCCAATCTTGCGCTGAGCCACGGTGCCGACGCCCCGGTCGACAGCGTTGTCATGGACGAGTTTCACTTCTATTCCGATCGGGATCGGGGCTGGGCCTGGCAGGTGCCCTTGCTGGAATTGATCCGCTCACAGATGGTGCTCATGAGCGCGACGCTGGGGCCGACGACACGTTTCGCCGAGGATCTGCGGCGTCGCTCGGGCCGTGAGGTCGCCACGGTGACGGGGGCAGAGCGTCCGGTGCCGCTCACCTTCACCTACCGCGAGACGACCCTGCACCAGTCGCTCGAAGAACTGCTGGAACTGCGGCGTGTACCCGCCTACATCGTCCACTTCGCCCAGAGAGCCGCCAATGAGCGTGCCCAAGCGCTGACCAGCATGAACGTGCTCACGAAGGACGAGAAGGCTGCGGTCGCCGCCGAGATCGTCGGCTTCGGCTTCGATTCGCCTTTCGGACGCGACGTTCAACGATTCGTCAAGGCTGGCATCGGCGTGCACCACGCAGGGATGCTGCCGAAATACAGGATGCTGGTCGAACGGCTGGCTGGCTTGGGCCTGCTCAAGCTGATCTGCGGCACCGACACGCTCGGCGTCGGCGTGAACGTCCCGATCCGAACGGTCGTGTTCACTCAGCTCTGCAAGTACGACGGGCGCGACACCCGCACCCTGACGGTGCGCGACTTCCAGCAGATCGCCGGACGGGCCGGCCGGCGGGGCTTTGACCACGACGGCTTCGTGTGGTGCCAGGCCCCGGAGCACGAAGTCGAATACGCCATCGCTCTGGAGAAGGCTCGCGAGAAGTTCGGCGACGACCCTGCCAAGCTCCGCAAGGTCCGCCGCCCATCGGCTCCCAAGCGCGGTTATGTGGCTTGGAACGCCGATACCTTCGGGCGGCTGGCATCAGGCCAACCTGAAGCCCTGCGATCCCGCTTTGACGTCTCGCACTCGATGCTCATGCACGTGCTGGACAGGCCCGGTGACGGCCGTGCAGCAATGAAGCGGCTGCTCACCGACAACCACGAGACACGCAAGTCCAATCGCAACCACATCCGCCGGGCGATCTCGATCTACCGGGCGCTGTTGGCTGCGAACGTCGTCGAACAGCTCGACGAGCCCGATGACGAGGACCGGCTCGTGCGCGTCAACGTCGATCTGCAGCTGGAATTCGACTTGACCCACCCGCTCTCGCCGTTCGCGCTCGACGCGATCGAGTTTCTCGACCGGGACGAGCCGACCTACGCGCTCGACGTGCTCAGCGTGCTGGAGTCAACGCTCGAGAATCCGACCGTCGTGCTCGAGCGCCAGCGAGACATGGCCCGCACCGACCTGCTGGCTGAGATGAAGGCCGAAGGCATCGAATACGAAGAGCGCATGGCGCGCCTCGAAGAGGTCGAATGGCCCAAGCCGCTGCGCGACTGGCTCTACGACAGCTTCAATGCCTGGTCGACGAACCACCCCTGGCTCGGCAGCGAGAACGTCCGCCCCAAGTCAATTGCCCGCGATATGTACGAACGCGCCATGACGTTCCGCGAGTACGTCAACCACTACGGCATCAAAGGCTCCGAAGGAGTGCTCCTCCGCTACCTCAGCGACGCTTACAAAGCACTCTCGCGAAACGTCCCCGAACATCACCGCAGCGACGACATCGTGGAGCTGACCCGCTGGCTCGGCGACACCGTCCGCAAGACCGACAGCAGCCTCATCGACGAATGGGAACGACTCCAGGCACTCGCTGCGGGCTAGTTCGGCGCCCGATAGTTGGGTGCCTCTTTGGTGATGATGATGTCGTGGGGGTGGCTCTCTCGCAGGGCCGCCGCGGTGACACGTACGAATCGGGTGCGCGTGCGCATGTGGTCGATTGTCGAGGCGCCGCAGTAGCCCATGGCCTGGCGCAGACCGCCAACCAGCTGGTGCAGCACGCCTGACAGCGGGCCCTTGTAGGCCACACGTCCTTCGATGCCCTCGGGGATCAGATCGTCGGCGTCTCGGCCGTCCTGGAAATAGCGGTCCTTCGAGAAGCTTCGGCCCTTCATGGCGCCGACCGAGCCCATGCCTCGATACTCCTTGAAGCGCTCGCCCTGGTACAGCACGACCTCGCCGGGTGACTCGTCGGTGCCAGCGAGCAGGCTTCCGACCATCGCGCAATCGGCACCCGCTGCGATCGCTTTGGCCAAGTCGCCCGAGAATTGCATGCCGCCGTCGGCGATGACCGGCACGCCCGAATCCGCCGCCGCGGCTGCGCAGTCGAACACCGCAGAGACCTGTGGCACGCCGACGCCGGCAACGACGCGCGTGGTGCAGATCGAGCCTGGTCCGATGCCGACTTTGACCGCGTCGGCGCCGGCGTCGATGAGCGCCCGGGCCGCATCGCCAATCGCCACGTTGCCGGCCACAACTTCGATGCCGAAGTTGGCCTTGATCTTCGCGACCATTTCCACCACATCCCGGCTGTGACCGTGAGCAGTGTCGACCACGACGGCGTCGACGTCGCGTTCGACCAGCGCCGCGACCCGTTCCAGCGTGTCAGGTCCCGTGCCGACGGCTGCGGCGACGAGCAGCCGCCCGTGTTCGTCCTTGGAGGCGTTCGGGAACTGGATCCGCTTTTGGATGTCCTTTACCGTGATCAGTCCAACAAGGCGAAAACCGTCGTCGACAATCGGCAGCTTCTCGATGCGATGGCGTGCCAACACCACCTGGGCGTCTTCGAGCGTGGTCGGCGCCTTCGCCGTGACCAGGCCTTCCGCGGTCATCACTTCGTGAATCGGGCGCGACCAGTCGGTCTCGAAGCGGAGGTCTCGGTTCGTGAGGATTCCCACCAGCTTCCCCGTCGGGTCGGTGATGGGCACGCCGCTGATCTTGAAACGTGCCATCAGTGCTTCTGCATCCGACACCAGATCGTGAGGCCCGAGCGTGATGGGCTCGACGATCATCCCGGATTCGGAGCGCTTCACCCGGTCCACCTCGGCTGCCTGGTCGGCAATTGCGAGATTCCGGTGGATGACTCCGATGCCTCCGTGGCGGGCCATGGCGATTGCCAGTCGAGCTTCGGTCACGGTGTCCATGGCAGCGCTGACGAGCGGCACCGCAAGTGTGATCCTGCGGCTGAAGCGGGTCGCGGTGTCCACTGTGTCGGGCAGGACATCCGACGCAGCGGGCACCAGCAGCACATCGTCGAACGTGAGGCCGTCGGCGGCGAATTTGGCCTGCAGAGACGGGAAACCGACCGGCGGTTGCTGCGGTGTCGAGACCATGGCGCACGATACCGCGGCGCCCTGCGCGATCTGGCGACCGGCAACGGCGGGCACGGTAGGTTGCACGCGGTCAACCGGCGGGGTGCGATGTGGCCGATTTCCAACAGCACGAGTCGATTGCGACGCTCCACCGGTTGGGCGATCGGCCCGTGGAGAGCTTCGAAGCGGACTTGTACGAGCAGTCGCGCCGCAGCCCCATCGCCCTCATCATTCCGGCGCTGTACAGCGAGCTCGGCGGACCGGCGCTGGGCCACATCGTCGACGAGATCGCCAAGATCACGTATCTCGACGAGATCATCATCGGCATCGACCGAGCAAATGCCGCGGAGTTTGCCGAGGCAAAGCAGTTCTTCTCTCGCTTGCCTCAGCGAACCCGTCTGCTGTGGAACGACGGGCCTCGGCTTCGCGGCATCGACGAGCAGCTGGCCGATCGGGTGCTCGCGCCGACCGAGTCAGGCAAGGGCCGCAACGTCTGGTACTGCCTCGGCTACTTCCTGGCATCAGGTCGCTGCGAGAACGTGGCGCTGCACGATGCCGACATCCTCACCTACGACCGCGGGATGCTGGCCCGACTCCTCTACCCGATCCTGCATCCCACCTTCGGGTACTCGTTCTCGAAGGGCTACTACTACCGGGCCAGTGGCGATGTGTCAGCCGACGGCCTCGGCGCGAAGGGGCGGATGAACGGACGGGTGGTACGCCTGCTGGTCACGCCGTTGCTGAGAGCGCTGAGCGCGACCATCGGCGAGCACGACTACCTGCGGTATCTCGACGGGTTCCGCTACCCGCTTGCCGGCGAGTTCGCGATGAAGACCGACATGACGCGCAGCATTCGAATACCCAGCGACTGGGGTCTGGAGATCGGCGTGCTCTCGGAGGTGTACCGCATCTACCCAGGGCGCCGGATCTGCCAGGTCGACATCGCCGATCGCTACGACCACAAGCACCAAGAGCTGTCGGAGGAAGATGCGAACGCCGGGCTGCACAAGATGAGCCGGGACATCGCGAAGGCCATCTATCGCAAACTGGCGATCGACGGCACGGTGCTGGGCACCGAGACGTTCCGCACGGTCAAGGCGGTGTACTACCGCAACGCGCTCGACTTGGTCAGCCACTACCGCAACGACGCCTTCTTCAATGGCTTCGACTTCGATCTCCATGCCGAGGAAACAGCCGTGGAATTGTTCGCGGCAGCGATCATGGAAGCAGGCGACGAGTTCCTGAACGATCCGATGGGGACGCCGTTCATCCCGAACTGGTCGCGAGTGCAAAGCGCCGTCGACGGAGTGCTGGAACAGCTCTACGACGCCGTCGAGGCCGACAACGCGCCGGGCGCCGGCTGACGGGCCGACGTCGCGCGGTGAGGCCCGGCGGGGCGGGTCCTGTCGCCGAGCCGAGACAGGTCAGTCGTGAACCACTGGTGCGCGCCGGTCCTGCGGCGAGCAGAGCCATGCGGTCTGGCCAGCTGTCATTTCGAACTTGTCGCCTGGGGGGTGGAGGCGGTCCTCGATGAGGTCAACGCAGCCATCGGCGGCGAAACGCAATGCTGCGCTGCTGTTGGCGCCCACGGCTCCGCTCGCGCTGCGGGCGCCCAGGACGTCGAGGTCGACTTCGATCCGGTCGTGGTTCACATTGGTCAGTGAGACGACGGTTTGGCCCCACTCGGGGCTGCCGCGGACGACGCCGAGGACGCGGGGTCCCAGCTCCAGAGACCGCTGGGGGCCGTCAGGGTGGAATGCGGGCTGCTCGCGGCGGATGAGCATGCGCCGGACCAGCTCCACCAGAACTTTGCGGCGGATGCCGCCCTGGGCGCCAAGCAGGTCGACGGCCTCGTCGAGCGTGAGCTTGCGCCGGTTGATCGTGCGCCGATTTCGCTCCACCGGAGGCAGGCCGTGCTCGGTCACAATGCGCGGCGCACCCTCGATCGGCGCCCAGTAGCTCGGCGTTCCCAACATGGCGTGGACGTACAGCGCGGGGACGCCGGCGAGGCCCAGCATGATCGTGTGCGCTGCCAGGAATTGGGAGACGCCGAGCGGATCTGCATCGTCGGCGAAAAGATCCCAGAGCGAGACGTTCAGCTCGTAGGCACGCGGGCCGTGCGGGGTGTCGAACTCTGAATGGGTACCACCGGCGGCGTGGGCTGCGGCGACGAGGCGGTCGATCTCGGCGCCGGTGAGCAGTCCCTCCACCGGGCGCAAGCCGATGCCGTCGTGACTGGCGATGAAGTTGAAGTACGACGTTCCCGGCGGCGGCGGCTCCAATTGAGCGAGCCACCGCTGCATCGCGACGGCCGAACCCGAGAGCACCGTGTGGGCGACAAGCGGGGGAAGGCTGAAGTTGTACACGAGGTGGGCTTCGTCGCCCTCACCCCAGTAGGCCACGTTCTGGTCGTGAGGCACATTGGTCTCGGTGATGATGACCGAGCCCGGACGGCGTGCGTCCAGCAAGGTCCGCAGCAGCTTGACGATCTCGTGGGTCTGCGGCAGGTTCAGGCACGAAGTGCCCGGCTCTTTCCAGAGATAGGCGATGGCGTCGAGGCGGAACCAGCGCACACCGGCGTCGACGAGGCATGCGGCAGTGCGCAACAGTTCCAGCAGCATTACGGGTTCGGCAAAGTTCAGGTCGATCTGGTCGTAGCTGAAGGTGCACCACAGCAGCCGGGGGCCGTCGGGGGTCTCGACCTCGCGCAGCAGCGGCGTCGTCCGTGGACGCACCACGCTCGACAGGTCGTCCTCGGGTTCCGCAGTGAGCAGGTAGCGGCTGCCGGGCAGCTCGCCCCGGCAGAACTGGTCCATCCAGGGGTGAGCGGCGCTGACATGGTTCACGACGAGGTCGGCCATCACCGTGTAGGTGTCGCTGAGCGCTGTGATGTCCTCCCAGGTGCCGAGCCGGGGGTCGACCGCTCGGTGGTCGGTGACAGCGAAGCCGCCATCGGAGCTCGCCGGGTAGAACGGCAGCACGTGCACGACGGTCACGACATCGCCCGTCAGATCGTCGAGCATTTCGTGGAGGGTGTGCATCGGAACCTTGCCCGCCTCGGTGATCGAGTCGGCGTACGTGATCACTGCAATATCGCGCTGATCCCATCGCGGCCCAGCGGGGGCCACCTCGTCAGCGAGATCGAGACCGATAGCCGCGAGCACGTCGTCGACCAGTTCGTCGGTGAGCAGCGTGGGATAGACCAGCTCGAGGTGGTGCCGGACGCGGCTCCGGAGTTCCCCAACCGTCACGACCTGAGGACTCCCATCGCTGGCCCGTTTGCCTGCCCGTTGGGCTCGGAGCCGTATCGAGCGACACTACCGATCGCGTCCGTTCAGGCTGCGTACCTGCTGGCGGCCACGTAGCGTGATCTCATGACCGAGACCCTGCTCGAGCGGCCCAGCGATGATGCGGCCACGCCACCGCGTCATCCCCTTTCGATGATGACCGAAGCGGAAGCCCATGCCGCTATCGAGGTGCTGCGCCGCAGCGGGCGCATCGGCGACAGCGCACGCTTTCACGGCTTCTGCATCTGGGAGCCGCCCAAGGCCGAAGTCGCGGCCTGGACGCCGGGCTCGGACACCGACCGCCGCTTCGAAGTGGTGGTGCGCGAACAGGGCGAGGTGTACACCGCCGTGGTCTCGGTGACCCGCGGTCAGGTCGACTCCTGGGAGCACCATCCGGGCGTCGTGCCGCGGGTCGGCATGGCCGAGCTGTTCGCCGTGATGGACGCCTGCCGGGCCGACCCGGGATTCGCTGCGGCCATCGCCAAGCGCGGCATCACCGATCCGTCGCAAGTCCAGATCGACCCGTGGCCGACCGGCGACTATGGCTTCGAATTCGAGACGAATCGGCGGGTGCAACGCTGCATCGCCTACTGGCGCCCGAACCCTGCCGACAACGGCTACGCCTACCCCCTCGACGGGCTGTTGGTGCACATCGACGTGGACACGCTCGAAGTGCTGCACCTCGAAGACTTCGGCCAGTGGCCGGTGGCCTCTGAGCGGGGCAACTTCGACGTTGACGCCGTCACCGAGGACTTCGGGCCGATGCGAACTGACTTGCGTCCGATCGAAATCACCCAGCCCGAGGGCACCAGCTTGACACTCGACGACAACGAGCTGCGCTGGCAGAAGTGGTCGATGCGCGTCGTCATGGATGACACCGAAGGCCTAGTGCTGCACCGGATCACTTATGACGACGGTGGCCGGGTGCGTCCGATCATCGACCGGGCATCACTGGCCGAGATGGTGGTGCCCTACGGCGACACCCGTCCGTCTCAGACGTTCAAGCACGCGCTCGACTCCGGGGAGTTCGGCCTCGGCCTGATGAACAACTCACTCGAGCTGGGCTGTGACTGCCTCGGCGAGATCAGCTACCTCGACTCCACCCAGGTGTTCGACGATGGCTCCGTGGTCACCACGCCGAATGCGCTCTGCATCCACGAGGAGGACTTCGGCATCGGCTGGAAGCACTTCGACTGGAATGCCGACACCACCGAGGTGCGCCGATCTCGCCGGTTGGTGGTGAGCGCCATCCACACGGTCGGGAACTATGAGTACGGGTTCTTCTGGTACTTCTACCTCGACGGCTCGATTCGGTACGAGGTGAAGCTGACCGGCATCCTCACCACCCGTTCGCACCGTGACGGCGACGACATGACCTTCGCCCGCCAGGTTGCGCCGCACGTGTCCGCCCCGATTCACCAGCACCTGTTCTGCGTGCGCTTGGACATGGCGGTCGACGGCAACGCCAACACCGTTGTCGAAGTCAACGCCGAAGCGCTGCCGCCCGGCCCCGACAACCCGCACGGTACGGCGTTCGCTGCCCGCGAGACAGTGCTGGAGCGCGAGTTGGCTGCTCGCCGCGACACCAACTCGTCGTCGAGCCGGTACTGGCGGATCGAGAGCGCCGATCACATCAATCGGCTCGGGCGCCCGACGGCGTTCCGGCTCTTGCCGCCGCCCACCGCGACGATGTTCGCTGCGGCCGACAGCCCGCACTCCGAACGCGCCACCTTCGGCCGGCACAACTTGTGGGTGTCGCCGACCGATCCCGACGAGCGATATGCCGCCGGCCGGTTCCCCACGCAGCGCAACGCCGGCGACGGTCTGGAGCGCTATACGGCGGGCGACCGACCGATCGTCGGCACCGACGTCACGGTGTGGCACACGTTCGGCATCACTCACGACGCCCGTCCCGAGGACTTCCCGGTGATGCCCACCGAATACATCAGCTTCGGGCTGGTGCCTGACGGCTTCTTCGACCGCAACCCGATGCTCGACGTGCCGCCAGCTGCCAACGGCCACTGCGGCTGATCCCGCCGCGGCCTACTGTGGCCGGATGGCGGGAGCACCCAAATCCGAACAACCGAGCCCGACGTCCCCCGATGACGCCGGTCCATCCGGCGCTGAGCTGGCCGACGCCGGTCCATCCGGCGCTGAGCTGGCCGACGCCGGTCCATCCGGCGCTGAGCTCGTCGAGCACTTCGCCCCCACACCGACCGAGGGACTGCGTATCGCACCGTTCCTGGACGCGATCGAGGCGCAAGCAGAGACGGCGGACCGGACCCGATCCGTCTCGTCGGAGGTCATTGAGGCGATCCGGGGCACCGATTTCATGCGCATGTCCGCCACCCGCAACATCGGCGGGGTCGAGGAAACGATGCTCCACATGGGCCGCGAGCTCGAAGCGGTCGCGGCCCGATGCCCGAGCCTGGCTTGGTGTCTGTGGAACCACCTGTGCGTGTTCCATCTGTTCGTCGGCTGCATGGGTCCCGAACAGCAGGATTTCCTCACCGACATCGTGACCAACGGCCATTGGGTGTCGTTCCCCGGCGGCGCCCGCAGCTCGGTCTACGGTCGCATCGAAGGCGATCAGGCCATCTTGAACGGCGCTGGCCGTTGGGGCACGGGCGCTCGCTATGCCGATTACTGCGGAGTGGCCTTCGCCGTCACCGGCGACGACGGCAAGCCGATTCGGCCGATGGACATCCGATTCACCATCATGTCCACCAACACCGAGGGGATGAAGATCGATCCGTCGTGGGACGGCGCAGGTTTGCGCGCTTCGGCAACCGACGACGTCCACTACACCGACGTGGCGGTGAACCTCAGCGACTGCGTGGCCTGGTACGGAGTGAATCGCGCCGAGTCGCTGCGCAGCATTCCGGTGGTGGACCACCGGTACCGCGAGGACTGGGTAGGCATCTCGGATTTGTGGCTCACCTGGATGGCGGTGGGCCTGGTACGCCGGGCGCTCGCGGAGGCAGCCGACGCTGCAGGCGGTCGCCGAGTCATCATCGGCGGCAAGATGGTCGAGCGGCCGACGGTGCAGGTCAACTTCGGCCGCGCTGCAGCACTGCTGGCTGCCGCCGCTGCCGCAGTTGAGACTGCGTGCAACGACGTTGACCGTCGCATCGCCGCCGACGTCATTCCCGACGAAGCCGACTACCTGAGACAGATGGCCGTGACCTCGATGGCGGTCGAGCAGCTCGATGAGGCCATGTCGCTGCTGCACCGCACCCAGGGTGGCACGGCACTGCGTGAAGGCGGCGCTTTCGAACGCCGCTACCGGGACTTTCGCGCCATGCCGGTGCACATCAACGTGCATCAGGACCGCGTTACCCATCAGCTCGGGCGCCACGTGCTCGGACTCGAGCTCAACCCGTTCTAGTTGCAGGACTGCCTCAGCACACTGCGAGCAGTTCCTCACAGCACGCCAGAGTGCCGGCTGTCCGCTTTGGCATCGCGCCAGACTCTCCGAGATTAGGCTCGTTGGTTGCCGCCCGGAGCCCCGCTCCCGGGCGCGTGCGGAGAGGGAGAATATGCGCTCTAGAACCCTGACAAGACTTGCAGTGGCGCTCATCGGCGTGGCATTGCTCGGTGGTGCTTGCAGCAGCGGCGACGACACCACGGTCGAGACGACGCCAGCGACCGAGGCCGCTGCGACGACGGAAGCACCAGCCGTGGCCGAGCCCGCGGATGACGACGCTTCCGGCACGATGGCTGCGAGCGACGTGACAGCGGCATTCATTCTCGTCGGACCCGTCGGCGATGCGGGCTGGAACTGGGCCCATGACCAAGGTCGCCAGTACGCGGAATCCACGACCGGAGCAACAACGCTCTTCGTGGAGAACGTGCCCGAGAACGCAGAAGCGTTCAAGGAGATCGCGATCGACTTCATCGAGAACGAGGGCGCGAACATCATCTTTGGCACCTCGTTCGGCTACATGGACCCCATGGAAGATCTGTCCGCTGACTACCCCGACGTGGTGTTCGAGCACGCCTCGGGCTTCAAGCGCAACGACACGAACTTCGGCAACTACTTCGGTCGCATGTACCAGCCTCGCTATCTGTCCGGCATGGCCGCAGGTGCGGTGACCGAGAGCGGACAGCTCGGGTATGTCGCAGCGTTCCCGATCCCCGAAGTGATTCGGGGCATCAATGCATTCACGTTGGGCGCGCGGGCTGTTAACCCCAACGCTGAAGTCCATGTTGCATGGACCTTCACTTGGTTCGACCCCGCGGTCGAAGGTGACTCGGCCAAGGCATTGCTCGAAGCCGGTGCCGACGTGATCGCAATGCATCAGGACTCGACTGCCGCCGGCCTCGCCGCTCAGGACGCCGGCGCCCGCTGGGTGGCCTACAACTCCGACATGCGCAACTTTGCGCCGGACGCGTTCGTCACCGCGCCGATCTGGAATTGGGGCCCGCGCTACGCATCGATCATCGAAGCTGTGGCGGACGGTTCGTACCAACCGGGCGAGTACTGGGGTGGCATGAACGACGGCATCGTCCAGCTCGCGGAACTCGCCGACGACGTGCCGGCAGACGCTGCCAGCCAGATCAACGCTGCCGCGGATCAGATCCGCAGTGGCGACTGGGACGTGTTCACGGGCGAGATCCGCGACCAGGCCGGCGCGATTCGAGTTGCCGACGGCGAAACGCTCGACGACGGCTCCATGCTCGGCATGGATTGGTTTGTCGAGGGCGTCGTGGGCGACCCAAGCTGATCGGAATTGGCGAATCGAACTGACGGCTCCGTCGGCGCTCCAGTGGGCACCACCGAGCCCGCCGGCGTCGGCGGAGTCGTCATGATCGCGCACTCACTGAACGACTCTGCGGTGACCTCGACAACACCGTGAACAAAGCAACGACTCCCCGCGTCGGCTCCGCGGCTTCCTCGGAAACGTCGCTCGCCGTCGATTTGCGGGGCATCCGCAAGGAGTTTCCCGGCGTCGTGGCCTGCGACGGTGCCGACCTGTCGGTTCGCGTCGGCACTATCCACGCACTGCTCGGTGAGAACGGTGCCGGCAAGACCTCGCTCGTCAACGTGCTGGGCGGCGTCTATCTCCCCGACGGCGGCGAGATCTGGGTGCACGGCGAGCAATGCCGGTTCCACTCTCCGGCAGACGCAATTGCTGCCGGCATCGGCATGGTGCACCAGGAGTTCCGTTTGGTGCCCTCGCTCACTGTCTCAGAGAACGTGGTGCTGGGCTCGGCGCCCCGCTATCTCAACATGAACCAGATTGTCGAGCGAGTCTCCCATCTGGCTGCGTTGTACTCACTCGATGCCGATCCGACTCGACCGGTGTGGCAGTTGTCCGTCGGTGAACGGCAGCGTGTCGAGATTCTGAAGGCGTTGTGGCGCGACGCTGATGTGCTGGTGCTTGACGAGCCGACCGCCGTGCTGACGCCTGCCGAGGCCGCTGACCTAGGCGAGACGCTGCGGGCGATGGCCGACCGTGGCCGCTCGGTGATCTACATCAGCCACAAGCTCGACGAAGTGCTCTCGGTTTGCGACGAGGTGACGGTGCTGCGAGGGGGTGTCACCGTTGCGCAGCCGGGCAGCCTTGCGGGCGTCGATCGGTCCGACCTCGCCCAGATGATGGTCGGAGAGGCCGCAGCCGAGGTGCCACGCCCACCGGACCACCCCAGCGGCGACGTCGTGCTCGCGCTGGAAGGCGTCGCGGCGCTCAGCGATCGAGGATTCCCGGCGCTGCATGCTGTCGACCTCGACGTGCGTGCCGGCGAGATCGTGGGTATTGCCGGAGTGTCGGGCAACGGTCAACGAGAGCTGGCCGAAGCAATCGCAGGCTTGCGGGCCACCACCGAAGGAACCGTGCGGCTCGCAGGCGCCGACATCACCGGCGCATCGCCGAGGGTTCGTTCCCGCAGCGGTCTGGCCTACGTGCCCGAAGATCGGCTCGGCGTGGGCCTGGCGCCGCACATGTCGGTCGTCGACAACGCTGTCGTGCGCTCGTACCTGTCCCTGCGGCGAGGTGCCATGCTTGATCTGAAGCGCTGCGAAGAGTTCTGCAAGGGCCTCGTTGAGCGCTTCGGCGTCCAGGTGGGACGGCTGCACGAAAACGTCAGCGCCCTCTCGGGCGGCAACTTGCAGCGCCTGCTGCTGGGGCGCGAGCTGACCGGCGAACCGCGAGTGCTCGTGGCGGCGCAGCCCACGCGGGGTCTCGACGTCGCGGGCATCGCGGCCGTCCAGGAGCAGATCGTGGCGCAGCGCAGCGCTGGTGTCGGTGTGCTGCTCATCTCCGAAGATCTCGACGAGCTGCTCGCGCTGTCAGACCGCTTGGTTGTGATGTACGAGGGCCGCATCGCAGCTCGACTCGACCCGTCCCAAACAACACGCGGCGAAGTGGGTGCAGCGATGGCCGGAGGCGGCGGCTCGTGACAACCCAACACACCCCAACCCGCCGCCGACACAACGGCGCAGCCACAACACAGGGCGGCGGCTCGTGACCGATCCCACCCACGCTCCGCTGCATACGGTGGCCCGCGGGCGAGCTCGCTGGCATCACGGCGTGATCCGGCCGGTGCTGCAACGACGGACGAACGTCGCGCCCGCTGCGCAGGCCATCGCCTTCGTGATCGGCATCGCTGCGGCGCTCATTGCGGGCGCGCTGCTGCTGTGGGCAGCAGGCAACGACCCCGGCGCGGTCTACGGCCGGATGATCGATTCGTCGCTGGGCGGCGCGAACTCGATCTCCCGAACGTTGTTGCGAGCGACGCCGCTGGCGCTGGCCGGCCTGGCTGTCGCAGTGGCCGGCTCGATGGGTCTGTGGAACATCGGCGCCGAGGGTCAAATGATGGCCGGCGCCACCGTTGCCGCGGGTGTGGCGATGACCGCAGGAGACCTGCCCGGTCCTGTGCTGATCTTGCTGATGATCGGTGCGGGAGCAGCCGGCGGAGTCATCCTGATGCTCGGCCCGGCGCTGGCTCGCGCGTACCTCGGCGTCAGCGAGATCATCACGACCCTCATGCTCGTCGAGGTCTCGATTCGGATCGTGGAATGGCTCGAAACGGGTCCGTGGAAGGACCCTGAGTCGCGGGGCTTCGCATTGATCGAGCCGCTGCCCGATCACGCCTCGCTGCCGGGCCTGTTCGGGCGCGCGCACATCGGCGTCCTGATCGCGATCGCATTGCTTGTCGCGTTCTGGCTGGCAGTGTCGAGGACAGCATGGGGCTACGAGCTGCGAATGGCCGGATCATCGCCGGCGACCGCTCGTTATGCAGGAATCTCTCTGCAACGCAAGGTGCTGACCGCGCTCTTGCTCTCAGGTGCGCTGGCGGGGCTGGCCGGGGCCGTCGAGCTCACCGGAACGGCCACCCGCCTCGATCCCGGACTGTCCAACGGCTACGGCTTCGCTGGCATCATCGTGGCCGCTCTGGCTCTCATGCGGCCGTCCGGCGTGGCAGTCGTCGCCTTCGTGTTCGGCGCAGTCCAGGTTGGGGGCCAATCCATCCAGACGCTCGGGGTCACCAGTTCGATCGCCACGATCCTGCAGGCGATGATCCTGATCGCTGCACTGGTAGCGGCCGTCTTGTTGAACTACCGGATTCGCTGGGTGCGCCCGGTGGGAAGCGACACCGAACTGCCTGAGGCGGCGGATGCCGCTGCGACTACGGGAGCAGCAGGTGTCTGAGGACGCGATCATCGGGCTGCTCGTGGCCACCGTCCAGTTCGCCACGCTCGTGTATCTGGCCGGGCTGGGTGAGCTGATTGCCGAGCGCTCGGGTGTGTTGAACCTCGGCGTCGAGGGCATGATGGCGATGGGTGCCGTCAGCGGCTTCATGGTGGCGCTCGCCACTGACCGGCCATGGATCGGCTTCCTGGCCGCAGCCACCGTCGGCATGGGGGTTGCAGGCGTGCACGCGATGGTGAGCGTCGTGATGGGTGCGGGCCAAGTTGTGTCCGGTCTGGCGATCACGGTCGGCGGTCTCGGTTTTGCCGCATTCATCGGTCAGGACGCCGTGCGCGAGCGGGCCGATGCTGTGTTCACTGATCTGGGAATCGCCGGTCTGGCCGATATCCCCTGGGCAGGACCGATCTTGTTCAATCAACCACCGGTTGTGTATCTGGCTGCCGGCTTGGGCGTGGCGGTCTGGTTTGTGCTCAATCGGACCCGGCTTGGCCTCGCCTTGCGGGCCGTGGGCGAATCCGCTTCCACGACCGACTCGGTCGGCCATTCGGTGGTGCTGCTGCGTTCGGGTGCCGTGCTCGTTGGCGGCGCCTTCGCTGGCGCAGCGGGCGCCTTCCTGTCGCTCTACATGGCCGCCGGTTGGACCGAAGGCCTCATCGCGGGTCGCGGCTGGATTGCCGTCGCGCTGGTCATCTTCGGCGCCTGGCGGCCCGGGCGGCTCGCCGCCGGCTCGCTGCTGTTCGGGTTCACGCTGGCGCTGCAGCCCCGCGTCCAGACGTTCGACCTGAACCTCTTCGGCCTCGAGGTCAACACGATCTCGCCAGCGCTGTTTGGCATCCTGCCGTTCCTGCTGACCGTGGCGGTCCTCATTGCCATCAGCTTCCGGGCCCGGCATCGACCGAGCCCAGCGCCGGCCGCCCTGACGCTCCCGTATCGACGCGAGGAACGCTGACAGCGCTGCTGAGCGCTGCAGACACCGTCGCCAGCAGCGAGACCCCGACGGGCTAGCGTCTCCGGATGGCCGAGGGCAACCCGCACGAAGCGCTGCCGGACGGCACGAAGCTGCAGATCCGACTGCCGCCCGAGCTCGAGGGCGGCGTGTGGTCCAACTTCGCCGTGGTACGCCACTCGCCGTATGAATTCACGCTCGACTTCATCCGGCTGGACTTCAGCGGCAAACAGTCGCCCCGGCGAGGCGTCGTCGTGCAACGCGTCAACATGTCACCGCAATTCGTCGAGCAGCTCATCAGCGCGCTGAGCGACAACATGTCCAAGTTCGCCTCGAACCTTGCGCCGTCCAGTCTCGAATCGTTGGATGGGCCGAAGGACGACCCGGACGCTTGATTCCTCTCAGCGCTGTGACGAGCGCTGGTGAACTTTTGACCTGGAACGATTGTTGTTGTTGCTTCGGCGGTGACGGGACTGGTTCTTGGCCGCCGGGCGCTCGAGCGTGCGACGCCGAGTCTGCGACCGTGGGCGCTGTGAGTTCGCCTCGGCGCTCACCTTGCGGGGCTCAGAGCGTGGCTGACCTGAAGCCGCCTTGGCCTTGTGGGTCTTCGAGCCCTTCGGGCCTGCATCGGTGGCAAATCCGGTGACATAGGCGCTGCCCCTGCGTGGGCTGGCTGACCGGATCGCGGCCACGTCGACTTCGGTGATGGGCTGTTCCAGGCCCATCTTGCGCTGCATGGACTTGAATTCTTTGACCTGCTCGGGCTGGATGAGCGAGACCACCACGCCGCCCAGACCGGCCCGGGCCGTGCGGCCCGATCGGTGAAGGTACGTCTTGTGGTCGGCCGCGACGTCGTAGTGGACGACGGCACCGACACCTTCGACATGTATGCCGCGGGCAGCGACGTCAGTCGCGACCAGCGCCTGGACCTTGCCGGCCGCAAACTCGGCCAGGGCCCTGGTGCGCTGGCTCTGGCTGCGGCCGCCGTGAAGCGCCGCCGTGCGAATGCCCCGGCGATCCAGCTGCTTGGCCACGCGGTCGCAGCCATGCCGGGTTCGGCAGAACACGACCGTGGATCCTGCGGCGTCGATCGCTTCCGCGCAGACGTCGGTGCGTTCGGTCCTGGCCACACTCCAAAAGACGTGATCTGCAGCGCTGACGTCCGGGGTTTCGTCGCCGACCTCGTGACGCACGGGATCGCGCTGATAGTCGCGGGTCAGTGTCGCCACGTCACCGTCGAGCGTGGCCGAGAACAGCATGGTCTGGCGGTTTGCGGCGGTCTGGTCGAGCAGGCGTCGCACGACCGGGATGAATCCCATGTCGGCCATGCGGTCGGCCTCGTCGATGACGACCTTGTCAACAGCGGACAGGTCAACATGGCGCTGTTCGATGAGGTCTTCGAGGCGACCTGGGCACGCGACGAGAATGTCGACCCCGCGACGCAGGGACCCGATCTGGGCGCCATAGCCCACACCGCCATAGGCGACGGCGACCCGGCGCTTGCCTGCGAAGGTGCGCAGCTCGGTCATGATCTGATCGGCGAGTTCGCGGGTCGGCGCGAGCACGAGCGCTCGGGGCTTGTGCGGCTGGGCGCTGCCGACGCTGGCTACCAGCGGAATCCCGAACGCCAGCGTCTTGCCGGATCCGGTGGGCGCGCGGCCGCAGACATCGCGTCCGGCCAAGGCATCGGCCACGGTGGCCGCCTGGATGGCGAACGGCTGGCTGATGCCACGTTGAGCGAGCGCGCTCACGATGAAGTCGGGGGCGCCCAGTTGGGCAAAGGTGGGGGGCATGTGTCTCCTGGCCCGCTGCGCGCGGGCTCCTGGGGGGTTCGGTGGCGCCTCAACAGGGGGTGAAGAGGTCGGCGATAGCGGGGGTCTGGTCCACGTTGACAGGAAGAACCAAGACCGGCCTGCGAACCCGTCGGCCGAATATTCCGGCCAGACGACGGGAGGGTACCGGCGCGCGCTGCTCAATACTCGCGCAGCAGCACGCGGCCCGGTGGCCCGAGATGTGTTGACAGGAGGTGACGTGAGACGCCGCCCATGCCCGATGCGATCGCCAAAGGAACTCTGGTGGCCGAGATGTCTCGGGCCCCAGACTCCGTGCGGCGCCTGCCTGTTCGGCGGGCGACGGTCGATGGCGAGTGCGCTCAGTGACGAGCGCGCTCAGACAGGCTTGACGTTCTGCGCTTCGTCGCCCTTGCGGCCGGGTCCGATGTCGAACTCGACCGTCTGCCCTGCCTCCAGCGTTCGGTAGTTCTCACCGACGATGTTGGAGTAGTGGACAAAGACGTCATCGGCTCCCTCACGGGAGATGAAGCCGAAGCCTTTTTCACTGTTGAAGAACTTGACGGTTCCGCGCATTTAATGTCTTTCGAAGCTTGGCCTGGTCGGCCAAAGGCCACAAGGATACGCCGTGAACTGCCCAATCAAACCCGCGCTCACGAAGCGGGCACAAATTCGGCGAGAAAACCCAGTGTCGCTTCGACAAATGGGTCGTTCCGATCGCCTGCGACCATGTGTGCTGCATCGCCCACATTCGCGTAGTGGGCGTGGGGCACTGTCGCCAGGAACGCCTGCGCTCCCTCCTCGGAGAGCACGTCGCTGAGGCCGCCCCGCACCAGTAGCGTCGGCAGCGTCAGGTTCTCCGCGGCGGCCTGCTGGCGCGGGATGCGCTCTTTGAAGCTGCGCGGCCGGTGCATGAACGCCGGATCCCAGTGCCATCGATAGCGGCCGTCGGGCCACAGGCGCACGTTCTTGGCGAGGCCGTCGAGGTTGCGCGGACGCTTGCGATGCGGCTGATAGTTCGCGATGGCCTCGGCGACTTCTTCGAGTGAAGCGAAACCGTCAGCACCCTGAGCCATGAAGTTGCGGATCTTGCGCACTCCGGCCGCTTCGATCTGCGGCGCGGTATCGACGAGCACGAGGGCCGTGGCCTCCACGGCGCGCCCCCGACGGCGGTCAGCGACGTACCTCCGCCCATCGACGCGCCGACGAGCACTGGCATCTCGCCGAAGTACTCCACGATTGCCACCAAGTCCGCCACGAACGCCTCGGTTGTGTAGTCGCCGTCGGGTGACCAATCCGAGTCACCGTGGCCCCGTGCGTCGAGGCTGACGGCCCGGTAGCCACCGTCAGCGAGCGCCTGTCCTGCGCCTTTCCAGGCGTGGCGGATCTGCCCGCCGCCGTGCTGCAGCAGAACTAGCGGCCCGCTGTCGCCGTAGACGTCTGCCGCGACTCGGACACCGCCAGATGCGGGGATCAGCAGATCCGGATCGGGAGCGCCGACGATCCGTTCGCCGTGCTCGGACGGATGCGAGTACACGTCGGCGCCGGCGGGCTCGGATGGCACAAAGTCGGGGGCATCCGCGTCTGCGGGGTCAACGAGGGGTCGACGTTGCCGGCCAGTCGATTGCTCCGCCATATCCAGCCTTTCGTTCGCTTGCGCGCCGTTCGCGACAGCGCCGACTGTGTCAGCTGAGGATGTCAGCCGATGCGTGGAGCGCTCAGGTGGTCCGCGCGCGGCCGTCGGCCTTGGCGGCGGCCTGATCACCTCGACGGGCTTCGCCCGCCGCGGCCAGCGTCGCCCGGTTCGAATCGTCAACGCGCATGAAGTGGCTGCGCCAGCCGTCGTTGTCGTCGGCATCCCACACGAACGGCGTCTGCACGGTGGTACGCGGGAGCCACGCACGCTCGAGCAGGTCGAGCGCCGTGCCGACGATGTCGCGTTGCATCGCCGCGTCGCCCGGCTTGCCAGTCGGATTTCCGAGCGGGAAGTCGGTGAACACGAAGCGTGCGACGCCACATTCCTCGACGATGTCGCGGGCGCTGCCGACGACCACGGTCGGGATGCCCGCTTCTTCGAGGTGTCGTGCGATCAGACCCACGGTCTGATGGCAGACAGGTCAGAGGGGGACCAGCAGCGCCACGTCCACGCCGTCTTCGCGCATCCACTCTTCGATGCGGGGCGAGTCGTTGCGCTGCGTGCGGCGGTGGCTGTAGTCGGTGGGAATGCCGTAGAAGCGCTCTGACACTGCACCGATGCGGCCAACGGCTGCGAATTCGCGCAGCCGGTTGATCGGCAGGTACGTGTCGAGATCTTCGGTGTGGGTGTTGTCCTTGTCCCAGAACAGATCGTTGTTGTAGAGACCGTTGAGGGCGTCGTCGCAGTGCCCCGCGTAGGGTCGCTTCGGCCGGGCCGCAGGCACGCCAGTGGGCTCGCTGCCCGCCCGGAAGAACGATGTCGTGACCAAGCCCACCGTGCTCTCCGAGAGCGGCTTTTCCAGTGGGGTGAATGCCACCTCGTGGCTGTACGCCCACTGGTACGGCTGCGGATAGCCGTGCGCTGCGTAGTACTCGCGCGACTTGTCGATGTAGCTCAGATACGACCGGTGTGCCCGTCTTCCGTCTGACATGCCGTCCCCTTCTTCTGGACTCATTCCCGAAGGCACGCATGCCCGGGCTCTGTGGCCGCACCACGTCGGATGCGAGCCAGCCGCAGCGACCGGCGCTCGCGAACTGTACGCGTCCACGCCAGGGTGCTGCCTGTCAACGGAGTCACGTTGCATGCGGGAATGCTCCGCCATGCGGCGGCGAACGCGGGCGGGCTCGGCCGAGCGTTGGCGCCCTGCGCGTCAGGCGGTCTCGCGTTGAACGCTCGGAATGACCTCTTCGAGATAGGCATCAAGCGCTTCGTCGCGGATCGGCGCCCTCAACGCCACGTTGAGTCCCTGTGCGCCGGCTGCCCGGTATTCCAAGATCCGCTCGACCGCCATCTCGGGCGTGCCGACGAGCGCGCCTTCGTCGAATCGATCCGCCAGATCGCCCCACGGAGCGCGCCCCCGCTCGCGCTCGGGCTCAACCTCGGCGGGGTCGGTCACAAGATGGAACATCACGTTGATCGTTCGCTCGATTTCAGCCGGATCGCGCCCGGCAGCGGTGGCATGTGAGTCCAGCAATGATCCGAGACGGGCGAATCTCTCGGGCGTGATGTAGGCGGCATTCCAGCCATCGGCGAGTCGGGCTGCCATCGGGATGGTGCGCCGCTCGCCGATCCCGCCGAGCCAGATCGGCAGCCGCTCCTGTATCGGAGCGGGCAGGCACGAAGCGTCGTCGGCACGAACCCAGCGGCCGTCGTAGGTCGTGCGCTCTTCGGTGAGCAGCGAGCGGATGAGCTCGAAGGATTCCTCCAGCATGTCGAAGCGCTCGCCGAGCGGCGGGAAGTCGTAGCCGAATGCTGCGGCTTCGGTTTCGTGCCAGCCCGCGCCGAGACCCAGTGTGAAACGTCCCCCGCTGAAGTGATCGAGCGTGGTGGCGGCCTTGGCCAGCAAACCCGCGTTGCGATAACCGACATAGAAGACGAGGCAGCCGATGCGGGCGTTACGAGTGTCCGCCACCAGGGAGCCAAGCGTGGAGAGGGCCTCGAAATGAGGCAGGACGCCGCCGAGCGGGGGCGCCTCGTACAGGTGGTCCCAGATGGAGATCCAGTCGGCACCGCCGGCGTCGAGTCGCTTCCACAGGTCGCGCATCTCGGCGGCCGTTATGTTCTGCTGCCCGATGTGCGCGCCGAGCTGCATCGGTCCGTCGGCGGGGTTGTGCTGCGTCGAAGTCACCCGCGCAAGCTAACTCGCCGACGCTCTTAGCCTGATCGCTGTGACTGACGCTGACGCCATCGGGTCGAGCGAGAACGCACCTGCGAACGAGGGCTCCCCATGGGGGGCGAGCGGACTGACACTGGGCGGAAAGCTGGCCGATGCAGTGGAGCAACCACCCACGGTCTACGCCGCTGTCGGGGGGCAGCGCTTCTTCGACGAATTGGTGGACCGGTTCTATAACGCCGTCGAGTCGGACCCGCTGCTGCGGCCGATGTATCCCAGCGACCTCACGCCGTCCCGGCACCGGCTGGCAGGGTTCTTGGCTCAGTATTGGGGCGGTCCCGCCAACTACAGCGCCGAGCGCGGTCATCCGCGGCTGCGCATGCGACACATGCCGTTCGCCATCGGCCAGGCCGCGCGGGATGCCTGGATACGCCACATGCTGGCGTCGCTCGAAGTCGCTGCGCTGCCCGACGGTTCGAAGCTGCCCGCAGACATCGCGAGCGCCATGTTCTCCCACTTCGACAACGCCGCCACCCACCTCATCAACGTGCCCGGCTAGCCCGAACCAGCAGCAACAGGGAGGCCTCAGGTGCACAGGGCGAGACAGATGTGGGAGTGCGTGGAGCGCTACCACCAACTCTGCTATTGGGCGCCGGAGGTGCGCGAGACGGGCTCTGCAACGGGGTTACGGGGTTTTTGGATGAACTACTTCGCAACGCGTGTGGCACCGCTGGGGCCGGTGCCGGCGGCGGTCGTGGAGTCGCTGTTCTTCTACTACGCACCGGCGCGAGTGCGGCGCTCGATTCCGGATGCCTGGGCGTACTCGTCACCGGCGGCAGTGCTGGCGGCGCGCTACGAAGGCATGGACGCTGCGCTGAGACGAGAGCTGGGCGAGCTGGTTGGCGGCGACGAGGTGCGTCGCTGCGCCGGCATCGTGCGAGCAACGGCCGAAGTGGCCGACCCGGTCGGACGAGTCCTGTTCGCTGGCTGGTCGTCGCTGGACTGGCCTGACGAGCCGCACATGGCGCTCTGGCACGGCTGCACGTTGCTGCGGGAGTACCGGAGTGGGTGCCATCTGGTCGCGCTTGCGGCAGCCGGACTGTCGGGCTGCGAGTCGGTGGTGTCCCAGGTCGCCGTCGACGAGGCGCCGCACGAGTGGATCAGCCAGGAAGCCGGGTGGTCCGCTGCGGAGGCTGCCGAGGCATACGAGAGCTTGCGAGTCCGCGGCTGGGTGGATGCGGATGGCTGGGCCACGCAGACCGGACGCGATGGTCGTGCCGAGATCGAGGCCCTCACCGACCGACTCGACGGCGCCCCCTGGGCTGCGGTGGGAGCCGAAGCGGCCGACGCCTTGCTCGCTGACATGGCGCCCATCAATGCCGTGCTGCCCAATGACGACCAGATCGACTGGCGCGAGCTGTATCCGGCGAACGAAACCCGCACTGACTGAGTCACTCCCGCCCAGGCCGCAGCAACACCCTGCGGGCGGGTGGCGACATCTGCAAGGCTGCGGGGCATGAGCGAGCAACTGCTTGGACACGTCGACAACCCCGTCATGGAGCACACCGACGCCATCGACATCGATGCTCCCCCGTCGAAGGTGTGGGGAATGGTGACGGCGCTGGATCGCTACGGCGAGTGGAGCAGCGAGAACACCGGCGGTTACTGGCGCAAGGGGCCCGACGGCGAGCCCGGGACCGGCCAAGTCGGCGACATGTTCGTCGGCATCAACCGGCTCGACGGCGAGGAATGGAAGGCGCCCGTCGAGATCATTCGACGTGTCGAGAACGAGGACTTCGCGTTCGTCACCGGCGGCCTCGAATACAACATCGTCCTGTGGCGCTACCAGCTAGCGCCCAAGGGTGGCGGCACGACGCTCACCGAGATTTGGACGTTGCGGAAGCTGTCGCCCCGCATGGTCGAGCACGGTCAAGGCGAAGTCGATCAGCGAGCCCACAATGCGCGCACAAGCATCCGAGCGACGCTCGAAGCGATGAAGGCGGCCGCAGAGGCCTAGCGCGCCGGGCGCGCAGACCGGGCGCGCAGACCTAGCCGGGAATGCCGATCATCTGCGTGCGTGAACGCAGGACCACCATGCGCTTGATGTCGACGAAGTCACCGAAGCCGTCCTCGGTGACCGTCGACTTGTAGGTCTCCCAGCCGTCCGGGTCGGCGAAATAGAGCTCAGCCATGCCCATGTAGGGCTCGTTGGCCGGGTTCACGCTGTGGTTGACCACGTAGCGCAATCCGCCGATCTCTTCCATGACGCCGCGCACGTTCGGCGCATGCGCCTCCAGCCAGTGCCGGAATGCCTCGCCGACGTCGACGCCGTCGCGGGCGGGCACCAGAAACGTCACCTTGTAGTAGCCCGAGCGCGTCGCTGGGAACGGTTCGTTGAGCGTGTTGGGGACAACGGGCAGGCTGCCGTCGAGCACCACATACTCCGTCACCGGCCACTGCACGTACGGCTCGGCCTTCTGCTGGAACGTGTCGGCCGGCGTGGTCCCGTGGGGTTCGTCTGGAGGCGGGAACGGCCGCTCGAACCACAGCTGGGCCATGCCGTCCCACGCGGCATCGCTGCCGTCGTCACGTCGCTCGAACAGCGTGGCGATGTACTTGTGCGCGTGGAGCTTGCCCGCCGCGGCCTGCCGTTGCTGGCCCTCGATCACGTTCGGCATGTGGTTCTTGAACCAGTTCGCCACTAGCTCGTCACGGGAGGCTTCGGGACGCCGCTTTATCAGGTAGATCATCTTCGCTGCGGGTGTGGCGGTGATTTCGCCTGACATGGTTGCCTCCTCGACAAGATCGGTCGGGCGGATGCCGCCCTATGCGTCGCGATCCTGCCACTTCGCCCCGGCCGTCGCAGCGCCGCAGTCGCGCCGGCGCTCAGCCGTCAGCCACCCAATTCCGCAACAATTTCGTCGCAGCGCCGCAGTCGCGCCGGCGCTCAGCCGTCAGCCACCCAATTCCGCAACAAGTGCCTTGGCCAGGCGTTCGTAGTCGTCCGGCTGGTTGTACAGATGGGCCGAGATCCGCAGCAGCCGATTCGGCGGCGCGGGCCAGGTGAAAACCGGCACCTCGATGCCGTGCGTGTCCCGCAACACCTCCATGAGCGGGTCGAAGATCGCTGCACCAGCGTTGTCGGCGGGCGGTATCGGGAGCGACGCAATGGCACCGATCATGTCGGCCGGCGCTGGTACGGGGATTCCGAGCGCGTCGATCAGCGTTTCCCGGCCGCTCAAGCACAGGTTGCGGATCGCGGCGCGCACGCCCGGCCAGCCGTCAGGGTGCATGGCCTCCACCGCAGCGAGGCCGTCGGGGACCGTCAGCCATGCGCTCGGGTCGTGCGTGCCGGTCCAGTCGAACTGAGCATGAAGGTGGCCGCCATCGGCGGGCCAACCGCCGTTGTACCCGTGGCTGATGACCGACGGGTAAACGTCGTCGCGCCGGTCCTCGCGCACCCACAAGAACGCTGCTCCCTTGGCCGAGCACATCCACTTGTGGCAATTCGCCGTGACGTATGACGCCCCGAGCTGTGTGACGTCGAAATCGATCATTCCGGGCGCATGTGCGGCGTCGACCACGACCTTCACATCCGGTTCCAGCGCCGTGGCCAGCTCCTGTACTGGCAACATGAGGCCCGTGGCCGAGGTCACCGCGTCGATCAGCAGCACCCGCGTGTGCTCGGTCACGGTTCCCAGCACGGCGTTGACGACCTGGCGGGAATCGTCAATCGGGAACGGCACGGCGGCGGTCACAACACGTGCTCCGGCACGGGCGGCTGACACCACCGCAGCGTTGGCGCACGCGTTGTACTCATGGTCGGTGACAACGATCTCGTCGCCGGGCCGCAGGCTCGGCTCGAGCGATCGCAGCACGCTGTTGACTCCAGCGGTGGCGTTGTTCACGAACACAAGACCTGCAGGGTCAGCGCCGACGAAATCGGCCACCACGCGGCGTGCCGCGTCCAGTTCGGCCTGGTAGTCGCCGCCCAGGAAGTACCGCGTGGGGTTCGCCTCGATGCGCTCGCGCAGGCGCTGCTGCGCTTCGAGCACCGAGGACGGCGTCGCTCCGAACGAACCGTGATTCAGGTGCAGCACATGCGGGTCGAGGTGCCATTGCGTCACCGCGCGAACGCTACGCGACCGCCGACGCTCGTCACGTTTGCATTCGAACCGCAGTCAATCCCGGTTCCCGGTTGAACCTACATTGAGGGCACAGGAGGTCGTCATGAAGAAGCTCCTGGTGGCCAACCGGGGCGAGATCGCCATCCGCGCCTTCCGTGCAGCGACCCAACTCGGCATCCGGACGGTCGCGATCCTGCCCGTCGAGGAAGAACGCAGCGGCGCCTTGCACCGCATCAAGGCAGACGAGGCGTACGTCATCGGAGAGGAAGGTCGACCGGTTCGGGCGTATCTCGACCACGCCGCCATCGTGGACAAGGCCGTCGAGGTAGGCGCCGATGCGATCTATCCCGGTTACGGATTCCTGTCCGAGAGCCCAGATCTCGCGGACGCATGCGCAGCTGCAGGTGTCACCTTCGTCGGGCCGAGTGCCGAGGTTCTGCGCCTGACCGGCAACAAGATGCGGGCTCGACAAGCCGCCGACGAAACCGGCTTGCCGGTGCTGCGCCAGTCGGCACCCATCGACGACGGCGACACCGACATCATCGCCACAGCACAGGAGATCGGATTCCCGCTGTTCGTGAAGGCGGCATCGGGCGGCGGCGGTCGTGGCATGCGGCGCGTGGAGCGCCCGGGCGATCTGGCCGAGGCGGTCAACGCGGCGCGGCGCGAGGCGCACAGCGCATTCGGTGATGACACCGTGTTCTACGAAGAAGCCATGAGCGATGTGCGCCATATCGAGGCACAGGTCCTCGCTGATGCCAGCGGCAATGTCGTGCATCTGTTCGAGCGGGACTGCTCGGTGCAGCGACGCTTCCAGAAGGTCGTCGAAATGGCCCCCGCCCGGGATCTCGACGACGCCGTTCGCCAGCAGCTGCTTGCCGATGCCGTGCGTTTCGCCGAGACCATCGGATACGCCAATGCCGGCACGGTTGAGTTCCTCGTGGACCGCCACGGCCGCCACGTGTTCATCGAGATGAATCCCCGCATCCAGGTCGAGCACACCGTGACCGAGGAGACGACCGACGTCGATCTGGTGGAATCGCAGCTGCGCATTGCGTCGGGCGCCACGCTCGCGGACCTCGGGCTCGCCCAGGAACGCATCAGCCTGCGTGGCTTCGCGATGCAGTGCCGGGTCACTGCGGAGGATCCGGCCAATGATTTCCGGCCCGACACCGGCCGGATCGTCGCGTACCGGCCCGCCGGCGGCGCCGGGGTACGGCTGGACGGCTGCGTTTATCAGGGCGTGGAGATCACCCCGCACTTCGACTCGATGATCGAGAAGATCACCTGCCGGGGCCCCGACTTCGACACTGTGGTCCGCCGGATGCAGCGCACCCTGGCTGAGTACCGGGTGCGGGGCGTGTCGACCAATCAGCCCTACCTGCAAGCGATCCTTGCGGACCCCGAATTCCGCTCCGGGCCAGTCACGACGACCTTCATCGACGATCGGCCGGAGCTCACCGCGGCATCCGTCGGGGCCGACCGGGCCACCCGCTTGTTGCGGTACTTGGCCGATGTGACCGTCCACCAGCCGAACGGGCCGGCGCCGACCGATGTGGATCCGGCTTCCAAGCTGCGGCGAGTGCAGGGCGCGCCGCCGGCTGGATCGCGGCAGCGTCTCGCCGAGCTCGGACCGGAGCGCTTCGCCGCTGAGCTGCGTGCTGCGACTGCGGTGGCTGTCACCGACACCACGTTGCGCGACGCGCACCAGTCGATCCTCGCCACGCGACTGCGCACCATCGACCTCGTGGCCGGTGCCCGCCAGATGGCTTACTTCATGCCGCAGCTGTTCAGCATGGAGTGCTGGGGCGGTGCCACGTTCGACGTGGCATTGCGGTTCCTGCACGAGGATCCCTGGGAGCGGCTGCGACGCATTCGGGCCGCAGCCCCCAACATCTGCACCCAGATGCTGCTGCGGGGGCGCAACACGGTGGGCTATTCGCCGTATCCCGACACGGTTGCGCACCATTTCGTGGCTGAGGCTGCCGAGCGCGGGATGGACATCTTCCGTGTCTTCGATGCGTTCAATTCGATCGAGCAGATGCGGCCGGCAATCGACGCTGTGATCGACGCTGGCGCTGTCGCCGAGGGCACGATCTGCTATTCGGGCAATCTCTCAAGCCCCGACGAGGACCTGTACACGCTCGACTACTACCTGAGTGTCGCTTCGGGGCTCGATGACGCCGGGGTGCACATTCTGTGCATCAAGGACATGGCCGGTCTATTGCGGCCGTCTGCGGCGGCGTCGCTGGTCAGCGCACTGCGTGAGCGCTTCGCCCAGCCCGTGCACTTGCATACGCACGACACGGGCGGCGGGCAGGTGGCGACGTACCTCGCCGCCGTGGAAGCAGGTGTGGACGCGATTGACGCGGCCGCGCCGCCGCTTTCGGGGATGACCTCGCAGCCATCGATCGCGTCCGTCGTGGCGATGACCGACGACACCGAGCGGGAGACCGGCTTGGATCTCGACGCGATCGGCGACATGGAGCCCTACTGGGAGGCGGTGCGGCGGGTTTATGCACCTTTCGAGGCCGGGCTGCCGTCGCCGACCGGCACCGTGTACCGCCATGAAATACCGGGCGGCCAGCTGTCGAATCTGCGGGCACAGGCTCGGGCACTTGGCATCGGGCATCGTTTCGAGGAGGTGGAGCGGCTCTACGCGGCGTGCAATGAACTGCTCGGCCGCCCCATCAAGGTCACGCCGTCGTCGAAAGTCGTCGGCGACCTCGCCCTGCACCTCGTTGCGTCAGGGGTCACGCCGGCCCAGCTCGCCGACAATCCCGCCAGTGTGGACTTGCCCGACAGCGTCATCGGCTTCTTGCACGGCGAGCTCGGCACTCCTCCGGGAGGATTCCCCGAGCCGTTCCGCACGCGAGCGACTGCGGAACGCCACTGGTCTCCGAAGACCAAGGATCTCACCGCGGACGACGAGGCGGGCCTCGCGGGCGATCGTCGGGCCACGCTGAACCGGCTGCTGTTTCCCACGCCCTCGGCGGCCCAAGCTGAGAACGAGCACCGTTACGGCGATCTCTCGGTGCTGCCGTCGCTGCTGTTCTGGTACGGGCTCGACGCTCACGAAGATGACACCGCCGTCGTGTTCGGCCCCGGCGTGCGCCTGCTGCTGGGCCTGCGGTCGATCAGCGAGCCCAATGACGAGGGCATACGCATGGTCAGCTTCCGGGTCAACGGCCAGCCCCGCGACATCGACACGCTGGATCGCTCCGTTGCAGCGGACCGTCCCGAGCATGCCCGAGCCGACCCGAGCGTGCCCGGGCACGTGGCAGCACCGTTCCGGGGCGCGGTCAATGTCGCAGTGGCCGAAGGCGATCAGGTGACCGTCGGCGACACGATCGCGGTGATCGAGGCCATGAAGATGGAGTCGTCGATCTCGGCTCCGGTGACGGGCACGGTCACGTCCATCGCCGCGGCGCCCGGAGCCCTGCTCGAACCGGGCGATCTGATCGCCGAGATCCGACCTGCAGGCCGCTCCGGAAGCCCCGAGACCGAGCGCGACGCCTAGCCATCTGCGCAGCTAGTTTCCGCACCATCATGCTGCAGCCGTTCACGATTGCCGATTGCGTCGCGACGAACGCCCGGACCTACGCGGACCGGTGCGCGATCGAAGTGCTTGACCCGCGCACAGCCGGAGGCGTCAAGCCTGTCGAGACGTGGACGTACGGCCAGCTCTGGGCCCGAACCGAGGCTATCACGGATGCGCTGGGGCCAGTCGAGTCCGGGCCGCATGGGCGAATGGCGGGGCTCCTGCTTCCCAACGGCGCCGACTACGCCGCTGCGTACCTGGCATGCCAGCTCGTCGGCGCAGCGGCGGTCCCGGTCAACAGCCGGCTTGCCGAGCCTGAGATCCACTACGTGCTCGAAGACGCGGGTGTCTCGGTGCTGCTGGCCGCCGAGCCGTTCATCGACATCGCTCGGCGGGTTACGGCCGATCTCGGAATCAGGCTGATCGACGCCGCCGAGATTCCCGCCTCAGCGCCAACGAGATGGTCGCGGCCCATCGGGCCGTATGCCGACATCGATCCCAGCACGGGTCGTCTGACCCCGACCGTCGCGCCGAGCGACACCATCACCGACGAGCGCCCCGCCATGATCGCGTACACCTCGGGGACGACCGGTTTCCCGAAGGGGAGCATCAACACCAACGCAGGATTCCTGACTCGACTGATGCACTGGAGCTGGACCTTCGGGCTGTCCGCCCGCGAAGTCGTGTCCACGCCGGGTCCGATGTTCCACCTCTCCTATGGCGGCCTGACACTGGCCCAACTGGTGGCCGGCGGCCGCGTCCGGGTGATGGTCGCGTTCGAACCGCAAGCCGCCCTCGACGAGTACTCCCAGCACAGCACGTGGGCGTTCCTGGTGCCCTCCATGACCGCCGCGATCGCCGAGGCGTGGCGAGGGGCGGGCCGGCCGGCATTGAGCTCCCTGAGGTACATGCTCTCTGCAGGGGCGCCGGGACCGATGTCCCTGCTCGACGAGGCATTCGACATATTTCCGAACGCCGAGATCATCGACGGATACGGCTGGACCGAAGCCGGCTGGGTGACATACGACGTCAAAGAACGTGCAGCTCTCGTGCCCCATTGCGTCGGCGGACCCGCGCCCGGCTCGGTCGTGAAGGTCGTCGACCCTGACACCTGCGAGGAAGTTCCCGTCGGCGTCGCCGGCGAGGTCGTCGCAATGTCAGTGGTGCCGTTCGAGGGCTACCTGGGCCGACCTGAGGCCACCGATGCGGCCCACACCCCGGACGGATTCGCCCGCTCGGGCGACATGGGCATCATGGCCCACGACGGACGACTGGCGATCGTGGACCGTGTCAAGGACATGATCATCAGCGGCGGTGAGAACGTGTACTGCGCCGAGGTCGAACGGGTCCTCGTCGAGCATCCGCAGATCGCCGAAGCCGCCGTGGTCGGGCTGCCCGACGAGCGCTGGGGCGAGCGAGTCGCAGCAGCCGTCGTGCCGCACGCGGGCGCCCAGCCCGATCCGGACGATGTCGTCGCTTTCGTGCGAGACCGGCTGGCTCACTACAAGTGCCCACGGGAGCTGATCGCCGTCGCCGAGCTGCCCCGAAATGCCATGGGAAAGGTGCTCAAACTGTTGCTCGCCCAGCAGTTCGGCTGATGTCCGCGCACTAGTGTTCGGAACGGTCTTCCAGACGCGGTAAAACTACTCAATGGCGACTCGTTGGACACAGCCGAAGGCTGGTTGGACACAGCCGAAGGCTGGTTGGACACAGCCGGAGTCCGATTTCTGGGCACCCAATCGCAACCCTGTCGATGCGTCGTTCGCCATGTCGCCCGCGGTCTACGCCGACGAGAGCTTCTTCGCCGCCGAGCAAGAGCAACTGTTCGGCCGAGCGTGGGTCTGCGTGGCTCTGTCGGCAGAACTTGCACGACCGGGCCGGCTGCTGGTGCGTTCGATCGGCGGGCGATCGGTGCTGCTGACCAGAACCGACGACGGCCTGGTCGGGTTCCTGAACTCGTGCCGCCACCGCGGCACCGAGCTCGCCGAGGCCGACTGCGACATCGCACAGACCATCCGCTGCCCGTATCACCGCTGGCACTACAGCGTGGACGGGCAGCTCGTGGCCACGCCGTTGTTCGATTCGGTGCCGCGAGACGACTTCGACCCAGCGGATTTCGGCCTGATACCGGTGCGAGCGGAATCGTGGGGACCGCTCGTGTTTGCGTGCCTCGACGCCGACACGCCTCCCCTCGCAGCCTGGCTCGGCGACCTCGACGAGCGCATGTGCGGCTACCGATTCGACGAGTGGCAGCCGGCGACGCGCTCACCGGCCGACTGCACGTTCGGGCCGGCCGCCAACTGGAAGCTGATCTTCGAGAACTTCACGGAGTACTACCACCTGGCCTGGGTGCATCCCGAGCTGGCGAAGGTGTCCCGGGTGCAAGACCACTACCGCTACCAGGGGCCGGGCATGTACTGCGGGCAGACGACGACACCCGTTTCCGGTGATGAGCGCGACGACTGGCTCAGGCTGCCGGCCGCAGAGGGCCTCGATGCGTCCGATGCCGCCAGCGGCAGATTCATCGCATTGTCCCCGAACGTGCTGATCTCCGTGCTGCCGAACCACGCGTTCGTGATGCGACTCGAACCGGTGTCGGCTGGGCGCACCATCGAGCACTGCTCGTTCGTGTTCCCGCCCGGCACGCAACCTGCATCCGACGAGGCGGGCGCGTAGCAGTTCGCGGAAGCGTTCGAGACCACCCGTCGCTTCTGGATCGACGTGAACGACGAGGACATCGACATCTGCGAGCGGGCACAGCGTGGCATCGCCCGCGGCGGTGCGCCGCCGGGCCCATTGGCGCCGCGCTTCGAGGAGCCGCTGAATCGCTTCCACAAGATGACCGCCGATCTCATGACGCTGGACACGGTCGCTCGCCTGGCAGTGCCAGCAGGCGACCGCACCGGAGGCATCGACCTCTACGGAAGCGATCCGAACCCCATGCCGCCGGCCGCCGAAACTGCGGCAGCCCCGATCGCACCGGAGGCCCCGGCGACGGCGACGTCATGACCGACCGGGTGCAGGCGGTCGTCATCGGCGGCGGCGTCGTCGGCGCAAGCGTGCTGTTTCACCTGACACGCGCCGGGTGGACCGACGTGGTCCTGCTGGAGCGATCCGAATTGACTGCGGGGTCGACGTGGCACGCAGCCGGAGGCATGCATCCGATCAACTCGGATCCGACCGTTGCAAAGCTGCAGCAGTACACCATCGAGCTGTACCGCGAGATCGAAGCCATGTCGGGCCAGGACTGCGGCATCCACCTCACCGGGGCAATCAATCTGGCCGACACGCCCGAGCGCCTGGACTGGCTGAAGATGACCCACGCGCGGGGCCGCTACCTCGGCATCGAGTCCGAGATGATCTCTGCGAACGAGGCCGCTCGGCGCCTTCCCATCATTGACCCCAGCCAATTCGTGGGCGCCATGTTCGACGCGGATCACGGGCACGTGGACCCGACAGGCGTCACGTTCGCGTATGCGCGTGCAGCGATGGCCGCGGGCGCGGACGTGCGCCGGCCACCTGGGCTCGCCGCATTGAGCGCAGCCCGGCGGGGCATTGGCAGATCGGGATCTACGACACGTCTGGGGGAGACCTGGCCGGCGGCGACGAGGACGGCGAGGTCGACGACTGGCTCGAAGCAGACCACGTGGTGAACGCCGGCGGGCTGTGGGCGCGCGAGGTCGGGCGGATGGTGGGCCTCGAGTTGCCGGTGCTGGCCATGGAGCACACCTACGTGCTCACCGAGCCGATGGACGAGATCACCGACGTCAATGAGCGCACGGGCACTGAGCTCATGGGCTGCATCGACTTCGGCGGCGAGATCTACACGCGCCAGGAGGGTCAAGGCCTGCTGGTGGGCACCTACGAGCAATCCGCCGTCGCATGGCAGCACCGCCAGACGCCATGGGACTTCGACAAGCGCCTGCTGACGCCCGACCTTGACCGAATCGCCCCATCTCTCGACACGGCGTTCAAGCATTTTCCGGCACTTGCCGATGTCGGAATCGCACGAGTCATCAACGGGCCGTTCACGTTTGCACCCGACGGGAACCCGCTCGTCGGGCCGATTCGCGGACTGCCGGGATTCTGGTCTGCGTGCGCGGTGATGGCGGGTCTTTCCCAAGGCGGCGGCGTGGGGCTGTCCCTCGCAAACTGGATGACACAGGGCGACCCTGGCTTCGACATATGGGCGATGGATGTCGCCCGCTTCGGCGACTGGGCAACCCGCGCGTACACCGGCAGCAAAGTGCGGGAGAACTACCGCCGACGCTTCAGCATCAGCTTCCCGAACGAGTACTTGCCCGAGAGCCGTCCACTGGTCACAACGCCGATCTATCCCGATCAGCTCGAAGCTGGGGGCGTGTTCGGCGATTCGTTCGGTTTGGAGCTTCCGCTGTGGTTTGCTCCCGAAGCTGGCACCGCGGAAGACATCACGTTCGGTCGCTCCAATGCATGGCCCTACGTTCGAGAAGAGGTCAGCGCGGTCCGCAACGACGTCGGGCTCATGGAGTCGTCGGGATTCGCCAAATTCCTCGTGGAGGGTCCGCGAGCCCGCGAATGGCTGACACACCTCGTGGCATCTCGTGTGCCTCGGTCCGGCCGCATCGCCCTGGCGCCGATGTGCAATGCATCGGGCAACCTCGCCGGCGACCTGACGATTGCCTGCTTGCCGCCGTCGGTTGGGCGGCCCGACGGCCCCGCCGAGACCATCACCGGTGGCGCCACCGCCAACACAGACGTCGGCGAACGATTCATGATCTTCGGCTCGGGGGTCGCCGAGCGATATTACGAGCGCTGGTTCGACGCGGCACTCGCCGGGTGGGCGCCTGCGGTGAGTTTCCGCACCCTGGGCACCGAATTGTGCGGGATCGCCCTCGCCGGTCCGAAGTCCAGAGAGCTGCTCGTAGAGCTCGCGGACGCAGACGTCTCCGACGATGCCATGCGCTTTGGCAGCTTCTCCGAATTCGATCTGGGCTGGGCACGAGTCTGGTGCGGCCGGCTGAGCTACACCGGAAGCCTGGGCTACGAGCTGTGGATGCCTGCCGGCTACCAGCGGCATGTCTTCACGCTTTTGTGCGAACGCGGTCGAGCGCACGGCCTGCGCCTGTTCGGCGCACACGCGCTCAACTCGCTTCGCTTGGACAAGAGCTTCGGCAGCTGGGCACGCGAGTACCGGCCCACCTACGACCCGTTCGAAGCCGGCCTCGGTCGCTTTGTCCGATTCGCGAGGCCTGCCGACCCCGGCGACGATTTCGTGGGACGAGCTGCGCTCATCGCCAAGTACGGATGGCAGGGCCCTGGACCCAGAGCCGTCTCAGCCTTCTCCGAACAGATGACGTTGCGCACTTGGACCATCGACACAGCCCCGGGCCGAGCCGGCTTTGATGTGGCGGGCGATGAGCCGATCTGGTGCAATGGTGACCCAGCGGGCTGGGTGACCTCAGGCGGCTATGCCCACTACAGCGACACGTCGGTCGCGCTCGGGTACGTACCGACGGCGTTGGCTTCACACGATGTCGAATTCGAGGTCGAAATCGTCGGTGAGCGCCGCGCCGCGCGCTTGCTCGAGGATTGCCTCTGGGATGCTGCCGGAACCGCAATGCGCTCCTAGACAGCACAATAGCCGGCGTTACAAATCAGCGAGTGGCGCGTCAGTACATGCCGGTTGACGAGGTCGTTTCTCCCTAATTTCGGGCGATTCTCATGAACAATCGCAGAATATATGAACGTCACCGCGCGGGGATTTCATAGTGTGCAACAACTGCATTTCCATGACTTCTTCAGCTATATCACACCCTCGAGCTGACTCAAGTGTGCCTCACGAACGACGACCTGTCGGCGCTACCAATCAGTAGAATCGTGCGAAGCGAATCTCTCTCATCCGATCAATACACAGGTGCATGGGCGGGGGACTGCGATCCCGAGTGCCTGCACAAAGGACTCGGCCCGGCTTCACTTTGACGCTTGCCCTGACTGCGTGCCGCCAGAGGCTTGATCTATACTGTCAAACTCCCATATTTCTGCCTTGGATATACAGGGAATTCGGCGGCGTCCCGTGGAGTGGTGGGTTTGGGGGTTGGCCTCGGTGTTAGTTGCGGGGTGTGAGCTGGGCTGTGGCGATGGTGTCGCGTTCGGGGTTGAGGGTGGCCGTGGTGTGTTCTGTGAGGTAGCGGCGGTCTGTGGCTTGGCATTCGTCGTGGAGGTCAGCGAGGATCGCTGCGACGAGGCGGACGGCGGATGCTTGGTTGGGGAAGATCCCCACGACGCGTGATCGGCGTTTGATCTCTTTGTTGATGCGTTCGAGGGGGTCGGTGGACCAGATCTTTTGCCGGTGCGCCCGAGGGAACACGGCGAAGGCCCCCACCTCGGGCTTGGCGTGGGCCATCAGCGCTGCGACTTTGGGGAATCGGGCGCCGAGCTGGGCGGCGACTTCGTCCCAGGCGTCGCTCACGGCGTCGGCGTCGGGCTGCGCGAACACGGTCCGGGACACTGCGGCGGCCATGTGCTGGTGGGTGCGGGGCACCAGCGCCACAAGGCTGCCGATGAAGTGCACCCGGCATCGCTGGCGCCCGGCGCCCTCGATGGTGCGGTCCGCGGCGGCGCCGAGCCCGGCGTGGGCGTCGGCTGTCACCAGGCGCACCCCGGCGAGCCCTCGGGATCCCAGCGAGCCCAACAAGTGCTGCCAGAACCCCTCGCTGTCGCTGTCGCCGATGTCGCATCCCAGGATCTCCGGGTTGGCGTCGGCGGTGACGCCGGCGGGGCCACGACCATCGCCATCGAGACGACCTGGCAGACGCTGTCGCGCACCTTGAGACAGGTCGCGTCCACATAGACGCAGGCGAAACCGACGTGATCGAGGCGCCGGCCCCTGAACGCCTCCGCCATGTCGTCGAGCCCCGCACAGATGCGCGACACCTCCGACTTCGATATCCCCGACTCCGCGCCCAGCGCGGCCACCAGATCGTCCACCGATCGGGTGGACACCCCAGCCGCATATGCCTCCATGACCACCGCGCCCAGCGCCCGATCGATGCGCCGACGCGGCTCAAGCACCGACGCCGACAACGAGCCCTTGCCCAGCTTGGGGATCCTCAACTCGACATCGCCGGCCTGGGCGGCCAGCAGCCGCGGCCTGTGCCCATTGCGCTCGGCCACACGAGCGTCGCTGCGCTCATAGCGCCCGGCGCCCACCGCCTCGGCGGCCTCAGCCTCGATCAGCTCCTGGAGCACAAAGCGCACCGCGCCGCGCACCAGCACCGCGCCGCGGACCAGCACCGCGCCGCGCACCAGCTCCGCGCCGCCCCCGGCGCGAAACGTCTCCCACAGCTGTGCTGTGTCACTCCCAGAAAGGGCCATCGGTGCGTCCTCCTCGACGAGTGGGTGATTTCTCTCACCGAGGATCACGCCGACGGCCCCCCTACTGGTGGACCCCTGCGACTACCTCAAACCCCACCACTCGGTGGGACACTGCCGGGAATTCCTGCTGATGGTCACATCACTACTGAGTCAAGCTGCGGTACAGACCGCTCGACAACTCTCCTCAATCGCGAGGTCTTTGGTCCCGCGCGGCGTTTCTATCAGAGTCTATGATGTATAAACTCCATGTGACTCATCAATTCGATTCATCATTGACGACGAGGCGAACGGTCTGATCGCTATGACTGCGCGCCTGGAAATGCACCACTACGAAACGATTGTGGCAGTGTCAGACACTGGATCTGTCACTGCCGCAGCGGGTCGACTTCACGTCAGCCAATCCGCCGTGAGTCATCGGCTTGCCGAGGCAGAACGGCGGCTCGGCGGTCGATTGTTCGAGCGACGTCCCTCGCGGGGCATGCAACCGACGCCCGCGGCACTCGCACTCTGTCAGGCCGCCCATCGCGCGATGCCGGACTTGGCCCGCGCTGAACGCGACTTCATGCGCAGCGCCGGTGGGACGACCGCGACCGTTCGCATCGGCGTCGGCTCGTATGACTGCTACCACTGGCTAGCACCGTTCGCGGTGGCATCCAGCGAGCGGCTTGAGAATCTCATGCTCGAATTGGTGGTCGTCGGCGATGCGCCGGTGCAGCGGCTCGCAGACGGCACCGCCGACCTGGTGCTGGCCCCTGGGCGGCCGCACGGCGCATGCGTTTCTCAGCATCTGTTCACCGACGAGTTGGCGCTCATCACCAGTCCGGATCATGGGCTCGCGGAGCGGACATGGATCGGACCGGAAGCGGTTGGCGACCAGCATTACTTCACCTACAGCCGGCAGCCCGCACCCGGCTTCGAGTATGAGCGGTTCATCCGCCCTGCAGGCGTGTCCCCTCGCACGATCACCGTGCTCGAACAGACCGGCGCCATTGCGGAGATGGTCGCTGCGGGATTCGGAGTGTCGATCCTGAGCCAGTGGGCGATGTCGCCTTGGATCGACTCCGGACGGCTTGCCGCAGTGCGGTGCGGTCGCGGCGGTCTCGACCTCGAGTGGTCAGCGTTGACGAGACTCGACACGCATCCCGACTCGCCTGAACGCGAAGTTGCCGACGCGATTGTCGAGTGGCTGGGAAATGGCGGAGTGGCGCCGAGCTAACGCATCGCAGCACACGGCGACCGCACCGCTCCGCGCCTCTGGCGTCAGCTCAACAACGCCTCGCTGAATGGCGACGCCGACAGGACCTCGGGCCCCGTCGGCGTGATGAGCACCTGTTCCTCAAGCTTGACGGCTTCTGGGCGATCCGCCGGAGCCACCAGGCTCTCCACGCACAGGACCATGCCGGGCTCGAGCACGCCGTCGTAGCCGTCGGAGGCGAACTGGTCGCGATTGAGAATCAGCGGGTACTCGTTGCACAAGCCCATGCCGTGCGCAACGCAGGCGTTCGCTGGCGAGTGCATCCCGTCAGGAGGAAGGTGTGCCCGTTGTGACAATTCGGCGAAGGTCACTCCGGGACGCAACAACTCGATATTGCGCTGCACCTGCTCGTAGGCCGCGGCATATATGTCTCGCTGTTCTGCCGTGCGCTTGACGTCGCCGGCGAGCCACGTACGCGAGACATCCACGGTGTAGCCGTCGAGCCCGACGTGGTCGGTATCGAACGCCACGAGGTCTCCGGAACGGATCACTCGATCCGAGCACTCCTGGTACCACGGGTTCGTACGCGGCCCCGATGTCAGCAAACGGGTCTCGAACCACTCGCCGCCGCCCGCGATGGCCACCTGATGCATGACCGACCAGAGCTCTTGTTCGCTGACGCCCGGCACGCACGCCGCCTCCATCGCTGCAATGGCCCGCTCGCACACCTCGAGTGCGGCACGGATGGCAGCGATCTCGCCGTCGCACTTCACCGCACGTGCCAGACCGATGGCATAACCGCCGTTGACCACCTCCACGCCGAGACGCTCAAGAGCCCACAAGCCCAACGGATCCAGCCGATCGACGGCAAGCCGCGGGCGCGCACCCCGGCGCCGGCCCGGGAACGTCCCGAGCGTCGATGCGATCTCAGCGGCCCAGCGCTCGGCGAACTCCTCGGTCCGCGGACCGGTGATGAAGTGGTACCAACTCAGCGCATTGCGGACCTCGCCCACGGCAGGGTGGCCCTCGGAGAGGTGCTCGCACGTCTTGAAGTCGAACATCGTGACGTGGCCCTCCGCAGGGACCAGCGCGTAGCGGCACGGATGATGCAGCGAGTACACCGACATGTTCGATGTGCCAGTGGCGTACCGAATGTTCAGCGGGTCGTAGAGCAGCCCAGCGTCGCAGTCCGCTGCGACGAGTCGACGCTGGAACCTCGCGAGCCGCTCGAGCTCCAGCTCGGCAGTCAGCACGGTCACAAGATCAGTCCGTCACGCGCCTGCGGAGCGAACTCAGCCGCGAGCAAGTGAGCCTCAGTGACCCGCCCGTAGACGGACCGAGTCCGGTCGACGGGGCCCATGACGCCTGGCCGGTTTGCGTAGCCCAGCACACCGACACAACGCGTCTTGTTCCCCTGTACTTCGGTGACACGGTGCAGCGAATACCGACCCAAGAAGATCTGAAGGTCGCCTGCATGCATCCGCAGCGTCCGCACGGCTTCTGGCGCTTCGTCGCGCAGCACCCGTCCGAGTCCGTCGAGGTTCTCGTTGCCGGGGCCCCGAAGCCACGGGCAGTACTCGAACAGCCCGCCTTCGGAAGGTTCGGAGACCATCAGGGTCACCACGAACTCGTTGGTGTCGTAGTGCCAGTGAAGCTCGCCTCCCGGCGGCACGATTGTGACGATGAGCCCGGCCAGCGGATCGGCGTACTCGAAGATGCGCAGCTCGCCGACGCACGCAGCCACGAACCGTTTCACGCCCGGCGAGGCGTAGAGCCGGGCCAACACGGTGTCGGGCGGGATCTGGTCACGAGTGAGCTGGCCGATGCGACGCGACAACTGAATGCGCCGCGGATCGTCAGGGGCAAGGTCTTTCTCGGTATCGGCACGTGCGTACACGCTCGAGGTCTCGCTGCGTATCGGTGCCTTCGGCATGATCGCCTCGATTTCGCTACGCGCCCGCTCCAGGCCAGCCGGATTCAGGAACCCTCGAAGGGTGGCGCAGCCGTGCTCGACAAGCGCCGTGCGTGCAACCCCGACGGCTTCATCCCAACCGACCCGATCGATGCCGTCAGCGCCGCCGCCGACGGGATACCACTCAGTATCGACAATGTCATCCAGAGCATCACCTTCTGGATTCGCGTATAACACTGAAGGACTCACAGCCTCCCCTTTTGCAAATCGTCATGACCAAGACGGAAGCCGGGCCTGCTCGAACGAGCTGCCACATCGGTTGTAGACCGTCTCTGCGCTTAGAGGCCGCGCGGATAGGTGGCCGGTCTTTAGCGCAGATTGAGGGCGATATCGGACCTCGTCAGCAAAGGCGCTGGTCAGGCCGCTCCCCGGCCAATAGTCGAAACCAGTGTTTCCGCAGGTCAGTGCCTATCCGCTAATCCTCATTAGCTAACACCCTTTCGGATTATGAACCACCTACATCTTTTTGCGGGAATTACATAAAGAATGTGCATATTCGGCCGAAGCGGCAGGCTGAGGAGCAGTTGCGCTGGCTCCAGTGACGGCGGGCGCTGCTTCGGGGGCCGTCGAGGTGGCGTCGAGAAGCCCCGCTCAGTCCAAGAGTGCCCGGCTGATGACGACGTCTTGGATCTCCGTCGCACCGTCGAGGTAGTGCGTCAGTCGGGCAGTTGCCAAGTGGCGAGGAAGCGGATGGTCCCGACGTGCACCGTTGGCTCCCATCACCTGCATGCAGTCCGCCAGCCGGCGCTCAGCGGCCCGAGTAGCGAACTTCTTCGCATGCGCGGCCATCACCGCAGCCGGTCGCCCCGCCGCAAGCGCGACCGCGGCGCGATAGGCCAGAAGACGAGCAGCTTCGAGATCGGTTGCGACATCGGCCAGGCGGAAGCGCACGCCCTGCAGGTCGGCGATCCGGCTGCCGAACGCCTGGCGTTCTCGAACGTAGGAAGTCGCGGTCGCCAATCCCGTGCGCAGCATGCCGCAGCACATCGCTGAGACGAGGACGCGGGCCAGGTCGATGCCCTCCATGGCTGCGGCGAAGCCCTGACCGACCGGTACCAGCGTGTCGGCATCGGGCACTCGGCACTCGTCGAAGCTGATGCCATTGGTGCCCAGTCCGTGGCCGCCGAACAAGTCGTAGCCCTCGGTGCGCTCGATCCCGTCGGAGTTCCCGTCGACGAGGAATGCGGCAATGCCACGATGCCCTGCGGCCGGATCCGTCTGTGCGTACACCGACAGGAGCGACGCAGCAGTGCCGTTGGTTGCCCATGCCTTTGCGCCGTCGAGCACCCACTCATCGCCGTCTCGTTGCGCCCGGGTCGTGATCGCCGCTGCATCGCTGCCGACCCCCGGTTCGGTGAGCAGGAATGCGCCGACTCGCTCGCCGGACACGAGCGACGGCAGCGCTCGTGCACGCAGCTCGGCCGGAGCACGCCGGCTCACCGCGCCGGCCAAGTTGTTGTGGCACACCAATGAGAAGGCGACGGCGAGGTCAACGGCAGCAATTTCTTCGAGCACACGAGCGAGCGCTACCTGACCGATGCCTTTGCCGCCGTCGGCCGGAGGCACCAACAAGCCGCAGAGGCCCTCGGCGGCGGCGCTGGCGAATGCCTCGGATGCAAATCGGCGCTCCCGTTCCCAGATCTCCGCACGCGGCGCGACGTATGTCCGGGCCCATTGCGCGGCGCGATCGATGATGGCCTGCTCGGATGCGTCGACTGCTGCGTCATCAACAACTGGTGTCAGATCTGCGATCAAGTCGGCTGAGGGCATGGCGACGACGTCGTTTCCGAGCGATTCCATGACGAGCAGTATTGCCCGCCCAGTGTCGCCCAACCAGATTCGGCCGACCAGATTCGCCCGACCAGCCTGGCCGGCGACGAACGAGCGGCGACGCAACGGCGTGCGTCCGAATCGGTCTCATAGAGTGCGCGTCGAGCGCGGCCGCCATCTCTCGGTGCCAGGACGCTCACACGACCAGGAGCACCGCAGCGATGAGCGAGCAAGGCAGCGATCCCTCGAACGGCGGCCCCTTGGGCGACCGCGCCGGCACATTGGTCACTGCTGACGAAGCAATCAGACGCATCCCCCGACGAGCCCGCGTGTACGTCTCCCAAGGATCAGCGACACCGTTCGGTCTCCTCGAAGCCATCGACGCTGCCCACGATCGCTTCGCAGACATCGAATTCGTCAGCGCGTTCCTGCTGGCGCGGCCGGCGCCGCTGGACCATCTGGGAAATCCGTTCCGGTGGACATCGCTGCAACCCAGTGGCGCGATGCGCGATGCGCTCGACAGCGGTCACTTCGGCGTCGTCCCGGCTCGCTATTCCGACATCTCCGGGCTCGCCGGCCCCGGCGGCGGTCTGGAAGCCGATGTGCTGCTGTGCCAAGCCAGCCCACCCGACGCCGATGGCTTCATGAGCCTCGGCACCGGTGTCGGCGGTCACGTCGAACTGCTGCGCTCAGCGCGACTGGTCATCGCGCAGGTCAACCCGCAGATGCCGTACGTACATGGCGAAGGCGAGTGTCACCGCAGCCACTTCGACGCCCTCGTCGAGATCGACGAGCCGCTCGCCGAACTGGCGCCCGCGGTCATCGACGACACGGCGCTTGCGATCGCATCCCACGTCGGCCCGTACATCAACGACGGCTCGACGCTGCAGTTCGGCATCGGCTCGGTGCCCGACGCGGTGCTGTCCAGCCTCGCCGACCGCCGACACCTGGGATTGCACGGCGGCATGATCAACGACGCCTGCATCGAGCTGATCGAGAGCGGCGTGATCGACAACCGGCACAAGGGCACCGATCTCGGCGTGGGAGTGAGCGTCGCAGCCGAGGTGATGGGCACGAGGCGCCTGTACGACTGGGTCGACCGCAACCCCAGAGTGCGGTTGGTGCACGGCTCGCTGAGTCACGGCGTCGAGGGCATCGCTGCGATCCGCAACTTTGTCGCGCTGCAGTCGACCGTCCAGATGGCGCTCGACGGCTCAGCAAACTCTGAGATGGTTCGGGGGCGCTACATCTCCGGGCCAGGCGGCGCGCCCGATTTCGCCTTCGGGGCGTCCATCGCGACGGCAGGCCGTGCCATAGTGGCGATGCCGTCGACGGCGGCCGGAGGCAAGATCTCGCGGATCGTGCCCCGGCTGGACCTCGGCTCCCCGACGACGCTCCCGGCCTACGTCGCCGACGTCGTGGCGACCGAGTATGGCGCTGTCGAGTTGCGCGGGCGCACGCTCGCCGAGCGCGCCGAACTGCTCATCTCGATCACACATCCAGACCATCGCCCCGAACTCGAGGCCTCGCTGCCGTAGTCAACGCGGCCAACAACAGCTGGCCGCGCGAGGTTCACAGACGGCGAACGGTCGCCGCTTTCCCCGTCGTCCCATAGGCCATACCCGACATGCGGTGCAGGTTGCGAGTGTTGTGCATCTTGCCGTGAATGCGGGGGCCCGCAGCCAGCATGGCGCCGTCCACGACAAGCTGCTGGCCGCTCACGAACTTGCTCTCGTCACTGGCCAAGAACAGCGCCATCGCCGCAATGTCGTCACCCTCGCCGCGCTCTGGCCATGGCTGCAGCTCGGCCATCACCTCCGCAGCTTGGGCCTCGTTGCCGCTGTGCATGAGCGGTGTGAAGATCAGCCCCGGGCAGATCGCGTTGACCCGGATGCGATGCGGTGCCAGCTCCAGCCCAGTCGTCTGGGCGAGGCTGATGACCGCGGCCTTCGCTGCGGAATACGCCTGTGGGCCGGCACCGCCGCCCACACCCGCTATGGACGCGGTGTTGATGATCGAGCCGCCCGTTCCCTGCGGGATCATCACGCGCGCCGCGTGCTTCGTGCCCAGCATCACCGAGCGCACAAGGATTGCAAACGTCTCGTCCCAGGCATCGACATCCAATTCGGTAATCGGTCCGAACGCACCGCCGATTCCGGCGTTGTTGAACACCACGTCCAGCCGGCCGAAGGCCTCGACCGCCAATTCGGTCATGGCAGCGACATCGTCCTCGACCGCAACATCGGTACGCGTGAATCGCACTCGATCGCCGAGGCCGGCCTCACCCATCTCGTCCATGAATGCGTGGCCCGCGTCTGCGTTCAGATCGCCAACGACGACGGACGCGCCCTGCGCCAAGAACAGTGCCACCGTCGAGCGTCCCATTCCGCTCGCGCCGCCGGTGATCACCGCCGACTTGCCAGCCAGTCGCCCCTCGTCATTGCTCATGTCGTTCTCCTTGCGTCCCGAGGCCCGGTCCGATCGCGCTCGGGCACCCCTCGTCGCGAGGTGAACTGCTCCCTCGCCACACGAGATTGTCGCCGATACGGCGTGTGCGTGCCCACCGGAAGTCGCGGACGCACATCGTGGTCGCACGCATTGTGTCGCCGGCACTGGATCGCACGCCGCGGCGCGTGACTGCTCGCCATGCGAGAATGCAGGCGGGCATTCCCGCTGGCAGACCGGGGGCCAGCACGAGGGGCCCAGCTCGAGGGGGCCAGCATGAGCACGACCATCCAACGAACCGCGGCAGCCGACGGCGGCCAGCGGCACATGCACGAGGTGCACAAGATTGCGCACACCGGCGGCGTGGACGCAGACGGGCACATCCTCGAACCGCCCGATCTGTGGGAGGAATACCTCGAGGACCGCTTCAAGGACCGGGCGCTGCGCATAGACGTCGAGGACGAGCGAGGGCTCGAGATCCTGATGATCGACGGCAAGCGGAGCAAGCTGGCTCGACCGGGGATGGTGTCAACGCTGGGCGCCATGGGCGCGCCCGATCTGCCCGACATCATGTTCAACCCGGATCGCACCTACCTGGGCGAGATTCCCTACGGCGCCATGGATCCCCACCAGCGCATCGAATTGCTCGATGCCGAGGGGCTCGACATGGCGATCCTCTACACGACCGTGGGGCTGCTGTGGGAGGCCGAGCTGGAGGACCCAGAGCTGAGCCAGGCGTATACACGCGCCTACAACCGCTGGATCTGCGACTTCTGCCGCGACCACTCCGATCGGCTGATTCCTACCGCACATCTGTCGCTGACCGACCCTGTCGCTGCCGCGGCCGAACTGCGGCGTGCGGTGGCAGACGGGGCGCGTGGCTGTTTCGTGGCGCCGTTCACCCACAACACCAAGCCGCTGGGCCATCCCGATCACCACCCGGTGTTCGAGGCCGCACAGGATCTCGGCGTCCCCTTCGCCATCCACCCGACGTTCGAGCCGCAGTGGACCAAGGGCACGCGCATGGGCACCTGGGAGCACGTCCGGGACCTGCGGCTCACGGCATCGATGACAGCGTCCGATGGGGTGCGTCACCAGTTCGTCTCGCTGTTCGACTACGGCATCTTCGAGCAGTTCGGTGAGCTGAAGGTGCTGGTGCTCGAATCAGGCGGCGGATGGATCGGCTACTGCCTCGACCGGATCGACGCGGTGTTCGCTCACACGTACACCGGCACCCGGGTTCCGCTCGAAATGAAGCCCAGCGAGTACTTCATGCGCCAGGTCTGGATCTCGTGCGATCCCGACGAGCGCACGATTCCTGCGCTGGCGGAGCGCTACGGGCACGACCGGTTCATGTGGGCGAGCGACTTCCCCCACGCTGACCACACCCCCGAATACGTCATGGACCTTGACGAGTTGGTCGACATGTTCCCCGCCCCGCACCAATCCGATTTCATCGGCGGAAACGCCAAGCGCCTGTTCGACCTCTAGGGCATCCGATCCGGGCGTCTCCTGAGGCCGAGCGGAAGTGCGCGCGAACCGCATGAGCGGAGGGCATCGACCTCTTTCAGCAACCCGGTCGCCACGTCGAACACGAAGCCGCGGATGTGGGTGTCGAATTCGATGAACGGAGACGCGCGCAGCGTGGCGATTGACTCTCGTACGTCCTGCGCGGGGTCTGCGAACGAGCCGATCTCCCAGTCCGGCTGCGCACAGACGCGGTGGTTCAGATGCGAGCGAAACGACACCTCGTCGAGTCCGCACAGTCCGCACTCGGAATGATGGATGAGGATGATCTCGCGGGTGCCCAGCGCCTGCTGAGAGACGCACAGCGACCGGATCACGTCGTCGGTGATCACGCCGCCGGCGTTGCGGATGATGTGTGCCTCGCCCACGTTCAAGCCGAGCGCGGCAAGTGGATCGGAGCGGGCGTCCATGCACGCCACCACGGCGAGACGACGAGAGGGCGGAGGGGCCAACATCGGCGATTTCACCAGGTCAGCCGCCTCTCGATTGCGTCCGAGGAGCTCGTCGGCGCAGGGCCGCCAATGCTCTGCGTCCATGGCCTCGCTGTCCATGGTGTTGTCAAGCGTGTCGTCGCTGGTCACAAGGCGTGCATTTAATCCACCAGACGCGAATCGACAATCCGAGGCGTCAATCCGGCTCGACAATTCGACTGGGCAATCCGACCGAGCAATCCGACCGGGCAATCCGAACCGTCACGGGGTGCTTCGCCCAACGATCACGACCAGGTCCACCCGTAGTCGTCGACGAGTCGAGAGAGGCTCACCAGAGCGGCAACCTGGCCAAGATGCGCTGCTGCGCCGAGGACATCGCCGGTAGCTCCGCCGAACGCGCGGCGGGCGAGAGCGCCCACCAACAACGCCCCGACACCGGCAGCACCTGCGGCGACCGCACCTGCCGGCCCAGTGCCCAGGGCTGCCGCGTAGGCAATCAGCACGGCCGCGAAGCAGGGTCCGGTTCGCAGATGAGCCGTGTAGCTGCGGCCCAGGCCAGCGCCGTGGGCAGTCGGCGTCGTGAGCATGACGACGACCGCCGCTGCTCGGCCAAGACCATGGGCAAGCGCGAGCGCGACAGCGCCGTCGAGCGGCGGGAGCGGAATCACCGCGAACACGGCGACCAGCGTCGACAGCAGCAATGCCAGCGTTCCGAACGTCCCCAGGCGAGAGTCCCTCATGATCTCGAGCCGCTCTTGCGGGGTGGAACCTCCGAGAGCATCAGCGGTGTCAGCGAGACCGTCCTCGTGGAAGCCTCCGGTGAGTGCAGTTCCGGTCGCAACGGCTGCAATCGCAGCGAGCGGGGCGCCCATGGGACTCCACAACGCCCAGAACACAGCACCGGACAACGCTCCGACGACGGCACCCACCAGTGGGAACCACGGGACACTGCGGCTGAGATCCGCGTCGTTGCGCGGATGCGCGCCGCCGGGCAGCCGAGTGAGGAAGGCCCACGCAAGACGCAGGCTCACGCTGTGTCCACCACGCTTCGCAGGCTCACGCTGTGTCCACCACGCTTCGCAGGCTCACGCCAGACCCCACTCTTCGAACGTTGCCACATCGGTCACAGCGGCAGCCGCGATCCGTACGAGCGGCACCGCAATGAGTGCGCCGGTTCCCTCCCCCAGCCTCAGGTCCAGGCGCATGAGCGGCTCAAGACCAAGTTGCGTCAAGAGCCGAAGGTGGCCCGGCTCGGCGGAGCAGTGCCCGGCGATGCAGTGGTCGAGACTGCCCGGTGCGGCCATTTCGAGCGGCGCTACCGCTGCCGTTCCGATGAAGCCGTCGAGGATCACCGGGATCGAACGATGCCGCGCCGCCACTGCCGCGCCGGCTATTGCCGCGAGCTCGCGTCCGCCCACGCGACGCAGCGCTTCGAGCGGCTCGACGCTGCCAACGCGCACAAGCGCATCGCGCACGACGGTTCGCTTGTGATCGAGCACGGCCCCCTCGACGCCGGTGCCGGCTCCGGTCCACACCGCGGCAGTCTCGGCCGCGCTTGACGTGACGCTGTTGGGGAACAATGCCCCGCAGACGGAGGCCGCAGCAGTCGTGTTGCCGATCCCGAGTTCTCCGAGCACCAGCAAATCGGCCCGATCCGTGTCGACAGCGCGATCGACCGCGGCCGCGCCAGCGGCGACGGCCGCATCGAATTCGTCATGGCTCATCGCGTCATGCGTCCGGATATTGCCCGTCGGCTTGCCCACGCCGACATCGTCACATCGCACGGTTGCCACCACCTGGCGCGCGATGGCCGTCACCGTGGCGACACCACCGTCGATTGCGGCGACCATCGCTGCGGTGACTTCGGACCGATACGCGCTCACGCCCTCGGCGGCCACACCGTGGTCAGCCGCGAAGACGAGCACGTTCGGCCGTTGGACCGACGGCGTGGCGGTGCGCTGCCAGCCCGCAAGCCACACGGCAACCTGATCGAGCCGTGCGAACGCTCCGGCGGGACGCAACACCTCGGCTGCACGCTTGGCCACTGCAGCGCGAGCGGTCTGATCGGGGCCGGGCAACTCCGCCAACATGCTTGCGAGCAAGCCTCCCTCCGACGCCTGCGATCTTGATTCAGACGCCATCGCTCGGATCCCGCAGCTCCAGCAACCGGCCCGCGACGACGAGATACGCGCGATCGGCTGACGCCGTGATCGCCTGGTTCACGGAACCGAGGAGGTCCCGAAACGCGCGGCCCAGCGGTGTCGCAGGGACCACGCCCGAACCAACCTCATTGGTCACCACAATCGACGTGCCGTTGCGCGCCGCCAGCGCGTTGGCGCAGTGCCGAGCCTCTGCGGTGAGGGTCTGTGCCAACTCGCGGACGCCGTCCGCAATCCATGTCGGATCGGTGACCGTCGAGCTCACGTCGGGCGCCACGGCGAGCAACCGATTGGAGACCCACATCGCAAGGCAGTCGATGACGATCGTCGCGCCTGCATCGACCGTCTCGATGGCTGCGGTGAGGTCGCTCGGCGCCTCAAGTGTCGTCCAGCCGGCTGGGCGCGCCGACTGGTGAAGCTGAATCCGTTCGGCCATCTCGGCGTCTCGTGCCTCGGCCGTGGCGATGAACGTGACAGCTCCCCCGGACGCCTCCGCAGCAGCGACCGCCGCCGTGGACTTGCCGCTGCGCGCCCCGCCGGTGAGCACTACCAGCATTGAGCGGGGGGCATCAGTAGTCGATGCCCTTCTTGGCGGCGATGCCGTCGTCGTAGGGGTGCTTGGTCTTTCGCATCTCGGTCACCGTGTCGGCGAGGTCGATGAGCCATTGCGGCGCATCCCGCCCGGTCAGCACCAGCGAAACCCGTTCGGGACGGTTGCGGAACGTCGCCTCGACGTCCGCCGAATCGATCCAACCCCAGTTCAGGGGATAGGTGATCTCGTCGAAGACGACGAGTCGATGATTGCCGGCATTGACCAGTTCCTTGCCGTGACGCCACGCCTCGCGTGCCTCGGCTTCGTCGCGGGTCAGATCTTCGCTGTCCCAGGTGAAGCCTTCGCCGAGCGACCAGAAATCGATGCCCAGCGGTTCGGCCATCAGCTGCTCGCCGGTGACCCAATCCGGCGACTTCAGGAACTGCACGACTGCGACCGGCCACTCGCGTGCACGAGCGCGCATCGCCACGCCGAACGCCGCCGATGACTTTCCCTTGCCGTCGCCGGTGTTCAGCACAACCAGGCTTCTCGCAGGGCGCAGCCGGTCGGGCCTGGGATCCTCCTCAGGCGGCGTGTCCACAGCGGCGGCAGCGATGTCTGCGGTAGCTGCAGATTCGGATTGGTTCATAGATGTCCTCCTATGGCGACGGCCTCGGGCGACGGGACCTGGGGTGAAGGGACTGGCGACGACGGGATCGGGCTCGGCGACGATCTTGCCGCCGACGAGGCAGGAACGATGACAGGTCCTTGCGGATCGTCGATGATGCGCACATCAGCCAAAAAGTGTTCGGCAATGTTGCCGACGGTCAGCACCTCGGCGGGCGATCCCGTCGTCACGAACCGACCTGCGGCAAGCATGGCTATCCGGTCGCCGTAACGGGCGGCGAGCGTCAGGTCGTGCAAGGTGGCGATGACGGTCAGTTGCCGCTCACGCCGGAGATCGTCGACGAGGTTCAGCACCTCTTGTTGATGACCCAGGTCCAGCGCAGTCGTCGGCTCGTCCAGCAACAGCACGGCCGCCTGCTGCGCGAGCGCCCGCGCCATCACGGCCCGTTGCCGCTCGCCCCCCGAGAGCGAGCGCACCTCGCGCGCGGCAAAGCCCGTCAGGTCCAGCCGCTCCAGAACCTCCAACGCCACCGCGCGATCTGCACTCGTGATTGCAGAGAAAACACCTCGATGCGGCGTGCGTCCGAGCAAGACGTAATCGGCAACGAGCATCCCTGCAGGAATGACCGGCACCTGCGGCACGTAGGCCACCGTGCGAGCCCAATTCGCTGGGCGCCGGTCGGCCAGGCCGTCGATGTCGACTCGGCCTTCGACCGTGCCCGCACCATGCAGCGATCGGCTGAGCAGGGACCGCAGCAACGTTGTCTTGCCGGCGCCATTCGGGCCGATGACGTTGACCCACTCGCCTGCAGCGACCGAAAGATCCACCCCGCGCAGCACCGGGGTGCCGCCCAGGTTCACCTTGAGCCCTCTGATATGCACCGAGGCCATCACCAGACCTCCCGGCGGCTCGTGCGCAGAACCAGCACGAAGAACGGCGCGCCCAGGAATGCCGTCACGACGCCGATCGGCAGTTCAGCGGGTGAGACGATCGTGCGCGCCGCAAGATCCGCCAGCACCATGAAGGCGCCGCCAAGCAGAACCGTCAGCGGGAGCAGAACCCGGTGGCTCGCGCCGAAGGCGAGTCGCACCGCGTGGGGCACGATGATCCCGACGAATCCGATGAGACCGCTGACCGACACCGCTGCCGCGGTGCCCAACGAGGCCGCAACCACGACGACGACGCGAACTCGCCTCGCATTGAGGCCCAACGAGCCGGCTTCCTCGTCGCCGACGGCCAGGACGTCCAACGCCCTCCCATATCGCAGTATGACGGCGGTGGTGAGCACGAAGTACGGCGCCATCAACGTCGGCTCGGACCAGCCCGAGGTCGCCAGCCGTCCCAGGATCCAGGCGTAGACCTCGCGAAACGCCGAGTTGTTGGCTTGCAGCACATAGGTCTGGCATGCCGTGAGAAAGCTCGCAACAGCAACGCCCGCAAGCACCAGCGACGCGGTCGACCGTCCGCCGATGTGTCCGGCGGCGTACGAGACCGTGACCGCCACGATCGCGCCGCAGAACGCTGCGAGCGGCACAGAATCGAATGCACCGGCACCGTCGCCGAGATTGGAGGTGATGGCGATGGTCGCGCCCAAGCCGGCGCCGGCGGCGATGCCCAGCAGGAACGGGTCAGCGAGCGGATTGCGAAACGCGCCCTGGTAGGCGGCACCGCTCACCGACAGCGTGGCACCGACCAGCAGCCCGAGGACGACTCGAGGCAACCGGATTTGTTCGACGATCGCCGCGTGGGTCACGGACAGTCCCGAATCGGCCGACACCCACGGCAGCGCGTCGAGGAGTTCGAGCGCAACCCGGTGCGGCGCTATCGAAACCGGGCCGATCGTGAGCGCGGCCACAACCGCAATCAGCACTGCCGCGCCCCCGGCGGCGAGGGCGCCCGCACCGAGGCGGCTGCCGTCCAATGCTGCCGTCGCCGTCGATCCGTTCACCTGACGCCTTCCCTGTCCTCGAGGGTTGGTTCGTCGCTCGACGGCCAGGCGATCGGACTCGGCTCGGCTCCCCGGACCTCGCGGGCCGGGGCGCCCGAGCATCACCGCTGCGGGACAGTGCCGGAATCGCACCAGCTTCGCTACCCATCGAACATGGGCAGTGTAGGTGTCCACGGCATGCGCCGGTCGACCGCACGGTACGGGCCGTGTCGACCTCGCTGCGCTGCTCAGCAGCGGACCAGGAGCAGACCAGAGCGGGCTTTGGGCAAGAAGTAGGTGGTCTTGGGCGGCATTACGCCGCCGAAATCCGCCACGCCGAACACAGCGTCGAGACACACCGGGGCAAGCATGATGGTCACCGGCGAGTACGCGGCAGCGACCGTCGAAGGTCGATAGCTCAGCCTCGGATCAGACGGGCTCGTCACCCCGAAGACATTCGCCAGCACAAAGTCGTGCACAAAGGCCGCGTCCAGTTCAGCCGCAGAGGTGAGCCCGGCGTCGCCGGGCGGCTCCGCGTCCGACTCGCGGCGCTCGGCGCGGAACCAGTGACCAGCGACGCCGATGCCGATGCTGCCTGATTGCGCCGGCCTCGCCTCGTGAGCATCGGCCACTTCGGACACGTCGCAGCGTGCGCTCAGAAGCTCCGCGACGCGGCGCGGCATGATGTCGAGTTCTGTGAGGGTGCGATCAAAGCTCCCGAGGTGCAGCTCAGCCGGCGGTGCGCACGCCACAAGCACTCGACGGCAACTTGCCTGCCGCGCCGCTGCAATCCGGTGGTGTCCGTCCACGATGTACAGCGGCCCCTCGACTGCGATGCCAGTGCTCGCAGCAGCGGTCACGGCCCGCCACAGCGTGACGCGCGCTCCGTCGACGGTCTTGGTGTCGAGTACTGCGGGCAACGGCGGATAAGCCGCCGCTGCAGCCACGGTGGCCACAATGACTTCGGCGACAGCGACGGGGCGGGGCGAGGTCACGACCACCGGACTCGACATCCGGCCCACTTCGTTGAAGTGCATCGCCAGTCCGTGTACCCGGGCGGGCTGGATGTCCTCGTGCGGCCGCAGTTCGTGCTCTTCGAGTCTGACGGAACCGAGGAGCGCATGCTGAGTGTGCCCGTCGGCCGCAACACGCTGCACGTACAAGCGCGGCTCCTGTTCGGTGCCGAACGCCCCCCGACCGATGAGCCGTTCCAGCGCCATGGTGCTGCGAGTGGCGTGATGAAGATGCTCGGTCGGGTGCCCAAAGCTCTCTGGCGGCGAGCCGGCGACGTGCGCGAAGGAATCAGGGTTGTCGGCGAGATGCTGGGCTTGCTCGTCGGGCGTGAGCGAGTCGTACGGCGCGGGAATCACCGTCGGCGCCCACTCGGGCGCCAAGATGCGAGCGCGCACTGGCTCGATCATCAACTCCCTCCCCACGCATGGTCCGTCGGGTCCGTGCAGCGGATCGAAGTTATCTCACTGCTGGAGGTGCCTTATACCGCGGGGCGCCAGGGCGCCCCTTCGCGCGCTGGCAACGTCGGGTGGCGGGACGCTCAGGGAATGACACCAGCCTGTTTCAACTGCTCGATCGCATCCCAGTCGTAGCCGTGCTCAAGCAGGATCAGCTCGGTGTGCTGACCCAGCTCGGGCGACGGTCCGCTGGGAGCCCAAGCAGTCGCTGAGAAGTCGACAGGCGTCGCGACCATCTCGGTCGTGCCGCCATCAGGTGATGGCACCTCGACCCAGCAACCGGCGGCCTGAGCCTGAGGATCGGATCGAAACTCCAAGGTGGATTGCACCGGTGCCCACCACACATTGGTTGCATCGAAGATCTCGCCCCACTCAGCGCGCGTGCGGGCCACCATGGCAGCGTCCATCTCAGCGGTGAGCGCCGCAGTGTTCTCCAAGCGGAGCACGATGTCGCCAAAGCGCGGGTCGTCGCTCCATTCGGGCCGATCGAGCGCACGGACGACATTCGGCCAATGCCGATCGCCTTCCAGGCCCAGCATCCAGAGCCACTCGCCGTCGCCACACCGGTAACAGTTGATGAGCGGGTTAGGCGGGCTGTCGCGACCACAGGCCACGGTCTCGGCACCGGTCATCGCGGTGACGTTGTGATCCCAGCCCAGCATGTAGGCACCCAGGCGCATCAGGGAGGACTGGATGAGCTGGCCCCTGCCGCTGCTCGTGCGGTGATAGAGCGCGGCGGCCACTCCGGCCGCCGCCGCGAGACCGGTCATGTGGTCGCCCATGCCGCCACGCTGGTAGGGCAGGTCGGCGCCTTCTGGGGTGAGTGAGCGGGCGATGCCCGCACGGGACCAGAACGTGCCGACATCGTACGTGTGGCGATCTCGTTCATCGCCTTGCAGCGACAACCCGGTCACGCTCGCGTAGATCAGCTGCGAGTAACGCTCGGACAGCGACGGGTAGTCGAGGCCCATCCGTTCGAGCCCGCCGGGCCGGATGTTCGACAGGAAGACGTCGGCAGTGGCCAGCAGTGAGTGCAGGGCGTCGAGGCCTTCCGGTTGTCGCAAATCCAGGGCGATGCTGCGCTTGCCCCGATTGTCGAGATCGAATGGGGGATTGCCGACACCCGGGTACAGCCATTCCAACGAACGGAACGGGTCGCCGTCCGGCGTCTCGACCTTGATGACGTCGGCACCCCAATCGGCGAGTATTCCGCCGCAGGCTGGTCCGGCGATCCACACGCCCAGTTCGACGACGCGGACACCCTCCATCGGCCCGGCCATCTGTCCTCCCCTGGCTCAACGAGCCCATCGCAATGCGCCAGTCAATCCGCCTCGCGGATCACCCGGCCGGCGCAGCGACGCGGCAGTGTACTCAACCGCGCTGGCACAGTCGCAAAGCGGTCTGCCAATCGATGCGCTCCGCCGGGGCGAGGGTGCGGGTGGTTGCGGCTGCGATCCACTCAGCGGGATCCGGGGGCACGGTGGGCGCGTCGGAGGAAAACGTGACCGTGATCCCGCGGCGCAGCAGGCTGGCGAGCGGCCACAGCCAGCTCTGCTCGGTGGCCGAGAGCTGATCGCGGTACTTCTCCGCACGCCGGGTCACGAAGCTGGGCTGGGTGACAACAGCGACACCGAGGCGGGCGATGCGGTCGAGCTGCTCTGGCAGCGCCAGCGCGCAATGCTCAATGCGGTCGGGCTCAATGCGGTCAGATTCGGCGGACTGGGCCGTGTCGAGGATGGGTGGATTCGCTTCGAGGGCATCGAGGGCCGCTTGGAGCGTGTCGATGTCCATGGCATGAATGGCGACCGGAAAACGGTGGGCACGAGCAGTAGCGACCTGTTCGGCGATCGCGCTGTCGTCGTCGTGGGACGGCATCACCTTGGCGTGACCGACTCGCACCCCAACCTCATCGGTCGCAGCCGACAGGCCTGGCACGGTCATGCCAAAGGTCAGGCCTTCGAGTGAGTCGAGCCGGTCTGCGCCCGCCATGGCCGTGACATCAACGAACGGCACACCAGCGGCCCCTTCAGCCAGCAGTTCCAACGCAGCGAGGTCGTTGGTGTGCGTCGCATCGGTGCATGCGGTGAAACCCGCATCAACGAGGTCGGCCAGCACATCAGCGACCGCTGCCACCGTCGCAGCACGGTCGGGCCGCGGCACCGCCGCCAGCACGTCGTGACGCTCGGTGAGCACCTCGCCGGACGCGAGACCAAGTGCCCGACCCGCGGCGGTGTTAACCACGGCCACATGACCGGTGATGTGGTGGAGCACGGCCGGCCAGCCGTCGGTGACGGAGTCCAGCTCGGCAACTGTGGGATGGCGCCGCTCATTGAGCAGCGCATCGTCGTAGCCCCACACGCGCAACCACGAGTTAAAGGTGTCACCCGTGGGCACGGCGCCGCCTTGGCGGCGCGCAGCCAACGCAGCGGCGTTGCGGTGCGATACGGCGTGCCGCACTGCGGCCAGCAGCTCTTCCATGGACGCAGCGGCATTCACGTCCAACGAGCGGCGCGTGGCGGCGCACGCCAGCAGATGCAAGTGATCGTCCCGATACCCCGGAGCCGGGGTGGTGTTCACGGGCCGAGCGAGCCCGGCGTGCTCACGCCCAGCCTCAGATCGAGCCTCAGACGCCAAGCTCTTCGAGCATCGGAATGAGGTCGCGGCGCAGCAGCTTGCCGGTGGAGGTGCGCGGCAGCTCGTCCATCAGGTGCACGAATTCGGGTCGCTTGAACGGGGCAAGACGCTCGCGCGCGTGCGCGACAAGGTCGTCGCTGGTGATGCCGCTGCCAGGGCGAACGACTGCAGCGGCGGCGACGCGCTCGCCCCACTCCTCGCTGGGAAGACCCACCACCGCTGCTTCGAGAACGGACGGGTGGTCGTACAGCACTCCCTCGACCTCGTCGGGAAGCACGTTCTCACCGCCCCGGATGATCATGTCGCCGGTGCGGCCGGCCAGGAACAAGTAGTCGTCGTCGTCGAGATAGCCGAGATCCCCTGTATGGACCCAGCCCTCGTCGTCAATGGTCACCCGGGTCTTCTCTTCGTTGCCCCAGTAGCCGTCCATCGCACGGAACGTCTGCAGCTGCACTTCGCCGATCACGCCCGGTGCTACCGGCTCGCCGCTGTCGGCATCGACCACGCGCACCTGCACGTCCTCGAGCACCTGCCCCACCGACGACAGCCGGTGCAGCTTGCGCTCTTTCTCCTCTTCGGTCCCGTCGATGCGGTGATCGTCGGGGTCGAGTACCGCCACGGTGGACGTTGTCTCGGTCTGGCCGTACGCCCCCGCAAACGCGACGTTCGGCGGGAACATGTCGATCGCCCGGCGGACGACCGAAGGTGGCATCGGCGCTGCTCCATAGGTGATCGCTTCGAGGCCGCTGAATGCCCCCGGTGCGAAATTGGGCGCTTCGAGCACCCGGGCGAGCATCGTGGGCACCAAGAAGGCGTGCGTCACAGCGTGCGACTGCACGCAGTCGATCCACGACGATGCTTCGAATTGCGGCAGCAGCACGACGACACGCCCGCTGTAGAGCGCATTCAGCATCGAGGTCAAACCGGCGATGTGGTACAGCGGCGCGGCCACGGCCATGCGCCCCATGTCCTCGCCTGTCGCAGCGTCATTGGCGCCCATGACGTAGCCAGTGATGGCCCCATTTGTGAGCTTCACGCCCTTGGGCATGGCCGTGGTGCCGCTGGTGTACAGCAGAGTGCACAGCCCGTCGGACTCGACGTCTTCGGGAACGGGTAGCTCAAACGCCTCGTCGCGGGCTGCGGCATACGACGAGGGATCGTCGAGCAGCAGCACATGATCAAGGTCGGCGGGCTTGTTCTGCGCGATCAGGTCGCTGTAGCGGGATTCGGTGAACAGGGCGCTGATCCCGCTGTCGCTGAGCAAGTGGGCCGTCTCCTCGGCACTGGCGCGGAAATTCATCGGCACCACCGTGGCACCGACGAATGCGCCGCCGAAGATCGCCTCGACGCACTCGACGCTGTTGGTGGCGAACACTCCGACGCGGTCACCGACACCGACGCCGAGCATCGTCAGCATCCCAGCGGTGCGCGCCACATTGTCGAGCAGCTCCTGGTAGGTGACCTCGCGTGCGGTGCCTCCGGTGGCCTCCGGCACTGAGCCGTCGCTCGACTCCGTCGAGGTGTCGATCAAGATGACCTGTTCGCCAGCAATCGTCGCCGGCATGAAGAGCAGCATTCCGAGATTCACAACAGCCCCCTGTGGCCCGCACGGGCATCGATCACGGCAGATATTCGCAGGTGTCATCGCCACCGCGCCAAACTGCGCGCAAGCAGCGACACAGTCTGCCCATCGCCAGCGCCGATGACTCGCCCGCCATCAAGTGAGGTCCGTACGCTTCGCGCATGAAACGGCTCGCTTGTGCCCTGCTGGGTCTCGGCTTGCTGGCAACCGCGTGCAGCAGCACCGATGACACCTCGCCCGACACGGCGAGCCAAGGTGCAGCCCAGGCGTCAGCCACTTTTGCCGCGCCGCCGGCCACCGAAGCCGCGGCGCCGGCCACTTCTGCTTCGCCCCCGACCACCGAAGCGCCGACCTCCGCAGCACCGCCCCCCACCACGCAGGCGTCGGCACCGGCCACAACTCCAGCGTCGACTCCGCAGACCACCGAGACCGCAGAACCAGCAGCCGAGACCGTCGACGCGCTCGGCGCTGCCGTCTTGGAGTGGATGCACGACACCGGCACTCCGGGCGTGGTGCTCGCCGTCGCCCGCGGAGAGGCCGAGCCGCGCACCTTCGCCTGGGGCGTGAGCAATCTCGCCAGCGGCGAACCAATGACCCCCGATCACCACGTCCGCATCGGATCGGTGACGAAGTCCGTCACCGCGGCGGTGGTCCTGCAGCTCGTTGCGGAAGGACTGGTCGAACTCGACGCGCCGGTCGCGCAGTACCTGAGCGACGACTGGGCGCTGGGATACGAGCACGCCGCGGCGGTCACCGTGCGGGATCTGCTCGGGCACACCTCAGGCTTCGTGGAGTTCGCCGTCGACGCGAAGTTCTACCAACTTGGGGCCTCACGTCTGGATGTGCCGATAACGCCCGAAGAGATCCTGGAGTTCGCGGCGGCCTACGGACCAGTGGCCGAGCTGGGCACTGAACGCCACTACAACACCACCGGCTACGTCGCTGCGGGCCTGCTCATCGAAGCCGTCACCGGCAACTCGGCGGCCGATGAGCTCCGGGCCCGGGTGTTCGATCGGCTTGGCCTGTCGCATACGTACCTGACACCTAGCGAGTTCCCTCCCGAGCCCACCGCGAACGGCTACGTCGGCGGCACATTCGCCTACGTGCTGGGCCCGATCCTCGGGCTCACCGGCGACAACAAGATCTCCCTCCGAGGCGCCATCTACGTCGACGTCGGCACGATGCCCCAAGAGCTCGCCCGTTCCGCCGGGTGGACCGGCGGCGGCATCGAAGCGCGCATCGGCGACGTGGCGCTGCTGATCCGAGGCCTCTTCGCAGGCGACATCCTCGATGCGAGCCAAATCGCACTCATGACCACCGGCCATCCAGATCCCGCCAACAACGTCGGCTTGGGCATCAGCACCGACGACATCATGGGGTTGACGGTTCACTCCCACGGCGGCGGCGTACCGGGCTTCCGCACGATCGCTGCATACGTGCCAGCGTTCGACCTCGGCATCGCCATCACTGCCAACCTGCTCGGCATCGCCGCTGACAATGACGTGGACAAGCTGCTGGTGACGCTGGCCCCGATCCTGGCCTCGATGGGCTGACGGGCCGGCAAGCGAAGCTCGGTCATCGGCCATACTTGCCCCGTCGGGAACTGGCCTTCGGGGCCGGGCAAGGGGGCAGCAGTGAGCCAGTTGTTGGCCGGCATCCGGGTGCTGGAACTGGCGACGGGAATCTCGGGTCCGTACCTGGGCAAGCTCTTCGCCGACCACGGCGCCGACGTCATCAAGGTGGAGCCACCCGGCGGCGACCCCGCTCGACGCCACGGCCCCTGGGGCGCTGCTGAGTCCTTGCCACACGACGCAAGCAGCCTGGAACGATCGCCGTTGTTCCTGCACCTGAACACCAACAAGCGCAGCGTGGTGGCAGACGTGGGCAGCCCGTCGCCCAGCGCAAATGACGTTGAGTTCATTCGGGCGCTCGTCGCGGAGTCGGACATCGTGATCGAGTCCTTCGCGCCCCGGTCACCTCAACGCCGTCGGACTGGGCTACGACACCATGTGCCGTCTGCAACCGGGCATCGTGCTGACCTCGATCACACCGTTTGGCCAGACCGGCCCGTACGCCCAATCGGGCTATCGAGGCAGTGACATCGTCACGTACGCGATGGGCGGTCCGATGTGGGGCACCGGCATCGATGGGCGCGAGCCGGTGAAGCTGAGCGGCGACGTCACCTCGTACCAAGTGGGCAACCTGGCAGCGGTCCCGACGCTGGCTGCTTTCCACATCAGCCAGCGCAGCGGCCGACCCGCGCATGTGGACGTGTCAGCGTTCGAAGCGCAAGCAGGCACCATCGACCGTCGCACCTCATACCTCATCTACCAGGCGTACACCGGTGCCGATGTGTCCCGCGAACCCCGTCAGCCGCAACGAGCATCCCCCGGTCGGCTTCTACCCCGTTTCCGACGGCTGGGCGCTCGTGTTCACGCTCCCCAACTGGACTCCCCGAATGGTGCAGACACTGGCCGCGGCCGGGACTGGGGCTCGGCGATGACGGCGAAGATTCACTAGCCGATCGATTCGCGAATCCCGGCTGGGTCTTCGATCCCGACCTGCCCGACATGGTCGAGGACCGCCTTGTACTCGTGGCTCTTCAGCCACACAAAGGCGAGCGTGGCAGCAGCGGCACAGGTGCACAAGTGGGGCGTGACGCCGCTGAACGCGCCCGTCGATGTACTGGACGACGAGCACTTCGCCGCCCGCGGTGTCTTCGTCCCCGTGCCCCATCCCGTGGCCGGGACCGTGACCCAGTTGACCGCGCCGTTCCGCTTGCACTCGGGCTCAAGCTCGTCGTCGACCGCGCCACCGGATGTGGGGTTGCGTGCACCGTTGTTCGGCGAACACGACGCCGCCCTGCGTGCCCGAATTGCTGAAGGCCCCGGCAACGGTTCTTCAGCCAGCCCGGACGCCTCGGCCGACTCGGGCCAGCCGGCCCATCTCGAGCCACCCGCCTTCCGCTCGACGGCATTCGGGTCCTGGATCTCACAGTGGTGTGGGCGGGTCCTGGTTGCACGATGTACCTGTCAGATCTCGGCGCCGAGGTGATCCGGGTGGACAATCCGTTCGTCTTCCCGACAGCCACCAGGGGCCTGATGGCTCGCCCCGCCTGCAGCGGTCGTACCCGAACTAGGGCCGCTGTCGGGATATCCGGACAACGACCCGGGGACCGCGGCCGTGGAACCGGCAGAACATGTTCAGCTCGCACGGTCGGGGCAAGCTGAGCTGCACGCTGGACCCGCGCACCGAGCTGGGCCGCGAAACGCTGCTTCGGCTCGTGGATCACGCCGATGTGATCGTCGAGAACAACTCCCTCGGCGTGCTGGCGAAACTGGGTCTGGACTGGGAAACGGTGCACGCGGCGAACCCGCGGGCGGTCATGCTGCGGATGCGCCCATGGGTCTCGACGGCCCTTCCAGCGACTGGCTGGGCTTCGGCGCCAATTTCGAAGCACTGTGCGGGCTGACCGGACTGCGCGGCTACGCCGACGACGACCCCACGAGCCTGACGTCGGTGTTCCACATGGACCCCGCCAGCGCTGCGACGGCTGCATTCGCCCTGCTGGCAGTGCTCGGTCGACGAGACGGCATTGGCAGAGGCGACGCGACCGGCCTCGGCGAGCTGATCGAGTTCTCTCAATCGGAGAACGTGATGCAGCACATCGGCGAGTACTTCATCGACGCTGCGGCCAACGGAACCCGTCATCATCCGCTCGGCAACCGCTCTGTCGCACGTGCGCCCCAAGGTTGCTACCGCTGCGCTGTGGACCCCGTCCGCCCGGACCAAGACGATGAGTGGGCGGTGATCGCGTGCGAGAACGACGCTGACTGGCAGGCGCTCGCCGATCTGCTCGATCAGGACCGATCTGACGGCACCCCGGCGCTTGGGGACGATGAGCGGCTCGCAACACTCGATGGCCGCGTGGCCCATCACGACGAGATCGACGATCGCATCAGTGCCTGGGCCGAACAGCTCACCTCTGCCGAGGTTTTTCGTCAGTGCCAGCTGGCTGGGGCGCCCGCTGGGCCCGTGTTGCGAGAGTCGCAATTGCGGGCCGATCCGCAGATGGCAGACCGCTGCTGGTTCCGCCAAAACGGCTCGACCGAGCAGGGCTGGCACAGCTTTCCGGGCCGCCAGTGGCGTTGGGACGGCCCCGAGATGCCGTGGCGTCCGATCGGAATCTTGGGCGACGCCAACGAATACGTCTTCCGGCACATCCTGGGCCTCGATGACGCCGAGTGGCAGGCGCTCTGCGACGAAGGCCACATCAGCCGCGACTACAAGCACCCCGACGGCACACCCATGTAATGATGGGAATGCGCATTGGAACAACCGCGCAGCCCTGCTTCGCCTGCTGCTCACAAATGCGCGTCACACGCCACGGGTAGATTGCGCGCATGGCAATTGACACGGGCACTGGACGCGAAGGCCGCGGCCACCGACATCGAGTTCTGGGTGGACCCCATCTGACCGTGGTGCTGGGTGACGGCCAGGTGGGTCGTCGATGAAGTCGCCTCCAAGCGCACCTCAACGTGAAGTGGCAGCCGATCAGCCTGCTCTTCAAGAACAATCCCTCCGACCGACAGTCCGTACTACGACGCGGTCGTGGGCACCCACGGGCATCTGCGGGTGATGGAGTCGATCCGCGCCGCCGGACGGCGACGAAGCCGTGTTCGGCGTCTACTGGGATTTTGCGAGCCGCATCCACCACGACGGTGACCGCGATTTCGACATCGCGAAGGCACTCGAAGAGCTGGGGATTGATCCCGAGCACGCGAAGGCCGCGACGGACGAGTCGTGGGACGCCGAGATCCGCTCACGCATGGACGACGGGTTGGCGCTCGTCGGCACCGACGTCGGCACGCCGATCATCGCTCTCAACCGCAGCGACGGCGACCGCGTCGGAATCTTCGGCCCGGTGATCACGCGGGCGCCCAAGGGCGAAGAAGCCCTGAAGCTGTGGGACGGCATGGTCGCCATGATGGATGTGGACGGCTTCTGGGAGCTGAAGAAGACCCGCACCGAGCGCCCCGAGTTCGGCGAGCGTCCAGTGACCGGCCTCGAACAACGGCCTCTGGGGCGATGAGCGGCACCATCCTCGACGATCTCAAGATTATCGACACCGATAGCCACTGGTCCGAGCCCTATGACCTATGGACGTCACGCGCGCCCGCGAAATACCGCGACCGAGTGCCGCGGATGACCACCAAAGACGGCAAGCGCCGCTGGTGGTTCGACGACTCGATCCCGATCGGCCTGCCGATCGCATCGTCAGTCGTCGGCCCGGACGGCGAGAAGGTCACCGGCACGGTGTTCTTCGACTTCGACAACGAGATGGTGCACCGCGCCAGCTACGACGCCGAAGCCCGGGTTGCCATGCTCGATGAACTCGGCATCGAAGCGCAGATCATGTAACCCCAACGTCGCCGGCTTCGGGAACCAGAACTTCTTGAAGTCGCCCGACGATGTGCTGCGCCTCATCTCGGTGGAGATCTACAACGATGCATTGGCCGAGTTCCAGGAGGACAGCGGTCAGCGAGTGTTCGGCATGGCGCTGTTGCCGTGGTGGGATCTCGACGCCGCAGTGCGGGAGATCGAGCGCTGTCACGCGAACGGCCTGCGAGGCATCGTGACGTGCTCGAACCCGAGGAAGCGGGCCTGCCCGACATGGCGCTGCCGCACTGGGATCCCGTGTGGCAGGTGTGCTCCGACCTGCGGATGCCGGTCAACTTCCACATCGGCTCGTCCAAGGGCAACCTCGACTACTACGGCAAGGCACCGTGGCCGTCGTTCGGACCCGAGCGACGCCTGGCGGTGGGTTCAGCGAACCTGTTCATGGGCAATGCCCGGGTTGTGGGCAACATGATCTATTCGGGCGTGCCCGAGCGATTCCCGGAGCTGAAGTTCGTCTCGGTCGAGAGCGGCGTCGGCTGGCTGCCGTTCTTCTTGGAAGTGCTCGATCATCAGATGCACGAGACGGCGCCCAACGAGCTGGCAGGGCTGTCGATGCTGCCCTCGGACTACTTCCGGCGGCAGTTCTACGGCTGCTTCTGGTTCGA
>CAXXMY010000010.1:0-13208 GCA_963663635.2 Acidimicrobiales bacterium
TGGGCCACGTCGTGGACCGATCGCGCAAGCTGCTGATGCACCGGGCCGAGATCAACCGTTTGCGAGCCCGCACCGAGCAGGACCGGTTGCAGCTCATCCCGCTGTCCATCTACTTCACCGAGGGTCGAGCCAAGCTCGAACTGGCGCTCGCACGGGGCCGCCGCCTCTATGACAAGCGCCAGGCCATCCGCAAGCGCGAGACCGACCGCGAGGCGCAACGAGCGATCCGCCACCGCTCGGTCTGATCTGGCTGATCTGGCTGATCTGGCTGATCTGGCTGAGAACGCCCGACTGGTCGGCCCAACCGGACCGACGGCAGCGTCAGGCCGACGCTTTGGGCGAGGCGAATGCCGCGGCCGCGATCTGTGCGATCTGCGATGGCTGGTCGAAATCGGCTTGGTGGCCGGCGTCGTCGATGAGGTGGGTTGTGACGACATTCGGCAGCGCAGCAGACCAACGGGCGAGGTACGACGACGGGATAATGCGGTCCTTGGCGCCGTGCACCAGCGTCACGGGGTTGGTGACGCGGTGAATTCGTGCGGCGAGACCCCATTCGGGCAGCGGCCAGATGAGCTGGGCGGCAGCGGTGCGGGTCAGGTACCGGTGGACACCGTGCTCGACCACCATGTCGGCTGGCAGGTCGGCCGGGTCCTCAAAGAAGGCAGCCGAGGCCGTCGTGTCCTCGGTGAGCATTGCTCGCTGCACGCTCAGCGTCGTGCCGAACGGGTCGGCGACTGGATCGTCGTCGTCCCACAGCCCGAACGGCGCGCAGAGCACCATCGGTCCGAAGGCCTCGGGGCGCACGGCTGCGACTTCCAGCGCCATCATCGCTCCGACGCTGGACGCGACGAGCGGAGCGCCGGTGATGCCGGCGATGTCGATGACCTCGCTCGCCGCTACGACCCAGTCGTGCAGGTTGCGCAGGCCGTCAGCTTCGCTCGAACCGGTGAAACCCGGCAGGCTCGGCGCAACCACGCGGTACCCGGACGCCGCCAGCTCCTCAAGCACAGGATGCACGCCGGGGTTGCCGAGCATCCCGTGCAGGTAGCCGATGGTGGGCCCTTCGCCCAGCTCAACCACGCCGATGTGGCCGTCGCGGTACGGCAGCGTGGACGGCGCGAAGTGCCCGGCGAGCGGAGCGGTGGCCGTAGCGCTCACTGTGCGGCGCTCGCTGACAGGCTGAGCTGCTGGGTCGGCTTGGGCCACCAGCGGTCCTCGTATTCGTCCTCGAACAGACCCGACACCTCGGGCATGACCTTGGTGGCGTACATCTCGGTGTTCATTTTGGCCAGCTCGGGACCCATGTTCCCGAAGTGGCTGAACACCATCAGGTGGCCGATGTTCATGGTGGTGGCCAGCTCGTGCACCTGCTCGGTGACTTGTGTGGGATTGCCGAGGATGATGTAGCCCTTCTCGACCATCGCCTCAAAGGTCAGCTTCTTCGAGCCGTACGACGACTTCGCCGAACCGGCCTTGGCGGCTTCAGCGACATTCGCCTCGCGACGGGCCGTGGCCTCGCGTGCGGCCCGTTCGACCATGCCCTCAACGCCGGCGCGCACGGTGTTGGGCGTCTTGTAACCGGGCGGATCGGCGAAGCCTGCGTACACGTGAAGGCACGTGTTGAAGAAGTACTCAGCCGGTTCGCGGTACAGGTCCCAGGCTTCGGCCTCGGTGTCGGCCACGGCGACGAACTGGGCGAACCCTCCCTGAAACGGGTTGGTCTCCTTGCCCAAGTCCTGAACCTTCTTCCAGAAGCCCTGCATGGTGCGCAGCCCGGCCTTGTAGCCGAAGTAGCTCAGGTAGCAGTACACGAGATCCTCGCTGGCGCACCAGTCCCAGGTGTCCACCGAGCCGCCGCCGGGGATCCAGATCGGGGGGTGCGGCTTCTGCACCGGGCGGGGCCACACGTTGACGTAGCGCAGCTTGTTGTAGTTGCCGTTGAAGCTGAAGACCTCGTCGGCGGTCCACGCCCGCCGGATCAGGTCGACGCCCTCGTGGTAGCGCTCGCGCAATGTCGCGGGATTCTGGCCGTAGGCGTAAATGGTGTCCATCGGCGAGCCCACCGGGAAGCCCGCAATCATGCGACCGCCGGTGATGGCGTCGAGCATGGCGATCTCTTCGGCCACTCGCAGGGGCGGGTTGTACAGCGCCACCGAGTCGCCGAGCACCACGATGTTGGTGTCACCGCAGCTGCGCGACAGCGCCGCCGCGATGATGTTCGGGCTCGGCATCAGGCCGTACCCGTTGGAGTGATGCTCGTTGATGCCGACGGCGTCGAAGCCGCACTGAGCCGCGAACTCGAGCTGGTCGAGATAGGCGTTGTACGTGCGGTGGCCGACTTCGGGGTCGTACAGAGCCGGATCGATGTCCACCCACACCGATCGGTGCGTTTCGGGAAAGTCCGGCGGGAGCTCTGGATAGGGCATCAAGTGGAAGAAGATGGACTTCACGTCGGGCTCCTCTGTGTACGTGCGCGGCCGCTCAGAAAAATCTACTCCGCGTTCGACTCTGCGTCCGGCAGCCCGATCCGGTCCACCCGACCGCTGGGCGGCTCAGCCCAGATCGCGTCCGACGATCGACACGTCGTCGGGATTGAAGAAGCCGGGAATGGTCCAGCCGTCGAGGTCGTACTCGGACATGCACTGCTCGGCGAAGCCTTCGAGCATCTGGGTCATGGAGCCCATACCTGGGACCTCGAAGTCGGCCACCGCCAAGTTCTCGAATCTGATCTGTTCGCTGTTTCCTGCGTAGTTCCGCTCGTACAGTTCGTGGCGGCCGCCGAATTCGCTGGCAGTGGCGTCCCACAGCAGCTTCATGATCTTCATCCGGTCCAGCGCCGGGATGCCGTTCGAGCCCCGCACGTACTTCTCGAGATACGGCCGGATCTCGTCGGATTTGAAGTCCGCCGCGTTGGAGTTCACGTAGATCAAGCCAGAGGCCACCACTGACTGGATGATTTCTTTGACCCGCGGATAGAAGTAGGGCGTGAAGGTCCGGTAGGCCATGCCGTAGATCAGCGATGGCTGCACCGCGCCGTTCTCCCACGGATCGGGGCTCTTGCACATGGCGTCGCTGAGTCCCCACATCAAGTTGCGGATGGCGATCACCTCGCCGAGATTCGCCTGCACGCCGCGGAAGTCGCGGGTGCCGGTGGCCCGAAGCGCCTTCGACAGCAGACCCGCAATGAAGTCGAGCTTCACGCACAGCCGAGCGAGGCCGTGGAACGTGAAGCGGGGGATGAAGCCTGACGCGGGAAAGAAATTGTTGGCGGTCTCGAGATCGCCGTACAGGAACACGTTCTCCCAGGGGATGAGCACCTTGTCGAACACCAGGATCGAGTCGTTCTCGTCGAGCCGGCTCGACAGCGGGTAATCGAACACGCTGCCGGTCGCTGCCGCCTGCAGCTCGTAGGAATTGCGGCAGATGAGCTTCACGCCTTCGCAGTCCATCGGCGTCGTGCACACGATGGCGTACTCGGGCTTCTGGATCGGCACCGGGCCAAAGTGGGCGATGAAGTTGTAGTGCGTCAGTGCCGAACCGGTAGCGACCACCTTGGCGCCCGACACGATGAGGCCGTTGTCAGTCTCCCGCTCCACGTGCATGCACACCTCGCCGGCCTCGTCGGCGCCGAGATGGCGGTCCACCGGTGGATGGACGATGGCGTGGTTCCAGTACGACACCTCTTCTTGGGAGCGCTTGTACCAGTACTGGGCATTGTCGTAGTAGTCGCCGTAGAACTCAGGGAACGCTCCGAGCGTGCCCAGGAACGAGGCCTTGTAGTCGGGGCTGCGGCCCATCCACCCGTAGGTCAGGCGCTGCCAGCCCGCAATGGCGTCCCGGGCCCCCACAAGGTCATCTGCGCTGTGGGGCACCCGGAAGAACTTGTGGGTCTTGCCGCCCGAGCCGGTGTCCGTCTCGCACATGAGCACGTCCTGCTGGTCAGGGTCGTGAAGCGCGTCGTACAAGCGGGCGATCGAGCGCACGCTGTTGCGGAACGCCGGATGCGTCGTGACGTCACGCACTTTTTCGCCGTGGAAGTACACGGTGCGCCCGTCACGCAGGCTCTCGACGTACTCATCGCCGGTCATCGGCGACCACGTCTCAACTGCATCGCTCATTGCGTCCCCTCTCGGACTCTCGTCATGCGGCTCCCGACCCTAACGCAGGGCCTTTGGCGGGCGTCTTGCTCAGCAGCGAAACTGAGTGGATTCACATTAGGGGATGAGCAGGACCTTGCCGGTCGTGGCTCGACCCTGCAGCGCCTCGTGAGCGCTGCGCGCGTCTGCCATGGCAAAGCGTGCGCCGACGCGCACATCGAGCTGGCCCTCGGCAATCCAGCCGAACAGGTCGCCTGACCGGCCTTCGAGTTCGTCACGGGTGAGCGTGTGGTGAGCGAGCGTCGGCCGGGTGAGGAACAGCGACCCCCCGGTGGACAGTCGCAGCGGCGCCATCGGCGGCACCGGCCCTGACGCGTTGCCGAAGGTGGCCATCATCCCCCGGGGTCGCAAGACCTCCAAACCCCGGTCGAACGTGTCGGCGCCCACCCCGTCGTAGACGACGTCGAGCGGCCGTGGGCCGGCGATCCGTTCGACCGCATCGCCAAAGTCTTCGTCGCGGTAGTTGATGACGTGATCGGCCCCCGCACCCGCCGCCAACTCGGCCTTTTGCGGCGATCCGACCGTCGTGAAGACCTCGGCGCCGCGGAGCTTGGCGATCTGGATCAGCAGGAGCCCGACGCCGCCAGCGCCGGCGTGGATGAGGCAGCGATGCCCAGGCTCCAGCGGAAACGTGGAGCAAGCCAGGAAGTGGGCGGTCATGCCCTGCAACATCACAGCGGCGCCCAACTCGGTGCTGATGCCCTCGGGCAGCACGATCGCAGCAGCGGCGGGCACTCGCGCCTTGTGTGCATACGTACCCGTGTGTGACGTCCACGCCACCCGATCGCCGACCGCAAGCCCTACGACGCCGTCGCCTACCTCAGCAACGGTGCCTGCGCCCTCCACGCCCGCGATGAACGGCAACGGCTTGGGGTACAGACCGCTGCGTTGGTAGGTGTCGATGTAGTTGACGCCAGCGGCCTCGATGTCAACGACGACGGTGTCGGGATCAGCGACCGGGTCATCCACCTCAGTCCACTGCAGGACTTCGGGCCCACCCGGTTCTGTTACCTGTATCGCTCGCATGCGGCGGCGGGCTCAGGCGTTGCTGAAATTTGTCTCGTAGTCGGTGGTGTCGACCAGCAGGTCTTCTTCGGGCAGCATCTTGGCGTAGTTGAGCGCGCCATTGATGTCGTGATCCCACACCTCGGCTGGCAGTTCATAGAGGACTTCGACGCCGTATCCGTTGGGATCGTTGATGTAGACGCTGTGAGTCATGCCGTGGTCGACTCGCAGGTTCATCGTGACGTCGTTGTCCTTGAGGAACTGCACCTGCTCCAGCCACGATTCCCGGTCGGGATAGGAGATGGCGATGTGGTTCACCGCGCACAGGCTGTCGAACATGTCCCACTTCTCGGGCGGCGCCGGCAGGTTCGGAAGCTCGACCAGGGCGACGTCGTGGTGGTTCACGTCGTCCATGACACCGCTGTAGAACTGCATCTTGACGGGGGGGACGTCATAGTTCTTCGGATCCAACGCCCCGACCTGCTTGAAGCCCAGCAGGTCGCACCAGAAGTGGTGCGACTCCTCCATGTTGCGGACGTTGAGCACGAGGTGGTTCACGCCCCGCGGCGTGACCGCCGTGCTGCGCTTGTTGATGGTTTCGCTCATGGGCTACCCCCTGGACATGCGACCGATGCCTACGGCCGACCGCAGCTTCCTTGCGCCGAGCCTAGCCTCACTCACCTGTTAACCGAGAAACTGACTGCGCTCAGAGCGCCTCCAGCCGAGGCTTGACCTCCGCAGCGATCCACTCCGGAATCGTGTCGTCCTCATGGCAGAAGTGCTCGAACACCACCTCGTCGAGGCCGAGATCTCGCAGCTGCCCGACGTGATCGACAAGCTGCTCCACCGATCCGCGCCACGGGCCGTGGCCGGCCGCGATGGCGTCTTCGAGGCTGATGCCCGAGCCCTCGGGAGCCATCATGTCCAAGAAGCGCTGCGGCGCCATCCCTTCTTGGTGCTCATCGGGGCCGATGGTGGCAAAGATGAGCATCGACCTGCGAATCTCGGCGGGGTCGCGGCCCACATACTCACAGTGACGGGCCAGCGTCTCGTTGGCCTCGCGATACGCGTCGATCTCGAGCGGGGTGGCGTTCCACTCATACGCATGCTCGGCTGCGATACGCAGTGTGCGCCGCGGGCCGGTGCCGCCGATGAGAATCGGCGGGCGGCCAGCGGGTGGATGCGGTTTCGAGTTCGTGCCCGCAATCCGGTAGTAGCTGCCCTCGAACGTGCCCGGCATCGGAGTACCACAGCTCCTTCATGAGTGCGATTGCCTCTTCGAGCCGGTCGTATCGTTCGGACCCGGGTGGGAAGTCGATGCCGTAGATCTCGTGTTCGTCGGGATACCAGCCCGCGCCGAGGCCCATCACGAAACGGCCGCCGGACAGCGAGTCGAGTTGCTGTGTCATGCGGCCGACGTTCACGGGTTCACGAAACGTGACCGGGGTGACGAGAGGGCCGAATCGGATCCGTTCGGTTTCTTCGGCTGCCATCACAAACGACAGGTAGACGTCGATGGCGTCCTTCTGCTTGCCGTTGAAGTAGTGGTCAGACCGGAACAGCGAGTGGAATTCCAGCCGCTCGATGAGCCGGCAGATGTGTCGCCACCGCTCCCATCCCAGCGGTGTGGCCTCCCCGATGATGATCCCGACGTCCATCGCTCACATTCCTTCCCGGCGGCCACCGCAACCATTCGTCGTCCTTCCGTCGCACGACGTGGTGCTCGGCAGTATCGGTGCGCTCCGAAGCGTAATCTCGGCGTCCATCCCACAACGGAAGCCGGAATTCGCCATGCCAGACACCACTGAGTCGAAGTCGTTGACCCTCACCGGCGCCCGTAAGGCACTCGATGCTGCGCTCGAGGCGGCCGAGGCCATGGGCAAGCGCTTTTGCATCGCCGTTACGGACGCGGCAGGTGATCCCATCGCCACAGCCCGCATGGATGGCGCGCCCCGTCTGTCGGTTGGCATCGCTCTCAACAAGGCCTTCACGGTCGCCGGATTCGGCGGCATGCCCAGCGGCGCATGGTGGGATCTCATCAAGGACGAGCCTGCGCTGGTGCACGGCATCACGCACACCCCGAGACTCATCGTGTTCGGCGGCGGCGTCGGCATTTTTGTGGACGGCACGTTGGTGGGTGCCATCGGCGCATCTGGCGGCTCGGCCGACGAGGACACCGAGGTGGCCCAAGCGGGCGCCGCCGCAGTGGCCGGCTAGATCAGTAGCCGGCTAGATCAGCCCAACCCGTTCGTCGCTGCTAGCCCAGCCGGGCGAGCTCAGCCCTGGCGCTTGGCCAGCCACTCCTCGAACTCGGGACGCCGATCCTTCGAGATCGGGAACACGCCGATCGAGCTGTCGCCCGCCGCGACCCGTTCGATGGCCCATTCCTCTTCGATCTCCTGGGCATAGGAGTCGTTGGCGACCTCTTCGGCGAGAAGCGCCGGGATCACCACGGCCCCCTCGCCATCGCCCACGATGATGTCGCCAGGGAGCACGGTGACGCCAGCGCAGGCGATCGGCACCTGGTGATCGAGCGGCGTGTGCAACCGGCCGAGTGTCGCGGCGTGGGACGACTGGTGATACACGGGCAAGCCGACGTCAGCCACCGCGGGCGTATCGCGCAAGGCGCCGTCGGTGATGAAGCCGGCACCGCCGAGTTGCTTGACCCGCATGGAGAAGATGTCGCCGATGGTCCCGGCGTGGGGCTCGCCGCGGGCCTCGACAATGAGCACCTCTTCGGGCTCGATCGACTCCACGGCCAAGCGCTGCGCGTTCGGGCCCTGCAAGCGGCGCTCGAGGTCCTCACGCTTGGGCACGAAACGCAGCGTGTGGGCGTAGCCGAGCATTCGCTGACCCTCATTGAGGGGCCGCAGACCGCCCAGGAAGCTGTTCCGCATTCCCCGGCGCTGCATCTGGCCTGCCAGCGTTGCGGTGGACACGGCGTTGAACTTCATTCGCATTTCGTCGGTGAGCAACACCGGGCGGTTCGCTTCGTCAGCCATCGTTTCTTCCTTGCTCGGCCCAGATGGGCCATCTTGATGCGTCGCGTCGGGACGTTTCGCGCTGGCAGCAATGTAACCATTCGCCGCCTCGCATCGAGCGACTGCGCCCGTTGACAAGGCCCTTCCGACGAGCTGACTGAGCCTCGACGAGCAGCCTGCACCCTGAGACAACGACGAGGTCACGGCCCGATCACCGAGTGCGCTCAGTTATTTGTGCCGACTTATACTTCCCGCGGTGTGAGGTTCGATGCCTCGCACAAGGAGCGCTGGCTTGCGAACAGCTAGGTTCCCGGCTGGGTCGCATCCTGGGCGCCTTTACAGGGGGGAAGCTCATGCTTCGTTAATTGACAGCAATCGCATTTGCGTTAGTGCTCGTGGCTGCTGCGTGCAGCAGCGACGAGCAAATGGCCGACGACGAAATGGTTGAGGGCGAGCATCTCGATTGCGGCCTCGGCAACGGTCAACAGGCAACCGGCGAACCGATCGTCATCGGCAACGTGACCACGTCCGTTCCCGGCATCGACTTCTCGACCGGCCCGCTGATGATGAAGGCCTTCTTCGACTGTGTGAATGCGAATGGCGGCATCCACGGCCGACCACTGGAGATGGTCTGGGAGAACGACAACTTGGATCCTGCGGACGCCGCGGCTGCTGCTCGCAAGCTGGTCGAAACCGACCAGGTAGTGGCCCTCGCTGGAGGCTTCTCGATCCTGGACTGCCCGGTCAACGCCGGCTACTACGAAGAGCAGGGCTACAAAGTCATCGTCTCAGGTGTTCCGGCAGAGTGCTTCAGCTCGCCGAGCATCGCGGCGACCAACATGGGACCCGCCTACTCGGCACTCGGTGCAGCCCAGGCAGTGATTGCCAAGGGCGCAACCGGCAAGATCGTGACCACAACTGGCATCACGCCCACCTCGCACTACTACAACTCGCTGGCCGGCATCTTCATCCAGCAGCACGGTCTCGAGTGGGAAGACGTCCAGCACGAGGTGCCGCTCGCCGATGCCACGTCCATCGTGCTCGATCTGGTCAACCGAGCGGGCGACGGTGGCGGCGTGATTCTGAACTACACGCCGCCGGAAGGCCTGAAGATCTTGAAGGCCGCCGAGGAGCAGGGTCTCATCGACCGGGTTCTTTGGGGTTCATCCACGCCGCTGAACGACAGCTCAGTAGCGGTCGCGCTCGGCCCCGCTTGGGAAGGCAAGATCAACATCAACGCCGAGTTCAGCCTGCTTGACGATCCTCGCGACGACGTGGAGCTGTACCGGCAGGTGACGGCCCAGTTCAACCCCGACCCGACGCTCGGCAGCTTCCAGCAGATGGGCTTCGTGGCTGGTCAGATCCTCACGCACGCCCTGCTCGGAATGGACCCGGCCGAACTGGACGACCCGGTCGCGGTCAACGCAGCGATCGGCGCTGTCGCCAACTTCGAGAGCGACCACCTGTGCAAGCCGTGGTACTTCGGCAGCCTGGCACTTGGCAATGTGCCCAACAACTGGGACTACAACGTGGTGCCCAACGGTGTCGACCGCATGGTGGACGACAGCGGCTGCTTCGAGATCGCCGAGGTCGATCCGATCCTCATCGCGGTTCGTGACGCGGAGCGGGCCGGCGGCCTGACGTCGGACGAGTCGAACAACTGGAAGGGCGGCCTGGGCTCCGGCGGCTGATCCGCTCTCTACGACCCGAAATACACCGCATACATCGCTTCGGATGCCCGGCACTTCGATACTGCTGCCCTTCATCGTCCAGGGCTTGGCATTCGGTGCGATGTATGCGGTGACCGGGACCAGCATCGTCGTCCTGTACCGCACCACCGGTGTGGTGAATCTGGCGTTCGGGGCCATCGGTTCGATGGGCGTCCACATCGTGTGGTCGCTGATGGGCGGATCGCTGATCCTGCCCGAGCCCCGGGCATCGGGATTCACGATCCTGCTGTACCCCGCGCTCGTGGGCGTTTGCGCGCTGATTTTCCTGATCTATGGATGGTTCTTGGCGCCATTGCTCGACCGGCGTGACGCGCTCGCCAAGTCGCTTGGCACGGTGGCGCTTGCGCTGTTCCTGATGGGGATCATGAAAGAGCGCTGGGACACTTCCAAGCCGCGCTCCATGCACTTCCCCAACTCGACGTTCAAGATCGGCGGCACAGTGGTGACGACCACCCAGGTACTGGCGCTGCTGTTCGCTCTCGCAGTCGTGATTGTCGTGGGGATCTACCTGAAGCGCACAGAAACCGGCACGGCGATGCGGGCCATCGCGAACAACCGCGAGACGTCGGGCCTGCTGGGCGTCCCGGTGCGGCGCGTCGAGGCAATGGCATGGTTTGGCGCGGGCATCTTGTGCGGCTGCGTGTTCCTGCTGCTGCCGTCGCTGTTCAAGAGCATGGACCAGGCCACGCTCACCTGGTTCGTGATCCCGGCATTGGCCGGCGCCATCGTCGGCCAGCTGCGATCGCTGTGGATCACCTTCGGCGCCAGCCTCCTGATCGGAGTGGTTGAGTCGGTGCTGACACCGTTCCACGGAAACCTGCAATTCCTGGCGACATACCGCCGGCTCACGCCAGTCGTGATCTCAGTGGTTGCGATCTTGTGGATCGCACGCCGGCGAACCGTCGTGCTGGCCGGCAGGGAGATGTCGTGATGGTCGGCCGCGTGCAGTCGCATCGGGCATTCCAGCCGGCAATCGTCATCGCGCTGTTTGTCTTCGCCATGTTCGCGATGCCGTCGATCTTCGACGCTACGTGGATCCACAACTTCACCCAGATGGCGATCTTCTCGATGGTGGCAGCCAGCGTGGGCATGCTGTACGGCCGGGTGGGTCTGGTTTCACTCGGCCAAGTTGCGCCCTATGGCATCGGCACCTGGATCACGGTCCGGCTGGCGTTCGCGACCGATGTCCCTTACCCGTTGCTCATGATCGTCGGCGGCATCGGCGCCGCCGTCATCGGCGTGCTCATCGGCCTGCCTGCGCTGCGAGTCAGCGGGCTGTACTTGGCGCTGGTCACGCTGATGCTGGCGGTGGGGGTCGAGATCCTCCTCTTCCAGCTGAAGCTGCCCAACGGCGGCAGCGGCTTTCGCGGTGTCGCAGCGTCGCTCACTGCAATCACACCGGTGCGGAGACCGGTCTTCGCAGAGACCGACGTTGCCTACTTCCGGTTCGCCGTGGCGGTGGCGTTCATTGTCTTCATGGTGGCGGTGGCCTTCCTCGCGACAAAGCCAGGGCGCGCCTGGGCGTCGGTGCGCCAGAGCGAGCCCTCCGCGTTGGCTTCAGGCATCGACATCACCCGCTACAAGCTGATCGCCTTCGGCCTCGCGGCGTTCATGGCTGGCGTGGCGGGCGGATTGTTCGCGGGCCACGTGCAGAACTCGATCGGCATCAACCAGTTCAACCGGCAGGCGGCGCTGCTGCTCATTGCGGTGGTACTGATGGGCGGCATCAATTCGCTGTGGGGCGCCGTGCTCGCGGCCTTCTTCGCCAAGATCTTGCTCGACTTCCTGACCCAGAACGTCATTGGCCACCAGTTCTGGAACGACTTCGCCCTGACCATCTTCGGCATCGGTCTCATGATCAACCTCATCCAGACGACGAAGTCGATGGAGACCAAGGGCCTGCTCGAGTGATCGAGATCACCGGCCTGAGCGTGCAGTTCGGCGGTGTCCGCTCGCTCGACGAGGTGACGCTCACGTTTCCGGGTGGCACATGCGGGCTGATCGGCCCCAATGGCGCCGGCAAGACGACGCTGTTCAACGTGCTGTCGGGCTTCGTCACTCCCGCGGTTGGACAGGTGATGATCGACGATGTCGATTTGCTCGCGATGACCGACTACCGGCGCGCACGCTGGGGGGTTCGACGCACGTTTCAAACCGTGCAGACCATCGAGAGCCTGACCGTGTACGAGAACGTGCGGACCGTCCATGAGCACGCTGCTGAAGGTTCGCGCTCCGAACGGCAGCATGCGGTCGACGACGTGCTGTCATTCGTCGGACTGACCGGCGTGCGCGACGAGGTGGTGCGGACGCTGCCGCAGCGGGACCGACGGTTCATTGAGGTGGCGCGGGCGATCGTGGGCGCACCACGAGTGGTGCTGCTCGACGAGCCAGCCGCCGGACTGCCTGAAGAGGAAACAGAGCAGCTGGCACAGATCATCCGCGGCGTACCCGAACGCACGGGTGCCACGGTGATCCTGGTGGACCACGACATGTCGCTGGTTCAAGCCTGTTGCGAGTGGACGGCGGTGCTCGATTTCGGTCGTCTGGTTGCCGCCGGACCGACGGGCGAGGTGCTCCACGACGAGAAGGTCATCGCCGCATACGTCGGCGATGAGGAGGTCTGACTGTGTCCGATGGCGCGGCGTCTGATGGCACCGCCATGTCGAGCTTGGTGCTCTCCGACTTCACCGTCGACCGGGGCGGCAGGCCCGTGGTGCACGATGTCACCCTTGACGTGCCACCTGGAGAGATCACGGCGATGCTGGGGCCCAACGGCGCAGGCAAGTCGAGCATCGCTGCTGCCATCGCCGGCCTGGCACGCGTTCGTTCGGGCCAGGCCACCTTGGCGGGCACAGATATCACCAACTGGCGGCCCGAACGGGTGCGCCATGCCGGGGTGTCGGTGGTACCCGAAGGCCGCCGCCTGCTGACCGACCTGACGGTGGCAGACAACATGCGAGTGGCGACGTATTCGCTGGACGCACAATCCGCTGCGGATGGCGTTGAATACGCAAAGTCGCTGTTTCCCGAGCTGGAACGCCGCTGGGAAAGCTACGGGCGGTTGCTGTCGGGTGGTGAGCAGCAGATGGTGGTGCTGGCTCAAGCGCTGGTGTCGCGGCCCAAGGTGCTTGTGGTCGACGAACTGTCGTTGGGGCTGGCGCCGATTGTGGTGAAGCGACTCACGCCAGTGCTCGCCCAGGTGGCCGACAGCGGGGTGGCGGTGCTGCTGATCGAGCAGTTTGCGCAGGTCGCGCTCGATCTGGCCACCAAGGCGTACGTACTCGAAGGCGGGCGAATTCGCTACGAGGGCAGCGCTGCGGAATTGATCGATCGCC
>CAXXMY010000011.1:0-834253 GCA_963663635.2 Acidimicrobiales bacterium
CAGGCGCTTGTTCGGGGCATTGAGCTTGCTGATCGCCACGAGCTTCTCGGCGGTCCAGTTGACGACCGTGCGTCGGCGCCCGACCTGGCCGGGGCTGAGGCTCTGGCCTTCCACGGTCAATTCATAGCGGCGACTTCCGCGGCGCTCGGTGATGATGCCGTTGCCGACAGTGCCGGGCCTGCACACCAGCACGTGGCTGGCTCGTGTTGCCGCGCGCCGGATGATCTCCTGGCTCTGGGCGGCATCGCGTCCCTCGTCGGTGTACAGCAGCACGCCCAGCGGCACTCGTCTCAGCGTCCGCACGTTGCGTAGCGCCCGCAGGGCGTACTCGAGCATCACCAGCGATCCGCGGGACCGTCCGACACCTTCGCCGTACAGCCATTCAGGATCTCGGCGATAACCCTGGCGCAGCGTGCTGCCTGTCGTCGGAACGTCGAGGTGGGCCAGCAACAGGACACCGCCGTCGAACCCCCGTGCCGTTTCCCACATGTACGACTCGGGCTCATCGGTGAATTCGGGCACGGCCCGCATGCCGAGGTCGGTGAATATCCGTCCGGCTCGCCCGGCGGCTCGTGCGAGGCCGAGCGAATCGTCGGTGCGGCTGGGAAGATCCACCCATTGCTGCAGCGACCGCTCCATCTGGTCGCGGCGCTGGGTGATGAACGCGAACGCACGCTCGGACGGATCGGCCGCTTTCGCGTCGACCGGCGGCGGCTGCGGCGTTCCGAAATAGCGAGCGCTGGCAACCTCGACCAAACGGTTGACGAACGCGCCGAAGTCCATGCCCACATGGGCGGCGCCCACCAAGTACGAACCGTGCTCGCCGAGGCTCGGCAGGCTGTTGACCTCGAGCACGTAGATGTTGTTGTCGTCGTCGATTCTCGTGTCAACGCGGGCGCAGTCGAAGAGCCCGAGCGCCGAGAACGAGCGGATGGCGATGTCCTGCGCCTGCTGGGAGAGCTCATCCGATATCGGAGCGGGGCACAGGGGCTCGATGGTGCGGCCGCTGCGTCCGGTCTTGTCCTCGTAGGTGTAAATCTGGGGCCCGTCGGTGCCGAAGCTGAGCATGACGGGCGGGAAGGCCTCCGGCGGGGCGTTGCCCAGCAGCCCGACGTTCACTTCGCGGCCCTCGATGTACTGCTCGGCAAGGACCGGCTGGCGGAACCGGTCGAAGATGACCTGCGCGGCGTCCCGCATCTCCGCTTCGTCGTTGACCACGGCCAGTCCGAACGACACCGCCTCGTTCTTGGGCTTGACGATCATCGGGTACGCAAGGTCGCCGGGAACGGGGCTCCCGGGTGTGTCGAGCACCACGAAGTCCGGAGTGGGGATGTCGTTCTGGCGAAGCATCATCTTCGTCACGACCTTGTCCAGCGCCAGCGAATGCCCCAGCGGGCCCGAGGCCACATAGGGGATGCCGATCATCTCGAGAATGCTCGGGACATGCGTGTAGCGCGCCTGGCCCTGCAGCCCGTAGGAGACATTGAAGACCATGCCGGGTCGTTCGCCCTTGACCACCCTGGGCATGAACGACTCCAGATTGGAGATCAGCTCCTTGTCGGCTTCCAGCGCTGTGACCTGGTGACCGCCCGCACGAAGTGCGTCGCTGAGCCGCTTGATGGTCCGCAGGCCGATCTTCTCCTGATTCGGCATGCCGAACAGATTGATGACGTTGCGGCTGTCGCGGTTGTAGACAATCGCAATCCTCATCGCTCGAACCTATTGCTTGAACGGTCGGCTCCACGCCGCTGCTCGTTGCCCGCCTGAGTGCGGATCAGCCAATTCGCTGCGGGGGCCGTGTCAGCATCGTGTCAGTGATGATTCGGGCACTTCAGTTCGGCGCGAATGAGTGCGCCGTAGCCATGGAGCCGCCGACGACGCTACCCGCATCCGGCTGGGTGTGGATCGATATCACGGCGGCGCCGGAAGATGCGGAGGAACTCAGCGTCTTCACCGACGCGCTGGGACTCGATGCGCTTGCCGCCCGAGACGCAGTCCAGGACACGGATCTTCCCAAGGTCGACGACTTCGGCAGTTCAGTATTCGTTGTTCTGCATGCGCTGAGCGGCGAGCGAGTCGACTGCTACCAAATCAGCTGTTTCCTTTCGCAGCGGAGTCTCGTCACCATCCACCGAGTGCAGTCGCCGTCGATCGACGTGCTCTGGGAAGGTGTCATGTGCCAGCCCGAAGTCGCCAACGGGGGCCCCGATGAAACACTTGCCCGGCTGGCTGATGTCGCCACTCGCCGACTCGTCACGGTGCTGGATGTCTTCGACGACCTCAACGAGGAATTGACCGGGCTCGCATTGCGGGCCGACGCCGACTTCCTCGCCGAGATCACCGCAGTCCGCGCCGATCTGGCGGCGCTTCGGCGGTCGGTGCATCCCCAGCGTGAAGCACTCGACATCCTTCGGCGCAGCACCTCCGCGGTAGTCACTGACGCGGGCAGGCGCCGCTTCTCCGACGTCTTCGACACGGCATCGCGTGCCGCCCAGGGCGTCGATGCGGCGCGAACCGCGCTCGCGGAGAGCCTGGACGCTTACCGGGGCGCCGAAGCCCGCCAAGCAACCGAGGTGACCAAGGTTCTCACCGTGTACGCGGCGATCATGCTGCCGTTGACGCTCGTCGTCGGCTTCTTCGGCATGAACTTCGCCGACCTTCCGCTGCTCGGTCGGTCGGGCGGTTGGATTTGGGTCACAGCATTCATGGCGCTGGTTGCGTCCCTGTCGCTCGGTGTGTTCGTCTCGGTGGGTTGGATGCGTCGCCCCTCGGGCCGAACTGCCGGAGACGTGCTCGGTCGAGGCCTCATCGAGGCCGCCCGCGCACCCGCGCAGCTCGTCGGGGCGGTCTTCGAGATTTCCGCCACACCGCTGCGGACGATCGCAGGTTCAGTGGCTCGCCGTCACCGGCCGGCCGAGCCGAGCCACGACTGATTGCCCGAGGACAGCCGCGTCCGGGCACACGCTCCCGTCGAGTCCTTCGTCGAATGCTGCTTGGCCGATGGGCTGGCAGGCCGTGTGCCCGATGAGTTGGCCGTCGCTGTCGAGCGGGTAGCTCACGGACAAACCTGCTGCGGACAGCCCTTCGTCGGTGTGCGCGTCCGCCGCTCGGCCAGCCGGCACGTCGACGGTGACGAGTTGCGGTGCCGTGGCCGGGTCGAGGTCTTCAGGGCCGTAGGGCAATCGGTTGAAGCGTCGGGCGACATTCGCTCGAGCAGTCGCCAGGTCGTTGTTGAGATACAGGCATTCGAGCCCCGCCGGGTTCCATCGCTGGCCGTCATGGGCCCCATAGGAGGTGTCGAGGGGATCGGCCCAGTCGGGATCTGCGATGCGGAAGTGCTCGCCGCGGATCTGGGTTGTGACGAAGTTCACGCCACCGCGGCGTAGTCGAAGCTCGCCCGGACCGAATCTGCCAGCCAGTCGTGCTCGTCGTCGGCGATGACCTCCAGCATGCTGCGCCCGCCGTACGCCTCGGCGGGGCGGCGCACCACCGCAGCGGCTCAGCGTGCCGCTGTTCGAGCTCGATGTCGCCAAATGACTTGAGCAGCCATGCGAAGCGATGCTCGTCGATGCCAGGCCGCTGTTTGGTGCACTCGTGTGGCAAGCCTCGGACAGCCCCTCGAAGCCGGTCGACGAGAACGGTGACGACACCGATGCCGTCGGCGCTCGGGGCGACCCAGTACGTCTCCGCGGCACTGCGTTGAAGCAGCGCGGCCAGCACTGCGCTGTGCATACCAAGATCGTGTCCCTGCGACGGCAGGTCAGCCAAGGTTCGGGACGCGGTGGTGACCTGCGCCCAGTACCGACGCATGGTCGTCAGGTCGCCATCGTTGTCCAGCCACTTGACCAGCACATCGAGCGCCACGACGACATCCGGTACAACCCGGGCCGCCGCTATGGCAGCGGACGCCAGGTCGCTCTCGAGCAACTCGTCCAAGGAGGTCACAACTGCGCCGTAGTCCCAGACACAACCAATACGCAACTGATTATGGTTGCATCAGAACTGGCCGACATCAGTCGGATCGAACGCGGTGCGACGAGTCCCACTGCCCGCACACTGCAACGGATTGCATCTGCTCTCGACGCCGACGTTCGTGTCGTGGCACGCGCTTCGTGACCAGTCGCGGGCGAGTTCGGTGAGCGACGGCGGCGACGGGCCGGAAGTCCCGGCGATGGCGGTCCGAGAGCGCCGCGCACCCACATTCACCCTCGACACAGTGCCTGCCTCGCTGGGCGGACGGCCGGCTGATCAGTCCGCGCGATGACGGAATCTCGAATTGGGTCAAGTTCATCGTGGGATTCTCGGCCGCCGCCGGGTTCTGGCTGCACGGACAGGTGGGTGTTCCGACGAGCGCAGCGGTGCCTCATGGCAGGCTTGTTCTGTGGTTGTTGATGGCGGCGGGGGTTTGCTTGTTGCTGGTGTCGTATGCCCGGTTTCGCGCTCTGGTTGCGCGTGAATGGCCATTCGCGGCACCTGACGAGGAGACTTCCTATGCGGCGGCTCGCTCCCCGCGGTGGTGGTGTGCGGCCCAATGGCCGGACGGTCGATACGTGGGTGGCGGTGATCTCGTTGCCACCATCGCCGCGGTGTCGGGCCTAGCGCTGTTAACCGCGGCTGTTTGGCTGTCCGGGCAAATGAGCGCCCCTGATTTCGGCCTCGTGGACACCTGGCGGCACGTCGTTACGTTGCTGTATTTGCCGCTGGGGGCGATGGGATTCGTTTCGAGCCGACGGATTATGGCCTTGGCCGAGAGTGACGCAGCAGGCGGCCGCGAGGACATGGCCCTGTCTGGCCGGACTCCGCAACAAGTGTGATGTGCCGGAGTACAGCAGGTCCTCGAATCCGTCCGCCATCGGCGTCGCTCATTGCGCACGGCGAGGATGTTGTCGACCCGGCCGTAGGTGCGATCGACGACTCGGGGATGAAGCTCACCGAGTGCGCCGGTCAGTCACTTTCGTCGGGTTCCGGTGGCTCATTCACGTCTTGAACTACGGGCAGAGTCATCTTCTGAGGGCGTTCCCGCTGCGCGACATATCGGCCGATGAGGTTGACACCAACCAGCGGCGCAACAGCCGTGACAATGACGGCGATGCCGTAGGGCGAACGATCCGTCATGATCAGAACGAACCCACAGACCAACGCGAGAACAGCAAAAAATCCAAGCGAGCAACTGGCCACGGTCAGCACGCCGGTCGTTTCCTCGGATTACGACGCGCTCAATTTCTTGGCGGTGCTGACCCTTGTCAATGATGTCGTCGACGATCTTGTGTGCAATGTCCGGGTGCCTGTCGGCTACGTCGCCGATGACCTGGATCATTGACGGCACGAACAGTTGCACCTGGCGCGTGATCTGGCTGATCGAGATCGCGGTCAGCGAGGTCTCGTGTCCCACATCGGGCTTCGTCGCCTCGGACTCGGTGGGCTCAGGCTGAGCCGACACAGGGAGTGCGTTGCTGGAGTCGTCAGCGTCCGAACTCGGATCGCTCACTCGGGATGGACTCCCGACGATGCCATGAGCGCCGCGTGCGCATCCTCCTCCATTGTCAGCCAGTCTTGGAATATCGCGAGCAGGAGGTCGTTCTCTGGTTCGTCGCTGAGGTTGTAGTCGTCGTAGACGCCCCAGAAGTCGAAGATCCGAGCAGCGCCGTGCAACCCGCTCGGTGCAGCGAACAGGTAACCGGTCCGGGGACTGATTCTCGTCGCCATGGCGCGCACCCTAATCCCGCGCGAACTCGGCCTGCACCGCATTTCCAAGGGTACGCGGAAGCTCAATCTCGGCTCCGTCGCGCGCATGTTGTCGAGTGATGGCCGACCCTCGGGCGCCATCGCGGACCTCGAGCAGCGTCAGCGTCGCGCCGGATAAGGACACTGTTGACATCGTATGGGGAATTACCCATACTGATTGGCAGGGAGGCATCCGCTGATGGCGCGCACATACGACGAAGCGACTGCGGCACGCCGAGCGCGACTTGGCCCGGACGCTGAGGCGCAGGCCGAGGTGCTTGCACAGGCGTACGAGATCGGGTTGCAGTTCATGGCGCTGCGCGAACGACACGATCTGACCCAGGCTGAGTTGGCTGGGCGCTGCGGCATCGATCAGGCTGACATCAGTCGGATCGAACGCGGTGCGACGAGTCCCACCGCCCGCACACTGCAACGAATCGCAGCTGCCCTCGACGCCGACGTTCGTGTCGTGGCACGCGCTTCGTGACCAGTCGCGGGCGAGTTCGGTGACCGAGAGCGGCGACCGGCCGGAAGTCCCGGCGACGGCGGTGCGAGGGCGCCGCACACCCACATTCAGCCTCGACACGGTGCCCGCCGCGCTCACGAAGGCACATGTCACGGCCACATGGGCCGAACTCGTCGTGCTCGCCGGCTCGGTGCTCTTCGTCGACGAGTCGCCGCGGCGGATCGTCGCTACGGCCGGAAGTCGAGTCCCGATCGTTCCCGGTGTCCGCCGCCACGTCGAGCCCGACACGAGCGCCGAGTTCTACGTCCAGTTCTACGAGCGGAGCTAGCCGTGCTTTCGGGCTTTGCTCGTTGTCGGCACCAATAGCCTCCAAGACAAATGCTGATGGCTGCGTCAGCACCACCGCTGTTGACCGAACTTGCGATTCTGCTGGTAGCAGGAACGCTGATCGCGTTCCTGTCTTCGCGGTTCGGTGTCTTGCCGATCGTCGGTTTCCTGATCGCCGGCGCGGTGATCGGACCCGGCGGCGTCGGCCTCATCGGCGACATCGATCTCGTCGACCAGTCAGCGGACATCGGCGTGATGCTGTTGCTGTTCACCCTCGGGATCGAATTCAGCCTCGATCGGGTACGCCGATTGGCGTCGCTGTTTCTGGGCGGCGGCGCCATTCAGGTGGGCCTGACCACCGGAGTCGTCACAGCGATCGTCGCCGCCTTCGGCGTCGATTGGCGAACGTCGATCTTCACCGGGTTGCTCGTCTCGCTCAGCAGCACGGCGATCGTGCTCAAGGTGCTCGCCGAGCGGCGTGCCACGACATCGCCGACGGGCAATATGTCGGTCGCTCTGCTGATCTTTCAAGACTTGGCCATCGTCGCCATGGTGCTGTTCGTGCCGCTGCTGAGCCGCCAGACGACGGGTCCTGCCGACGTGGGGGTCGCGTTGGCCAAAGCGGTCGGGATCATCGTCGCCGTGGTGTTCGTCGCCCGCACGCTGGTCCCCGCAATCCTGAGGCTCCTGTCGCGGCACCAGTCGGCAGAGATGTTCCTGCTGACCATTTTGGCGATCTGTTTCGGGACCGCATACGTGACGAGCTTGCTTGACGTCTCGATCTCATTGGGCGCGTTCCTCGCGGGACTGATGGTGAGCGAGAGTCGCGTCGCGTCGCGGGCCCTCGGCGAGGTGATGCCGCTGCAGATTCTCTTTTCTGCGACGTTCTTCGTGTCGATCGGCATGCTGGTCGACACCAGATTTCTCGCGAGCAACCTGCCGTTGGTGATCGGCTTGGCGCTTGCGGTGGTCGCCGTCAAGCTGTTCGCCACTGCCGTGGCCGGAGTGCTGCTGCGGCAGTCCCGAGCCGTAGTCGTGTCCTCGGCAATGGTGCTCGCTCAGATCGGCGAATTCTCCTTCGTGCTCGAACGAGCCGGCGAGGAAGTCGGGCTGATGCCTGCGGGTCTGCAAAACGGCACCGACGCCTTCATATCGGTAGCCGTTCTGCTGATGGCATTCAGCCCCTACAGCGTGCGCTTGGGTGAATCTCTCGCGGCGCGGCTCGAGACAGGCGACAGCGACGACTGGAGAGATCGCCCGCTGGATCGCTCCGCCCGCGAACCAGATCCCGGCGAGCACGAGCCGCTGCGCGACCACGCTGTCGTGACCGGCTTCGGGCCCCGGGCCCGCCGGATCGTGGCTGCCCTGGAGTTGGCGAACGTGCCCCACACCGTCGTCTCGATGGACCCAGCAGCACAGCAATGGGCAGCTGCGACAGGCCGCACGGTGGTGGCAGGCGACGTGTCGCGTCAATTCATAGCGGACCGGGCGGGCTTGCGTGACGCGCTGGTTGCACTGTCCGTGGACAGCCCGCCGTTTGCCGTCGAACAATTCGCTCGCATCGCACGTGAGCACAACCCTGAGATAGCGGTGCTCGCTTGGGCGGCCGACCCCGCCGACGCCGCCGATCTGGAGCGCGACGGGCTCGTCGACCATGTCGTCGCTGAACGGCAGGCTGCCCTCGATGCGCTCATTGCCCATGTTCTCGGCCACTTCGAAGTGCCCGAGCCGGACAGCGAAGCTGTCACGCACGCGGTCTTGCATGCCGACGACGCCGAAGACGATCGCCCGAGTCCCTGACCCCTGGCAGGCGCTCGTGTCGCGGCCGAGGTTCTCGACGAGAAAGTCGGCGCTGATGCGACCGTGCCTGCCGTTGCCGTTGACGAAGGGCTGCTCATCGCGGGTTGCCTTGCTCGGAGCGCCAGAGATCGCGCCGGCGCTCGAATTCGAAGGCGAGGTCTGTGATCTGGGCTTCGAGATCGCTGGACGTGACCTCTTGGTCCTCAAGCCGCGAGTGAGCGGTGACGTTTCGCAGGTGTTTGATGGCCCTGCGCCGGGCCTGATCAGCGACCATTTCGTCGAGGCCGGTGCGAGGCACCAGCACATAAACGAGGTCGCAGTTCATGGCGTCGGCAGCCCGGGCGAGGGTGTCGAGCTTGATGGTTTGTTCCCGCTCGCCGCGTTCAATGGCGGGGACGCGTGACTGGTGAACGCCCATGCGGCGAGCCAAGTCCCCGCTGGTCATCCCCAGCGCATCACGCAGTGTGCGCACCCATCCTTGGGTGGGTGGGGCAAGTTCGGACAGGTTGCCGTGCCGGCTTAGACGTTGGTCGAGCCGGCGCCGTGATTGGGCTTGTTGGTCTCGAAGCATCTGTCACCTGACAGCTCGTCAGATATCTATAAGTATCCATATCTGCTCTAGATAAGTATATATCTATCATTTAAAACAGGCTATTACAATATATATAACGCTTCGCTAGAGGCATGTGGCTCGACCGCAGCCGCGTCGGGTGGCGGGTCAGTCGGGGATCCAGTCTTCGGTTTCGAGGCCGAGCCCGTCGGCGATGCGGTTGGCGTAGGCGTAGTAGCCGACCATCTCGACGATGTCGAGGACGTCGCGGTCAGAGAAGCCGGCCGATCGCAGCGCGTCGACGTCGGCGTCGTCCATCGCGCCCGGCGTGGTCGTCAGCTTGACTGCGAATTCGAGCATCGCTGTTCGTTTCGGCGACAGCGCTGCGGTTGTCCAGTCGTGTTCGATCGCTGCGACGAGTTCGTCGTCGTTGATCAGCCGGCGCCGAGCGCGCCGTCCCAGGAGTCGTCGGGAATGACCGTGATGCGTGCCATGAGCCAGCGTTTCACACTGCTAGATGATTAGTTCCAAGGTTTTAGTGGTCGTATGCGGTGAGTGAGCGTGCTGGTCGGGTGTGTCGGTAGGTCTCGTTGTGCCAGAAGGCGGCGGTGAGGGCGAGGAGTCGGGCGCCGATGCGCACGGCGACGCCGGTTTTGGTGCGTGCTTTGTGGCGTTCGAGGGTGAGCTGGCCTTTGAGGGTCTGGATGATCGATTCGGTGATCTGGCGCAGGGGCCGCAGGAACTTTGCGCCGGGACGTGGGGCCTCGGTTCGGGTGGCGGGGCGCAGCACGGTGATGCCGGCGTTGTTGAGGTCGGCTTCGAACGCTTTGGAGCGGTAGCGGTTGTCGGCGATGAGGGTCTGGCCCGGCCGGGCGATGCGGGCCGCGTCGATCATGTCGGCGCAGACGTCGCGTTCGTCGGCTTTCGCGCCGGCGAGAGCGAACGCGACCCGCAGCCCCGCCGGGGTGGCGACAAGGTGCAGCCGCAGGCCCCAGAACCAGCGGGAATGCGACGCGCGCCAGCCGTATTGGGCCCATCCCGCGAGGCCGGAGCGCTTTTGGGTCTCGCGGCTTCGGCCGCACTCGACCGGCGTGGAGTCCACCAGCCACACGTCGTGGTGCCACGACTCGCACTCGCGTGCGAGGCATCCCATGACACCTGCGATCATCTCGGCGCTGCGCCGCAGCCGCTTGTTGTAGCCGTCGCGGTTGGGCAGATACGGGAACCACGGCCGAAGATGCGCATGGGCGTAGCGCACGAACTGCGACTCGTTGTCGAACCCCAACAGCGCCGAGATCACCGCCAAGGTGACCAGCTCCGCGTCCGACAGCTTCGGAGCGAACCCCACCACAGGCCGCTGCGGCGCCCACCCAGGGTTCTGCGCCAACAGGTCATCGATCCTCACATACAGTGCGGTCGCGAGGGTGACCCGAGTCCGGGCCCATGCTGAGAACCTCCAAGATCGAAGCGTGAATACACACCCCGAGCTTGGACACCCTCACCCCACAACCGGTGGACCCCACCCCTTGGAACTAATCATCTAGACGGTGTATCCATCCGCGGGCAGCGATGGCTGGCTGAGGATCCGGGCTGTGGTGGGCCGACGTTGACTTCTCGTGCGGTCGTGGCCGCGGCAATGAACGCGCTGAGGATGTGCGCAGTTGGCAAGATGGACGGGTGACAGATCTGGCCCGCAATCGCATTGCTCCGACGGAGCTTTCAGAGCAGCACGTTGTTGACGCGGTCTCCCGCATAGCGGCACGTGACCCCGATTTGGCTCGCGAGGCCGGCGATGTGTACGAGTCGTTGACCTGGGGCGAAGGGCCGGGAGTGCTGCGTCAGGCCGGGCTGCAGGAATGGCTGTGGTACATCGTGCCGACGAAGTATCTCACCGACGAGGTCGGCTACATGGGCCGGCTGGCGGCGGTGGCAGCGGAGTTGTTCGACGAGTTGGGGCTGCTCGCATATGCGGCAATCTGCCGGTCGTCCGAGACCGCAGCCGTCCATGCCGCTTACGACCGCAGCGACAGCGAGGGCATTTCGGCGCTGCGCAAGGCGATGCAGCGCTCGGGGATCGATCCGCCCGACCTGGCCGATTTCGGATGGAGCCCGGTGATGGGGCCCGAGGAGGCCACGGCCAGCTCGGCGGTGCAGGATGCACTCGAACGTGCGATTGCGGCGGGGGAACTCGCCGTAGGCCGCCGCGGCTGGCGGGCAGCGCAAGCCGCCGTCGCCACGGCAGCCCTGGACGGCGACCATCCGATCCTGCCGGGCCAGTCGTGGCGGACCGCTGTGATCACCGAGCGGCTCGAGAGGTGGATCGCCGCCGTGTCGGGGCGCAGCGAGCAGTTGTCCGCGGCGCGGGCGAGGGTGGCGAATCGGCTGCTGAATCGGGTCGACCCGCCGGCCGGTGCACAGGAATCGCTTGGCTCGGTGCTGTGGCTGCTCGAACGGTTCGGTGACGAGCAGACACTGACCCAGGCCGGCTATCTCAAGCCGGCGTTCGTGCAGTCGGTGCAGCGCGACCGGCCCTGGACGTACCGCTACGAGCTGGATCGGCCGCCTCGCACAGAGACCGACGACGTGGTGCTGTATCACCTTCGACGGTGGCTGCAGCGTGTCGGTGCGTTGCAGAAGCGCAAGTCGTCGCTGCGCCGGACTGCTGCCGGAACCGAGATGACCGCGGACTGGCGACGGGCGTGGGATCGGCTCACCCGGCATCTCGTGCCGCCGGGCTGGGAAGGCTTCGTCGCCGAGACGGCGGCACTGCACTTGATCGACCGCGGCAGCGAGCTGTCTCACGAAGAGCTGACCACCTCGGTGGCTGCGGTGGCGGTGGACATGGGCTGGGCATCCACTGCCGGCGGAGTGCAAGCGACGCCGTCGGCGATGGCGGTGTCGTGGGCGCTGAGCGAGTCGCTCAGCTCGTGGAGGGCGTGCGGCCTGGTCGCCGACAGCGGTGACTGGCAGGACCGGCGCCTCGCGCTGACCGAAGTAGGTGTCGCTGCCGCGCTGACCTACCTGCGGCACGTCGGGGCGGGTCCTCGCGACTCGCCTTGGTAGGCGGAGCACGCGGGGCGGCTCAGCAGTCGGCCATGGCGGCCAGTGCGGCGCGCATCTCGGATCGTCGATGAGGCAGGGCGCAGACTCGTTGCGCCAGGCGCGATTCGTTTGACAATCTATCGATTGTTTTGATAGGCACTTAACACTACAGTTAGATTGTGAAATACAGATCAATCGACTATGTTTGCGTAGTGGATCGAAGAGCCCCTTCGCCTGCTGTATGAGGTTGCGATCATGAAGAGCACACGAGCCATCGCACGCGATCGCCTTGACGATCGCCTCTCGCGTCTCAGACCGTTAGCTGAAGTGGCGCGGCTGCACACAGGGTGGATTCGGGCGTTGCGAGATGCCTTGGGCATGTCCGGTGCAGACCTCGCACGACGCATGGGCGTCAGCCAGCAGCGAATACCCGCGATCGAACGCGGTGAGAAGAACATGACGATCAAGCTCGACACGCTGATGCGCGCTGCCGACGCATTGGACTGCGAGCTCGTCTACGCACTCGTCCCCCGCTCGAGCCTCAATGACATGGTCACCGCGCAGGCGCAACGCAGAGCATCCGAGCATGTGCGTCGAGTCACCCAGCACTCCCGCCTCGAGGGTCAACAGCCCGCCGCCGCCGACATCGCCGCGCAGATCGAAGAGCTCGCCGCAGACTTCGCTGAGCGTCGCAGGCTGTGGAGCAGCACCCAAGAGCGATGAGCACCTGGTTCTTCCCCGCCGGCGACGTCGCTGACTTGCTGAGCTTCGCCCGGAGCTAGACGCGACTTGGGGTGCCTCAGGCACAGGGGAGGTGACGCGGTGACCGATGACGACTTGTATGACGACGACTTCTATGACGACGACTACTGCCTGCCCAACGGTCTGTCCGGCGAGGCGCTGGCGATTCCGTCAGCGAATCCCAAGAACTTCTTTCAGGCGATATCCGACACCGACGCAATGCATCGCCAGAACCTGTGGGGGAAGTTCTTTCTGCCCGACGGGCCGGGTCATTCCGGTCAGCCCGGCCCGAAATCGACGCAGCCCGCATCGGCGCGCAAGGCCACAGCCGGGGCGGCTCGGCGGTGCTGAGCGCCGCTTCAGTGCACCTTGGGGCAGCGTCCGATGCTCCGAAGCTCATCGGGGTGTACGCCGCCTTCATCCTGCCGACGTCAGACGAGTCAGATCCCGAACTGGTCGATCTCGACGGCTTCCTCTACGCCTTCAATGCGGGGTACGCCGTACGTGGCGCCCACATCGGCGGGAGCCCCGAGCCCGCGCCGTTGTTCGTTCAAGACATGACCGAGTTCTGGATCGGCGTGATGGGAGTTTGAGGCCGGCGTTGGGCTGAGGGCGAACACTTGTCACACCCCCCTTCTACGGTGCTTGCTATGTCCTCGAGTACCCGAGAGCTCCCGGTTGGCAGTCAGCGGTTGTCGCGCCGGCCAATCGTGAGCGGGTGCCTGTCGCAGCTGCGTGCACGGTTGGCGCAGCGACAAAGACCTGCCCGAGTCTCAGCGACGCAGCGTTGCTCATCGAGCTGCCGACGTGCTCGCCCACCTGCTCACCGCAGACAGTCCACGAGATGCGAGTTCACCACGAGGCGAAGACCAAACTGACGAGCACCCAACAGACGCAGCCGCCTCAGGCGAAGGCTCGACAACCTCCGCAATGGCATGTTGGGCGCAGCACCCGTCCACCACACGGGCCAGCAGGCGGTGCGCAACACGCCAAGCGCGATTGAGACATCCGAATCCGCCGGACTCGTCCTGCCCCCCGAATCCGGAGCCTGGGCCACGACGTGCATTCCCGCACCGCCATTGCTGGCGGCACCAGGTGTCACTGGGGTCACCGAGACCGGCACCGAGCTGAGTGCCGCCGAGTTACGCACCTTGGCATGCGATACCAGCGTCGTGCCCGCCGTTATGGGTGGCGCAAGCGAAGTGCTTGACGTCGGTCGAGCCACGCGCACCATCCCACCGGCGATTCGGCGGGCGCTGATCGCACGCGATCAAGGCTGTGTGTGGCCCGGCTGCGAGCGAGCCCCGATCCATTGCGATGGTCACCACATCCAGCACTGGATCGACGACGGGCCCACCAGCCTGACCAACCTCGCGTTGCTCTGCCACAGCCACCACCACCGACTCCACGAGCACAACCTGATGTTGCACCCGCCATCGGATCAGGCCCCGCCTGGCATTGGATGGACCGTCACACCAGCGCCACCCCGCCCGCCCCAGCACCAAGCAGAACTGCTGATCCCAGTAGTCGGGATACCGTCAGGCACCTGTCGCACGGTCACGAAGCGGGGTGGCAAGGCGGGGAAGCATCAGCGGGAAGCAAGACTCGGAAGCCGAACGGGAAAACGGAGCGGGCAAGCAATGGACAGTCAAGTCACCGACACCACGGCACTGCGGGAGATCTATCGCCAGCCGAGCAAGCTGGTGGCCAGCAAGAACGTCCCCGCAATCGATGCCGAATCGGCTCGCTTTCTGGAGAGGTCGCCGCTGTGCGTGCTGGCGACCCACGGCCCCGGCGGAACCGACGCATCGCCCCGAGGCGGACCTGCTGGGTTCGCCCGGGTGCTCGATGACGGCGCACGCTTGGCTTTCGGCGACCTGAGCGGAAACAACCGCCTCGACTCCTACACCAACTTCTTGGACAACCCCCAAGTCGGCCTGATCTTCTTCGTGCCGGGGACCGACCACACCGTCAGGATCAACGGCACTGCCTCGCTGACTACCGATCCCGATGTCTGCGCGGCCACTGCAGTAGGGGACCGGGTTCCGAAGACCGCCGTAGTGGTCGATGTCGATGAGTGCTTCCTCCACTGTGCGAAGGCGTTGCTGCGGGCCAACATCTGGGACACCTCGACTTGGCCGGAGGGCGACGTTCCCACCGCAGGCGAGATCCTCGCGGCCCAGCACGAGCTGCAGGCCGAGCCTGAAGACATCGACCGAAACCTCGAATCCGCCTACTCAGCCACGCTGTGGGCCGACGCGGGCTCATAGCCGCCCGCACGACCCCGCGGGCGTCGCCGTGTCCGCGCCGACGACCGCCTTGCTAGGAGGGTGGTCGGAAAGTCGCTTTTGGGTGTTTGAACAATGCAGGTCAGAGGCTTGCAGTCTGGGCCTGACACCTATTGCCGACCACCGTCCTAGGAGTCTGCTGAACAATGCCCGAATGGCTGCCTTCGCGATTACAAAACCGCTGGTCAGAGGCTTGCGGTAGTGGCCGAATCCGAATAAATCAGCAGACTCCTAGTGCTGCGTCCGGATACCAGCGCCGGCTGCGGGAATGCCTGAAGCCAGATGCCAAGCGGCTCACGGTGAGTGGCAACAGCGCAAACGTTTGCGGACACAGCACTAGCGACCGTGTTGCTGACGGCCTCGTCGAGGCGTGAGCACACCACCCGCGTCGGGCGACAAGGACGCTGTGGCGACTCCCGGTCAGACGGTGCGGAGCGTCTCGGTGTTGCCGTCGACGCTGAGGACTTGGCCGCTGACGTAGCGGGCTGCGTCCGAGAGCAGCCAGGCGCAGGCTTCGCCGATGTCTGTGCCGGTGATGAGCGTGCGCATCGACACCTGGTCGGTGTAGCCGGCTCTGATCGCCTCGGGGGTGGCGCCGGTGGCTGCTGCTTCCCGCTCGATGACGCCGTCCATGCGCGGGCCCTCGACGGTGCCGGGGCACACGGCGTTGACTCGGATGCGGCGCCCGCCGAGCTCCATTGCCCAGGTCTTCGTCAGCCCCACCACTGCCCACTTCGAGGCTGCATAGGGGCTGCGCAGCGGGTAGCCGAAGATGCCGGCGGTGGAGACGATGTTGACGATCGAGCCCCCGTCGCCCAGCAGCGGCACCGCAGCGGCGGTGCAGCGGAACGTGCTGCCGACGTTGACCTGCACGCAGTGATCGAACGCCGCTGGGTCGAGGTCTTCGACCCCGCCAGTCGGGCCTGCGATGCCGACGTTGTTGACCAGCCCGTCGATGCCGCCCATCTTGGCGGCGGCTTCGAACAGCCGGGCCACATCGGCCTCGTCGGCGACGTCGTAGTGCCCGTCGACGGCTGTGTCGCGGTCGATGTCGGCGCCGAATACTTGGGCGCCGTAACGGCGGGCCGTGGCCGCAATGGCAGCGCCGATGCCTGCGCCGGCGCCGGTCACCACGATTCGCTTGCCTTCCAACATGAGCGGAACGCTACGAGCCCTCAGCCGCCCGCCTCGACGATGAGATCGGCCTGCGCCTTGGATGCCTCCACGAGTTCGGCGTTCTTCTCGTCCGAGTTGTGCACAAACTCCGTGGCCACCGCCAGCGGCTTTCCGAATCGCACATGGCGATCGATGAGTCGCTGCCGCCGAGTCGCATCCGAGAGCTCCACGTAAGCGCAGAGGTCGAGCAGATCCCTCAGCTGCACCCACGGCTGGCTTGCGAGCAGAAGGTAGTTGCCCTCGACGATCACCAAGCCGTCGGACGGGGAAACTGGAATGGCCCCGGCAACGGGTTCTTCAATACTGCGGTCGTACCGTGGGGCATACACGACAGCGTCGTCCGCCGGCCGAGCGATTCGCTCGACGAGGTGCACGAATCCCCAGGCATCGAACGTGTCCGGGGCGCCTTTTCTGTCGGCGAGCCCGTTGCGCTCAATGACGTCCTGGGCCAGGTGAAACCCGTCCATGGGCACGACAGGCAGAGCTTGCGACAGCGACTGAGCGAGATACGACGCCAGCGTCGACTTTCCCGCACCTGGCGGACCGGTGATCCCGACCGCCTGTCTTTGTCCTGTCTCTCGTAGCCCGCCAGCTAGCTCTGCGAACTCTGCAGGAGTAACTCGCCGGCCTTCGCGACCCGTGGCGTCACTGTCGGATCCAGATCGACGCATTGTGTGCATCCTCTTTGCATCTCGTGCCAGAAGGACTATAGTCGAAGCACTTCGACAGCCGCGAAGGAGTCGACTCATGCATCGACACGCAGCGCGCCCGTGACGACGATCTATGACGTCGCCAGGGAAGCTGGCGTGAGTATCTCAACGGTGTCCTTGGCTCTCAATTCTCCCGAGCGCGTACGCCCCGAGACGCTCAAGAGGATCATGTCGGCCGTCGATTCACTTGGCTTCGTTCCAAAGAGTGAGGCGATGGCGCGGGCGCGACGAGGAACAGGGCGCGTCGGCGTTATCGCGCCGGTGACCGCATTTCCGACTGCGTTCGGACTGCGCCTCAGCGGCATCTTCGCGGGCACCAAGAACGAGAACATGGACATCGTTCTCTTCGATCATGAATCTGCTGCCACCTCGCGTCTGGTCAGCCTGCCTGTGACGCGTCGGGTCGACGGATTGATCATCATGTCGGTGCCCTTCGACGAAGCGATCGAACGTCGTCTCATCCACCAGAACATTCCGACCGTTCTCCTCGAAATACCCCACGAAGGATTCAGCACGGTCATTGTCGATCATGAGGGAGGCGGCCGTGACGCCGGCAGGCTGCTCGTCGAGCGTGGCCATAGTCGGTTCGGATACCTCGGTGCGCGACAGACGCACGACTATCCGTCTCAGTCGCGACTCCAGCTTGCCGGTTTTGCTTCGGCCATCGAGACCGCTCCCGACACTCGCAGCATCGACTATGGGTTCGCGAATGCGGTAGAGGCGGGCACCGAACTGCTGAGCCAGCCGGACCGTCCCACGGCCATTCTCGCCCACGACGACTTGCTGGCCAGCGGCTTGTTGCTCGCAGCCAGGCAACTCGGGCTTGCCGTGCCTGGCGATGTCGCCATCGTGGGGTTCAACGATGCCCACATCGCAGAACCGCTCGGCCTGACGACGGTGAGGCAGCCGTTCGAAGAATCCGGAAGGACTGCCATCCGCATGCTCCTCGAGCGCATCGCCAACCCTGACATCAGCCCCCGAGACGTCACGCTGCGAGTCTCTTTGATAGAGCGAGACACAACCTGATTACCGAGCAGTCATCCTTTGAATCCGCCTTCGAGCAGGGCGGCGATGATGTGCCTTTGGAAGAGGACGAACACGATCAGGCTCGGCAGGATGATCAGTATCGTTCCCGCCGCAAGCAGCGGTATGTCCCAGACGTACTGTCCCTGGAAGGCTCCGAGCGCTCCCGCCATCGTTCTGCGAGATGGTTCCTCGACAAGGACGAGCGCGATCAAGAACTGATTCCACGTCCAAACGGAAAGCACAACGGCGAGCGAGGCGATCGCGGGGCGGGGCCCGCGGGACGTGGACCAGCCGGAACAGGTTCCACGGTCCTGCACCGTCAATACGTGCTGCTTCGTCTAGTGCATCGGGCATGTTGACAAAATGTGCACGCATCCAGAAGATCCCGAACGGCATGTACAGAGCGATGAGGGGCAGCACTATCGCGAAGCGTGTGTTCAGGATTCCCATGTCCCGCTCCAAGTAGTACAGCGGTACGACGATGCCCGTAAACGGCAGCGTCAATCCGAATACGAAGAGCATGAACAGCCACCGGGAACCAGGAAATCGCAGGACGCCGATTGCAAAGCCCGCGATCGTCGACAGAATCACAGACGCCGGAACGACAGCCACCGCAATGAACGTGCTCGATCCGAGAAGCGCCCCAAGGTTGGCAGCTTCGAACGCCTCGACAAAGTTGCCCCAGTGCGGTTGTGCCGGCCATTCGAGCGGAGCAGGAACGCTGCCGGAGGGGTGAAGGGCCGTGGTGAAGATGCTGAGGAACGGGACGATCGTGACGGCCATGACGATGACGAGCAATGCTCGTCCCGCGTAGAGCTCCCTAGTTGAACGAATCATCGTTCTGCTTCCCGAGTCAGTCGCTGGATGGGCAGCACGGCAGCGACGACGAGCACCATGAGCATCACCGACAGAGCAGATGCCACACCGATCTCGCGACTCAGAAACGCGGAAATGTAGATCTGTATCCCCGGCACCGCCGTTGCATTACCCGGCCCGCCGCCAGTGGTGACGAAGACGATGTCGAATGCGGCGAGCGCGGCGATGATCGTGACGGTGAGACAGACCCCGATCTCCTGCCGCAGACTCGGAATGGTATCCATCGAAGCTCCGCGAACCAGCCTGCGCCGTCGAGGCGCGCAGCTTCATACAGGGAACGATCGATCTTGCTCATGCCCGTTTGCAGCAGGAGCGTGCAAAAGCCGAGCATCACCCAAACCCCGATCACTCCGACCGCAGGCAGTGCCCAGTCGAAGTCTCCAAGCCAGGCCCGGGTGAATCCGCCCATGCCCACGCCGCGCAACACGCTGTTCACCAAGCCGCGCAGGGCGAGCAGCCACGCCCAGATGATTCCTGAGGCAACGAGCGGGATGATCTGGGGCAGGAACAGAACAGTGTGAGTCACTGAGCCGAACCGGCCCAGCGATACCCGTTGGAGGACGCTTGCGATCAAGAGCCCAAGACCCACTGAGCCGAAGCTGAAGATCAGTACTAATCGAAGAGCATTGAAAATCGTGCCCCGTAAATCGGGATCACTGAGAATGATCTGGTAGTTCGACAGCCCAACCCACGTGGCCGGACCGATGCCATTCCAGCGAAGGAACGAGTACTGAATTGTGAGCGCGAGCGGCTGGAGTACGAAGACCACATACATCACGAGCGCCGGTGCGACAAACAGCCATCCCGCGAGAATCTCCCGGCGATGGGAGGAAGCTCTGAATCGCCGGAAGACTCTCGGGCCGTGCGTCCAGCCGACCACGAGCCAAGTATGCAGCCTGCGGGACGGCAGGTGGAAAGCGGATTCCCTACTGTCCAGACACCTCTCGCTCGTACTGGGCCTGAACAGCCTCAAGGAGGCCAGCCGCATCGGTTTGGCCGCCGGCCAGTTTCTGAAGCTCTGGTGTCCAGGCAGTTGCCAGGATCGAGCTCGTTGCGTTGGCGAGGAAGTCCATTGCCGTTCCCGCCTCGTTCACCGCTCCGCCCGCCGCAAGCGTCTCGTTCGTGACTGAACCCGGCGCAGCTGGTGGTACGGGAAGTTCGGCTGGTCCGCCGGGATTCGAGCCTCCGACATCGACGGCGATTTGACGCGCTATCTCATTCGTGGCGATCCAGTGGTAGAAGAACGCCGCACAGTCGGCATTCCGTGCGGTCGCTGCGATGCCGAACACTCAGACTGTTAGTGCTCGTGGTTGCGGGCGGGTCTGACTCAGCTGGCGGGAACAGGAAGAACCCGACATTGGCGCCCATGTCGGCGTCATATCCGGCGTTCTGCCAATCGCCGTTGAAGGTGAAAACGCCCTCACCTTGGGCGAACCGACTATTGGAATCGAAGTACTGAATTGCATTGAGATCCGATGGGAAGTACTCGGACTTGACCCAATTCTCGAGATGCTCGGCTGCCTTCAGGTTCGATGGCGTGACGATTGTCGCCCCGGGCTTTTGGAAGACCCAGTCGTTTAACGGTTCTACCGGACCGAGAGATGCCATCAAGTGCTGAAGCGGGAACCCCAGACCGCCACTGCTCGGCAGCGCATTCCATTGCATGATCGGCACCAAGCCCTGGGCCTTGGCCTCTGCGAGCAGTGCCTCGAATTCAGCGAGGGTTTGGGGTGGCTCCGTCATGCCGATCTGAGCGGCCAACGCCTTGTTGTAGAAGACCCCGGTCAGGCTGTAGTTGAGGGCCGCGGCATACAGGGTGCCGGCACCGCGTATCCCGTCGTCGCCGACGCCGGCCTGGTCGAGCTGAGGCACCGGCCAGCCGACCCAGCCGAAGGATTCCGCGTACGGGTCCAAGTTCAACAGGAGCCCATCCTTCGCGAACGACACCATCGTCGGCAGTCGAATGAGATCCGGCGGATTGTCTCCGGAGAGCAGGCGCGGTGTTTCGTTGATCAGGTATGCGAACGCGGCCTCGTCGATGTCGAATTCGACATGGGGGAATTGACGGCTGAACTCTTCGGCGAGCTTGAACGGCAGATCGAATCCGCTCTCGAAGGTCGACTTGAGCGTCACGTTCTCCGTTCCGCAGTTCGGGATCTCCGCTTCAGGCTCGGCCATCGCTTCGTCGGAACTTTCGTCCGCTGCTTCTGCCGCGGCCGTCGTCGCTTCGGGTTCGTCATCTGCTGTTTCCGACGCTGCAGCGGTGCTGTCTGCTTCGACGTCGCTGGGCGCATCGGCGGAGGTAGCGGTGGATCCCGTGTCCACCTCGCCGGCGGTACCGCAGGCGGCAGCGAGCATCGCGATGACCGCAAGAGCGACAGCGATGCGCTTGAGAGTTATGGGCATCTTTCCGTCTCCTTTCGTAGCTTCTATCAAAGCACTTCGACAGCTTCGCGCGATCTCTGGGGCATGTCAAGCGGGGGAAGTCGTTGCTTGCCGCAAGCGGATGCGGCAGAGCCGCGACGGCGTGTGCATCGGGACGCGCACTGTCAATGGGACGGGGCTTCTAGGGTGGCCGCGTGCGCCTCCGCTTCTGCGTGCTGCTGATTGGCGCCGCACTGCTGGCCGCAGCGTGTTCCGACGACGTCACCGGTACGACGACGTCGGCCGTCGCCCCGACGTCGGCGGCTGAGTCGGTTGAGGATGCCGCCGAAGGCACGGCCCCTTCGGCGAGCTCGGCTGGCACCTCGACGTCGGTGGCTGGGCGGGGTGAGGATGCTGTGCTATTGGATCCGCGGGAAAGCGGGGCGCTGCGGAACCACCTCGGGTATGCGTTTCCTCCCGCACCGCAGGTGCCGACGGGCCCGCTCGAACCGACCACTGTCGACCACCTCGAGTTCATCTGGTCCGGCTTCCAGACCGAGAACGGATTCGACGGCACTGCGGTCGCCAGACTTGCCCAGTCGGGCGATCCGAGACTTGCTTGGGTCCTCTCCGACTTGCTCAGATTCTTCCCCCGTGGCGACATCGCGGACGGGGCAGTGTCGGCCTTTCAGTTGCTGACCGGCGCGACGCTGACCAACGACCCAGTGGCCGCACGGAGCTCATGGCAATCGGTGACCGATCACTTGCTCGCCTGGGATCTGCCCGCCTTCGACGGCTACGCCGACTACAAGGAGCGGCTGTTCACGCTGGTCGAGCCGGGCTGGCAGCCGTTCTTCGATGACGCCGACGCTGACATCGACTGGCGCATCGTGAGCTGGGGCGGGGTGTTGATCGACGGCCGTGGACTCGGCGACGCCCGTCCGTGCCCACGGGGCTGCATTCCGGCCCTCGACGACCCGGCGGTGACTGACGCCTCGGGAGGCTCGTGGTATCCCGACGACGGCGTCGTGTTCGCCGTGGTGCTGGGCGATGAGGCTCGGGCGTACCCGCGCCACATCATGGAAATCCATGAGATGGTCAACGACACGCTCGGGGAGCGCCGTATCGGCATGCCGTACTGCACGCTGTGCGGCTCGGCTCAGGCCTACTTGACCGACGCGGTCCCCGACGGGGTGGCTGTTCCGGTGTTGCGGACATCGGGGCTGCTGTCACGATCGAACAAGGTCATGTACGACCTCGTCACCAAGTCGGTGTTCAACACGTTCACTGGCCGGGCGGTGTCCGGGCCGCTTCGTGAGCGGGGCGTCGTGCTGCCTCAGGCGACCGTCGTCACCACCACCTGGGGCGAGTGGAAGGCCGCCCATCCCGACACGACGATCGTGGCCTCCAACGGGGGGATCGGTCGCCAGTACCCGTTCAACCCGCTGGGCGGCCGCGACGACAACGGGCCGATCTTCCCGGTCGGCGACGTGGACGGTCGTCTCACGGTTCATGACCAGGTCTTCGGCGTGGTGCTCGACGACGGCACCCCGGTTGCGTTTCCTGTCGCCGCAGCGGTGGCTGCTCTCGAGGACGGCGGGACGGTGGAGCTTGGCGGTGTGACGCTGCATCTCGACGGCGGCGGGCTGCGGGCGGTTGACGCGGCCGGTGCCGAAATAGACGGTCACCAGTCGTTCTGGTTCGCCTGGAGCCAGTTCATGGCCGACACGCTCCTGTGGGAGCCGTAAGCCGCGATTCGAACCCCGAGCCGATGGGCTGCGATGCCAGGCGTGTGCCCGGCAGTCACTTCATGAGCAGGGTGTCGAGCGCTGTCATGGCGGCGGTGGCGGTTGCGTTGGGGCTGCGCCAGGCGACGTGGCCGTCGGGTCGGATCAGCATGGCTCCGTGTTTGCCGATGCCGTGGGCGTCTGCTACGCGATCGCCCGGGTCCTCGAGGTCGACGCCGAGTTGCAGCACCCGCAGCATCGGGTGTGCGCAGAACTTGATGCCGTCGATGTCCGCGCCGCACAGCAGCACGAAGTGCGTGTCGTAGAGGTCCAGAGTCGATGTTGCCCCGTCGAAGTCGATCGGGACGTGGGCAGCGCGGTGGCCCGGCCGGGCAGTGGGGGCGTAATTCGACACGGGGTCGTCCACGGGCGGGGCGGTGGTGCCGTCGCTGATCAGGCAACCCTGCTCGTAGTGGAGTCCGAGGTCCATGCCGAGCCAGTTCCCGTACCGCGCCGAAGCTTGGAGGGCCTGGCGCACCTGCTCGGCCGTTGCGTCGCCGGATTCGAACACGCCTCGGATCCTCCCGACGCTGCGGGCATTCTCGAGCGAGCGCGCTGCGTTGTAGGTGGCAACGGGGGGCCGCTCGGCCTGGTAGGTGTCGAGAAGGCGGTCGCCGGCATGGCCCCCAGCGACAAGCGCGAACTTCCACGCCAGGTTGTGGGCGTCCTGGATGGCGGTGTTCATGCCGAAGCCGCCTGTGGGCGGAAGCTGATGGGCCGCATCGCCGATCAGGAACACGCGCCCGTCGGTGAACTTCTCGGCGACGGTCGATGACATGACCCACCCGATGACGTCGGTGACGTTGACGTCAAGGTCGTCGACCCCGACCGAACGGCGGATCCACTGCGCCGCCATCTGAGGGGTGAAGTCCTCGGGCCGGAGCGTTTTGGGGTCGTAGGCGATCTGGCACAGCCAGCGGTTGTTCGTGTCGATCTTCTGGAAGACGTTGCGGGCGGGGTGGGTCGTCCAATACAGGGCGGCTGGGCGATGGTCGGTCCACGGTGCGAGGTCGGCGTAGAACTGGCAGTTGATCAAGGTGCCGAACCCGGCGCGGCCAGTCATCTCGATGCCGAGGCTGCGGCGGACTGCCGAACCGGCGCCATCGGCTCCGACGAGCCATCGAGCCGTGATGTGGCGGGTGCCCGATGGGGTGCGCACTGTGGCGACGGCGTGGTCGGCAGTCTGGGTGACGTCGAGGAGTTCGGTGTTCCAGTGGATCTGGTTTCCGGAGTCGTCGTCGAGATGCCGGACCAGGATCTCCTCGATTCGATCCTGCGATGTCAGCAGCCACGGTGCCGGCGAGACCTCGACGCCGTCCACGACGGGTTGGACAGACGTGGTGACACGGCCGATCTCGGGGCCCGCCAGCGTCTCGCAGTACACGAACTGCTCGGTCCACGGGAGCGGCAGGCTGACGGCTTCGATCTCGTCGAGCAGGCCCCACTGGCGCATCAGCTCGGCGGTTCGCACGTTGACCGACCGAGCCCGAGGATGAGGGTTCACGCCGCTGCGACGCTCCACGACGATCGTGTCGAGCCCCATTCGCCCGAGCAGGATCGCCATGGCGAGGCCGGCTGGCCCCGCGCCGACGATAAGGACGGTCGCGTCAGGCACTAGGGGTTCGGTTGCGGGTTGTGTTGCAAGGGGCCGCTCGGCCGCGTGCGGTTCGGATCGCGCACCACGTCGATGTCCGCTTCGCTCGGCGCTGCAGCCATGGTGCACCGTACCGACGATCCGAGTGTCTCGACCTTGCTGTGCTTGGTTGCGCAGCGCCAATTTCGACGACGCTCGGGGGCGCTTGATGGGTGCTCGTGGTGACGGTTACGTGACGTATACATGTGTTTCGAGAATTCTCGTGACACCCTCGCCGTACGTTGGCGGTTATGGAAACGACCTGTGGAACGGGCGGCGTGTGCGTGGGTGCGGCGGACGTGGCTGGGTTGTCCGACGAGGGGCTGCGAGGCCGCCTGGGAGTGATCGGGCGGGCGGAATCCGCATTGGCGGTCATGAAGGCTGGAGTACTGGGCGAGATCGCTCGCCGCGCCGATGCTGGGTGCGCCGAGCGGGCGGCCCGGGATGTGCTCGCTGCGTCGCGCCGCGATGCGCGGCGAGACGTGGAGCTTGGTGTGCAGCTGCGCGACCTGGAGCTTGTGCGACGGGCGTTGGTCGAGGGGGCGATGCCGGTGGCGCATGCGCGGCTCATCGCCCGCGCCGCAGCCGAGGGGCCGATCGACGAGAGAGTTCTGGTTGACGCGGCACGCCTCCAGAGCTACGAGCAATTCGCACGTACGGTGCGACGCCACCAAGCAGACCTCAGCGCCGACGACGGCAAGTCGCTGCTGGATCACCAGCGCGAGAAGCGCTCCGGGCGAGTGTTCACCAGTCCAAACAACGGCATGGTGGTGCTGGGAGCCGAGTTCGATCCGATCACCGGCGCGCAGCTCGCCTCGGCGATTTCGGCCAAGGAACGCGAGCTGTGGCGCGAAGAAGACCCTGCGGCCCGGCGCACCCCGCAGCAGCGGATGGCCGACGCCATCGCCAAGCTGATTCTCGAACCGGACGGCAAGCGGCCTTCCGGAACCTCGCTGCTGATCGTTGCGGATTACGACGCGGTGCAGGGTGAGCTCACTACTGCCCGGCTTGTCGACGGCACGCCAATTCCCATCGACGAGCTCGTAAAGAGGGCATGCGACGCCGACATCCTGCCTGCGGTGTCCCGGGCCGCGACCGGCGACATGCGCCTGGGCCGGACGCGACGTACTGCGAGCGCTGCCCAACGTGCCGCGCTGGCCTTCCGAGACCAAGGCTGCGTGGGCTGCGGCAAGTCGCCCGACTACTGCGAAGCGCATCACATCATCCCGTGGAAGGTGGGAGGGCGCACCGACTACGAGAACTTGGTGCTGGTCTGCAGCGGCTGCCACCACCACATTCATAACGACGGCTGGATCGTCCGCCGCAACCGGACAACGGGCCGCTACGAACTGCGGCCGCCGGGCCGCACAGCTGCGGGGCGGCGTGCCCCACCGAGAGCCAAGACGGGCGGCCTCGACCGACCGGCCGACCGACCGGCCGAAGGGAGCAGTCTTGAACCGGAGGAGTTGGTCGCCTAGTGCGGCCGGGCCGCTGCCGGGGCATGGCAGGAGGGATGCACGGGTTCGCCCGAGACAGACGAGACAGACGAGACAGAGTGGGGTAGTGGCACGAATCGGTGCCCGGAGCGACAGCCCATGTGTACCGGGCGAGGCTTTGCCCGGGCGAAAGGTCCCGCGAGCAACCAGCACCGAAGCCGGTCCCACGCCCGTCGCCCTATCGTGCGAACGGCTTCGAATGGATCCTGAACCGTCGCAGCCCGGGTGTGCCTAAGCAATGGTGAGGCACACAGTCGAGGTCCATCTGGAGTGGGGGCCTCAAGCGATTGACGTGTTCGGAGGCTGAGCCGATGGAGCCTGATGCGCCGAGAAGCTCAAACCCGGTGAGATCACCGCACCGGGCGCCAGCGTGAACTCTGTGGGGCCGATGGAAGCTGATGCAGTGGCCGACGAACGCTGGCCGGTTTCGGTCAAGGGCGTGCTCGGCTGGGACGGTCGGGTTGTCGTGCTGCGGAACGACCGGGGCGAATGGGAGCTGCCGGGCGGTCGTCTCGAAGTGACCGATGCGAGTCTCCAGGATGCACTTCGACGTGAAATCGGCGAGGAGCTTGGGCTTGACGCAGAGATCGGCACGCTGCTCGACTCCTGGATCTACGACGTGGAGGGCACGCGAGTTCTCATCGTCACCTACGCATGCACGGCCAAGAAGCCCGCCGTGCTGAGCCACAGTGACGAGCACACTGAGGTCGGGCTGTTCACGCCTGTCGAGCTCGCCAGCGCTCCCATCCCCAGCGGCTATCTCCGATCGATCGAGACCGTTGTCGGCGATTGACCTGTCCTTCGGGCTCAGCGACGGATGCACTTTGGGCTGCAACGCGACAATCTCGACGGGCCGGTCGCGTTCTCGGCGCAGCTGTTCAGCACCGAGCCCGAACCCACACGGCCGCGATCGTTACGAACCAGCTTTCTCCGAGACCGCTGCCAACGTCGCGAGGGCGTCTCGCAATTGGGCGTCGAGGTCGGGGTTGGTGAGAATCCCCGTCGCGGTGTCGAAGTTCTCGTTGAACCTGGGGATCGACAGGCTGGCCAGCACGTCGTTGCCGAAGTATTGAGCGAGGTGGGCTGCCGACCGCAGCACGAAGCCGCCTCCGCCACCACCGGGAGAAGTGGAGAGCATCACGATCGGTTTGTCGTGGTAGACGCGCATATTGATCCGCGATGCCCAGTCGAAGACGTTCTTGTAGGCGACCGTGTAGGACCCGTTGTGCTCCGCGAACGAGATCAGCAGCGCGTCGGCGGCGCCGATCGTGTCGTAGAAGTCGTGGGCCGGCTGGGGGATCCCATCAGCGTTCTGGCGGTCGATGCTGTAGATCGGCATCTCGAAGTCGTTCAGGTCGATCGTGCGGAAATCCACCTCGCGGGCCCGGACACCCACGACCAGCCCATCGGTGAGCAGGCGGATGGCGTAGTCGACGAGCTGCCGGTTGATCGACTGGCTGCTGTTGGAGGCGGCGAAAGCCAGGAGTTTCATGTCAGGAGCTGCATGTCGTCATGTCCCGGTTCAGGTCGATCTCATGGACGTCGGCTGGCGTGAGCAGTGTGGCTGATGATGGCGTCGATGATGATCGGCCACAGCGGTTTCGGCAGGTCGTGGCCCATGTCGCCGACCAGCAGCAGGTTGGCACCCGGCACAAGCTCGGCGGTGCGCTCACCGCCATTGGGCATGATCAACGGATCCTCACGTCCGTGGATCACCAGCGTCGGCACTGCCAGATTGCGAAGCCCCTCGGCTCGGTGCCCCGATCCCCGGACGGCCGCCATCTGCCGGTCGAGGCCCTCTGGATAGAACATGCGGTCGTAGGAGTCGGCCAGCAACTTGGCGGCAAGATCCGGGTCGAAGTAGCGCCGGCCGGCGCCGATCTTGCGCGAGGCGACGCCGGCGGCGATGAACTCGTCGCGATCAGTCGGCCATGGTGCCATGAGCGCTGCGGCAGCCTCCGGCGACGCCTCGAAGTACCCGGGCTCACCCGTGGTCGACATGATCGAGGTCATTGTCAGCACCCGCTCGGGATGATCGATGGCCATCTGCTGGACGATCATCCCGCCCATTGACGAACCGGCAATGTGCGCTGCGGAGATTCCCTGGTGATCGAGCAGCCCCACCGCGTCGTCACCGAACGTCGACAGCGTGTACGGAATAGGCGGCATCGCTGTGCCCGCCGCGGCTGCCTTGGTCACTGCCGCGAGGTCCACTTCGACTCCGTCGAGATGCGTCGACAGGCCGACGTCACGATTGTCGAAGCTCACGACGAATCGCCCTCGCTCTGCGAGCTGCTCCCGGAACCCCTCGAACCATCCGAGGATCTGCGAGGAGAAGCCATTGACCAGCAGCAGCGCCGGGTCGGCTGGGTTGCCGTGGGTCTCGTAGTACAGCCTGATCTCGTTCGATCCGAAAACGTTGACGGGGGCATAGGGCACGGGCGGGCCTCCTGCTCGCGGGTCGTGCCGGCTGTGTAGCACTGGCTGGGTGGCACCGGCTGGCGTTGAGTTTGTCGCACCGGTGACGGGTGACAACCGTTTCGAGCATTCCCGCCCGGTACAACTCGTCGAATTGAACTTCGGCGCCTGGCCTATCGTTCGATCCATGCGGCGGATGCACATCGGGTTGCAGGTCGACGACCTCGAAGAGTCGATCGAGTTCTACATGCGGCTGTTCGGCGCCGAACCCACCCTGCGGCGCCCCGACTACGCCAAGTGGATGCTGGACGACCCGCGCATCAACTTCTCGCTCGACGTCCACGGCGACGGACCCCCCGGCTCCGCCCACTACGGCATCCAGGTGGAATCGCACGAAGAGCTAGAGGACATGCGGAGCCACATCGACGCCGCCGACCTGCCCCGTGCCGACCAGGACGACCTGGTGTGCGGCTACCAGCTCCAGCACAAGTCATGGGTTACCGACCCCAACGGCCTGTGGTGGGAGGCGTTCTTCACCGAAGGAGTGGTCGACGAGGGCTACGGCACCCCCGAAATGCCCGACCCCAGATGAGCACTCCCTGTCGGACCCGTGCCCTGCATGGCGGCTAGAGGTACGCCGTCGGCGCCTTCCTGCGTTTCGGGTTGAGCGGAATCGGAATGAACCTCGGGACCGATGCCTGGTAACGGCTGTAGGCCGGATACTTCCCACTCGAGATCTTCTCGGTGACGTGCGTCGAGCTCTGGAAGAGCAGGACCAAAATGACGCAGCCCAAGCCCGTCCAATGCCAGATCCGGCCTGAAGCCGAAATGGCGAACAAGTAGAAGACCACCCACATCCCCATTTCGCAGGCGCAATTCGGATGGCGGCAATAGCGAAACAGGCCCTCGGCCAGGAACGGCCGCTCCACGTCGTCTCCCGCTGCCGCTTGTCGCTTCTTGTCCTGCTGGAATCGCCACATCTGGTTGTCGGCGACGCTCTCCAGCACAAGCAGAGTCAAGAACGCCACGATCGCGACGTAATCCAGCCAGCCCAGCGGCACATCGGCGTGTACCCAGGCGTGATGAATCGGCGAGATGAACAGCCACACGATCAGCATCTGGCCAAAGGCGATGAACAACAGGTTGAGCAGCTGGAATCGCAGCGCGCCGAGCTGCCCCCTCAGATAGGTCCACCGGTGGTCCTCGTTACCGGGTCGGTACCCGCCCCTGCGGGCCAAATTGAACGTCAATCGAGCCGACCACAAACACGTCAGCGCCGTCATCACCGTGATGCGGACGGAACCGAATCCCACGTCGACAGCAACGATCCCGCAGTAGACCACCGGCGCCAGCGACCACAGCCGGTCCACCCAGGAATGGTCGCGTGTCGGTATCGCGACCACCCAGCAGAGCACTGCGAGAACGATGCACACACACAGCGCTGTCCCGTACGGCTTTCCCGTAAGAGGATGGTCGATGACGGCATAACTGTTGCCAGCACCGCCGCTCACGAAGGCTGCTGCCGAATCCGCCACGGTGCCTCGATCCGGGGTCAGGAACTCGCCTCAGTGAGCCGGTTGCGGAGCTCGAACCGCTTGATCTTGCCCGTCGCGGTCTTCGGGAACTCATCCACCACATGCATCTGGCGAGGCCGCTTGAACGCTGCCATCCGGCTGCGGCAGTGCTGCACGAGCAATTCCGTGTCGATCGATGCTCCCGTCGCGGGCACCACAAAGGCCACCACGGTTTCGAGACCCTGGTCGTCTCGGGCGCCCACCACTGCGGCCTCGAGGACGGATGCGTGTTCGATGAGCGCGCTCTCGACCTCGGCCGGAGACACCCAGATGCCGCCCGCCTTGATCATGTCGTTGTTGCGGCCGAGGAATGTCCAGTGGCCCGCGGCCGACCTGGTGTACACATCGCCGGTGCGCACCCAGCCGTCACGGAAGGCGGCCGCGGTCGCTTCCGGACGCTGCCAGTAGCCCACAGCGGCCGATGGCCCTCGGACATGGAGGTAGCCCGGCGTGTCGGGCTCGGTGACGACGTGGTCGTTGTCATCACGGAGCTCTGCCTCGTAGCCCGCAACGACGTGACCGCTCGAGCCCGGGACCTGTTCGGCGAGCGTGTTCGAGATGAAGATGTGCAGCAGCTCGGTCGATCCGATGCCGTCGAGCACCGGGCTGCGGGTGAGCTCGGCAAAGCGGGTCTGGACGTTGGCCGGCAGGGATTCGCCCGCTGTCACGGTCGCCCGGACGGTGTCAAACGTCGACGGCGGGGGATCGGCGTCGAGCATGGCGGCGCAGAAGCCGGGGCTGGAGAAGAACAGCGTCGGCTGCTCGTCGGTGATGAGCTGGGCCATGAGTGCCGGGGTCGGCGGCTCGGGGTTGAGGATGGCGGTGGCGCCCATGGCGAACGGAAACGTGAGCGAATTCCCGAGGCCGTAGGCGAAGAAGAGCTTTGCGACCGACAGGCAGCGGTCATCGGGGGCGACGCCCAGCACTCGTGTGGCGTAGGTCTCGACGGTCGCCGGGAGGTTCCCGTGCAAGTGAATGACGCCCTTGGGGGTTCCCGTCGTGCCGCTGGAGTAGAGCCAGAAGGCCTGCGAGCCTCGGGTGGTGGGTGCGACCGGAGCCTCTCTGACGTCTGTGGCCTCGCTGGCACCGGTGGAGTCCGTGGAGCCGCTGGCGCCCGTGGGGCTGGTGGAGCCCCTGGAGCCGCGGGCACCGGTGGAGCCGGTGAAGCCGGACGAGCCGACGGCGTCGGACCACTCCCGGACGTCGACGCTGTGGCCGAGCGCTGCCGCAACCGACGTCGCGTCGCCGCCCACCACGACGTGTCGCAGCTCCGGCGCCGCAGCCGCAATGTCAGCCACGACGGCCGCGAAGGTGTCCGAGATGGCCAGCACCCGGGCGCCGCAGTCCGCCACGATTGCGGCCAGCGATCGGCCCTCGAGCATGGTCGACAACGGAATGGGCACCGCACCGGATCGCTGGGCGCCGAGGAACAGTGCCGGGAACGTCTCGTCGTCCTGGACGACCATCGCAATCCGGTCGCCGGCCTGCACCCCAAGATCGTCGAGGAGCCACTGCGCACGCCACAGCTGTGCCTGCAGCTCGGCGTAGCTCGTGGATCTCCCTTGGCAGCGGATGGCGACGCGCTCGCCGCGGCCTTCGTCGACGTGGCGGTCCACCAACCAGGCAGCGGCGTTGAACTCGTCGGTGTCGGCCACTGGATTTCCCCTCAGCCCCCTCGCCGACTCAGACCTGGACGTACTGGTAGTCGATGGGCTTGCGATGGATGCCACGCGCCGGCGGCGCCACCCATCCCGCCATCTTGCCCGGCTCGGTCACACCGGTCATCACCGACTGCACATGGGCCCGATCGGCGTCGCTGGGGAGCCAGTCGCTGACGTTGGCCTGCCACGTCGCATCGTCGAGCAAGCGCCCGTCGGGGCTCACGTGGTGGTCCCTGAACGTGCCCACATTGCGGTGGAAGCCGATGTGGGGTAGCTCGAGCCGAAAGTCGATGCCGGCTTCGCTCAGGGTGCGGTTCCAACGTTGGAGACCCTTGCGGCAGTCCTCGCTGTAGTCCTCACGCAGTGTCTCGTTGAGTGCCGCCAGCTGGGTGACTTCACGGCTGCCGATCCCGCCCTCGGTGCACTCAGGGACGAGGCGATGGTCGTTCTTGAGCAGATGATCGTCACGGCGGCGCTCCTCGGCGAATCGGCCCTTGAGGCCCGCGGCGAAGTAGTTGGCGGCGTTGGTCGATGTCTCAGAGCCGAACAGGTCAAGCGACACCGAGTAATGGAAGTTGACGTACTTCCGGAGCAGGTCCAGGTTGAAGCCGCCATAGGGGTGCACGTCGTCGGTGTCGTGCTGTTGCATCAGCTCGACGGTGCGCTGGACAACCCGGCCCACGCCCGAGGCCCCGACGAACATGTGGTACGCCTCTTCCTTGAGCATGAAATCGCACGTGCGCGAGAGGGGATCGAACGCCGACTCGCGCAGCGACGCCAGCTGGTACTTGCCGTCACGGTCGGTGAAGTAGGTGAACATGAAGAACGAGAGCCAGTCGGGGGTTTCCTCGTTGAACGCGCCCAGGATGCGCGGGTTGTCGCTGTCGCCGGAATGGCGCTCGAGCATCTCGTCGGCTTCGTCGCGGCCGTCGCGGCCGAAGTAGCCCTGAAGCAGGTACACCATCGCCCACAGGTGGCGGCCCTCCTCGACATTGATCTGGAACAGGTTCCGCATGTCATAGAGCGACGGTGCGGTGAGCGAGAGACGGCGCTGCTGCTCCACCGATGCCGGCTCGGTGTCGCCTTGGACCACGAGCAGGCGTCGAAGCGCTGACCGATATTCGCCGGGCACCTCCTGCCACACGGGTTCGCCCTTGTGGTCGCCGAACGCGATCCGCCGGTCGGGCTCGGCGTCGGCGAGAAAGATGCCCCATCGGTAGTCGGGCATCTCCACATAACCGAAGTTCGCCCAGCCCTCCTGGCCCACGTCGATGGCGGTGCGCAGGTAGACCCGGTTGCGCTGGAAGGCGGAAGGCCCGAGTTCCTCCCACCATCGGATGAACTTCGGCTGCCATTGCTCGAGCGCCCGCTGAAGGCGGCGGTCGCCCGCCAGGTTGACGTTGTTCGGGATCTTGGCGTCGATGTCAACGGCTGTCATCGGGTCACACTCGCTTGGGGTCGAAGTCGGGCCGGGAGCCAGTGCCGAAGCGTTGGAGCGCGCCGTCGGGCCCGACGGCGTTCGGTCGCTGAAAGATCCAGTTCTGCCAGGCGGAGAGTCGGGAGAAGATCTTCGTGGTCATTGTCTCAGGGCCCACGAACCGGTAGTTCGCCTCCATGCCGGTCAGGGCATCTGGGCTGAAGCTGTTGCGCTCTTCGAGCATCACCCGGATCTCGTCGGGCCAGTCAATGTCGTCGGGTGTGAAGGTCACCAGCTCGGCATCGAGAGCGTCGCGGGCGGTGAGATCTTTGCCCGCCAAGGCCGCCGCGTTGTCGTAAGCATCGTCGCGACCCCAGAAACGTGTCCGCAACCGGGTGAGGTCGTTGGCCATCGGGTACCAGCCGAGGTTGGCCTCGGTGAGGCGAATGGTTGCCGGTGCGGGCGGATCATCGAGGTCTTCCCACGTGCCGTCGAGCATGAACGAGCGGTCGGCCACAAGCACCAGCTCTGCGAGCGTGCCGACAAAGCAGCTGCCTGGCTCGATCAGCGTCACGAGCGATCGGGCCGAGATGTCGAGTCGCGACAGCGTTCGTGCCCACAAGAGCCGGGTCTCGCGGACCAGCCAATGGTCCGAATCGGTGGCGAAGAGCGTTTCGACCCGAGCGACCGCATCGGGATCGCCTTCGGTGCGGAACACCCAGCTGCCGATCTCGGGCTCGTTGAACCGTAGATGCAGGATGGCGTCGTCCATCTCGCGGGCGACACCCAGGATCCATGCGTCGGTGCCCGCGACCGCGAGCTCGCTCCCGTTCTGTGGCTGGTCGCCTTGCGGGGCGCGCACGACGAACGACGCGGTGCCGACGTTGCGGTCGATGGTGATCTGGACCGCCGAGTAGATGACGGCGTCATCGCTCACCGTCCGCTTAAGGGGTCCGAGCCCGATGCCGGCCTCATCGTTGGGCCGGTCGCTGTGGGCCGCTCGTGCGGCTGCCCGAGCAGCGACAAGGTCATCCCATCCACTGGCCGGGGCGATGTGGTCGACCAGCTGCCATTCGAGGGCAGTCTTGGCACGCACGCCCTCGGAACGGGTGGCGAAGGTGTCCGCCAGGTCGCGGCGCACGTGGCGCTTGTCGACCAGCCGGGTCAGCCCGCCGGTGCCCGGGAGCACGGCAAGGAGGGGGATCTCCGGCAGCGACACCGCAGATGCCCGGTCGTCGATGAGAAGGATCTCGTCGCAGGCCAGCGCCAGTTCGTATCCGCCCCCGGCCGCCGTCCCGTTGACAGCGGCGATCCATGTCTGGCCGGAGTTCTCGGTTGCGTCTTCGATGCTGTTGCGGGTCTCGTTGGTGAACTTGCAGAAGTTCACCTTGTGGCCGTGGCTGGAGCTCGCGAGCATTCCGATGTTGGCTCCGGCGCAGAAGACCTTGTTGAGGCCGCCAGTGACGACCACGGCCTTGACCCCGGGGTGCTCGAATCGCAGTCGCTGGGCTGCATCGGCGAGTTCGATGTCGACACCCAGGTCATAGGAGTTGGTCTTGAGCTCGTAATCGTCCCGCAGGCCGCCCTGGGGGTCAACGGCCATGGTAAGCGTGGCGATGGGGCCGTCGACACTGAGCGACCAGTGGCGGTATCGACTCGGGCGTGTCTGGAATTCGACGGTCGGCTCGCCCACAGCTCCTCCTTGTCTGACGGTTCGCAGAGCTTCGCACGCAGTATCTGCGGTTGGCGCGCCCGACGGTGGCAACGGGCAGATTCCCGGAGCGCACCGCCAACGAGAACGACGGCGACGGCACCGCCTCGATGCCGTGCTGTCAAACAGAATCCGTGTGCGGGCCGTCTTCGTTGCCGGGGAAGCTCTCGGCATCGAGCGTCGGCCTGAAGCGACGAGTGCCGCCCGGACCGCCTGAGCCGCCCGAGCCGCCTGAGCCCGGAGGCCAGCCGGCGACGGTGATGCGCTTGGAATAGCGGCGCACCAGCACCGACCGCACCCCAATCCGGGTGGGCGGAAAGAGCAGCAGAAGCCCGACTGCATCGGTGATGAATCCCGGTGTCAGCATGAATGCCCCGGCAAGCAGGATGAGCAGCCCGTCGACCAATTCGTTGCCCGGAATCTCGCCCTGAGACAAGCGGGTACGAATCTGGTTGAGAACGCCGAGTCCCGAGCGCCGCACCATCCACGCCCCGACCACTGACACAACCAGCAACAGCAAGATCGTCTGGCCGGCGCCGAGGCCACCGGCCACCTGCACGATCACGTACAGCTCAAGCAGCGGCACCGACACAAGCAACAGGATCAGCACTGCAAGCACGGCACTTACCCTACGGCCCGTCTCCGACGCGGCACGATCTGCACCAGTAGTAGAAGAACAGCACTGCAGCTGGCGATGCCGGGGAGGCCGAGACGTGACTGAGACAACCGTCGAACGGCGGATTTGCAACGCGTGGATCGGCCGGATCAGTGGCTGCATGCTGGGCAAGCCGGTCGAGATGCTGTCGATGCGCCACGGCGCAGCCGCGCTGGGGAGCTACCTCGACCGTGCGGGTGCAGTGCCACTGCGTGACTACGTGCCGCTTGTCCCTGGCACGCCGGTCGAGCGGCATGCCGATTGTTGCAAGGACGGTCTCGTTGCCGCGGTGCCCGATGACGACATCAACTACACGGTGCTGTCGCTCATGCTGCTCGAAGAGCGCGGCACCGACTTCACCACCGAGGACGTGGCGCGGGCGTGGTTCCGCTGGCTGCCCGCGATGCCCGGCTGTCGCACCGGGGCGAAGGCGTCTACGGCGCCCAGGCCGTCGCGGCGATCGGTGCGGCCATCCCGTCGAGCCCGACGCTGCTCGCCGCAATCGAGACCGCGATGGAGCTGTTGCCGGCTGATTCGGCGTGCGTCGAAGCGATGACGCTCGGGATCCAGTGCGCGACGTCGAATGACGGTCCGGCGCCCATCCACGACGCCTATGGAGGAATGTCGCCGGTGCACACGGTGAACAACCTTTCGCTGGTCACTTGGGGACTGCTGGCGGGCGAGCACGACTTCTCGACCGCCATTGGCGACACTGTTGCCGCGGGGTGTGACAGTCATGATGGGAGGGTCAGCGGTCGGCGCGCTGTGGGGCCTGACCGGACGCCCTATCCCGGCTCACTGGCCCGACGCATGGAACGGCCGGGTACAGGTCCCACTGGGCGGCGTCGGCGAACTCACCCTCGACGACCTGGTGGCCCGAACCGTCGCCGTCTGCGGATGAGGACAGACTCCGACCGTAGGAGGCCGAGCGGAACCGCAGCGAGCGGCGGCCGCACGACGACATCGACCGCGAGGCAGTAGCCCGAGCGGCTCACCAGCGCAGCGAACAAGAGCGGGAAGCAGGTGGCGTTACCGCGCAGCCTGTACGTCTTTGGTCCCGAGGCACGGAGCGAGACATGAACACGATGATCGACAACGACGACGTCCGCCTCGCGCTGGCCACGCAAGGCGACGGGCCGGACCTTGAGGGCTTGCTCGCACGCGTTTGCTGAGAGGAATTTTCTTACACGCGCCGCATGCGCGTTGCTCTCAGAGGTCGAGGCCGACCGCCGAGACCGGCGTGGTCATCTGCATCTGGGGCGGTGACGCCGTGAGCGGCATGAACGCAGCCATGGCCTGCTGCATGGCTTCGGATTGGCCGTGGTGCTGCATCGACTCGGCACTTGTCATGAGGGCGAAGAACCAGAACGTGTTCCCCTCGCCGCGGTGGTACGAGTAGATCTCGACGCCGGGCTCTTCGGTGGCAGCCTCCACCATCGAGGCAAGCACCGCCTCCATCTCGTCGCCCTTGCCGTCCTGGCAGTCGAAGCTGCCGATCACCGTTGCCTTTCCCATGGGTACGCCTCCTTGGCGTGCAGATCGTGCCGATGGAAGCACAACTGCGCCGGCATCTCTACCACGAAGCGTGCTGATTGACGCAGGGTGGCGCGTGATTCGACTGCGCCCGATTCGAACGGGTCGACGGTCAGGCGCGCCAGTCGGCTGGGTCGATGTCGTCGTCGAGGGTCAGAAACACGACGGTGGCGCCCTCGGGGTCAAAGCGCGACTTGTGGCCCTGGCCGGACAGGTCGTCGGCCAGCAGAGCATCGCCGGTGCCGATTCGGCGAGTCGAGCCGTTGCCGGCCTCGACCAACAGCTCGCCGCCGAGCGGGATCACAAACTGGCGCCGCGGCGCGTTGTGGAAGTCCATGTCAAGCGCCGGCTGCTCGCTGCGGAAGAAGGCGCCGCTCACTGGCACCACGGCTGTCTCGATGCCGCGTTCGCGCTGCGTGCTCGCAATTTCCAGATCCTCAAACGTCGTCTGGCCGTCGGCGTCGGTGCGCATCCATGTGATCATCATCGGGCGATCTCCCTTCTCTGTGTCGGCCGTTGTGTTGATCTGCTGTGTCGACTTCTTGTGTCGTCCCGATCGGGGTTGTCCTGCGCTGCAGTCGGTTCGTCTCAGCCGCCGGCCCACAGCGGCGGGGTTGGCATCGGGTCCCGCGCTGCCTCGTACGACGCAGCTAATGCGAGCGACAGCGTCTCCTCACCGCCGCGGCACACGAACTGCATCGATGTCGGCAGGCCGTCCGGCGACACACCGGTCGGCACGGTTGTGCCGCACAGGGCGAGGAAATTGGCCGCTCGGGTGAACAGCGCCGGGGTGTTCGTCTCATCGGCCTCGTCTACGGGCAGCGGCAGCATCGGCGTGGTCGGGGTCACCATCGCGTCGAAACCCTCGAACGCCGCCGCGAACTCGGCGAGGTCGATGCGTCGCTGCAGCATCGCCGCGATGTAGTCGGCCGCCGAGATCCTCGCCCCCGGCAGAACCCGAGCCCGCACGCGCTCATCCACCTTCGAGCTCGGGTCCTCCATGAGCGCGCCGTAGTAGTGGTACGACTCCGCGGTCACGATGTTGAACCTCGTGTTCTTCAGCTCCTCGAACGACGTCGGCAGCTCGAACGGCACGACGTCGGCACCCAATTCGGCCAGCACCGCCAGCGCCGTGTCGTAGGCATCGAGCTGGGCTGCATCCACGCCGACACGCTCGGCGTCGCTCAGGCAACCGATGCGGCGACCTGCCATCCCCGCCTGCAGCGACCCGTAACGACCGGTGCCGGCCCGCCAGTCCCGCTCGACCTCGGCGGGCGAGGTGCCCAACATGGCGTCGAACATGAGCGCTGCGTCGAGCACCGACCGGGTCAGCGGCCCTGGCGTGTCCAGCGTGTGCGACAGCGGAACGATCCCGTCGATCGGCAACAGGCCCTCGGTGGTCTTGTGCCCGACGATCCCGCACAGCGCCGCCGGCAGTCGCACCGAGCCACCCGTGTCGGTGCCCACCGCACACGGCACCATGCCCGACGACACCGCGGCGCCCGAACCCGACGACGAGCCGCCCGGCGTGCGCGCAACCTCCGGGTCCCACGGATTCCACGGAGTGCCCATGTGCTGGTTGGTGCCCCAGCCGCCCATCGCAAACTCGACGGTCTTGGTCTTGCCCAGCAGGATCCCGCCGGCGTCGAGCAGGCGCTGCGCAATTGTGGCGGTCGCCGGCGAGATCCGATCGGCCCACTCCGCGCAGCCCGCGGTCGTCACCCGACCCTCGACATCCACGATGTCCTTCAAAGCGAACGGCACACCCCAGAACGGCCCCAGCGGCTCACCCGCCGCCAGCGCCAGTGCCATCTCTGCGGCCTCCGCCGCCGCCCGCGCCTCGTCGGCATACACCGCCTGCCAGGCGCCGACCCGCCCGTCCAGCGCCGCAATAGCAGCCAGGCATTCCTCGGTGGCCTCGACCGGGCTGCGCGATCCATCCCGATACCCCGCCGCCAGCTCGGCAATCGTCGCCGTCATGCAACCCCCTCGATCGCAGAGCGCAGTCTCGCGCCCGGCGCCCCGTCTCGCGCCCGGCGCCCCCTCTCGCGCTATGGCTCGTGCCAGGTGACTCAGCCTGCTTCGGGGTCTTGCTCCTTGGCGTTGGGGAGCTGCTGCCAGGTCTCGGGCAGGTTGCCGATGGCGGGCAGGCCGTCGTTGTCTCGCAGCATCTTCGCTGTGTGCATCAGGTTCCACGACATGAACGTCGTGTTGCGATTGGTGAAGTCGTTGTCGTAGCCCTCGTGGCCGCCGTCGGGGCGGGGATCGCCGTAGCTGGGGCCGGGGCCGGCTTCGCCCAGCCAGGCGCAGTCGGCCTGCGGCGGGACCGTGTAGCCGATGTGCGACATGGCGTACAGCAGGTCCATGGCGCAGGCCTTGGCCCCGTCCTCATTGCCGGTGATGATGCAGCCCGCCGTCTTGCCGTAGTACAGGTACTGGCCTTTGGCGTTGCGGTCGCCGCTGTAGGCGTACATGCGCTCTACCACCAGCGTCGCCACGCTCGACTTCACGCCCAGCCAGATCGGCGTGCCGATCACAAAGATGTCGGCCTCCATGATCCTGGCGTGGATCTGCGGCCAATCGTCGGCGATGCCGTTGACGGTCTGGTCTTTCTCCATGCCGAAGGCGATGGTGTGCTCGAGGGCATGGATGATCTCGACGTCAACGCCCTGCGTGCGCATGACCCCGGCGGCGCGGTTGATCAGCCGCCTGGTATGGGACTGTGCCGGGTCGTACTTGATCGAGCAGTTGACGAACAGCGCCCGCAGGCCGCTGAAGTCGGGAAGGTCGTCCATGGCGCTCGTCCTCGTTCGGTGCCCCTGGGCGACGGTCATCGCACGCCGCCCTGCGAGCGCCAATGTAGATCTGGCGCATTCCCTGGCGGAAGCGACCAGCGGATCGCCAAGTTCGTGCGTCACCCGGGGATCGTCCGAAGCGTGCGGTGAGCGCTGGCTCGCACGATTGCCGGCGCGTTGGGCCGGGCTCGACAATCGAGCCGACTGCTAGCTTCGCAGCGGGTGGTGCAGCCACCCTTGGGGGAGGCCGGCGATGACCAGCACAGAGGCCGATGGAGCCCAGATTTCTGCTGGCGGCGCCGCGTGGCTGTGGGCACTCACACTCGGCGTGGGCATGGCGATCCTGTTCGCTCTCACCCAATGGGGTGTCCTCGACGATGTGCCGGCGTCCGACGTCACCGCCATCGCAATCGGCACAAGCAACGCCGTCGGAATCGTCGCGATCGGCGGATGGAATGCGATCGGCGTGGTGGCAATCGGTGGTGCCAACTCCATCGGCGTGGTCACCATCGGTGGACTGAACAGCATCGGCCTCATCTCGGTGGGCGGATTGAACTCCTCGGGCCTGATCACTCTCGGCGGACTCAACTCCATGGCTGCAATCCGGGGGGTTCGGGTGCTTCGGTGGTCCCCGACGATGATCCGGCGCGGCAACTTGACCTGTTAGAGGCCGAGCGGATCGGCGGCGAATCGTCGGCACGAGCGCGACGCCGACAGCGAGGCCGTGGCCCGAGCGGCCCGTGAGCGCAGCGAACAAGAGCGGGAGACAAATGGCTTCACCCCACAGACCGTCACCTATTCGCTTGACCTGTTAGCTGCGGGCGGAAATGTCGACCGGACTGGGACCGCTGGCGGGTATTCGCGTCGTCGAGATTGCCACCTTCATCGCCGCGCCCGGAGGGACGTACCTGTTGGCGTCTCAGGGCGCAGACGTCATCAAGGTTGAGGACACCGTGGTCGGCGATCCTCTGCGGCTGTTCGGATCGAGCCGCAACGGCATGTCGGGCTGGTTCGCCAACATCAACGCCGGCAAGCGCTCGCTGTGCATGGACATCGCATCGCCGACGGGGCGAGAGATCATGGCTGACTTGCTTGCGACCGCCGACATCTTCGTGCAGGCGTACCGGCCGGGTGTGGCCGAACGGCTCGGCATCGGCGAGGCCGACGTGCGCAAGCGAAACCCGAACGTGATCTACGTGTCGATCAGCGGCTTCGGCGGCGACGGCCCATACTCGGCGCGCCCCGCGTACGACGCGGTCATCCAGGCCTGGTCGGGCATCGCCAGCGTGCAGGGCGGCGACGCCGAACCGCAGTTTGTTCGCAGCTTCATCCCCGACAAGGTCACGTCGCTGACGTGGACCCAGGCAGTGTGCGCCGCGCTGTACGCACGAGAGCGCACCGGCCACGGCGAGCACGTCGAGCTGTCCCTGCTGGACGCCGCGGTCAGCTTCATGTGGCCGGACGCGATGATGGACCACACCGTGCTGGCCGATGACGCCGACCACCGCCCCAACCTGCTCGGCGACTACCGTCTGCTGGGCTGCCGTGACGGCTACGTGGCAGTCATGCCGCTCACCGACAGGCACTGGAAGGGCGTGGCTGACGCGTTCGGCCGGCCCGACCTGCTCACCGACCCTCGCTTCGCCGAAGCCGCGCCGAGGGCGGCGCACTTCGGTGACATGCTCGACGTGCTCGGCGAAGTGGTGGCCGACGTGGCCCGTGACGACGTGGTCGAGCGGCTCATTGCTGCCGACGTGCCGGTGGCGCCGGCGCTGCGACCCGGCGAGGTGCCAGCCGACGCGCAGGTGCAGCACTCAGGAGTCATCCGCGAGGTCGACCACCCCGTCGTAGGCCGGATGCGCCAACACCGCCCCGCCGCACGGTTCGCGGGCGACATGCCCGAGCTGCGCCACTCTGTGCAGCGCGGCGCCGACACCGATGCAATCCTTGCTGAGATGGGCAGGACACCCGAATCCATTGCCGAGTTGCGCGCGGAAGGAGTGGTGCGATGACCGCCACCGACGTGACAGGTTCGGTGTCCTCGAACGGTTCAGGCCGGGATCTCCGCATCGACGAACAAACCGGTGCGGTGCTGGCCACCCACGCTGCGTGGAATGAGGCGAACCGCCGGCTGGCCGAGGGTGCCATGACCGCACTGCGCGACGCCGGCGCGTTGCGACTGCTGGTGCCCGAGCGCGCCGGAGGGGACGAGCGGGAATTCGCCGACATGGTCGCCAACGTGCGCGAGGCCGCCCTCTACGACGGCGCCGCGGCCTGGGTGCTGATGGTGCTGGTCGGGCACAGCTGGATGCTCGGCTCGATGACCGAGGAACTCCAGGACGAGGTGTACGGGGTCGATCCCGACGCGATCGTGCCGGGTTCGCTGGCGCCGGTCGGCTCGGCCACCGAATGCGACGGCGGGTGGCTCGTCGATGGCCGCTGGCCGTTCACCAGCGGTGCGTTCTGGGGCAAGTGGTTCCTGCTGGGTTCCCAGGTGCTGGCCGAAGAGGAGTGGCCGCGCCTCATCCACGTCGTGATCCCGCGCGACGACATCGAGATCGACGACAACTGGTACGCAATCGGATTGCGCGGGACGGGCTCATGCGACGTGGTCGCAGACGGGGCATTCGTGCCGACGCACCGCACGGTCGACTCCGGCGATCTGCTCGGTGGCCGCTCGCCGTGGTCGAGCCGCCACCGCACCAACGTGTACCGCACACCGGTCCTGCCCGGGCTGGCCGTGCACGTGGCCGCGGCGGCACTCGGGCTTGCCCGCGCCGGGCTCGACGATGCCGCCGACCGTCTCGGCACCCAAGACGACCGCTACATGGGTTCGCCGAAATCCAGACGGCCAGGCCTGCACATGCGCCTGGCCGAGTCGAACACCGAGGTGCGCGCGGCCGAGCTGCTCATCGACGACACGCTGGGGCTGTTGCGCCAAGCTGCCGACGGGGCCGATTCCAAGCAGCTGCGGGCGCAGGCGAAGTACCAAGGCAGCTACGCCATCGAGCTGTGCCGCCGGTCACTCGACCGTGTCACCACAGCGGCCGGCGGGCGAGCCGTGTTCGACGGCAGCCGGCTGCAGCAGACGTTCCGTGACGTGACGATGGCCAGCCAGCACCAGGTTGCCGATCTCGACACGGTCGGCGAGGCGTACGGCCGCACCCGCCTCGGCATGGACCCCGGCGCCCATCCGTTGTAGCTCGGCTGTTCACGGCCGGTATCAGAAAGCCGCGAACGCGAACCGACAACGCGACATATGTGACCGGCCGCGGACATGAACTACTGAGATACTGGCCGAAGGCCGGAACGTGTCCGCGGCGCGGAGCACATCGTGTCGCCCTTCCGGCAGGGAGATGATGAACGTGAAGGCTCGCTGGGCCAAGATCGCCGCGGTCGTCGCGGCGGCATCGATGACTGTCGCCGCATGCGGTGGCACGACCGAAACGTCGGTGGTTGAAGAAGTCGACGCTCGAGACGCAGGCAGCGACACCGTTGCGCCCTCGACGACGACTGCGGCAACCCCCTCGACAACCGCCGTCGTAGCTCCGGATTTGCCTACCGATCCTCTGGAGCTGCTTACGCATGCGTTCGAGTCGAGCGCGGGGCGCTCGGTGCGCGGCGAGATGCAGTCTGACTTCGGGGGCATCGCGGCGATAGCGCTGTCGTTCGAGGTCGACCCTGACGCCAATATGGCGATGACGATGAGCGTTGACGACCCGGCTGCGGGTGGTGTCGCCTTCGAGATCCTGATGGTCGACGGCGTCACCTACATCCGTTTTGCCATTCCCGAACAGATGCAGGGTCTCGCCGGGGCGCCGCCCGAGGGGTGGTTCACGCTTGAATCCGAGGCAGCAGCGAGCATGGGCATCTTGTGCCCGTCGCCGCTGCCCGGTATAGCTCCCCGCGCCGGTGCCTGCCCTGCGCCGAACGACAACTCCCACCTGACCGAGTTCGTGACCGATGTTCAGACGGTCGGTTCTGAGCAGATCGACGGCGAGCCGATGACCATCATCCGCTACACCCTCGATGCTGTGGCCTTGGCCGAATCACAGGGGGCTGCATCACAGGGAACTGGGCCTGACGGCAATGGCGGGTCGGCCCAGTTTCCCGCGGAAATGTTCGGGGACGGCCTGGCCACCGACGTCTGGATCGACGGCGACGGCCTCACACGACGAATCAGTCTGGATTTGGGGTCGATGTTCGGGGACCTCGCGGAGGGATTCGGCGCCGACGCCGAGGACATCCCGGAATTCGCCATCGTGATCGACTTCTACGACTACGACGCTGACATCACGATCGAGGCGCCGCCCGCCGACGAGATTGCCGGTGATTTCGGCGACTTGATGGGCCTCGGCTTCGACGGGGGTGGTGGCGGCGGCGGCGCCGGGCCCGACTATGGCGGTTGATAAGGCTGCTGCTGCGGTCGGCCTGAGCCGGTCGCGCATGTCGCCTGGGCTGAGCGCGGGCGCGGCATGTCAAACTGCCCGCGTGAACGGCGGCCATGACCGGGGAGCGCGGCGATGACCGCAGACGCAGTGACGGCATTCTCCACAGTGCGGATCGACGGCGACGGACCGGTGCGGCATCTGGTGTTGAACCGGCCAGAGGTTCACAACGCCGTGAACGGCCAATTGGTGGCCGATGTGCACGCCGCATGCCTGGCGCTCGACGCGGACCCCAAGGTGCGGGTTGTGATCGTTCGGGGTGAGGGCCGCAGCCTCTCCTCAGGCGCCGATCTGAAGCAGCGGGCCGGCACCAGCCTCGACGCCATGCTGGGCTCGAAGCAGGGCGCTCGCATGTACGACACGCTGATGCACCTCAACCCGATCACTATCGCGCTCTGCCACGGCTACATGATCGGCGGGGGAGGGGTGCTGCCCGCTGCGTGTGATTTCCGCATCGGCAGCCCGTCGATCAGCCTGACGCTTAACGAGGTCAGCATCGGATTCAACCTGACGTGGCATTCGGTGCCGGCACTCGTCAACTTGGTCGGCCCGCATCGCGCCAAGGAAATGCTGATCCTCGGGCGCACCTATGGCATGGAAGATCTGGAGAAGTTCGGGTTCTTCACCGAAGTGGTCGACAGCGACGACGAGCTGGTGCCCGCCGCCGAGCGGCTCGCCGCAGCAATCGTGAACCAGCCGCCGGTGCCGGTCACAGCCTCCAAGGCGTCCATCAATGCGCAGGCGATGCCGCTGGGCCGGGCGATCAACCATCTCGATCACATTGCTGTGGGCTACATGGGCAAGAGCGACAGCTCGCGCACCGCCCGTCACACCTACTTCGACCAGTCCGACCGCAACTGGTCCGACGATTGACGGTCCTCTCGCTGGGTCATAGCTGCGAGGATGGGTCGGTGCGTGAGGCGCGTGGGGGCCGATCAGAGCAGGAGGCGGCAGCCTCTCGCGACGTGGCTGCTGACGGCTCGACGTCGCAAGCCAGCGCAGTCGCCGAGGACGGCGCGGAGGCGTTGGCCGCACGCCGCCGTCGAGAAACCGGCTGGCCCAACCAGCGCACGTTGCTGCTGTACCTGCTGGGCGGGCTGCTGGTCGCTGCGATCCCTGTCGTGGTGTCGCGCTTGGTCGATCAGCCCGATCCCGTCACCTACACGATCGACATTCCGCCCGGCACCGCCGACCGGCTGGCCGCTGGCGAGGATGTCGAGATCTTTCCCGCCGACTTGAACTTCAAGCTCCGAGACGTGCTCATCATCGTCAACCGCGACTCAGTCGCCCACGACATCGGCCCCTACGAGGTTGACCCTGGCGAACGCTTCGAGCGCACCTTCGGCGACGTGGCCGTCATCTCCGGCTATTGCTCTCTGCACTCCAGCGGCAGCATCCGAATCTCTATCAACGACGGCTGAACACGGCCGCCTCTAGGCCTCGTTGCAGGCCGGCAGGGCTTCGGTTGCGAATTGTGCGATGGCGTCTTCGGGGCGTCCCATTCGCAGCGCGGCGGTGTTGATCAGCAGGCGCTGCACGCCGTGGTCGCGGTACACCTCGAGGCTTTCGAGGCCCTCGCGGTGGTAGTTCCAGTACGCCGTCAACGCCAGCTCGGCAGGGTCGCGCCCTTGGCGGTCGCACTCGGCGCGCATTTCGTCCATGAGTCGCTTGAAGTCGTCGAGGTCTTTGTGGATCACGTACCAGCCGTCCCCGCGGGCCACCAGGCGGCGGATCGCCGGGGGTGTGGTGCCGCCGATGAGCAACGGCATGCGCGGTCGCTGCGCGGGGGTCGGCAGCATCGAGAAGCCTGACCAATCCACGAACTCGCCGTGATAGTTCACATCCTCGCCGCTCCAGGCGGCGGTCATTGCGTCGATGTACTCGTCGGCTCGGGCACCTCGCCGGCCGAAGGGCACGCCGATGGCGTCGAATTCTTCGGTTAGCCAGCCCACGCCGATGCCCAGCTCCAGCCGTCCGCCGGAAAGATGGTCGAGCGATGACGCCTGCTTGGCGAAGTACAGGGCGTTGGCCTGCGTGACGATGTTGACCCCGGTGCCCAGTCGCAAGCGCTGCGTGGCCCCGGCGACGTAGGTGAGCGCGATGAACGGGTCGGTGAATCCGGCGTCCGTCGGGAGGCCCAGCTTGCCGCTGGGGTGGTACGGGTACCGGCTCTCGTAATCGCGGGGCACGATGACGTGCTCGAACGTCCACACCGACTCGTAGCCGAGCTCTTCGAGCTGCTGTGCGAACGACCGCAGGAACCCGGGGTCGAGGTAGGCGGCGGAGTTGATGGGAGTGATGCCGACGTGCATTTGGGGGACCTTACGCGGACCGATCGGGATGCCGCCGGGGCTGCGGGGCGCTGCAACGAGCGAAACGCCAGCGCATGGGCCATGCTGTAGCGATGTCGGGGGGCACAGTGTTCACGGTGCAGCGCGCCTCCGCGTACTCGCGCTCGGACCAGGAGCGCATTCAAAGGCGCACCATGGGTGTGCTGATCGCCAGCCAGGCCGCGGGCGGCTTCGGCTTGGTGGCCACCTACATCGTGAGCGCCTTGCTCGCAAAGGACATCACCGGCAGCGCAACACTTGCCACGATCGCCGCGAGCTGCTTGTCGATCGGCGCGGCAGCGGTCGCCGTGCCGATGTCGAAGTTGATGAACCGCCACGGGCGGCGCGTGGGGCTGCGTTTCGGGTACCTCGTGGGGGCTGGGGGTTCGACGCTCGCGGTGCTCGGCGCAATCCTGCTGAGTTATCCGCTGCTGTGTCTGGGAGTGTTCGGCGCGGGAGCCGGCAGCGCCGCAAACTTGGCGACTCGCTACGCAGCGTCCGACCTCGCACCCGAGCACCGGCGCGCCAGCACCATCAGCCTGATCGTGTGGGCCACCACGTTCGGCTCGACCGCCGGCTCGCTGGTGTCAGGCATGGCGAGCGATGTCGGCCGCACGTTCGGACTGCCCGACAAAACCGGCTCGTACGTGTTCGCTGCTGTGATGTTCCTGCTCGCCGCCGCGATTGTGGAGCTGTTCCTGCGGCCCGACCCGCTGGAGGTCGCGAACGAACTCAGCGAATCGCGCAATGGCGCCCGCGGAAAATCGGCGGCGCTGCCGACGCCGACGGCGCGAGACGCGCTGGCACTGATCTGGGAGAAGCCACAGGCACGTCTGGCCGTGCTGGCGATGGTGGTCAGCCAGGTGACCATGGTGGGCGTCATGGCGCTGACGCCATTGCACATGGATGCGGGCGGCCAGTCTCAGAACGCCATCGGGTTCATGATGGGCTTCCACATTCTGGGCATGTATTTGTTCTCGCCGGTCATCGGGCAACTCACCGACCGCATCGGCAACTATCCGATGCTGTACATCGCGGGCGGGCTGTGCACCTGGGGAGCGTGGTGGGCAGCAGTCACGCCGCCTGCGGGCGCGGTGGGTGTGTTCATGGGGAACTTCCTCATCGGCTTGGGCTGGTGCTTCGGGGTGATCGCGGCGTCGAGCCTGCTGGTGACGCTGTATCCCATCCACCAACGAGTCGCAGTGCAAGGCGTCGGCGACTTCGCCATGATCGGCTCGGGCGCATTGGCCGGGCTGAGCTCGGGTGCGCTGTACGCGACGTTCCAGTACCGCGGCGTGAACTTCGCGAACGCGTTGTTCGGCGTGGCGCTAGTTGTGGCCACCTTCCTGACGTTCACCCGCGTGAGGCGTGTGACACGGGGACCGCAACAGGCCGCGGCCGCCGCCGCCGCGGGCGGCTGACCCGCAAGTTCCGTCACGCAGGGACCGCGTCGCTGCGCTGTACCGCGCCTTACGGTGCGGTGATCGTGAAGGTGTGCTCGCCGTTGACGACGACGTCGAAGGTCTCACCCGGGATGAACGCGTCGCCGAGGTGAACAATCGCGTCGAGTTCGAGGTCGCGGTTTGAGCAGTCCTGCTCCCAGCCAGTCGGCGCGGGCACCCATGCCGTCACCATGACGCCGTAGCGGGAGCCGTCGCGGGTGGCCTCTTCCCCGCCGATGCGGTAGCACCCCTCCTCGCTGGAGGTCGCGAAGACAACCCGCAGGTATCCGCTAGCGCCTTCCCAGATCATGTGTACGTCGGTGACGTGGACGGGTGCCTCGACGCGGTTCGGGTCTGTCGGGCTCCATCCCTCGGGCACCAGCTCGGGTGGCGGCTGCACCATTACCAGCGTCATGTCGACGCGGCGCGGGTTGCCGCGGGTGATCACGTCGTGCGCGGTGTCGTTGGTGAACGCCATGCGGCCGTCCGACTCGGTGATCACTGCCGACACTGAGTAGGTGTTGCGGCGGTTGATCTCGTCGCTGGGGTAGCGCACCTCGAAGTCGATGGGCACTTGGCCGGGGCTGTTGATGATCTGCTCTGCGATGAGCACTGCGGCGGCATCGGCGTAGGTCGTGTCACGCAGCTGCACCACCACGACGGCATCGGGCGTGAGCGCGATCCGCTCCCGGTAGGTGATGGTGCCCCTCACCGAGGCGTCCGCGCCGGGGGGCGCGGGCGCGAACACTTCGGTCGAATCGTCGTAGTAGCCGCACGCGCCGGCAACGAGCGCGAACCCGACCGCCGCGCCGGTCAGCCGAAGTGTTCTGTGGAATGCATGCATGGGTCGCCCCTGCCGGACGCCGCTAGGCGCGGCGCCTGTCAGTGAAGCATCCATTCCAGCGCACCGGAACCATTGTCGGTTTCGTGGGGCCTATTGGGCCCCGACCTGCACGATCTCGCCGGCGACGAGATCGTCGAACCGAGCCGGCTCGATGAGCACGACGGGGCAGTCGACCTCGTACAGCTCGGCCGCGACCATCGCCCCGACGACGAGGTTGATGTCGGGCTCGGTGACCAGGATGGCTGCGGGGCCCGTGCCCCGGCGCAGCATCTCGCAGAGCGCGGCTGGCGTGCCGCTCGATCCGCGCGAACCCGCGAGCGCGACGATCTTCCCGGCGATCGCGGTGCCCGCCTGAGGGTGGGCGTGATCGATGATCGTTCCGGACATGTCGATGCCGCCCCAGAAGCTGATCGTGTCGTTCAGCTTGGCCACCTCTCCGCTCGCCGAGCCTCCGTGCAGCGAGCGGCCGTCGATCATCACAACACGACCTCGCCACAAACCGCCGACTCGACGCAGGCGCGCAGACTGCCGAACGCAACCTCGACACCCAGCGTTCCGGGCGCGTAATAGGCCCACTTCGCCGAATTCGTCATGACGAGCCCGCTCACGCCGGTGGGTGTCGGCGGGTAATACGTGCACGTGTCGCAGATCACACCCACGCCTGCATCGTCGAGCTGCTGCGCCCAGCCGAGGGCCTCGATTTCTGCGAGGACGGCTCGGCTCGTCGTGACGAGCATCTGCACTCGGGTGCTGCGGCCGTCGAACAATCGCAGCAGCTCGCCGAATTCGCCCGTCGAGAAATGCGGCGTCCCCAAGCACACTGCACTGAGCGATCCCGACGAGCGAGTCTGCAACGCGGCGCGGGTATCGGCGAGCATTCCGGTGTCGATGACGGTTTGGCGCGCTGGCGTGTGACCACCGGTTGCCGCTTCGAGCGTGGCCGCTTCGGGCGTCACGCCAACGACGTGGAACATCGCCACAGAGCCCGAGGATGCTGCCGCGGCAGCGACGGCCTTGAGCTGATCTTCGCCAAGCGAACCCATGCCGTCGATCACCGGGACACGGGTGCCCGTCAGCCGACCGACGATGATCCCGACGAGATGCGCCAACGCTGCATCTCCGCGCTCAGCGTCGGACGCTGAGTCGGGCAGCTGGAGACGGAACAGGTGTGTTGCGAGTCGGCCGCTATCGGTGTGCAAACCCGCGAACGGCACCGCGCCGACGATCGCAGCGCTCACGTCGAGGAAGTCGCCGTACTTGTTGGTGCGGGCGCCGAGGACCGAGTTGAAGAACGAGACAGCGTTCGATTCCGACGCCGCCACATGCTGGCCGAAGCCGGGCCGCCCGTCCGGCTGCTGGTACGGCGCGCACGTCCACATCGGCGTTGCGCCGAGCTGCTCGTAGATCTCCATGAGCCGTCGGGCGCCAGCCACCGACTCGGGATCGGTCGACTCAGGCCGCAGCGTCGGCGTGGCGCAGGCGATGAGGCTGGCATTGGTGTGCGTCGGCACGGCGAAGCGGGCGTTGTTGCGAAGCAGGAACTCGGCGAAGTCGAGTGAGGCGCGGCCCGAGTAGTGGCAGGCGCTGATGTGCGCCATCTCGATGGGGACCAGCTCAGTTGCGCCGCTGGTCTCCGCAGCGCTGAGGACTAGGCGTGCCGCCAGCTGTCGTGCGCGGTCCTCCGGTTCGAGACGCCCGCGCAGTTCGCTCAGGTGCATCAGCGTTCGGGATCCTGCAGCGACGAAAGCAGCGAGCCGTGGCGTCCGAGTGGGGCGACGCCCAACGAACCGAAGATGCGCCAGTACAGGCTGATATCCGACCCGATGATCGGGACCCAGATCGCCGCTTCGATGTCGGCCGCGAGGCTGACCAGCCGGCGCGGCAGACCGTCGGCGCCGCGGTAGTTGGACATCCCGTTCACCAGCACTGCGTCCACGTCAGGGGCCTGGTCGAGCGCGTACTGCGTTGACTTCAGTGCGAGATCGCCGGGGAAGATCCAGATGTGGTCGTTCACTTCTTCCTGGGTGGCGTACCAGCCCTGGTCGACGAAATTCCCGGCCCACACCACGTCGATGCCGGCACTGCGCAGGAAGCGCACGACGCCGTCACGCCAGTCGGGCCAGAAGTAAACGGCATTGAGCGCAACCCGCTCGTAGCCGTGCGCCTCGCAGGCTTCCACCAGCGTCAGGCCGGCCATGTGGAACGGCGTTTCGTACTTGTCGGACATCTCAGCGACGAAGCGCCGGATGTCGGTGGCGTCGGTGCCGCCGGCATGCACCCAATTCGTGCCGACCTGGCCGACGACGTCCGCGCCGCTATTGCTGAGACAGTGCACCGTCTCTTCGAGCAAGTGAAAGTTGCCGGCGCGGTCGCTGAGGCGGTGGGCGTACTCGGGGGCGTGCAGCAATCGGCCGTGTACGCCCACGCTCGGCGGGCAGATACGAAGGAAATCGCTGGGCGCGGCATCGAAATCCATGGGCGGCGCGGTGAATCCCACCTGATGGGGGAACAGCTTCTTGTCCGGATCGGACCACTTGGCGGGTTTGCCCACGGGGCTGCGTTTCTGTTGATGGTTGCCGGGCTTTGCTGCCGGTGTCTGGTGCCGATGCTCGATGCTGTGGGTTGGTGCGGCTGCCGCCGGTCATAGAGCTAGGCGCTCCAGCCGCCGTCGACGTGGATGGTCTGGCCGGTGATGTAGCTGGCGCCGGCGCACAGGAACAGGCACGTGTCGGCGTATTCCGCTGCGGTGCCGGGGCGGCCCAAGGGCAGCGACTCGGAGTCCTCGAAGACCGTCTCCCAGCGGATCGGGAAGTTGGTGGAGTCCGGGTGCACGTAGCTGGGAGAGATGGCGTTCACCCGCACCTCGGGGGCGAGGCCGCGGGCAAGCTCCTTGGTGAGCGTGATGAGCCCGCCCTTGGCGACGCTGTAGGGCGAGCTGGAACCGCCGCCGCGCCAGCCCGACATGGACGCCGTGTTCACGATGGCGCCGCGGGATGCCTTCAGGTACGGCGCCGCTGCCTTGGCAGTGCGGAACGCCGACAGCAAGTTGATCGACAATGCCTCGGCCCACAGTTCCTCTGTTTGAGATTCGAGGTCGCTGGCGGGAATGGGTTTGAGCGTGACGGGGTGCCCGGCGATGTTGAGCAGGTAGTCGATGCCGCCCATCCGCTCAGCCGCAGCTTCCACCATGGCGACCACCGAGTCGTTGTCGCGCAGGTCGCACGGGGCTTCGAACACGCTGAGACCGTCGGCTTGCAGCGTCCGCACCGTGTCGGCGAGGCGGTCGCCGGGCAGATCGGCGATGGCGACGGTGCTGCCGTTGGCAGCGAACGTGCGGGTCACGCCGAGGCCGATGCCGCTGCCACCGCCCGAGACGATGGTCCGCCTGCCGGTGAGATCGGCACTGATCATGGGGCGGCCTCTGTGTTGTTCTTGGAGTACGGGATCTGTGGATGCGGGGGTCGCAGGCGAGAGATGTGCCGATGAGCGCTGTGTTGATGGTCGATGCGCGCTGGCCGGGACACGGTCACGAGCCCTGCGGCAGGTACTGGTCGTGGGACCACGGGTCGAGCCGCAGGCTGAATTCGCGCAGGCGGCCGTGGAACTCGTCGCGGGGCACGTGGCACAGGCGGATGTGGCGGCCGCTGGCGGGATCAAACGCAGTGCGGCCGTGCATGACCCGGTGGTTGTCGATGAGCACACCCTGGCCGGCTTCGACCCGGATCGTGGCCGTGAACTCGGAGCTGTGCATCCGGTTGCTGAAGGCACGGATGGCGTCGTAGAGCCGGTCGATGTCGTCTGGCGACACGTCGGGCGGGCCGAGCGCCCGGTCGAAGTAGCGAACACCGCTCGGATGGCCGAATTCGTCGAGTCGGATGAGCGGGCTGCGGCTGCGCATGTTGATCTCGCCGGGGTGGCGCCGCACGTGGGTGACCGGCAGGGTCGTGAGCGCGTCGAACGCGGCGGGGGCTTCGGACTGCAGCGATTCGGCGATGGCGAATCCGTCCACGTAGGTGCTCATGCCGCCCACGTCGGTATTGGCTAGGCAGTGGAAGATGTCAATGCCGGGCGGGGAGTAGTAGAAGGCATCGTCGATGTGCGGCGCCTGGGCCATGCCGGTCTTGGCGCCCAGCTTCGCCACCGGCTCGGCTCGCACGTCGTAGATGCGGCCATAGACCGTCGTCTCGTGAATGGGGCCGACGAGGTTGGCGAGCTGCTCGGTTTGCTCGGGCTCGGTGCCGAGATTGGCGATACGCACGATGCCGTAGTCGCGCAGCAGCCGGTAGGCGTCGAGCTGGCCGGCGCCGCCGTCGCTGGCGTCGGCCCAGTCGACGGTGGGGAAGCAGTCCGTCAGCTCGGTACGCCATGTCGTCGGGCGCCAGGCGGCTCGCCGTTGCCGGGCCTTGTCGTCGTAGGCGTTGACGGCGAGCCAGTCACTGCCATAGGTCGACCGGTGGTCGTCGGGCCACGTGATCACTAGGTCGCCATCGACGGTTTCGGCCAGGGTCGGCGCGATGTCGGCGGCGAAGCTGGCCACGGTCGTGAAGCGGATGCCGTCTGCCGGGTTGCCGCACTCGGGACACCAGCAGCAGTGCCGCAACCATTGGCTGGCGAAAGAGCGGCACTGCCCGTCAGCGAACGTGACATGCACTTGGCGGCCGTCGATAGTTGCGCCCGCCACCGCGGGTGCGTTGGCGATGCCGAGCCGGTTGCCGAGGTGCGGGTTGTAGGTGGTGATGTCGCCGACGGCCCCATGCGGGGTTGATGCCTCGGATTCAGCTGGCAATGACGGCACACCTGCGGTCGCCGTTGCGGCTTCCGGCTGGGCGGAGGCGTCAGATGTTGTTGTCAGTCGCGTCACTGCGCCTGCCGTCGACGCTGCTGTCGACGGTTCGTTCACCGCTCAGTCGCTCCCGCCGCTGGCAACGTCCAGCGTGTGAGCCGCGACCAGCTCGTCGTTCAACTCAACGCCGAGGCCGGCGCCGGTGGGAAGGGCTGCGTACCCGTCGACGATCTCGGGCTCGGGCGGGTGCACCAGCTCGGTGCGCAGTCGAGAGGGGCCGAGGCGCGACGACCGGAACTCGACCATCGGGATCGTCAGCGCCGCGGCTTGGAGGTGGAAGTTGGCCACATCGGTGATGCCGGTTGCGAAGCTGTGGGGGATGAGCTGCGCGCCGTGCAGCTCGCACAGCTCGGCGATGCGCATGAGCTCGGTGAACCCGCCGGCGCGGCTGACGCCGGGCTGCACCAGCGACACGCCGCCGGTGGTCAGCCATTCACGTACCTCCCAGCGGCCCGCTGCGAACTCGGCGCCGCCGATCCGCACGGGCGACACCGCTGCGAGGCGGGCGTGACCGGCCAGGTCGTCGTGGCGCAACGGTGCCTCGGCAAAGGCGATGTCGAAATCTTCAATGCGCCGGAGTGTCCAAGCGGCGTCGTGCCAGTCCCACCAGCGGTAGCCGAAGTCGAGGGCGATGGTCAGGTCGTCGCCAAGGCTGCTCCGGCAGGTGCGGACGAACTCGACGATGGCTCGGTCGCTCACGTCATTGCCGAACAGCACCGGCACCTTCACCGCTGTGAGGCCCTGGTCAACGGCAATGGCGGCCCTGGCGGGTGATCTCGTCGAGCACTGTATTTATTGGCCCGTCGTAGATGTCGCCCGGATAGCACGTGGCATACGGCCGGATGCGCTCGGTCCGGGCCCCGCCAAGCAACTTGTACACCGGCAGTCCGAGCTGGCGGCCGGCCAGGTCGTAGAGCGCGATGTCCACCGCTGAGTAGGCCTGGATGTAGGTGCCGCGGCGCCCGTGGTAGAAGCTGCCGTGGTACGCCCGGTCATAGATCGCGGTCGCTTCGATCGGGTCGGCGCCCACCACCACGTCTTTGATGCCCTGGCTCCAGAAGTGGATGGTGCGCTGGTCGATCATCGCCTTGACGACCGCTGGCGTGCAGACCGATTCGCCGATTCCGACACGTCCGTCTTCGTCGATGACCTTGACCAGCAGGGTCTCCTCGGAGCCTTCGGCGAAGGCGTTGCCCACTGCGGGCACCGAGACGATCACGGCCTCCACAGCCGCGACGGGGCAAGTGGGGCGCATAGTGCTCGACGTGGTGCTGTTCATCGAGCCGGCCGCATCAGCCGCCGATGGGGCTCTGTGCTGTGAGGCCACCGTCCACAGTAAACACGCTGCCTGACACGAAGCTGGCCGCCGGCCCCGCCAGCCAGGCGACGAGTCCGGCGACGTCGTCAGGGATGCCGAGCCGACCGACGGGGTGGCGTCCGATGGCGGCTTGCCGGGCGGCGTCAGGGTCCGCTTCGAGGTCGAACACGGCGTCAGCAAGAGCGGTTGCGATCCAGCCGGGGCTGACTGCAACGCAGCGGATGCCTTGGTGCCCGTGGTCGACGGCAATGGCACGGGTGAGGGCTTCGACGGCACCCTTCGAGGTGTTGTAGACGGCCATTCCGGCGTCGGCATGAGTTGCCGCCACCGAGCCGATGTTGATGATCACGCCGCCGTCGGGCTGACCCGCCATCTGACGCACGGCGGCACGGCACACGTTGAACACGCCCCGCACGTTGACGTCGATGACGTGATCGAACTCCTCGTCGGTGGTGTCGGCAACGGTCTTCTCGACCTGCACGCCGGCGTTGTTGACCACCACGTCCAGCGACCCGTACTGCTCGACGGCTGCGGCCACCAGCGCGTCAGCCTGGGCAGGGTCCGCGACATCGGTACGCAGCCACTCGGCGTCGTCGAGATCGGGCGTGCTCCGGCTCCCCGTCAGCACCGACCAGCCGTCTGCCGCGAACCGCCGGGCGATCGCCCAGCCAATCCCCGAGCTCGCCCCCGTCACCACGACACTGCTCACGGCACCTCCCCAGCCTTCCCATAGGGCAGGCTTGCAGCATGTCGCATTCGCGGCGTGTCACTTGCCGACCTGCCGATGTGAGCGGAGCCACCCGATGACGATCGTCGCCATCGATCACGTCCAGCTGGCGATGCCGCCCGGCGGCGAGGACGCAGCACAGGAGTTCTACGAGGGCCTGCTCGGCCTGCCACGCGTGCCCAAGCCGCCGCACCTTGAAGCCCGCGGCGGCTGCTGGTTCGAAAGTGACGCCGTCAAGATCCACCTCGGCGTCGAGCAGCCCGGCGACGGCCCGTTCCGCCCGGCGCGCAAGGCCCACTCGGCCCTGCTGGTGGATGGTCTCCCCGCACTTGTCGAACAGCTCCGAGCCGCCCGCGTCACCGTCCGTGACGACGACCCGCTCGAGGGTTGCGACCGGGTCTACGTCGACGACCCCTTCGGCAACCGCATCGAGTTGATGGAGCCGAGCGACTGAGTTCTGCGCTTGCGAGGAATCCGCGATGCTGTGGAGCTAGGCCGTGTTGGCTGTCGAGCTCAGACGTGGATAACGCTCAAGTCGTCGATCGTCGGGAAGTCGTGATCCTGGGTCACGACAGGGACTCCGTGCGCAAGCGCTGTGGCGGCAATCCACGAATCGTTGATCGGCATTGCCATGCCTCGCTCTCGGAGCGTGACACGCAGGAGTGCCCATGCGGCGGCCACATCCCCGTTGATCGGCAGCGGTTGAAGCGCGAGTGCGTTGGCCAGCGTCGACAGACGACGGTCACGCACGACGGTGTCTGTGGCCCTGAGCACACCGACCCGAAGTTCGCCGACGGTGACGATCGACACGCTCAATTGGTCCGGGATCGCTTCTGTCCGAACTGGGCGACCCGTCTCGCGTGCGATGAAGAGCGATGTGTCCGCGAGGCCGCGGCTCAGGGCCATGGCAAGTCATCGGTCGTCTCGACGGAGAGATCCGCCAGGTCATTGGACAGGCCAGGATCGGCTTGGTGGGCCAGCACTTCGCGGATGAAGCGTTCACGGCTCATCCATTGCGGCCGCATCTCGACGGGCCGAAGCTCGGCCACGGGGCGACCATGCACGGTGATGCAGATCGACTCGCCGGCGGCCACTCGATCCAGCAACGCACGCGTCTGGTTGCGGAGTTCACGCGAAGCCACTTCCTCCATGGAAGCAGTGTCGCATATATGCGACGTTTGTAACAACACTGCAGATCTTGCCACTGCGGAGTGATCGATCGGAATACGAGTTGGATCGGTCGAGTCCGCTCGCGTCTCACTCACGCCGACGACCGTAGAGACAGCGCCCGGTCAACGCAGCATCGTTTTCCGATGGTGCGACCCGAGCTAGTGGAGCCTCACACCTGAGTTGAGCTTTCGTGCCTAGGCGTTCGCGTCAACCAGTGTGCGACGGTGTGAATGACGCGAGCTCGAGTACCGGGTCGGTCCAACCTTCCTCGGTGAACAGCGTCCCCGCCAGTCGCCCGATCTCATCGGCTGACTTTGCCGCCGAACCGCAACCGCCGATCGCGACCGCGACGCGATCATCGACCCAGTCAATCCAGGGGAGACCGTGTGGGGTGTCCGTGACCACACACGGCTTCAGATCTCGGGAACGGATCGTGCGGCCGGGGAGAAGTTCCCTCAACCGGTCCTCGAGTCCATCGGCCTCGGTGGGGTTCCCGCCGCTGCGAAACCAGTCCACTACATCGGCGGGGTCTGTGGCGTACCCGACGGAGCGGTCGTAGCCGCCGATCTTCAACATGGTTCGTCCATCCGGAAACCGAACCGGCGGAACCCAGTAGACGTCGCGGCGAGAGTCCGCATCTGTCCTACGGATCAGGCTCGGAAGCGGCGGACCGTCGTCGAGCTCGGCGAGCAGGATCGTTCGGAGTGTGCGTTCGAGCGGCAAGTCGAGCGCGACGAGTTCAGCTGCCCACGCTCCAGTGCACAACAGCACGTTGTCCGCGGCCAACGTGTCGTTCCCGATGGTCAACTGCACGCCGTTGCGTGTCGGCTCGGCCGCTGTGACGGGCGCGTCCACGATTGATCCGCCTGCTGCGCTCGCCAGGCGATTCTGCGCGACGATCATGCGCCGTGGGTTGAGATGACCGGCCGGTGCGGATTCGAGAATGATCGTCTCCGCGCTGGACATGGCGATACCGAAGCGTTCAGCGACCTCGGTCGCGGTGACCTCGCGTGCGTCGACGTCGAGTTCCAGCGCGAGAGTGAGATCCGCTCGCGGCTCAGCCGAGGCGTAGACGAGTCCGGCACCGGTGTGAAACGGCACACCCGAGCGTTCCTCGATGTCCGCGTACCTGGCGATCGATCGGATCGCAAGCTGGGACCAGGTGGGATCAGGATCAATCATCCGTGTGATGCGGCCTTCGTCGTAGTGGCTCGAGAACGGACCTGACGACGTTGCGTAGTCCGCCGGTTCGCCCGGTCCGATCAGCGCTACAGAGCGCCCGGCCTCTGCGAGATGTCTCGCAGCAGCGCTGCCGACCAGACCTCTTCCGACTACCGCGACCTCGACGCTCGACATGCCCGCAAGGTAGATGCTCTCGCTACAGCTGCTCTCGATCCTGGCGAGCGTCAACGGCTGGGGACGTGGACGATGGTGCTGCCGGTGACTCGGTCGGTCACGGTGCGGTGCTCGTCGCTCAACACCAGGAGTGTGATGTCGAAGACGATGCCGAGCCCAAGGGTGACGACCCAGTAGATCTGCTTGAAGACCTCGCGGATGAACATGCGACCCCAGCCAAACCGCGTCCCGTCAGATTTCACAGCGACCAGTCCGAAGATCTGCTTGCCCGGTGTCTGCCCTCGTGCCAGCGCAATGAGCCACCACACGAAGTAGACGATCACGATGTACCTAAACACGTAAGACAGAGTCAAAATCGCAACTTCCACGAGATGGGCGCCCATGCGCCGCATCGGCCTGGCGGCTTCTTCGTCGAGGCGCGCACCGCCCTGCGGCCATCTAGGCCCATCTGTCACGATCAGGATTCTTGCAGCCAGGGTGGTCGCTGGACGCCCTCGCCTCGGCCAGAATTTCGGCTCAGAATGGGTGCACTGTCAAGGTCTTGATGAACGCGGCGAGGCGTGCTTGCTGGGTGCCATCACGCCAGACCTGCGCGAGGACCGGATGTGTGGTGTGCAACGGGGGATCAAGCTCGCGCGTCGCGAGGAGAGCCTGCGCCGAATTCTCACCCCGGTCGACGGAGATCAAGAAGCCGGCGTCGAGGATCCCAGGCCGTAGCGCTCGGCCATGGCGGCAACTTTGTCCTCGTCCGGCGGTCCGCTCTCTTGAGCCCACTCCGCGAGAAAGGCGCTGAGCGCCTCTTTGCGATCTTGGTCGGCTGCGAGGCGGTGCAGCGCTTCGCGGACCGTCGCCGCTCTGCCGCCGAACTTCGGCGCGAGCCGTTCGAGGAGCCGACAGTCCTCGTCGTCGAGCCGCACGGTCGCTTTCGTCACGCCGCCAAATGTAATGAGCCCCCGCTGGGCTGGCGGCAGCATTTTCTTGCCGAAGGCTCAGCGAGCCGGAGGATCGTCAATTGTGTTGGGCAACAGCCGTGCCGATGCGTCCGATGGCCCTAGATCAGCTCGATGCTGCAGCCGATGCCGGGGGCGCCGGCGAGCTTGGCATCGGCAGTGACGAGCGGCGCGTCCAGCGCATCGGCCACGATCATCGTGAGTCGCGATCGGCACGCACAGCCGCGACCGCTTCAGCCCGCCCGATGTTGCCGCCGGTCCGACCGCCGGCGCGCTCGAGCACTTCGGCGAGCGTCGGCACCGGCTCTCCCTCGCGCTGGATCGGATCCTTCAGGTCTTCGGCTGTTCTGAATTGGCAGCTGACCGGCATCAACTCGCCGAGTGAGTACTCAACGGCTGTGTACAGCGGCTCGAGGATGTCCTGGGACCACACAAGAGCGGGGCGATACGGGGGCATTTCGATGACGACGTCAAGCAGACGCTCGTGGGTCGCCGGGTGAGCGGGGAGCAGCCTCAGGTAGCGGATGACCGCATCGTCTCCGCGCTCGGCGAACAGCTTGTTCAGCTCGCATGCCCGCTCCAGCAGCGGCCCGAGTTCGCTCATGTCACGACCGTAGCCACATGATTTGTCGTGTCAAGCGAATTCTCGGCGAGGTGCGCTCAGGGTGGTGACCTCAGCGCTTGGAGGGCCCGATACCGGCTGCCATACCGAGATCCGCGCGCATGGGTTCAGGAATACTTGGCAGCCTCGCCGCCCGTCGGTGCGTCGCCGTGGCGCATGGAGGCGACCTTGTAGAACTGGTGTTCATGTCGGCACGAACCACTGCCTCACGTCCATCTCGCCCAGGCGGCGCTTGGCGAACGCTGCTTCGACGCATAGCCGGACGTGTTCGCACGGTGCCCTGCGGAGAGGTTCGTGGGCTGCCGGCGCCGAACGCCAAAGCACCACCTCCGCCCCTACCGGCGGAAGAGAGCAACAGGTAGCGACGCCCCAGCGCTGACTACCGTCGGGTCCATAGCGGCGGTGGACTTCTGGCGCGGGTGGTACTTGTGATGACGCACTTCATCGAAGCAAGCGGCAATCTGCTTGACGCCGACGTAGATGCGCTCGTCAACACCGTCAACACAGTCGGCGTGATGGGCAAGGGCATTGCGTTGCAGTTCAAGAAGGCGTTCCCGGCCAACTTCAAGGCCTACGAGCAGGCTTGCAAGCGCAAGGAAGTCGTCCTCGGGAAGATGTTCGTGTTTGACAACGGTCAGCTCGCCCGGCCCTGCTGGATCGTCAACTTCCCGACGAAGGGCCACTGGCGCTCTCGTTCGCGCATCAGCGATCTGGAAGCGGGCCTTGACGATCTGCGAGCCGTGATCGCCGAGCTCAAGATCACCTCGATTGCCCTTCCCCCGCTCGGCTGCGGAAACGGTGGGCTGAACTGGGCCGACGTGCGACCGCTGATCGAGGACAAGCTCCAGGGCCTCGGGACAGAGGTGCACATCTACGCCCCCGCAGGTGCGCCAACTGCTGCCGATATGAGAGTTGTCACTCCGCGGCGGGCCTGACGCCGGGCAAGGGGCCGCGCTCGCCGCGATCAACCGAGATCAGGACGCCGGCATCGAGGATCACAGGCCGTAGCGCTTCGCAATCGCATTGGCCAGCGCTGCTCGCCGCCGCATCGCCCATCGGCCGTCAGCGCGCGATGTCCCACTCAGGCAATTCAGCGACAGGTGCCTTGAGCGGGTTCGAGCAGGTGTTGGGTGCGCACCCAGTTGCAGCAGCACTCCCGAAGTCGAGAGCTCTGTGCTACTGATGACCCGCCTCGCTCGGAAATCCGGCGCGAAATGCGAGCACTGATTCTTTGATGTCCTCAGTCATGAGATCGACAACGACCTGATACCGGCCCGCCGCTGGCAGCTCTACGCCCCGAAAATCGATGGCGAATGGGAGCATCAGCACCTCCCCAGGGTCATTCCCTTCTGGTGGAACATCGACTTGGAAGCCCCCCGACGACTCTGCAAGACGTTTGCCGTCGCTGTCTTCGACCCGAATTCGAATTTCGCGAGGCAAAGCGGCTTCCGCCGGTGCGACCTCGATGACGAGGGCCAGCATGAGCCCCATGGGGGCCGGGTACTGAGGTCTCCACACCCGCGTGATGCCTGCCGAAGCGACGGTCAGCAGACTCTCCCGAACCTGCGCGAAATCACACAGTGCAGCGACGCAAATCTTCATTCGCTACGCGAGGGCCGCCGCAGGTTGAAAGCCGACTCGAATTGCGTCCACGCCGAATGTGTTTGGACGCGACGTTTCGGAGAGGTGGACCGGGTCAGGGACAGCTATCGCTGGCGCAGACTCTGCGAGCCGCACCGAGAGCTGCTCTATGACGCCCTCGGCCTCGGCTCATTCGCGAATGGAGTCGACCAAGTCAGAGAGCCGGTCCGCGCCGCCAGTGAAGCCGAGACCATCCTCGGCCCACCAGAGGGTTCCGCCATCGACGCTCTGGTACACCCGCACCACGTGCATCGGCCGCTCCTTGGACTCTGCGTCTGGTTCCATAGTAGGTCTGCGATCTCTTGATCCGCCAAGCGGGCACGCTCGCTCAGCATGTGCCGCAAGGCACGTGGAGGTACGTCGGCCCGGTCAAGGAATGCGAAGCCTATGAGGAGGCGATCGGGCGCGAGGAGCTTGCGATGCGACCCCTTCTGCCGCTCAATCTGGTAGCCGATTCGCTGCAGCAGGCGCAGTACCTCGCGGGCCTTGAGTGCCGGGAATTGCGCCGCCGGAATGTTCATGGCGGGGAAACGAGTGACGGCACTACCTGGCGATAATTGATGTTTCGCCGTGCGCGGTTCCCAGTCGCAGGGCCAGCGGACGCGCTGGGATCGGCAACGTCTACGCGAGGGCGAAAGCGATCAGAGGCCGCAACGCTTGGCCACGGCGGCGATTTCGTCCTCGCTGAGAGGTCCGTCCTCTTCATCCCACGCCTTCAAGAAAGCGTCGAAGGCCTCCTTGCGATCCAGATCAGCGGCGAGTCGACGCAGTGCTTCGCGCAACGTCTCCAGTCTGCCACCGAACTTGGGCGCGAACCGCTCGAGGAGCTGCCGATCCTCCTTCTTGAGCCGCACGGTCGCTTTCGCCACGTAGCCGACTGTATTGGACGCTCGTTCGTCCAAGGAAGTGAATTCTCCGAGGAGCTGGGGAGCACGAGACGTCGACACGCGAGCAGCGTCATTGGATGTCGGCGGCTACCACGCCAGGCTCGGCCTGTACCCAGCGTCGAGCGAATCGAAGCCTCGCTTGCGCTTTCGGGGTGCACGCAGAGCTTGCTGCGAACCGCTTGGCGGCTGGGTCGACAGCGGCGAGTCACTATTGCTCAATAAGGGCTCAGTTGTTCACGGCCAAATCCGAAACTCGATTAATGTTTAGCAAAATGAAATACTTCAACGTGACAGTGAAATATAATGATTTTGTGAAGTATTCAGACAAGGACATCGAACTGACGGCCGGGGCAGCATCGGGAGGCGGCGAACGCGCCGCCCGGGCGCTCATCGACGCACTGCCGCGAAGCGCCGAAGTGAAGATCATCCCCCGACGGACACGCTTGATCGTCAAGCTCGGAGGGCAACAGCTTGAAGTGGCATGGGTCGGAGAAGGACGGTTGCGCAACATCCACGAACTGCTGTCTCGCAGGCCGCTGCCCGACATCGTTGTGGGCCGCTGTCTGTCACCCGGCGCCAAGAGTGTGTTGTCCGACGTGGGCACCGGCTGGGTGGACGAGACCGGTGCCGCCGAGATCGCCGTCGGCTCGGTCATCGTGTCCCGCCCCGGCCGACCGTCGCAGCCCAAGCGGGTGAATCGATGGTCGCCGACGGCATTCTGCGTCGCCGAAGTACTGCTGTGCGGCACTGACGCCACTGTCGCCGCAACCCACGCCGCGACCGGTCTCTCGTTTGGCAGCTGCGCTCATGCCTTGCGGTTCTTGGCCGATCTTGGCTTGCTCGAAGCCGACACCGCCCGAGGCCGCAGTTCTGGGCGCCGCGTCACCGACCGGGACCGACTGCTTGATGCCTACGCGCAAGCAGCGGACGAGGCAGTACAGCGTCAGATCAGCGTCACGGTCGGCGTCGCATGGCAGGACGTCATCGAGGGGATCGTCGAGGCCGGCCGTGCTTGGGAGGAGGCTGGCATCTCGTGGGCCGCTACCGGCACCGCAGCCGCTGCAGTGATGGCTCCTGTGCTCACAGACGTGGGCAGAGCCGAGGTCTATGTCGACGCCAAGACAACTGTGGGCTTGGAAGCCGTGGCCGCCGTTTCGGAGTTGCGGGCCATGCCCGCCGGCCGTCTCACGCTCCGCCCGTTTCCGTCCAAGTGCACCAACACGCTCGCTCGCATGCACGAAGGATTGCGGACTGCGCCATGGCCACGCGTCTACGCCGATTTGCGACGCGTCGGGGTGCGCGGCGAGGAGGCGGCCGAACATCTGAGGAGCAGCCTCGATGAATCCTGAGCCGGATCGAAGCCGCGCAGCCCGTCAAGCTGCGGAGAGCGCACTGGTACGGGTTGTGCACGAGTACGGCCGAAGGCCTGAGTTTGTGGTGCTCGGCGGGCTCGTTCCCGAATTGTTGTGCAGCGCCAGCGATATGCGGCACGCGGGCACAACCGACATCGATGTCCAGGTCAATCTTGAAATCGCCAGCGACTCAGTGAACGCCGCAAGCCTTGAGCAGGCACTCATGGCCGCAGGATTGAGCTGGCCGAGCTCGCGACGAACTTCGCTGATCGAGGCGCCCAGGGCGCACGGGCGTACGCGGACCAGATCGTCCTCAACAACGCCAGCATCGACTACGAAGAGGCCATCGCCGGAGGCATCGTCGCCGTGGAAGCGTTCTGCCTCGGTTTGTCTCAGGGTCCGAATTGATGGATTACGGGCGGCAGAGACCGGTTCGATCCAATGTGCCCATCGATGTGCGCTGCCCAGCCCGCCTCAACCAACTGACCGGTCATCAGGGGGAGGCACCGGCGATTGAAGCCTCACTTGCGACATCGGGGTACAGGCAGAGGTAGTTACGATCTTTGTGACTCTATGGAGAATTTCGTAACATTCTCGGCTGGAGGGGGACGATGAGATGAGTTCGCTCCACGAGGTTCTCACGCGCTCTCGCAGGCGAGCGCGGTACTCCCAAGACGATGTGGGGGCCGCTTTGGGTGTCAGCCGTGCGATGGTGTCGTACTGGGAAACTGGGTGGATTCAATCGGTTGTCGCAACACCGGGTTGTTGGAGGGAGAGTAGGTGTTCGTTGAGGGCTTCGGCGGGTGTGCGCCAGCCGAGGGTCTTGCGTGGCCGGGTGTTGAGGGTGTGGGCGACGGCTTGGAGGTCTTGCTCGGTCCAGCGGGACAGGTCGGTGCGGTTGGGGAAGTATTGGCGCAGCAGCCCGTTGGTGTTCTCGTTGGTGCCGCGCTGGCTGGGGCTCTTGGGGTCGGCGAAGTAGACCGCGATGTCGGTCTCGACGGTGAACGCGGCGTGGGCGGACAGTTCCTTGCCGCGGTCCCAGGTCACCGAGCGGCGCAGCTGCTCGGGCAGTGTGGTCATTGATGCTGCGAGAGCGTTCTTCATGGTGATCGCGCCGTAGCCGGCGAGGGCTGGCCCGTTCTTGGTGCGAGGGACGACGCCGTAGCCGTGTTCGCGTGGCAGGTGGATCAGCATCGTGAAGCGGGTGGTGCGTTCGACAAGGGTGCCGATCGCTGAGCGCTTCAGACCGATCACCAGATCGCGGTTCCAATGTCCGGGCACGGCCCGGTCCTCGACCTCGGCGGGTCGTTCGCTGATCATCACCTCCGGGGTGACATGGGCCCAGGCGGTCTGGCGGGCTCGGGCCCGAGGAACCCTCAGAGCCCTCCCCGAGCGCAGGCACGCGACCAGCTCGCGGCCGAGCGCACCCCGGCGTTCGACGTAGAGCGCCTGGTAGATGGCCTCGTGGCTGATGCGCATGGACTCATCATCGGCGAAATCGGCCTTCAGGCGATTCGAGATCTGCTCGGGGCTCCAGCCCTGCACCCAGCGGCGGTCCCCACGATGAGGCTTGTTGCGGCCCTGCCACTTCGGGCCAACAGGCCCCAAGGCGCGACCGCCGGACGACCGAACCGCGCCCGAGAGCCGCTCAGCCACATAGCTGCGAAGCCGATCGTTGCCGGCGAGCTTCGCTCGCCTCGCACGACGAGCGCGCCGCTCTGCGTGCCACTGCGCGATCGTCGCCTTGTACTCGAGCCGGAACGTTCTCGTCGACGCGTTGCGGCGAAGCTCCCGCGAGACCGTCGACGGGCTGCGATCGAGCCTGCGGGCGATCTCACCCACACCGAGGCCCTGGGCCCGGAACAACGCGATGTCCTCACGCTCGGCAAACGACAGATACCGGCCCGACACCGTCGGGGACAAACATGGGTTCACCCCGCCAGCGTGACGGAACCACCGGAACCCAACGGGGGATGACACCCCCGCTTGTGCCGCCGCGTCCCCGGTCTTGTCGCCGTCAGCGATCGCCGCCCAGAACCGGACCCGGTCCTGCCGCCATGCCACCGTCGGCCGGCCCGGCGACGGCATCTGGCCCCGATACTGCTGGACCTCGCGCTGACGCTCCCGCATCGTCCCCATCTCGCACCTCCGCAATCGAGGTGTTGCGACGACCGGTTGAGTCCGGCCAGTTCACGTCGCTGCGATTCACCGAACGCCTCGACGAGATCGGCGCCCGGCCCAGCATCGGCACCGTCGCCGATTCCTATGACTGTGAGCATGATGGTGTTCGCTGTTCGGCTGGTGTTTGACCCTTGCTTATGACTGGCCGGTGTGCCTTGGCGTTGATCTGTCGGCGCCAGTCGGGCAGCGATCAACGCAGCGCCGGCTGGCCGGGAGGGTCGTGACCGAATAGGGGCCTGCTCTTTTGGACCGACCCGTCACAGTCCTGTCCTTCCCGCCCGACCAGCTGGCATCCACAGTCCCCCGAGGACAGCAATGACCAGTATCGCGCCAGGGCCGAAGCGGGCGAGAATCGTCGTCGGCGTTGACACGCACAAGCACATGCATGCCGCGGTCGCCGTCGACGAGCTCGGCAGCCGCCTCGGCGAATGCCATGTGCGGGCGAACCGGGAGGGCTACGCGCAGCTTGAGGCGTGGGCTGTGTCGCTGGGGCGGCCGATGGCGTTCGGGGTCGAGGGCACCGGCAGCTACGGCGTCGGTCTGGCCAGCTGGCTGCGCCGCAACGGCTACCGGCTGGTTGAGGTGAATCGGGGCGATCGCCGTTCCCGCAGGATGAACGGCAAGACCGACGCCCTGGACGCCGAAGCCGCCGCGCGCTCAGTGCTGTCGGGCGAGTCCACCGCCGTGCCGAAGTCCGCGGATGGCACCGTGGAGATGATCCGCCAGATCAAGATCGCCCGCGACACAGCCCGCAAGGGCCCCACATCGGCGATCGTCACTCTCAAGGCGGTGATCGTGACCGTCCCCGCCGAGCTGCGCGAGCAGCTCGAGGGCATGGCGGACAAGGCGCTCATCGGCCGCTGTTCCGGCTTGCGGCCTGGCCCCATGACCACGCCGACCGCGTCGGCCAAGCACACCCTGCGATCGCTGGCCAAGCGTTGGATCGCCCTCAACGCCGAGATCGACGATCACGACCCGATACTCGACGAACCCGCCCGCGCCCACTCCCCGAACCTGCGAGACGGGTTCGGGATCGGCGCTGACACCGCAGCCGAGATGCTCATCGTCTTCGGCGACAACCCCGACCGCATCCGCTCCCAAGCAGCCTTCGCCAAACTCTGCGGCGCCTGTCCGATCCCCGCCTCATCGGGCGTCACCAACCGGCACCGGCTCTCCCGCGCCGGGCACCGACAAGCCAACGCCGCGCTCTGCCGCGCCGTCATCGTGCGCATGCGCTTCCACCAGCCCACCATCGACTGCACCCGCCGACGCACCACCGAAGGCCTCTCCAAAAGAGACATCATCCGCTGCCTCAAACGATTCCTCGCCCGCGAGGTCTACCAACGCGTCATGACCGACCACCGCGCACGACTCGACTCCCAACACACCCCATGAAACAAAGTCTTGACCTATAGAGGCTTCAACGCATTGGCCGCCACGACCAACGGGCTCTACAAGGCCGAATGCGCCTACGGGCCCGACACACACGGCTGGCACGACACCGACCAGCTCGAACTCGCCACCCTGGGCTGGGTGCACTGGTTCAACCAGCAACGGCTCCACGGCCACTGCAACGACACCCCGCCCGCAGAATTCGAAGCAGCGTTCTACGCTGCCCACAAGACCACCCCAACCGGGGCCGGAAAACCAAACCACTGAGTCTCCAACAAACAGTGAAGATGTGTGCGGGGAGTGGGTCGGTGATATCTGACTTGCCAGCAAACTGGCCCTGCGCGTTGTGGGTGCCTTGCCTGGGACTCGTCGACGTCGCCGGCCCGCTTGTCGGACTTGTCAGCTGCGGCCGGTCCGCAACGAGCGACGTGACCTCATAGGAACCTGTGCCCACAGATGCCTCATCACTGTTATGTCCGTCCCGTCCCGGCACAGCCGCTCCGAGATGACCGACAACAGCATGCCAGACCAGCAACAGGCGGTGATCGGCGGGATTGACTGCCACACCGACTTCGGTGTCGCCGCGGCGCTCGACCCGCTCGGGCGAGTACTGGGCACAGAATCGTTCCCGGCGACCCGCGCCGGCTGCCGGTTGACCCACACATGGCTCGCGTCGTTCGGCCCTATCACCACGGTCGGTGTCGAGTCCACCGGATCGTTCGGTGCGGCCCTGACCCGGTCGCTGATCGATCAGGGCTGCGGGGTGATCGAGATCAACCAGCCGCACCCGCATCTGCGCTCGCGTCGCGGCAAGAACGACACCATCGACGCCGAGGCCGCTGCCCGCAAGGTGCTCTCGGGCGAAGCGACCGCAGCCGCCACCGACACCACCGGCATCGTCGAGGCGATCCGCCAGCTCAGCATCACCCGAAACAGCGCCGTCAAGGCCCGCGCCGCCGCGTTGTGCCAGCTCGGCGACCTGCTCGTCACCGCTCCCGCCGCGTTGCGCGACCAGCTCGACACCCGCCGGACCCTCGAGGGCACCGCCTCCGTGTGCGCTCGGTTGCGGCCCGACACGGACCGTCTCGCCGATCCCGCCCAAGCCGCCAACCCAGCACTGCGCAGCCTCGGGCGCCGCGTCGCCCAGCTCGGCGCCGAGGCCGACGAGCTCGGACGCCGGCTCGACCGGCTGGTCGCCACCGCAGCACCAACAACCCTGTCACGCCTCGGGTGCGGCACCCACCACACCGCGACCCTGCTCGTCGCCGCGGGCCACAACATCGACCGACTCGGCTCCGAAGCGTCCTTCGCCCACCTGTGCGCAGCCGCGCCGGTCCCCGCATCCAGCGGGCGCACCCAGCGTCACCGACTCAACTTCGCACCCAACCGCTCAGCCAACCGCGCCCTGCACATGATCGTCATCGTCCGGCTCCGCTACTGCGAACGAACCCGCAGCTACACCGACCGCCGCCTCGCCCAAGGCAAAACCAAAAAAGAAGCCATCCGCTGCCTCAAACGCTTCGTCGCCCGAGAGCTCTACCGCACACTCCGAGCCGACCTCGCCACCCTCACAACCCGCACTTGACATCTATAGGAACGTCCCAGAGCGGTTCAGGCCTTGTCGAGGCCGCGCCAGGGGACTTTTTTGGTGCGGGATTTGATCTGAGCGATTTTGCGTTCGGCTTGGGTTCGCAGTCGGTATCTGCTGAGGAATTCGGGTTCGTGGCGTTGTGCCCGTGCGGGGGCGAGGAGTTCTTCGTAAGGGTTGATCTCGATGATGCGGCCGCCGTCGCGTGTGGTGCATCGGGGCTTGAGCTCGCATGCTGCACAATCCGTTGCCGCGAACCGCGCCTGGCGCCGTTTGACGCCGCGTGGCGGCGGGATGGGCGCGGTGTTCCCTTGCGGGCAGGTGACCGTCGCTGCTTCGAGGTCGATGTCAAAGTCCGCTTTGGTGAACATGGCACCGCGGGCCGGGATCGGCGCGGCGGGGGCGACGAGGTCGATGCCTCGGTCGGCCATCGCTTGACGGGTGGGCCCGGATCCGTAGTGGGTGTCGGCGATCACCTCGGCGACCGGGACCGGGTCGGCGTCGATGAGGTCTTCGATCACAGCGGCGTCGTGGGTGGTCGCGAGCGTCGCGGTCGCTGAGCAGATCAGGTCCGAGTCCACATCCGCAGCGATGTGCAGCTTGTAGCCGTCGTAGCGGTCCGTGCGCGAACGGTGCCCGTGCCGGGCGTCGGGATCGACGGTAGAGATGACCCGGCCCGGGGCCACCCGCTGAGCTATCCGTGCCGTTTCGGCTCCGTCGTCGTCGGCCGCGATCTCGATGTCCTGGCCCGCCACGACCCTCAGCAGCTCGACCGCCCCAGCCAGGCCGGGGTCCCCGAAGCGGGCGCAGAACCCCACCACGGTCTCGGCGTCGCCGAACAGCTCCGCGACCAAAGCGGCCCACGCGCAGGGATCTGCCCACATGATCTGCGGCTTGGCCCCCCGGTCGTAGTCGTCACGCGACAACAGCCTCCCCAGCTCCGCCCCGGCCCCGGCGTCGATCCCCGCCAGCACCGCGACGCACCTGCGGACCCCGGACCTGATGAGCGTGATCGTGTCCTGGGTCAGCACCGAGTCCGCCACACCGGTCGAGTCCATCGTGCGGCGATGGCCGATCACCCCAGCGCGTTTGGCAGCGATCTTGACCCGATCCCCCAAAAAGGACTCCATCCCGGCGCGAACCAGACACGCAAGGAACTCCACCAGCACCACATGCGCTATCCCCCGACGCTCGTTCCCGGATCGGCTGGTTCCAGCCTTGGGCGATCAAAGGACCGGCCACTGCACGGGTCTGCTCGACGAGGAAGGCGTATGCCGCGCCGACCGCTTGCGATTCGACCGCGAGAATGGCGCTGTAGCGATTCAGCGCCCCCTGAACCCTGGAGAGTTCACGTGAAATCTCACCGCTCTGCTCGTCACTTGTGCGGCGGCGGATGATGTAGGGGAACTCGCGGTAGTCCATGACGGCAGCTAGCGCCTCGCCGAAGAGGCGGCGCTGCCTGTCCTGCCGGGTCGAACGAGCGCTCTGCCAGATTCCGACGAGGGCGACCACTGCCGATACGGCGGCTGCGATGAGGATGGCCTCCCAGCGCCCGATTCCGGCGTTGGCAACGCACTGTGTGCAGCCGTTCACTGCGCAGCCTTGGCCTCGGCGCCGTGGGGGACCTCTGCCCCCGGCCACTCACCGGTCCGCCGCCAGAAGTGCTCCTTCACCAAGTGCACGGCGATCTGCCCCAGGAGGGCGTGGAGGCCGTCGCCATAGGACCATCTGCGCTCCAGCGGGTCGCGGGGGTACCACATGCACAGCGCGCCGTCTTCGTAGCGATGAGGTGATTCCGCCGGCCCATCGACGTAAACGCGTGGCACCCCCGGGGACGAGAGGCGGAATTCGATCCTCACCTGCCGTCGTTCGCATCCAGGAGGTGCCACATTCCAGCGATAGCGGACACCTCCGTGGTGTGGCCGCCGCGGAACTCGCAGCCCGACGACATGGCGCCTCGTGTTGCCTTCGAATCGGAGACGGTCGGCAAAGCGGCCGTACCACGGCCCTGAGCTCCGACGGTGATATGTGGCGACATGCTGACCACCGTGGGAGCGAGTTGGCTTGATGGACGTTGCGCCGGAAGTGGTCCCTGCTACCAGCGTGCCGGTCTTGGTGATCGACATGGGGTCACCGCTTGCGATGGCTTGATGAATGGTGGCGACTGGGGACGGCGGTGGCCCGACGAGCTTCCAGAAGACTCCCGTAGCAGCCAATATCTCGTAGACCTTGGCGTCATCGTCGCCGGCCTCGATGGCAAGATCGAGGGCGTCGGCGACCGTCCGGAAGCGCTGCACCGCACGGTTGCGGTCAGCGACTTTGATGGGAGCGCTGACCCCTGCGGGGTCCGCAGTCAAGCGCTGGGCCAGCGAGTTGGCGGCGTAGTCGAAGAATCGTTGCAGCGCCCGATCCAGCGGTTCGGCCAACTCGATGCACTCCCAAGCGAGCGCTGCGATGTTGAACGAGCAAACAGCAGGCTCGCTGAACTGCTTCGCATGTGCTTTGGCCACTCTCACCACGTGCTGGCGGGTCTGCCGCAGCTGTGGCCAGCCCGACGTGAACAGTTCGACGTGGCGTTCGGGATCGCTTGGGTCCCATCGGTTGCGGTCAAGGTTGGGGATCCACAGGCCGGGTGCCTCGACACGGTTGAGCGCGACCACCAGGTCGACGGAGGGGTCCTCGCCGGAAGGGAGCGGTTCGTTGAAGCGCACCAGTAGGCCCCGCTTCATTTTTTCGATGCGGATACTCGGGTATCGCTGGACGAGCAGCGGACGGATCAGACTGTGGACGCTGTCGACGAGCGCTCGCGGCAATTCACCATCGCCGTCGGGACCGAGAGCCGGGTGCTTTCGCCGGTCGATGACGAGGCCGCCGTCTGCGTCAGCGACGGGTCGGTTCGTGAATCGAGAGGCGAGCGAACCAGAGCGGTATGTGCGCAGCGCGTCGGGGTGCTTGCTCGCCGCGCCGAGCACGGCCCCGAGCCGGTCAGAGGCTTCTCGCAGCGATCGAGAGTCGGCGGCGATCTTCTTGCGGAGTTCTTCAAGCTGTGTCAAAGCAGTCATTGTGCTATCTTTCTGGTGGTGGCGAGTTCACGAGTTGTATCGCCAAATAGATTACCTTTAAGGTGTATCAGATTACTGCAACAGCATATACCATCGGCAGCCATAACAGCGTTACACTCCGTCTGCGTTTCGTCGGCCGGTCCGCCGCCGTTCGGAGGAGTTCCCCTTGGAAGTGCTGTTCGCAACGCGCAGGCTGCAGCGGCGACTCAACTCGACAGCCGAGACGCGCAAGGTCCACGGCGACGTGATGGCGAAGAAGATCGGGTTGCGGTTGCAGCAGATGGAAGCCGCCCGCTCCTTGGCCGACCTTCGAAACTTGCCCGGACGCTGGCACGAGCTGACAGGCGATCTCAAGGGATCGCTCGCCTGCGACCTCGTGCATCCGCATCGAATGATCTTCCGACCAACCGCCGAACCGCCGCCGCGCCGCCGCGACGGAAGCCTCGACTGGTCAGCCGTCGACGGCGTGACGGTCTCAGACGTTGACGACTACCACTGATGACGGCATTTAGGAGAAATCAGCATGGGCACCCGTAGCAAGCCGCGCTATGCCTACGAACCCGACACGGTCTTCCCGCCGGGCGAGACGTTGGCGGAATGGCTTGACGAGCGCGACATGACCCAAGCCGAGCTTGCAGCTCGTATGGGGCTGTCGGCCAAGCACGTCAATCAGATCGTGAAGGGCGCAGCGCCGATCACTACCGAGACAGCGCTGGGGCTGGAGCGGGTCACCGGCGTACCGGCACACCTCTGGAACAGCTTGGAGATGTCCTACCGCTCGCACCTCACGTTCCGCGCGGAACAGGAACGATTGGCGGATGACGCCGAGTGGCTGGAGCAACTGCCAGTTGGCGAACTTGTCAAGCGGCGCAGGATCGCACGCCGGGCAGCGGTGGCGGAGCGAGTCAGCGAAGTCTGCACGTTCTTTGGCGTGGCCAATCCTGCGGCTTGGCGCAACATGTGGCAACAGCCAGATGCGGCGTACCGCGCATCGCAGGCATATGTGAGGGATCCCGGCGCAGTGGCAGCGTGGTTGCGCATCGGCGAGATTGAGGCAACCAAGATCGATTGCGCTCCATTCAGCAATTCAGCGCTTCTTGATGTCGTTGACGAACTTCGCGGACTCACCAACGAGCGCGACCCTGGAACGTGGGTGCGGACGGCACAGGCTCTTTGCGCGAGCGCTGGCGTCGCGTTTGTTGTCGAACCGGAGATAGCGAGGACGCGGCTCAACGGCGCAACACGATGGCTCTCGCCGAGCAAGGCGCTTGTTCAGATCAGCACCCGCCACAAGCGCCACGACATCTCCTGGTTCACGCTCTTTCACGAGATCGGCCATGTGTTGCTGCACTCGAAGAAGGGCACCTTCATAAACGATGGGGAGGAGCAGGAGGCCGGAGGCGTGGAGAAGGAGGCCGATGCCTACGCGCAGCAGGTGCTCATTCCTCGTGAGCACGAGGCCACTCTGGGAACGCTGCACACCAATGAGGACGTTGAACGCTTTGCTACGGCGATCGGCATCGCTCCAGGCATTGTTGTCGGCCGTTTGCAGTACATGGGCTGGTGGAAGCGCTCAGAGGGCAACGACCTGCGCTGGCCCTTCGACTTCTCCCCCAAGCCATGAGCTTGTTGGGGCAACGGCGAACTCTGCGTGGACCAGCAGTCCCCGGCAGCTGATGGTCGTACCGGCTTCAGCAGTTCGGGCGATGACATTGACCGGCAAACCAGCGCCGAGTCCCCCCGTTCCCTCGCTAAGCGGGTGTGACGTCGGGGACTGTGCGGCAGGCTTGGGGGTATGGCAGATACAGGACGGGTGATTGATCTGTCTGTCGAGGTGATCGGCGATGTCGAGACGGTGTGGCGGGCGGTGGCGACGGGGCCGGGGATCTCGTCGTGGTACGTGCCGCACACCATCGAAGGGAAGGCCGGGGGAGCGGCGACTGCCTCGTTCGGGCCCGAGCCCGAAATGCAGATTGCCGGCCGGGTGGCGGCGTGGGAGCCGCCGCACCGGGTGCTCTTCGATGGGGGTGAAGGCGTCGAGGGGCTGTCGTTCGAGTGGACCATCGACCCCCACGACGACGGCACCTGCACCGTGCGCCTCCACAACGCCGGCTTCGGTGACGACGACCCTCAGTACGAGGCCATGATCGACGGCTGGAAGCTGTTCATGGTCAACCTCGGGCTCCACTTGAAGCATTTCGCTGGCCAGACCGCATCGTCCGCGCTGCAGATGGTCATGTGGCAAGTGACCCCCGACGAGGGCTGGGCGATCCTGGTGGGCGGGCTGGGCATTGACGAGATGCCTGCGGTTGGCGACCGGCTCGATGTGGGGGTCGACGATGTGACGAGGCTGGCGGGCACGGTGATCGAAACAGCCGCTCGCCGGATTACTGTGCTGACCGACCGACCAGCGCCGGGAACGGCGTTCCTGACGTCCGAGGACGCCGGCGGGATCACGATGGTCTCGGTGTGGCTGTACCTCTACGGTCCCGATGCTGTCGCGGCCGCCGAACGCGACGATCCCCGCTGGCGCGCCTGGCTCGCCGAACAAGCCCCGCCAGCCGGCTGATCAAACATCGAAAACCCCAGAATCCGGACACTCCTCTACGCCGGCAAGCCCGACTGGGCACTCCCCGACACTCTCACTCCCGCCCAAAAACCGAAGTGCCACTTTGTGCACCATATTGTGCATTGTGCGCGTGGATTGTGCGCTAGCGTGTGTGCGATGGACGAAGGCGCGACGTTGGCATCCGCCGAGGCCAACCCGTTTTCGCCCGGATTCGGGCGCACGCCGCACTCGCTGGTCGGCCGGGACGACCTACTGGCAGACCTGGGCGGCGGCCTCACCGCCGGCCCGAGAGACCCTCGCTACGCCAGCCTGCTCATGGGAGTGCGGGGCTCGGGCAAGACAGTGGTGCTCAACGAGTTGGAAGATCGTGCCGCTCGCCAAGGCTGGGTGGTCCTCTCCGTGGACGGGAGCTCCAAGGGGCTGCCTGAACGCATCGTCAATGCCGTAGCGAACGCCCGCGCCGACAGCCCCGCCGTTGGCACGGCGACAGAGTCCCAGCGGGGTTCGAGGCTTCAATCGGTCGGTCTTCGGCTTGGCGTGCTCTCGGCTACCTGGCAGGCTGGGGACCGCCTGCAGCAGCGTCCGCATTCGACCATGGGCGACGTGTTGGCAACACTCACTCAAGCCGCTGTTCACGCGGAGACCTCGGTTCTGCTGACCGTTGACGAGTTGCACGCCGTTGACCGCGAAGAGGCCCGCAGGCTCTGCAGCGACATTCAGCACATAGCGGGACGCGCCGGTTTGCCGCTCGCGTTCGTGGGCGCTGGCTTACTCGAGATGGGTTACACGCTGCTCGCCGACAACAAGATCACATTCATGCAGCGCTGCGAGCGGCACGAGATGCACCCACTGAGCCAAGCGGACGTGGCAGTTGGCCTGCGTCTTCCGATTCGCGACGCCGGTGGCGACATCACATCCGAAGCGCTTCAAACCGCGGTCAGCTTCGTCGGCGAGTCCCGGCACGGCCCCTACCGGCTTCAGGTGCTCGGGCACACGATGTGGCGGATGGCAGGCGCCCCGGACCGCACGATCGACACGCGGGCTGTCGAACTCTCACTACGCGTCGCCGAGACAGCTGTAGCGCGCAGCATCTGCACTCCTGCCTGGCACGAACTGTCGGACTCCGCCCAGTCGTACCTCGCTGCGGTCGCAGTTGCCCCAGGCCACACACCGCCGAGCGAGCTCGCCCAGAAGGTCGCCGAACGCACCGGTCTTTCTGTTCGACATACAGCCGACATCCGACGACGCCTCGTGTTGGCCGGATATCTGACCCAGAGAGCCGACGGGACGGTCACGCTCACCGACTTGGTTCCCAACGACGTTATGCGCCAGGAGGCCCCGGAGGAATTCAGGCACTACGAGGCCGGCAGCACGACCCACGACCAGACAACGGTCGCCGAAGCCGAAGCCGAAGCCGCCAACTCGTCGTGCCGCAAGTGGATGCCTCGCGCCCGGGCGCACTGCGTGCTGCCGAACGGCCATGGCGGCCGATGCAGATCTCGACTGTGACCCAACAGCACCAAGTCGTCGGCAGCCAATGGCGTGCCGACCGCCGACTGGGTGCGGCTTGAAAACTTCGGCTACCTCGTCGTCAGTGCCTGCTGGCGAGGCCGGCGTGTCAGATCCCTACATCGACCTTCGTGCCTGGGAGGCTCGCGAACCCGATGCAGTGTTCGCGCTCGCTGGTGAGGCGGCCGCGTGGCATCTGGGCTATCTGCCCCGCATCTTCACCGGCACGACTGCGGTCTGGCTTCGGTCAAGTGGGCGCGTGCCGCACGGCCTGCGAAGCGCGGTCTCGCAAGTGCGACTCGCCTGGTCGGCGAGTGCGGCGCCGAGCGGAGTCGGCAGATCGGCCGGTCTCGGACTCGACAAGGCAACACCTTCGGCTTCGAATGAGAGACCACAGGAACGTGTTGAGCTCGAAGACCTGATCCGAGAGAAGTTTGGATGCCTCTGTCATGGTGTCCGATGGCTCCAAGGCGTACAAGGCAGCCATAGAGCAGCGGCTCGGTCACGCCCGCCACGTCTTGGACCGGTTCCACGTCATCAGATGGTTCCAAGCCGGCTTAGAGGATTAGCGGATAGGCACTGACCTGCGGAAACACTGGTTTCGACTATTGGCCGGGGAGCGGCCTGACCAGCGCCTTTGCTGACGAGGTCCGATATCGCCCTCAATCTGCGCTAAAGACCGGCCACCTATCCGCGCGGCCTCTTAGAGGATTAGCGGATAGGCACTGACCTGCGGCTTCGAGGGTGAGTCCGTGGTGGGTGCGCCGCCGTCGCAGGTCCGCGCCGTGGGGGACCTCGGGCGGGTCGGTCAGCAGCCGGTGGACTTCTCGTGCGATGTGGCGCTTGAGGCAGCGCAGGATCTCGCGGTCGGTCTTGCCCTCGGCGCGCCGTCGGGCGGCGTAGGCCTGGGTGCGCTCGTCGCTGCGGAGCCTGACGGTGGCGATGCGCCACAGGGCGTTGTTTGCTTGGCGGTCGCCGCCGCGGTTGAGTCGGTGGCGCACGGTGCGGCCCGAGGAGGCTTCGATGGGGCTGGCGCCGCAGAGCGCGGCGAATGATGCTTCGCTGCGCAGCCGGTCGGGGTTGTCGCCGGCTGTGACGAGGAGCGCGGCGGCGACTTGGGGGCCGACGCCGGGAGCGGCCATCAAGGCGGGGGCGGCCTGCGCGCACAGTCGTGCGATCTCGGCGCTGAGAGCGCGCCAGCGCGCAGCGAGGACGCGAAGCGACCTCTTGGCCGCGGCGGCGGCCTCGCCGCGGCCGGGATCGGGCCGCAGCCGGGCGCAGGCGTCGACCAGCGCAGCGGTGCGAAGGCCCCGCAGCGGGGCCGCGACCTGCTCGGGGGCTGTCACCAGCAGTCCCTTGAGCTGGTTGACCGCGGCGGTGCGGGCCTTGACCGCGGAGCGGCGCGCGGCGCGCAGCATCCGGATCGCCTCCACTTCGCCGTCGGCTGACTTCGCCCCACGCTGCGGCCTCGCCCGACAGCACCGCACGCGCGGCTGCCTCGGCATCGGCGGGATCGCACTTGTGCCCTCGGCGAGCCCGCCGCTTGGGGCCAAGCACCTCGATCACCGTCACATCGTGTGCGGCGAGATGACGCGACAGGCCCGCGCCGTAGCTGCTGGTGCCTTCCACGCCGACGCGCTCCACGCTGCCCAGGCCGCGCAGCCATCCCCACAGCTCCTCATAGCCGGCTCGCGTCGCCGGGAACGTCGCTGTGCCCAACAGCCGTCCCGTCGAATCCACCGCTGCTGCGGTGTGCGTGTCGCGGTGGGTGTCCACCCCGCCGACAACGGCTCGATACTCATCCGGCATAATCGGTCTGCCCTCCCGGGAACACTCCCAATGGATCGGGCACCACCGGCCGGAACGACCCACAGTGCACTCAAGGCGCTTGAACCGACGCTCCTATCAGGTCACATTCCTTCCGACCGGCTGGTGCACGCCCCCGACAGGCCACAGGCCGACAGATCGTTTGCAAGGCACCAAGCCAGCGAAGAGCCGAGTCAGACCCGCACCCGTCGAGAACGCACTTCCATTATGAGTGCGAAGAGCCCGAAATCCGCAGTCTCGGTCCGGGCCACTATTCGAGCCTCCGGCAGCGTGACTGGCCTCTAGCTTGTGAACAGAACAGGGGTGTCTGACATGTCTCGACGTAGTGATGGTCTGAGAGAAGAACACCGCTTTGGCCAGATGCGCGTGCCGGGCGTCGAGCCGCCGCCACCGGCGAAGCGCATACCGGTGCCGCACCCGGTAGCTAAGGACGCCCCGCCAGCCAGCTGACGTTCGCGGGTGCCCTCAGCAGTCGGCCAAGGCGCGGAGCGCGCCGCACATGCGCTCGCGCCCGACGGCATCGAGTTGCCCAAGCCGGACTGTGAGCACTGACTTCGGCACGGCAGCAAGGTTGTCGAACGTCACCACGCTCTCGTATTCGAGCCCTTCGTCCGGCCCGACCGGCATGCATGTCGGAATGCCCCGGATGGTTCGCGTCACCGGTGCCACGATCACGTTGTTGAGCACCGGGATCGCTTCGTCTCGGGTGACCACGAGAGCGGGCCTGGACTTGTGGTTCGGTGGCTCAAGGAGCCACAGTTCGCCTTGAGCTACCACGGCTCGGCCTCGGTCATGGCGATCGCATTTGCCATAGCCGCGTCGTCTTCCTCGGTGTCTTGAGGCATCCGCCGATACGACTCGGCGATCGCCTCGCCCTCCTGCCGTCGGCGAGTGCTTTCTACGAAGTGATCGACGGCTTGGCGGACGACATCGGACCGGTTCGTGCCCACGCCCGAGGCCACCAGACGGTCGATGTCGCGTGTCTGACGCTCGCTGAAGCGAGTCGGAACGGGAGATGTCACATAATCAGTATACGAAATGTAGAACATCTGGACTCGCGTCGAGGCTCGTCGCAGCCGCGCCGTACCGCATCGTGGTCGCATGCTCCGCGGCCGCGGCGATCCGCCGAACAGCTTCCGGAAGCCGTCGCCTCGGCCGTCATCGAGCTGATTGCAGGGGTCTTGGCCGAGGCGCCACGCAGGGTCGGGAGGCCGTTGCGCGATGAACTTGAAGGCAAGTGGGCTGCGCGTCGCGGCACGTACCGAATCGTGTATCGCATTGACGATGTGCAGCGGGAGGTCGTGGTGCTTCGGGTGGCACACCGCCGAGACGCGTACCGGACCCGCCGTGAATGAAGACTCGCAACAGCCTTGGTCGACGACGGTGCGCGCGGGGACGCGCTGCGGTCGCTTGTACATGCCTCCCATTGACCAACTCTGGACGTCAGCTGGGCCTCGCGTGCAACCGATGATGCTGACGAAAGTTGATCGGCCTGCGACGAGCAGTGTGTGACAATTGCCGTCACCACGCCCATGAGCAGATTGCAGTAGAAAGTGTGCGCCATGAACCATTCACCTCACTTGCACCGAACCGGCGAGGGACGCGTCAGCGCCCACCGAGACTCGAAACGACACAGCATCGGGCGCCGTCGCTGGTCGCTCGTCCTTGTGGTTGCGATGCTTGCGGGATTGGGCCTCGCCGGGTGCGGTGGCGACTCAGACGGTGACGAGCTCACCATCGCCGTCGAAAACGCCTTCCTGCCGTTCAACTACCTCGATCCCGAGACAGGCGAGCCGACCGGCTGGGACTACGACGTGCTTGAGGAGATCTGCGAGCGCATCGGCTGCACGCCGAAGTTCGAGAACTTCGCGTGGGAGCCGATGATTCAAGCCGTTGCCGATGGGCAGTTTGACATGGCAGCCGACGGGATCACCATCACCGCCAAGCGCGCAGAGATCGTCGACTTCTCCGACGGCTACATCAACGTCGACCAGCGGCTGATGGTGCGCAAGGGCGAAGATCGCTTCAGCGACGGTGCCAGTTTCGCCGCCGGGGATTTCGTGCTGGGAACTCAGATCGGCACCACCAACTACGACACAGGCGTCGAGCTGGTCGGCGAAGACCGGGTGCTGCCCTTCGAGGAGTTCGGCTTCGTGGTGCAATCGCTGATTGCCGGCGACATCGATGCCGTCATCATCGACGAGACTGCCGGGCAGGGAAACATCGGCGAGAACGCCGATCAGGTCGAGCTGATCGGCGAGTCGCTGTCATCGGACCAGCTCGGGTTCATCTTCCCCAAGGGCAGCAAGTGGGTGGAGCCGATCAACGAAGCACTCGCTGACATGAAAGCGGATGGAACGCTCGAGGAGATCAGTTCCCGCTACTTCGGCGGAGCATTCTCCATCACGTATGACGATCTCGACTTCCCTGAATACGAAGGGGAATAGCCCGAGCCGTCGACGTCGGTCCCCAGCAGTGCCGGTGGACTCGCTACGGACACGGCGCCAATCCCGTGCAGTGCGGAGCACCTGACCGTGCGATCGTTGCGTCGAACGCGTCGAGGGCGAACGCGAAGCCAACCCGGGGGTTGGCGCAGCAGATTCAGCGCCGAATCGTTCCCCTACTGGGCGGTGCTGCTCGCTCTCATCGTCGGCTGGCTGGGCTGGCTGTCGCTGTTCGCCGAGCGCTACCGCGATGCGTGGGACCGCATCGCCGTCGGCATCGTGTTCACGATCCGAGCGACCGCGCTGGCATTCGCGATCTCGTTGGTTCTCGGGCTGCTGCTGGCTTTGGGCCGCATCTCGCGCAACGTCGTGTTGCGCAACGTTGCCCGCACGTACATCGAGTTCATCCGGGGCGTTCCGATGCTGCCGCTGATCTTCTTCTTGGCGCTTGTGGTCGTGCCCGACGCCGCCGGTTGGCTCGGCTTCGACAATCGCAGCATCAGCACCGAATGGCGTGGCGCGATCGCGCTGGCCATCATCTATGGCGCCTACATCGCGGAAGTCTTCCGCGGTGGAGTGCAGTCGGTGCCTCGTGGGCAGATGGAAGCCGGTCTATCCCTGGGCCTGAGCCGGCGGGCCACCCTGCGGCGGGTGATCTTCCCGCAGGCGATGCGGGCCGTGATCCCACCGCTCGGGAATGACTTCATCGCAATTCTGAAGGACTCGTCGCTGCTGTCGGTACTGGCAGTCGGCGAAGTGACGCTGAGGGCTCGGCAGTACGCAGCGGGGAGTTTTCGGTTTCGTGAGAGCTACGTCGTGCTGGTGTTCATCTACGTCAGCCTCGTCCTGGTGCTGTCATTCGCTCTCGGGCGACTCGAGCGCCGCCTCCGCGGGGGCGAACAGTCTCACGACGCACACCACTAGGGAGTCGTGGGCAAGCGGCGCACCCGGTTCGGTCAGGTCGAACACCGCGTCGACACGGCTGTGTCGTGCAGCAGAAGTCTTGCCCAATAATCAAAGTGATTCTCAGTATGTCTTGTCTATCTTCAATCCGTGTCGCAGGGCAAACATCCGGACAAGGATGTCCGCAAGGCGGTCGGGGCACCCGTGGCTGCTGGCTGGACCATCAAGCGGCCCAAGGGCCGCACCGGTCACGCCTGGGGGATAGCGCGCTGCCCGCGAGGGCACCCCGAGTGCAGCAAGTCGATATCGAGTACGCCAGCTAACGCCGGCAACGAGGCGCGTAGGCTGCTGTCGCTGATCGACAAGTGCGAGCGGAGGCAAGACGGGTGATGGCCACGCACCATTTTGAGATCGTCACCGACGGGGCGGACTTGCTGGAGTGGGAGACACTCGAAGCTCTCTACGAGGCTGGTTGCACCGATGCGACCATCGGCCACAACACCGTCGAGTTCGACCGCGAAGCACCGTCGCTCGATGAAGCGCTGCGCTCCGCGCGGCAGGCCGTCGAGTCGGTTCCAGGCGTACGAGTGTGCAGCATCCGGCTGGAGCCTGCGCTGACATAACAATCTCGCCTGCAGGTGCTCCGACGCGAGACGAGCCCCGCTGGCGACAGTGGCTCGCCGACCGCGCTCCGGCGACCGACTGACCCCGTCCCCGAGGAACGAAGAAACTCAGTCCGGATACACCTGAGTGCGGCGGCGCTTGAGCATCCGGTCCTGCACGCGCCAGCCGTCGGGCGTGCGCACCACGAGGTCGTGATACGACGCGGTGCCTACCTTGCCGCCGCCGATCAGCGCCAGGATGCGGAACTTCAGCTCCACGCCATCGTCGGTCTCGTTCACGTAGATGTTGGTCATCGTGTGGGAGCGGGGATGCTCGGCCTCGTCGGCCATGAAGTCACGGATGGCCGTCAAGCCCTCCAGCCGCGGCGCACTCAGATCGGTCAGGTCGAACACGGCGTCGTCGGTGAAGATCGTTCCCAGCCGATCCCAATCGCGGTCGTCGATGATGTCGCCGTAGCGGCCCGGAAGCTCGTGCAGTTCGAGGCGGTCAGCAATATCCATGGCGCGACCCTACGGCACCTGCTGACATCCCGGCCGCTGTCCAGCCACACCAATAGCGGCACTCAGCGCAATCGTGGAAGCCAACTTTTCAACGGGCGCCGATGTCTGCGTCCGCTGAGGAGCCGCGCGAGTAGGCAGGCGACGCGTCGGGACGCTTGGTTCTCGCGGCGCTCTCGTGTTCGGCGAACCCCCTACTCGCTCGAGTCCTTACCCAATGGCTGACGCCGGATCGTGGTAGCGGGCGGTTCGGCGTGCGCCTGTCATGCGCAGTGCGCCCGCCTCAACCATTCTGCGCAGAAGGCGTGATGCTTGATCGGGCCCGAGACGACAGAGATCGGCGGCTTCTGCTCGTCCGATGGAACCGTGTTCGGCAACGAACGTCAGCACCATTTGTTCCTGCTGAATCGAGTCGAAGCCGCGAGTCCGGACGTGCGCGGCTGGTTCGCCCATCTGCCGGTAGAGCTCTGCGGCGAGGTGATAGGTGCGTCCCTTGCCCTCGCCTCGGGCTTCGAGCAGTCCGCGCTCTACGAGACCGTTGAGCACCGACCTCGCTTGCTCGGCTGCGAGGTGCAACAGCTCGCCCGCACGCACGGAGGCGATCCGGCTCTCAGCACGCACTTCGTGCAGCACCTGCAATGTCTGGAGATTGAGCGCGTTGTTGTCCCGTGCCTCAGCGGCGGCGAACGCAGCCAGCTCTCGATCCGCCGCGCCAGCCGGCACCTGCGCTTCGACCCATGCTCGGGTAGACCGCGAATAATCCGGCTGGGGCCGCCCCAGCGCCAGTTGATACCGGTAGACGCGGTTGACGCCGCGTCCCGTTCGCTCGACGAGTCCGGCTCGCTTGAACGCGTCGGCAATCAAGGGGTTGCGTGCCTGCGGCGGAGCAGTGAGCAGGTTGTTGATGGTGATGCCATCAGGGAAGCCGCCAGGACTGCTCACCGACAGGGTGGTTCCTTCGATGGCCACCCTCACTTGTCCGCTGAGTGAGTAGTCGCGGTGAACGAGAGCGTTGGCGATCAGCTCTCGGACGGCGATTTGGGAGTAGCGCGGGAGACCGAGCCTGAAGAGTCCATCGTCGATCTCTTCTTCTGGGTTGTAGCGGTTCACTGCTTCAGCAAGCTCGAGCATTGCTCGCAGCAGCGGGACGGGCAGGCTCTCGTTGGCTTGGACGGCATCGTGCTCGTCGAGAGCTTGAAACACGACAGCGTGTGTCGGCGCGAACGTCGTTAAGACGTCGGCGGTTCCAAACAGCAGCGCCGCCCCGAGCGCAGGAACCCCCTCAACGGATCGGAGTCCCAGCGCGGACAGGAGGTCGCGATCGGAGAGTTCGGCCAGAATCGCATCGCCGCCTCCCGCAGCGAGGCGGCGGAAGCGGTCAAGTTCGGCGGCGTCCAAGTCGTCGACCGAAAGATCGGCCAACGGCAGGGTCGACAGGTCGCGCACTCCGAGTGCGGAGGTGCGGGCTTGGGCCTCATGGGGGAGCATGGGAAGGCACTGCGGCTTGCCGTCCACATCGATCGCGCGTCGCACATAACGGCCCGAGGTCGTTGCCACAACAGAGGGTGCCTTGGGCACCCGAACAACCAGGATGTCGACGCTGTCGAACTGTTCGACACTCACCTCGACCATGAGAGGGGGCGAGGTCTTGTTGGCCACCAGAGCCTCCACCCGCGGGCTCTGCGTCGTGCTTCCGTGCCGAGGAGCAGCCCCGACGGTGGTTCCGTCGTTTTCGACGCCGATCAAGAGCCAACCGCCGTCGCCGTTTGCGAGGCACACCGCAGCCTCGGTGAGCTCGTCGTCATTGACGTCACGCTTGAATTCGACGGTGTACGTCTCACCACCGGCGACCAACTCTTCGAGATCGTGAGGTGCCACGCCGTAATTATACGCACTCGTTTACGCTTTACGAATTCGGATATCAGAGTGCGTATAAGTTTGTAAACCGTGGTTTACCGCTGGCGGGTTCGCTGAGCCGGCGACGCGACCGTTCAGTCGAAGAACCGGTTTGCCATGGTCCGCTGAATCTCGTATATCGAGCCTTCTTCGGGTGCGGGCGGAAGCGGCATCCTGACCGGTACCGGCGTCACCCGTGGCTCGATAGTGGGCTCGCCGGCAACAATCATCCGATCGAAGCTGGCGAGATCTCCGATCGGATGCACCAGCGGAAACGCGTCGACCGCTGCGAACTGGAACAACAACAGATTCCGCGGGCGCGCCGACAGATTCGGGGCCGAGCCATGCACGGCTCGCACATGGTGAAACGTCATCGAGCCCGCAGTGCCGACCAACGGCACGGCCGCCGAGAAATCGATCGGATTCTCGACGGGGTCGATGGCTCCGCTGAAGTATCCGTTCGCATGGTGGTCATAGATCGCACCGCGGTGGCTTCCCGGCAGCACACACAAGGGCCCGTTGGTCTCGTCAACATCATCGAGCAGGATTCCGACGGCGAGCAGATCGTCATTGGTGTGCGGATAGAACGCCCAGTCCTGATGCCACTCGACCGCTGAGCCGCCCTCGGCAGCCTTCATGTTCAGCTTGCTGGTTTGGAAACGAACTCCTGATCCCAGCAGTTGGGTGAGCACATCGAGCAATACAGGATGGTGAAGGAGCGCCGCCACACTCGGCATGACCGCGTCGGGGTTCTTGATCCGCCTGATATTCGGTGCCGCCGGGCTGTGGTCGTCCTCGAGGTCGTACACGTCGTCGTGTTCGGTCACCTCGGACGCCTTGTCGATCAGTTGCGCCAGCTCGCGACGGATCAGGTCGAGCTCTGAGGGGGACAGAACATCCGGTACGACCAGATAACCCTGTTCTTTGTAGAACGCCACGTCCACTCGAGTCATGACGGTCGTCATCCCCAAACCCTAGAGCCGATGCCACCGCCCGGCTTGTCGTTTAGCGTGAGGGTTTGCGCCGGGCAACGTGAGTACTGGGGGGATGCGTGATGGGTGAGTCCAACGTGTCGCAGCCGCTCGATGAGGTTCGCGGCTGGCCCAGGAGTGGCCAGTAGATGTCAGCAGACGACGGTCGTCCGCTGGCGATCACCGGCCGAGTTCTGATCGACCAAGCCATCACCGACGACGGCGTCGTCCTGGTGCTCGGCGACAAGATTCTCGCCGCAGGCCCGCGTGGCGGGATCGAGATTCCGGCGAACGCACGACACCTCGACGTGCCCGATCGGATCATCTCGCCGGGCTTCATCGATGTGCACATTCATGGGTCGGGTGGGTGCTACGCCGAGGACGACCCGGTTGGCATGGCCCGACATGTCGCGAGCGGCGGGTGCACCTATTTCTTGCCGACGCTGATGACGAACGAGTTGCCCGCAATGGTCGATTCGGCCGCCAAGATCCGAGCCGCCTCCGGGCCCGTCAGCGATGGCGCCACCATTGGAGGCGTCCACCTCGAGGGACCGTTCCTCAATCCTCGATACGGCGCCCAGCGTCCCGACTTCGTTCTCGAGGCAACCCCGGATGCTGTCGAGATGCTGCTCGAAGCGGCGGGTGGAGCGCTGGCAATGGTCACGATCGCGCCGGAACAACGCGGAGCGATCGAGGCGATCAGACGGTTCGCCGCCGCAGGCGCCCTTGTATCACTCGGCCATTCAGACGCGACACCGGCTGACTATGCAGCGGCCCGAAGCGCCGGCGCCACTCACGTCACCCATCTCTTCAACGCCATGGAACCCAGACAACTGCCCGACGCAACCGGCTACGACGGAACCAGGCGAGTCGGCCTGGAGGAACTCGCCCTCATCGACGACGGCCTCACCGCTGACATCTTGTGCGACTCGGCTTGCGCGCACGTCAGCGAAGCACTGGTGAAGCTCGCATTGCGGTGCAAGGGCGCAGCGAAGCTGGCGTTGATCACCGACGCGATGTACGCAGCCGGTCTGGAACCCGGCGTCCATCGGATGAGCGACGGCCAGGAGCTGGTGACGAGCGCTGAAGAAGATGTGGCCCGGCTTGCGGGCGGTTGGCTCTGCGGGAGCGTGATGTCGATGTCGAGTGCTGTCCGCAATCTCGCAGCTGTCGCCACGGTCCCTGTCGATGTCGCGCTGGTGATGGCGTCGGAGGCGCCGGCGAGAGCACTCGGGATATTTGCAAGCAAGGGCAGCCTTGCTGCGGGCAAGGACGCTGACATCGCGGTGCTCGATCCCGACGGCAACGTCGAGCACACGCTTGTCGGGGGTCAGCTGGTGTACTCGACCGAACCAGAAGCTCTCCAATGACCGACGAGCAGACCGTCTCCGAGTTGCGCGACTTGTTCCCGGTCGTGGATCACTGGACGTATCTCTACAACGGCAGCATCCATCCGCTCGCCCGACCGGTGGCAGCAGCGATGAACGACGTCGTCGCCGAATGCGCACGCGGCGGCGAAGATGCCTTCCACGTCGGGTACGAACGGTTCGGTTTGCTGAAGGAGCGATTGGCAGGGCTGCTCCACACCACGTCGGACAACATCGTGATCACCGAATCCACGACTGCCGGTCTCAATCTCGCCGCACAGATCCTCGCCCCGACGCCCGGACAGAATGTGGTGCTCACCGATCTGGCGTTCATGTCGAGCACGTATCAGTGGCTCGCAAGCAAGTCTGCGATACCCGATGTTCGGTTCGTCGAGCAACGAGCCGGACGTGTCGCCCTCGAAGACATCGAAGCGACGATCGACACCGAGACCGCATGTGTGTCCATCTGTGCCGTCACCGTCGGCAGCGGTTTCCGATACGACCTGGCACGGCTGTCCGACATGACGCAGGCAGCCGCGGCTCCGCTCGTCGTCGACGCAGCACAGGCGCTGGGCGTCGTCGACATCGACGTCGGTGCGACACCCGTGGATTTCCTGGCCGGCACCACGAGCAAATGGCTGATGGGACCCACCGGTGTCGGATACCTCTACGTGGCCGATCAGCATCTGGGTGCGACGCCGCCGAGCGTCGGCTGGATGTCAGCTGCGAACGTCGACGAGTGGGACGTACGCAAGTGCGAGCTTCACGACAACGCGAGCCGATTCCAAGGGGGCATCCCCAATCTTGTCGGCGTTGCCGGAGCCCTGGCCGGCGTCGATCTGCTGAACGAGATCGGACGACCATTCATCGAGCGGCGAATCAGGGACCTGACGCAGTATCTGTTGGACGCACTGAGCCGACTGGGCCTCGAGATCTGGACGCCGCTGCCGGCCGCCGATCGGGCGGGCATCGTGTTCTTCAGAATCCCCAACGCTGCCGAAGTTCACCTCGAGCTGACCGCCGAGCACATCTATTGCGGCACCTTCCTCGACGGCATTCGTTGCGACCCCACCTTCTACAACACCCAAGAAGAACTCGACCGGTTCCTCGCCGTCATCGAACGATCTGCCCGACGAGCCCCGGGAACGTAGATCAATCCGTTAAGAAATCCTTGACGATCTGACCCCAGTTCTCTGTCATGTCCATCTCGACGTAGTAGGCGCCGAAGTACTCGAGCGGCGTGAAATCCGACAGGTCGTAGACGGGCGAGGGGTTGAACTGCACCACGCCGTCGCCCGCCCTGCACACATGCACCACCACGTCGGTGGTCGCACCTGTGACGTCGATCAGTTGCATCACGTCGACGCCGTTGCCGTCGGCGCGAGGGATCACCTTGAGCCGCCACGCGGGCTCGCCCGGCGGCATCTCGTCGACTGTCGCCTCGCGATGCATCGTCGAGCGGACGCTCATCAGCGTTGTCCCTCCGACGAACGTGTTCGTGTACATGACGCGTTCGGCAAACCCGATCTCGAAGTCTGCGTACACCTTCGGCGTGCCGTAGATCTCGCGGCCCGCGGGAATGCTGGACTTGGAGTTGAGGAACACGACGGGCGCGAACCAGCCCTCGGCGCCCTCATAGGTGCACTTGACGGACAGGACGCTCTCGTCGAACGCGCCGTAGTTGGCAGACCACGGCACGGTCAGGCCGATGGCGGCACACATGCCGTCGGGGCTCGGCTCGAAGCACTCCGGCAGCACCCTGTCGATCGCGTCGAGACTCGCCCGAAAGTAGACGTGCTGGAACTTGGCACCTCGATAGCGAGCCGGCGGCGCCGGGAAGTACGGCGAGAACGCCGGCATCGACGTGATCTGGTCGAGAGGAATGGCCATCGGATCGGCTGTCTCTGGCGTGTCGAAAGTGAGCAACCGTAGCCCACAACGGCGCCTAGGTTGCCTACTGATGGAGGTCTACGGTCAACCGCTCGATCGCTCTGGATTGCTGGCCCACGTCGGCCAGCTGTCGCAGGTGGCCGGGATCCGGCTCGTGACGCTCGCCGACGGCGCCGGGCGCGGCACGCGCCTGTTGGAGTTTCGAAGCGGCGCCGGCCTGGATCACGCCATGTCCCCGCAGACAGCCGACGCGACGGATCCCCGCTTCCCGGCGAAACTGACCAACGACTACCCCTTGCACGGCCGCCTGTCGGGCGAACCGGCGACATTGGTCGGCTACGGCGAAATCTGGTCCGGCGATGAATGCACGCTCTGGGCTGAAGGTGTGGTCCGACAGGTGTCGGCCTTCGGCGAGGTGCTGCAACTGCGTCGGCGCATCGACTGCCGTGTCGGCACGAACGAGTTCCGCGTGCATGACACGGTGACCAACCTCGACTACAGCCCGTCTGCGCACATGCTGCTGTACCACGTCAACCTCGGCTTCCCGCTCATCGCCAAGGGTTCACCGTCGTGGACCACCACTCCGCCACCGGCCGTGATCGCGTGTTGACGCCCGACTGGGATCGCTTCGGGCCGCCGGAGCCCGGCGTCGCCGAGGAGGTGGTGGAGATACGGCCCAGCGCCGGAGCTGACGGCCGTGTCTTGGCGACGGCGGTCAACGCTCTAGAGAACCTCGCCGTGTACGAGCACTATCGGTCGGACACGCTGCCGTATCTCGTCTTGTGGCGCATGCTCGGCCAAGGCACGTATGTCGTCGGATTGGAACCCAGCACCAACGGAACTGCCGGACGCCATGACGTGCGGGCCAAGGGCGAGCTTGTGGTGCTCGAACCCGGCGAGTCGCGGGAGTACGACCTCGTGATCGGCGCCCACAGCGGGGCGGACGCAGTCGCGGAGCATCTTCGACGCCACTGATGACCGGTGGACTCGGGGCACGTCGAGCAGATGATCATCCGAGATCAGGGTGCTCGGGCACTGAGGCCCTCGGACCCTCGGATCCCTTGCTCCTTGCTCCGCGGTTACCATCCCGCGATGTGGCGCTTTGCCGAGCTTCTCGGGATTGATCCGTCGGTCTCGGTCAGCCTCGGAGAGGGTGACACGCCTCTGCTGCATGCCACCTGCTCGCGGCTGAGCGGGCCCGGTGGCCCAACCGTCTCCTTCAAAGCCGAGTATCAGAACCCCACCGGCTCGTTCAAGGACCGAATCGCGGCCATGGCGAGCGCGATCATTGCCCGGGACGAGCTCGTCGGTGCCATCGGTACCTCGTCAGGCAATGGTGGAGCTGCGATCGCGGCCTACGGTGCCCGAGCCGGCTTTCCCGTCGTCTTGTTCACCATTGCGGGAATCGTCGATGGCAAGTTGGCCCAAATTGTGGCCCACGGAGCCGGAGCGAACATCGTCGCCGAACTTGGCTCAGCCCTCGGCGGGGCGGAAGAGGTGGCGGAGAGCATCGCCGCGATGGCAGCAGACCAAGGGTGGCTCGCGTACCTCACCGGTGCGCGCTACGCCCCCGAGGCCATGCGGGGCGCTGAAACGATTGCGTTCGAACTGATCGAACAACGTTCCACGGCGACGGCGATTTATGTTCCGATCGGCGGCGGCGGCCTGCTCGCATCGATCTGGCGGGGCTACCGGCGCATACGCCCGGGCCAGGAGGTTCCGCGCTTGATCGGCGTGCAACCCGCCGGCTGCCCAACGCTCAATCGGGCGCTCGCAGGCAAGATCGAACCGCTCGACGAGGCGCTCACCACCACGATCTCGGGACTCCAGGTACCTGTCCTGTTCGACTTCGACGCCACCACGGCGATCACCGATACCGGCGGGCACGTGGTCGAGGTGACCGATGAACAAGCCTGGGATGCCCAGCGGATCCTCGCCCGCCAAGAGGGGCTGTTCGTTGAGCCGGCGGGAGCGACCGCACTCGCCGGAGTTCTGGCCGACCTGGAAGCACACAGGATTGCAGCCGACGACGACGTCATCGTCATCCTTTCTGGTGCAGGGCACAAAGATGCAGTCTCAGCCGCACGACTCGGTGCGGACAACGCTCCGCGCCACATCACCGCTGGCGACATTGCGTCCGCGCTCGCAGAATTCGAGGTCTCGTCATGATCGACCACACGAGGCGAAGGGTCGCCGCAGGAACCGCCGGCGGATTCGATGTGTGGACTGCTTCGGCCGCCGAAGGGGGTCCCTACGTCGTGGTGCTCGGCGGAATCCACGGCGATGAGACCCAAGGCGTCTTGGCGGCGGGCCGGCTGGCGATCGACGAGACCCGCTTGACCCGCGGCAGCATCGCGATCGTGCCGATCTGTCACGAGTCCGCGTTCGAAGCCGACAGTCGCACCAGCGCCATCGATGGCGGCAACCTGGCCCGGGTCTTTCCGGGAGACTCAAGCGGCAGCCCGACCGCCCAGATCGCACATCAACTCTTCACCGAAGTGCTCTCCGGAGCCGATCTGTTGATTGATCTGCACACGTCGGGGCAGGACTACGACATGCCGTTTCTGGCTGGCTACCAAGCAGACACGATCACGGCCGACAGCCTCGCAAAACGGGCCGCCTCGGCGTTCGGCGCAGAGTTCTTGTGGCGACACCCGGGCCGAACGGAAGGCCGTTCGGTCAGCGTGGTCGATCAGGCCATCTACGTCGAGTGTCCAGGTGGCGGGCCGGTGAGTCCCGCATCGGTCGATGCCTACGTCACCGGTGTTCGACGCGTCCTCGCCATGATGGACATGGTCACCGATGCTCCGCCCGAACCGGCCAGTGCACCGATCGGCGTCACCGGCGGAGGCGATCTGGATCGCGACATGATCTCGGTTCGTCACGAGGGCCAGTTCCTGACAGATCTTGCGGGCGGAGCGAAGGTAGAAGCCGGTCAACTGCTGGGAACGGTCTCAACGACCGGCGGGCAGGTACTCGAAGAGATACGCGCCCCCGGCGACGCCTGGGTGATGGCGATCAAACGGCGCCCACCCGTGGTCCGCGACGATCTCGTCGTGTGCCTGGCTACCGCTGACGACTAACGCGACGCCCGCAACGGCCGGCCACGGCGAGGACGCGCCCGGTGAAAGAGGGGGTGACCAGCCTGACGCGACGATCCTGACGTGACAGTGCTGGGCTGACGCCGCCTAGTGGTGAATCCAACCGCCGTCGACGGCAACGACTTGGCCGGTCACGAAGGCGCTGTCGTCGGAGGCCAGGTAGACGAACGTGCCCGCGAGGTCTTGGGCGTAGCCACGTTGCGGAAGGGACTGAAGCTCGGCCAACCGTTTGGCGAGTTCATCCTCTGTCTCTGTCTCGAGTTCGACTTCGTACTCTGTTCTGATTGCGCCGGGCATCACGCTGTTCACCCGGATCCCATCTCTGCCGACCTCGCGAGCCAAGGCCCGAGTGAGGCCGATGACCCCCGCCTTCGACGCCACGTAGTCGAGGCTCCCCGCCATGCCCAGATCGACGGTGACACTCGTCACCGTGATGATGCTTCCTCGTTCCTTTCGGAGCATTCCTGGATGCACAGCCTTGGCGCACAGAAAGGTCCCGCGAACATTGACCGCCATCGTGCGGTCCCATTGCTCGACGGAAATCTCGTTCCACGCCGAGCGTTTCGCATACGCAGCGTTGGCAACGAGCACATCGACATCGCCGAAGGCCTTCTGGGCGTCGACGACCATCGCCTCGACTTGCGCTGGGACAGTGATGTCGGCCACCACCTTGATGGCGGCACCGCCTGCTTCGGTGATACGGGACACGACGTCGGACGCCATGGCATCCATGCGTTCTTCGGGAATCGTGTTGATCACGACACTGGCGCCCTCACGGGCGAACGCCTCTGCGGCCGCGGCTCCGATGCCACGCGATGCTCCGGTCACCAGTGCGACGCGATTGTCAAGTCTTCCCACTGTGCCCCCTTAGGACCTCACCAAGCTCGTGGCCCGAGAGGCCTCCACCAGCGTGCGGGTGTAGTCGGTCTTGGGATCGGTCATCACCGCAGCGGTCCCGCCGGCCTCGACGACCTGCCCGTCCTTCAGCACGATGATCTGTTCGCACACGCGTGCGACCACGGCGAGATCATGAGAAACGAGCACCAGCGTCAACCCGTGGCGCTGCTTCAACCCCATCAACAGATTCAGCACCTGCGCCTGGACAGACACGTCAAGGGCACTTGTGGGCTCGTCTGCATAGAGCACATCAGGTCTCACCGAAAGCGCCCGGGCGACAGCGATCCGTTGCAGTTGGCCACCCGAGAGCTGATGCGGATAGCGAGAGAGAACTTCGCCGCTGAGTCCCACATCCTGGAGCCAGTTGCGGAGTTCGGTTGCCTTGGGTTTGCGTTGCTCGAGAGCCTTCGTCGGCTCGGACAGCGACGTCTTGATTCGCAGCCGCGGGTCGAGCGAACTGGCAGGGCTCTGAAAGACGATCTGGTTGCGGCGGTGAAACTCGCGACGATCCTGGGAAAGCCATTCCGTCAATGATCGGCCGTCGAACGTGATGCGACCCCTCGATTGAACGAGCAAGCCGCACAAGAGCCGCACGAGGGTCGACTTGCCCGACCCGGACTCGCCGACGATGCCGACGGTCGAGCCTGCAGGCATCGTGACGTTGATGTCTCGCAGCGTCCAACTGGCGTCGGGGTCGCGCCGACGCAGGTGGGCGTGATAGTCGAAGAAGAGTTCGCTGGCCTCGAGCAGAACGGTCATTGGCGCCCGCTCAACAGTTCAGCGTCGTCCGAATCGATGGGCATCGCTGGGTCCACAGGGTTCCAGCACTTGAACGAGTGGTCGCCGGTCATCTCGGTAATCGGCGGTTCAACTGCGCACTGCTCGATCTCGTGTGGGCAACGGCCTCGAAACCGACAGCCCGGCAAGAACGCACCCATTGGGGGCACGGAGCCCTTGATCGTGACGAGCGGTTTGCCCAGGGAGGCGTCGATGTCCTCGGGGTGGCCGGGGTTGACGCTGATGAGCGCCTCGGTGTAACGATGGCGCGGCGAGCCGACGATGTCGTCGGCTGGGCCCGTTTCGACGAGGCTTCCGCCGTAGAGAACGGCGACGTGATCCGAAATTGCCTTGATCACGCCCAAGTCGTGGCTGACGAAGAGAACCGCCATGCCTCTCTGGGCGCTCAGGCGCGCCAGCAGTTCCAGGATTTCCTTCTGCACGGTCACATCCAGCGCAGTCGTCGGTTCGTCGGCAATCAGCAGCTTGGGGTCGCAGGCGATGGCCATCGAAATGAGCACTCGCTGTTGCTGGCCCCCCGACAGCTGGTGGGGATATCTGCGGGCCAGGACCGCTGGTTCGGGCAGCTGGACCTGCTCGAACAGCTCCAACGTTCGCTTCTTCACGTCCTTGGAGGGCACCGTGTTGTGGAGTCGCAGGGCCTCGGAAACCTGCTTGCCGACTCGCATCGTCGGGTTGAGCGCCCGCAGCGGGTCCTGGAAGATGACGCCAATCTCTGCGCCTCGAATATTCGAGAGGTCACGCTCGGAGCGGTTGACCATCTCGACGCCCGAGAATGTGATCGAGCCGGTCACCACCGCGTCGCGGGGCAGCAGACCGATGATGCTCATCGCGGTCATCGTCTTGCCCGACCCGGACTCGCCGACGAGCCCGAGGCGCCGACCGGCCGGAATCGACAAGTGCTCGATCGACACGATCTGGTGTGGCCCGATCGTGATGGTCAGATCGTTGATTTCGAGCATCACACACCAGCACCCTTGGTGGTTTGCTGCGGATCGAGATAGGTGCGCAGGCCATCGCCGAGGAGGTTGAAGCCGATCACGGCGACCATGATCGAGACCCCGGGGATGATCATGAGATAGGGAGCCTGATCAAGGAGTGGCTGGGCTTCCTTCAGCAGACGTCCCCACGATGGGGTCGGTCGTTGCGCACCGATGCCGAGATACGACAGCGCGGCCTCCACGAGGATGGCGATCGCGAACATCACGGATGCCTGGACAATGATGAGCGGGCCGATGTTGGGCAGGACGTGTCGGAAGAGGATGAATTTTCGAGTTCGACCGTACGCCTGGGAGGCCTCGACGAAGTCACGTGAAAGGATCTGGCGCGCTGGCCCGATGGTGACCCGGGCGACCATCGGAATGAGCCAGAACATGATGGCGATGATCGCCGTCGTGTTACCTGGTCCGAGGGACGTGGCCAGAACGAGTGCCACCAAGATTCCGGGGAGGGCGATGCCGATGTCGGTCACGCGGCTGATCATCCGCTGCGGGAAAGGCCGGGCTCCGGCGGCAATCAAGCCGATCAGCACTCCCGGAATCAGCGACGCGATCGTCGAAACAACGCTGACGAGCAACGAATTTCGTGCGCCCGCCATGATCTGGCTCGTCATATCGCGACCGAGCTTGTCGGTGCCCAGGAGATAGCCGTCTGATCCTGGGGGCAAGAACTGGTTCGGAACATCGACTTTGTCGAGGTCGTACGGCGTCCAGAACAGCGACGCGAGGCCGATGACGACGATGAAGGCGACGATGACGCCACCGATCACGAGCTGCGGCGGGACCCACCGTTTCGAGGCGCTGCCGGTGCTCTCGAACACTTCGAGCTTGTCGGTATCCGGCGCCGACATCTCGGGTGCCGACATCTCGGGTGCCGACATCTCGGGTGATGGTGGTTGGTCGGTCATGCCATCGGGGCCGATCGACCGCTGTCGCGGATCCGTGGATCCAAGAGCCCGTAGGCGATGTCCATCAAGAAGTTCAGCGTGAGGATCATGAGCATCAGGACCAGCGCCAGTGACTGGACGGACAATGGCTCGCGCCCCCCGACGGCGACGATCAGCATGCGGCCGAGGCCCGGCAACGTGAACACGTTCTCGATGACCACCGCACCTGCCAGCAACGAGCCCAGCTGAAGGATGGTGATGGTCACGAGCGGAATCGATGCGTTCCGAATACCGTGGCGCCACGCAGCTCGTCGGAGCGTGAGACCTTTGGCTTGGGCAGTTCGAATGAAGTCTTCGTCCAAGACTTCAAGCATGCCTGAGCGCACGTAGCGAACGAGCACTGCGCTCAGCGGTATTGCGAGAGCGAACACCGGCAGCGTCAACGATTTGACGCCCCCCACGAAGTTTTCTGTGAGCGGAACGTATCCACCCGCGGGCAGCCATCCCAAGCGCACGGCGAACAAGGTGACCATCAGGAGGCCCAGCCAGAACGACGGAATTGCGATGCCGATCTGGGACAAGATGTCCACCCAGGTGCCACGCCAGTCCTTGACATGGATGGCCGAGAAGGTGCCGAGCACAAGGGCGACGATCACCGAGAGGATCAATGACGCGAACGCCAACGTGAAGGTCAAGGGCACGCGGACCCAGATTTCGTGTGCGATGTCGAACTCTGCGGCATAGGACGTGCCCATATCGCCCTGGAGTACGCCGCCTATCCACTCCAGGTATTGCTGCAACAGGGGTGCGCCCAACCCCATCTCTTCGCGTAGCGCCTCCAGCGCTTCGCGAGTCGCGGTCTGCCCAAGGATGACGGTTGCGACGTCACCCTTGAGCATCCGCAACAGGAGGAAGACGATGATTGAGCCCATGAAGGCTGACGCCAGCAACGAGGCGATGGCGCGAACCAGAACTCGAACCATTCATCGTCCTATTCCGTGATTCCTGGTTCCTCGTTTTACTCGAGGGTCAGGTAACCGAGGTCGAATTCACTACCTGCGGTGAACAGCTTGACACCCTGGAGGTCGGCACGCACAGCGACAGCTTGGAGCTTCGCAACAATCGGAATCAGGTAGCCGGCGTCGGCATGCATCTCCACCGCTTGTCGCCGCAGCTCGGTCGTGACCGCGGAGTCGACGGCCGCGTCCCCGTCGTTCAGCAGTTGGTCGAAGACCGGATCGCAGTACAGGGTGAAGAAGCCGGGACACTTCCAGGCATCGATCGTGCTCGGACCGCTCAACGACGTAAAGGTGTAGTCCGCGCTCTCGCCGAGGATCTCATCGATGTAGGTGGTGAGCTCACGGCCTTCGAGCTCGACGGTGAAGCCGGCCTCGCTCAGCTGTGCAGTCACGACTTCTTGAATCGGCGGGAACTCGGCGATCGTCAGGTACTTGAACGGGATCACCAAGCCTGGGACCCCGGCCTCTTCAAGCAGTGCGCGCGACTTCGCCGGATCGTATTCATAGGGGCAGTACTCGCTTGCCCACGGCTCGTTCGGCGGATTGACGAAGGTGCACGTCAGTTTCCCGAGCCCGGCGAACGCGGCATCGACGATCGGCTGGCGATCGACGGCGTGGTTGACCGCTTGGACGACCAACGGGTCTTGGAAGATCTCCGCCGTCGCGTTGAGGCTGAGGTATGAGATCTCGAATCCTGAGACAGTCAGGATCTTGAAGCCGTCCGCTGCATCGATTTCGTCGACGCGATCGATGCCCTCGCCAAGGATTCCTGCCACGCCGTCAATATCCCCAGCGAGCAATGCGTTCAAGCTTGCCGTCTCGTCGGTGATGAAGCGCCATGTGACGTCGGAGAAGAACGGCTGGTCGCCCCAGTAGTCGGCAAACCGGTCCATGTCGACGGAGACGTCAGGCTTCCACTCGATGAATACGTAGGGGCCAGTGCCGATCGGGCCTTGGGCGATGTCGTCGCCGGTACCTTCGGGCACGACTGCTGAACTGATCCTGGCCATGCCATTCAGGAACGCTTGGCTGGGCTGGGTGAGCGTGACGACAACCGTTCGGTCGTCGGCCGCCTCGATCGAATCAACGGCGTCGAACGGCGTGGTGATGTCCCCCTCGCCTCCTCGGTTGTACTCGAGCGAATAGGCCACATCACCGGCGTCGAGATCGCTGCCGTCATGGAACTTGGCTTCGCGGATCGTGAACGTGTACACGGTCCCGTCCGTGTTGACTGTCCATGACTCGGCGAGCATCGGAGCGACGCTGCCGTCCGCTTGTTTCTCGACGAGCGTCTCGACGACGTTGTAGAGGAGCGGCGTCTTGATGGCTGTCGCTCCGTTCGTGACGTAATCCCAGTTCGCCGGCTCCTGCGCGACAGCGATAGTCAACTCTTGGACTTCGGCCGGTTCGGCGGCGGCGGCGGCTGTATCCGCGGTCGAACCACCGTCGTCGTCTGATCCGCACGCCGCTGCGACCAGTGCGAACGCCATGAGCAGACTGAGAATCAGCCAACTTCGTTTGTAGGTCCTCATGAGGTGATCCTTTCTGGATCGTGTATTCACGCTGCCTCACAATCCGTTCAGGATTGCGAGGGCCAGCTCGTTGGATTGGGTCTTCACGCCAGAGTTGTCACGTCGTTGCCAGTGACTGTTCAAACAGTGTTGGCCCATGATGGGTACCGCTCTCGGTGGCATTGCTGCCACTTCGAGAGGCCACATCACTGAAACCTAAGTTTCACTGATTAGAACCGTAGCCCTCTCGCCACGCCCGGTCAAACGTGACGGGCCCTGCGCGATCTCGAGCGAAGCGGCGCTCAGGTGATGCGCTTGCCCCGGTCAGCGGCACCCTCGTAGCCGATCCGTTCCTGCATTGCGATCGCCTCCAGAGCGTTCTCGACGTCGCGGTGCGCCAGAACATCTGTGGGCGCCTCCAACAGCCGGAAGTGCCCAAATCTGTCCTCGCCCGCTACGAGGTGTGCGAACGTCGCCACACCCGATACCTGCCGCATCGATGGGGCGGCGTATCGAATGGCCAACCCGATGCGTCGGTCAGCAGACGCATTGGGATTCGACGAATGGAACAACTGGCCGTGGTGCACAGACATCTCGCCGGGCTGAAGCATCACATCGACCGCGTCCGCCTCGTCCACCTCGACCGCCAGCACCTGGCCTCGCGAGAGCATGTTCGACTGTTCGAAGGTGTCGCGATGCTCGACGATCTCACGCCGATGACTCCCGGGTATGAACCGCATGCAGCCGCTCTGGGTTGTCGACGGGCTCAGCGCGATCCACGCGGTCGCCTCGTGTGCGTCGTCGTATCCCCAATACGTCAGGTCCTGGTGCCAGCTCACGAAAGCGGGCGTCGCGGGCTCCTTGATGAAGAAGCTGGCGCTGATGACCAGGACGTCGTCGCCCAGAATCGCCTTCACCGGCTCCAGCACAGTCCCCCGGCGCGTGATCTCGTCGATGAACGGGAGCACAAAGTTCGAGGATCCCAACACGATCCTGCTCATGAGGGCGTCGTCGGCGTGCGCGGCCTCGACCGATTCGAACATCGTCCGATACTCGGCCGCGCGATGCGACGTCATCGCCTCGAGCGGAAAGATGTAGCCGTCTTTTTCGTACGACTGTCTCATCTGCGGTTCGCTCTCAAACCTTCCGCTCTCGAATCCTCGACGAGCGTAACTACAACCTGCTCAGGGCTCGTTGGGCAGCTGCGAGGGTCTTGTCGATCAGAGCGTCGTCATGTGCGGCCGACACGAACCACAAGCCCCGACTCGTCGGTCTCACTCCGTGTTCTTGGAGGTTCGCGAGGAAACGGGCGAGCAGCCCATCGTCGGAATTGGCCGCAAAGTCCGCTCGCGACGCCACAGTTCCAGGTGTTCCGAAACGGGTCTGGCACAGAGAACCGCCGATGTGATCGACGGCGAGGCCGACACCGAGATCGTGACCCAGTTGGCGCAGGCCATCGACAAGACGACGAGTGAGGCGGTCCATCTCCGGGTACGGGTCGCTGTCGATCAGGACCCGGAGCGTGGCGACGCCGGCCGCCACCGATGAGACACCCGTGTTGTAGGTGCCGGAGTGATTGACCTCGCCACAACCGACACCGGCCAGCAGCTCGGTGCTGGTTCCGAGCACGGCGAGCGGGAACCCTGACGCGATCGCTTTGGCATAGATCGAGATATCTCCGTGGATTCCGTAGAAGCCTTGGGCACCGCAGAGCCCCAGGCGGAAACCGGTGATGACCTCGTCGACGACGAACAGCGCCCCGTGCTGTCGGCACAGATTCTTGATGCCGTCGAGATAGCCCGGCGACGGTGGGATCAGCCCGGTGTTGCACATCACCGGCTCCATCAGGACACAAGCCACATCGCCCGACTCGAGGGCGTGCGCAACTTGTGCGATGTCGTTCCACTCGCACAAGATCACGTCGGTCGCAGCCGAGATCGACTGACCCGCTGTGAGCGGCACGGGTTCCATTGGCTCGGTGGTGACGGCCATGTCGACGAAGAGCGGATCGAGCCACCCGTGATAGTGGCCGGTGAAACGCACAACTTTGCGGCGGCCGGTCGCAGCCCTGGCGATTCGGACGGCCAGCAGATCCATCTCTGTTCCGCTCATGCCCATCCGGATGCTCTCGATCCACGGCAGCACACCGACGAGGGTTTCGGCGAACTCGGCTTCGAGCGGGTGTTGCCCAGCGAAGAGCTGGCCCGTCGAGAGCGACTGTTTCACAGCGGCGGTCACCGCCGGGTGGTTGTGGCCGAGGACCATGGGGCCCATACCGGCCGCATAGTCGATGTAGACGTTGTCATCGACATCCCACAGCAGTGCACCGTCGCCACGGACCATGGTGAGCGGCACGGGCGTACCGTGCAAACGAACATTCGAGTTGACGCCCCCTGCGATCACCTTCTTGCGCCGAGCGTGCTCTTGTCGGTTCTGGTCGTAGCAGGGCATGGCCTCGGTTGTCATCTGCCACCTTCGTTGCGATCAGCGGTTCAGGGTTAGCCCGAGATGGGGATCGTCGACTCGCACGCGACGCGGTCGAGTCGGTAGTGAAGCGAGCGCGCGACTGAGCGTGTCGTGACACACCATATCAATCACTGCAACACTGGTTCCACACTCTGAAACCATTGTTCTTCGCAGGCGAGGCAGACATGATTGAACGAGCTATCCGCGATGGCCTGATTGTCGATGGCACCGGCAGCCCGCCTCGCGTGGCCGACGTCGGGATCGACGGCGGCGAGATCGTCGAGGTCGGCGACGTCGGTGCCGCGAAACACGACCTCGATGCGGCGGGGCTGGGGGTCGCGCCGGGAGTCGTTCACCGGTTACGCACAGTCGCTTCGAGCCCAAGGCATCGGCCCGAACATGGCGACATTTGTCGGTCAGAACACAGCGAGCCGGCATTTCGATCCACGAGTCGATCGTCGGCCGGACCGGCGACAGCGAACCCGGATCGTCGATCAGGTTCGTCGATCGGTCGCCGAGGGAGCGCTCGGTGTCTCAACCGGGCTGGTGTACGAACCGGGCCGATCCTCCGTCGTCGATGATCTCATCGAGCTCGCAACCGCAGCCGCCGAAAGCGGTGGGCTGTACTGCTCGCATATTCGCGACGAGGCCGCCGGGTTGCTCGACGCGATTGATGAGGCCTTGGTCATTGCTCACGAATCCGGTGCAGGGCTGCAGATTTCGCACCTCAAGACGCTTGGCCGGAGCAACTGGGGCCTCGTGAGCACCGCTTTGGACAAGATCGACGAAGCACATGAACGAGGTGTCGACATCGGCTTCGATGTGTACCCGTACATAGCGGGGTCGGGTCCGTTCGAGCAGTACTTCGACCCCGACAATGTCGACGTTGCCCGACTTGAGTTCGTTCTGATCGTCCATTGCCCGGACTTTCCGCACTTCGAGGGTCATCGTGTGCCCGCGATCGCCGCGGCCGAGGGTTGTCGAGCAGAAGATGTGACTCGCCGGATCATCGCCGCCCCACGCGCAACCGAGACGGTCTGTGTCATGTTCGAGATCGACGAGAACGAGATGCGCACAGTGCTTGCGCATCCGCGGGCGATGATCGGAAGCGACGGAATCCCCCAAGACGGGGGAGTCCGGCACCCTCGGCTCGTCGGAGCATTCCCGCGGGTGCTGGGTCAATACGGACGCGATGAAGGTCTGTTCGATCTGCCGTCAGCGGTCAAGAAGATGACGTCGATACCCGCACAGCGCTTCGGACTGACGGGCCGAGGCCGGATACAGCCGGGCTGCCGGGCGGACATCACCACTTTCGACCACTCCACGATCAACGATCGCGCGACGTACCAGGAACGGAACCCCCGCCCGACGGCATCGAGTGGGTACTGGTCAACGGCGCGATCGCCGTGACCCCCGACGGCCTCAGCGACGCCCTCGCCGGCGAGGTGCTCACACGCAACCCCGGCAACGATGAGCGAACCTGTCGAGGGCGGGTTCAGCCGCGCCAGGACGTCAATGGATCCATCGGAAAGATCGGTCGTGGAACTCGTTGCCACGGCAGAGCTGCGATGTCGGACTGTGTCGGGCCGGGCGTGGCAACTCGGATGATCGTCGACGTGAGCGGGGACATGTGCTGGAAGTTGGACGCGGTCTTCATGACGACCATCTGATATTCCGCCGGTTCCACACCCACGTGGCGATACACGGCCGGATCGATGCCCGCGACACCGGCATATTCGCTCACCAGCAGTGTCACCGGGCCGACTTCGAAGGCCACCGTGTGACCCATGTCGATCCGGGTCTGCGCATGGCCGGTCAATTCGACGATGCCGTCGGAGACGGCTCGTACGACGCCGGTCACCTCAAGCGGCGTGAAGAACGGAGCCGAGCGACCGCCCAACGCAACCGTCACGGTCGCATCGACGCCGGCCTGTGACAGACGACGGGCCGAGACTGGGTCGATCATCGGAACGAGTGCGCGTCCTCGAATACCCAGCCGCAAGATCGCCCCGAGGATGACCGTGCTGTCGCCCCCCGAACCGCCCAGCACCGAGTCACCGGTGTCGCTGAGGATGATCAGGCCCCCCTCCGCTTGGTCGGCATCGATGACGGCTTGGTCGACTGGCCGGCTCTCCGTGCGCTGAAAGTCAGTCCTCATCGACCAAGCAAGCTCGGCCAACTCATCGGCGAGCGACTCGGCCAGAAGTGGGTCGTCGTCGGTGACGACAATGATCGCCCACCCGCCTTCGTCGGCATCGAGCCAGCACTGCATCGGGAATGGCGACACGGCCAGCACCCGCGGGTCACGCTCCATGTCCCTCGCCCGGTCGAACAGGATCTTCATCGGGCCGCGCGAGGTGAGGTATTGCTCCTGGTGGGTGAGCATGCGCAGCTTTCGCCACGCCGTGACGGGGGTGATCTGGCGGGCGAAGAGCCGCACCCCGTGCAAGGTCAAATCACGGGCGGTCTCGAACTGATCGTGTGGTTGGGTGCGGAATCCCACGATGATGTCGGCGTGTTCGACTATCTCTTGGGTCACGTTGGCGTGGTGATCGAGCATCAACGCCAGCGGAAGTGACGGCCCCACGACGCCGCGGGCCGTGCGGAGGAGGGCTCCTTCGACGTCGTCGATGCCCTCAGCCGAGGCCGCTCCATGCAGCAGCATGACCAGCCCGTCCAGCTCTCCCGCACCACGGAGCCCGTCTCGAACCTTGGCGTCGAAGAACTCGAACGCTTCCGACGAGAGCCGACCACCCGATCGAGTGTTGCCGCGAATGATGGGAACGGTTTCGACCTCGACGCCGCAGCGCCCGATGGCGTCGAGATAGCCGCCGACGGGGCCCGCAGAGCGCAGCCGTTCGAGAATCTCGTCACCTTCGTAGATCCCGAACGATTCGAAGTCGGCAAGCGTCGTCAGCGTCGGGTTGAAGCTGCTCGTTTCCTGAGTGATCTGAATCAGCCCGATGCGCATGACTGGATGCCTAGTCGAAACTCTGATGTGAAGCCCTCATCACCTGCCAACTTGGCTCAAGAAGCCACACCGCCGAAGGGCGTGTACCCGCGGCCCGGCACGCCGACATCGAGCGCGAAGAGAGCGCCTGCGTGTGGCTGGGACCGCAGCTCGGCCTCCGGCAGGCCGACGCGAGCGCTCGTGATGAACAGCGTGGTCCCCTCGGGGCCCCCGAATGCACAACTCGTGATGAAGCCGCCGGGGACGGCAACGACACGATCGAGCTGTCCCTGCGGGGTGTACCGGTGAACGGCGCCGCCATCCCAGAGGGCCACCCAGATACAGCCTTCGGCGTCGACGCTGAGGCCATCGGGTATCGAGTCGACACCAACCAGGGTCTCGGTCCGAATCGGCAGGCCCTCGTCGTCGAGATACAGGTTGTCAACTCGGTAGGTGAGCGAATCGACGTAATGGCAGATTCGGCCATCGGGGCTCCAGTCGACCCCATTGGACATGGCCACTCCGCCTCGGAGCCGCCTGAGGGACCCATCGGCCTCGACACAGAACAGTCCGGCCTTCGGCTCTGCGGAGCGGTCGACGGTACCGACCCATAAGCGTCCCATCGGGTCGCATCGACCGTCGTTGGCGATGCCATCGCCATCCGGTGGCAGTGTGGCAATCGCCGGGCCGACGTGGCCGAAGTCGTCGATCCGAGCCACCGACAGGCCAGCGACGGCAACCAGTTGACCCTCGACATCGGGCACGATGACACTGACACGCTGGTCGAGGTCCATGGCGGTATGGCGTCCCGCGTTGTCCAATTGATGGAGGACCTGGCCGTCGATGTCGAGCCACAGCAAACGTTGCCGCGGAGCGTCCCACGTCGGCCCTTCCCCGAGGTCGCAGGCACAGTCCACGACGACGTCAGGGGTCACGTCGCCACCCTAGGCATCTCCGCCTCTCCGTGAGACGATCGCCCACTCGCCCATCGGTTACCTAGTCTGAGCGTCGGCTGATGAAACTCGCCTCGGTATTGACTCCGCTTTCGGACGAGAACTTGACATTGGCTGCCCAATGCGGCGTGGACGAGGTTGTCGTCCGCTATCTGGGGCCCGATCTCACCCTGCTCGATGGGGTCAAGGCCCGAATCGAATCCTTCGGAATGCGTTTGGGAGTCGTCGAGGGATTCCTGCCGATCGAACGCATCAAGCTCGGCAGCGACGACGGCACCGAGATGGACCAGATGAAGGCCCTCGTCCGGCATCTCGGCGAGATCGGCGTTCCGCTCGTCTGTTACAACTTCATGGCCGGAACCGACTGGATCCGCACCAGCGTCGATGCGCTCGAACGGGGCGGAGCCAAGGTGACCGCGTTCGACCTCAACGACCTCGAGAGCGCCCGAATCCCTGGCCGCCCGCCGTTTCGGGCCTCGCTCGAGCCAGGGGCGACGCGCGAGCAGCTCTGGACAAACCTCGAAGCGTTCCTCACCGAGATCATTCCTGTCGCTGAGGACGCAGGCGTCGTGTTGGCCATGCATCCCGATGATCCACCGCTCCCGTCGCTGTTGGGCAATGACCGCGTCATGCATTGCGTCGAAGGGTTCGAGCGGCTGGTCGGCTTGGTGCCGTCCCCATCCAATGCGATCGCCTTCTGCGGGGGCACGTTCTCCGAGATGGGCATCGATATTCCGGCTGCCATCAGACAGCTCGGTGCCCATATCGCCTACGTCCATTTCCGTGATGTCACCGGTACCGCCGAGTCGTTCACCGAGACGTGGCAGGACACTGGCCAAACCGACATGGCCGAAGCGATGCGCGCATATCGAGAGGTCGGGTTCGACGGTCCGATTCGACCTGACCACGTTCCGCAGCTGGTTGGCGAGGACGATGGTGAACCCGGCTACACCATGCGCGGGCGCCTCTTTGCATTCGGGTACATCCGCGGCCTCATGGATGCCACCGAGCTGTACCCATGTTCGACTTGATCATCCGTGATGCCACGCTGATCGACGGTTCGGGTGCCCCGGCGCGAACGGGCGACGTCGGTATCACCGATGGTCGTATCACCGCCCTGGGCAGCATCGACGCCGATGCACCGGCGGTGCGAACCATTGATGCCGGCAGTCGGGTGGTGTGCCCAGGCTTCATCGACATCCATACACACTCAGACCTCACGCTGATTGCGGACGGCACCGGCGAGAGCAAGCTGCGCCAGGGCGTCACCACCGAGGTTGTCGGCAACTGCTCGTTCGCGGCGTTCCCGATCGAGCCCGAACGACTCGACCTCCACGCCGATCACCTCGCCTCGGCGACGGCCCCGATCACGCCATGGTGGACCGATCTCGATGGCTATGCCGACGCCCTGCACGACCAGGGTCTGTCGATCAACGTCGCGCCGCTCGCCGGCCACGGGACCCTGCGCGTGGCGGCGATGGGCGTCGACGAGCGACCGGCCACCGCAGCCGAAATGGGTCGGATGGAACGCGACCTCGATAGCGCGTTGGAACAGGGTGCGTTCGGGATGAGCACCGGGCTCACCCTCGTTCCCAGCTCGTACGGCGACTTCGATGAGGTAGCAGCACTGGCCCGAGTCCTGGCCGCCCACGGAGCGCTGTATGCGACGCACTCGCGAGCGATCGCGCCCGACGAACGCGCATCGGTCGCTGAGGCAATCGAAATCGGCAGGCAGACCGGCGTGACGGTGGAGTTCAGCCATCTGGCGATCAACCGCCCGGAACGCTGGGGGCACGGAGCCGAACTCCTGTCCATGTTCGACGAGGCCCGCGCGGAGGGCATCGACATCTTCTTCGACGTCTATCCCTACGACGCCTCATCGTCGTCGCTGACGCAGTACCTCCCGCCTTGGGTGCCCGCAGGCGGCACCGAAGCGATGCGCGCTCGACTGGCGATCCCAGCAGAACGCCAACGTGCCCTCGACGACATGGCCGAGGGTTGGTTCGAGGGGATTCCCTGGCTGTGGGATCGCTTCGTCGTGAGCAGCTGTCCAGATGGCTACGGCGTCGCAAAGACGCTCGACGAGCTCTCGGTGCGCGAAGGCGTCGAACCGTACGAATTGACCCTGCAACTGTGCGAGCGGTACGGCAACGAGCTGGCCGTGGTGCTCTTCTACCGCAGCGAGCCCGACGTCGAGAAGTTTCTGGCCCATCCGCTGTCGGTCATCGGGTCCGACGGCAATGCAATTCCGCTTCACCAACCCACGGCCTGTCCGCATCCGCGCAACTTCGGAACCTTCCCTCGAGTTCTGGGTGTGTACGCCCGCGAGAAGCAAGTGCTCGAACTGAGCGATGCGGTGCGGAAGATGACCGCCGAGCCGGCTCGGCGGCTGGGACTGCCCGACCGCGGAACCCTCACGGTCGGAGCGGTTGCCGACATTGTGATCTTTGATCCCGGGACGGTCATCGACAACTCCGAATTCGGCCAGAGCGCCGATCCGCCAACTGGCATCGACGTGGTGATCGTCGGCGGTTCGGTCGTGTTGGATCATGGGGTCATCGGTATCGATCGCCCCGGCCGAGTCCTGCGAAGGGGCTCGAGTCCAGCAATCGCTTGTCCGCTCGGCCTCTAAGGAACCTCATGCGCGTCGCGACCCTCGGCTTTCACCACGAATCGAACACGTTCGCTCCGGTGCCCGCGACCCTCGAGCAGTTCCTGGCCAGCGGGCCCGACGTCGGTGACGGTCTGATCGCAAAGTACGCCGAGTCACAGGCCACTCTGGCGGGCTTCATCGAAGCAGCGGCGGCGGACGCAGATGTCGAACTCGTGCCGCTGGTGTACTTCGACCTCAACCCGATGGGAACGATCACGGTTGAGGCACTGGAAACCATCGCGGCGCGGCTGCTGAGTGCGCTCGACGACAACGGCCCCTGGGATGGGGTTCTTCTGGCGTTGCACGGCGCCGCCGCATCTGAGGTCCATCGTGACGCCGACGGCGAAGTCCTCGAACGCGTTCGGCGACTCGTCGGAGACGACGTTCCGATCGCCGTCACCTATGACATGCATGCCAACGTTTCGGCGCGCATGGTCGACTGCGCCACCGTCGCCAACACCTACATGACTAACCCGCATCTCGATCCGCGTCTGCGTGCCCGGGAGTGCGCCGATCTGCTCTTCCGCGTCGTTCGTGGCGAGATTCGCCCGGTTATGGCGCTGGAAACACCGCCATTGGCTGTGAACATCTTGCGACAGGGGACCACCGACTCGCCGATGGCCGAGCTGGTCGCGATGGCGGCAGCGGCGGCAACCCGACCTGGCGTTCTCTCGGTCAGCATCGCCGAGGGCTTCCCCTATGCCGATGTCCCCGAGATGGGGATGGCCTTCTTGGCGGTCACCGACGGCGATGCCGATCTTGCCGGCGAGATCGCCCGCGAACTCGCTCGCGCCGCGTGGGAGGTTCGCACCCACCTCGAAGGCGACGGGGTTGCGATCGACGAAGCACTCCGTCGTGCCGCAACCGCAGATGTCCACCCCGTCGTCCTGCTCGACGTTGGCGACAACGTCGGGGCTGGCAGCCCGGGTGACTCGACCCATGTCCTGGCGGCAGCGCAGCGTCTCGCAGTTGGTGGATTGTTCCATTCGCTGTGCGATCCGGCTGCTGTCGCTGAATGTGCGGCCGCCGGTGTCGGCGCCAACGTTGAGTTGGAGGTGGGCGGCAAGACCGATGACCTCCACGGCGATGCCGTCGCCATTCGGGGGGTCGTTCGGATGCTCGATGACGGCAAGTTCGAGGATGCCGGACCCACTCACGGCGGCTTCCGGTTCTATGACGCCGGTCCAAGGGCGCTCGTCCACACCCAGGACGACCACATGGTGCTGTTGACGTCACATCCTCGGGGCAACACCAGTCGAGCGGAACTCATCAGCGCCGGCCTCGACCCGCTGGAGCAGCCGATCATCGTTGCCAAAGGCGTTCACTCGCCGCGTGCGGCGTACGAACCGATCGCAGCCGAGATGATTCAGCTGAACACCCCCGGCTGCACGAGCGCCGATGTCAGCGTTCTCGACTACACGTATCGACGTCGACCGATGTTCCCCTACGAGAGCGACACCCAGTACTGACAGCGCTGTACTGGCGGCGCTGAGCTCGACCGTCAGAACAGCGTTTCGGCGATCTCGATGACGCGATAGTTGTCGTCCACGATCGGGATCGCGCGCCACTTGTCGAACGTGGTGCACGGATGCGAGATGCCGAAGCCGACGAGGTCGCCGACTGCGAGAGGATCGGCCGGCTCGAGGTCCAGATAGGCGTGCTGATCGTTGATCTCGACGACTCGGGCCCCCGCCACGGTCTCGATGTGCGTAGATCCGCGGCGACGGACCTTCTTGAGAACCGGCAACAGGCCATCGGTGGAGGCGTCGCGCTTGCCGATGCCCACCAGGGCTCGGGTGGGCTCAGGACGTGAGAGCACAGCACCCCACACTTCGATGGCCGGCACGAGCCGATCATCGCTGTCGGTGCGCGGGGTCTCACCCATGGGGGAAACCTGGTGCAACGAACCGTCGTCGTGGCTGATGTAACAGCCGCTGCGCAGCACCACTCGCAGGGGAGACTCGATGTCGACGCGTGAGAAACGGTCGACGACCTGATCGAAGTAGGCACTGCCGCCGGCGGTGACGATCACCTCGGGCGTCGGCTCGAACCAGCCCTTGGCATCGACTGCGTGCGTCAATTTGACGATCTGATCGAGGAACTCTTCGACCCCCTCTTGGACGGGTCGATCGTCCATCGGCCCGAGAATCCCCTCGAACCCGGAGGTTCCCGTCAGGGCGAGGTGGGGAGACTGATCGGCGGCCGCGGCGACGAGCAATCCCTCGGCGATGCTGCGTGCGCCGGTGCGCCCTCCGGAGATCCCCAGTTCGAGCAGCACCGGCAATCGACGGGCCGGCTGGACCCGCGCCAAGGTCTCATTCATGATGTCGACACCCTCGAGGGAGTCGACATAGCAGTACACCTCGAATCCCTCATCGAGCGATCTCGCCAGCCATTCGATCTCGGCGGGGACGACGACCTGGTTTGCGATGAGCACCCGGCGTACCCCGGCCTCCTTCATCGTCTTGGCTTGCCACGTCGTCGCAGCCGTGATGGCCCAGGCACCATCGCGAAGCTGGCGGCGGAAGAGTGCCGGTGCCATGGTTGTCTTGCCGTGAGGTGCCAGAGACACGTCGTTGCGCTCGCAGAAGGCCTTCATTGCCGTGCTGTTGTGATCGATCGCCGATTCGAACAACACGGCGATCGGGTATGGCACGTCAGCATCGAATACGCACCACCCGGTCCCGGCGCCCGAGGCGAGCGGCAACCCTTTTGAGTTCGGCGACGATGGCCGCCCAGCGTCGGAAGTCGCTTCGACCGTGGCCTGCGAATCAGGGCCCATCGTGCTGTCTCAGCCCTCTGTGAGGAAGTCCTGAACGAGTGGCTTGGCGACGCTGCGGATCTGTGTGACCACCGCCGGCACCATGTCGATGGTGAACCGTCGCGCCGGCGCGCTCACGCTGATGCCACAGGAGAAGGGCATACCTTGAAGTGCAACCGCGACGCATCGACCGTCGGCCTGGTTCTCGCAGTCGTCGATCGCATACCCCTGCTGCCGGACCATCTCCAGCGCGGACAAATAGGCCTCGGGTGTCGTGATCGTGGTGTCGGTGAAGGGCGTCATCTCCACCGCGTTCAGGATCGCCAGCACACGATCCTGGGGCAGTTCGGCCGCTATCGCTTTGCCGAGGGCTGTCGAGTGAATCGGGGCGCGTTCACCGGCTCGGGCTGCCAAGCGCATCATCTGGCTGCTCTCGAAGACGAGATTGTGGACGACCGCCGATCCATTGAGCGTGCCCAGGTTCGTGGTCTCGCCGGTGTCATCGCGGAGTCGTTGGAGCGGACCGCCGGCCTGTGCAAGGAATGCCTCGAGCTGACGTGTGTTGTGCGGCTGGAAGGCGAGCCCGATTCGATACACAGCGGATTCCTCGTCGCGCTCGACATAGCCGCGAGCCTCAAGAGCCGACAGGTACCGAAATGCCGAACTCTTCGGCAGTGATGTGACCGTCGCGGTTTCCGGGAGCGAAACCCCGTCGCGTGACCGCTGCAGGAGATCGAGGATGTCGCATACTCGTTCCACGGCTCGAATGGGGTAGGGGTTTGATGAACCATCCGACGTCGTGCTGCCCGGCTTCGAGGACGTTTTCTTGTTCATCGTCTGAGCTCCTCGAGATTGTGAACGTTGCCTGGCAGTCCGGTTCGAAGCGTTCGCCCAGAAAGCGGCTCAGTCGACTCGTAGGCATCCGACGATACCGAAGCCCGACCGCAGGTCGCCCCGGTGCAGGTGGAGCGATGTTCTGTGCCTATGCGACAGCAGTCAGCGGCGACGGCTCCGTTCCAGAGATCTCGACACCGCCGGCGGGGACTGCAGCCACCTCGTGCCAGAGGCGCAGCTTGACCTCGGCGCCAAGCTCGCCCACCATCGCCAGGAACGAATGAAAGATCGCCAGGTGCGTCGGGTGAGACTTCGACCAGTCCTCCAGGGACTTGAGGTCGGTGAACCAGCCCACGAAGCTCGTCGACTCCAAGTCCTCGCCGTCGATCGTCTGCTCCCGTAGGAATCGGCTCGAGATGCAGCCGGTCTCGGGATGTTCGGCAAGAAAGTCGATCCCCGCAGTCAGGTGTGGCTCGACATCGGCGAAGTACAGCGCCCGCTCGGCTTCCTCGCAGTGTTCCCAGATTTGGCCTGAACGGATCAAGCACAAGTTGCCGGGTAGCGGTTCCCCCGGCTCGGCGGCCAGATCGTCCTCGGCGCTGGCTGGCATCCGGTCGCGGGCCGCGCCCCAGTACTCGTGGATATCAGTGCGTTCGACCTTGAGCAGGTTGCGCACGCCGGGCATTTCCTTCGGCGTCGAGTGGATCGTCTCCCATCGTTCGCCGGGAATGAAGGCGGTCTCGCCGAGCACGCCGGGCCGGTTGAGCGCCTCGGAGCGCTGCGCCCATCTGCGGTACGACTCGGGATCGGTCCAGCAGCCGAGGAACACGGTCGTGTCGTTGCCGATGTCGGCGCCGACGTTGACGATGCGAGCCCGCTCAAGATGGTCGGGCGTGTCCGGACCGGACGTCAGCTCGGCTCGAAGCTCGCCGAGAGCGACATCTCTGTGGGGGCCGCGCGCATGGATCATGGAGAACGCGGTGCATTCGGGCAGGCCGACGACGCTCCACGCGGGAACGTTGGGCACATGACCCGCAGGTCGGTTGGCGGTCATGAGGTCCCCCTGTTGTGCCGTGGGAAGTGTCGCACTGCGGAGTCTGCCGACTATCGCCCGGCGAGATTCTCGCGGATGCGGGGGATCACGTCGTTCGCGAAGCGCTCCAGCGAGGCGTTCATCACTGACGGTGGGAGCCCGGGCGGTCCGCCCCAGCTGACCAGATCGGTCACGTCGTGGTCGCGCATCATGGTGGTCAGCTCAGCCACGCAATGGTCGGCATCGCCGACGGTCCACACCAGCGGGTTCAGCGGATCGGGAACACGAGGGCCTGTCCGGGCCGAGCGCTCGGCCGCGGTCGACTTGTGGTCGGCACTGGCCTTGATGATGCCGATGTACACGTTGCGGCGGTAACGCTCTGCGGCGGCGATTGCCTCCCAGGTCGGATCGTCAGCGGGGTCACGACCGTCGGTGACGTACACCCCGCGGATGATTCCCACGCGCTTGTCGCCGTGGTCGCGACCGTCATCGGCCAGCGCCTGCTTCCACGGTTCGAGCACGGTCGCCTTCGGCCCTTGGGGCAGCAGATTCGTGTCGAAGCGGGCTGCGCGCAGTGCGCCCGCCTCGCTCGTGGCTGCGATCCACAGCGGGGGACCGCCGTCTTGCACCGGATCGGGTGTGACTCGCACGTCTCGGTACGTGTATCGCTTGCCCTCGTAGCTGAAGGGTTCGCCGGACCATGCCAGCCGCAGGATCTCGATGCCCTCCTCGGTCAGTGAAACCCGCCGGCTGATCGGCAGACCGAAGCCGGCGAACTCGTGCGCCGCATATCCCATGCCGACGCCGAGCTCCATGCGACCGCCAGAGATGTTGTCGAGCACGGCAAGGTCCTCGGCCAGCCGGACCGGGTCGCGGAACGGCATCAGGCAAATGTCGGTGGAGAAGCTCATGGTGGTGGTCAGCGCCGCGGCCGCGCCCGCCACCGGCACGAAGTTGGGCAGGTACCCGTCCTCGATGAAGTGGTGCTCGGTGAACCAGCACAGCTCGAAGCCCAACTGCTCGGCCAGCACCACCTGATCGAACGTCTCGGCATACACCTGCGGCATCGTCACGTCACTGCCCGGCGGGCACCGAAAGTCATGCACGATCCCGAACCTGAGCGACTGCGTCATGCGCCGAAGCTAGTTCGATGCCAGCATGGCCTACCGGGTCAGTACCAGGCGTCGGGGACGGCTGCCTTGCGGTCGTCGACGAAGGCCTGCAGTTCGCGGTCTACCGCCGGGTCGAGCGGTGGGGGCGGTTCGTAGTCGGCGAGCATCTGCTTCCATTGGTGATTGGCTCGCTGGGCCATGTCGAGGCTGCCTTCTTCGGACCATTGCTCGAACGACGTGGTGTCGCACAGCGCCGACTCGAAGTTGGCCGTCTCGAAGTTGCTCATGGTGTGAGCGGTTGCCAGGTAGTTGCCGCCGGGACCGGCCTCGCTGAACGCCGACGCCCCGAGCTCGTTGTCGTCGATGGCGAGCCCCTCGATCAAGCGATGCAGCATCCCGCACCGATCTGCATCCATGACGAACTTCTCGTAGCCCAGCGTGAGACCGCCTTCGAGCCATCCGGCGGCTTGCAGCATGAAGTTCGAACCGGCCAGGATTCCAGGCGTCATCGCGTCGGCTGACTCCTGCATGGCCTGCGCATCGGCAATCTTCGAGGCCGTGTAGTGACCGCCGCATCGGAAGGGCATGCCCAAGCGCCGGGCGAGCTGGCCGATGGCGTAGGTGGCCAGCGTCGACTCGGCGGTGCCGAACGTAGGTGCTCCCGACTTGAGGTCCATCGTGGTCAGGAAGTTGCCGTAGATCATCGGCGCACCGGGCCGCACCAGCTGGGTGAGGGCGATCCCGGTCATGGCTTCGGCATGCGCCTGCGCGATCAGGGCTGGCTGGGTGACGGGCCCCATGCCGCCGCCGATGATGAACGGCGAGATCAGGCAGCCTTGGTTCGCTCCGGCGTAGGCCTTGAGCGCGCCGCTCATCGTGCTGTCCCAAACCAGCGGCGAGTTCACGTTCACATTGCCCTGGATAACGCAATGCGACTCCATGTACTCGGCGCCGACGGTGATCCGCGCCATCGCAATCGAGTCGGTGGCCCGTTCGGGTGCCGTCACGGCACCCATGAACGGCTTGGCCGAGCAGCGCAGGTGGGCATTCACCATGTCGAGGTGCCGCTTGTTGACCGGAACGTCGACCGGTTCGCACACCGTGCCGCTGGAATGCGCCAGCCACGGTGACATCCACGTCAGCTTCACGAAGTTCCGGAAGTCCTCGATGGTGGCGTAGCGGCGGCCCTCGTCCAGATCGGTGACGAACGGTGGGCCGTAGGTCGGCGTGAATAACACGTGGTCGCCGCCGATCTCGACACGCCGGCCGTCGCGGCCGTACATGGTGAACTCACTCGGGGCGGTCAAGCACAGCTGCCGGGCCAAGCCGGGCTCGAAGCGCACACGCACCCCGTCAACCTCGGCCCCGGCGGCTCGGAACAGTTCCAGCGCCTCGTTGTCGCCACGGAACTCGACCCCTATTTCCGACAGGATCCAGTCGGCATGGGTCTCGAGCCGATCCAGCTCATCGTCGTCGAGCAGCTCGTAGGGCGGGATGCGCCGGCGCGGCGTGGCCAGTCCTGCTGACGGAGCTGGCCCGGCAGTACGCGAAGCAACTCGGGCCGACCGGCCGCGTCGCACGGTGCGTCCCGCGGCTTCCGGTTTGGCCATCGGCACATTCTGCGGGACGGCCCAAGAGCGCCGCGACACCTCTGGCTTCAGCGCCGGGCTTGATCTCACCGGTTACGGCACCGTGCCGGGCACGGAGTCTCACGGCGGGCCCCAGCGCGGCATGGCGATCCAGCAGGAGATCGCCGAGCTGGTGCATCTCATGCGTGGCGTGCGCCAGCCGATCATCGCGGCAATCAACGGCGCAGCAGCAGGCGGCGGGTTCGCCATCGCCTGCGCGTCGGACATCCGCTACTGCGGCGAGTCGGCCAAGTTCGGCACAGCGTTCGTTCGCCTCGGCATCTCCGGCTGCGACATCGGCGTCAGCTGGATGCTTCCCCGCCTCATCGGTGCCTCCCGGGCGTGGGAACTGCTGCTGACCGGTCGGGTCTTCGACGCGGCCGAGGCCGACCGCATCGGCCTCGTCAGCGCCGCCGTCGCCGACGATGCGCTCATGGACACCTGCCTCGGCGTCGCCGCCGAGATCGTCGGTAATAGCCCGTTCGGCGTGTGGATGACCAAAGAAGTCATGTGGTCGAACCTCGAGACCGGTGCCGGTGCCGGTGCCTGTGCCGTCGGTGTCTGTGCCGCCGGTGTCGGTGCCTGTGTCGTCGGTGCCGGTGCCTGTGTCGGTGTCGGTGCCGTGGGTGTCTGTGCCGTCGGTGTCGGTGTCGGTGTCGGTGTCGGTGTCGGCAGCCTGCGTGCCGGCACGGCGGTGTCGACCTCGAGAACCGCACCCAGATCATGGCCTCGCTCACCGAGGACAGCAAAGAAGCCATGGCGTCGTTCCTCGAACGTCGCAAGCTCGCAGCTGCAGACACTTGCACTAGGCTGCCGTCCATAGAATTGGCGCCTCCGATGAGGTGTCTCGCGGGGTTCTAAGTACCCGCACATAGAACTGGCGCCTCCGATGAGGTGCTTCGCGGGGGCCCTAAGGCCCCCGCTTTAACTTTGGAGAGGAAGTGTGGATTCGTTTCTGATACTGGTCGACGCTGGGTACGTGTACGCCGAGGGTGGTCTGCTGGTTCACGGCACCAAGGCACGACATGAGCTGACGCTGAATCCCTCGAAGCTTCGTGATTGCCTTCTGCGGTTCGCCGGCGAGCGTTCCCAAGGGCGCTTGCTGCGCATCTACTGGTACGACGCAGCGCACGAACGACGCGCGACTGACGAACAGAATCTTGTCGCCGATCTACAAGGCGTCAGGCTCAGACTTGGTCGCCTGACCAACAAGGGAGTCCAAAAGGGGGTGGACTCGCTGATCTATCGCGACCTGTTCACGTTGTCCCAGTCGGGCCGTGTCGGCGACGTCTTCCTATTGGCTGGTGCTTGAAGGTCTGCGGTGTCGAACTGGACAGATGGCTCACCGAGTCTGAGCGGCTGCATGCGCGTGAGGTCTTTTGGACTGCTGCGTCGACACTTCTCGAAGACCTCAATGGCGCAGACGAGGCCGAGGACATTGAGGGCGTATGAAAGAGGTCCGCGGAAATACGGTTGCCGATCGACGCGGATAGGTCCGGCGCGTCGGCGCTAGCCGGCCGGCTGGGCTACCCGATCGGACTTGAATTCGAAGACGTAGGGGTCGAGCGACTCCTGCGCGGCGAGCCGGAACTTGTGCCAGTAGCCGCCGCCGTAGTACGCCAGGCTGCCCGGCTGAGCTTCTCCGTGGCCGTTGTAATACGACAGGCAGTCACGCAGCGGCGCCGTGGTGATGTCGGCCACTCGGCAGTGCTCGGCGTAGTTCGTCTCTGAGTCGGGGGTGATGTCGACCACGTTGAGGGCCTTGTCGCGCATCTCGGTCAGCATCCAGATGATGTAGTCGCCGTGCTGGTCGATGGCGTCGGTGAAGTTGAAGCTGCCGCCGCCGCCCTGCGGACCCGACACGATGAACATGTTCGGGAAGCCGTGGCTGTGCAGGCCCAGGAATGTCCTGGTGCCCTCGGTCTGCCACTTCTCGCTGAGCGTGGTGCCGTCGCGGCCTCTGATCATGTTGAACGTCGCGGTGGCCATCCACTGGAAGCCGGTGGCATAGATCAGCACGTCGAGGGGGTATTCGACACCGTCGTGCACCACGCCGCGCTCGTTGATCTCGCTCACTCCCATCGGGGCGGTGTCAACCAGGTGCACGTGCGGCAGGTTGAACGTCGGCAGGTACTCGTCGTGGAAGGTCGGCCGCTTGCAGCCGTACGGGTAGTACGGCTTGAGCGCCTCGGCTGTCTTTGGGTCCTCGATGATGGCGTCCACGCGGGCCCGGATCTGCTCCATGATCCGGAAGTTCGTGTTGAGCTGCTTTTGCACCAGCTCTTCGGGCGACAGCTTGCGCTCGTGCTGCTTGCGCTCCTTGAAGTCCGCAATCCGGCCGGCCAGGTAGTCGTCGTTGGCCTTGATGGCGGTGCGGCCCGACGAGATGCGCGCGAACCGCTTGCGGCGAGCCCGCGCCCAGCCCGGCTCCTTGCTCCATTCGGCGATCTCATCGGGATCGGTGGAGCGCTGGTCGCGCACGTCGATCGACGACGGCGTCCGCTGGAACACGTACAGCTCGCCGACCACCTGGGCGATCTCGGGAATGACCTGCACCGCTGTCGCCCCGGTGCCGATGATTCCGACACGCTTGCCGGCGAGGTCGACGTCGTAGTCCCAGCGCGACGTGTGGAACGACTCGCCCTGGTACTTCGTCATGCCGTCGATACGCGCCAGCTTCGGGCTGGTCAGGATGCCGTTGGCGAGGATCACGTAACGGGCCTTCATGGCGTCGCCGCGGTCGGTCAGCACGGTCCATCGGCCGGCGGACTCATCCCACTCGGTGGCGTCGACGGTGGTGTGGAACAGGCAGTGGTCGTAGAAGCCGAACTTGGTGGCCATTGCCTGGCAGTACTCGAGGATCTCGAATCCCGACGCGAACTTCATTGACGGGATGTACCCCATCTCCTCGAGCAGCGGCAGGTAGCTGTACGACTCGACATCGCAGGCGATGCCCGGGTAGCGGTTCCAGTACCAGGTGCCCCCGACGTCGCCGCCCTTCTCGCAAAATCGGACATCGGTGAAGCCGGCGTCGCGCAGCTTGTGCCACAGCAGCAACCCGGCGAACCCGGCCCCGATGACGAGAACCTCACACTCGTCGGTGAGCGCCTCGCGCTCGATCGGCGGCTCGGAGTACACGTCTTCGAGGTAACGCTTGAATTCGCCCTCCATCGCCATGTAGTCGGCGGCGCCCCGGCGGATCTCCTTGAACTCGCGGTACTTAGCCTGCTCTTCGGCGTTGAACACCGCGCCTGGCGGAGGCGGTGGCAGCTCCTTGAGATGCTCGTCGGTGTTCAACGAGTAGCCCCTGCCCTGGATCTTCTCCGACGCCTTCGCCGCACGCGTGTTGAAGATCTTCAAGCCGGTCTCAGGATCAATGCTGATCGCGGGTCGCGTGAATGTGTCCGTTGCCATCTGACTCTGCGCCATGAGTCCCCCGAGTTCAGTCGATTCAGTGCCCGTTCGATGTTACGTGAGGTGCTCCCTGCCGTGCCGGGGCGATGCAGGCTCGCAAGCGTGTGGCGTGCGCCGGACGCTGTGACAGCCTTCACGACGACATGAGACGGGACATCGTTGCGGCAACGCTGGGGATGGGCGCCCTGATCGGTGTGCTCACGGCCCATCTGCTCATGGCCTCCTCCGCAGGGGGACCTGTGGCCGTGCCTGACGTGCCCGCCTACCTCAGCATCGCCCAGTGGATCAGCAGCGACGGGCTGGCACCCGAGAACCTGGCATTTCAGCCGGGCTTCGGCTTGTTGCTGGCGCCATTCGTCTCGATGGCGCAGATCTCGGAACTGTCAGCACAGGGCGAGTTCGTGCACTTCATCGCACTGGTCGCCAACTCGATGGCGGCCACAGCGGCAGTGGCGGTCGCGGGCTGGCTCGGTTGGCGGATTGGGCGGCGCTGGTGGGTGTGCGCCGCGAGCGCGGCGATTGCTGCGGTGCACCCGTCGCTGTCGAGCGCGTCCCGCATCGCGTGGCCCGAAACGCTGCTGGCGCTGGCGGTGCTCGCGATTGCGGTGGCTGTCGCCCGAGCACACGTGGCGGCAACGAGCCAGCTGAGCCAGCGTTCGTGGGCAGTTGCGGGACTGGTTGCGACGCTGGCAGTCGCGGTGCATGCGCGCGCCCTCGTACTGGTGGTCGCCGTCGTGGTGACGGCCCTGGTGACTCGCACCGCACGCCGCGCGTGGGTGGGGCTGGGCACCGGCTTGCTAGTCGGTGGCGCAATCGCCGCGTTGGCGCTCACGCTGACCGACACCTGGCCGGTTGCTCGGCTCACCGAGGCGGCCGAGCTGCACCGCGGCTGGCAAACGATGGCGACTGTGTCCGGGCAGTTCTTGGCGCTGGGCGGCGGCACCGTCGGCCTGGGACTCGTCGGGTTGAGCATCGGCATTGTGGCGGCGGTGCGGCTGTTACGCGGGCGTCGCGAACTCGAGAGCCCGGTCGCCGCTGTTGCGGTCTTCGTGTCGGCTGGCGCGCTGGCGGTGGTGCTGCTGGGCGGGTGGACGCTGGTGGGCAGCGACCGCGTCGACACGCTGCTGTACGGGCGCTACGTGGATCCGTGGGCGGTGCCGCTTGCCGTCGTCGCACTCGCATGGATCTCAACGCAGCGCTCGCGCAACCACGGCCAGGTGCTCATCACGACGACGGCGCTGGCGCTGGCCGCCTACGCAGCCGTCCTCGTCGCGTCCGGAATGTCCGACGGCGAGCCACGACGCATCATGACCCTGTCGTTCAGCCCAGCGTGGTCGCTGTTCGAAGGCCGCCTGACGTCAGTTGCCTCGGCCGCGGTGGTGCTCACCCTCGCAGGCAGTGCGCTCGTGGCCGGCGCGCTGCGAAGACCGAACGTCGCGACCGAGCCGGAGTCTCAAACTGAGGCGCTGCAGACCGACCGTTCTCGTCCCAGCACGACGCGAGCGCTTGCAGCTGCGACGGCCGTCGGTGCAGTGCTCGCGCTCGCGTCGGTGGCCACGGTGTCAAATCACCGTCATCTGGCGAACGTCGGGGACATCGCCAGCGGCCAAGTGACCGCCGCCGCCGAAGCCGCCGACATCGCCCGTGCTGGCGGGCTGAGCTGCCTCGCCCATGACCGCACGATGGTGCCGACCTACGCGATGTGGTTGTACCGCATGGAGCTGCCATCGATCCGCCACGAGCGTGTGAACTTGGCATCGGGCCGCACCCCATGTTCGGAATTCGTGGTCGCACACGACGGCCTCAACGGGCGCTGCACGAATGCCCGGCTGCTTGTCGACGAGCCCGCCGGCGCATGGGCCCTGTGGTTCCTCCCGGACCGCGAGTGCGCCCTGCCCGTCGCCGACAGGTCGCGTGGATAGGTGACGGCCTGTGTGGTGAAGCCATTGGTCTCCCGCTCTTGTTCGCTACGCTCACGGGCCGCTTGGGCCACGGCCTCGCTGTCGCCATCTTGCTCGTTCCTACGATTCGCTGCGGTTCCGCTTGGCCTCTGAGCGCGCTCCCGCCGCGCGGAGTCGCCGGAGTAGCGTCGCCTGATGGCATTACGACAGCAGCAATCAGCCCAGCTGGGGTCATCGGCAGCGCGGCGGGTTGCTTCTGTGGTTGTTCCGATGCTCTTGTTCGGCGGTCTCGCCTTTGGATTGCTGAGCTGTGCCGGCTCGTCCGACGACGAGACCTCGGCTCCCCAGGCCACGGCGGCAGCGACCACCGAGGCCGCATCTGCGGGGACTGCCGCACCGGCTGCGACGACAACGGAAGCCATGGCCGCTGCGCTGGTGCCGCTCGAAGTTGTCCAGATCCCCGGCGACCCGCGGACCATTTCCATTTCGGCGTTGCGCTCCGGCGCGGATGCGCCGCTGCTGCCCGAACCGCTCGTGGACCCCGCGGCCATCATCTCCGGCGGGCCGCCACCCGACGGGATCCCACCGATCGACGCCCCCGAGTTCGAGCGAGCCTCTGACGTGGACTGGCTGGAGCCGCAAGAAGCGGTGGTGACGATCAACCTCGGAGGCGACGCGCGGGCCTACCCCGCACAGGTGATGATTTGGCACGAGATCGTCAACGACACCGTTAACGGCGAACCCGTCACCATTACCTTCTGCCCGCTCTGCAACTCCGCAGTCGGGTACCACCGGCAGCTCGACGGCCGCACGTTCACCTTCGGGACCTCCGGTCGGCTGTACCTCTCAGCGCTGGTCATGTACGACCGCCAGACCGAGAGTCTGTGGACGCACTTCACCGGCCAAGCCATCGCTGGAGAGCTGACCGGCACACAGCTCGAGCTGATCCCGGTCGCGACGGTGGCATGGGAGACGTTTGCCGCCGAGCATCCCGACGGCCTCGTCTTGTCGCGACCCGTGGGATCGGGTCGGTCCTACGGCAACAATCCGTATGCCGGCTACGACGACCCAGACGGCGGCCCGATCCTGTTCTTGGGCACCCCAGATCCTCGCCTCGGGCCACAGACCCGGGTGGTGGCCATCCGTCACGGCGGGGAGGGCATTGCGGTGGTGCTCGACCTGCTGGCTGCCGAGGGTGTCATCGCGACCGAGGTCGGCGGCGTGACGGCGGTGGCGTTCCACCTTCCCGGGACGGCCACGCCGCTTCAGAATTCACTCGTGGCGTTGGGCCGAGATGTGGGCGGCACCGGTGTGTTCAACGCGACCGTCGACGGTCAGGCGCTCACCTTCAGCCGGAATGCCGATGTCGCCAGCTCGGCCGGCGTCGGAGCGTTCACCGACGATCAGACCGGCTCGACCTGGACGGTGCTTGGCCGCGCCATCGATGGTCCGCTGGCCGGCACCCAACTCGAACCCATCGAGCACCTCGACACGTTCTGGTTCGCCGCCGCAGCCTTCGACCCCGACATCGAGATCATCGGCGCCGCTCGTTAGTCGCTGACGCCCAATGGGGATTTGAGGCAGCGCTCGACCGGCGTTGATCGTTAGCCGGCGTCGCCTATCTGGGATTGGAGATAGCGCTCGACGCCGATGTCGGCGATGAGGCTCTGCTGGGTCTCGACCCAGTCGAGATGTTCTTCTTCGCCTACCAGGATGTGCTCGAGCAACTCGCGGCTGCCGGCGTCACCTTGTTCAAGGCACAGCCGGATACCGACGCGGTACCGCTCGATGGCACCTTCTTCGAGCTGGCGGTCGAGTGAGAGCTGCTCGGGGACGGTCTCGCCGATCATGACGGTGCCGAGTCGCTGCACGTTGGGCAGGGCGTCGAGCATCAGGATGCGTTCCATGAGCTTTTCGGCGTCGCGCATCTCGCCCATCGACTCTTCGTGATACTTGGACGCCAGCTGGCCGTAGCCCCAGTTGGCGGCGATCTTCGAGGCCGCGAAGTACTGGTTGATGGCTGTCAGCTCGGCCGTCAACGCCTCGTTCAAGAACTCGATGACCTCGGGTGATCCCTGCATGTCTCCACCCTATGCGCCAGGTGTGACACGCCCCGCGCGAGATTGCGCTGCGGCTGTGCAGGCGCGCGCCCGCGTCGCGGCTACGCGCCGACGGCGATGGCGTCGAACGCGATCGAGTGCACAGATGCGTGCCTGGGATCCATTGCGTCTGCACGGCACTGGTCCAGCACAGCGCGGATCATGGCGACACAGCTGCCGCAGTCGGTACCGGCGCCGCACGCCATGGCCACGTCGGTCACCGAGTCGGCGCCCTGCGCGGCGAGGTGCCGGATGGCGGCCTCGTTCGTCGCAAGACACTGGCAGACGATCATGGAATCTCAGGCCTCCGGCGGAACGCAGCTGCGTGCGCCGCCCCGCGGCACACCCGACCTTGACAGCCCATGTTAGGCACTACTAACGCCGGATGCGCAAGCACCCGTCGTTGCCCGCAAGCCTGCGAGCACGGCGTTCGGCGACGGCCGGATCTCAGACGTCGGCGGTAACGAGAATGCGGGCAGCGGTGAAGGCGCCGACGCCGACGGTGCCCTCTGCCATCTCGACGGTGGCGGTGCCATCCGGTGACATCGAGATGAGCGTCCCGTGCCGCCCTGGCATGAAGCCCGATGATTCCAGGAATTCGAGCTGTCCTGGCTCGAACTCAAGCTCTTCAGGGATGCGCTGCACCGTGAAGGCCCCAGCCGGGTCGACCGCGGCGAGCGCCTTGACATCGACGGGGGCGGCGTAGTCGGTTCCAGGGATCGGGTTGCCGTGCGGGCAAGTGTTGGGATCGTCGAGCACGTCCACCAGCGCCCGCTCGACCACCGGCGAGATCACGTGCTCCCAGCGGCCGGCTTCGTGGTGAGCGTCGGCCCAGCTCAGCTTCAAGATGTCGGTGAGGAAGCGTTCTGCCAGCCGATGGCGGCGCACCACCGTGGTGGCGATCTCGCTGCCATCGGCAGTGAGGCTGATGCGGGCGTCATCGTTGACCGTCACGAGGCCCTCGCGCTGCATCCGGCGGATCATCTCCGACACAGCCGGGCGGGACACGTCGAGCCGTTCGGCGATGCGGGCCTGAATGACGTCCACGCCATCCTCGGCCAGCTCGTACACCGTCTCGGAGTACTCCTCGAACGCCGGATGATATTCCACCGGCTTGTACACCATGAACGTCACCATAGCGGTGGCTCTGTGTGCCCCTGTACCGCTTTTCGCGTGAGCGGTACAGGGGCGCCGAGCAGCCCGACGGTGCCCGTCAACGGCGCCGACGCTCACTGGGGTTCAATGGTCGTGCCTAGAAATCTGCCCACTGCGGAACTGCGTCGATACCGAACTGCCGGCCTTGGTGGATAAGTGATCCGGGAATTGGTGAGGGCGAGCCCCACCTGATGGCGTCATGCACAGAAGCCTCGGGTTCGCCGCAGAGGGCGACTGCCTCCAAGCGCATATCTGGATCGTGACGAATGCGATACAGGACTCCGTCGAAGCCTGCGGCGTGCAACTTGTCGCTGAGCAGTTGTGCGCTTTCGTAGTCGGAGCCAGTCGAATGCGCCGCCGTGACCCTGAAGCGACCGAGTACTTCTCGATTTGTCAGGTCAGCGAGGCGCAAGTCCCGGGTCACTCGGGCCGTAGACAGACACCGCGATTCGACCTCGGAGCGCTGCACAGTGCGGACCCGGCCGAACACCTCGACGAATGCAGCGAGCGGCTCCAAAGCCAAGTAGCAGACTCCGAATGCCGGAGGCCGTGCGGGCAGCGGATCAAACCTGTGGAGACTGCTTGTGCCGAAGTAGCACGCGCCTTGGGATTTTTGGTGAATTCGATATAGCGGCGTCGTCGGCTCAACGAAGGACGCCGGGAAATCGCTCCAATCGGTCACTGGGCGAGTCGAACTGCCGCCCGGTGCGCTGCGCGCGTCAACTGCTCGCCGTCACTTCCGTCCGCTGCCCACTGTGCGGGTGTGCAACCGTCGAGGTCGTCTTGTGGAGTCGTGGCCCATGCAGCGATGAGGACCGGATCGGCCTTGCCGAGATGCTCGCGAAATGCCGAGACGATGTCGGCTACGACGGGCCGAATGCTCCGCTGCTCGCCGTCGAATTGCCACGTCGGGAACCAACGGGTGCGCCGGCCGGCAAGACCAATGAGCGAGCCGCTCTGTTGCCGCTTCGCGAGAGCCTGCCGGCTGACATCGAGCAAACGACACACATGTGTCGTGTCGATGCGATCGCCGATCGCCGCATCCCACGCCGAGGCGGCAATCGCCCGCTCGGCAGCTTCACGCCCAATACGCTCCGCAGTTTCATCGCCGATGTCAAGTGTGCTCGTTCGTTCGGCCAGTCCTGCGAGCGTCGCCACGAAGCTCTGAGCCACAATCACCAATGGCAGCTCGCGTCCGGCAGGGGTGTCGATTCCCGCGATCAAACACTGCCTCAGCGCATTTGTGAGTGCTTCATTGCTGGCTGTTGCTGGCATGTTGTTCCTCGTCACGTTCCCAAGCCCACGATAGCCGCCGACAGGCTGTCGTCAACCCGTCAACCTGTCGACCCGTCAACCACACCACACGGGACAACATTGTTCCAAGAATGGATCGAAGACAGCGCAGCCTTTTGCGGGAATCGAGCTTCTGTCGCAGGACAGCACATCGCCACAGCCCGCCAACCGCAAGGACAATCCTGGAAGCAGCCAGTCCGCCCGCCGGGGCAGACTGACGGTGCTCGTCATTGGTGGCGGGCAACCGAACGGAGCACGCGATGGATCTGCAGCTGGCTGGCAAGAACGTCCTGGTGACCGGTGCTGGGCAAGGACTTGGACGAGCCATCGCCGATGCCTTTGCCACCGAGGGCGCAAACGTGGCGTTCGCGTACAACGCCTCCAGCGAGGGGGCTGAGAAGAGTGCGGCCGCTGCTCGTGAGGCGGGTCGGGCTGCGCTTGCGCTGCGCTGCGACGTGACAAGCCAGGACGACGTCGAGCGGATGGTGGCCGAGTCCGTTGCCGAGTTCGGCAGCATCGACATCCTCGTGAACAACGCCGCCTACACCGACACCGGCCCATTCCTCGACATCGACCCCGACGATCTCCAGCGCATGGCAGACGTGACGGTCATGGGCACGTTGCGCGTCACCCAAGCAGTCGTGCGCCACATGGTCGACGCGGGTGTGCAGGGATCGATCGTCTCGCTCATGGGCGACTCGGGCCGGGTGGGGGAGAGCCGCCTTGCGGGCGTTGCCACCACTCGGGCATCGACGATGGGCCTCATGAAGTCGGTGGCCAAGGAGTTCGGCCGCAACGGCATCCGAGCCAACACTGTGTCGCTGGGTTTGGTGCGCTCGGAGCGGTTCGCCCACCACACCGGCGACGCCGACGACGAGCGCATGGCCCGCATCGCCAAGATGTACCCGCTGCGTCGGGTCGGTGTCTCCGAGGACGTGCCGCCCATGGTGCTGCTGCTGGCATCGCCGCTGTCGAGCTGGACCACTGGCCAGACCGTGTCGGTCAACGGCGGCTACTCGATGGTCTGAGGGCGACCGGCGGTGGCGAGCCGGAATCCGATGCCCCCCAAGTGAGCCCCAAGGTGAGCCCCAGCGAATGATGTTGCCCAGATGAGTCCGAGCAAGTGAGCCTCATGGCATGAGCACGGGGCGCGACGAGCCATTCCGGCTCGATGAGACAGTGCCGACCAGCGGCGGCCCGTTCGGCCAGTCGGTCCCGCGGCGCGAAGACACCCGGCTGTTGCGGGGCCGGGGCCGCTACATCGCGAACGTCCGCTACGACGGGCAGCTAGCAGTGGCGTTCGTGCGCAGCCCGGTCGCGCACGCTCGCATCGTGGCCATCGACACCGCTGCGGCGCTTGACGCCCCCGGTGTGGTCGATGTCGCGACCGGCGCCGACCCGGATTTCGCTCCGATGGCGTTGGTGGCCGAATCGGCGCTGCGAACCCATGTCGCCACGCCTCAGCCGGTGTTGGCGGCCGACAAGGTCCGCTACCAAGGCGAGGCAGTGGCTGCCGTCGTTGCCACGAGCGCAGCGTTGGCGGCCGACGCCGCAGAGCTGGTCGACGTCTCGTACGCAGAGCTGACCTGTCACGTCGACGCTGTCGCTGCGGCCGCCGATCCGGCCGATCCAGTGCACGACCTTGCGCCCGACAATCTCATCGTCACGCGACTCTTCGACGCTGGCGACGTCGACACCGCACTCGCCGAGGCGCACCTGGTGATCGAGCGGGAGTACCGCACGAACCGCCACGGCGGGACACCGATGGAGGGCCGCGGCGCGGTGGCGCTGTGGAACGGCGATCGAACCAAGCTGACGCTGCATGCGACCTCGCAGGTGCCGCACCTGCACCGCAACGGACTCGCGAAGGTGTTGGGCGTGCCCGACGGCGCCGTGCGATTGCTGGTCGGCGATGTGGGCGGCGGATTCGGCATCAAGGCGGTGCTGTATCCCGAAGATGCCGCCATTGCGCAGCTGGCGCGACGGCTGGGCCGCCCAGTCGGCTGGATCGAGACCCGCTCGGAACACATGCTCACCGCGCTGCATGCTCGCGACCACCACTACACCGTGCGGGCGGGCTTCGATGCCGACGGGACGCTCATCGCCGTCGACGCGGTGCTGCACGCCAATGTGGGCGCCTACAGCGCGCCGCCGTGGACGGCGGGCATCGAGCCGCTCATGGCGGGCGGATTGCTGACCGGGCCGTACAAGCTCGGCCACTACCGCTGCAACGTGCTGGGTGTCGCGACCAACACCACGCCCACGGGTCCGTACCGGGGTGTGGCCCGGCCCGCCACGGTGTTCGTGATGGAACGCCTGCTCGACGACGCCGCGGTGACGCTGGGCCTCGACCCGCTCGACATCCGCCGCCGAAACCTGGTGGCGCCCGACGACCTGCCGTACACGGCGCCCACCCGGCTGGTGCACGACTCGCGCACCTACCTCGACTGCCTCGAAGGAGTCGTCGAGCGCGTGGGCTACGACGAGTTCCGCGCCGCGCAGCAGGCCGCTTCGGCGCCAGGCGGCGACGGCCGGCTGCTCGGCATCGGTTTCGCTTGCTACAACGAGCTGACCGGTCTCGGCCAGAAGGCCTCGGCGGGGCCGCGGCTGCCGTTCCGCACCGGGCACGAGTCGGCCAGCGTGCGCATCGACCCCACCGGGGCGGTCACCGCGGCGATGGGCGTGACCTCCCAAGGCCAGGGCCTCGAAACCACGATGGCGCAGGTGGTGGCAGCCGAGCTGGGTGTCGACGTGGACGAGGTGACCGTCGAGATGGGCGACACCGACCGGATCGCCTTCGGGCTCGGGGCCTTCGCCAGCCGTCAGGGCGTCATTGGCTCGGGAGCGGCAACGCTTGCCGCCCGCACGGTGCGGGCCAAAGTGCTGACCATCGCAGCGCACCTGCTCGAAGCCGAGCCGGAGTGGCTGACCATCGACGACGGCTTCATCCATACCGCCGACGCTCCGGCCGTGGGCGTCTCGCTGGCCGACGTCGCCGCTGTCGCCTACTTCGAACCGCAACGCCTGCCGCCGGGCACCGAGCCGGGCCTCGAAGCCACCCGCTTCTACGACCCGATCACCGGCACGTTCGCTGCCGGCGCTCAGGCCGCCATCGTCGAGGTGGACCCGGGCACTGGCGAAGTGGATGTGCAGCGGATCGTGTGCGTGGAGGACACAGGGCGTGCGATCAACCCGATGATCGTGGACGGGCAGGTCCAGGGCGCCATCGTCCAGGGCGTGGGCGGGGCGCTGTATGAGCACTTCGTGTACGACGGCAACGGGCAACTGCTGTCGGGCACGTTCATGGATTACCTGGCGATCTCAGCGGACCGTGTGCCGCCGATCGAGCTGGGCCACATCGCCGATCCCGCCCACAACTTGAACGGCATCCGCGGCGTCGGCGAGGGCGGCACGCTTGGCCCGTACGCGGCCATCGCGAACGCCGTGTGCGATGCGCTCGCCCCCTACGGCATCACCATCGACGATCTGCCGCTCAGCCCCTCCCGCATCCACGCCGCGCTGGCCGCCGCACGCCGGTAATCGCTCCGCCAACTCTTCGCCTAGTCGGGATCGCGGCCGCGCTTACGTGTGGGAACCCGAGCCGAGGTAAGCATCCACGACGGCCGCGTTCAGCCGGATCTCCGCGGGAGTGCCCTGCGCAATGATCCGGCCGAAGTTGAGCACGTAGATGTAGTCGCAGACTTCCAGCACGAGGCCCATGTCGTGGTCGATCAACAGGATCGCCACGCCGCCCGATGCCACGTCGGTCAGCCGACGACCCAGCGTTGCGCTCTCGGCGTTGGTCAGGCCCGCAGCCGGCTCATCGGCGAGCACGACGCGGGGTCCCGAAACCAGCGCCCGTGCGACTCCGACGAGCTTCTGGCGGCCAAGCGGCAAATTCTGGGGTCGCACCTCGGCGTCGTCGGCGAGACCCACCAGCGCCAGCGCAGCGTTGACTCGCGACAGATCCGATGGCCGCGACGGCACCACCATGTCGGCCAGCACGGAGCGGATCGAAGACCGCTCATCGGCAACCTGAACGTTCTCGCGCACAGACAGATCACCGAAGAGCTCCACCGATTGCCATGTCCGCGTCAGGCCGAGTCGAGACCGCTGATGGGGTGCCTCGCTCGCCAGCTCGCGGTCGCAGAACGTGATCCGACCCCGTGACGGGACGAAGTCGGTCAGCGCGTCGATCACCGTTGTCTTGCCGGCCCCGTTGGGCCCGATCAGCCCGACGATCTCGCCCTCGCGCACACGCAGCGATACGCCGTCAACTGCGGTGAGGCCGCCGAAGCGCACTGTGAGATCTTCGACGTTGAGCACCACCGGCGCCGCATCGAAACTCAGCGGACGCGCAGGGCGTTTGTCGACGCCAACCTCAGCGAGGCTGTCAATCAGCACCGCAGTGGTGACCGATCGCTCAACTGCGCTGCTGATGCCGCTGCCCCCCCGAGCAGCTGCCACGGCGCGCCGCCCGGCGCGCATGGCCCGCAGTTTCGCAAGGTTCGCCCGGTAGGCCCCCGCAACGCCCTCGGGAAAGAAGATCGCGGTAAGGACCAGTCCGATGCCCGCCAGGAACTGGTACCACGTCCCCAAAGATGCTGCGCGGTCGGCCACGACGTAGCCGATGCCCAAGGGCGCAAAGATGCCCGCAATGATCGCCCCGGCGACGCTGGTGATGCCGCACAGGTAGGCGAGCGCCAGAAAGCTCAGGCCCACGAGCACGGCGAAGCTCTCCGCAGACAGCTGACCGCGGCTGTAGCCGATGAACGAACCGCCCACGCCGGCCAGGAACGAGGCGATCCCGAACGCCAGCAGCTTGGTCTTGGCAATGGAGATGCCGACCGACGCGCCAGCGCGCTCGTTTGATCGCACTGCCAGAAACCGGCGCCCGGTGGCACTGCGGGCCAGGTTGCCGACGGCGATGGCGCACACGGTCACCACGATGAGCACGAGGATCCCGAACTCCACACGGGCGATGGTCCTGCCCTCGCTCACTCCCAGGTTCAGCCCGAACAGGGTCGGATCCGAAATGGGGTTGCCGAACATGCCGGTGATGGCGGGATTGCGGAAGACGAACTCTTCGAGTGCGACCGCACCGGACAGCGTGACAACGGCCAATTGCGCTCCCCGAATGCGAAGCGCCGGAATCCCGACCACGACGCCGAATCCTGTCGCCAAGAGCGCTGCCAACAGCGGCGAGATCGGAAATGGGATGCCGACGGAGTCGCCGAGCTTGCTGAGCGCGAAGCCGGCAGCTCCCGCGATTGCTGCCTGTGCCAGCGAGATCTGCCCGACCAATCCGGTCAGCACCACCAGCGACAGCATGACGATGGTCATGATCATGCTGGTGATGACGCCCGCGCGGTAGCTGCCCTGGGTCACGACGGTCAACACGCCCGCCGTCAGCACCACTGCAGCAATGACAGCCGGGCGCATTTTCGGCCGGATCACCTCCGGCAAGGCATCGGCCTCCACCGCGCCGCGGGTGGGCAGGGATTCGCCTAACCCGAACAGGGCAATGACGATGATCCCAAACGGCAGCGCATCCGACAGCCCCGTGATCGCCCAGTCAGGCCACCACTCGTTGGTGGTCTGGAACACGACGATCGATTGGAAGACGCCGAGGCCCATGGCGGCCGTCACCGTGACGGCGATGGACGACAAACGGCCGATGACAGCAGCAGCCAACGCAGGCACGATGGCCAGCACGTAGGTCCGGGGATTCAGGGTCACTATCGGCGACGTCAAGATCACAAGAAAGCCGACGACCGTGCTCGACAGCACCCACGTCGAACCGGCGAGCACCTGCGGCGAGTAGCGGGCGAGGCTGATGGCTCGCTCGTTCTCCGCGGACGCTCTTGTGGCGAGCCCCAGGCGTGTGAAACGGAACCACGCCCATACCGCCACCGCAGTCACCAGCGCGATGGCAGTGAGCCACAGGCGATCGCGCGAGAAGCCGATGCCCGCGAAGCTGATGGGCTCGTTCGGCAGGATCGGGCTGACGACTCGTGCTGAGCTCGTGAAGTGGATCACGATCAGGGCCTGGATCACCAACAGCACGCCGACTGACGCCACGACCCGCGCCAGGATCGGGGCGCGTCGCAGTGGCCGGAAGACGAGAAAATGCACCATCAGGCCGATGAGGCTGCACGAGAGCACGGCAAGCACGATTGCCGTCGCGAACGGCACCGAGCCCGAACCGCCACCGAGGCTGATGCGGTGTCGAACGATGACCACCGGCAGCACGAGATCGCCGGTGTCGGTCAGTTCGTCGTAGACGTAGGCCCCCCACATCGCCATCGCACCGGTGGCGAAGTTGATGATGCCGGTGCCGCGGTACGTGATGACCACGCCCATCGACAACGCCGTATAGATACTGCCGAAACCCAGCCCGACGATTGCGAAGAGGAGGTACTGCTGCACGTCAGTCCGGCCGGCCCCTCATGTCTGGATGCTCTGCACGTCTGAGTGCAATTCGTGAGGCGGCTAGCGGCTAGAAGCCGCTGAACTCGAAGGCGTCGAAGAAGCCGCCGCCGATCGGCACCCGACCGAGCGTGCCGTCGTCGCGCTCGATGATCTGCCAGACCATGATCTGCGAGCCGCAATGGGAGGACTCCGCCGGCCATGGCGCCTCACCGCATCGCAAGTTAGGCCCGAGCCAGCCGGGCGTCTCGCCAGCGTTGGCAAAGGCCGCCGTGATCGACTCGGCCGTGATCGGACCTTCGATCATCTCCAGGATGAACTCCATCTCGCGCCAGGCCGAATACGGGGCGATCGCGAAGCCGTCGGCGTGGCTCGGGTAGCCCGCGGCTGTCATTTCCTCCCTGAACGCCACGAGACGCTCCTGGATCTCGGGCGGTGCGAAGTCAGCGATGGAAGGGATCCACAGGTCGCCTTGGGTATAGGTGCCCACTGCGGCGGGGCCCAGGAGATTGATGTAGGCGGTGCACGAGCCGGCGAAGATCGGCTTGTCGAAGCCGCTTGCGGCGGCTGCAGCGATCATGCCGATGCAGCCGAACTCATCCAGTTGTCCCATGACGCCTTCGACCCCCGCTGACTGCGCTGCGGCTACCGCGGCGGTCCAGTCGGGTGCGGCGGCATCGACGACGATGCGCTCCCAGGCGATCTCGTTGTGTGCGAGCACCGGCTTGATGATGTTGTCCAAGAAGTCCAAGCCGGTGGGCGAGTCCTGGGAGATCACTGCGATGTGGTCGATGCCAAGTTCGGCGAACGTCTTGGCCGGGCCGACGGCGTAGGCCCCGGAAGCCGCGTGCAGCAGGAAAGCGCCAGGGCTGTTCCGCTCAGTGGGGCCCCACGAGTTGGACGAGATGTAGGGGATGCCGGCGTCGAGCCACCGGTGAATTGCCGCCTCCGACGCCAGCTCGAGCCCCATGTATGCCAGGACGACGTCTTCCTCGATGAGCTTGTTGGCGCAGTTGATGGCACCTTCGGGTGTGGCGTCGGACAAGCAGACGACCGTCTCGATCATCGCCCCGTGGATGCCGCCGGATTCGTTGATCGTCTGGATTGCCACCTCGCCGCCGGTACGCAACTCGGGCAGCGAAATCGCGCCTCCCTCGTTGTTGACGTAGCCGACCCTGATGACCTCGCCAGTGCGGTCGATCGTCGGCGTGCTGTCGCCCGCAGCGTCGCCTGCCGTGACGTCGCCGTCAGCCGCCATGGCGCCATCGCCGTCGGGATCGTTATCTGTCACGACGACGGCGCCCGTGCTGACGGGGGCCTCCTGGGCGACTGTCGGGGCAGACGGTTCGCCATTTGCATCGCCGTCGTCTGAGCTTCCGCATGCGGCAGCGAAAAGGCCGAACGCGCAGAGAAATGCCAGCAATGGAAGCCGTCGAGATTTCATAACGTCCGCGACGCTAGTCGTGGTCGAGCGTTCGCTCGCCGAGGTAGCTGGCTTCGAGCACCTCGGGGCGATCTGCCAGCTCGGCGGCGGTACCTGACAGCGCCAGCTCGCCGTGGTTCAGCACGTATGCCCGGTCGGTGATGGCAAGCGCCGCGTGCACGTGTTGCTCCACGAGCAGCACCGCGGTGCCGGTCTCATCCGCGATCTGCCGCACGACCGGAAGCAAGCGCTCCACGATGATCGGCGCCAAGCCGAGGCTCATCTCATCCACCATCAAGAGCTTGGGATCGGCGATGAGCTTGCAACCCAGTGCCAGCATCTGCTGCTCGCCGCCCGAGAGCAGTCCCGTCCGGCGGTCGAGCAGCTCGCCCAAGGCCGGGAACCAGCCGATCACGTCAGCCTCGCTGACTTCGCTGCGACGGTGGCGGTGCAAGCGCAGGTTCTCTGCCACGCTGAGCTGGAAGAAGATGCCCCGATCTTCGGGCAGCAACGCGGCGCCCCTGCGGGCCACCTGATGTGCGCTGGCACCGTCGAGAGGCGTGCCCAGCACATCGATCTCGCCGTCGATGGGCTTCAGAATCCCTGCAATCGTCAGCAGCGTGGTGGTCTTGCCCGCGCCATTGGGTCCCAGCAGCGCCACGACTTCGCCGGGATGGACGTGCAGGGACAGGTCGCGCACGGCCGGCACGCCACCCCAACCGGCAACCAGGTTCCGGACGTCCAGCGCAGGCGCCGTGGCGGTGCTGGCGTTCGGGGCCGGGGCTTCCCCTGGGTTCATGCGATTGGGTTCATGTGAGCGGGCTCATGTGTGGATCTCGGAACCAAGGTAGGCGTCGATGACGGCTTCGTTGGCACGAATGTCCGCCGGGGTTCCCTGAGCGATGATCTGGCCGAAGTCGAGCACGTAGATGTAGTCGCAGACTTCCAGCACGAGGCCCATGTCGTGGTCGATCAGCAGAATCGACACGCCGCCCGCAGCGATGTCGATGAACTCCCGGCCCAGCGTCCGGCTCTCGGCCGTGTCGAGGCCGGCAGCGGGCTCATCGGCCAGCATCACTCGAGGCGTTCCGGCCAGTGCCCGGGCCACGCCGACCAGCTTCTGGCGGCCCAGCGGCAGGTCGCCCGGCCGGGCGTCGGCGTCGTCGGAGAGTCCCACGAGCTCCAGCGCAGCATCTACACGGGACAGATCCGCTGGGCGCGCCGGTACCACCATGTCAGCGAGGACGGACCGGATCGAGGCTCGTTCGTCCGCGACTTGCACGTTCTCGCGCACCGAGAGATCCCCGAACAGCTCCAACGACTGCCACGTGCGCGAGAGACCCATGCGTGCCCGCTGGTACGGCAGCTCTGAGGTGAGCTCGGTTCCGCAGAAGGTGATTCGCCCCTCCGAAGGGACGAACCCCGTCAGCGCATCGATCATCGTGGTCTTGCCGGCGCCGTTCGGCCCGATCAGCCCGACAATTTGGCCTTCACGGACCTTCAGCGACGCTTCATCGACTGCCTTCAGACCGCCATAGCGGACCGTCAGGCGGTCAACAGCGAGCACATTGGGCGCATCGTCGAAGCTCGGCCGATCTCGCGCCGCAAGGGCGGGAGTGGCCCGGGGATTGGAAGCGGTGTGTTCAGCGCTGCTCAGAGGAGACGCGTCTGCGCCATCTGCCCCAGCGGCCTTCGCGGCTGCTCGAGCTGCGAGCACCGCTTTCAGCTTGTCGAAGTTCTTGCGGTTGGCGCCTGCGATCCCCTCAGGGTTGAAGATTGCCGTGAGCACCAGGCCGATGCCCGCGAGGAGTTGGTATGCCGTTCCTAGGTCGAAGGCGCGGTCGAAGATCACGAAACCGAGGCCCAGGGGCGCGAAGGTCCCCGCAACGATTGCTCCCGAGACGGTGGTGATCTCGCCCAGATAGGCGAACGCCAAGAAGCTCAGCCCGACCAGCACGGAGAAGCTGTCCGCCGAGAGTTGCCCGCGGCTGTACCCGATGAACGAGCCGCCCACCCCGGCCAGGAACGAGGCGATGCCGAACGCCAGCAGCTTGGTGTTCGCAATCGAGATACCCACCGATGCACCGGCCCGTTCGTTCGAGCGGACCGCCAAGAACCGCCGCCCGGTTGCGCTGCGCGCCAGGTTCCCGACGAGGATCGCGCAGACCGTCACGACCAGCAGCACCAGGATCGCGAACTCGACCCGGGCGATGGTGCGGCCCTCGCGCACGCCCATGTCGAAGCCGAACAGTGTCGGATCCGAGATCGGATTCCCGGCTGCTTCGGCCAACTTGGCGTTGCGGAAGATGAACTTCTCGAGCGCTACAGCCCCGGCCAGGGTGACGACAGCCAACTGAGCACCGCGGATGCGCAGTGCCGGGATGCCGATCAGCACGCCGAAGACCGTCGCCACCAGTGCTGCCAGCAGCGGCGAGATCGGGAACGGGATGCCCGCGGCATCGCCGAGCTTGCTGAGCGCGAATCCAGCGGTGCCGGCGATGCCGGCCTGTGCCAGCGAAGATCTGCCCGACCAAACCGGTGAGCACCACCAGCGACAGCATGATGATCGTCACGGTCATGCTGGTGATGACCCCGAACCGGTAGCTGCCTGAGGTCAGCGTGGCCAACACACCGGCGCCGATCACCATTGGCACGATCACGGCAGGACGCATCTTCGGCCGGTACACCTCGGGCAGCGGGTCCGACTCGACTGCCCCGCGGCTCGGCAACGAATCACCGACCACGAAGAGCGCGATGACGATGACCACGAACGGCACTGCGTCGCCAAGTCCGGTCACTGCCCAGTCGGGCCACCACGACTTGGTGGTCTGGAACACCACGATCGATTGGACGACCCCCAAGCCCAGCGCTGCGGCGACCGTGATCGCGATCGACGAGAGCCGCCCGACGAGCGCAGCAGCCAGCGCCGGCACGATGGCGAGCACGTAGGTCAGCGGATTCAGGATCACCGTCGGGGCGGTCAAGATCACAATGAAGCCGACAACTGTGCCCGACAGCACCCAAGTGGAGCCGGCGAGGACCTGCGGCGAGTAGCGGGCCAGGCTGATGGCTCGTTCATTCTCCGCGGAGGCTCTCGTGGCGAGGCCCAATCGTGTGAATCGGAACCACGCCCACAACGCGACTGCGATCACCACAACGATGGCGGTGATCCACAGGCGGTCGCGCGAGAAGCTGATGCCGGCGAGACTGACGGGCTCATTGGGCAGGATCGGGGCAACCGCTCGAGGTGTGCTGGAGAACTGCATCACGATCAGCGCCTGGATCGCCAGCAGCACGCCGACCGATGCCACGACGCGCGCCAGGATCGGCGCTCGCCGCAACGGCCTGAACACCAAGAAATGCACCATCAGCCCGATGAGGCTGCACGACAGCACGGCCAGCACCATCGCCAGCGCGAACGGCACCGAGCCCAAGCCGTCACCGAGGCTCACGCTGTGGGGGATGATGACCACGGGGAACACAAGATCCCCAGTGCGGTTCAGCTCATCGAAGACGTAGGCGCCCCACATCGCCATCGCGCCAGTGGCGAAATTGATGATGCCGGTGCCGCGGTAGGTGATGACCACGCCCATCGAGATGGCCGCGTAGATGGAGCCGAAACCGAGCCCGACGATGGCGAACAGGAGGTATTGCTGCACGTCGCGAGGGCCGAAGGCTCAGTTCTCGGTGGTCAGAGTGCTGTGTGGTGCTCCCTGGCTAGAAGCCGCTGAACCCGAAAGCGTCGAAGAAGCCGTCGCCGACCAGGACGCGCCCGATTGTGCCGTCATCCTTCTCGGCGACCTGCCACACCCCGATCGCAGACTTGCAGGCGGATGATTCGGCCGGCCAGGGCTCTTCGCCGCACCGATGATTCGGGCCGAACCAGCCCGGCGTCTCACCGGCGTTCTTGAAGGCGTGGAGCACCGATTCGCCGGTCACCGGACCTTCGATCCTCTCAAGGATGATCTCCATGGCACGCCACGCGGAATACGGCGCAACGGCGAAGCCTTCGATGTGGTCCTCGTATCCGGCTGCGGTCATCAGGTCGACATACTCGGCGATCTGTGCCTGGATCTCGGGCGACGCGAATTCAGCCGTTGACGGGAAGAACACGTCGCTCTGGGTGTACGTGCCGATCGCGGCCGCGCCCAGGATGGGGATGTAGAAGCTGCACGAGCCGGCGAACACCGGCTTGTCGTAACCGCTGGCCGCAGCGGCACTGACCATGCCGATGCAACCGGGCTCGGTGAGCTGGCCCCAGATGCCCTCAACGCCCGTTGCTTGCGCAGTAGCGACCGCCGCAGTCCAGTCAGGAGCAGCGGGATCGACCACGACACGCACAAACTCGATCCCGTGGTGTGCGAGCACGGGGGTGCCGATCGCGTCAATGAACGCCAAGCCTGCCGGCGTTTCTTCGAAGATCACTGCGATGTGGGTGATGCCGAGATCACTGAACGTCTTTGCCGGGCCGACCGCATAGGCACCGGCGGGCGAGTGCATGATGACAGAGCCCGGGCTGTTTTGTTCGGTAAGACCCCACGCGTGAGACGAGATGTAGGGGATGCCAGCCTCGACCCACAGGTTGATCGCGGCCTCCGACGCCACCTCGATGCCCATGTAGGCGAACACAACGTCGGCTTCGATCAGTCGGTTGGCGCAGTTGATGGCGCTTTCAGGCGTGCCATCGGACAGGCAGACCTCGGTCTCGATCATCGCCCCATTGATGCCGCCGTTGTCGTTGATGAACTGGATGGCCACTTCGCCGCCGGTGCGGAACTCGGGCAGGGAGAATGCCGCGCCCTCGTTGTTCACGTAGCCGATCTTGATGACTTCGCCAGTCCGGTCGATGGCAGCCATGTCGTCGCCGGAGTCGTCGGCCATGTCGTCGTCGGCCATGTCATCGCCGTCGTCGGAGTCGTCGGCCATGTCGTCGTCCGCTGCGGTGGCTGCCGGGGCGTCGTCGTCTGAGTCACCGCATGCGGCGGCAACAAGGCCGAACGCAAAGAGCAGACCAAGCAGTCGAAGCAGTGGTGATTTCATGGAGTCCCCGATCCCAGTCCATCCGCCCGACTCGGTGCCGACGGCGGCTCCGGCGTAGCAGAACGCTGCGCTGGACAAACTTGGGCGATCCGATGCCACGCCTGGCTGCCGTTGGTGCCTGCAGCCTTGCGCCGCCATGGTGAAAGAGTCAGGCGAGCGCGGACATGACAGCCATGATGGCTGTCCGCATGCTGGGTGCCCACGACCAGGAATGGTTCCGAGGCGTTTATTCCGAGACGTACCGGCCGTTGCTGGCGTACGCCCGTCGTCGGGTGGACCACGCAACCGCCGACGAGGTCGTCGCTGACACGTTCTTGACCGCGTGGCGTCGGCGAGACGACGTTCCCGACGGCTCCGAACGGCTGTGGCTGTTTGGCGTGGCCCGCAACATGATTCGCAATGCTGCACGCTCGAATAGGCGGCGCCAGGCAGCGCAGCTTCGGCTGCGCTTTGCGAACCCGCCAGAGGCGATCGACAGTGTCGCCGATGCCGCTGATGACCGTTCGACACTGCTGCGAACGGCACTGGGTTTCTTGTCCGAGGCCGATCGCGAGGTGCTCATGCTCGTGGCATGGGAGGAACTCAGCCATGCCGAGATCGGACAGGTTCTGGGCATCTCGGCCAACGCCTCGGCGATCCGTGTCCACCGCGCTCGCAAACGGCTCGCGGCGCGCCTTGAGCACCTCGACCACTCAGGGGCGGGCGAATCGAACGTGAAAGAGCTGCGCCAACGCGGACAGGCAGCCCTCGAACGGCCCGATGAGCATCAACCAGAGCGGCCCGACGATGATTCGGCAAGGAAGGCGCAATGACTGGCACCGATATCCACGACGATCTGCTCACCGAGCTGCGCCGAGCCAACCCGGTCAACGCCGATTCGCTTGCATCGGCAACCGATGCGGACCCGGCGCGGTCGCTGGAGAGAATCCTGGCGGACACCGAAGATGCACCTGCGCCCGGTCGAGCGGCTCCCAGCCTGTCGCCATTCGGATCGCCCGCTCGTCCGCGGTGGATCAATGCCGCTGCCGCAGCCGTCGTAATCGCACTCGTAGCAGCGACGACGATCGTCGTCTACGACACAGGCACCGGCCGCGACGCGACTGCTGCGGTGCACCAGGCCGTAGAGGCCACGATCCAGGTGAGCGACTCCGCCACCTCGCAGACGACGGTCACGTTCGACTTCGACGACTTTGCTGAACCGTGGGAGTTGACCATCGAGACGACATTCTCGGACGGGAATGTCGAGTACCAAGTGACTCCTGGCCCCGACTTGGAGGACATGGGCATCCCACAGATGGATACCTATGCCGAGGTCTTCGTCGACGGCCAGGCGTACCGCTCGGTGGCGGATGGGCCATGGGACGGCCCCATTGCGGTCGATTCCGGAACAGGGAGCCCGGGTGCATCCATCCAGTCGAACTTGACGTTCGGCGTCGCAATCGACGACCTCGGTGGTCTCTACGACTTCATTGAAGTTGGCGACGAGGAATTCGATGGGGTCGATGTGGCTCACTACCGCACCCACACCACGCCCGCCGGTGCCGGGGCGGGATTCGGAATGTCGCTTGGCATGTTCATGATGATGACGAACCAGCAGCCGACCGAACAACTCGACAGCATCCAGCTCGATGTCTGGGTGGACGGCGACAACCTGATCCGGAGGGCCAGCTACAGCGCCTTCATCGACGGCACCGGTTCGTTCAGTGTCAGCACAAGTTGGGCCGACTTCGGTGTTGCCCCGCCGATCACTGCGCCCACCAACTGAAACCCGTCATCGTCACGTGCTCGACGGCGCCCTTTCGGCTGAGACCCGGCGTGGGCAACCACATTGTGCGACTGCAATGATGTGCCACCGATGTGCCGGCCCGGTGGCTCGGCACTGCAAAGGGGGCAGGTCATGGAGATCCACGGGACGTGCAAAGCAGGCTTCGAGGCGGTCCGAGACGCCTTCGAGCAGAACTTTGCCGAAGGTCTTGAAGTTGGTGCAGCTGCAGCCGTGACGGTTGACGGCGAGTCCGTCGTGGATATCTGGGCCGGTGACGCTGGCCCCAACGGCGAACCGTGGGAGCGGGACACGATCGTCAACGTGTACTCGACGACCAAGACCATGGCGGCAACAGCGATGCTGGCGCTCGCCGACCGGGGCGAGTTGGACTTCGACGCTCCTGTGTGCCGGTACTGGCCCGAGTTCGCACAGAACGGCAAAGAGGGCGTGCTGGTCCGCCACGTCATGTCGCACACAGCGGGGCTGCCCGGGTACGTGCCGTCGGTGACCGCCGCCGACCTGTACGACCTCGACGCCATCGCAGCCCAGCTCGCAGCCCAGGAGCTGTGGTGGGAGCCGGGCACCAAGTCGGGCTATCACGCCGTCACCCAGGGCAACCTCGAGGGCGAGATCATGTACCGCATCACCGGCAAGCGCATGGCTGACTGGTTCCGCGACGAGATTGCCGAGCCGCTGGGCGCTGACTTCCACATGAGCCTGCCGGCTTCAGAAGACCACCGGATGGGTGAGTTGATCCCGCCGGTCGTGCTTCCCGGGGATCTCGAGATGAACGGAGTCAAGGTCGAAATGGACTCGGTCTGCGCGCAGACGCTGATGAGCTGCCTGCTGGATGCCACCGAGCCGCAGACCAGGGAATGGCGGGATGCCGAGATTCCCGCCGCTGGCGGCATTGGCAATGCCCGCTCGATTGCCCGGATCCACTCGATGCTGGCGTGCGGTGGCGAAGTCGACGGCATCCGGATCATGTCCGAAGTCGGGGCTCGCAAGGCGCTCGAAGAGCAGATCGACAACGTCGACGACGTGCTGTACATGCGGCTGCGCCACGGCATCGGCTTCGCCCGCGACCTCGAAGGCTGGGTGACCTCACCCAACCCGAACCACATGTTCTGGGGCGGCTGGGGCGGTTCGATTGCCCTGGTCGACTTTGACGTGCGGGCGTCGGTTGCCTACGTGATGAACAGCATGGTGGGCACCATCACGGGCGATCCGAGAGGCAACCGCATCGTGGATTCTGCGCTTGCCAGCGTCGCCGCTGCCGGCTGATCAGCCCAACGGCCCACAGCCTCCAGCAAGACACAGGAGCCGCCATGCGCTTCAGCATCTTCTACGAGCATCAATTGCCGCGCCCGTGGGATGACGGCGCCGAGGCACGGGTCATCCACGAGGCCCTCGAACAGGTGCAGCTCGCCGACAAGCTCGGCTTCAACACGGTGTGGGAGGTGGAGCACCACTTCTTGGAGGAGTACTCGCACTCATCGGCACCCGAAGTGTTCTTGGCCGCGTGCGCCGCGACCACGCAGAACATCCACATCGGCCACGGCATCGTGCCGGTGCTGCCTGGCTACAACCATCCGGCAAGGGTTGCCGAGCGCGTCTCGACGCTGGACATCATCTCGAATGGCCGAGTCGAGTTCGGCACCGGCGAGACGTCGAGCGACATGGAGCTGCTGGGCTTCGACGTCGAACGGGCCGACAAGCGCTCGATGTGGGAAGAGGCGCTGCCGGAGATTGCCAAGATGATGTCCCAGGAGCCCTACGAGGGGCATACCGGCAAGTTCTTCTCGATGCCGGCCCGCAACGTGGTGCCCAAGCCCGTGCAGCGTCCGCACCCACCGATCTGGGTGGCGTGCAGCCAGCGCGACACGATCCTGATGGCGGGCAGCCGGGGCATCGGGGCGCTGAGCTTTGCGTTCATCAGCCCTGAAGAAGCGCAGCAATGGGTCGCCGACTACTACGCGGCGTTCGAGGCGTGTACCGACCCGGTGGGCTTGGCGCCAAACCCGAACATCGCAGTGACGACGGGCTTCCTGTGCCACGAAGACGAGCAGACGGCGCTGGACCGGGGCCTCGACGGCTTCCACTTCTTCGCCTACTCGCTGCTGCACTACTACCAATTCGGCACCCACACGCCGGGGCGCACCGACATCTGGACCGAGTTCGAGCAGAACCGTGCCGAGATGGGCTTCGAGAAACTGAACGCACAGGTTGACGAAGCTCGGGCGGAAGACGGCACGGGCATCGAGGAACGCGGGTTGGACTCGCTGCGGGGCTGCATCGGCACGCCCGATCAGATTCGCGACTTCGTGCGCGCCTACGAAGACGGCGGCGTCGACGAGCTGATCTTCGTGAGCCAGGCGGGCCGGAACCGTCACGAGGACATCTGCGAGTCGATGGATCTGTTCGCCCGGGAAGTCATGCCCGAGTTCGCCGAGCGTGCCCCCGCCGTGGAGGCTCGCAAACGCGAGCGCTACGCCGAGACCATCGAGCGGCTCCAGAACGCCCACGGCATCGACCTGGCTCCCCGTCTGGAGATGGCGATCCCCGCCAACCCCAGCGTCTAGCAGGGTGCTGAAAAGTCGGTTTCGAGCACATCGCTAACGCTCTGACCTGCGGTTTTACACTGGCGGAGGCGCGTTTTCGGCACTTTTTCAGCATCCTGCTAGACCTCCAAGTTCACGGCCCCAGTGCGGTGATGGGTACGACCGTGGTGCCGTCGGGTCTGTCGTAGCCGTAGCCGGTGGCTGTGATGATCAGCAGCTTCGAGGGTTCGCCGATGCGCGCAGTGTCCACCTTGTCGCGCAGGGACAGCAGCGATCGAGCGGCCTGTTCGATGTTCTCGTTTCCGCCGAGCTTCACCTCTGCGGCGATCCAGCGCCCGTCGCGCGCTTCGATGACGGCGTCGGCTTCGAGCTGGTCGCTGTCGCGGTAGTGATAGACGGTCGCACCGTTGGCCTGGGCGTAGATCCGCAGGTCCCGTACCACCAGTGACTCGAAGAGGAAACCGAGCGCTTGCAGGTCTGTCCGCAGGCGTTCAGGGCTCGCACCGAGAGCGGCTACCGCAAGCGACGGGTCGACGAAATGTCGCTTCGGGGCTGCACGCAGCGTGGCCCTTGAGCGCAGGTGCGTGCGCCAGCACGGTGCGTCTTCGACGACAAAGAGCCGTTCTAGCGAGCGCTGGTATTCCGTTGCAGTCGTCCGGTTCAGCGGGCGGTCTCCGCTGGTCTCCCCAGCAAGCTTCGAGAACGACGCAGTGGTTGCGACGTTTCGCGCGATCGAAGCGATGAGCCGCGCAACTCCGTCAGGATTGCGCGCTACCCCGTCGACCTCTGCGACGTCGGTCCGGCACAGTTCCCCGAGGTAGTTGTCCAGGAACAGTTGCGCGTCGGTCACGGTCCGATCCAGCAACCGAGGCCAGCCACCCCGACAGATGGCTTCGACGATGTCTGCGAATTCAGCGTCCGGTCGCCGTGCTCCCACCGGTTCCGCATCGAGCAAGGATCCGATCGACGCTTCCGCGGTGGACTCGCCCGTTTCCAGAAGTGACATCGGGCGCATGAGGACACGCGCGATGCGTCCAACACCCGAGTGGCGGGTTACGTCGTCGGCGGGCACGGCCGAACCGGTCAGGATGAATCGGCCGGTTCGTCGCCCCTCATCGCTGGCGTGCCGGGCCTGGTTCCAGATTTCTGGAGCGAGCTGCCATTCGTCGAGCAAACGTGGTTCGGGTCCGTCGAGAATGAGCCCGGGCACAATCGAGACTGTTCGGCGGGCGTTGAGATCGCGGTCGAACAGCACTTCACTGCGGGCGAACTTTCGACCCGTCCAGGTCTTGCCGCAGCCCTTCGGACCCTCGATGACGACGGTGGGCATGGCCGCCAACGCCCTCTCGACCGCCGAGTCGGTCACACGGCGTCGGTAACCGTCGGGTTCGAGCGTGTCTGACATCGTTGCGCTTTGCCGGTCGTCGGGTGGTGGCACGGTGGGCCACGCACACCGAACCTACAACTGCTGGACATCCGAGCCTACAAGATATTTGACAGACAACCTACAAAAAATGGAGTGATTGGCCTACAGAATATGGAGATACTGGCCTGCAGATTGTGGGCGATGCGGGCTCAGGCGTTCGTTCGCTGGAGGCGTTTGCGGGCGCGGCCGCGGGCGGTGGCGTCGAAGACCGTCTTGCGGAGGCGGATGGCGTTCGGGGTCACCTCGACGCATTCGTCGTCGCCGATGAACTCGAGCGCCTGCTCCAGTGACAGGACACGGGGCGGGGTCAAGCGGATGGTGTCGTCGGAGGCGGCGGCGCGGACGTTGGTCTGCTTCTTCTCGCGGCAGATGTTGACGTCCATGTCCTCGGGGCGCGGGTTCTCACCGATGACCATGCCCTCGTAGACCTCCTCGCCGGGAGCCACGAACAGCGATGCCCGCTCTTGCACCGCAGCCACGGCGTAGCCAGTGACCGAGCCTTTGCGGTCGGCGACGATCGATCCCGAGTGGCGGGTGCGAAGCTCGCCGAGCCACGGTGTGTAGCCCTCGAACACGTTGGCCATGAGGCCGGTGCCCCGAGTCTCGGTCAGGAATTCGGTGCGGAAACCGATCAGGCCGCGTGCCGCCACGATGTAGTCCAGCCGAACCCAGCCGGTGCCGTGGTTGGACATGGCGACCATGTCGGCCTTGCGCTCGCCGAGCAGCTGGGTGACGGCCCCGACGAAGCTCTCGGGGATGTCGATGGTGACGCGCTCGGTGGGTTCGTGGAGCTTTCCGTCGACGGTGCGGGTCACCACCTTGGGCTTGCCGACGGTCATCTCGAAGCCCTCGCGGCGCATGATCTCCACCAATACTGCCAACTGAAGCTCGCCACGCCCCTGCACTTCCCAGGTGTCGCGCCGCTCGGTGTCCAGCACTCGCACCGACACGTTGCCGACCAGCTCGGCGTCGAGGCGGTTCTTGATGAGGCGGGCGGTGACCTTGCCGCCGTCGAGACCTGCCATGGGGGAGGTGTTGATGCCGATCGTGATGGACAGGCTTGGCTCGTCCACCGTGATGAGGGGCAGCGGCTCGGGGTTTGCCAGATCGGCGAGCGTCTCGCCGATCGTGATGTCCTCGATGCCCGAGATGGCGATGATCTCTCCGGCACTGGCCTCGTCGGTGTCGACCCGATCGAGGCTCTCGGTGACGTACAGCTCGTTGATCTTGGCGGTGGTGGTCGTGCCGTCGGTGCGGCACCACGCCACGTTCTGGCCTCGCTTGATGGTGCCGTGCATGACTCGGCACATCGCGATGCGCCCCACATACGGACTGGAGTCGAGGTTGGTGACCCACGCCTGAAGCGGATGCTCGGGGTCGTGCAAGGGAGCGGGCACGGTCTCGAGCAGCGTTTCGAACATGGGCCGCAGATCGGTGCCCGACTGCTCGGGGTCGAGCGACGCCGTGCCTCGACGAGCGTTGGTGTACACGATCGGGAAGTCGATCTGGTTGTCAGTCGCGTCGAGATCCAAGAACAGCTCGTACACCTCGTCGACGACGTCAGCGATGCGAGCGTCCGGCCGGTCGATCTTGTTGATCACCAGCACGACGGGCAGCTTTAGCGCCAGCGCCTTGCGCAGCACGAACCGCGTTTGCGGCAGCGGGCCCTCGCTGGAGTCGACCAGCAGCAGGACGCCGTCCACCATCGTCAGGGCGCGCTCCACCTCGCCGCCGAAGTCGGAGTGGCCGGGGGTGTCGACGATGTTGATCTTGGTCTCCTCGCCGCTGTCGCGCACATAGCGCACAGCGGTGTTCTTGGCCAGGATCGTGATGCCCTTCTCGCGTTCGAGATCCATCGAGTCCATGACCCGCTCGGCAACGGTCTCGTTGGCGCGAAAGGCTCCTGACTGCCACAGCATGGCGTCGACGAGGGTGGTCTTTCCGTGGTCGACGTGAGCGATGATCGCCACATTGCGCAGGTCTGCGCGCTCGGCGAGATGTGGGGGTGTCGTCATGGTGAGCCTCGTGTGGAGATCGCGCCCACGCAATGTTGAACTGCAGGCCCACCGGAGATCAGCGGATTTGGAGGACCCAGGGCGCGGGGCAGAGGTCCATCGATTCCGGAGGTTCTGATTCCTGCCGAATTCAATGGCCTCAGCAGAGAGAGATTCTACGGGCGCGAGTGAACGGCGCCTCCGCACGAAGTGAAGGCATGAGCACTTACAAGCAACGCAACAGAAGAATTGCGATCCATGCATTGCACACGTTGCGATCCATGCAATGACCTGCGGCCGGTGGCCGGCCGGCGCTTGTCCGCGCGGAACGGCTAGATCACGCCGTCCCAGAGGCTGATCTCGGAGGCGCCGGGGCTGTTGGCAACCCGACACTCGTCGTCGAAGAGCATCGTCGGGCGAGAACTCGGATCCCAGCGCGGCCAATCGGGCAGACCGCCGTGGTTGGGATTGCCGTCGGTGGCGAACCGGACCCATGCCCCGTGCGTGGCGGCAATCAGGTCGGCCGGCGGGTTGTCGCCGACGAATCCGCGGCCCATGTCGTTGTCGGCCTGATCGAATGCGAACGGCACCTCGATGAAGTGGTGCGCGCCCCATTCGCCGTCACGCTCGGGGTTGTCCCAATCGAACCGGTACGTCCACAGGTCTGGGTTGTGCGTGGCTTGGGCGTCGGCCATGCGGATGGCCGGCACGGTGAACATGCGGTCGGTTTCGACGGCCGCCGCCAACTCGTGCAGAGCGGCGCCAGGCCGGTTGTCGCTGTACAGCTGCAGGGCCGCATCGCCGTCCTTGCCGGCCATGCCGAAGACCGCGCTGGTGCTGGCGCGCACCAGTTCCTCGCTGAACATCTCCTTGAGGTCCACCACGAAGATCAGTGCCTCTTCCTTGGTGGAACCGATCATCACCGACACGTCCGAGGCCGCGCCAGCCGCAATGGCGTCGATCGGTCGCTGCGGCAGCTCCTCGGTGAAGTACGTGGGCTGGAACGCCATCGGCACTGCCGCCGCCTCGCGGTACTTCTCTGGATCGCGGGTCATGCTCAAGTCGTCGGAAATGGCGATCTGGGCAGCCAGCAAGGCGTCGTTGTTGACCGCTGCAAGCGCTGCGGTGTCGCCCGGCTTCACACCGACCGCGTCCAGCACGTAGCCGCCGATGAGCGAGGTCGTGTCGGCGCTGAGGCCGTTGTGAGCGGCGCCGCTCTGCGGGATGGCGGCCCGGAAGAGGCCCTTCGCCGCAGGCATCGCCATCAGCGTCGAGCAGCTCATACCGCCGGCGGATTCGCCGGCGATCGTCACCCTGGACGGATCGCCGCCGAAGGCAGCGATGTTCTCCTGCACCCAGCGCAGCGCCGCTATTTGGTCGAGCATGCCGATGTTGCCGGATTGGGCCAAAGCTGGGAAATGGCTTGCCAGGTTCCAGTATCCTTGCACGCCGAGGCGGTAGTTGATGGTCACGCACACGACACCGTCGCGGGCAAACGCCGCGCCGTTGTAGACGTCGTCGATGCCGCTGCCCCCATAGAAGGCACCCCCGTGGATCCATACCAGCACCGGCATGCCGCCCGCACCGGGGTCAGGCGTCCACACGTTCAGCCGCAGGCAGTCGTCGCCGGAAGGATTCGGGGGCGTGCCCAGCTCGCCGAAGATGCCCGGCATGGCCTGCTGCAGCGCCACCGGGCCGAAAGTCGAGGCGTCGCGCACACCGTCCCAGCTCGCCGGCGCGACCGGTGGCCGAAATCGCAGGTCGCCCACCGGTGGTGCCGCGTAGGGGATGCCCTTGTAGGCGTGGGCGCCCTGATCGTCCGCACCTGCCAGTCGTCCTGAGGTAATCGTCACTTCTGCAGCCATATCTCCCCCTCGGAGTGCCATCGACAAGCCGCCCCATGGGATTTCCCCGCTGGCGGCGGGCCGCTGGCGGTGGGGCGATGCCGCCGCGATGGTAGGCGCGGGCGGTCATGCGCTGTCACGGTGCGCCCAGCGCGCTGTCGACACGCGCCGGTGAAGCGCGCTGGCTTTCAGGGCTGCTGCGGGTAGCGGGCGGTCGCCGGAGACGGCCCTAGGCGCTGGTCGTGGACCACGCCTTGGGCGACCAAATCTGCGACGGCGTCCGGGGCATAGCCCAATACCTGCGTCAGCACCTCGTGGGTGTGCTGGCCGAGCATCGGCGCAGGGCGCTGCAGTCCGTTGGCGCGGTGTGCCAATCGCCACGGCACACCAAGCACCACGAGGTCGCCGGTGACCGGGTGGCGGGGCCGTTCGAGCATGCCCCGTGCTTCGAGGTGGGGGTCGCCGTTCCAGAGCTCGGTCGGCGTCAGCGACGGGAACGCTGCCACACCGACAGCTTGCAACTCGTGGGTGATCTCCCAGCGATCACGGGCGGTCGTCCACGCCGACAGCACGGCGTCCAGTTCGGCCTCATTGCGCTTGCGGTCGCCCGCAGTTGCGTATTGCGGTGCCTGAGTCAGATCGGGGTCCACCACGACGCACAGCGAATGCCACATGTGCTCATCGGTGCACGCGATCGTGACCCACTGATCTTCGCCGGCGGCCGGGTAGCAGTTGTGGGGCGACCAGATCGAGTCGTGGTTGCCCTGCGGCATCGGAGATTGGCCATCGGCGAGGTACTGCATCCAGCCCTCGCCGACGGTAGCGGCAACCGCTTCGACCATGGCGACGTCGATCTTGGCGGCGGTGCCGGTGCGGCGGCGCGCGGCGAGTGCCGCCACGACGGCCCATGCTGCGGTGATCCCCGTGCAGGGGTCCCCGATGGCGATCCCGGTCTCGAATGCAGCGCCGTCTTCGTAGCCATTGGACGCATACAGGCCCGAGACCGCGCCGCCGGCAGGTCCGTAGGCCATGTAGTGAGCGCACGGGCCGGTCTGGCCGTAACCCGACAGCGAGGCCACGATCACATCGGGGTTGATGGCACGCAGCTGCTCCGGGCCGAAGCCCAGCCGATCCATGGTGCCGACCCCGAAATTGTCAATGACCACATCGCTCACCGCCACTAGCCGTCGGACGACTTGTGCGGCATCGGGATGGGTCAGGTCGATGCCCACGCTGCGCTTGTCGGAGTTGTAGATCTGAAACGCGCCGGAGGTGTCGTGGTTCTGGGGCCCCTGCGGCGGGTGGAACGGCAGCCGACGGAACATGCAGAGATGCTTGGGCGACTCGAGCTTGATGACGTCCGCGCCGAGATGGGCCAGTATCTGCGTGCAGGCGGGGCCCGCCCAGATCCATGTGAAATCGCACACCCGCACGCCGTCCAGCGGCCGCCTCGCCCGCGCCGGCCGCGCCGGTGCGACGGTCTGGTTCGGCGCTGCGGCCGTCACCGGTGGCAAACACGTCCAGCGACGCCCATTCGGGAGACCCCATCAACTCGACGAACGACTCCCACTGCGGTTGCTCGGCGCAGATGAACTGCATCAATCCGTCAGCGCATTCGAAGATGGACCACGGCACGACCGTGCGGGTGCCCGGAGCGGCGGCAACGTCGGGTCGGTTGCGCCTCCCGGCGACAGATTTCCCCAGCTGGAGCCATGGATGACATTGATCTCGGAGGCCTCGAAGTGCGTGTACGGCCCGGTCATCCCGAACGGCGTCAGCGACAGCACGACCAACCGGCTGTTCAGAGCGGTCAGTCCGGCAACATCAGCCGGCCCGGTTGGCCTGGATGGTCCGGTTGGCTCGGTCAGCTCGGTTGGCCTGTTCGACTCGGTCAGCCCGGTCAGCCCGGTCAGCCCGGTCAGCCCTAGCCCGGCTAGCCCGGCTAGCCCGCCTCAGTCGTGGATCACCAGGTCGGCACCGACGCCGCCGGCTAGCTCCACCACGCGAATGTGGGCCAGTCCTCGGCCACCTCGGCCACCTCGGCCACTCGGACGGTGATCGCAAGCATGTGGTTCAGGCACCCGCGCTCGGGCCCGCCCGCTCATTCCAAGAACGCCCATCCGGGCCGGCCGGCCTCGCATGCCTGGAAGGCCACCGGATCGATGGGCTGGTAGAAGCCCGTGGCGACCTCGCCGTCGCAGCTCACGCGGCACAGATGCTCATCGAGTCCGCGCAGCTTGATGCGCATTCTGGGGTCATTCACGTCATGGGTCTCGCCCTGCACCAGGTTCGGACCGTCGTAGCCGCCCTGATGGATGTCCCCGTCGGGCGTGTCGCCGTACATGCCGCAGCGCAGGTAGGCCGTTTGGTTGCCGATCCGCTCGTAGTGCACCTGCTTCGTTGTGCCGTTATCGAGCGGGTAGCCGACGATGCCCTCGACGAAGACGTGGGTATCGGGCTCGAAGCGCAGGCGGCGGGTCGGCTTGTTGACGCGACCCGAGCCCGGCCGCTGGTCGCCGAAGCGGAAGAACACCCGGTCGCCCCACAGCGTCCAGCTTGGGAACTGGGCGAAGCCGTTGCCCGAGGTGCCCACGTGCAGACGCCCGCCGAGCGACATTGGCGGGCCGCCGACGCCCCGGCCGACGCCCCAGTGCCGATCACGCGTGCCGAAGCAACCGGGCGGGAAATCGACTCGCACACCGTCTATTTCCACCCAGCCCTCCACTTCGCCGAAGCTCTCGAAACCGGTGGTGACGTCGCCCCGACGCGCCGGCGGCGTACCGGCCGCGGAGTTGGAGATCGGCTCGCGGAACGTCTGACGCGTGGTGTCGCGGAAATCCAGCTGGTAGCTGATGCCCCATTCGTTGGGCTCGAGCTCGAAGCGCCACCAGCGCATTCCCCGCACGATGCGCGGCACGATGGGCCCGATGCGCATGTCGGCGCGGTCCACTCCGAGATTGCGAAAGCCGCGCACCGTGGTGTGGCGGCCCTTGTGGTTCACGATGGCGTATGCCTCGGCCCGGTCGAGATTCGGATAGATGCTGCCGCCGGCCGCGACCAGCACCTCGGTTGACGGGTCGTGGCACAGCATCCAGTACCGCTCGTAGGTGCGGGGGTCACCGCTCCACATGACCCGAATCGGGTCCGGGGTCTGGTGGATCATGTAGTCGTCCAGCGGCGAGAGCGGAAACTGCTCGGCGAAGTGCTCGTCGCTGAGCATCAGGTCGGGAATGTGCACGGGGGTCTCGTCGTCAGGCACGGGGCTCCTCGGTGAGCTGGGGACGCTGGATGGGATCTCGATGGAGGGCTGGGTTCGCCGCGGCTCGCGCCCGCAGGTGGGCGGGGATCTGGGCCCGCCCCGGGTCACCGGCGTCGTTGTCTGCAAGTTCGGTCACGGCCCGGGCCAGCAGACCCTGCCAGACGAGGTTGGCGCTGTGCTCTTGGGATTCCGAGCCGGTTGCAGCCCGGGTCGAGGCCTTGTCGATCTCCGGTGCCAGCGACGCCAGGTCGGCGCGGAGGCGCCGCAGCAGGTGACGAGCGCGCTCGTTGTCGTCGGCGAGAAACGGCAGCCGTGCATCCAGGCTTCGGGACAGGCGCCGCAGAAGCACCATGGCCCCGCGAAGCAGCTCATCGCGCCCGTCAGCGGGCCCAGCGAGGTCGGCGGCGGCGGTGATCAGGCGGATCGCCGCGTCGAGTTGCTCTTGTGGGGTCGGGGGTACGACGCGGGTTCTCGCTCTATCGGGGGCGACCGTCTCTCGCAGCTCAGGCTCTCCGCAGTGCAGGTGCGCATGGCCGCAGCTAACCAGGGCCGTGTGATCACTTTGGGGACGCAGCACTAACGTGCGCGCGCTGATGGCCGAACCGGAGACAGGCAGCGACTGGCGGCGAATGCTGGTCTATCTCGGCGGCATGATGGGGCCGTTCGGCGCAGGCGTGATGGTGCCGATGGTCCCCGAGCTGCGCGAGGCCTTCTCGGTAACGACCGCGCACATCGGTTGGGCGATGATGGCCTATCTGCTGCCGTTTGCCGGGCTGCTGCTGGTGTCGGGAACGCTCGGCGACAGGTGGGGCCGTGCCCGCACACTGCGATGGACGTTCGGGCTGTATGCCGTGGCGACGGCGGTGTGTGCGGTCGCGCCGACGTTCGCGTGGTTCATCGCAGGTCGCGTCTTCCAAGGCGCGCTCAACGCATTCATTACGCCGCTGCTGTTGGCCACGCTCACCGACACAGCACCCGCTGCGCGCCTCGGACGCGTCGTGGGCCGATACGCGGCGTGCCAGGCGTTCGGCCAGCTCGTGGCGCCCCTGGTGGGCGGCGTCGGCGCGGATCTGAATTGGCGTTTGGCGTTCTGGGTGGCGGCATTGGTGTCGGCGGTGATCGCGCCGCTGCTGCCCGCGTCTGGCGGAAGCGGTGACTCGAGCACCCAGGTGGACCAACCGAAGCGGCCCCCGATGCGCTCGTTGCTGCGGCGCCCGACGATGCTGTTGGCTGCCACAGCGCTGCTGGCCGCGTTCGGCCCCGTGGGAGCGCGGGTGCTCGTCGGGCTGGGCGGCCGCGACGAGATCGGGTTGTCCGGTTCGCAAGTCGGGTTGTTGCTGCTGGGCGGTGGCGCCGCCGGGATGATTGCGGCTCCGCTGTCGGGGATCGTGCTCGACCACTGGGGTGGGCGCCGTGCGGTCACCGTGGCGCTCGTCGTCAATTCGGGCATTGTTGCACTGCTGGCCGTCGCGAACTCGGCGTGGTCGCTGGCGCTCGTGTGGTTTATCGGCGGCGCCGCCACGCAGGCGGTCGTGGTGGGCTTCCAATCTCTTGCCTCGGTCGCTGCTCCGGACAACCGTGCTGGGGCGCTGTCATTCACGCTCGCGTATCGCTTTTCGGGCCACGCGCTGGGCGCGCTGATCTGGTTTCCGGTGTTCGCCGTCAGCCCGACGGTCGCCTACCTGGGCTCCGCTGCCGTCGGCGGACTGGCCATCGTCACGGTGCTCGCCAGCGGTTTGAACACTCGGCCAGAGTGACCGAGTGATCGATTGACCGTCGCGCTCTCGTTGCGTGTCCGCGCAGATTGTTAGACCAGATCGACCCAGAGATAGGCGAACTCTTCGCCCCGAGGCTCGACCGACACCTGCACCTGCTGGCCGAGGGCTGCTTCGCCGGGCTGAACGTCGCGCAACGAGCCGACCACGCGGGGGCCCTCATCGAGTTCGACCACAGCAGTGATGTAAGGAAGCTCATCCATCCAACCGCGATCGACGGTGAAGTGATTGACCGCCATCGAATAGATGCGGCCGCTGCCGCTCACCGGAGCGAAGCCGTAGTCGCGGCTGTGGCACGACGGGCAGTACCACCGGGGTGGGTGTCGGAACTGCCCGCAACCCGCGCACTGCTGGAGGCACAGCAAACCCTCGGCCAGGCAGGCCTGATGGAACTCGAGGTTGAGTCCCTCCGGCTGGGGCACGTACTTGCGGGCTGGCTTGGCTGGGCTCATCGGATCGGGCTCATCGGATCGGGTTCATAGCGTCGGGCCCTCAGCCTCGGGCCAGCACGGCGATGCTGCCGTCGCCGAGGTCGCCGTAGCCGGTCACCAGTCCCAACTCGGCATCGGGCACCTGCGCATCTCCGGCTTCGTGCCGCAACTGGCGGGCCGCCTCGACGACGTGGTTGAGACCCCATGCGTGGCCCTGAGAGAGCAGACCGCCGTGGGTGTTCATCGGGTAGCGGCCACCGAGCGAGATGTTCCCGTCGGCCACGAACTCCTTGGCGCCGCCCTTCGGGCACATCCCGATCGCTTCGAGTTCCATCAGCACGACATAGGTGAAGCAGTCGTAGATCTGCAGGAAGTCCATGTCGGCCGGCTGCACGCCCGCCATCGCAAACGCTCGGGGCGCTGCGGAATCAAGGCCGAGACGGAGCATGTCGGGGCGGTTGGTGATCTCATCGGCGGGATAGGGGTGCCCTTCGGCGCCGCCCAGCCACAGCACCGGCGTATGCGGCAGGTCCTTCGCCCGCTCCGGCGATGTCAGCACTACGGCCGCAGCGCAGTCGGTCTCCAAGCAGCAGTCGAACTTGCGCATCGGCTCGGTGATGAGCGGCGACGCCAGGTAGTCGTCCATGGTCATCGGCCGGCCGCCCATGAGCGCCTTGTCGTTGAGGTGGGCGTGCTCGCGGCACGTCAGTGCCACCTGGGCGGCGTCGGTCGGCTCGACGTCGTACAGGTCGACGTAGCGCTGGATGTACATCGAGTACCACTGCACAGCGGAGCGCACGCCGTAGGGCGCATAGAAATTGCGGCTCACGTCCACGAAAGGCCCCGGCTCCAGGCGGCGCTTGGTCGGACGGGTCTCGGGGCGCGGCCGCATCGCCGAGTAGCCGTTCCAGCCCAACGTGATGACGACATTGGTGGCGATGCCGGCAGCGATGGCCATCGTCGCCGACTGCAGCGCCGCCACCGGGCTTGCGCCGCCCATGTGCACAGTGACGGCGTAGCGGATGTCGCTGGCGCCGAGGTTGGCCGCGATCTCTTCGGCCGAGATGAACCCCGGTGGCGGCAGGATGCCGTCGATCTCGCTGGGGTCGAGCCCGGCGTCGGCGATGGCGGCCATAGACGCTTCGAGTATCAGCTCGGGGACGCTCTGCGAGGTGCCCCGCATGTAGTCCGTCTCGGCGACGCCGACAATGGCAGCAGCTCCGGAAATGTCCACGGCTCACCTCTCTTCTTGGGAGCTGTCAGATGCAAGGGCGCCGCGGCGGGCCCATCATCAGCAACTCAGGATCAGCAACTCAGCCTCAGTAGCTCAGGATGGGCAGCTCAGGCTCAGCAGTTCTGGCTCGGCAGCTCAGGATCAGCCGACTGCGACCGCGGCGCGCTCGGTTGCGAACGCGACGCCCTCGTAGTTGTGGTCGGCGATTTCATCGATGCGGCGCTTGTACTTGGGCGCGCCGCCGTTGTACACGAGGTAGCGGATCGTGCCCTTCTCGTGGCCGTCGACGTTCGAGTTGTACCCCGTGAACCAGCCCTGGGCCTTGCGCATCAGCATCATGCTGTACATCTCGACGACGTGGTTCGTCCACTCACGCTCAGCGTCGAGGTCGGCCTCGAAGCGGGTGTAGTCGTTCCCCCAGATGTAGTCGAGCATGCCTGTCACCCAGTCCACGCCGATCTCGATGCCGCGTGGATAGTTCGTCGACGCTGAGCCGCTCTGCGGGCCGGCGATCGTCAGCAGGTTCGGGAACTCGCTGACCATCATGCCCAAGTAGGTGACCGGACCGTCGCTCCACTTGTCGCGCAGCTTGACGCCGCCCGAGCCGCGGATGTCGATGCGGTCGAACGAGCCGGTGATGGCATCGAAACCCGTGGCGTAGACGATGATGTCGAACTCGTACTCGCGCTCAGTGGTCTGCACGCCGTTGGGCGTGATGCGCTCGATCGGCGTCTCCTGCAAGTCCACGAGCTGCACGTTCGGGCGGTTGTAGGTCTCGTAGTACCGCGTCTCAAGCGGCACCCGCTGCACGCCGAAGCCGTGATCGGAGGGGACCAGCTTCTCCGCGATGACCGGATCGTCGACCCGCTGGCGGATCTTGTCGCCAATGAACGCTGACAGCTCGGCATTGGCTTCCTCGTCGAAGAAGATCTCGCGGAAGTTCGCCATCCAGATGCCGAAGCCCGGCTCGCCGTACAGCTTCTCCCACATCGCCTGACGCTCTTCGGGCGCCACGTTATAGAAGCCTCGGCGGTCCGGTTCGTGCTCGAAGCCGCCGGGCGTGCGGGCGCAGGTGGCGAAGATCTCGTCGTAGCGGGCGCGGATGCCGGCCATCTCCTCGTCGGAGATCTCACTGTTGTGTAGCGGGGCACACCAGTTAGGCCGCCGCTGGAACACGGTCAGATGATCGGCCTTCTCGCCGATCGCAGCGATGGCCTGCACGCCGGTGGCGCCGGTGCCGATCACAGCGACCCGCTTGCCCTCCAGCTCGACGGGCTCTGGTGGCCAGTGATAGGTGTGGAACGACTGGCCCAAGAAGACGTCGGTGCCGTCGGCGTTGACTCCCTCGACGCGGGGATACGTCGGCGCCGACAGCAGTCCGAGCGCGGTCAGAAGGAACCGGCACGACAGGTCGCGGCCATCGCCGAGATGCAGACGCCAGATGTTGTCCGCGTCGTCATAGTGGGCCGACTCGACGGGGCAGTTGAACTGCATGTGCTTGCGCAGATCGAATTTGTCGGCGACGTAGTTGAGGTAGCGCAGGTTCTCGGGCTGGCCTGAGAAGCGCTCTTGCCAGTGCCACTCTTCGAGCAGCTCGTCTGAGAACGAATAGCCATAGGTGTAGCTCTCGGAGTCGAACCGGCAGCCGGGGTAGCGGTTCCAGAACCACGTGCCGCCGAGGTCGCTGCCCATCTCGAGCACCGTCGCATGGACGCCTCGCTCGGCGAGCCGGTACATCTGGTAGATGCCGGCCACGCCCGCGCCGATGATGATGACTTCGTAGTCGGGCATTCCGGTGCCGGAAGCCGATCCATTCGTACTGCCGTTCTTCATGAGCTGCTCCCATCGCGCGCCGATCACGTCGTCGTCCGGCCGCGCCCCCGATGACTTGTCTGCCACGGTAGTCGAATCGCTTGAAATCGGCCCGGGGAACGCTCTTCGTCGGGTTGCGTGTCACACGTCCCACCTAGTCTGCGGGGATGCCACAGCCTCTTCGATTCGGTGTCGTCCACGATTTTCGGAGCCCGCCGGGCAGCGATGTGCCGTTGCGCGAGATCTACGCGCAGGCGCTCGACCAGATCGAGATGGCCGACGAGCTCGGCTTCGACCTGGCGTGGTTCACCGAGCACCACTTCCTCGACGACGGGCACTTGCCCAATTTCGTGCCGGTGGCCGGGGCGGTCGCGGCGCGTACGTCTCGGATCCGGATCTCGACCGACATCATGTTGGCGCCGTTCGCCCATCCCATCCGGCTGGCCGAGGACTTGGCCATCCTCGACAACATCTCCGGTGGCCGAATGGAGCTGGGCATCGGGATGGGCTACGCGGCGCACGAGTTCCGCGGCTTCGGCATACCGCAGTCCCGCCGGGTATCGCTCACTGAGGAGCTGGTGCAGATCCTGCGGCTGGCATGGAAGGGCGAGCCGTTCAGCTTCAGCGGCAAGCGCTACCAGTTCGACGATCTGCTGGTGACGCCAGCACCGGTGCAGCCAGGTGGGCCGCCGCTGTGGATAGCGGGGATGAGCACCAACGCAGCAGTGCGGGCGGCCCGGTTCGACACGCACCTGCTGCCTCAAGGCGCACCCGACATCGTGCTGGAGCCATGGAAGGCAGAATTGCGGGCGACGGACCGCGACCCGGACGACTATCGGGTGGGCATCATCCGCTCGGTGTTCGTCACTAACGATGTCGAACGCGAGTGGGTGCCGATCAAGTCGGGGGAGCGCTACCGGGCCGGCGTGTACGCCAAGTTCTTCGCCGAGACGCCTGATGAGTTCACCGCGTTCGACCCGTCGAAAGGCGCAATTCCGCAGGCTTGGATCGTCGGCGACGAAGACCATTGCGTCGCGGAGCTGGTCGAGTTCATCACCCGCTACGGCTTCACCGACGTGGTCACGTGGGGCGCCTCGCCAGGCATGGCCCCGTCACTGTTCAACTCGTCCCTCGAACGCCTCGCCCGCAACGTCATCCCGCGGATACGCGCCGCCGTCGAGGGCTGATCGACGGTTCCTTCGCTCGACTCGCCCTGCAGGCGGTCCTTGAACAATTGCGAGTGACCGGTACCGTGACATCGATGGTGACGCCCAATGCCCGGCCGGCCACTGTCAGCTTGGACGGTACGCCCTACAGCTTGGAATCAACAAGCGCATGGGTACTCGACGAGGTGTCCAAGCTGCACGCAAGCGTCGAACTCTTGCGCTCGGAAGGGAAGCTGACCGAGGCGACGCTGCGGGCGTACTTCGGGGATAAGCGATTTGAGCAAGTCGCCGAGTCGAACGCCATCGAGGGCAGCCCTCTCGATGTCGGCGAGACGAGGCTGGCGATCGAGCGCGGGATGACGATTCCTGGTCACGACGCCGCGTTTTCCCAAGATGCGGTGAACTTGTCCGCCGCTTTGGAACGCATGGTGGAGCTCGCCCGCGGCAATGCTGCGACGACGTTCGAAGATGTCCGTCAGTTGCACGAACTCGTCCTCGGCGGCACGGCAGGTGCGGGCAGATTTCGGTCCCAACCAGTCACCATTTCGGGATCCCCGCACGTTCCGCCTTCGACATGGGACGACGTCATGTCCGCCATGGAGGAGTGGGAGCGCTGGTCTCACGAGAACGCCCGCGCCTCCGTGTTGCTGCGCGCAATCGTTCTTCACACGTGGCTCACCCACATCCACCCGTTCGTGGACGGCAACGGTCGCACGTCGCGAGCGGTGCTGAATCTCGAACTCATCCGGAGCGGGTTCCCCAGCGTCATCATTCGTCGCAAGGATCGACTCCGCTATTACGACGCGCTCGCCGAGTCGGATCTCGGCGGAGACCTCGAGCCGATCGCGGGGCTGATCCTCCAGCGGACCGAAGATGCGCTGCGTGACCTAGAGCGAGTCGCCGCAGCCCAGCAGGGGTACGACCGCGTACGTGCGGAGTTTCGGCAGGCCCAGATTCGCCGTACGGCGATCTGGAACGACGCCGTACGGCTGTTGTTCTCGCTCGTCGAACACGAACTCGATGACATGTTCGGCGAAGTCGGACACGTGTCGTCGAGGTGGTATGACGCCGAACTAACTGTTGACGATTACGTGGCGCTCGCCGAAGATGACTCGTCCGGCAATTCCTGGCTCGTTCGCTTTGACGCGGAAGTCCCCGGGGTCGGCGTGAGTCGTTTCTTGGCCTGGACCGGCTATCGGAGTTACGAACTCAAGAACTGGAACGGGATCGGTCCCGGCCCGGCGATTTTCTGGTCGGTCCCAGACCCGACGGGCTACAAGGCGTGGTCGAGCGATGACCTGAATTCGCCGGGCGCGGCCGAACTGACACTCCAGCTTCCCGATGTCGACCAATGGATCGTCCGTTTACCTGACGGCGAGATCAGGCGACTTCGTCCCAGCACTGTCGCTGGTCGCATAGCGCAGGCGATAGCGAGTTCCGTTGCAGGTCGCTGAGGCCTACGTGGTCGCAATCGGCTCGGCGCGTTCGATGAGCCAGCGGAAGCATGGGTCCGCCAGAGCGTCGGTCATCAGTTCGGGATGCCACTGCACGGCGACGATCGGCAAGTCCATGTGCTCGATGCCTTCGATGATGCCGTCAGGGGAGTGGGCGGTGGCCACGTAGCCGTCGCCGAGCGCGTCGGCTGCTTGATGGTGCAGCGAGTTCACCGCCACCTCGGGGCCGTACATCCGTCGCAGTTCGCTGCCCTCGGTGGTGGTCACGATGTGCGGCGTGGCATCGGGCGGTCCGTCGACGAATGCATGAGTGGGCAGGTGCTGATGCAGGGTTCCACCGGCGGCCACCGTCAGAAGCTGCGCCCCGCGGCAGATACCTAGCACTGGCAGCTCGGCCGCCAGAGCAGCGTCGAGCAGCGCGAGTTCGAACGCGTCTCGCAGCGGAACCTCGTCGGCGGCGGTGCTTGCGTCAGTCTCGGCGAGTTGGTGCGTTCCTCCGCCGTCGGCCTCCGCGGCGCCGTTGGCCGCAAAGTGCTCGGCGTACAGGCACGAAGCGACGTCCTCGCCTCCGGTGAGCAGCACGCCGTCGAGCCGTGGTGCCAGGTCGGCAGGGTCGGAGTCGAGCGGCAGGTACACCGCGATGCCGCCTGCGGCGTTGATGGCGTGGGCGTAGTGCGCGATGTAAAGGTCGACGTCGACGTTGTCGAAGACCGGCGGGAAGCCTCCGATCCGCGACCCCACGCGTCGCCGTCCCACCAGTCCGATCAGCGGTCTTGGCACGAGATCACCCTAGAAGCGAGATCACTCAGAACCAGCCGCACGCCCGCGGCAGCTACTCGCCGGTACGGTCGCGAACGTGGGCAGCGCGGTCCGATCTCGCTTCGGCGACATGAGCTACTGACGAGGGCTCGGGAGTTCTGCACCATGCCCGACGAACCCCAGGATCCGATCATCCTCGTCCCGGCAGACAGGACATCCCGCCGGGGCGATGCGACTGTTGACGACATCGGCGGCGACGATCCCGGAGCTCGCCGAGGTTGGTGGCTGGTCGCGGGGATCGCAGGAGTCCTCGTGGTGGGAGCGCTTGTCGTCAACTCCCAGATCGACGGCACTGACCAAGCCGACGAGAGCGAGCTTGCAAGCTCGGAGTTGGCTGAGGAGGCTGACAGCGAGTCCGACGAACAGGCTGCCGATGAGCCACTTCCGGCGCAAGATCTCGACGGCGGCAGCGCCGGCGATTCGACGACGGCCACCGACGCGGCCGTTGACCCCGACAATGCTCCCGACAACGCCGATATCGAGCACCCGGTGTCGGGGGTCGAACCGCACATCCCGAGTCGCGTCCGCTCCGATGAGCCCGGTCCACCGGCAGGAATCTGCACCGGCGAATTCGTGGGGAGCTTTCTCGAACTGCCGCTGCGGTTCGCCGACACGAAGCCCGAAGGCATCGATCACTTGACGTGGTCGCCGGATTGCCGGCAGATCGCTTTCCGGGTCGGCAGCACACTGTGGACCGCAGATGGAGATGGAACCGGCGATCTGCCCTTCCTCACCGCACAACACGGCCTGAGTGCCCCGGCGTGGTCGCCAGACAGTGAGTGGATCGCGTTTTCGCAGAGTGCGATCGTCAACGGCGAGCGGGCGAGCCACATCTTCGTCGTGAGACCCGATGCAAGCGGTCTGGGCCAGATCACCTCCGGGGCGGTGTTCGATCAGCGCCCGTCATGGTCACCCGACGGCGCGCAGATCATCTTCTCCCGTCGAGCTCGAGTGGGTCCCGCACCCGCTGTTTCCGAAGGTGACGACGAGCTCTCCGACGCTGGGTCCTCCGACGCTGGGTCCTCCGACGCTGGGCCCGCCGTCGCCGAGCCCGATAATCGGCCAATCGATCAGCACCTCGTCGTCGTGGATCGTGCCGACGGCACCGAGACGTTGCTGGCGGCGGGCGGCGAGTGGGAAGAGGCGCCGACGTGGTCGCCCGACGGCGAATGGATCGCGTTCAATTCAGTCGATGCCATCTGGACGATGCATCCCGACGGATCGGGCCTCCAGCGCGCTACTGAAGCATTGGCGGCCAACAGTGCGTCGTGGTCTCCCGATGGCTCGCTCTTCGCAGTTGTGCGTGACTGGCAGGACGATCGAGGGACGCTGGTCATCGTCGAGTTCGACAGTTTGAGCGAGATCGTGGGCGTGGTGAGCGCCCGCGGTTCGGCCCCGGATATCGCGCCCACCCTGGGGTGGACGAGCGACAGCCAACGCGTTGTCTTCTACAAACCCGACGACGACGTCCGCCACTGGGCCTACAGCGTCGAAAGTCCGTACTAGGAGCCTGCTGAGCAAGTCGTGTCTGGGCGTGTCAGAGGGTGTTTGTGTCGGGCGTGATTTGGCGGTCCGGTGGGCGGTTGTGTGCGGTGCGGGGTGGTTGCGGGTGTGGCGGTGGCTGTTGGGGGCTGTGTGTGTGGGGTTCGGGCTGGGTTTGGGTGTCGCGGTGGGTTGTTGGGGGTGTTTTGTGGTGGTGGTGGTCAGTTGATGGCCCAGTGGCGGCCGTTGTGTGTGATTCCGAGGTTGGTGAGTCGTTTGAGGTTGACTGCTGCGGCGCGGGTGGTGAGCCATTGCCGGTTTTTGTGGATGCCTCGGTAGGGGCATCTTCGGTTGTTGCGCACGAGCCACGCGATGGAGCGTTCGGCCATGGGCCGCCATCGGCGGTAGTCGTGGTCGAAGCTGTCGGTGCGGGCCAGTTTGCGGGCTGGGTTGAGGAGCTGGTGGTGGGGGTGGATTTTGATGGTGCGCCCGTCTTTGGCGGTGGTGCAGCGTCCTCGCACCGGGCATGTGCGGCAGTTTCGCCCGAAGCGTGCTGTGGCTTTGGGGCTGATCGTCACGGTGATGCCTTCAGGGCAGGTCACGGTCCCGGCGTCGGTGTCGATGTCGAAGTCGTCGATGCTGTAGCCGCCCTCGACCGCGGTCTGGATCGGCGGCGGCTTGATCACTGCGGTCATGTCGCGGTCGGCGAGATGGGAGCGCAGGTCCCCGGTGCCATAGGCGCTGTCGCCGTACACCTCGGTGCCCGCCGCCTCGTCGGCGATCAGGCCGGGCGCGGCCTGCGCGTCGCCGACATCGCCAGCGGTGAGGTCCACCGCGGTGATCAGACCCGTGTCGGGCTCCGCCGCGATGTGGGCCTTGTAGCCGTCGCGGTAGACGCTGCGCGACTTATGCACATGACGCGACTCGGGATCCACCGTCGACACGATCCGGCCCGGCGCGGTGCGCCGCGCGATCCGCCACCGGCCCGGCCCGTCGCCGGGCTCGACGTCTTGGCCCGCGACCAGCGCCAGCAACGCCACCGCGTCGCCCTGAGCGTCGTCCAATTCGAGATCTTCTGCTGTGCCGATCAGTTCGAGGGCGTCGTCGACGAGCTCGCTGACGAGGCGTTCCACGTCGGCGGGGTCGCCCCAGTCCACCACCGCGCCGCCGGTGCCCAGGTTGCGTTCGCGCACCCACACCTCGGCCAGCCCTTCGTGCAGCCTGCGGACCCGCCGGATCTGGTTCACCAGCATCGTGACAGTGTCCTGACGCGCCACCGCGTCATCAAGAACCGTGGAATCGAGCACCCGCCGATGGCTCTTCGCGACCGCGCCGCACTCAGCGATCACCTCACGCGACACCCGGAACATCCGGTCAGGGTCACCGCTGGCACGCAGCCGACTGCGCCACAGCGTCAGCACCGTGGGATGGAACGCCTCATCAGCCTTCGACGCGGTATCCGTCTGAAGCCGCATGCACGCCTGCCGGTCCGACAGACCCCCAAGCGCCTGAAGCACCATCACCGACGCCGCCACCTCGCCCGGCACCGACGGACGCCCCCGACCCGACGCGCATTTGCGATAGGAGATCTGATTCGGAATCGTACGATATACGAACCTCATATTCGCGTATGGACACAAATTCCAGAGGAATTGGCGCTTACTCTCACGAGCGATCTCTGTACGACGTCGGGCACTTGTTGCCTCGGTGCAATGCCTCCGGCACAATACCGCCAAGTTTGTCAGAATATTGGGGGCCTGGATTCGGCGTGTTGTCCGCCTTCGGCATTAGGTCGGGTTTTGAGTCCCAAGAGTCGCCATTGCTCAGCCTTGTAAGGCCACGGGCATAATTTCGAGGATGCTTAGGGGTCGCCGCGGGTTAGGTCGCGTGTTTGGTCGGTGTGATGGTGTAGTTCCATTCGCCGTGCCAGTGGTGGGGGCGCAGCGGCAGGTGTTGCATTTGGCGGTCGGTGATCTTGATGCCGCGTTGGTGCCAGTTGGGGTCGTAGGCGGCTTGGACGGTGAGCCCGGCTTGGGTGGTGGTGGAGGCGATGAGCTCGACGATGGCGGCGATGTCGGTGAGGGGTCGGCCTCGCCGGTTCATGGAGATGAAGCTGAAGAGGCGGTGCTCGATCTTGTTCCATTTGCTGGTGCCGGGCGGGTAGTGCGCGACGGTGATCTCGAGGCCGGTGTCGGCGGCGAGGCGGGCGAGGAACCATTTCTGGGCGCGGGGCCGGTAGCCGTTGGAGCCGCCGGCGTCGGCGGTGATCAGCAGCCGTGTCGCTTGCGGGAACCGGTCGCGGCCCAGGGTGTTCCACCAGCGGCGGATGGACTCCACGGCGAACTCGGCTGTGTCGGCGGAGTCGCCGACGCTGACCCAGCCGGCGTTGTCGGCGACGTCGTAGACGCCGTAGGGGACGGCCTTGGCGAACTCTCCCAGCGCCCGGTCCGCGAAGTCGTGCACGCTGACCCGCTGGGGCTGCCCGGCGGGCTGCGGCTCGGTGCCGCCGTTGGCGTAGGACCCGATCAGTTCCTTCTTCTTGGTGTCCACGCTGATCACCGGCTCCCCGGCGGCGCCGAACTCGCCGGCCAGCGCGTTGAGGTAGGCGAACTGGGCGTCGCGGTCGGGATGGCCGGCGCCCTCGTTCTGCTTGGCCGGCGCCTGCAGCGAGTAGCCCATCTGGTGCAGCAGCCGGCGCACCAGCTCAGCGGACGCCTTTGAAGCCCTGCCCGGCGAGCTCGCGGGCGAGCTGGCGCGTCGACTTCAGCGTCCAGCGCAGCGGCGACATCGGGCTGCCCCGCGTGACCGGATGCACCAGCTCGTCGAGCGCCTCGAGCAGACCGGGCTGCTTGTCGACCGCCGGGCGGTCCCCGCCGCCCGCAGCGCGCTGACGGTGCGACGGCTCGACCCCAGCGCGCACCTCGCGCACCGCCCGCGACATCGTCGAAGTCGAGATCCCCGACGCTCCCACCACGAACGCCTGCCCGCCACGGCCCAGCGCCTCGGCCATCGCGCCGGCCGCCACACGCCGCTGACGCTCGCCCAGATGCGGCATCACCGTCTCGAACAACACCCCGGCAGCGGCCGCCGACAACTCCACCCACCCGACACTACACCACGCGAGTTAACCTATGGCGAACCCTTATTCGGTGGAGGTTATGTTCAGCAACGGGCTCCACGTTCTCGTTGACACGGCGTCGGGTGGACGTGCCGGGCGAAGGCCTTATGCAAGATCACCAGCCAATCAGTGCAACCTGATTTCGTGAACGATCGCTAGCCTATGAGCGATTGTTGGAGGGCGACGTTTGGTGGCCAGAAGACCCTAGAATAAGGAAATTCCACGGCCGCTGCTCCATATTGCCCACGAAGAACGCTGTGTCTCGATCGGGCGACCAGAGTTCATCGACAAACTTTTGGCTCATGAGGTCTTCCCAGTTAGCCCGGTTGCGAACGTGGCGCCAAAGTGCGACGGCTTCCCAGTCGACGATGGTTTGTCTGTGTCCGCGGCAGCCGGGAGCGAGGCAGCGGTAGGCATAGCGGAAACGCCATGGGACGACTTCGAATGAAGGACGTTCCTGAGTTGGGTCTTCGAATAGAGACGGCCGGGAAGCGATGTCGATCGCCCGCCGCCGCCAGCGGTCGAGCTGTTCGGCGTCGCGCAGGCCTATCAGCAACTCAGGTGGCTCCGCTGCCCGCACGACCGCCAGAGACGGTGTGTCGGGGCCCGAACCAGATCGATTTCGCTCGATGAGATCACACATCGTCAGTTCGCCGAGACTCGTAACTCGGAGTCGCCGTGCGGACCAGCCGTGCTCGGTCCCGAGAGTCTGGCCAAGTTGGAGCGATCCTTCGAGCGGTACCCACGACTCGGGTCTGCGATCAGTGCGAGACCGCACCACTCGGACCGTGAGTTCTTGGTACTTGCGGAACTTGGAGTTGTCGTCAAGATCCCGAAACGGTACGGGATGAAGGCGTATCCATTCCGGCTCAGGCCCGAGACGCATCGCAGCGACGCACATGCTCTCCTCAAGGTGAGATGTCAGGACCGGCGCGGCCTTGACCAAGATCATCACTGACAGTTCGCGCTGCGGTGGCACGGCGACCTGGGCGGCTACAGCTGGAGGACCATTAGGCCGGGCTGATCGCTCTGCGCTGTGTCCAGAATGCAGGAGCGATGACATTGGCGGTGCTCGCGTTCGTAACAGAGCAATGCAACGCGCGCCGTGCTAGCGAGCGCCACCACTTCGTCGTACACCGTTGCTGCTCCATCCCGGAGATGCCGTAGGTAGCGATCCCGCGCTGACTTGAGACCCTTGCGAAATGGATCTCGGTTTTCCTTGAGGTTGCCGAGGCTGCGCTCGTGTCGGTACTCAATGCCTGCAGCACCGAGCGCGTCCGACAGCGCCGTCTTGGAGAAGCCCTTCTTGCGCGAGATCGGGTTCAGACGTACATCGATCAGCACTTCGACGTTGTTGCGGGTGAGTAGGCCGATGAGATCTTCGAGGCTGCGTTGCTCATACCCCACGGAGACGATCTCAGGACTCTGTGCTCGGCCATTCATCATCGTGATGGTACGGGAGCGAGCCATTGCGTTGCTGGTCGTCGGGACAATGGCGCGTGGCTCTGCGTCACTTCGGGATGACCCCGTATCCGCACCTGCAACAGATGGGCGGCTGTCGGCCACATGCGACAATGAGCCGGTGAGCGCCCGATTGATTCTTCGTCTTGAAGGTGAGCGAGCTCACCTGGGCGAGCTACGTGCTGCCGACTTGGCGCGGTTGCTCACTGGTACCGACCGAGTGATCAACCGCACGGCGATTGCGCTCGCCGCGCGCCGCCCGAGGTCTGGAGGGTGGTTACCGCGGGAGATCGCCGGCGCAGTGGTGCTCCGGTTGCGCTCGATGTCCGGGGGCAGCGTGGTCTTGGAGCTCGAGCTGCGGGCACCTTCGCCGGACTCGGGAGCGTTCGACCTGGAGGTCACCTCGCTGGGCGAGGCGGCCTTGCAGATGGCACTCGATGTGCTTGATGGCTCCGAGAGCGAGTTTGGCGACACCGTGGCGGGCCTGGAGCCAGATGGCAAGCGAAATGGACATCGGTGGGCGCTACGAGTCCCTGACCTGTGTCGTTCCGTCACGGGCGCGTCCCGAAGCGGTGCTCGACGAGACCGCTCGGTCACGGCTGGCCGCTGCTCTACAGCAGCGAGGGCCGAGCGATGCACCTGGGGAACGGGCCGGCATGCTCCACGAGGCTGGTTTCGAGAAGAATTTCGCCGGTCTGCGCACACACGAAGGCGCGTCCGTCTTCGAACTCGCGCGCACTCAAGGCGTAGCGCCTGTGGAGAGCCTCAAGGAATTGCAGGATGACACGATCACCGAAGCAGAGGCCGAGGCCTTTATGGCTGCACTCGGTTTGTGACGAGTGACATCCGAGGCGTTGCTCGACGACAACTGGGAAGAGGACCGCATGGGCACAAGAGCCGATACGCACTACGCCTACGAACCCGATGTCGTCTACCCGCCTGGCGAGACCTTGAGAGAGTGGCTTGACGAACACCACATGACCCAAGCCGAGCTTGCGGTTCGCACGGAGTTGTCGACCAAGCACATCGACGAGGTCGTTGCGGGCATTGCCCCGATCACCGACGAGACGGCACTCGAACTTGAACGGGTTACGGGCGTGCCTGCCGGCCTCTGGAGCGGGCTAGAGGCCTCGTACCGCTCGTAGCAGCGCACCGGCACTGGCGGATGTTCCGCATCGTGTCAGGCAGTGGCGATGAGCACTACAGCACGGATGCCGTCACCCACCGCATCCTTGCTGCAGGCGACCTGAACAGCTTCTACAACGCCACCGATGACAACCGCTTGGTGTTGGCCGCCCGTGATCGGTCGGGGGTTCGGCGCCGCAAGCGCTCACCGCGTTTTTTCTGGCTCCCATTCGCCGAGCACGTTGCCGAACCTGTGACACGGCCTGTTTACTCTGGATACAGGAGCAGCAGGTGCCTTGCGTCATGTGGGCACCTGCCTGAGAAGGAGCAACGATGTCCGAATCCCTGCCGATCATGCCCGAGACGCGCGAGGACGACCCATCGCTTCACGACCGCGTAGCTCGCGCACGACGCATTCGGGAGGCTGCCGAAGAGCGAGTAGCACGTCGATTCGCCGAAATCGAGCCAGACGAACGCCGTTGGCGCGTGCGCGACAAGCTTGACCTTGCCTCGGAGCGCCTGCACGTCCGATGAGGCACCGCAAGACGAGACACCGTCGCAGAGTGCTTTCTTCCGAGCGACCGAGGCATCTCGCTACTCGCGCCAAGATGAGATCCGGAATTACGAGAGTTCGACGGATCGCTTCCTTGTGGTCTTCTGGGGCCCCATCCACTCCGCTGTAGTCACGCCGTTCGCGGACGCTGTCAACGACGTGCCGCCGGACCATCCCCTTGATCTCATGTTGACTTCGCTGGGTGGCGATGCGGAAGCAGCAATTCGAATGGCGGCGATGTGCCATGCAGGACGCGACGACTTTCGGGTCATCGTCCCGGACACCGCAGCATCCGCGGCGACGCTCCTGGCGCTCGCCGCTGAGTCGGTTGTCATGAGCGACACGTCGGCGCTCGGACCAGTTGACCCACAGATTCTCTTGCCGCGTCGAGATCAGTACTTTCCGGCTAAGGGGATCGTGGAGATTGTCAACGACCTCGATGAGCGGACACGTGATAATCCCCAAGCTTTCGAACTGTATGCCGCACTGCTGGCAGACGTCGACGCCGTTGCTTACCAGACCGCCAAGGATGCCATCGCTCGCACGAGGGAATTGGTTCCAGAAGTCCTCCGCCTCCGTCACGCGCCACCGACCGACGAGGAAGTAGAGGCCATGACAGACAACCTCCAGAGTTCTGCGATGCACTCGGCCACGATCGGCCACGCGAGGGCAGGAGAACTCGGCGTACCCGCGGAATACATGTCGCCGCATTCACCAACTTGGGATCTCCTGTGGCGGCTTCACGCTCACTATGCATTCCTGCTCGGTCCACAGCCCCGAGAGAACATGATTGAGGGACGCCGAGTCTCGTTCCGCTTCGGCTGAGTGGTCAGTCTTTCTCACGATCTAGATGTGGGTCGCGGAGTCCACTCGCCGCGCATTCATGACATGCGATCTCTAGTGCCGACCATCCCCGGGTAGAGCGTCCGTGAAGAACGTCAACTGCTGAGCTGGAGCGGTGACGAGGCGCCCTAGCTCAGCCTCGGGGACCAGTCGGCCATGGCCCCCGATGTGTATCACCGTCGGAGGAACGTCTCCCTCCAGCAGCGCGCGGGTGATGAGAAGCCAGCGGTGGCAGCGCGCCGGATCTTCTTCGCTGCACATCATGGCCACACGTCGCTTCGCCGCACCATCGAGCAGGCGTTGCAAACCCTCGGCGAAGCGCTCTGTTTGAGTGAGCTGGCCGTAGAGGACCTTGTCGTCGTCGTCGTACAGAACCGGCTCAGGGGGCCGGCCGCCCAGCTCACGGCCCAAGAACACATAGCCGAGACCGGCCTCGGCCAGCAGTTGCCGCAGTGCCGTCTGCCTGAAGTGAGGCGAGAACCGACTGTACGGCTGTGAACGGACGTCGGCGACTGCCTCGATGCCGTGTCGCTGAAGCAGTTCAACGAAGCGCTCCGGCGCGTGATTGGAATGGCCGATCGACCACAATTCGACGACCTAGCGCACCTTCTCGGAACCCAACCGATCCGCGTCCTGCGACCCGATTCGAGCTGACGCGGCCACATCACCGCAGTAGCGGCTGTCGTTGTCGCGGCCTATCAGGTCATTTAATTCTGACTAACCTAGTCATATGAGTTCCGGTACCGTGTCTGTTTCCGAACTGAAGGCGAACCTGTCCCGCTACCTGCGTGAGGTGCGGCGAGGCGGTGAGCTACAGGTGACCGATCGCGGCACGCCGGTTGCGAGGCTTGTTCCCCCCGCGGAGCCCGAGGACGAGCATCTCAGCCGATTGATCAAGTTGGGTGTGCTTCGAGCGGGGCAGGGAGATGCCGCGGCCGTGCTCGACGAACCTCCCTTGCAGATCCCCACCAGCCTCACGGACGCGTTGGCCGAGGAGAGAGAGGATCGTGCGTGAGGTACTGGGATACCTCGGCGCTCGTACCGCTCTTCGTTGCCGAACCGACAACTGACGCAGCGCGGTCGTGGCTGCGTGAGGACGGCGTCATCGCTACCTGGGCATGGACGCGAGTAGAGATCACCAGCGCCGTAGAGCGGCGTACGCGCGATGGCGATCTGTCACGGGAGCAGCGCCGCAGCATCATGAGTCGCCTGGACGGATTCAGCGCGACATGGCACGAAGTGGTCGAGATGCTGGCCGTGCGCTCGCGTTCGATGTCGGTGCTGGCACGGCATCCGCTTCGGGCGGCCGACGTCGCCCATCTCGGCGCGGCATTGCATGTTCAAGAACAGCTCGGTGCCCCTTTGCAGTTCGTGAGTCTGGACCGACGTCTCGCCGAAGCAGCCGAGCGCGAAGGACTTGCCGTCGTCACCCACTGAGCAACAGCTCACTTACCTGAGTGAACTGCTTGCTGAGCGGTGCCTATCCATCTCGAACATCGGACCCCGCGCAATTGAGCGCCACAAGTCTCGGAACGATGCTTCCGCCAGCGCAATGGGAAGTGTGCGGGTAAACAGCAGACCCTAGAGTCGCGCTGTTTGTAGCCGCTGAAACTGGACGAATGAGTTGACGATGAGCCTTCCCCTGCTCGACGAGATTCCCGACGGTCGTGCATACCTGCTGACGTGGAACCCGGACGATTGGGAGCTGACAGCAGAGGAGTATTACGCGCGGGTCCTGATTACGGCCACGACCGGCGGGTTCATGAATGGTTGGACGCTGGGCACGAACTTCCGGCAGATTGAAGCAGGCAGCGAGGTTTTTCTCTTTCGTCACGGCGAATTCGGGGGGATCGTGGCGCACGGATTTGCGGTCTGCGATCCGTACCCGGGCGACGAAAACGGCGCCGAGGTTGACGAGCCGTCGAAGGAGTTCTGGTGGATTCAAGTCGCTTGGTCGCTCTGGAAGCCTTTGGAAGTCAGACTGAGGACCGACGAACTCGAAGCCTTGGCGCCGTCGGCGTTCGACGACCCGATCCGGGCCTCCGGGCGACGGCTCGAGGCGGACGAAGCTCGAGCCATCAGCGATGTCTTCTACGACGTGTGAGGCGTTGCGAGGCCTATGTGAAGGCATCAGAGCCGACTGATAGGTACGACGCGCTGGCCTGAACGCTTGGTGCTGACGAATCGATCACCCGACGCAAACCCCACGGAGGTGATCGACCCCCGCAGCGTCTCGATACCTGTCCGCTCGCTTCTGGGTCTGAACCGCCATCACGTGATTTCGAATCCTCTACCGTGCGCTGGATCGATCACCTGGGTAAGCCTGTCAAGTCGGGCGAATAGTGTCTCGCTGGTTGCGACGGGATCCGTTGTTCGTGGGTCCTCGGGAGAGGTGATGCGCACACGCGAGAGTGGTTCGGCCGATGCCAGCGCAAGCCCGGTAATCCTCATTCGCTTGAAGCCTTGGCAGATCATTCGAGAGGAAATCGAGTCCGGGACGTTTCGAGCCGGTCACGGCTATCGAGACGGCATGTCGTCCAGCGATCTGGTCGACTCCACGAGAGCGTGGTGGGGGATTCGCCCCGAGCGGGTGCGGTGCGAATGCATCGAGCACGCCGTTGCAGTGCATCAGGGCATCACGCGAGCAGTTGTGGAGATTGGCGACTGGTCCCAGCGCTCGGAAGACAGACGTTGGGCCTTCTCGGCAACGCTGGTGACGGAGGGTTCGATTTACGACGAATGGATCGGACCGTCCGGACGCACGCTCAATTTCGTCCGTGGCGACCAGAGTCCGATCCGCTACTGGACGCCGAGCTAACCAAGTCGCGGCCGGTGGCGCCCCCGACAGTGAGATGACCACAAGGAGGCATCACCACCCTGAGGTGGCTGATCACGCGCCTCCAAAGAGTCATGTTCACGCGGTGCTGAATCGAGCCCGTAGAGGATCTCGTCGACCATTCCTGGCTCGATGCTCAGACCCGCTGGCCCGAAGCCCGCGAGCGTCGCCCACGAGTCTCGGTCTCGCAGGTTCGGTCGAGAGCTCTTGTTTACGTCCACGGTGAACGACGTATACAAGCACGGCTGGAGGCCTCGTGCCGCTCGCATTGTCCGGCGATCGGCTTAGCGATTGGCACGCTGGCGCCGGACCGCCTTCGACTCGGACACCGCAAGCGCCATCAGCTCTTCGTCGCCGAGACTGCCTGCCGTACTTGCAGGTGAGACGGATGCAGTGGGAGATGACCGTACGAAACGACTGCGGGCTTGCGCTCCTGTCAGGCCGACGGCGTCGCCGATCTGATCCCAGGACGCGCCGGACAATCGGGCAGCGCGCATCAGTTCCCGGCATGACTCCGGCAAAGGTCCGTCACATTGGCCGACGTCGCGAAGCACGTCGAGCACTGCTGCCGGATCCCCGGTCTCGACGCCTGCGCTCACGCCGTGCAGCGTAAGCGCACCCTCCCCATTCACCATCGGAATATCGGTTTCCGCGTTGCCAGACGACTTTGCGATCATCAAAGGTCGCGGCCTGCGTCGGTCTGATTCGGTCGCCCAGCCAGTGAGGCTGCAGCTTGGGCGGAAGGGAACTAGACTAAGGTGACTGGACTAAGATTGAACATGGAGTTGGAAGTGCGAGTTGTCAACATGCATGAGGCCAAGACGCATCTGTCGCGACTGGTTCAGGCAGCGAGTGAGGGTGAGCCATTCGTGATCGCTCGCGCAGGCAAGCCGCTCGTCAAGGTGATGTCGATCACTGCACCCAACCCGACTGCAACGCGCCGCACCGGGTTCCTATCGGGCATCGCCGTTCCAGAGGACTTCGACCGCATGGGCGTTCAAGAAATCTCGGACTTGTTCGAAGGCCCCTCGTGAGCCTTCTCCTGGACACCCACGTGCTGCTCTGGGCGGCCGGGGAACCCGAACGCCTCCCGCGGAGCACGCAGGAGGTTCTTGAGGACTCCGCTGTCGCAGTGACGTTCAGCGCCGCGTCGATATGGGAAGTCGCAATCAAGAACGGTCTCGGCCGTGCAGATTTCAGCGTCGATCCCCGTGTACTTCGGCGAGGCCTGCTTGAGCACGGTTACGTCGAGCTCCCGGTCACCGGGGCGCACGCCGCCGCGGTCGACGTGTTGCCTGATATTCACCGCGACCCGTTCGATCGACTCCTGATCGCACAGGCCCACGCCGAAGGGTTGACACTGCTCACTGCCGGCAGGGTCATTGGTCGGTATCCGGGTCCAATCCAGGTCATCTGACCGGGCCTCGGTGGCAGGACATGCGCAGCCCGCGACAGGACCGTGTTCGAACGGATGAACGCGCTGGGCGCGACTTCTATTTCGGCGCAGTGCAACAATCGCAGTCCTGCCGGCGCCGGTGTCAGCCCAAGGAGGGGCTCCGATGAATGAGACGACCCAGCCTGCGCCCGTTCGAGTGCCGTCGGGCCACTGCCTGTGCGGCGGCGTGAGCTACGAGGTGCATGGCCCGATCCGTCAAGTGTGGAACTGTCACTGCTGGCGCTGCCGCCGTTGGACGGGCCACCACATGGCTGCGACGGGGTGCAGGCGCTCTGATCTTCGGCTCTTGTCTGACACCACCTTGGTCTGGCACCACCCGGCCGACGACCCCAACGTGGCCTACGGCTTCTGCCGGGAGTGCGGCGGGTCGCTCTTCTGGAAGGTGATGGAAGGCTCGCCCGATCAGGTCGACGACATCGCCATCTGCGCGGGCACGCTTGACCTTCCGTCAGGCCTGCACACCGAGCGGGCCATCTTCGTCGACGATGCCGCCGACTATCACACCCTCGACCCAGTGGTCCCTGCCTGGAGCCGTGAGCCTGCCGAACACGGCGAGTGAGCCCCGACGTTGCTAGGCGGAGTGGCGGGCGTCGGGGGTGCGGTTGGCGAGGCTGGCGACGGCGGTAGGGGTGGGAACGCCTTCGGTGAGATCGGCCGAGGGATTCGGCAGCTCGAAGCGGGTCGTCAGCGGCACCACGCCGGCCCACCAGTTGCCGGCCATGTCCTCGGCGTCGTCGACGGGGTCACCCGAGCGGACCTTGGCCGACGCCTCGGCCAGCGGTAGCTCGAGCACAAGCGTCGCCCGCAGGTCCGCATCACTTGGCGGTCGGGAAGTGTCCCAGATGGCGGCGATGTGATCGGTCACGAGCTTCAGGGCACGTTCCTTGGCTGCCGCGTCGTCAATGCGGCGTGCGAGGCCTCGCACCACCACGCAGCGGTAGTTCATTGAGTTGTGGAACGGCGTGCGCGCCATCACCAAGCCGTCGAGGTGCGTCACCGTCACACAGATCTCGGCGCGCCCGCCGGAGTTCAGCAAGTGGTTCGCCAACGCCCCGTGCAGGTACAGGTACTCGTCATAGCGCCCGTAGGCCATCGGCAGCACCAATGGGCCGTCAGGCGTGTTGACGCCGACGTGTGCGATCAGCCCAGCGTCGAGAATCTCCACTACGTCGTCATGGCCGTAGCGACCGCGCTCGGCCATCCGGCGCAGCTTCGTGCGTGCCGAGGGAGCCTGCGCGCCGTCGACGGCTGATTCGGTCGAAACCTCAATCGATTCGCTCACGGTTGCACGGTACGCGGCGCGCAAACACCCGACACGTTGATTTACCGACGACGCGATGCCGTTGGAGCCGGCGACCGAGCGGGTAGCGAGCAACGTCGATCAGTTCGGTGACGTCCGCCGCTGTGACGCTCATGTCAGGCCTCCCAGTGCGGCACCCAGTCACCGTCGAGCCGCAACGACAGGTCGGCATCGTCCTCGATGCGGCGAGCCACGCTCAACTCGGGCGCGTCGAGGCCATAGCGCTCCGCGGCGCGCTCGAACGCGTCGCGGGCCGCGGTGGTCATCGGCAGGTCTGCGCCGACTGATTCCGCCAGCTCCGCCAGCAAGCCCAGATCCTTGACGCACAAGGCGAGCGAAAACGACGGGTCGTAGTGGCCAGCAAAGATGCTCGGCGCATCGTGGCGGGCCACGAAGCTGTCAGCGACGCTGTGCTTGATCGCCTCCCAGAGTTCGCCGAGCTGCACGCCGTTCGCGACGCCGACAGCGAGTCCCTCGCCCAGCGCGGCTGCACCCACGAACCACAGCTGGTTCGTGACCAGCTTCACCACGCAGCCCGTGCCCAGAGCGCCGCATTCGATCACGCTGCCCAGATGCTCCAGCACGGGACGCACACGCTTGATGGTTGACCGATCACCGCCTGCGAACAGCGCCAGCGCGCCGTTGCGGGCACCGTCAACCGCGCCGGTGACCGGCGAGCCCACGACATGGACGCCGTCGGGCGCCTCGCCTGCCAAGCGCCGGATCAAATCAGGACGGCTCGTGGTCAAGTCCACCCAGACTGAGCCAGACGCCAGAGCGGCCAACGCGCCGTCACCGTCACCGTCATCGTCGCCGGGTGCCATCACCGCCTCGACGTCGGCGGGCGCGGGGAGCGATGTGAACAGCACATCGGCCCCAGTCGCAGCGTCAACGGCCGAGGTCGCGGCGCGAGCGCCCGCGGCCACGGCGGCGTTCAGCGCATCGGCGCTGAGGTCGAACGCACGGACCGAATGGCCGGCAGCCGCCAAGCGTGCGCACATCGGCCCGCCCATCGTGCCCAGGCCGATGAACCCGATCGCTGTCACCGGTCGTGATTATTCCACAACGAAAGAACGAGTCCGAACACAGGTGTATGGAAGCGGCACGCATAGGATTCCCTGCGCTGGTCATCGAGGGGGCACGTCATGAAATTCGGAATCTTCTACGAGCTGCAGTTGCCGAGGCCGTGGAACGAGGACTCCGAGTACGTGCTGTTCCAGCAGGCACTCGACCAGATCGAGCTAGCCGACAAGCTCGGCTACGACTACGCCTGGGAAGTCGAGCACCACTTCCTCGAGGAATACAGCCACAGCTCGGCCCCTGAGGTGTTCCTGGCCGCCGCCAGCCAGCGCACGAAGAACATCCGCCTCGGCCACGGCATCATCCAGCTGCACCACCAATCACCCTGCCCGAGATGGCCGAGCGTGTCTCGACGCTCGATCTCGTCAGCGGCGGCCGGGTCGAGCTGGGCATCGGCGAAGGCTCATCAGTCACCGAACTGCACCCGTTCGACCGTCGCTTCCGTGACAAGCGCGAGGTCTGGGAAGACGCTGTGCGCTGCCTCATGCCGATGTTCCAGAAGGTGAACCACAGCTACGACGGCGAAGTCTTCAAATTCCCCGCCCGCAACGTCGTACCCAAGCCGTACCAGAAGCCCCACCCGCCGCTGTGGGTGGCATGCAGCCAGCTCGACACCATCGTCATGGCGGCACAGCGCGGCATGGGAGCGCTGGGTTTCTCGTTCGTGTCGGCCGATGCCGCACGGGCCTGGGTGAACGCCTATTACAACAACTACCTCAACCACCTCGACTTGCTCTGCGACTACCAGACCAACCCGGGCGTGGCCGTCGTGAGCCCGTTCATGTGTGCGCCGACCGACGAGGAGGCACAGGCCAAGGCCGAAGGCTGGACCTTCTTCCAGTTCTCGCTTGTCTTCTACAACTCCCACGGCCCCGTGGAACCGGGCTCGGTCAATCTGTGGGACGAGTACCAGGACTGGAAGAAGTCCCCCAAGGGGCAAAAGGCCAGCAACAACGTCGGCCTGGTGGGCTCACCCGACACGATCCGCCAGAAGCTGAAGATGTACGAGGAGGCTCACGTCGACCAGCTCATCCTGCTGAACCAGGCCGGCAAGAACACGCACGAGGACATCTGCTCAAGCCTGGAGCTGTTTGCCGACGAGGTGATGGGCGAATTCCACGAGCGCGACGCCGAGCATCAGGACTGGAAGTCAGCCGTGCTGGCCGGTGATGTGCTCCTCGAGGACATCGACACCGACATCTACCAGGTGATCACCAACCAGACGCCGGTCGAAAAGCGCGAGGAAATCGAGCGCAAGCAGCGCGAGGCCCGAGCCCGCCAGGCAGTGGGCCTGAGCTCGTGAGCTAGCGCCGTACCTGATCGAACCGCTGAATCAGCGGTTGTGCAGCCAGTCTGCGATGGCTTGGCCGATCTCGTGGGGGCTGTCTTCCTGGCAGAAGTGGTTGCCCACCACGGTCACCTCGGTCTGGTTCGGCCAAGTGCGGCAGTACTCGAGCTGCGGGCCGTTCAGGATCGCACCGGGGTCGGCTTTGATCAGCAGTTTCGGCACGTCTGAGCCCGACAGCCACTCGCCGTAGTCGGTCACGATCTGGACCACATCGGCGGGCTCGCCCTCGATCGGGATCTGGCGCGGCCATGTCAGCGTCGGGCGCCGATGCTCGGGCTCGACGAACGGCCGCCGGTACTCGTTCATCTCGTCATCGGTCAGCTTGCGCTGGATCGAGCCGGGCAGCACGGCCTCGACGAAGAGGTTCTTGGTGATGACCATCTCCTCGCCGGCGGGGGAGCGGAAGCCCTTGAAGATACCGGCAGCGGCCCCGGGCCACTCAGCCCACGTCATGGGCTGCACGATGGCCTCCATGTAGACGAGACCGGCCACGCGGTCGCGGTGGCGGTTGGCCCAGTCGAAACCCAGCGCGGAGCCCCAGTCGTGGATCACGAACGTGATGTTGTCGCCCAGGTCGAGTTGGTCGAACAGCCCGTCGAGGTACTCACGGTGCTCGACGAACCGGTACGAATCAGGGCCGGTGTCGTCGAGCTTGTCGGAGTCGCCCTGGCCGATGAGGTCTGGGACGATGACACGGGCGAGCGGGCTCACATGGGGAACGATGTTGCGCCACAGGTACGACGACGTGGGGTTGCCGTGCAGGAACACCACCGCGTCGCCTGATCCGGAATCGTGGTACGCCATCTGCTTGCCGTTGACGGTGGCGTAATGACTTGCTCAGCGGTTCGGCAGAGATTGCTTGCCATGGGTGCTCCTTCGATTGGCCGACCTGTCGTGTCGGCGCCACATGATGCCTGACCAAGGCTAGAATCGTCGCACTCGACGCCTAGCAATTGCGTCGCTGTGTCTGCATGGTTCCGACGCCTAGCGGCGGAGGCTGTGCTCTGTTGGTTCAGTCGCTCTAACGAGCGCCTGAACAAGATCAGAAATTCCAGGATGCCTTGGTCCTCGGCGGAGAGGACGATGGGGACCTCGCGGGATGGAGACGTCGAAGTCGGCGAACACAATTTCGACGGAGCCCACGACGGCGATGAGATCCCCCACAAGCTGCGCCTCGATGTCGATGACCACCGGCTGAGTAATGCCGTTCACGGTCAGATTGCCCGGTGCGCTCGTCGCAACGGCGACGCCGCCCGCGGCTGCACCTTCGATGTCCAGTTCATCGGTGAGCGTGAAGATTGCTGTCGGGTTCTGGGGGGTGCGCAGAGCTCCTTGCACGGCGCCTGGTCACGACGCGAATCGTCGGTCTTCAGCGTGGTGAGGTCGACGACAATCTCGGTTGCCGTCACGCGTTCGCCGACGATCACCAGCGTCCCGCTGACGGCGCCGGTGCGTCCTACAGCGGTGAAATCGCCGATGCGCGCCAGCTCTTCGTTGACCCGAAAGCCGACGAATGAGCCAGTGGCATCTTCGAGGGTGAACGTTCCCGTTTCGGCATCGACTTCCCAGCTGCCGTCGACGCCCGCGACAGCGTCCGCGGGAGCATCGGCCGCGACAGCATCGGGGCTCGACTCACTGTCGCTGCTTTGCACCTCATCCGATGCCGATGCCGTGACAGCATCCGGCGCCGGCTCATCTGCTTGTGCCTGCTGGGCGACCTCGACAGCCGCGTCGAGGCTCACTTCGTCGGCGCGGAGCCGAGCACTCGCCACACGCCGACCACCACGGCAACCGCCACGATCAACAGCAGGACTCCGACCGTCAGAAACGTTTTGCGCCGGCCCGGTCATGGCGGGTCACGGTAGCGTCTGAGTGTCGCGACGAGCCGTCGTGGCTCGCCGCAACGGCTCGCGCCCACAGCGCCGCCAAGCCGCGAAGGCACTGTCCACAAGCCGCTGCTGAGAAGCCTTGCCGAGAAGTCATTCATGAAGCTGCACGACCTGCGCACCGGACTCACCTTTGATGACGTGCTGATCGTTCCTCAGCGATCGTCGATTCGCTCGCGCAGCGACGTTTCGGTGCGTACCCGTCTGTCCCGCAACATCGAACTCGACCTGCCGGTCATTGCTGCGAACATGGACACCGTCTGTGAGCACGAGATGGCCATCGCGATGGCTCGTCTCGGCGGTGCGGGCATCGTGCACCGCTTCATGCCGATCTACTCGCAGGCTGCCCAGATTGCCGCGGTCAAGGAAGCCGACGACGGGGCGCTGATCGTCGGCGCTGCTGTCGGCACCGACCACGACATGCTCGACCGGGCCAAGGCGCTCGTCGCTGCAGAGGTCGACGTCCTGGTGCTCGACATCGCCCACGGTCACGCCGATCACGCCATCGACGGGGTTCGCCGCCTGAAGGACCACTTCGGCGATACCGACGTGATCGCCGGCAACATCGCCACTTCCTACGGCGCCATCGACATGGCCGAAGCCGGCGCAGATGCGATCAAGGTCGGCGTCGGACCTGGTGGGGTGTGCACTACTCGCCTCGTGGCGGGGGTGGGCGTCCCGCAGCTCAGCGCCACCGACAGCGTTGTGGTGGGCTTGGCCGAAGCCGGACTCGACCTGCCCGTCATTGCAGACGGCGGCATACGAACGTCGGGCGACATCGCCAAGGCGCTCGCCGTGGGCGCCGCCACCGTCATGATCGGCAGCATGCTGGCGGGCACCAAGGAAAGCCCCGGCGAGGTCGAGCAGGGTCCGCACGGTCTGCGCAAGCGCATTCGGGGCATGGCCAGCTTCGAAGCAATCGAGGCGCGCGCCGTTCGGCACGGCGAAGAAATCGACGACGAGTACTTCGAGCAGCGTGCTCCCGAAGGCGTCGAGGGCACGGTGCCGTACCGGGGCGAGGCCGGCAAGCTGATCGGCGAGCTCATGGCCGGGCTGCGCAGCGCCATGAGCTATACCAACGCCCGCAACCTGACGGAGTTCTTCGAACGCACTGAGTTCGTCGCCGTCACGCCGCTGGGCCTCGCCGAAAACAGGCCTCACGCCACACTGTCCATGTGAGCGGCGCGGCGCTGCGTGCCCGACTGACCGGCACCAGCATCGCCGCGACCGGCTGAACGGCAACAAGCTCCAGGAGAACGGCTATGCCGAGCGAACCATCCAAAGACCTCATCGCCCTCGACGATCCGTATCCCGAGCGCGACTACGAGGTGCGCTGCACGACGCCGGAGCTGACCTGCGTGTGCCCCGTTACCGGCCAGCCCGACTTCGCCACCGTCGAGATCGCCTACATCCCGGATCGACAGATCGTCGAGCTGAAGTCGTTGAAGCTCTACCTGTGGAGCTACCGCGATGAGCCTGTCCACCATGAGGCCGTGACCAATCGCATTCTCGACGACCTCGTCACAGCGATTGCGCCGAAGCAGGCCACCGTGGAAACCCGCTGGCTTGTGCGTGGCGGCATCACCACGGTCGTCACCGCGCGCCATCCCGCTCAGGCGATGCTCGACTGAGGCTCACCCGGTGCCAATACCTTGAGCACCGGCATCAATACAATCGCTTGGATGCCGTTGTTGGCGCCTGCCGACCGACGAATCCTGCGGGAGTTGTTGGTCCGCGGGGGATCGGCTGAGATCGGTGAGATCGGCGCGGCCGCAGCACTGAACAGCCAGGCCGTGCAGGCCTCGCTGGGCACGTTGCAGCATTCCGGCATCGCGACCCCCGCAGGATCGGTGCCAGGACTGCGGGGTGCTCGATGGGCACTGACGCCGCACGGGTTCGAGGTCGGACCGTCGCTGGTGGGCAACGACCTTGCTGCTGTGCCCGAGGGCGTCGAGGCGCCAACGGGCGCGGATCCTGCGCAGGGCTGGGGCTATCCGTGGCGGCCACCCAAAACCGAGGCGCCGCTGTATGCCGATGGCCTGAGTCGACGTGCGCGCCGAGTGGCCGATCGTGCCGTCATCAGTGTCGTGGGCCGACCACGTGAGCGTCGGCGCGGTGGCCGAGCGGTCGCGGTGATCGTCCTGCTGGTGGCGACGATCGTCGTCGGGTTCGTGGCCGTGGGTGCACTTCGAGTTACCGAGGTGACCATCTCGGGCATCACTGCCGATTCCATCCTGCAACCAGACGAGCTCGAAGGCTCGGTGCTGGAGTTCGGTGTGAGCGGCGGCGATCTTGCCACCGCTCAGATGCTGCTCGATGGGCTGCCGGTCAGCGGCGTGCAGAGGTACGAGGACCGCATCGTGTGGCAGGTGCCGGGGTTGACCGAGGGCTTCCACGAGGTCACGCTGGATGTCAGCCGGCGATTCTTCGGCGCTGAGCGCGCAGCGATCTCATTCACGGTGGACGGCACGCCGCCCGTGGTCGATCTGCCCGAAGTTCACGATCCAGTGCCGCTCGGCGAGCCGCTGGTGCTCGCGGGGCCCATCGAAACGGGAGTGTCGCTGCAGATCGGCGACCAGGCGCTTGACACCTCCACGGGTTCATTCAGTCTCACGCTGCCGGGCCCGCCCGGCGGGCCGCTGTCGGTGCGAGCTGCCGATGCCGCCGGCAACGTCACCGAATTCGACATCATCGTGCCGATCGGCTACCCGCACACCACCGGCGTGCATGTCAGCGCCGCCGCATGGGATCACGACGGCTTGCGCTCGGGCATCGTGGACCTCATCGAGCAGGGACGGATCAACACCGTCCAGCTCGATCTCAAGGACGAGGACGGCTACATCGGCCACACGACGTCTATTGCGCTGGCCCGCCAATCGGGCGCCTCAAAGGAGCTGTACGACCTTCGCACTGCCATCGAAGAGTTGCACGCCATGGGGGTACGAGTAATCGGCCGCATCGTGGCCTTCCGCGATCCGGCGCTCAACCGATATGCCGTGAGCACCGGCAATCTCGATTGGGTGCTGCAGACACCTGACGGTCGCCCGCTGTCGAACTACAACGGCTTTACCAACTTCAACCATGACGTGATCCGCAAGTACAACCTCGACATTGCCGCTGAGGCCGCCGCTGCGGGCATCGACGACATCCTGTGGGACTACATGCGCCGCCCCGAGGGCGATCTTGCCGGCATGCGGATCCCTGGATGGGACGGCGGCGACCCGTCGCCGATCATCGTCAGCTTCCTGGCCGAGTCCGGAAGGATGCTGCGCGAGGCGCAGGTGTTCCACGGAGTGGCGGTGTTCGGCATCTCGGCTCGACGGGGCCAGTTCGTCGCTCAGGACATCGGAGCGATGTCCGACCACGTCGACTACGTGGCGCCAATGGTGTACCCGTCGCATTGGGGGCGCGGCGAGTACGGCGTAGCGCACCCCGAAGCGCAGCCCTACGACATCACGTATGCCTCCTTGGCCGACTTCCAGGACGTGCTCGCAGGCACCAACACCGCCGTCGTGCCGTGGCTGCAAGATTTCTCGCTTCGTGTCGCCTACGGCCCCGCTGAGGTGCGCGCTCAGATCGACGCGGCAGCCGCTCTCGGCATCAACGATTGGCTGCTGTGGGATCCGAAGGTGACGTACACCACCGAAGGACTGCCCGTCTCCTAGCGCTAGCCGGCACTAGGCCTCGTCGAATTTCTCGCGCAGGCGGTACTTCTGGATCTTGCCGCTGGGTGTCATCGGGAACTCGTCGACGATGACGAGATCTTCGGGCCAGAACTGCCGTGTGACCTGTTGTTCGTCCAAGAATTCCGTGAGCTCGGCTAGCGAGGGCGGTGCGCCGACAGCCTGCACGAACGCGCATCCAATCTCGCCGAGGCGTTCGTGCGGCTTCGCGACGATGGCCGCCACGCCGACTGCCGGGTGGCGCATCAGCACATCCTCGATCTCCTTGACTGGCACGTTCTCGCCGCCACGGATCACGAGGTCTTTGGTGCGCCCGGCGATGCTGATGTAGCCGTCGGCATCCATGATCGCCCGGTCGCCGGTGTCGAACCAGCCGTCGCTCCAGTGTTGCGCGGTGAACTCCCGGCCAGCCATGTAGCCGGCGAACAATCCCGTACCCCGGCATTGCAAGTCGCCTTCGGCATCCACGACGGGTGCACCGGACTCATCGACCACACGCACTTCGTTGTCGCGCACCGCTCGCCCGTCAGTCAGGCGTCGCTCCAACGGATCGTCAGGCATGCCCACTGTCAGCAGGCCGCATTCGGTCATGCCCCAGCCCGGCATGACGGTGCAGTCCGGCAGCAGCTCAGTGGCACGCTCGAGCACTGGGCGCGGGATCGCGGCGCCCGCGCACAAGAATCGCTTCCAAGAAGACAGGTCTCGTTCCGCCAGCCCGTCGACGGCCAGCACGTCGGCCAAGAACGGCGTCGCACCCATCGACAGCTGGATGCGGTGTTTCTCGATCAGGCCGATGAACTCGGTCGGGTCCCACACGTCCTGCATCACGACGTGCCCCCCGGCGTGCAGCGGCAGCCGCATCCCGTACAGGTAGCCGGTTTGATGGCCAAGCGTGGAGGCCATGTGGGAGACGTAGGCCTGCGGTGCGCCGGCGCCGGGGTGGGGTTCGAGGCCCGCGCACACCCTGTCCAAAAACACATCCACCGATATCGCGAGGATGTTGTGGGTGTGCATTACGCCCTTGGGCATCCCGGTGGTGCCCGACGTGAACATCACCTCGCACACATCGTTCGGCCCCGGCCGCAGCAGCTCCACAGCCGCGCGGTCGTACGACGAGAACTGGCCTTCCTCAACGAGGTCCTGCCACGACATGGCGCCGCCGGGCAGGTCGTGCTCGGCGTCGGCACTGGCCTCGGGTGACAGGCCGGGCACGATCACCAGCTCGGTCACCCAGTGGCACCGCTCACGTAGCTCGGCGTGCATCTTGCCCAGCTCGAAGCCCCGGTAGCTGTCGGCTGTGATGACGAGCACGGGGCGCGCGAGTTCGCTCATCACGGAGACTTCGTTGTGCCGGAAGATCGGCGCTACTGGGTTCACTACGGCGCCGATCCGCTCGCACGCTTGGGCTGCGACGACGAAGTGGCGCCAATTCGGCAGCTGCAGCTGCACCACCATGCCGGGTCGCACGCCGAGCTCGAGCAGGCCTCGGCTCACGGCGTCCACCTCCTCGCCGAACTCGCCCCAGGTCATGGTGCCGAAGCGGTCGGTGATGACGGGATCGTCGGGGCGCTCGGCGGACCACCGCAAGATGCGTTCGTCGAGCAGTTGGTTCGACCACGCGCCAGACGCCGTCCACTCGTCGATGTGCCTGGCCTCCAGCATTGTCTCGAAGAAGCGTTTTGCCGTCATGCGATCTTCACTCCTGCCTCTTGGGGAGGCCTGTTACTGGCCGCGGATCCGCGGAAGCACTTCAGCGGCCATGAAGCGCTCGCTCTCCTCTATGTAGTGCATCGGGGAGGCGGCGCTGAGCACGACGGTGCGTGCCCCGGCATCGATGTACTCGCGCAGCCGAGCGACGCAGCGGTCCGGGTCGCCGGCAATGGCGAACTTGTGCACAAGCTGGGAGAAGTCCTGGGCGTATTGCTTGGACAGGCGCTCGGCGGCGTACTCGACGGCGGTGTCGTTGTCCTCGTGGCAGCAGAAGAACACGAACATTCCGGATTTCACCGGTGTGGGGTTGCCCTCGTCCTCGCGGTACCCCGCAATTGCTTCGATCGACTGCGCCAGACGCTCGGGCGTGTACATGTACGGCAACCAGCCGTCGCCGTAGCGAGCGGCTCGTTTCCACGCGGCGTCCTGGCGGCCCGACACCCAGATGGGCGGCGGTGAGGCGGGCTTGGGTGCCAGCGTCACGCCCGACAGCGTGTTGAAACGGCCCTCGAAGGTCACGTCGTCTTCGGTCCACAGCCGCTGGATGATCTCGAGCGCCTCGTTGGTGCGGGCACCTCGTTCGCGCACCGGCACGCCGCAGGCTTCGAATTCCGACGGCATCTCACCGCCGACCCCCACGCCGAGATGGAAGCGACCACCCGAGGCCACATCCAGCGAAGCGGCCAGCTTGGCGCACAGCGCGGCCGGGTACAGCGGGATGAGCGTGATCGACGACATCAGCTTGAGCGTCGTGGTGGCACCCGCCGCGACCGCCAGCGAGATGAACGCGTTGGAGGTCGGCACATGGAAGAACACGTGCTCGCCGGTGGTGGCGTAGTCGTAGCCGAGGGCCTCGATCTCGCGGGCTTGATCGGCGATGTCGTCGCTGCGGCGAATCGCCAGACCGAACTCGATCGTCTTGTTGGCTGCTGGGTCGTCCTTCATTGGGTCGTCCTTCATTGGGCCGTCGCTCATTGGGTCCCCCTTGTGATTCAGCGATCCAGGAATCGAGCGAGACGGTAGCCGCGGGTGCTAGGCCAAGGCCGTGAGCACTGCAACCCACACGTCAACCACCATCCAGCAATCCCGCATCGAGGCGCTGCTCGATCGCTGTCAACGGGAGATTGAATCGGGTTTGTTGCCGAGCTGTCAGGTGGCCGTCGGCTTCGAGGGCGAGATCGTGGTGCAGGCCACGTTCGGCGACGCCACCGACGACACTCGCTACTGCATCTTCTCGGCGACCAAGCCGTTCGTGGCTTCGACGATGTGGCAGCTCATCAGTGAGGGCACGGTGGAGCTCGATGCCACCGCGGCCAGCTATGTGCCGCCCTTCGGCGAGAACGGCAAGGACCAGATCACCGTCGAGCAGGTGATGCTGCACATGTCGGGCTTCCCGCACGCGCCGCTCAAGCCGCCGCGCTGGGATACCTCCGAGTCGCGTCTTGAAGCGATGGCGAACTGGCGGCTGAATTGGGAGCCCGGCACCAGGTACGAGTATCACCCCACCTCCGCGCACTGGGTGCTCGCTGAGATCATCAACGCGGTCACGGGCAACGACTTCCGTGACGAGGTGCACAACCGGGTCACCGGCCCGCTGGGCTTGCCTCGCGTGCTGGGTCTGGCACCCGAGGACCAGGACGGCATCGCCGAGCTGATCCTCGTGGGCGAGCCGGCCACACCCGACGAGCTCGAGGCGACGTTCGGCGTCCGCGAGCTGCCGAAGACCGAGGTCACCAACGAAGCGATCCTGCGTTTCAACGAGCCGTCGGTGCGTGAGGTCGGCGTTCCCGGCGGCGGGGCATTCGGCACCGCCGTCGACGTGGCGCTCTTCTACCAAGGCCTGCTGGGTAATCCCGACGGATTGTGGGATCCCGCGATGCTGGCCATCGGAACCGGTGAGGTGCGCAACACGCTGCCCGACCCGATGGGCATGCCCGCCAATCGCTCGATCGGGCTCTTCCTGGCGGGAGACGACGGGATGTCGAACATGCGCGGGCTGGGCCGCACGGTGTCACCGATGGCCTTCGGCCACAACGGCGCGGGCGGGCAGCTGGCCTGGGCCGATCCGGCTACCGGGCTGTCGTTCGGCTACACCACCAACGGCTATGACGAGCACGAGGTGCGCCAGCCGCGCCGCGATACGGCGATTGGCAGCCTCGCCGGTCTCTGCACGACGCCCGGCTGATCTGAGGTCGGTCAAGGGCGTGACCGGCCGGCCCCCGGCGTGATAGCAACGGGGGCGATGCGTCTTCTCGTTCTCCAGCACATCGACTGCGAGCATCCGGGCCGTTTGCGCGACTTCCTGCGGGCTGATGGCGTGGAGTGGACTGCGGTGGAGCTCGACGAGGGCGAACCCATCCCGCCGTTGGAGGATTTTGACGCGATGTGGGTGATGGGCGGCCCGATGGACGTGTGGGACGTGGAGGAATGCCCGTGGCTGGTGCCCGAGAAGCGAGCCATACGCTGCTGGGTGCGCGAGCTGGAGCGCCCCTTCCTCGGACTGTGCCTTGGGCACCAATTGCTGGCCGACGCGCTGGGAGGAACCTGCGGCCCGCAGCGCCCGCCCGAGATCGGAGTGCTGGCCGTGGATCTCACCCCAGAGGGCCGGGACGACCCGATCTTCAACCAGATGGGCGATCGCCAGCACGCCCTTCAGTGGCATTCGGTGCAGGTGGCCCAGCCGCCCGACGACGCGGTGGTGCTGGCCGGCTCCCCGGAGTGCCGGGTGCAGGCCATGCGGGTGGGGCCCCGGGCGTGGTCGATGCAGTATCACGTCGAGATCGAGGACGACACGGTGCGCAACTGGGGCGAGATCGACGCGTACCGCAACGCGTTGGAGTCAACCCTCGGCCCTGGCGCCCTCGACGCCCTCGCTGCCGACGCCGACCGGCACATGGACAGCTTCGCCGACGACGCCGAGCAGCTCTACCGAAATTTCATGACCGCCGCCGCTCGCTAGTTGACTCAGGCGTGTTGTGGTCAGAGCGCTAGCTTCGGACCGTCATGAGCCAGCAGACAGGTGACACTGCCGTTCGAGGGGCGCTTGAGGGGCTGCGCGTTGTCGACCTGACGGACGACTCGGGGCGGTTCGCGACCAAGCTGCTCGTCGAGATGGGCGCCGATGTCGTGCGCATTGCCACGAAGGGTTCGTCCGGACTGGCGCTGACTCATCCGTCTGCCGCCGCACTGGGTGGTGTGGCGGATTGGTGGTACGACGGCGGCAAGCGGAGACTCCGCCTTGACCTGGGTACTGAAGATGGACGTGCGGGGTACCGAGAGCTGGCGTCGGCTGCCGATCTGGTGATCGAGACCGAGCGGCCAGGGCGACTGGCCGAGCTTGGGATCGACCACGGCGACCTGTTGGCGACGAATCCGGCGTTGGTGCAGGTGTCGATCACGCCGTTCGGGCGAACGGGGCCGCTGGCCCAGTGGCTCGGCTCGGACTTGGTCGCTGCGGCGATGGGCGGGATGATGGCACTCACCGGTTTGGCGGATCGTCCGCTCAACGTATGGGGCCGCCAAGCGTACAACTACGCCGGCTTCGTCGCAGCAACCGCGGGGATGTCCGCCGCGCTCTCGGCTCGCAGCAGCGGCCGCGGTGCGCACGTCGACCTTTCGATTCACGAAACGGTCACCGGATCGATCGAGAACTTGTTCATGCAGTACTTCTTTGATGATCTGCTGCCGCTCCCAAAGGTCGCGCCTCGCCAGGGCGCTTTGCACTGGCTCGGCGCCTACGACCTCGCTGCATGTGACGGTGGCGACGGCGGGCACGTCATGATCACGCCGACGCCGACGCCCGATCTGCTGTTCGAGTGGATGATCGAGACCGGCTTCGACGATGCGAAGCGCTGGCTCGGCACCGACCCCGCCGAAGTGCTGATGGACGTGGTCGAGGTCATGAATGCCGTCCGCCGCTGGATCGCGCCACGTGACGCCCGTGAGGTGTGGTGGGAAGCGCAAGAGCGCCACGTCGCGTTCGGCGGCGTGCTCAACATTGCCGAGGTGTGCGCGAATCCTCAGTTCGCCCACCGAGACTTCTTTGCCGATGTGGAGCCGGTCGGTCTTGGCGAATCAGGGGCATCGACGAACGGCGCAACGGTCGCCACCTCGGAACCGGCCGATGTCACGATGCCGGCGCGATTCGTGCGATGGAGCGACACCGGCCGCGCCGGGGTGGTGCCGCCGCGTCCGCCCGCGGCGCAGGACTCGCCGCTTGAGGAGATCTTGGTTGGCTGGGCCGCTTCGAGCAATGGCGCCCGCAGCCCTGCGGATGACGAGTCGGCGAATGGGACGCGGGACCGCCGACCGCTGGACGGCATCAGGGTTGCCGATTTCACCTGGGTGCTGGCAGGGCCGTCGGCCACGCGGCTGCTCGGCGATCTGGGCGCGGACGTCATCCGGGTTCAGAGCGAGGAGCGCTCCACGCTCGTCAACTCGCCCGACTTCCCCTACTACTTCGTGTGGAACCGTTCCAAGCGCAGCGCCACGCTCGACATGAAGCATCCCGACGCGCTGGCCGCTGCTCGGCGGCTCATCGAGAACAGCGACGTGCTCATCGAGAACTTCAGTGCCGGCGTTCTCGACTCATGGGGCCTCGACTGGCAGACCGTGCACGAGTGGAACCCGCGCCTGGTGTACGTGTCGATGTCGGGATGCGGCCACGACGGCCCTTGGCGGCATGTCATCTCGTATGCGCCGACCGTGCACGCGGTGTGCGGCATCACGCACCTCACCAACTTCGCCGACCGTGGCGACGTGGGGTCCGGCTTCTCGCTCAACGACCATTTGGCCGGCTTCGCTGCGGCGACGGCGACGGCGGGGGCGCTGTACGCCCGCGGGCGCACCGGATTGGGCCAGCGAATCGACATGGCTCAGCTCGAGGTGGGCACGTACTCGATCGGCGCAGCGATCATTCGCCAGAGCACCAGTGTCGAACCCCGTCCCGAAGGCAATCGCGACGGTATCGCCGACCACGTGCCCAACGAGGTGTACCCGTGCAGCGACGGCTTCGTTGCAGTGACCGTGACCGAGCCGGCGCAATGGCTGGCGCTGTCAGGCCTGCTCGCCGACCCGCGCCTCGACGATCCCACGCTTGCCACCGAGCGGGGGCGCCGCGACCGCCGCAGCGTCATCGACAAGGTGCTGGGCGAATGGGTGGCTGGCCGCACCGCCGAAGCGGCTGCGCACGCACTGCAGGGCGCTGGCGTTCCCGCAGGCCCAGTGCAGGATTCCCACCAGCTGTACGCCGACGACCCACAGCACGCCGCACGCGCCTACTGGCAGCCCGTCGACCACGCAGTGTTCGGCGAGCGCACCGTCGATGCGTTCGCCGGGTTGTGGAACGGCCGGCGTTGGTTCCCGCGCCATCTCAGCCCCGCCTACCTCGGCGAGCACAACTTCGAGGTGTGGACTGAAGTCGGCTACGACTTCGACGAAGTAGCTGAAGGCATCGGCAGCGGTCTGTTCAGCTGAGCACCGCCCGACGCCGGCCGCAGATCAGCTGGTGGCGATCTCTGCTGTCAGTTCGAGCAGGGCGTCGGCTGTCTGGCGGTCTTGGGCGATGCGGTCGTCGGTGTCGAAGGTGATCTTGCGGGCGATCCGAACGCCGGAGTCGGTGACTGCGGCGATGTGAGACCGGTCCTCGCCCCGCCGAGGCGGGTCGGTTGCGAGGGCAGCGGTGCACGAGATGCCGGCGAGCGGCCACGGCTCGGTGCCGGGCTTCGGTGCCGAGACGAGGTACTGCGCCCGGGTCAGGCAGCCGTCGGCCATCGCCAGCGCGGCGGCGTCCGAGACGTGCGGCTCCAGCTCGGAACCCATCATCTCGTACAGCGAGCGCACCGAGTACGGGACGCTGGCCTCGAGGATCGTGCGGGAGCCCCCCGGGACGGTCAGCAGGTCGCTGATGGCCAGGATCCCGCCGCCGGTGACGCCGAGCACGATCCGCAGCGGCGAATCGTGAATCAACCGGATGGCGCCAAGCCGCTCGTCAGTATTCATGGGCGAGGTCCCTTCGCAAGTGTGGTCTGGCAGCTGGTGCTCAGCCGATAGCGCCGGCGATGGCGAGCTCGACGATGCGGTCGTCGTCGTAGCCGAGGATGTCCCGCAAGACCACGTCGTTGTGCTCGCCCAGGCTGGGGCCCGATCGGGTCACCACGTGGGGCGTCGCGCTGAGCTGCAGGCGGGGCGCCTCGATGATCATGCGATCGTGCACCGGGTGCTCGACGTCCATCCAGTGGCCTCGATGGATGAGCTGCGGATCCGCGAGGCAGCCCAGACCGTTCTGGTTGGCGTGCGCCGGAACACCGACGGCCTGCAGTGCAGCTTCGGCGTCGGCCGGGGTGCGCTGGGCGGCCCAGTCGGCGACCGCGGCGTCGACGTCGGCGCTGTGTTCCAGGCGTCCCGCAGCATCAAGGCCAGCCAGGTCCGCCGGCACGGGCACGCCGTCGCCTTCGAGCACACGGCACAGCGCTTCCCAGTGGTGCTCGGTCTCGCACACGATCGCAATCCACGGATCAGGCGCTTCGAGCGGGTTGTCGGGGTCGGCGTCGCCGGGACCGCACGGGTACATCGCATGGGGACACGTGAACGCATCCGCGTTGCCCATCCGAGTTGCCGCAGTGCCGTTCACGGTGTCCTCCAACACCTCGGTCGCCAGAAAGTGAATCGCCGCCTCGGCCTGAGCGAAGTCGAGGTGCTGCCCGCGGCCTTCGGGATCGGCGTCGCGGGCGTCGAGCGCTGCCATCAACAGCGGAACCATGTACTGCGGGGTGACGTAGTCGGTGTAGGCGAGGAACGGCCCCGCAGGCGCTCGGTCGGGCCACCCGGTCATCTCGTAGAAGCCGGTGATGGCGCCAGCCAGGTTGCCGAAACCGGCGAACGTGGCAAGCGGCCCGGTCTGGCCCATCAGGCTGGTGCTCAGCAGGATGAGACTCGGGTTGCGCTTCGACAGTGTCTCCCACCCGATGCCCCAGTCGTCCAGCGTGCCGGGCGTGTAGGACTCCACGTAGATGTCCGCCCATTCCACGAGATCGGAGAAGGCGTCGCGGCCTTCCGGGGTGTTCAGGTCCAGGGTCACGCCGAGCTTGCCGGCGTTCAGCGTTCCGTATTGGATCGACGCGTCAGGCCCCATGTCGCCCCGCAGTCCGCCGCCGCTGCCGCGGGCGGCATCGAAACGAGTCGGCCCTTCCACCTTGATGACCGTCGCGCCGTAATCAGCGAGCACCCGCGTGGTGAACGGCCCGGCGTACACCCAGCTGGTGTCGAGCACCTTGATGCCGTCGAGCGGTCGCGGCGCTGAGGGGTCGCTGTTCGCATCACGCAGTGCCTGCGCGGCGTTTAGCAGCACAGAGCGAGGCATCGTCTTCACCGCCTCGGTGTGGGCGCCGATCTGGGGCGGCCCGCCCAGCGAGCGCAGCGGCGTGCGGCTCGGCTTGCACCACGCACCGGGGGTGACGACGCTGCCCCAGGCCGGATCGTCGACCGTGTCCCAGTAGCCGCGTTCGTTGAAATGCTCGACCCCGGTCAGCTCCGAAGGGGCGTACACGGGAGCGAGCAGCAGTTCACGCTTCTGCGCTTGCGCGAACAGCTCGGCTCGCGTCCGCGTGCTGGTCAGACGGGTGATCGCCGCCTTGGTCTCCTCGAGCTGCGCCGGCGCGCTGTCGGGCTCGGTGAACAGGCGCATGCCGAAGTCCACCCAGTCGAGGGCGGCCAACTCGTCGCTACAGCAACCAGCCTCGTGCACCCAGTCCATGAGCCGGGCAGTGAAGCGGCCGATCGTGTCGCCGAACAGCAGTGTGATCGAGACGTAGCCGTCGGCTGCCGGGTACACGAACTGCAGGTGAAAGTTGAGCAGCAGGATGCCGCCCGACGTCCGCCGAGCTGACGGGTACTGGTTCGGCGCGTGGACCTGTCCGGGGAACGCCGTCTGCATCATCGCCTGCTGCGCCGAGATGTCGACGTGCTGGCCGTAGCCGCTGCGGTCGCGCTGGCGCAGCGCGAGCGACGTGCCGACAGCTGCATGCGATCCCGCGTGCAGCCAGCTTTGCGGCGCCGTGATGCGCAGCGGTGCCCGGTCGGTGTCGCCGGTAATGGCAGCGCTGCACGCCGACGCGGCAATGGTGAGATCCGTCGCCACCCAGCCGGCCTTCGGGCCGGTGCTGCCGAAGGCGGTGACGGTGGTGTGCACGAGCCCTGGGTTGATGCTGTGTAGCTCGTCGTAGTCGAGGCCGAGGCCCGGATCGGGGGATTCGATCACCGCGTCGGCGCCTGCTGCCAGTTCCAGCAGCTCGTTGCGATCGTTGATGACGCAGCTCTGCGCGCCGCGCCGCAGGTTCCACCAGCCCAGCGATGTGCCGTCGGGTCCTTGTTGGCGGTGGTCTCGTCCCCGGCCGTCGGGGCCTTCGACGAGGATCACGTCGGCGCCCAGCGAGCCGAGGATCGAGGTGCACATTGCGCCCCGGTGATCGGTGAGGTCCAGCACTCGATATGGCTTCAGCATCGCCGCGAAGCTAACGCTCACTCCCGGTCGCGTCCGACGTTCCCGCAGACGTCCACGGCGGGCATCGCGTCACAGGGGGCGGCTAGCGTGCCGCCGGTGACCATTCGAGGGAAGGCCTTCATCGCCGGGGTGTACGAACATCCCGGACGCGAATTGCCCGATCGGACGCTGCCGCAGATCCACGCCGAGGTGGCCGCGGGGGCGCTGGCCGACGCCGGGCTTTCGCTGGCTGATGTCGACGCGTACTACTCCGCCGGCGACGCACCAGGTTTCGGCGCGTTGTCAATGGTGGAGTACCTGGGGCTCGATTGCACCTACGTCGACAACACCGAAACGGGCGGCTCGGCGTACCTGGTTCATGCGCAGCACGCCGCGGCGGCAATTGCAGCGGGGCACGTCAACGTTGCGCTCATCACGCTGGCGGGCAAGCCGCGGACGGGCGGCGCTGGACCGGGCGGCAGCGCCCGCTTCAGCTCGGCACCGGAGGCATCGTTCGAGAATCAGTTCGGTATGTCGGTGCCAGGCGGGTACGCGCTGGCAGCCGCCAGGCATATGCACGAGTTCGGCACGACGTCGGAACAGCTCGCCGAGATCAAGGCGACGGCGTCGATACACGCACAGCACAACCCGAATGCTTTCCTGCGCGATGTGGTGACCGTTGACGAGGTGGTGTCGTCGCCGATGATCTCCGACCCGCTTCACCGGCTGGACTGCTGCGTCATCACCGACGGCGGGGGAGCGCTGGTGATGGTGTCCGAGGCGGTGGCTGCGTCGCTCGACCGCCATTGCGTTCCGGTATTGGGCACTGGCACTGCCATCAAGCACACCTCTGGCGGTCGTATCGATCTCACGCACACAGGGGCTGCGCGCTCAGGCCCGCTGGCGTTCGCCGAGGCCGGAGTCACCCCGGCCGACATCAACTACGTGTCCATCTACGACAGCTTCACGATTACGGTGCTGATCACGCTTGAAGACCTGGGCTTCTGCGAAAAGGGCGACGGCGGCCGCTTCGTGTCCGACGGCGCCCTGCAGTCACCGGGCGGCGTGCTGCCGTTCAACACTGACGGCGGCGGACTGTGCAACAACCATCCGGCCAACCGCGGCGGCATGACCAAGGTGATCGAAGCCGTGCGGCAGCTGCGTGGCGAGGCCCACGCTGCGGTGCAAGTGCCTGACTGCGAACTGGCGTTGGCGCACGGCACCGGCGGCAGCCTCGCCACACGCATGGGAAGCGCCACCCTCGTGATGGGCCGATCGAAATGAGGTGGCCGTTGTGAGCGAGTTCGGGCCGTCGGGCCTGCCGGTGCCGCCGCCGAACGCGAACCTCGAAACGCAGCGCTTCTGGGACGCGACAGCCGAGGGCCGCTTGGAGCTGCCCCGCTGTGACGCCTGCGACCACGTCGTCTGGTACCCGCGCGACCACTGCGACCACTGCGGTTCGGCGTCGGTGAGCTGGTTCACCGCATCAGGGCGCGGCACGGTCTACAGCTGCACCGTCACCCGGCGGATCGGTGGCTCGTGGCGCAAGGCGGCCCCGTTCGTGCTGGCCTACGTCGAGCTCGAAGAAGGCCCCCGCGTGGTCACCAACATTGTCGGCTGCGATCCCGAGACCGTCCACATCGGTCAGCCAGTGCAGGTCGTGTTCGACCCCACCCCCGAAGGCCCCGCGCTGCTGCGCTTCACACCCGCCTGAGGTCACCGTCGGGTTCGGTCGCCGAGTGCGCCGACACATCGTGCCGCAGCCATCTGTGCCTACAAAGTTGAACTGTTTGATTAGTTTGGCGCGAATTCAACAAGTTCGCGGCCAGCGCGGATCGAATGCGAGGACTCACCGATGCCGAAGTCGCTCGATATGTTCTGCTAAATGCAGGTGCAGCAAGTGAACAAGTGCACGATGCGCGACGATGCCGCGCGCAGATGCGCTGACGTCATCGGCACGGCATGAACGACAGCTCCTCCGTTGCCCGACGTTCGGGTCCTGGTCGTCCGACGCACCGAGAGGTGTACGAACGACTTCAGGTCCAGGTTGAAGAGCTGCGGGAGAATGTGGGTGGGCTTCCGCTCCCTGAGGAGGCTGCCGACATCTGGCGCGGCCTTTGGTACGAGGAAGCGCATCACTCGACTGCGCTGGAAGGCACGCGGGCACTGAGCCCTCGGGGCGGCGCTGCACGTCGCGGCGCACCGCGGTGAGCCCCGCCGCGAACCATCTGATGACGTGGAACCGGTCCAGCACATGGCGGGCGTGGCCGAGCCGCTTATCGATCGCGGCCTTGTACGCCTTGGAGCCGTCCGGAGACGACGACCTTCACGGCTTTGCACCATCGGGGCCCTTGGGCGGCCAGAAAGCCGCTGAGCGCCTGGGTGTCGCGGTGGGGCACCATGGCGAGCACCTCGCCGGTGTCGCCGTTGACGATCACCGTCACGTAGCGGTGCCGTTTGCGGATCGAGGTCTCGTCCACCAGCAGCACCCGGCATCTTTGCCGGCGGCGGTGCTCGCCGACCAGCCCCGCCCATGCGACCACCAGCGAGTTCACCAGCTTCCAGCTCACCTGGTGGCGTTTGGCTGCCGCGTTGACCGTCATCGCACGGGCGTCTTTGACCAGCCGGCGGGCCAGACGCGCCGTGACGCGGCCCTCGAACCCCTGATGGCCCTCGACTGAAACGGCTGCCGCACGGCTCGCACACCAGCCGCCGCCGCTCCCAGATCAGCGTCACCGGCCGCCCCGACACCTCCAAGTCGCGGAACACCCTCGTGCTCAAGCAGGTGGAGCAACTGCTCGCCGAGGGTCGAGCGGTTGGGAATAAGGACCTCAACGACTACTTGGAAGTCAAGGGCTACGGCGACGCTGCCGAGTGGGTCTATTCCCAAGCGCTTCGTCCACTGGGACTCGGTCAGCATCAGCAAATCGTGACACTCACGGAAGTTCGCGAGATCCATCGTGTTGCGCTGGCAGCTGTGTGGGAAGTCTCACCCCACCCGAATGCGACACAAGCGGAGACTCCGGGCAGCTATCGCCAGCATGACATCCACCCGTTTCCCGAAGGCATGACCCCAATCTCCTGGCCCCTAGTCGATGCGGAGATGACCGAATGGGCAAGACAGGTCAACTCGCTCGACCCGGCTGTGCTGGCATTTCCGGAAGCATTGGCTTCAGCCCATTGCCGCCTCGAGCAGATCCACCCGTTTCTCGACGGCAACGGACGAACAGGGCGGCTTGTACTCAATCTGGTGCTCGTCCGGCTCGGCTTTCCTCCGGCGATCATCTACAAACGAGATCGCGACCGGTACCTCCGCGCTCTCCGCAGAGCCGACGAGGGTGTACCGGGGCCGCTTGGTGCGATGCTCGCTCGAGCCGTACTGGACAGCCTCTACAGATTCGTGCTGCCGGCGGTAGCGGGACCTGCGCGCCTTGTGCCGCTCGAAGCGCTGGCCTCGACCGAGGCAAGCGAAGTGGCACTTCGTGGAGCGGCGAGTCGCGGAAGGCTTCAAGCGACGCGCGGCAGCGGCGGACGATGGAGAAGCAGTCGGCGATGGGTCGACGAGTACCTAGCGTCTCGCTACCGACGTACCTGACGTCGAGCAGCAGCCGGTGCCCAGAGACGCTTGGCTGCCGGCAAGCGCCACGCTCGTCTTTGTTGAACTGTTCGATTAATTCGGCGCGAACTCAACAAATTCGCGGTCCTCGGCCCGGGCTCAGCGGTCCGATGGCTGGCTCGCTCAGATGTCGAGCATCAGCGTCACCGGGCCGTCGTTGGTGAGTTCGACCTCCATGTGGGCCCCGAACGAGCCGGTCGCCACCGTCGCGCCCAGCCGTCGAAGCTCGGCGACCAGCTCGTCGATCAGCTCAGCGGCAAGGTCGGGAGCGGCCGCTGCCACGAACGACGGCCGCCGGCCTTTGCGAGTGTCGCCATAGAGCGTGAACTGGCTGACCACCAGCACTTCGCCGCTGGTGTCGGCCACTGACCGGTTCATGTGGCCGTTCTCGTCGGCGAAGATGCGCAGGTTCCAGATCTTGGCGGCAAGCTTCAGCGCTGAATCCCGGGTGTCGTCGTGCGTTGCGCCCACCAGGCAGCACAGCCCGACGCCGATCTCGCCGATGACTTGACCGTCAACCCGCACGCGGGCTTCGGAAGCCCGCTGAACCAGAGCACGCACCCGCTCAGCGTAGGTTTCGGCCGAACGCAGTCAGAGGCGCTCGATAGGCAACGCCGTCGAGGGCATCGGCTCCCGTCGTTACAGCTGCTATGCGCAATGCAGTGCCTACACTCAACACGGCCAAAGGCTCAGCATCGTAAACGCCCCCCAATGGCGGCGGCGAGCACTCCCGAATCTGACGTCGGCCAAGCGCTCTGAGCGGCGGAGCCGCCAGCAACGAAAGGAGAGTGCAATGCAGACACTCGGACTGGACCACGTAGCGGTCATCACTGGAGATTCGGATGCCTTGCAGCGGTTCTACATCGACATGTTCGGGGCCACGATCGAGTTTGACGGCGAGGAATACCCCGGCGGGCCTCGCATGACCGTGATCAACATCGGACCCAGTACCGAGCTCAACGTTTTCGAGATCGAAGGCAACGACCAAGCCGAGCACCAGACGCCGATGTTCGGTCGCGGCCGACTTGATCACATCGGTCTTCGTGCCGCCGATCTTGACCAATTCGGCCACGTCAGGCGGCGGCTGATAGACGCTGGCGCCACCGACGGCACTGTCACGGACTTCGGGCGCAAACTCAGCCTGTTCTTCCGGGACCCTGATGCCATGGAGTGCGAAGTGCTCGTCCCCAACCCCGAGCCCGGTCGCCACCCTGTCGGCTCGCGTTCTGACCTGTTTGAGTAGTCGGAATCGTCCCTCTTAACGCAGCGGGGAGTCGGCGAACGTGTGCCATAAGTATCAGGAAATGATCGCGTCGACTTCGATCTCGATGACGAGGTCGGGATGTATCAGCGCCGACACCTCGACGAGGGTCGAAGCAGGGCGGATGTCGGTGAAGACTTCGCCGTGCGCACGGACGAAGTCCTCGGTCATGGCGATGTCGGTCACGAACGACCGCGTCCGCACGACGTCGCTCATCTGGGCACCCGCTTCGTTGAGCACACTCTCGATGAGCTCGAAGATCGCCTTCGCCTGTCTGTAGCAGTCGCCCGGGTGCGCCACGCCATCGGGTCCGAGCGTTGTGCTGCCCGACACGGCGACATGGTTGCCCAAGCGCACCCCCCGCGAATAGCCGGCGACGCCTTCAAGCGGCCCGCCGCTCGAGATGTTCTGCCTGTCGGCGCCTGAAGCATTGCTGTCGTTGTTCATGACGACATTGTGGGGCGCAGCAGGCACGCCGTGCTGCGCTGTCAGGTGATGGCGCCGGCGATGACGAGTTCGGCGATCCTCTCGGCGTCGTAGCCGAGGATGCCTTCGAGCACTTCCATATTGTGTTCGCCGAACATCGGACCGCCCCACAGCGGCCGTCCGGGCGTGCGCGACAGCTCGAAATTGCTGTCCTCCACCCAGGTGTGGCCGTGCTTGGCGTGAGGCACTGACAGGAAGTGCTTGCGGGCGACGATCTGCGGGTCGGCCATGAGATCGGCAGCGTCGTTCACCCGGTGAGCCGGCACGCCGCACTGCTGCAGCGTCGCCTCGATAGCGGCTGCTTCCTGAGGCTCGGTCCACGCCGTGATCGCAGCATCGACGGCGTCGCTGCGGGCTCGGCGCCCAGCAACGTCCAGGGTCACAACCTCAGCGTCTGCGCCGATCGCCGACAGAGCGTGCCCCAGATCACTGTTCTCGCTGGCGGCCTCCACGAGCAGTCCCGCCAACGCGCCCCACTGCGCCTCGGTCTCGCAGGCGATCGCGACCCAGAGGTCGTCACCGGCCGCGGGATAGACGCTGTGAGGGAACATGTGGCGATCAGCGTTGCCGTTGCGACCGGCAGTGCGCCCGTTGATCTCCTCATCGGCGAACTCGGTCGCCAAGAAGTGCAGCGCCCCCTCCATCTGGGAGAAATCAATGTGCTGGCCCCGGCCCGTGCGATCCCGCTCGGCGAGCGCAGACAGGATCAACATCACGCCCAGCTTCGGCGAGATGTAGTCGGTGTAGGCGGTGAACGGGCCCGCCGGGATGCGGTCGGGCCAGCCGGTCACCGGATAGAAGCCGGCAATGGCGGCCGCCATCGTGCCGAAGCCGGCGTACATGCGCATCGGCCCCGTCTGGCCCATCAGGCAGCTGGAGAACATCACGAGGTCGGGATTCACCTCGCGCAGCACGTCGTAGGTGAGGCCCCAGTTCGCCATCGCCTTCGGCGAGAACGACTCGGTGAGCACGTCGCACCACGCAGCGAGGTCCAGGATCACCTCGCGGGCCTCGGGCAGCGACAGGTCGAGCGTCAGGTCCAGCTTCCCTGCGTTGATCGAGTGGAACTGCAGTGCGTTCTCCTGCCCACCTTCCTCGCCGATGAACGGATGGACGCCGCGCAGCACATCGGGGTGCAACTCGCTCTCGACTTTGACGACCGTTGCGCCGTAGTCGGCCAGGGTTCGAGTCGCACCAGGCCCCGCCAGCGCCCACATGAAGTCGAGGATCTTGACGTCTTCGAGCGGGCGTTCCATCGATCGCCCAGTGGGGGTGAGCTCTGCCCGGGGACGGGACGCGACTGCCGGCCCGGCCGCCCCATCGGCTGTCAGGTACCGCTCGGTGTGCTCGCCGAATTGCGGTGCGGCCGCAAGGTCTGCCAGCGGGTCGCCGGTCGTCTTGGCCATCGCGCCGCACAGTCGCACGGGCTCGGGGCCGCCGGCTCGGGGCATCTCGACGTACTGCCAGTAGTCGCGCACGCCCAGGTGATCCAGAGCGAGCACGTCGGCCGTCGTCGTGATGGGCGCGATGAGCAGGTTGTCCAACAGCGCACGCTCGAGCAACTCCGCCTTCGTCTTCGAGGCCGAAAACGCGGTCAAGCACTTGATGGCATGGTCGAAGGTGTCCATCGACTCGCGGCCTTCGAAGATCGCCATGCCGAAGTCGACCCAGTCCTTGTCCCGCAGCTCGGTGTCGCAATAGCCCTCCTCGCACACCCACGTCAGGAGCCGGCTCGTAAAGGGCGCGATCATCGGGCCGAACAGGAAGGTGACGGTCACGTAGCCGTCTGCGCATTCGTACACCCACGGGATGAGGAAGCCACCCAGGTTGACGGCGCCCGGGAGCCGCACCGGAACCTCGCCGCCGGTGAGCACGGCCATCATCTGGAATTGCGTGCAGTCGACGAATGACTGCTGGGCCGAGGAGTCCACGTGCTGGCCCAGTCCCGACGTCTGCCGCTCGTGCAGCGCCATGAGGATCGCTCCGGCCGTGTCCACCGCAGCGTTGTGCCAGGTTTGCGGTGAGCCGATCCGGACCGGTGCCCGATCGCGATCGCCCGTCAGCGACATCGTGCCGCTGGAGGCGGCGATCGTGAGGTCGGTTGCCGCCCAACCGGTCTTGGGCCCCGTTTCGCCGAACGGCGTGATCGAGGCGGTCACGAGCTGGGGGTTGGCGGCGCGCAGCGCATCGAGGTCGACGTCGAAGGCGCCACACGAGATAACCGCATCGCAGTGGGCTGCCAGCTCTGCGATCTGAGCCGCGTCCTCGATGACCACCGAGTGCTTGCCACGGTTGTAGACGAGGAACTCGATCGAGCGTTCCGGGTCCACGATGTCGTCGACGTACGGGCCTCGGTGCCGGGTGCGGTGCCCGCCGGCCGGTTCGCACAGCACCACCTCGGCGCCGAGCTGTGCCAGCAGCATTCCAGCTAGGTGCCCACGGTCGTCGGTCAGATCCAGAATGCGCAGCCCGTCCAGCACTTCGGTATGTCTCCATCCCGTCACGGCGCCGATGCGTCCGGCGCAATCGGGAAACTCTGCCAGACAAGTCCCGTAGGTGCCTACTTATGCAGGTACTCGCAGCCGACGAGCGCAGCTCCGAATGCGGCGTGTGTGTCGCCGTTCCGTGGCCATGGCGTATCACACGTCACCACTATTTTCCGGTCATGACATTAATTCACGGTGACCTACATGACATCACGTCGTCAGTCGGCATGCCGCTAGGCCCTCGTCCGACGAGCCGCTGGCGTTGGTACGCCGTCGTGGCCGCAATGGTTCTCGGGCTTGCCGCGTGCAGCAACTCCCCGACCGCTGACGAGGAATCACCCACAACCCCATCTGACGTGGTCTCGCCCGATGATGGTGACGTCGGCGGCGGCACGCTCGTGCTGGCTGTCGAGCAGTGGCCAGAGTGCCTCAACCCCGTCACCTCATGCGCGAACGCCACGTGGACGCTGTGGTCAACGCTGGTCCACGTGCTGCCCCGGCTCATGGAGCTGGACACGACGAACACCTATGTGGCGTCATCACTGCTCGCCGTTGAGCCGAGCATCGACAACGGCGGCCTCGTCACGGCCGACGACGGCACCTTCACGCTCACATACCAGCTGAACCCGGACGCAGCGTGGAGCGACGGCGCGCCGATCACCAGCACAGACGTGTGGTTCACCTGGCGGGCTGCGCTCGACACCACCGGCACGCTGAGCGATCCCGGCTACGACTTCATCACCAACGTTGACCACTCCCATCCGCACACCGCCGTGATCACCTTCAGCGAGCCCTTTGCGCCGTGGCAGACGCTGTTCAACTTGGTCCTGCCAGCACACGAGTTGGGGCCCGACACCGACGTCGCCGACAAGTGGAACGACGAGATCACGATCTCTGGCGGACCGTGGATCCAGCAGTCATGGTCGTCCGAGCAGCAGATCCTGGTGCCGAATCACGACTACTGGGACGCGAATCGCGTCCCGCTGCTGGACAAGGTCGTCATGGTGCCGCGCGAAGACACCGACTCGGAGATCCTCGCACTGCAGACCGGCGAGGCGATGGCCGCCTTCCCTCAGCCATTCCCGGGCGCCCGTGAGCGCATCACCGGAGACTTGACCTTTGCGGTCGGCGCAGGGACCTTCATCGAAGGGCTCTGGATCAACCAGGACGCGCCGGATCGACGCTTCGATGTCACTCGCAACGTGCGCCAAGCACTCGCGTACGCCCTCGACCGGGAGCGCATTGCGGACGTCGCGCTCGGTTCGATCGTCCCGGACCCCGAAGTGCTGCAATGCACAGGCTGGAACCCAGGCTTCGGCGAGTGGTGCAACGACGACTTCGCCCACTATCGCCAGGACGCCGCCAAGGTTGCCGAACTGCTCGAGGCCGAGGGCTGGACTCGCCCTGACGCTGAGGGCCTGTGGGTGAACGCTCAAGGCGAAGAACTTGTGCTTGCGTGGAACACCGTGGCCGGCAACAAGCGACGCGAGGATGTGCAGGCGCTCGTGGTCGAGATGACCGCACCCTTCGGCATCGGCTGGGACGTCATCAACTACGACGCCGGCGAGCTGTTCCAGAACCGGCTGCCAGTGCTGAATTTCGGCCCGGTGGCGCTGTTCGCAAACAGCACCGATCCGGATCCGTCGGTCACGGCGTATTACGACATCGACGGAGTGCCAACCGAAGAGAACGGCTACTCCGGTCAGAACTTCACGGCGTATCGCAGTCAGGCTGCAAGCGATCTGGCGTTCGCCATCGACGCGGAGGTGGATCCGGCTGTTCGGCTGGTCATGGTCCATGAACTTGGGGCATTGCTTGCGGATGACGTGCCGTGGATCCCGCTGTATGTGCTGCCGAACTTGCTGGCCTGGGATACCACGATTGTGTCCGGCGCAGGCGCGTACGTGTCGAGCCCCTACGGCGGGTTCTTCGACATGTACGACTGGACCGTCAACGGCGAATGAACCAGTGACGGCGTCGATTTCAGGCTGAGTTCGGCTCGTGGCTCGGTATGCGTTCCGACGGCTCGTCGTCACGCTGCCGATCCTGGCCGTGATTTCGCTGGGTGCGTTCTGGGCTGCGGACAACATCACGAAACCGACGGCGGCTTTCGCTGTCAACCCGCGGATCTCGGCTGCCGACCGCGCCGCATACGTCGAGGCGCTTGGACTCGACTTGCCGTTCTGGACCCGCTACTTCCATTGGTTGGGCAACTTCGTCACCGGAGACTTCGGCACGTCGCTGGTGCAAAACGGAGCTGAGGTTTGGCCGCTGGTGCGCACGGCGTTGGCAAACACGCTGGTGCTCGTCGCCGTGGCGGTGACCCTGTCGCTGGTCGTGGGCATCGCGGTAGGAACGCTCGGGGCCGCGCGCCGTCGATCGCTCATCGATATTGCCGCCAGCACCACGTCGTATTTCGGCCTTTCGATCCCTGTGTTCTGGCTGGGCCTGATGCTGCAACTGTTCTTCGGCCTCTATCTCGCGAACTGGCTGGGCGTAGCGCCGCCGCTGCTGCCGACAGCGGGCATCTACTCGCCGGGCCAAGAAGGGTTCGATCTGATCGACCGTGCCCGTCACCTCGCCGTGCCAACCATGGCCTTGTCGTTGCAGCTGGTCGCCGTCTATAGCCGCTACATGCGTGCGGGTTTGCTCGACGTGCTCGGCGCCGAATATGTGCGCACGGCGTACGCCAAAGGTCTCTCAGAATGGGTGGTGGTGTTGCGTCACGGCGTGCGCAACGCCCTGATCCCGGTGACGACGCAGGCCGCCCTTGACATCGGCTTGCTGATTGGCGGCCTCATCGTGACCGAGCGGGTGTTCCAGTACCCAGGCATGGGTTTGCTGTTCCTCGATGCGCTCAATAGCGGTGACTACGCGGTGCTGCTGCCCGCTGTGATGATCGTCGCAGTCGCCGTGTTCGCCATGAATCTCGCCGCCGATTTGCTCTACGGCGTACTCGATCCGAGGATCCGTCGCGGTGCTTACTACCAGCGCTCGAGCTCTCGGCCCTCTGGCGCAGGCGCACCGGCGATTCGTCGGGCATGGGCTGTCGGTAGCGGCTCTGGTGATGCTCGTGCTCATCGCGGCGGCCGTCATCGGCGCGGATCTGATCGCGCCCTACCCGCCGAACGAACAGCATCTCGACGATCTCCTCGCCGGCCCGAGCCGCGATTACCTGCTGGGCACCGACACCCTGGGGCGCGACACGTTCAGCCGCGTGCTCCACGGCGGGCGGATCTCGCTGTTGGTCGGTGTGTCGGTGGCGATGCTGGCGTCCGTGATGGGCACCCTCGTCGGCCTCGTCGCCGGATACCGCGGCAGGTTCATCGATGCCGCACTGATGCGGGTCACCGACACGCTGCTCGCGCTGCCCAGCCTGATGGTGGTGATCCTGCTGGCTCGGATCCTCGGCGGGAGCGTGTTCGACGTGGTTCTTGTGCTGTCGCTGCTCGGATGGATGCCGCTCGCGCGCATCATCCGCGCCAAGGTGCTGGCACTGCGCGAGCACGACTTCATCGCTGCCGCCCGGGCCATGGGCGCCGGGACTCCGCGCATTCTGTTTCGGCACTTGTTGCCGAACTTGGTGGGCGAGATCACCGTTGCGGTCTCGATCGCGGTGGCTGCGGCAATCTTGGGCGAGTCAGTTCTGAGCTTTCTCGGCTTGGGCGTCAGCCCGGTGCACGGCGCCACGTGGGGGAACATGCTCGGGGGCAACGAGGGGCTCATGACGATTGCGCCGTGGCTCGTGTGGGCGCCTGGTTTGGCGATCGTTCTCACGGTTCTGTCGGTGAATTATGTGGGCGACGGCCTACGCGACGCCTTCGATGTCAAGGCGGAGGTACGAGATCAACCGAGCGGCGAGCGAAAGGCCGAAGGTGCGTTGGCGCGCTGATGCCGCTAGACATCCGGCCGAAGTCCACCACTTCGGCACTCTGGTGTGCTGAGGTGATACTCCGATTCCCATGAGACGAGGTTCACGAACGTGGCGAACAAGGCAGAGACCATCAAGGCGGTGGCCGCAAAGGCTGGTGTAACAGCGGGCGACGCAGAGAAGGCGCTCTCGGCGTTCTTCGAACTCGTCGTTGCAGAAGTGAAGGCTGACGGGAAGGTGACGTGGCCGGGCTTCGGCGCGTTCTCGATGTCCGAGCGCGCTGAGCGCATGGGCCGCAACCCCCAGACCGGCGAGTCCATCAAGATCGGTAAGAGCCGCTCGCTGAAGCTTTCGACTGCGGCTGCCATGAAGAAACAGCTGATGGAGGACTGACCCGGCGCTCAGCCAGCGGGCGCCTGCTGCGGCGCCGCACCACCAGATCGGCGCATCGTCGCCATGCAAACGCACGATGCCAGAGCCATTACGGCGATGACTCCGTAGGTCGCGTCAAAGTTGCCGGTTCTGTCGGCGAGCCAGCCGCTCACTGACGGCCCAGCGACCGATGCCGGGCCGTAGAACATCGTCATCGTGCCGAGCACTGCCGCGAACGTGCGGTCGGAGACGTGGTCGCGTACAAAAGTGGCCGTGAGCGACGGAAACGAGAATGACGCTGCGCCAAAGACGACCACAGCGGCGACGATGATCGCCGCGTTGGGCACACGCGCCGCGAGGATGACCCCCGCGCTGGCGCTGATTGCCATGACGGTCGCCATGGTGGCGGGCCGGCCAATGCGATCGCTGAGACGGCCGAACGACAGCGCGCCCACCATCGAACCAGCGCCCATTGCTGAGAACACGAGCGTGGCGGCCAACCTCTCGAAGCCATGGTCGCGCTCGAGCGCCAGACCCAGGAAGTTCGCGAACGACGACGTCGTATAGGCGAAGGCCATGTACGCCACGACGACCCGCTTCCAACCCTTGAATTGCCGCAACGCTGCGAATCCGCGTACTGCAGCGACCCGTTCGGTGCGACCAGCGCGTACGAATGACGTCAGCGCAACGAGCAGCAATACCGAGATTGCCGCTTCTCCCAACCAAAGCGGCCGCCAGATAGCGTCGCTGCCTGCCACGTTGCGCATCGCTGCGGTTGCGAGCGGAACGCCGATGAATGCGGCACCCATGGTGGCGGTGAGCACGCCCAGCGCTGCGCCCCGGCGAGCGGCGGGCACGCCCTCGCTGGCGATGACCGGGGCGGTGAGCCAGATGCCGCCGCCGCCGAGACCTGCCAGTGCAGTTCCGATCACCACAGTGAACGGAGATGTCGCGGTTCCCACTACTGCGAGGCCGATTGTCGACGTGACGATGCCGGCCCGAAGCAGCGTGAACGGTTCGACGCGGCCCGCGGTGAACGTGACGATCACCACACCGGCGAAATATGCACCCATATTCGTCGAGCCGAGCGCGCCGACCAGCGTGTCGCTCAGCTCGAGTTCCTCGGCCATGGCGGGAAGCAGGACCCCGATGGTGGCCCGTCCGAAGATGTGCGACACCACTCCGGAAAAGGCCACGAGCACGACGCGGCCCCAGCGCACGCGTTCGAATCCGAGCCCGTCGCCAGCCTCATCGGCAGTCGCCGCCGGGCCCAGCACCGGCGCGGCATCGCCAAGCCCTGCCACGGGGGGCGCAACCCTGAAGACGTCGGGCAAGCGGCCCATCTGCAGAATGGCTGGGGTCAGTGCCCCGGCGTGAACCTGATGGGCAGAACCGCCGGACCCCAGATCCCGTTCGAGAGCGGCTTCCATTCGACGTTGCCGTCCAGCTGCAAGTCCGGCATCCGCTTCGCGATGGCCTTGAACGCCTCCTGCAGTTCGGCGCGGGCCAAAAAGGCTCCCAAGCAGTGATGGATGCCGCTGCCGAAGGTCATGTGAGGGGTGCCTGAACGGCGCGTGATGTCAAAGTCCATGGGCTCGACGAACTTGTCGCTGTCGTGGTTGGCACCGACAAGGCTCGGGAAGATGAAGGTGTTGGCCGGGAACTCGATGTCGCGATAAGTGATCGGTTCGCTGGCGTAACGAGCGGTGCCGCGGATCGCACCGAGATACCGCATGACTTCTTCGACGGCGCCTGGCGCTTGTGTCGGGTCGCCTGCAAGCAACCGCAACTGGTCGGGATGCTGCGCGAACAGCGCCACCGCGCAGGCGAGCTGATTGCGAGTCGTGTCAGTGCCTGCAAGCAGCAAGGAATTCGCGAGCGACAGCAACTCCTCTGTCGACAGCCGATCGCCCGCTTCGGTAACGGCAATGAGGTCCGACAGCAGGTCGTCGCGAGGAGCCGCCCGGCGCTCTGCGATGAGCGCGGTCATGTAGGTCTCCATCTCGTCCTGCGCAGCGACAATGGCTGGACCGTCCCGGTGCAGGTTTCCGTTGAAGATGCGGAAGATGTCCGTCGCCAGGCGTCCGAACAACTTCCAGTCCTCGCGCGGAGCGCCCAGCATCTCGCAGATGATCGGTATCGGATACGGCTCGCACACCTCGCTGACGAACTCGGCTACTCCCCGTGCGCAGATCGGATCGAGCAACTCGTCGATGACTTCGGCCATGAACGGCCGCAGTCGCTCGGCTGATTTGGGTGTGAAGGCGGGTCCGACAAGGCGCCGGATCCGGTGGTGTTCGTCACCCTCCATGGCCAAGATGTTTCGGCCGGACCGCCGCCTGAAGTCCGGGTTGTCGTAGCCCTGCATTTCCGCGATCAGCCCAATGGCCGAGTACCAGCGGTCGTCGCGCAGCATGGCGGTCGCGTCGTCGTAACGAGTGATGACATAGCCAAGGGGCATCCGCGCGATCCAGTTTCCGCCCTCGAGCAGGTCCACCAGCAGTTGCCGCTGTTCCTCCCACGTCACCGGATCGAGGTCCAGTTCGGGCATCTCGATCTCGGCAACCGGAACGGCCATGGGCGCACACTAACCAGCCCGGCACTGGTCTTCGCTCGGGCACGCTGGTGGACGCAGCCGTAGCATTTGCACGATGAGCAACTCTCCAGAATCGGGCAATGGCACGGTCTCGGCTACCCAGCACGGCAATGTGCTGCTCGTCAAGGTGGACGACGGCAAGGCGAACGCGTTCTCGGTGCCGATGCTGGCGGCGTTGGACGCACAGATCGATGCGGCCGAGGCCGATGACGGCATCGGCGCGGTGGTCATCGCCGGCAACCAGCGAGCTTTCTTTGCGGGGTTCGACCTCAACGTGATCCGCGGCGGCGACCGTGCAGCGATGACGGAGCTGGTGTCAGCGGGTGGCGCAATGGTGCGGCGGGCCTACGGCTCATCGGTACCGGTGGTGGCAGCCTGCACCGGTCACGCCGTTGCAGCGGGAGCATTGCTGCTGCTGGGCTGCGACCATCGCGTCGGCCCCGATGCGCCCGTCAAGATCGGGCTGAACGAAGTGGCAATAGCGCTGACGCTGCCGGACTGGGCCATGGCGATTTCCAAAGAGCGCCTGTCCAAGCGTCACCTGCAGCGCTGCGTGGCGAACGCCCGCCTGCTGGACGGCAACGGCGCTGTCGAGGCGGGGTACCTGGACGAAGCGGTCGCGCCTGAGTCGGTCGTCGATCGGGCAATCGAGGTTGCAGCCGACCTGGCTGACACGCTGGACGCCCGTGCCTACGCCGGCACGGTTCGGGCACTGCGAGGCGACGTACTTGCCGAGATGGATGCATCGGTCGAACGAGACCGCGTCTCGGGGGAGTGACAGACCGATCAATGTCGGCGAATAGGGGCTCAGCGATGAAAGCAATCGTCTTCTCGGAGCACGGCGATGTCGACGTTCTGTCGTATCGCGACATCGACACGCCCGAGTTGCAACCCGGCGAAGTACGGATCGCGGTGCGGGCCTGCTCGCTCAACTACCACGACGTGTTCACCCGCCGCGGCATGCCCGGGATCAAGGTGCCGCTGCCCGGCATCCCGGGTTGTGATGCCGCAGGGCAGGTGGCCGAGCTCGGTCCAGGCGTCGAGGGATGGTCGGTGGGCGACCGAGTGCTCGCAGACCCGGTCCATTGGGACCGCGGGAACGGCAAGTTCACCATGATCGGCGACACCCTGTGGGGCGCCTATGCCGAGTACGTCACCGTCAACGAGAGCCAGCTGATCCCGCTGCCCGATGACGTCTCGTACGAAGATGCTTCGTGCCTGCCGGTCGCGTACGGCACCGCCCACCGGATGATGATCACCCGCGGCGAGGTCGGCCCTGACGACTCCGTGCTGATCTTGGGCGCCAGTGGGGGAGTGGGCACCAGCGCGTTGCTGATCTCCAAGATGCGGGGCGCGAGAGTGATCGCCGCTGCGGGCACCGACGAGAAGTGCCAGCGCCTCGCCGACCTGGGCGCCGACGAGACCATCAACTACTCCGAGGTCGACATCGCCCGGTACTGCCGCGAACAGACCGGCGGTCTGTTCGGCGGGGGCGGCTACGACGTGGTGGTCAATTTCACCGGCGGCGACACTTGGTCCCGTTCGCTGCGATGCGTGCGGCAGGGCGGGCGTCTCCTGACCTGCGGCGCTACCGCCGGCTACGACCCGCAGACTGACCTTCGCTTCATCTGGACCGCCGAAATGGACATTCGAGGTTCCAACGGGTGGAAACGCGACGACCTTGACGAGCTTGTGCGCCTCGTGCGCACCCGAGAGCTGGTGCCCGTGATCGACTCGCTGGTGCCGCTGCCTGATGGCGTGGAGGCGCACCGGGCAATGGAGGAGCGCCGTTTCTTCGGCAAGATCGTCATCACCGCTGACGCACCGGTCTGAACGTCGCTGCAATGAACCCCGACGCGACGTCGGCGGCTGCCGGCGGGGATGAGAACGAGCCCTACGGCATCATCGATTTCCGATTCCGGCCGATCGGCGCCCGCAGCTGGACGCCGTCCACGACGTATCACTACCTGGACCGGATGGGTCTCGAGCCCTGTCCCAGCTTCGTGGAGCAATCCCGCGAGCTGATGTTCGCCGAGATGGACGAGGCCGGGATCTCGCTGGGGGTCATCGGTGTTCCGGGACCGACGGGGATCCGCGGGCTTGATCCCACTGGCTCGGCCGAGATCAAACAGATCGTCGACGAATATCCCGATCGCTTTGTGGGTTTCGGATCGGTGGAGCCCAGCGATGTGGATGCAGCGGTCACCGCGGTCGGGGAACTCGCTGCGCTGGGCGTGGCCTACAAGCAGCCCAACGTCGTGATCGTGCCCGGCCAGTACGTGCACTACGGCTTTCCCGGCTCGGATGACTACGTGACCGCGCTGGCTCGTCAACTGCCCGACCAGATCCTGTTCGGGAGCGTCTATCCCAACTGCGGCCCGCTCACCGACCTGCGCCGCATTCGTGGCCAGCTGGGACCTGCCGCCCCGCATCGAGCGCAAGGACCTGCGCGACAACGCCGCGCGAGTGCTCGGATTGTGAGCGCACGGCGTCCCTCCGACGCCCCTCCGAACGCAGCGGCGTACAGAACGCTGTTCGTCACCTCGCTCGTGGGCTTCATGGTGGCGCTGGAGATCACCGTCATCGCACTGGCTCGTGATGAGATCGCGCAGGCATTCCCAGATGCCTCGGCGGCGATGCTGTCGTGGGTCATCACCGCCTACAACATCGGTGTCGCATCGGTACTGCTGCCCGCTGGTTGGCTGGCTGATCGATTCGGCCGCCGGAAGGTGTTCTTGTGGGGGCTGGCTGTTTTCGCCGTCGGTTCGATGCTGTCCGGGTTCGCCAGTTCGGCTGAGCTGCTGATAACGGCGCGTGTGGTGCAGTCCTTGGGCGGGGCGTTGCAGTTTCCGTCTGGCCTGGCACTGCTGTTGACGGCGTTTCCGATCGAGCGACGACAAATGGCCATCGGCGTCTGGGGCGCCATGGGCGGGTTGGCGGCCGCATTGGGCCCATCAGTGGGCGCGCTTCTCGTGGACGCCTTGGGCTGGCGGTCGGTGTTCCTCATCAACGTGCCGGTGGCGCTGATGGCGCTGGTGCTCGGTCCGACTTGGCTGACTGAGAGCAGAGGTGAAGGGGTAGCGCGGCGCGTGGACCTTGTGGGTGTGCCCCTGGCCTCTATCGGCGTCGGAGCCTTCTTGTTGGCCATTGTTCAGGCATCGGACTGGGGTTGGACCAGTCCTGCAACGCTCGCCTCGTTGGCCGTGGGTGCCGTGCTGTTGGGCCTGTTTGTCCTGCGCTCGCAGCGCCATTCGGCGCCGCTGTTCGACCTGGGCCTGTTCCGGCTCCGCAGCTATCTCGTCGGCAATCTCGGCACGGTCACGTTCGCGACGGCGTTCTTCGCTTGGCTGATCGTGCTTCCCGAGTTCCTTCAGCGCGCTTGGGGCTGGTCGGTGCTGAGATCGGGATTCGCCATTGCGCCCGGGCCGATGGTGTCCTCGATGCTTGCCCCGATAGCCGGTCGGTTCGCTGATCGGTACGGGCCGCGACCGCTCCTGGTCGTGGGCGGGCTGATGGGTGTGACGTCGGCGGCGATGCACCTCGCGTGGACCGGCACCGATTCCAGCTTCGTGATGGGCCTGCTCATTCCCGGCGTGGTCATGGGCCTGTGCGCCGCGTGCGGCTTCGCGCCGCTTGTGGGAGCGACGATGCGCGATGTGCCACCGCCCCGATTCGCGATGGCTGGCGCAGGCCGCACCACCATCTTCCAACTCTCGGTGGCGCTCGCCGTCGCCGCCGCGATCGGCATCGTCGGCCGACCTGCATCGCCCACCGAGTTCCTCGGCGGGATGCGCTGGGTGTGGCTGTTGTCGCTGGTCCTGTTTGCCGCTCAGGCGCTGCTGTTCGCGACGGCATACTCCCGGCGCGACGGCGTCCCAGTCGCCCCGGCGCGCGCGATGACTCAGCGGGACGATTACAGCGAGTAGGCGAAGTCGCGCAGCGCGTCCGCAGTGGAGGCGTACACCTCGGGCATGGCGCCGCGGAAGATGACGTCGCCTGCGTGGCACGTGCCGTTGATGGTCCGGGCCATTGCCGCATTCCCCGCAGCAGTCAGCTTGCGGTAGTACGTCAGGCCTTCGTCGCGCAGCGGGTCGAGCTCGTTCACCGAGATGACGTGCGGGGGCATGCCCTCCAGTTCCTCGACGCTGACGTGCATCGGCCACGCCAGCGGATTGGTCGCGTTCTCGCCGGTGGGGTCGTACACCTTGACGAGGCCGCCCATGTTCTCGCAGCCCAGGAAGTACTGGTCGTTCTCGTGCAGCGACGGCAGGTCCGCGGGCGGGTTTGCGTACATGCCAGAGATGTACGGGCACTGTGCGAACACGCCGTCGATGACGTCGAGGTAGCCATCGCGCTTGGCCTTGAGCATCGTCGCCAGGGTCAAGTTGCCCCCGCCGGACTCGCCCGAGACGGTGATGGTGGAGATGCCCAACTCAGCCTTGTTGGCAGCGACCCACGCCAGTGCGGTGCCGCAGTCGTTGAGACCGGCCGGGAAGGGGTGATTGCCGAGCTTGCCGCCACCATTGCGGTACTCGACGCCGATCGCCACGAGGCCACGAGATGCCAGCTCGTCGCGCCAACGGACATAGGAGGCGTCGGCCGCGGTGAGCAGCACCATGCCGCCGCCGTGAATGTGAACGACGGCCGGCAGTGGTCCGTCGGCTCCGGCAGGGCGGTGGATGTACAGGCCGATCTCGTTGCCGTCGGGCCCGGTGACCGTGACGTCGTTGCTCTCGACACCGTCGATCGTCGGCAGGCCTTGGTAGAGCACGTCGAACATCATCTGGAAGCCCTGCTCGGCCACGTCGCAGTAGGCGTAGAGGCTCTCGATGGGCGTGTCAGCAGTGACCGGCGTGGGCTCGCCGTGTCCGTCGAGGCCGAGTTCAGCCATCACGGCGATCATCCGGCGATCGGCTCGCGGGTCAGTCCCCAGCGTCATATTCGGATCGCCGAGCCGTCCCGGCCGGTGTACTTCTGTCGCGACCGTGAGTGACCCCCGTCCGTCAGGCGGCACATTGCCCCCTTCGGTCGCGCTGACAGTAGTCCCGCTGATTGTTGCCACGCGTTGCGTCTAGTCGAGCAGTTGCCTGGCAACTTCCCGGGCGTCATCAAGGCTTGCCACGATGTGCTCGTCAGGGATTTGGCGCAGCACGTTGAGCGATTCGAGCGTGGCGGCGGGGTCTCCGTCGAGTGCCATGACGATGCAGGTCGCGTCCCCTGCGGCCGCGGTGTCGATCAATTGCTCGATCACGAGGGCGGCGCTGTCGTCGATGTAGTCGGTCTCGGAGAAATCCAAGATGACGACTTCGTGACCGACGATGTCGTCGCCGATGGTGCGGATGAGCTTGCTCGACGAGGCCACGGTGAAGCTGCCACGCAGCTTCACGATGCCAACACGTGCTGAGTAGGGGCCGATGCCGTGGATGTCTGGCGTCTGGTCGTGGAGAAAGATCTGGTCGAGGAGGGGCACGGAGACGATGCTGTCGAGCTGCAACCGTTCCAATTGGCGGGCGCCGACCATGCCGGCCACGATCAGCCCGACCGCCACCGCTGTGACCAAGTCCACCAACACAGTGATGCTCAGCGTCGTGAGCATGATCAAGAGGTGCTCTCGCTGGACGCGCCCGACGCGCGCCAGAAACCGCCAGTCGATGATCTGCCAGCCGAGCACGGCCAACATGCCCGCCACGGCCGCATGGGGAACGAATTCGAGGTAGCGCGCAAGCCCCAGCACGATTGCCAGCAGCGCCAAAGCGCGTACAACCACCGAGACGCGCGTCGTTGCCCCGAGCCGGATATTCAGCACCGTCGTGGCGAACGTCATGTGCCCCGGAAGGCCGCCGATGAGCGCGGCCGCGACATTTCCGGCTCCCAGGCTCAGCAGACCACGGTCGGGGTCCTGCTGGGTGCGGGTCTGCGCGTCGACTGCCAGCGAGGACAGCAGGCCGCGCACCGAGCTGAGCAGGGCAATCGTGAGCGCCGGCACCAACGAACTCGCCAGGAAATCGAGCGACAAGACCGGCTGCTGGAGCTCGGGCAGACCCGTGGGGACATCAACGATGGTGGGCACGTTGCCCAGCCAGATGACGCTGAGCAGGGTGCCGCAGACCAAGCCCGCGACCGTCGGTGGAATAGCGCGCCGCAGTCTGCGCGGCCACGCAATCGCGACGACGAGCGTGACCACAGCGATCGCCAGCGCTCCGGTGTTCACGTCGGCCAGCACGTCGGGCCAATCCTGGATCGCAGTGAGGGGTTTGGTGATTTTGACCGGTGCGCCCGCGAACGTCTGCACCATCGACACCACGATCATCAGGCCAATGCCCGAGGTGAATCCGGCAATCACCGAATAGGGCGTGTAGGAGACATAGCTGCCGATGCGCAGAGCACCCATCAGCACCTGGATCAGCCCGGCCAGCATCGCGACCGTGAACGCTTCGGCCGCGTTGTCCGCGTGCGTGGCGATGACGGCCGCCATCGCCACCGCCATGACGCTGCTCGTACCGGCTATCTGCGGACGAGCCCGCTCAAATATCCCTACGAAGAGCCCGACGGCGACAGCGCCGTAAAGCCCACTGGCCGCTCCGAGCCCAGACACGACGCCGAACGTCGCTGCGGGCGTGACGGTGACAGCTGCCGCGGCCAGTCCTCCGCTGACGTCGCCTCGAAGTGACTGCAGGTCGTAACGCATTGCGAAGCTGCTCGACTCCCTCGAACGCCGACCAGAACGACGCTATTCGACGGGGTGAGGCGCCTATTCGTCTGCCGAGATGACGACGAGCAGTTCGCCGTTGTCGACCTGATCGCCGACAGCAGCGCGCACCTCGCTCACTTCGCCGTCGGCTGGTGCGGTGATCTGGTGCTCCATCTTCATGGCTTCCATCACCACCAGCACCTGGCCCGCAGTCACCCGGTCTCCTTCGGAGACGTTGACGATCAACACCTTGCCGGGCATCGGCGCGACTAATCCGCCCTCAACAGCCTCGGCGTCCGGGTCGGGAAAACGAGAGCGCTCCCGCAATGTCGCCGAACCGGTGAGCGGCCCAGTGACGTACCAGTCGTGACCGCGACGGCTGATCTGCCAGGTACCGCGCATCCCGCCGGTCTCGACGTCGAGCTCGGCATCGAATTGCTCGGCGTGGGGTGCGTCGGTCACCCCGCCAGCCAAGTCGTCCACGATGGGGTGGATCTGGATCGAGTGGGGCCGCACGACGAACTCGCTGGAGTCCGGCAGGCCCCCCTCGCCCCCGCCCCCGTCGCCGCTGTCGGCCCCGCCGTCGCTCGGTTGGGGTTCGCCATCGTCTGGCGGCGCATACGGCGCGTCGCTCCGCAGCGGTGCGACGCGGAGCCGGTAGCTGCCGTCTCGCTGTCGACGGTAGGCAACGCTCACATCGACATCGCCTGCCACGGGATCGAGCGCCGTGAGCGGCAGCACCTCGTCGGGCATGACGCTGTTGCGGTACCCCGATGTCATGAAGCCCAGCGCAGTCGCCAGCTCACGATTCCGGGCCTGCGACACGAGCGCCACAGCCGACGCCGCCGCATGCAGGAACAGGCCGCGGTAGGGCGGCGAGTCGGTCGCAAGCCCCGTCCGGTCAATGAAATCGGTGGTGGTGTCGCCGGCGAGAAACTCGTCGCTGCGCAGCACCGCAGAGAGGAAATCGCGATTGGTGACAACGCCGCCCAACCGGGTGCGGTCGAGCGCTGATGCCAGTCCGAGCGCAGCTTCGGTACGCGTCGGCGCCGCCATGACCACCTTGGCGAGCATCGGATCGAACTCGGTGCTCACCACAGAACCCATCTCGATGCCCGAATCGAAGCGCGCCCGCGGCTCGCTTGCCGGCGCCCACAGCTCGACAGTGCCGGTTGCGGGCAGGAATCCGTTGGCGGGATCCTCCGCGTACAGGCGAGCCTCGACGGCGTGACCGCTAATCGCCAGGTCAGCCTGCTCGTAGCCCAGCGGCTCGCCGGCTGCGACGCGGATCTGCTCACGCACCAAGTCGAGACCGGTGATCTCCTCAGTGACCGGATGCTCGACTTGCAAGCGGGTGTTGACCTCAAGGAACCAGAACTCGGCGTCGTCGCCGCTGCCTTCCAGCAGGAACTCCACGGTCCCAGCCGAGTGGTAGCCGATGGTGCTGAACACCGCGACCGCAGCAGCACCCATGCGCTCACGCAGCGCCGGTGTCACTGCCGGCGACGGTGCCTCTTCGATGACTTTCTGATGGCGCCGTTGGATCGAGCATTCGCGTTCGAAGCAGTGCACGACGTTGCCGTGCGTGTCACCGAGCACCTGGATCTCGACATGGCGAGGTGCTGGCAGGTAGCGCTCCAGGAACACCGTGTCGTCGCCGAAGGCCCCCGCGGCTTCGCGTCGGGCCGCCGCCACAGCATCCGCGAGCGAGCTCGCCGAGTCCACGATGCGCATGCCCTTGCCGCCGCCGCCAGCCGAAGCCTTGACCAGCAGGGGATAGCCGACGTCAGACGCCGCAGCAGCCAGGTCGTCGGGGGACATGGTGTCGGTCACCGGAACCGACGGCAGCGTCGGGACGCCCGCAGCCACCATGGTCTCCTTGGCGGCCAGCTTGTCGCCCATCGCTGCAATGGCCTCAGGCGGTGGCCCCACCCAGATCAGCCCCGCGTCGATCACAGCCGTGGCGAAGTTGGCGTTCTCCGACAGGAAGCCGTAGCCCGGATGCACGGCATCGGCGCCGCTGCGCACAGCGGCAGCGATCACCTTGTCGATCGACAGGTACGACTCTGTCGCTGTTCGCCCACCGAGCGGCACCGACAGGTCCGCGTCGGTGACGAACGGCGCTTCGGCGTCACCGTCGGAATACACGGCGACCGTCGAGATGCCCATGTCGCTCGCGGTGCGGAAGACGCGGCGGGCGATCTCGCCGCGGTTGGCAACGAGCAGCCGCCGCAGCGGGCGTTGCTGTGTTCGAGTGTGCTCGCTCATTGCGTGCCCCCGCTGCATCCGGAAGACCCGTGTCGTGGCGGCGTCTTCCTGAGGTGTCGTTGCTCGCTCATCGCAGCCGCCCCTACATCCGGAAGACGCCGAAGCCGTCGGCGCCTTTCACTTCGTTGTTGTGGCACGCCGACAGCGACATCGCCACGACGTCGCGGGTGTCACGCGGGTCGATGACGCCGTCGTCGGTGACTCGCCCGCTGGCGTAGGCGGCCAGGGATTTCAGCTCGTGGAAGTGCTCGACCTGCTCGGTGATCTTGCGGTCGGCGTCCTCGTCGAACTCGATGCCGCGCCGCATGGCTTGGCCGCGCCGCACGATCGACATCACGCCAGCGATCTGCTTCGGTCCCATGATGGCGATCTTGGCGGTCGGCCACAGGTACGTGAAGCGGGTGTTGAACGCCCGGCCCGACATGCCGTAATTCCCCGCCCCGTAGCTGTTGCCCAAGATCATGGTGATGTGGGGCACCATCGAGTTGGACACGGCGTTGATCATCTTCGAGCCGTTCTTGACGATGCCGCCCTGCTCGAAGTCCTTGCCCACCATGTAGCCGGTGATGTTCTGCAGGAACAGCAGCGGGATGTCCTGCTGATTGCAGAGCTGGATGAATTGGGTGGCCTTCTCGGAGCTGTCGCTGAACAGCGGTCCGTTGTTGCCGATGATGCCGACGGGGAAGCCGTGGATCGAAGCCCAGCCGCACGCCGCCGTCGTGCCGTAGCGGGCCTTGAACTCCTCGAATCGGGAGCCGTCGGTGACGCGGGCGATGACTTCGCGACAGTCGATCAGTGCCTGCAGGTCGCGGGGCATCAGCCCCAGCAGTTCCTCAGCGTCGTGCACCGGGGGGTCCGCGGGCATCGTCGGGCCGGGACCGTGCTTGCGCCAGTTGAGATGCGCCACCACTTCTCGGCAGATCCGCAAGGCGTCCGCTTCGTCCTCGGCCAGGTAGTCTGCGAGGCCCGAGATCTCGGCGTGCATCTGCGCTCCGCCCAGCGTCTCGTCGTCGGAGTCCTCGCCGGTCGCCATCTTCACCAGCGGCGGCCCGCCCAGGAAGACCTTGGACTGGTTGCGGATGAAGATGTTGTAGTCGCTCATCCCGGGCTGGTAGGCGCCGCCGGCCGTCGAGCTGCCGAACACCACCGAGATCGACGGAATCTTCAGCTTTGACAGCTCAGTGACGTCGTAGAACAGTCGACCCGACTCAGCGAAGTGGTTCTCTTGTTCGCGCATCTGGCGTTCGGGGTCGTCATTGCCTCGCAGGTCGCCGCCGGCCGATTCGACGAACTGGATGTAGGGCATCCGGTTGTCGCGGGAGATCTCGATGGCTCGCATGATCTTGCGGCCGGCGAACACAGTGATGGCACCGCCCAGCACTGTCGGATCGTTGCCTTCGATCATGCACTCGACGCCGTTCACGACACCGATGCCCATCACCAGCCCGCCGCCGACGGCGTAGTTGGAGCAGAAGCCGGCCAGCGAGCTGATCTCGTAGAACGGCGAGTCGCGGTCGACCAGCATCGAGATGCGCTCGCGGACCGGCATCTTGTCCCGGCTGCGCATGCGGGCCATCGCCCGCGGCCCGCCACCCGCCGCTGCCTGCTGCGCCAGCTCGTCGAGTTCGGCGAGCTGTTCGCGCATGTCTTTGCAGTTCTTGGCGAACCACTCAGCAGACGTGTCGATGTGTGATCGCAGTACCGGCATGTGACTCCCGCATGTAGGCAATCAGCGCGAACGCAGACGCGAACCCTCGCAGTCTGCTTGAAGCGAGTCGCTAGTGCCTACCAGCCGGTGTACGGCGAAGGCCCGACGGCAATGTGCCACATCGGCGGGCATGTGGAGTGGGGCAGAGTGAGGAAGTCATCTCCGACAATGTTGATGTGCCCATCGGCGCTGCCGCCGAACTCAATCTCGTCTCCGTCACGCATCACGTGCTCGCCGTTCACAACGGCTGGAATTGAGGCATCGAAGCTGAGCCGCTCGGAGTGGGCGAACACGAGCGTCCGCTGTGTCGGCTCATCGCCGTACTCGGCCCAGATGCACTCATCACCGATGCGCAGAGTGCCGCGATTCAAGTTGTCGTGCGACATCAGCACGAATGCGACAACGAAACGGTCCACCACCGGCGGCGAAATCTCGGCGGGATCAAGCAGCCACTCGATCTCGTAGGTGATGCCTGGCCGTCTGGGCAAGGCCGCTTCGACGGCCTCACGGTCAATGGGTTCACCGCCGGCGAACGCTTGGCCAATCCGGGCATGAACCGTCCGGGTCATGACGTTGTCCCAGTAGTCGACATTGCGTATGCCGAACTCTCGCAGGGTCGCCCAGATCTCCTCGCTCGCGCGTTGCATCTCTGCAGCAGTGACGGTGGACGATTGCTCGAATCGGATCGGAAGACCACTGGCGCGTGCCTCGGCCAGCACTTCGGGCGGCACGGCACCGTTCCAACCACGGCGAACTCCATCGGTGGATGCTCCTATGTTTGTCAATTCCCGGTCTGTGCGAGGTGTCGCTGGTAGCGTTCGGCGAGGTCGCGGTTGTGGATGATGCCTCTTTCGAGTTCGGATATCCGGTTGGGTGCGGCTCCGAGGGCTCGGGCTGTCTGGTGGATGGTGAGCCCTCGTTGGGTGCGGTGGCGGCGCAGGTCCGCTCCGTGGGCGACGTCGGGCGGGTCGATGATCAGCTTGTAGACCTCGCGTGCGATGTGGCGTTTGAGGCAGCGGAGTATCTCGCGTCGGGTCTTGCCCTCGGCGGTGAGGCGGGCGGCGTAGGCGATGCTGCGCTCGTCGACGCGCAGGCGGACCATCGCGATGCGCCACAGTGCGTTGTTGGCCTGGCGGTTGCCGCCGCGGTTGAGCCGGTGGCGCACCGTTCGGCCTGAGGACGCCTCGATGGGGCTGGTGCCGCACAGGGCGGCGAAGGACGCCTCGCTGCGCAGCCGCTCGGGGTTGTCGCCGGCGGCGACGAGCAGCGCGGCCGCGGTCTCCGCGCCGACGCCGCAAGCGCCCAGCAGCGCCGGGTTGGCTCGTTCGCACAGGCGGCGCAGCTCGGCGTCAAGGTGCTTGATCTCCGCGGTGAGAGCCTGGTGGCGGCGGGCCAGGGAGCGCAGCGCCCGCTTGGCCGCAGCGCGGACGAGATCACCGTGTGTGCCGGGCCGCATCCGGGCGCAGGCCTCGACGGTGCGGGCCGTGTTCAGTGCCCGCAGGCGGTCTTTGACGGGCTCGGGGGCGGTCACGACGACAGCGTCGATCTGGTTGGCGGCGACGGTGCGGGCCTTGACCGCGGAGCGGCGCGCCACACGCAGGGTCCTGATCGCCTCGACGCATCCGTCGGCGCTCTTGGGCACCACTGCGGCACTGCCGTTGAGCGCGGCCCGCGCCGCTGCCTCCGCGTCGACGGTGTCGGTCTTGCCGCGGCGGCGGCGCATCTGGCGGTTCGGGCGGTTCACATCGACGACGTCGACGCCGGCAGCCGTGAGGTGCCGGGCGAGGCCCGCGCCGTAGGAGCCGGTTCCCTCCACGCCGACGCGCTCGACGCTGCCGTGGCCGCCGAGCCATCCCAGCAGCGCCGTGTAGCCGGCGGTGTCCGCGTCGAACGCGGCGCTGCCCAAGACCCGTCCGGCGCCGTCGAGGACGGCGGCGACATGGGTGTGCTTGTGGGTGTCGACCCCGCCGAATACGGCGGGGTGGTCCTGTGTCATGATGGTGATGCCTCCTTGTGGTCATCTCACTGTCGGGGGCGCCACCGGCCGCGACGGCGGACAGAACACTCACGGTGTGGCTTACAAGGCTCCTATCGGGTCACATCCGTCGGGCCGGTCGGTGCGCGCCCCGCCGACCAGAGAAAGCCGACAGATCCACCGCAGGGCACCACGAGGGGCCGGTTGCAACTCGGGTCAGACCCTCTCCTGCCGACAGGGCCCAACCATTATGAGTGTTGCAAGTGAACGGTCATGATGACCGTTGCGAACACATGCAGCCGACCGATGGAGGTGTCCGGTATGGCAGCGAGGCTGAGTTTGGATGAGCGGGTGTTCATCGAGTCGTCGCTCGGGGCGGGCCGCAGCGTCGCGGACGTAGCGCAGCGGCTGGGCCGTGATCGGTCCACGGTGCATCGCGAGCTGGCCCGCTGCGCCGGGCGGGCGGGCTATGACGCCCGCTGGGCGCACGCGTCGCCATGCGCGAGGGCGCGACGAGAGCGAACGCCCAAGCTGGCGGTCGATCGGGTGCTGGCCGCCGCGGTCGATGAGCGCTTGAAGCTGCGCTGGTCCCCGCACGCGACCGCGGCGGACCTGCGCGAGGCGGGCATGAGCGTGTGCGCGCAGACGATCTACCGGGCGTGCTACGCGAACGACGCGCGCAGCGGCCTGGCGGCGGGCACCTGGGCGAAGCTGCCGCGGCGCGCCCGGCGCCGTCGGCCGCGCAGCGTCGCGCAGGCCCAAAAGCCCAGCCCGCTGGGGGAATACCGGCCGATAGCCGACCGGCCCGACGACGTCGAGGACCGTATAGAGCCCGGCCACTGGGACCGCGACCTCATCGTCGGCGAAGCGAACCTCACCGCCGCGGTCACGCTCGCCGAGCGCACCAGCCGCTACACGGTCACCGCAGCGCTGCCCGACGGCTACGGCGCGCCCCAGGTCGCCGCCGCGGCCACCGCGGCGCTGGGCCGCCAGCCCGCAGCGCTCGTGCGCACCCTCACCTGGGACCAAGGCCGCGAGATGGCCCGCTGGGCCGACATCGAAGCCGCGCTCGGCATCGAGGTGTTCTTCTGCGAGCCGCGCTCGCCGTGGCAGCGACCCACCAACGAGCACACCAACGCACTGCTGCGCCGATGGCTCCCCAAAGGCACCAGCCTCGACATCGGACAACTGCGGCTCTCGGTCATCGAGGACAACCTCAACCACATGCCCCGCCGACTCCACCACTGGACATCAGCACACGACATCTACACTCAACTCACTTGCAACCACCGGTAGAGCTTGCCCACGGTCAGGTTGAAGGCCACGTCGAGTTTGTCGTGGTACTCCGTGCGCCAGTGCGAGGTGAAGGCACGGACTCGGTCCCATTGTTCCGTCTGGATGAGTGCCTGCCAAGGGGGAATGCCGAAGTCCGCAGCCATGTAGCAGGCATCCCACACCATCGCTTCGGCGGAGGTGACCGCTTCAGAGTCTTGTTGGTCGTCGCGTTCATCGCTGTCGGGCGGCGGCTCGGGATCGCATGCTTCGTGCGTCAATGGCGCATCGGGGTCGTACAGCTGCCACGGCAAGTCGGGGTCAGAGCCGAGTACTCGCTGGACCAATTCTCGCAGCGGCATCGATGCGGCGCCCTCGATCGGCGTTCCTTCGAGAAGGATGATGTTCGACTCATCCGAGCGATCGCCAGAGGATGCGATGTCGACTTCAGACGTCGAGCCGGAGGTGTCGGGGCCCGCACCGCCGGCGACGATCTCGGTCTGAACGCTTGAGCAGGCAACCCCGAGCGCGACCATTGCAGTGAGGCCAGCGATTGCATGGCAGCGCTTCATTGATGCACCGTAACCTCGCCGAGGTGTCTCGCCAGAGTGCCTTCATCGAAGATCGAGTCGCGTCATACGCCGCAGCGCACTCGCTGCAGCCGACGGCGATCCAGCGAGAGCTAATCGCCGAAACGGCGGCGCTCGGGCGGGTTGCAGGCATGCAGATCAGCCCGCTGCGAAGTTGGTTGTCCATGATCGGTGCCGGCAATGGCAGCTGCAGCCAAGGAGTTCGCTGTCGAGGTCGACGCGGTGCACGGGCTACTCGCCAATCTGCGTGGCGAGTTCACTTGAACCGGGGGCCGAACTCATCTGCTGTAGATGCGCCCTCAGGAGTGGACCTCGGTTGCCCGTAGCTACTGGGAGCGAGCAGGTGTGGCTGATTGCATCGAACTGCGCATCGTCAAGTTCGAGGCGCTCGCGTACACGCTGTTTGAGCAAACGGCCGCCCAGATCGACTGGGAAACCAGTTCATCGACGCCGACAAGGCCCGCTACCTACGACTACTACGAGTGAGATCTTCGCGTGTCGGCTCCACGCACGGGCGGCGTCAAATTCTCGTGGATCAACGTCGCTGTGGGCTGGAACGGTCGCCGATCCCGCCCGAGACGATACGATCGGCACCGCTGCCGTGCGGTCATTCAACGACAGTGATCGCTGCCGACGATCGTGCTCGCTAGCAGTGATGCTCCCCAGCGGCGACGGCATGACGCATGATCAAGCGAGCGGAGCATGACAGCGGAGATCGTTGAGTGCCATGGACCCTCGTCGCCGTGTCCCGCCACGATGCGCCTTCATCGAAGACCGAGTTGCGTCATACGCGGCAGCGCACCTCGCTGCAGTCTTCGACGGCGAATCGGACAAAGCTGGCGAGCTGAATCCCGTCCTGAAACGGCAAGCCGTGCTGGCATTGGTAGAGGTCGCGTGAGCAGCCTGCAGATCAGCCCACTGTCCAGGGCGCGTTCATGTCGGCAAGCTGCTTGACGACGGCTGTTGCGGCTGCCTCCGCACCTTGCTGTACGCCGGTTGCGGTACGGTGCCCTGCTCGACCTGCGGCTACTCGACGCACTCATGCGTGTCGGCGACGTGTCGCTCGAACTCGGGTGGCGAACTGCATCGTGCTGCGATGCAGTCTCGAGGATGATCGCCGCGAACGCTCGGGTCGCCCTGCTGAGAGCGCTACATGGGAGCCGGAGCATGGCGTTGGCCGACTACGCGATCGTGACCCAGGGCGCGATCATGATCCTGGCGCTGCTCCGCGCTTCGTCGAACGTGCCGAAATCCGAACCGCCAGCGACTTGGGACTTCGCGGCGTTCGATCGCACAGCCGACACCCGAATCCATGATTGACATCTATGAGGTGCCTACGAGCGCGGAGGTCGTCCTGGCAGTCCGACGGCTACTTCGCCGGGCGGCGTGATCTCTCGATGAGACCGAGGAGATCGTCGCTGCTGCGGTGCAGGCACGGTCCGCTGCGCATCGGCTCGCCGCCGAGGCGACGAAGGGCGTGCGGCTCGGGATGCGGGTGCTTCAATGATCGCACGTACGCGGCCGATGATCCGGACGAGCACCGTGATGCTGGGTCACGATCGGCGACGGCCTGACGATGATCACGCTTGGCGCCAATAACATCCCCGCCGTGCGTGACTCGGCCGCGTGGCCTATCGAAACTCACATGTCCTCCACCGAGCGCGAAGCCGGCCGGAGCGTACCAGCTCTGGGTCGCGCTCCCGATGGGCTACCGGTCAGACGCCTCCCAGCCGTATCCGCTGGTCGTGTGCTGCGACGCGCCGTGGACCTTCGGCACCGCAGTGGACACCACCCGCATCCTGTCGATGTCACGGGAGACGCCGCGCTGCGTCGTCGCTGGAATTGCGCACGACACCACCGACATGCGCGAGATGCTCGACCTGCGCGCGGTCGATTACACGGTCACTCAGGCTGAGGCACCGCCGATGACCGGCATACGAGTGCCAGCCGCCGAGACGGGTCGGGCAGAGTCATTTCGCCAATGGCTCGCCAGTGACGTGCTGCCGCTCCTGAGCGAACCGCTACCACGTCGGCGAGACCACCTACGTGGGCCACTCGTTCTCCGCGCTCTTCGGACTCCACGTGCTCTTCAACAGCGCCGGACATGTTCGCCCGCTACTTGCTAGCGAGCCCATCGGTCTGGTGGGACTACGAGGTCATGTTCCGCCTCGAGGCCGAGCACGCTGCTGCCGGCGGCGATCCGGACGTCAAGGTGTTCATGTCGATGGGGGAGAACGAGACCGACGAGTACTCGCCCTCAAGCGAAGTTCCACGATCGGTTCTCCGCCCGCGGCTACCGCAACATCGACCTGACCTGGCACGTGTTCCCGGGGGAGAACCACAACACCGTCGTCGGACCGGCCGTCAGCCGAGGACTTCGAGTCGCTGTACGCCGACTGATCCGGTGCCCTGCGAAGGTCCAGATCCCCTGCGATCGGGCAGCCTCGATCAGCAGTTGCCCGCTCCGGCATCAACCCCGTGAGCTGCCGCGCCGCCTTTGACAGGTGGGGCAGAATGGGCGCACTGGGGCAACGGGGAGGCCGTGACATGGCCATGACAGAGACACGCAAGGGACTTGGGCCGCTTGCAACGAACGGCAAAGTGCCGGTGTACGACGCGGATGCGCACATCGCCGAGCCGCCGTCGGTGTGGGAGGAATACGCCGATCCGAAGTTCCGCGACCAGATCATGCAGTGCCGGATCATGGACGACGGCACCGACGCCGCGTTCGCCGAGGGAAAGAAGCTGCGCAACGGCATCGCGCCGGCGTGCATCCCGCATGCGTACGGCACCAAAGTCACCTGGGATGACATCGTGCCGGGCAGCTACGACCCGGCCGCACGCCTGTCGGTGATGGACGACGAAGGTCTCGCCGCGGCGCTGATGTTCCCGTCGCTCATGCTGATCTCAGGCGACATCAACGACCCGGAGATCGCTGTCGAGAACGCCCGTGCCTACAACCGCTGGATGACCGACTTCGTGTCGGAGGATCCGAACCGGCTCTTTGGCGTGGGCGTCTGCCCGCTGCAGTCAGTGGACGGCGCCGTGGCGGTCATCGAAGAGGTCGCGAACGCCGGTCTGACGGGGGTCACGTTCCGTCCGGAGCGCTACGGCGGCCTGGAGCTGTTCTCCCCGGACATGGACCGGGTGTGGTCCGCAGCCGAGCATCACGACCTCACGGTCGCGATCCACGGCAGCTTCGGCTCTGGAATGCCGAGCTTCGCCAAGACCCGCTACGAGAACCAGTTCTACGTCCACATGGTGTGCCATCCGTTCGAGCAGATGGCCTCGGTGATGGAGATGGTCGCCTCGGGCGTTCTCGACGACCATCCGATGCTGCGGGTGGGCTTCTTCGAGTCGGGCCTGGGCTGGCTGCCGTACTGGCTGGACCGCCTCGACGAGCACAAGGAGGCATCACGACCTCACGGTCGCTATTCACGGCAGCTTCGGCTCGGGGATGCCGAGCTTCGCCAAGACCCGCTACGAGAACCAGTCAACCGACCCCACAGCGGTCTACGTCCACATGGTGTGCCATCCGTTCGAGCAGATGGCCTCGGTGATGGAGATGGTGGCGTCTGGTGTGCTCGACGACCATCCGATGCTGCGAACGTGGGCTTCTTCGAATCGGGCCTCGGCTGGCTGCCGTACTGGCTCGACCGCCTCGACGAGGGCTGGCGGTACCAGGCGACCGACGCAGGACTGGCCTTTCTCGACATCAAGGAGGCCATGGGCCACTTGGTGCCGAGGCTCAAGCGCGACCCCACCGAGATCTTCTCAGAGCAGTGCTTCGTGACCATGGAGGCCGGCGAGGGCGAGGCCTTCGAGCAGGTCGCGGCCATGGGCCTCGCGCACGTGGCCTGCACGAGAAGCATCGGAAGTTCGTATGGGGCTCGGACTACCCGCACTACGACTGCACCTTGCCGCCCGGCGCACTCGCCGAGCTCAACGAGACCTTCGAAGGCCGGGCTTCGACGAAGAGGTCAGCAACCTGAGCCAGAACGCGACTTGGGGACGAGGTCGTCTACACCAACGCACGCCGCTTCATGGGCTTGGCGGACGTAGTCGACTCGACGGAGAGTCGTTCTACGGGTTGGCCTGTGACTTCGGCGATGAGTTCGAAGTCCTTGTCGAGGTGCAGGACGGTGAGCCCCGCAAGTTCTGCCGACGCTGCGAGCAAGAGATCGGGGATTGAGGGCGCCCGATGACGGCCTGCGCGTGCCAAGGCTTGTTGCACCTCGACGGCTCGATCTTCCGCCGCCGGCGTCAGGTGCTCGGCTGGCATGGCACTGACCGGAAGCCCCCCGAGGCTCTGCCGGTGATCTTCAGCTGATCGGGCCGAATATCCGAGTTCCAGCTTCGTGATTGTTGCGATTCGCACGAGTCCACGCCGTACTCGCGCCGCCCACTCGGCTGCTTCGACGGACACTTCCAGCCGGAAGAGCGCTGAGGTGTCGATGAGCCACTCGGTTACCGCCACGCACCGGCCATGATCTCGGGATCCCTTGCGTCGGCGCATGCCTCCGCAAGCCTGCGAAAGGACTCCACAGTCACTTCAGGTGTACGAGCGCACTCGCGTTCGAGCAGTCGACGCAGGTATTCGACTCGGGAAAGCTTGGCCCTGCTCGCGTTGGCATCGACGGCCGCAACGACATCGTCGGGAACGTCTCGAATCAAGATGTCAGCCACGTCCAAACCTCCGTTATCCGTAGATATCACACGGTATCACCACGCTCTAGAGCGTCGGCATCGGATATCACTGGATGGGTCCGCTAGAAATTGGCGCCATGGGACAGACGATCGAATTGACAGCTTCTGATGGTGTGACGTTGAGCGCTTACCGGGCTGAGCCTGCGGGCGCGCCGACGGGCGGCGTCGTGGTGGTGCAGGAAATCTTCGGTGTGAACGACCACATTCGCAGCGTGGCCGACGGGTACGCAGCGGATGGCTACCTCGCGGTGGCACCGGCGTTGTTCGACCGGGTGCGCACGGGAGTCGAGCTGGGCTACGACGCCGAGGGCATTGACGTTGGCCGCAAGATTGCCTTTGACGACCTGACGATGGATCAGGTCATGGCTGACGTCTCGGCCGCAGCGGCCTGTGCCTCCGAAGGCGGCAAGGTGGGCGTCGTCGGGTACTGCTGGGGCGGGACGGTGTGCTACGTGGCAGCGGCCCGTCTGTCCGACCAGATCGCGGCAGCCTCCGGCTACTACGGCGGCCAGATTCTGCCGCACCTCGAAGAGCGGCCCGCCGCGCCGCTTCAGCTTCACTTCGGCTCGGAAGATCACGGCATCCCGCTGGAAAACGTGAATGCCATCGCTGAGCGCTGGCCCCACGTTGCCGTTCATGTCTATGACGGCGCCGATCACGGCTTCAACTGCGATGCCCGCGCCAGCTTCCACGCTGATGCCGCGGGCACCGCCAAACAGCGCACGCTCGCTCACTTTGCTGAGCACCTGAGCTAGCCCGGCCCTGCCGGAGGAATCTGAAGCGTCCGCAAGCGCTCCTGCCTGCGGATGTATCGGCGGGCGTGAACGCGCGTCGCCGAATTCCGCTGCGATGATGTCGCCGATGCGCAGCTTGGCGTCCGCACTTGTCATTGCGCTGGCGGCGACGGCGTGCAGTGCTGGTGGTGTCGAATCCACGGCCGCGACCGCCGACGCACCGGTGGCGACAGCCGTCAGCACTACGCCGGCGCCCACCACGCCGGCGCCCACCACGCCGGCGCCCACCACGCCGGCGCCCACCACGACCGTCGCGTCGCCCGCGACAACGACGACGGCTGTCACCGCAACGACGCAGGCGGACGCACCGGCGGAAGCCGACGCCGCAACCCAACCCGACACCGACGCCACCCCGGAAGGCGAGGCAGCGGCGGAGCCAACAACTCCGACACCGCTGTCTGGACTCGGCGACAGCTTCTATCCGTGGCTGGGCAACGGCGGATACAACGTCACGCACTACGACCTCGAATTCAATGTGGACCCGGTGGCCAACACCATCGACGCCGTGACCTCGCTGCGGGCGATCGCGACCGCGGAGCTGCTGGAGTTCAACCTGGACCTGTCGGGCCTCGAGGTGAGCGCGGTCACCGTGAACGGCGCCGCCGCGGAGTTCTCCCGCTACAAGACCGAGCTTGTCATTCGACCCGCCGAACCGATCCCCGCCAGCACGGAGTTCGTCGCCGAAGTTGCCTACTCGGGCTCGCCGGAGCCGGTTTCGGATCCCGGAGTGCCGTTCGAGGGCATCGGCTGGTTCTCGGTCGGCGAGGTGATCTTCACAGCGAATGAGCCATCGGGTTCCATGTCGTGGTACCCGTCGAACAACCACCCCACCGACAAGGCGACGTTCACCATCCGCATCACGGTGCCCGAACGTTTCACAGCGGCATCGAACGGCCTGCTCACACACGAGGCCGTGGTTGACGGCCGCAGAACCGTCACGTGGGAATCCGACGACCCGATGGCGACGTACCTCGCAGCGGTCTACGTCGGCGAGTTCGAACGGCACGAGTATCAACTGCGGGACGACCTGCTCATCCGCAACTACATCGGGCGCTCGCTCAGCGACGCTGCGTCAGCGTCGACTGTTGAGGCATTGGCGATCACACCCGGAGCCATCGAGTATTTCGAGCGCGCGCTCGGCCGGTATCCATTCGATGCCTACGGAACGGTCGTGATGCCGTTCACGCTCGGCTTCGCCATGGAGAATCAGACGCTGTCGCTGCATGGCGATCAGACGCTCGACCCGCAGATCATCGCCCACGAGCTCGCTCACCAGTGGTTCGGCAACTCTGTGACGGTCGACGACTGGAGCGGCATCTGGCTGCACGAGGGTTTCGCCCACTACATGAGCTTCTTGTACCTGGCTGAGGTGCAAGGCGAGGATCTGGACGCTCTCATGGCTCGAGAGCTGGAGAGGGCAACGCTTGCGGAAGCAGCACCACCGGGCGGCATCGCGGTGGCGCAGCTGTTCGACTTCAACTCGGTCTATCGGAGGGCGACGCTGACACTGCATGCCCTGCACCGCCGTGTCGGCGACGAGGTGTTCTTCGACATCTTGCGACGCCACTACGAATCATCATCCGGGGGCACCACCAACACCGCCGAGTTCTTGGCCGTCGTGGAAGAACTGGCCGGTGCGGGCGCCGTGGGGCTAGTCGAGGCGTGGCTCTACGACGCCGAGGTGCCGTCGACTCTGGGCGACCCCCCGCCCGTCAGCGAGATAACAGAATGACGCCGCGGTCTACCGCGGGGCCGCCTTCGGCGTTCAGCACGTCGAATCGGACTGCTTCGGTGGCGTCTCCGAAGCCGGTCACTGGCGTCACGTCGTGAATCCGGACCGTGATCGTCGACGGCATGAGCACCATGGCACGGAAGCGGCAGACGATGCGCCGCACCCGGCTCGGGTCGCCGCCGGCAACCTCGTCGACAACCGCTGAGACGCCGAGCGCGAGCGTGGCGGTGCCGTGGAGGATGATCGCGGGCAGTCCGGCCTTCTCCGCAACTGCCGCGTCGGTGTGGATCGGGTTCCAGATGCGAGCGCACTCGGTGTAGGTATGTGCAGCTCCGTGGGCCACGGGCACGGGAATCTCTGCCAGCGGCTCAGCGGGCAGGTCGCCGAAGTCCGGCTCGGCAGGTGCGTCAGGGTCGGGGCGATCAGGGCCGGCGGTTTCGACGTTGAGGTACATCCCGCCCTGGTACGTCGTGGCTACCGGCTGGCCGTTCCCATCGACGGTATCGATCCGCATCGTCTGGAACGTGCCCGGCTTGCGCTGCTCGAAGCCGGAATAGGTGAGGCTGGTGGTCAGCCGGTCGCCGGGGCGCACCAGCCGGTGGACAGTCAGATCGTGCGTGGCGTGCACTGAGCGCCTGACCTCGTCGGGTGTGATGCCCCAGCGCTCCGAGACGTCACGTCCCGACACGATGACCGGCCACTCGGGGCACACGACGAACATCGGGTGTGCCACCACGCCGTCATCGGCAAGCGTGTCGAAGTAGCAATCGTGGGTGTCGCCCAGCGACGCTGCGTAGGCCATTGTCGAGGCCATTGTCCAGCGGGCGTCCACGTCGTGGGCGATCGGCCCGATGGTCTCGCCCACCATGTCTGTCGGTACCGGCATCGCGTCGAGCGTAGTGAGCTTGCGCTGTCCCCTTCTTCGTAGTGGCGCCGAGGCTCAGTCCTTCGTCTTGTCCACCCAAATATGAACGGCGCCGAACGACCTCCGGGGCATCGCCTTCTAGCGGTCGTACTCGGCCCGCGCCGCGTCCGCAGAGTTCTCGATCTCGCCCTGGGCGCCGCCCTTGGGCGAGCGCTTCGCCGCACGAAGGCCCGGATGTTCGGGCAAGTCTCCGGTCGCGCCGACAGGGGGAGCGTCAAGCTGCCTGCGGCGCTTGATCCGTCGCCGCCGGGCCGTGCTCCCGCCGATGACCTCTCTGCGAGCCATGCCACTCAAACTATCCGCGCCGCGACAACCTGTCGGCTGCAGCGAAGGCCGCTATCTCGGAACCCATGCAGCGCGGGGGAGTTGCTTTTCCTTGTCGACGAACGGCAGCGTGTCGACGATCGCCTCGTGCGATTGGCCGTCGTGGTCAACCAACAAGACCGTCTTGCCGTACCAGTCGTCGTCAAGCAACGGCCGGTCGAAGCGCGCATAGCCGACGCCCGTGTCCAGCGTGGGCGACCACGTGCCGATCGTGATGTGTCCAACCGGGCCATTCCCGTCGTGGATCTCCATTCCGGCGTCCGGTGCGGTGGTAGCGCACACCAGGCCGAACAAGAGCTGGCGGCGACTGGCCTCTTCCAGAGCGGTCTTGCCGATGAAGTCGGCCTTGTCGAGTCGGACAAACTGCCCAAGGCCTGCACCGAACGGCGTCAGATCCGGCTCGATGTCGCTCCCGTTGTCGAGGATCCCGGATTCGATGCGTCGAATCCCCATCGAAGATGACGAGCTGAACTCCAGTCCGAAGGGTTCGCCGCAGGCGAGCAAGTCGTCCCAGAGGGCCTCATGATCGGTCGGCGCCGGACCGCTATTGCAGTAGATCTCGATTCCCGCCTCGCCAGTCCACCCGGTGCGCGAAACCCACAGTTTCTGACCGCAGACGTCAAAGAACCCGGCGCGGAAATACTTGAACTCGGTCGAGAGGCCACCTCCGATCGCTGCATCAAGGACCTGAAGCGACTTCGGTCCCTGAATCTGCAGGACTCGTGACTTGGGATCCGAGACTTCGACGTCGAAGCCGATGGCGCTTGCGGTGAGCCAGCTCGTGAACTCGCCGTTCGCCATGACATACCAATAGCGATCCGGCCCGAGGCGCATGAGCACGCCATCCATCACGACGGTGCCGTCTTCGTTGCACGCGATGCCGTAACGCGCACGGCCATCTGCGAGCGTCTCAACCCTGCAGGTGAGGACCCTCTCGAGAAGCCTCACAGCGTCGGGGCCGCTGACCTCAAGCGGCTTCTCCGGAACGTCATACAGCAGGACGCCCTCCCGCAATTTCCAATACTGCGGAATGGGGTCTTCATCACGGCTTGTCTTGAGGGGATACAGCCGGTTGCAGTAGACGCCGAAGATCGTCTGATCGGTGACGTACCGGCTCGCAAAGGGCGACTGCTCGACTCGGTAGGAACTCAACTGCACCGTGTCGAACGACTCGATGTAGAAGTGTCGGCCTCTTGCCATCCATCCCCCCGGTGCTGTACGGGCGTCGGGCTCATCGACACGACGCAATTCCGAGCGCGGCACGCTCGGCGGCTGGGGCTCAGACTGTAATGTCGCTGTGTTAGCCGGTCGTGACGCCGCGAAATCCCGCCGGCTGGCAGTCGTGCGGGATCGGCTGGCTCAGTAGCCGCAGGGAGGGCGCCGGAGGGCGGTCAGCACCTTCAGCACGCGCCGGCAATGCTCGCTGGGCTGCGGCGGGCGGGTGCAGATGGTCTGGCCGTCAATCCGACGCCGACGCGCGATCCGCTGCCGACGGATCTCGGCATGATCGGGAATCATCAGTCGGGTCATGACTTCACTGTAAGTCTGAGTGTGGCCTAGGTGTTGGCGGTATTCGCTTTTTCTTGTCCAAATTTGTTGCGCAGTTCCCAGGTCGTCGCGCGGTGCGGTCGAAACGCCAGAATCACCGTGTGGCAAGACGGGCTATCAGAGCGAAGTTGTTAGGTCCTCGGGGTCTGCTGGCCGCCGACGGTTTCGCCGGAATACAGACGTGGCGGGCGACACGTGGGTTCGTGCGCATCGTGCTGTTCCGCATGTTCCGCATGCGGGCGCAGGGCCAGCAAGCACTGCGGCGTGAGGGGGCGGTCATCTACGCGCCAGTACACAGGAGCCACCTCGATGGGCCGCTCGTCGGCAGTCTCACGCACCGTCGTGTGCGCTACTTGGGCAAGGAAGAGCTATTTCGTCCGAAGCCGCTGGGTTGGTTCATTAGCTCGCTGGGCACTTTCCCGGTGCGCCGCGGCGAGGCTGATCTTGATGCCATGCGTGCGGCCAAGAATCTGCTTGACAGCGGTGAGGCGATGCTGATCTTCCCGGAGGGAACCCGTCAGGCGTCCGACGAAATCGGCGAGATCTTCGACGGCACGGCATGGCTGTCGGCGAAATCCCAGACGCCGGTGCTGCCTGTCGGCGTGGCAGGGACGCGCGACGCTATGCCCAGTGGTGCCAAGTTCCCCAAGCGCGCCCAGGTGGCGATCGTGGTCGGCGACCTGCTGGCGCCGCCAGTGGGGCCCGATGGAGGTCGTGCGCGGCGAGCCGACATGACGGCTTGGACCGCAACGTTGCGTGACGCAATCGAAGACTGCCAGCGGCGTGCGCGAGCGATGGTGGACCAGCCCGGCCGATGGCGCACGCCGATGCGGGACCTCGTGCCGTGATGGAGCGAGACCACAGCTCGCCGATCTGGCCCAAATCCGAGCCCGGTGCGCTCGCGGGTATTCGAATCTGTGATTTCACCGGGCAGCTCGCTGGTGCAGGTGCCACCAAGATCCTGGCGGCGCTCGGCGCGGAGGTGATCCGCATCGAAGACCCGGTGCGCCAAGGCCGCTGGGACATTCTGCGAGGCACCCAGCCGTTCGTCGGGGCGCACCGCGGCATCGAAGCAGGTGGCTCGTACAACAACCACAACGCAGGCAAGCTCGGCATCACCTTGAACCTGCGAGACGATCGGGCGAAGGAACTGCTCGCCGACCTCGTCGCGGTCAGCGACGCCGTCACCGAGAACTTCGCCGCCGGAGTGCTGGACCGATTGGGCTTCGGCTACGAGGCGCTGCGAGCCATCAAGCCCGACATCGTTTACGTCTCGAACAACGGATTCGGCGCCCACGGTCCGTACACCAGTTTCCGGTCGTGGGGGCCGATCGCTCAGGCGGTGTCGGGCCTCACGTTCCAGTCGGGCCTGCCGGACATGCCGCCCGCCGGATGGGGATACTCGTTCATGGACCACACCGGCGCCTACTACATGGCCATCGCGATCGGCATGGCGCTCTATCACCGGCGGCGCACCGGCGAGGGCCAGTGGGTGGACCTGGCCTGCATCGAGGCGGCAGGCACGCTGCACGGCGCGGCCACGCTGGACTACACGGTCAACGGTCGGCCCACACGGCGCGATCAGATGCCCAACAGCAACCGATCACAGTCGCCAGCCATGGCGCCGCATGGCATCTGGGCGTGCAGCGGCGACGACGAGTGGGTGGCCATTGCCGTGCGCGACGACGAGGACTGGCGGCGCTTCGCTGAAGCCATCGATGAAACCTGGGCGCACGACGAGCGCTGGGGACGGCTGGCCGGTCGGCTGGCATACGAGACCGAACTGGAGCGCTTGGTGGGCACCTGGGCTGCGCGACGCGACAAGCACGACGTGACGCAGCTCTTGCTCGCCGCCGGCGTGCCCGCCGCACCAGTGCTGCGGCCAAGTGAGCGCATCGACGGCGACCCCCGCACCTCCGACTGGGGTCTGTGGATCACGGTGCCGCATAGCGATGTGGGCGATGCCCGCGTCGAGGGCTTGCCGGTTCGCCTGTCGGAAACCGACTGGGCGATCGGGCGTGGCGCGCCGTGCCTCGGCGAGGACAATCAGTACGTGTTCGGACAGGTATTGGGCCGTAGCCCCGACGAGATCGCAGCGTTGGCTGCTGACGGGGTCATCTGATGTCTTCACACGTCACGACTGGGCCATCGAGCCGCCGTGCCTTGGACGGACTCCGCGTGATCGAGCTGACGTCGCAGCGTTGCGCGCTGGCAGGGAAGCTGCTTGCCGACATGGGCGCTGATGTCATTGTCGTGGAGCCTTCGGACGGTTCCCCGATGCGGGCCTATGAGCCGTTCGCCGATGACGTTCCCGACCCGGAGGGCGCTCTGTGGTGGTGGCACTACAACACGTCCAAGCGCTCCGTGGTGCTTGATCTCGACAGCGCGGATGGAGCGACCGACTTCAGGCACTTGGTCTCCACTGCCGACGTGGTGATCGAAGCCGAGCCGAGAGGTCGTCTCGACCATCTCGGACTCGACTGGCACCAGCTCGGCGCCGATTCCGAGCCGAACGAGCGGCTGATATGGGTCTCGATCACCCACAACGGGCGCGAGCGGCCTGATCCGCCGGCCACTGACCTCACGGTTCTTGCCGAAGGAGGCCCTGTGTGGTCGTGCGGCTACGACGATCACACCATTCCGCCGGTCCGAGGCGGCGGAAATCAGGGCCTGCAGATGGCCTGCCACTACGCCGTCGCCACGCTGATGGCGGCGCTGTTGTGGAGGGAGAACTCAGGTCGCGGGCAGCTCATCGACGTCTCGATGCTCGCCGCCGCAAATGCGACCTGTGAATTCGCGACCTATTGGTGGCTGAACCAACAGGTGAACGTCCAGCGCCAGACCGGGCGTCACGCCCTGCCGCAGATCTCTGAACCCACACAGGTGCGCTGCGTCGACGGGCGCTGGCTCAACACCGGCGTGCCGCCGCGCCGCGGACCGGAGTTCGCTGCGCTGGCCGGCTGGGTGGCCGAACTGGGTCTCGCCGACGAGTGCCCATACACCGAACTGCTGTCGATGGGCGAGGATTACGAGTTGATCGACATTCTTCACCTCGACGCCGATCCGCTCGCCGCCGAGGTGTTCGGCGCCGGTCGCGACACGGTCAACTTCTTGGCGGAGCGGCTTGGCGCGTACGAGCTGTTCGTCGGCCTGCAGACCCTTGGGCTCGCTTGCGGCATCGTCTACTCACCCGAGGAAATGCTCGTCGACGAGCACTTCGTGGCCCGCGGCTTCCCGGTGACCGTCGACCACGACGGCACGGCAGTGACCTATCCGGGCGCGCCGTACCAATTCTTGGCGACGCCGTGGCAGGCGACCCGAGCCCCTCGACTCGGCGAGCACCAAGAACTGCTCGCCGACTGAGCGCCGAGCACGCTGGTCGATTTACGGACCGTAGGTACCCTGATGCGTCCACCTAGTGATCGGGCGAGGGGGAGGTGGTCCAGTGCTGCGAAGACTGTCAGTTGACAACTACAAGTGCCTCGTTGGATTCGACCTGCAACTCGACGAGTTCAATCTTCTCATCGGGGATAATGGGGTCGGAAAATCGGCGGTGCTCAGCGTACTTCGGGCTGTCAGAGGCCTATTGCGTGGCACCAGCAAGGTGACGGACGACGATGTGTTTCCCGTTGGCACACTCACCCGCTGGCAGGAATCACTGACGCAGACAGTCGAACTCGAGACAGAGCTGTGCGGCGACATCTGCACGTACCGAATCGAAATTGCACACGATGTGGCGTTAGGCCTCGCCCGCATCACGAAGGAAACGCTCTCCGACTCGGTCGGGCCACTTTTTGAGTTTGCCAAGGGCGATGTCCAGCTCTACCGGGACAACCACAGCGAAGGACCGGTGTACACAGCCGACTGGACAGAATCGGCGTTGGCCCGGGTTCAACATCGCCACGACAACCAGCGGCTATCGCGTTTCGTCGAGTTGCTTCGCGGCGCCACGATCCTCACAATCCGTCCGGAATCAGTGCACGCACACTCGGACCGTGAGGACCGCTGGCTTGAGCCCGATGCCTCGAACCTTGTCAACTGGTACCGGCATATTGTCCAAGAGACCCCGAAGCTTGTCGCTGACTACGAGGCCGCACTGGGAGAGTCGATCTGCGATTTTCAAGGAATGCGCTTGGAAAAAGTCGGCATCGCCACCCGCGCATGCATGGTCGATCTGCTGATCGCCGAGCGGCAATTCGCTGTTGCGCTCGATGAGCTCTCTGATGGTCAACGCGCGCTGATTGTCTTGTACGGCCTCGTGCACCTCGGGCGCGGACATCTCGGACTGCTGGTAGTCGACGAACCGGAGAACTTTCTGAGCTTGCGCGAGATCCAACCATGGCTGACTGAGATCGAGGATGCCTGCGGGCAGGGGCCGACACAGGTCGTGCTGTGCTCACACCACCCTGAGTTGATTGATCTGGTCAGCAGTTACGCAGGCCTCGTGCTGCAGCGTGATGCCAACGGTCGCACCGCAGCGGCTCGCCCGCCGTCGGACATGTACGAGTCGGGGTTGCGCTACTCCGAGCTCATCGCCCGGGGCTGGAACGAGTGAGCGAGCGTGCCGAGATCATCCTGCTGTGCGAAGACCAACGGCAGCAAACCTTCGCGCGTCTGTTCTTCGAGAGCATGGGTTGGCCCAAGCGCAAGATCCAACGGCTGGATCTGGCGCAGGGCAAGGGATCAGCGGTCCAATCCGTAGCGAAACGTTTCGCGAGTGAGTTGCTAGCGCAACGTCGGCGCCACGTTCGCGCCTGGCTGGTGGTGATTATCGACGGCGACACTGAAGGACCCGCGCAGCGCGAGCAATTGCTTCGTGGGGAATGCACCAAGGCGGGAGTTCAACCGCCCGGAGCAACCGACAACGTGGTTCTTTGCGTGCCGACACGGAACATCGAAACGTGGTTGAAGTATCTCAAGGGCGACGAGGCTGACGAGTCCAGTGACTACAAAGGCGAATTCAGGGGACAACGCCCTCGGGACTGCCGGCCACAAGTCGAACAATTGGCGGAGATGTGCAGACAGCACCTTCTCCGTGAGCCGGCCCCCGCTTCGCTGAGCGAAGCGTGCAAGCAGTTCCGCGCAGCGTTCGTCGTGTAGCACGGCGCGGGTGCGCGCTGTTCGGTCTCGACGACGACACCGCTTCCGCAGGGTGGCTATGGCGCGGCGGAAGATCGCTATTCGTCAGGGTTGTGGAAGCGGGCCGCCTTGGCAAGCTCGCGCACCTCGGCACGCTCGTCTGGGGTTAGGCACTCGAAGTCGGGCGCGTGGAGCTTGTCGGTCAGGGACTCGATCTCTTCGCGGGCTTCAGCGAGGTGGCTGACATCGGGGTACGGCCGTTCCCAGCCGAAGAACTCGGCATTCCACTCGCCCGCTGGACCCGACAGGATCGCCTCGAGCGGTCCCATGCCGAGCGCCTGCACGGCGACAGCGTGCCGACCGAAGCGCAGCTCGCGCATGACCTGAGCCATGAAGAATCCGTGGGCCGGCCCGCCGGCCTCGGGCCGAGGCAGGTCGCGCCAGCCGACGAAGGTGGGAGCTCCTTGGGGAACAGCCGAATCCACCACACGCTCGAGCAGTTCGCCGAGCCGCCCGGCGCCTTCCATGCCGACGAGCCGCTTGCTGCCGTATTCGGCGCAGATGTCGGCCCAGATCAGCGCTCCCTCGGACGGCTTCATCACCGCTCGTCCTTGCGCCACCATCGAACGCATTTTCTCCGGCGCCCAGAAGAACGCTGCGCCGATGACATTGTCGACCGGGCATTCGCCCAACACGCCCAGCCGGCCGGTTGCATATGCCCCCATGCCTTCTGCCATGCCGCGTTGAGCAGCCTTTTCCAGCGTGGATGGGTCCATGAGCCAGTCCATGGCCAGCATTCCCACCGATCCACGCATGCTGCGCGCTACCGCTGTCGTTTCCATGACATGTCCCTTCTGGATTGTTCGCAGCGCACGCCACAGCGGACGCTGAATTGGCAGCTCGGGTCGACCAGTAACCCGGAGTCTGGGGCGCACAGTCTGTCGGATGCCGCCAACGTGTGCACCAGAGCCCTCGGCACGCCCGCAGTGCTGTGGCGTAGCCTCAATGTCGCCAGCATCGCTGGATCACCCGAGCGCGTACCACAGGCACCTTCGGGAAGGTCCGAGAAGGGGAGCACAACATGCACGTCGGATACTCAGCCGTCTTTCAGAACCCGGAGAACGCACTGTCGGACCGCGAGGTCTGGGAGCAGGAGATCCGCATGGTCGAGGAAGCCGAGGATCTCGGCTTCGATTCGATCTGGACGGTGGAGCATCACTTCACCGACTACACGATGTGCCCCGATCCGGTGCAGTTCCTGACCTGGGTCGCCGGACGCACCAACCTGCAGCTCGGCACCGCGGTCATCGTGCTGCCGTGGCACGACCCGTTGCGCGTGGCTGAGCAGGTCACGATGCTCGACAACCTTTCGGACGGACGCATGATCCTCGGCATCGGACGCGGCTTGGCCCGGGTCGAGTACGAGGGCTTCCGGGTGGACATGAACACCAGCCGTGAGCGCTTCTTGGAGTACGCCAAGATGCTCATCGAAGGCCTCGAGCAGGGCTACGTGGAGCACGACGGTGAATTCGTGACGCAGCCCCGTCGCGACATTCGCCCCACTCCCGAGCACTCGTTCAAGGGCCGTACCTACGCCGCGGCTGTGTCACCCGAAGGCATGCCGCTGATGGCGCAGCTGGGCATCGGCCTGCTGGTGATCCCGCAGAAGCCCTGGGAGATTGTGGAGTCCGACTTTGCCGCCTACCACGGCGAGTGGGGCAAACACCACACCGCACCGCCGCCGCCCCCGCTGTCGGGCGGATTCTGCTGGGTGGACACCAACGCGGACCGTGCCGAAGAGAAGGCAATGGAGCACATCGGCAACTACTACGGCACCGTCATGAAGCACTACGAGTTCGGCCCCAAGCGTCCCCACGAAGGCGTCAAGGGCTACGAGTTCTACGAGGGCATCTCGAAGTACATCGACCGCCACGGAGCCCGTGGCGCTGCGGAGGACTTCACTCGCCTCATGCCGTACGGGACGCCAGACCAGGTGCTCGAGAAGCTCCAGGTCATCAAGGACAAGATCGGCATGGCGGCCTTCTTCCCGAACCTGGCGTTCGCAGGCATGTCGTGGACCGAGGCGCGGCGCAACCGCGACCTGTTCGCCACTGAGGTGCTTCCCGTGGTCAAGGAATGGGCCGCCCCGCCGGTCGGCCTCGCCGCCACCGAAGCGGCCGCCGTAGCTGCCGCCTAACAGAGCAGCGGCAGGCAAGCGCCCGCCCGCTCAGGTGACGGCAGGTGAGCGGACGGAGCCTGACGGCTGGTCCTCGACGACAAGGTGGCGACCGAGGGCCTTGAGCGCTCGTTCCACCTCCGAAGGTCGTGAGGCGTGCCGCCGGTCGATGAGGCGCCGGGCTCTGGACTCACGGATGCCGAGTCGGCGGGCGAGATCGGCAACAGAGACTCCCTGATCGCGCATTGCGGTGTACAGGGCGAATTTGGCGGCTGCGGCAGGCGACACCGAGACGAGAAGTTGGCTGGACTCGGGATCGCTTGGCTCGGGCAGGGGCTTGCCGTTGTCAATGAAGATGCTCAGTGCTACCTCGAGGCAGTCCTGAATCCGGCCGTGCACTTCGTCGAGCGACAACCCGCCCGTAATGGCAGGGGGCACATCGGGAAATGTGGCGACGTATGCCTCGTGCCCCGTTGTCTCGGCTTCTTCCTCGTCGCGCACGACCGCGCAGGGATAGACATATCTCATCTGTCAGAATTCCCTCGTGTCGATGTCGAGTTGCCTCAACATGGAGCGAAGCGTGCCGGATTGCAGTTCGCCTCTCGACAACGTCGTGGCCTTGTCGCCCAATTGAACCTTGGCATGGCTGCCCTTGCCGCGTTCAGGGGTGTGCTCGACCGTAAGCCCACGCTTGCGAGCGTAACGCCGCAGCCGTCGCAGGAATTCCCGGTCGGTCATGCGCCGCAATGCCGGTTCGGTGTCCTCGGCAGGGCAAGTGATTTTCTTGCGCTGGGTGCGAGCGGCGTGAATCGGCCATGATGTGCGCCGCCGCGACGACCGAGCGCCGTGAACGGGGGCATCCAGATGAAATTCGGCCTGATCTCCGCGAATTTGATGGGCAATGTCGAGGGCGCTGCCGCGCTGGAGACCGCTCAGACTGCCGAGGAAGTCGGCTTCGACTCGTTGTGGGCGATCGAGCATGCGGTCGTGCCCAAGTCGTACACGTCGACGTATCCGTACGACGAGGGCGGCAAGCTGTTCAAGGGGGCAAGTCAGCTGGACCACGCTGATCCGCTCATCTGGTTGGCATACGCCGCCGCAGCAACAACCCGGATCCGCCTGGCGACCGGAATTCTCATCTTGCCTCAGCGCAACCCGCTGATCTTGGCCAAGGAAATCGCGTCGCTGGACCGACTGTGCGGCGGGCGGTTCGACTTCGGCATCGGCGTGGGCTGGCTGCGTGAGGAATTCGAAGCGCTCGGTGTGCCCTTTGATCGCCGAGGCGCTCGCACCGACGAGTACGTCGCCGCCCTGCGAGTGTTATGGACGCAGGACGAGGCAGAGTTTCACGGCGAGTTCGTGGACTTCGACCCGGTGTACTGCCAGCCCAAGCCGGTCCAGCAGCCGATCCCGATTCTGGTCGGAGGCCACAGCGACCGGGCCGCGCGGCGAGCCGGCGAGCTTGGCGACGTGTTCTTTCCCGCCGAGCGGCCTGCGGAGGTGCTTGCGGAGTTGTTCGAGTCGGTCCGCCGGTACGCGGAGGCAGCCGGGCGCGACCCCGATGACGTGCAGATGTGGACGACCGGCGGAACCGATCGGGCCCACCTCGACCAGCTGGTCGCACTCGGGGTCAGCCAGGTCATGGTGCCGGGACGCCGTCCCGCCCAGCTCGGCGAGACGTACGGCCAGATCCTCGCTGACTATGCCGATGCCTGAGACCACGACGGCACGCGCCACTGAACAGGATCCAAGGGAGACAAGCAATGCCTGAGTACGGCGATGGTGACGCGATCAGTCACGCTGAGCGAGTAGCCGACCTGTCCGCGCGCGCCGACGTGATTCGGCGTCACATGGGCGGGGCCTCCAAGGTTCGAGCGATGGCCGATGAGGGCGACCGCACGATCCGCCAGCACATCGACGATTTCCTGGACGACGGCACGTTTCGTGAGCTCGGCACGTTCAGCCGATCGATCCGTCCAGAGATGCGCGACATCACCCCAGGAGACGGCAAGATCGGCGGGCACGGCAACGTCGACGGGCGCCCCGTCGCGGTGTTCGGCGACGACATCACCGTGCTGCGTGGTTCCAGTTCGATCATCGGAACTCGCAAGGAGGAGCGCCTCTACGAGCGGGCGCTCGCGATGGGCATTCCCATCGTTCATTTCGGCGAGACCGGCGGCGGGCGCATTCCCGACCTCATGGGCTCTGAGGGCATCTCGGAGCCGGGCGGGATGTTCGAGATGGCTCGCCGGCGCCACCGAGTGCCGATGGCCACGATGATCTGCGGCCAGTCCTTCGGCGGCTCGTCGTTCGTTTCGGCCCTGAGCGACTATGTCGTCATGGTGCGGGGCTCGTGCCTGGCAGTCACCTCGCCGAAGGTCTTCGAGATAGCGACCGGCGAGGTGATCTCTTTTGAGGACGTGGGCGGGGTGGACGTCCACGCTCGAATCACCGGCCAGATCGACCTCGGCGTCGAGACTGACGAGGAGGGGTACGCGGCGATTCGCCGATGGCTGTCGTTCATGCCGTCGAATGCGTGGGAGCCAGCGCCGCGGGCCGAGCCGCGTGGCATCGACGGCGCCGACCCCGAGCTGGCCACGATGGTGCCCGCACGCCGCACGCGCGGCTACGACATGCGCCGGGTCGTTGCCCGCATCTGCGATCCCGAGTCAGTCCTTGAACTGCAGCCGGGCTACGCCCGCAACGTCGTGTGCGCGCTTGCGCGGCTCGACGGGTACGCGGTTGGCGTCATCGCGAACAATCCGATGTTCCAAGCTGGAACGCTCGACCCGCAGGCCTGCCACAAGATCATCCGCATGGCCACCGTGTGCGACTCGTTCAACATCCCGATGATCTTCCTCGTGGATGTCCCCGGATTCATGGTCGGCAAGCGCGTCGAGCACGACCTGATGCTCCATTGGGGCATGCGCATGATGCACGCCCTGCAGAACGCGTCCACGCCGACGCTGACCGTCTGCCTTCGCAAGGCGTTCGGCCTGGCTTGGCAAGCGATGAACGGCTCCCGGATGCCGAGCCACGGCATCTATTGCTGGCCTGGCGCAGAGATCGGCTTCATGGATCCCGAGGTCGGTGTCAACGTGGCCTTCGGCTCGAAGCTGAGCCGCATTGCCGATCCCGACGAACGCGAAACTGAGCGCTTGAAGCTGGTGGCAGAGGTAGCCGAGGCCACGAACCCGTTCGAGGCGGCGGGCACCATGCGCATCGACGAGATGATCGACCCGGCAGATACCCGTCGGGTGCTCATCTCGGACCTTCGGATGCTGGCCAACCGCCCGGTGCCACCACCCGAACAGCGAGCGCTCAGCTACTGGCCGAGTTGCTGAGATTGGGCAGTGCGTGCACGCACTGTGAGCACAGCTTGATGTATTGAGATGCAACTGCCAAAGATCAGGCTGTGATAGACAACGGCTCAATTGACTTGGGATGATGTCCGTTATTACCTGATGCCTCGCGACTCGGCTACGCGTTGGGCCGGTACCGCTGGCCCTGTCCGCGCTGGATCCTTTTGCTAACGGGGAGTTCTGTGCCGTGATCGATCTCGAAGGTGTCACCAAGCACTACGAAGTCGGCCCCGTATTGGTCACTGCGCTCGATGGCATCGACCTGCATGTCGAGGCCGGCGAATTCGTGGTGGTGCTCGGTCCTTCCGGGAGCGGCAAGACCACCACGCTCAACATCATCGGCGCACTGGACACGGCGTCATCGGGATCGGTGAACGTCGGAGGCCGCGACATCACGGCGTCCAGCCGGAGCGATCTCTTTGCGTTGCGACGCGAGACGGTCAGCTTCATCTTCCAGAGCTTCAATCTCTTCCCCGGCTTGACCGCGACTGAGAACGTCGAATTCGGGATGGATGTCTCCGGCAATCGCGGATCGGCCGACCCCGCCGAGATTCTCGAATCCGTCGGGCTCGGGCACCGCCTCGGGCACTTCCCGCACGAACTATCCGGCGGCGAGCAGCAGCGTGTGGCGATCGCACGAGCGTTGGCCACCGGCAACCCGGTACTGCTCGCAGACGAGCCCACGGGCGAGTTGGACTTCAAGACCGGTGCCCAGATTCTCGAATTGCTCGCCGAGCAAGCCAACAACGACAGGGCAGTGCTTGTGGTGACGCACAATCGCGAGATCTCACGGATGGCCGACCGCGTCGTCGAGATGAGCAGCGGGCTCATCATCAGCGATGGTCCGCCTGAGGGCGGGAAGACTCCGCTGTCCGAGCTGCACTGGTAGGTCTCGAACGTGTGGCTTCTCCGGCTGCGGTGGTCCCTGCGGGACGCGCGAAAGCGTTGGATCCAGATCGTTGGAATTGCCTTTATGATCGCCATTGGCATCGGCAGCTACGCCGGTCTCAGCAGCGTCACCGAGTGGCGGTACGCGTCCACCGACAAGAGCATCGAGCTCACCAACATGTTCGACCTGCGGGCGACGGTCGGCGGGGGCGGAGATGTACCCGTTGGCTCGCTCGCACAGATTGCCAGCGAAATCGACGGCATCGACGAGTACAACGAACGCCTCTTCCTTGACACCCAGGTCGAGACCACCGCCGATGGCGAAGAGCTACTGGTGCACGGGCGCATCGTCGGCGTCGACACTTCAGGCGGAGGGCCAAGCGTCAACGGCGTCGAGGTCATTGAAGGCGACGGTTTGCCTCCATCGGGCGCCGACACGCCCCGAGTTCTACTCGGACGTAACTTCGCATCGTTCTGGGATCTGCCGACACACGGCAGCCTCACTGTCGGAGGCGATGTACGCGTCGACTACGTCGGCCACGCCGCATCACCGGAGTACTTCGACATCCTCGAGGGCAACGGTTCGCTCGGCCAGTCCAACTTGGCTGTGCTGTTCGCCCAGCTAGCCGACGCGCAGGACATCTCCGGAAGGCCCGGCGCAGTCAACGACCTCGTGATGACGCTGGAGCCAGGTGCCGACTCTGACGCAGTGTCGCAGCAGATCATCGACGCGGCCGCTGTTCATCTAGACGGGATTCTGCTGGAAGTAATCACCCGCGGCGAGTGGCCGTCGTACATCGCACTGCTCGGATCGCCGGAGGTCGATCAGAGCATCTACGACGTCATGGCGCTCCTGCTGTTCATCGGCGCTGCCTTCGCAACGCTGAACTTCTCGGCGCGGATGGTGCAAGCGCAGCGGCGTGAGATGGGCGCGGCTATGGCGCTGGGCGAATCTCCTCGATCAATCGCCATCCGGCCCCTGCTTATCGGCTTGCAGATTGGCGTTCTAGGCGTCATTCTCGGAGTCGGCGTCGCCTTCGCGCTGGCCTTCCAAACAGCGGGAATCATTCAACAGAGGGTGATATTGCCGCTGTTTGAGATGCCCTTCCAATGGGTTTTCTTTGCGAGAGCCGCGGCGATCGGCTTCGTGGTGCCAATGCTGGCCGTGCTCGTGCCCGTTCTACGCGCCGTACGGGTCCAACCGGTCGAGGCGATACGCCCGGGCCATCTGGCATCACGCGGAGGGGGTCTGTCACCCATCCTCAGCCGCCTGCCGTTGCCCGGTCGCAGCCTGGAGCGGATGCCCATAAGGAACCTGATGAGGGCACCCCGCCGCACCTTCATCACCTTGCTGACGTTCACGACGAGCTTGGCGATCATGTTCAGCATGGTGGGTCTGAACACTTCGTTTTCCACCACCTTCGACGAAGGTAATCGAGAGTTGCAGGGAGATGAACCCGAGCGCTTCATGGTGCAACTCGACTCGTTCTACCCAGTCGATTCTGCGCGAGTGCAAGACGTGCTCAGCGATTCAACGGTGCAGCTGGGCGAGACCGGGCTGAGGCTTGGGGCGAGTGTCATCGCTGAGGCACCTGCCGAGAACATTGACGAGCAAACCCGGCTCGATCTTTCCGTCCGGTTCGTCGACTTCGGCAGCAACGTGTGGACACCGACCGTGTCGGAGGGAGAGCTGCAACCGGGGGTGCCGGGCATCGTGCTCGCCGACAAAGCTGCGCGGGACTTCGGCGTCGGAGTCGGCGACGACGTCATCGTCACCCATCCTGAGATCGTCGACGGGGCGTTCGCCTATGGCACGCATACGCTGCCCGTCCTCGCCACACACCCGCATCCGCTGCGAGTCAACTCCTACATGGACCTCTCGACCGCAGCCGATTGGGGCTTCGGAGGACTCGCGAACATCGTGACCGGCGTGCCAGCGGATGGCAGCAATCTGAACGACGCGAAGCGCTCGCTCTTCGGCACCGGTACAGGTGTGGCGCTGGTGCAGGGGATGAGCGAGTCGTTCAAGTCGCTGCAGGACGCACTAGATCAATCGAGGAGCGTGCTCATCCTCACACGGATCTTCGTGATCCTCTTGGTCATGCTGATTGCCTTCAACACGGCGAATATCAACGTAGACGAACGGGCTCGGGACCATGCGACGATGTTCGCTTACGGCATTCCCGTGCGAAGGGTGATCGCGAACCTCTCGATAGAGGGCTTGCTGCTAGGTGTGGCGGCGGTCGTACTCGGCGCCCTGTTCGGCTACGCGCTGCTGCTGTGGATGGCGTTGTTCTTGATGCCGACCTCCATTCCTGAAGTGGGCATGCTGGTGTCAGTCCGCTGGTGGGAGATGGCGGCCTATTTCCTTGCGGCGCTGGTCGCGATAGCAGTGGCGCCGATGTTCTCGGGCCGCAAGCTCAAGAAGATGTTCATCCCGGGCCAGCTGCGGGTGATGGAGTAGGGCCGAGCTGCTGCGGATCGAGCTTCGTGCTAACCGTTCGGCAGGCTACTTACCCACTCTTGAGCACCATCCCATAGACGCCGCGCTGTGTCGCTGTCCTTGGTCTCTTCCGAAGCTCGCGAGACGGCACAGGTCTCGTAGTACTCGCCCCCTCGCAACGGGATCATCGTTGCGCACGCGATCGTCGTTTGAGCCCCCTGGAGCGGACTCAGGAAGAACGGGGCCTGTAGCGGACTGGTCAATCGATTCATCATCCTCAATACCGGTTGCTGGCCTAGGCCCGCATTCGTGAGATTGCTGCGAACGTCGCCAGGGTGAACTGCGGCGGTTTGGAGCCCGTATTGGTCCGCAAAGCGACGCTGCAGCTCAAAAGCGAGATGCACGAGAGCGAGCTTTGACTGTGCATACGCATCCCACGAGTTATATGGCAGGGGCGGCTCGGAGAAGAAGCGCGCGTTGCTGCCCTTCTCGTGCACGACTGACGAAGTGATGATGATGCGGGCATCGCCCGTTCGCTCACCTGCACTCTGCAACCGGGGCAACAGCAGGCTGGTCAGGTGAAATGTGCCGAGGAAATTGACTCGCCAGTGAACTTCGGTGCCGTCGCCCGCAAGGATCGGCGTCTTGGCGCGCTTGGCGATGTCGCTGAATATGCCGGCGTTGTTGACGAGGATGTCTAATTCGTCCCCGTGATGCTCCCGGTGCCACTGCGCGAAGGCGGCGACGCTCAGGGGATCAGCCAGGTCAACGGGCTGTGCGACCAGCCGGCCCTGATCGACGCCGGCGGAGCGGAGCTCGTCGCGCAACTTGCTCTGCAAGGTGTCGGTTTCTCCCAGCGAAGTGACGACGACGTCGGCGCCCCATGCGGCGAGGGTCTTCGCTACGTAGTAGCCGATCGAGTTCGCGGCGCCGCCCGTGACGACGGCGCTTCGACCTGACAGATCAACCTGGTCCGCCATCGGCTTTGGTGCCGTCAGTCGACGGTACGCCTCCGCGAATACGTTCGCATTCTTGCCGGACATGGTGTGTCTCCCGCTGCGGTCGATCTGGCGGCCGTGACTGGAATCAGGTGGTGAGTCCCCGCAGTCCGTGCTTGATCTTAGGGACCTCTGCGTGCTGTTCAATTGGCCTCACGGCGAGCAGCATCCCGATCATTGTCGCGGTGTCCGCGACGGTCACGCTTGTCGCCCGCGGGTGGAGGCGTGCAGACCCACGGCTGGCTCGGCAGCGCCGCGGGATCGAAGACAGCGGCGATTGCAGCCAGGTCCTGGGTGGACGTGATGGGTTCCAGCCCAAGGCTTGCCACGAGAAGATTTGTGACATCGAGCGGGGTCTCGCCGAGCGCCCGCCGGTCCGACAGGGTTACGGCGCCATCCCGCTTCGCGAGGCGCTGACCCTGCGGACCCAGCACCAATGGCACGTGCGCATACGACGGGGGTTCGACGCCGAGCAGTTCTGCGAGGTGCACCTGGCGCGGCGTGGACGGCAGCAGGTCGTCGCCTCGGACGACTTGGTTGATGCCCTGGGCTGCGTCGTCCACCACGACCGCCAGGTTGTACGCCGGGGTGTCGTCGCCTCGCTGGATCACGAAGTCGTCGATGATGCCGGTGAATGCGCCGAGCTGGCGGTCGGTGACCGTGAGCTCGGCGTGGCCCGAGTCGGTGGCGTCGACGCGTAAGCGCAGGGCCGGGGGCCGGCCGTCGCTGCGACGCTGGTCGCGATCGCGGCGGGTGAGCTGTCGGCAGATTCCCGGGTATGCACCCTCAGGCGACAGTCCATGCGGCGCCGCAACAGCCTCGGCAATCTCGCGTCGCGTGCAGAAGCACTCGTAGGTGAGTCCACGCCCGCGCAGATCCGAAATGGCGTCGCGGTACAGCTCCATCCGGTCGCGCTGGCGGACAGGCTCGCCGTCCCAGTCGAGTCCCAGCGCAGCGACGTCGCGCAGTTGCGATTCGTAGAACTGCGGCCGCACGGCGCTATCGAGATCTTCGAAGCGCCACAGGAAATCACCGCCTGCGGAGCGGGTGAACAGCCACGCCAGCAGAGCCGTTCGCAGGTTTCCCAGGTGGAGATCGCCGGTCGGGCTCGGCGCCCACCGGCCGGTCGTCGAGCGTTCGCTCAATCGCTGCTCTCGGCGAGCGCTTTGATGCCTTCGATGCACCGCTGCATGTTCGCCAAGTGCTCGCTCTGGCGCCGCGAGATGATGCGAGGCTCCTTGTCGGGCATCGCTTCAACGGCGGCGGTGAGACCCGATGGGCCCGGTCCGAGACGGACGGTGTGGCGCAGCCGAGAGCGCTGACCGTGAAGGTGGTCGATCTCATACCGCCAGCGTGCGCCGCCGGTTTCGTCGCTCTCTCCGGTGGCCCAGCCGAACAGCACGTTGGGCTCGCACTCGGTGACGGTCAGCTCCATGTCCCATTCGCCGATCGCCGGATGCCGATTGTGACCGATGAACTTCGCGCCGACAGCGGGCGAGTCGTAGCCGGGTGCCCACTCGGCCCCCACGCATTCCTCGGAGAAATTGGCACCCACACTGATGTCGCTGACGATTTCCCAGAGACGCTCGGGCGACGCGTCGACATCCATCTCGAACGTGGCACCGGGTCCCTCGCCCAGAGCGCGAGCCGTCTCGTCGTCTCCCCGGTGCTCCCAGGTGCGGCCCCAGCCGTCGACGTAGGCGATCTCGTTGGCGCGACGGCGCGGCACCGCGCCGAACTCGGTGCCCTTCGCGTACGCCAGCGGCAACAGCGCGACCGGGGTGACCCCATCGGGAATGCCCAGCACTTCGCGCAGCTCGTCTTCTTTGTTGAGGATCGCAGTGGTCCACGCCGTGGCCATGCCGCGTGCGCGAGCCGCGAGGCAGAAGCTCCACGCCGACTGCAGCACCGAGTCGAACAGCCCGGGCTTGCCGCTGTCGTCGTGCACGCCCCACACGCATGGAATGACAATGACCGGAACCTCGGCGAGATGCTCGGCGAGATGGGAGGCGGACTTCATCACCTGTTCCATCGGATGGCCGGTGCCCGCTGTGGCATCGCGACCGCGCGCCATGAAGGTGCCCACGATCGACTGGTACATCTCGCCGATCGCCTGCCGTTGGGCAGGGTCGCGGATCAGCAGCCAGCGCCGGCTGGCCTGGTTGCCGCCGCCGGGACCCTGCTCGGCGATGTCGATGCAGTCGAGCACGACGTCGTGCGGGACGTCTCGCTCGAGGTCCAGCCGCAGCCGCACCGAGCGGGTGCTCGACAGCACGCCGTCCACCGACGCGAGGTCGACGCCGGCGGTGTCGTAGCGGGCGGGCACATGGGGGTTCAGCTCTGGAGTCGGCATGGCCGCCAGTATTGCCGCCGCGGTCAATAGTTTCTCCGAGCGTGACGAAAACTTCGCCGGCCGGACGGCACTCCGCACGGCCGATCAGGTTCGGTGTGGTTCTGGCGTCCGCCGTCGGGATTGTCCTGGCTTGCGCGTGCTCAACCAGTCAGCGGGAGTCAGGAGAGACACACGAGCCTGCCGTGCCTGCCGAAGCGGAGACGGCCGTTCCCGTTGCGCCGGAACCCGCTGCGACCGTTCGCGACTGTTCGCCACGGGAACCGGCGGACAACCTTGCGGTCGACACCGCTGCACCTGTGCTCCTCAGCGTCGAGATATCGCGCGCCCTCTACGGGTGCGCCGACGAGATCGGCCTGGCGTTCGCCAACGATTCCGAGGCGATCCTCACGCTGGCCGCACGCGGGATACGCGGACCCCTCTTGCTCATGGAGTCATGGTCTGCCGCTGAACCGATGTCAGAAATTCGGCGTCTGGCGCCGGAGCGGATCGTGGCGGCCGGCTTCAACGAGCAGGACCTCGAACAACGGCTCGCCGGTTTCGCCGTCGAATGGGTACCCGTCATTCCGGAGGCGGCGCTGCCGCATCGAGACATTCCGCATGAGCGCGTGTGGATTGTCGACAGCGCCGAGCAAGCTGCGGTGCTCGAGGCTGTCGGGAGACAGATCGATGCGGCGGCGATGGCCGTGGTCGGAGACTTGCGGGCCTTGGCCCCACAAGGACGCGAGATGCTCCGCGAGGCGGCGCGTGTGGAGTTGCACGCAGACCTTGGCCCCGATGCAGCGTGGCAACTGGAGGTCATCCGTCGCGGTGATGAATTGCCCGGAGGCGGCCTGCTCCTGTTCGAGCCAGAACGCGCCCGCCGTTTGGTTGCTATGTACGGCCACCCAGCGACATCGCAGCTCGGAGTGCTGGGAGAACAGGATCCGTCCCAGGGAGTGGCGCGCCTGCGGTCCATCGCTGACGGCTACGACGCGGACGGTTCGGACGTGCTGCTTGCCTTCGAGATCATCGCAACCGTTGCGTCAGCCAGAGCGGGTCGTGATGGCGATTACTCCAACGAGACTGCCCTTGATGAGATCAGGCCGTGGATCACCGCAGCATCTGCCAACGACATGTACGTGGTGCTGGACCTGCAGCCGGGCCGAACCGATTTCCTCACCCAAGCCAAGCGGTATGAGGAATTCCTGCGGCTCCCCCATGTCGGGCTGGCGCTTGATCCCGAATGGCGACTCAGTCCCGGCCAGGTGCATCTACGCCAGATCGGCACGGTCGATGCTTCCGAGATCAACGAGGTCGTGCAATGGCTGGCCGGTCTCGTCCGTTCGGAGGCCCTGCCTCAGAAGCTGTTGATTCTGCACCAATTCCGCTTCTCGATGATCACGAACCGCGATTTGGTCGAGACCCCCGCGGAGCTGGCGGTGCTGATCCACATGGACGGACAAGGCCCGATCGGCACGAAATACAGCACGTGGGATGCGTTGACCGGGCAGCCCGACGCCTATCGCTTCTACTGGGGCTGGAAGAACTTCTACGACGAAGACTTCCCCACCCCCACCGCGGAGCAGGTGCTGGGTCTCACCCCTTCGCCGCTGTACGTGTCGTATCAGTAGACCGCCGGTCACGTTCCGGGTCTCCGTCTCCGTGTCGTTCGCGAAGGGCAGCGTGGTGGCGAGAACCCGCTGATCGCGCCGTAACCTCCGCAACGTGGCACGGCTGCCATACCTGAATTCGCGCCTGCAGGGCTACCAGTCGACGATCTTCGCCGAGATGTCTGCGCTCGCTGTGCGCACTGGGGCCATCAACTTGGGGCAGGGCTTTCCTGACACCGACGGGCCGACGGAGGTACTTGAAGCAGCCGTTGCGGCGATTCGCAGCGGCACCGCGAACCAATATCCGCCGGGCATCGGCATCCCGGAGCTTCGCCACGCCGTGGCCCGGCACCAATCCCGCTTCTGGGGCATGGATGTCGACCCCGATAGCGAGGTGCTCATCACCGCGGGGGCAAGCGAGGCATTGGCGGCCAGCATCTTGGCGCTGACCGAGGTGGGCGATGACGTGCTCACGTTCGAGCCCTGGTACGACCTCTATGGCGCGGTCATCTCGATGGCGGGAGCGGTGCGCAAGGTGGTCACCCTGCGCCCGCCCGACTACAGCTTCGATCCCGACGAGCTAGCGGCCGCGGTGACACCGCGCACGCGGCTACTGGTGCTCAACAGCCCGCACAACCCCACCGGCAAGGTGTTCAGCCGGGCCGAGTTGGAGGCCATTGCCGAGGTTGCCATCGAGCGCGATCTCATCGTGGTGACCGACGAGGTGTACGAGCACCTGACCTTCGACGGCGAGCACATACCGATCGCCACGCTGCCGGGCATGGCCGACCGGACCGTGACCATTTCGAGCGGCGGCAAGACGTTTGCCGTCACCGGCTGGAAGATCGGATGGGTCTGCGCACGCCCAGCGCTGGTCGCGGCGGTGCGAACGGCCAAGCAATGGCTGACCTATGTCAGCGGCGGACCGTTCCAGCACGCCATCGCCGCCGGACTCGACCTCGGCGACGACTACTTCAAGGCCCTGGCCGAGGACTTGTGTGCCAAGCGGGACCGACTGTCAGCAGGCCTGCGATCGACCGGCCTCGAAGTGTTCGAGCCGTCCGGTACGTACTTCATAACGGCCGACATCCGCTCGATCGGCCACGACGACGGCATCGAGTTCTGCTGGGGGCTGCCGGAGCGGATCGGTGTGGCCGCAGTGCCCAACGTCGTGATGTACGACAACGTCGATGAGGGCCGCCACCTTGTTCGCTTCGCCTTCTGCAAGCAGCACGACGTCCTCGACGCAGCTATCGAGCGCCTGAAGACGCTCTGACAACAGCCGTGGCAAAGCCACGGATCAGCCCGAGCCGACCTGCTCGCATTTACTCTCAACAGTTTAGAGTAGTTGAGAGCACGTCAGAATTCCCAGTGTTTATGCGGGTCTCCGAGACGCGAACTGTTGAGAGCAGTTGAGAGCAGGACGCTGTCAGCGAATTTGCTCCCTGACACGCCAATACGCCCATGGGTCGTTGAGCGACTGCCCCAGCCACTCGACGAGACCAAGGTCGCGAAGCCGTCCGAGATCCTTGAGGACCACTGGGCGGGACCAGCCGCTGGCCTCGACGACATCACCAGTGGACAGCCCGTCATGTGCACGCAGCAGTCCCAACAGCTGCCGTTGGCGAGGCAGGAGCTGTCGCTCAAGTTCTGCGTTCACAGTGAAGCTCGACAAAGTGAGCTGCACCGAGACGGACGTCTGCTGAAATTCCGGGTCGGCAAGTCCGGCAGCGCGCATCTCGTCAAACATACGCCGGATACCCTCACCGAGTTCCTGCCCGTAGCGAAGCTCGGCGCACACTCGGGCAATGCGGGGGTTTCGAGCAAAGCGCATGATTTCCCGCGGGTCGACGGGGTCGGACAGGCCGGGAAAGCGCCCCGGGCTGCTCACCTCGACCCGATCGTCGAATATCTCGATTCGGATGTGGTCGCCGGCATAGCCGTACGAGCGATGCACAACAGCGTTGACCAAGCCTTCGAGCCATGCATCCGTAGGAATGATCGGCATACGTTCGAAGCGTCCGCCGGTCCCCAAAGCGCGTCGACTGGGGACCAGGTTGGTGATGGCCTCGCGTGCGGCGCTGAGCTGACGCGGCAGCGGACCGTCGATGCGCATGTCGGATTCCAGCTGCTGGCGGCTCCCGGAACCTCGCTCATGTCCGCGGTAGCGCAAGACGCGGACTTCGGCTTGAGGGAGCCACGTCTGCGGCATTGGGGCGAAGAGCAACGCGGCTGCGACGGTGACTCCACCGTCGGCAGTCACGAGCCCTCGAGCCAGGAGCAAGCGCCGAGGGTCCGTGGATCCAGTCGCCTGCATGTACTCGTCCAGCAGCGCGGCATTGAGATCGGCCACATCGAGATCCGGCAACACGGTCGCCTCGTAAACGGCCTGTCCCTTGTCGGCAAGCAGTTCACGGCGCTGATCGAAGCGCAGCTTGCGCGTCTCATCGCCGACTCGCAGGTACGCCGTGTCGTCAGTGGTGGAATGCACGACACCTGACGCCTCGATGCGTACGACGAGCAGGTGATCCGCATTGCCGCGGTGATTGACACATTCCACGAGGCGGGTCTCGCATGGGACCGTCGGCATCGTGAAGTCCATGGCAGCCTGTTGCCAGCCGGACAACCGCCCCGGGCCGGCGTCGTTGACGCCCTCCACTTGTCCGTCGCGGAGCCCGATGACGATGGTGCCGCCGTCGGCGTTTGCGAACCCCACGAGCGCTTCGACCAGTTGCCGCGGCCCGAGCTTTGGTCCTTTCCGGTCGAACCACTGATCTTCGGGCAGCTCGAGTAGGAGCATCCCGCGTTCGCGAACTTCAGCGGCAAGAGCTAGATCCACATTTTTTGCCGCCATCTGCCGGCTCCCATCATGGCGATCTAGCCAGGCACTCTTCTCTAAAATGTTTAGAGTAGTTGAGAGCACAATCGGGCTGGCGGGGGATGAGCTGGTTCAGCGCTTGGCGGAGGTGAACAGCCACACGGCGGCGGCTGAGCCGATCATGCCGCCGGTTGTCGAGAGCACCAGGTCAGCGACGGTGTCTTCGTAGGTGAGCGAAAGCCCGCCACCTGCACCGGTCTCTGCGACGATCCACTCGGCTGCTTCCCAGGCGACGATCGCCAGCGCACCGAGTCCGGCGCCCAGCAGCCAGGCGTCGACGCGCGACATGCGGGCGCCGCCGCGCGCGTAGCGCCAGGCGTGAAACGCGCCCACCAGCAGGATCCAGTTGAGCGTGTGCAGCACGTCGTCGGTGGCGTCGAACGTGTCGTAGACGTACGCCAGGTTGCCGAGAGTGTCGATGAGGAACGGCGCCACGATGAGCACGTCGGCGGTTGCGGGATACGGGCGGAACCTGCCCCGCCACGCCAGCGGCACGACGACGGCCGAGAGCATGAACAGGGGAAACCTGAATCCCATCCCCTTGCCGTCGAGGTGGTCGAGGGGCAGCGTCAGTGCCGCCACGAAGCACAGCGCCAAGGCGACCTTGAAGGCGATAGCGACGGCAACGGCCCGGCGCGTCCCGTCGAACGCGACCCCTCCGTATTCGGGCGTCTCACGCATCATCGTGCATCCCGACGGATTATGAGCCCGCTCGCAAAGGCGCTATGACGCCCTCGGCGAACTCGTTGAGCATTGCCAGTTCTTGGTCTTGGGTGAAGTAGCCGACGTGGTGCCATAGGAAGAACTCAGTGACGCCGAATTCTTCGTGCAGCGAGCCGACGTGGTCGAGCTCCTGCTCGCGGCTGCCGCGCCAAACGCGACCCATCGGCACGACATAGGGCGGAGCATTGTAGGCCCAGTTGAACAGTTCCTCGAAGCCGGCGTACAGATCGGCCGCTTCGGCGGGCGTGCGACCCATCGTGAGATGACCGCCGATCGCCAGCGCATCGGCCGGCGTGGTGTCACGCCCCGAGCTGTGAGCCTCTTCGAGATAGACGTCGAGCGCCGTGCCGATGAAGCTCTGCCGCTCGGGGGCGACGAAGCTGACCATCTTCCCGCCCTCGCGCGCCCAGAACTTCGATGTCTCCATGCTGTAGCTGAACGGTGCATACACCGGCGGGTGCGGCTGCTGCAGCGGCCGGGGCACGATGCCGATCTCGCGCAGCATCCTGTTCTCGTCGACCGCAGTCGGGTCGAAGTCGTCGGTGGGCGGGAAGTGCCACTCCATCTCGGGCGGGGCCTGCCAGAACTCGCCTTGGATCGACACCTTCTCCTGGGTCCACAGCGACTTGACGAGGTGCCAGTTCTCATACAGCGCCCGGCGGTTGCGCTGGTCGGCGTCGGATTTATCGGATTCCGTGGACGTGATGCCCAGGTGCTGGCCGAAGGTTCCTGTCCAGCGGGGCGTGTTGCCCCGCGAGAACCCCACGAAGGTTCGTCCGCCGGTGAAGTGGTCGAGCATGGCGATGTTCTCGGCGAGCTGGATCGGATTGACGGCAGTGAGGTTCATGCCGAGTTGGCCGACCCGCATCCGCTCGGTGTGCTGAGCCACGAAGTAGTCCCAGAACAGCGGGTTGGTGGTGGTCTCGATGCCTTCCACCTGCAGGTGCTGCTCGGTCATGGCGAAGCCGTCGTAGCCCACCGACTCGGCAAACTGCATCTGGGTCCGCACGTGGTCCATGAGGGTCTGCCAGCGCTCCGGGATCGATCCGGCGAGGCCGATCTGCTCGCCGCGGCGGCGCATGTAGGGCACCACCAGGATCGTGAAGCGGAAGTCGGTCATCGGAATCCGGAGATCCTTTCTGTGCGCCGCGTCTTGCAGCAGCCGCCGCACAGACTGCAACACTAGGAAGCCGACCCACGAACTCGCCCACCCGGCATCATCCGAGCGCGGAAGGAACCGCCACATGCCCAAGTTCGAACCCATTGCAGGGAGGGGCCTGCACACCATCGAGAATGCCCCGATCTCCGAGATTCGCGCCCTGCAGCTCGAGCGGATGAAGTGGAGCCTGGCGCACGCCTACGCCCACGTGCCGGTCTATCGGCAGCTGTTCGACCAGGCGGGCGTTCACCCATCGGACCTGGGCAGCCTCGATGACCTGCAGCGGTTCCCGTTCACGTCCAAGGCCGAGCTGCGCGACAACTACCCCTTCGGCATGTTCGCGGTGCCCCGGGAGCAGGTGGTGCGGGTCCATGCATCGTCGGGCACGACCGGCAAGCCGACGGTGGTCGGCTACACCCAGTCTGATCTGGACATGTGGTCCCACGTGTTCCAGCGCTCGTTGGTGGCCGCTGGCGTGCGTCCGGGCGATGTCGTGCACGTTGCCTACGGCTACGGCCTGTTCACCGGCGGGCTGGGAGCGCACTACGGCGCTGAGCAGTTCGGCTGCACGGTGGTGCCGGCGTCGGTCGGCCAGACCGCTCGACAGGTGCAGCTGCTCGTGGACTTCGACGCCGATGTGCTGTGTGCGACGCCGTCGTACGCCCTGGTGGTGGCCGACGAGTTCCGGAACCAGGGCATCGACCCCGCGTCGACGTCGCTGAGGGTCGGCATCTTCGGCGCGGAGCCGTGGTCAGAGGCGATGCGGGCCGAGCTCGAGGACGCGTTCGGCATAGACGCCGTGGACATCTATGGCCTCTCGGAGGTCATCGGCGGCGGCGTGGCGAACGAGTGCGTCGAGACGAAGGACGGCCCGACGATCTGGGAGGACCACTTCTACCCCGAGATCGTCGACCCCGACTCGGGCGAGGTGTTGGGTGAGGGCGAGACCGGCGAGCTGGTCTTCACATCGCTCACCAAAGTGGCGATGCCGGTGATTCGATACCGCACCCGCGACATCTGCTCATTGCAGCCCGGGACCGCTCGTTCCATGCGTCGCATGGGACGGGTTGCTGCTCGCACCGACGACATGCTCATCATCCGCGGCGTCAACGTGTTTCCCAGCCAATTCGAGGAGCTGGTGTCGGCGAACGCCCGGCTCACGCCGCACTTCGTGCTGGAAGTTCACCAGGGCGGCCGCCTCGAAGGCATCACCGCCGTCCTCGAACCGAAGCCCGATGCTGGCGATCACGATGCGATCGCTGAGGAATTCGCCAGCACCGTGCGCCAACGCATCGGCATCGCCGTGGATGTGCGTTGCGTCGCACCCGACACCATCGAGCGCTCCGCTGGCAAGGCGATGCGCGTGCGCGACTTGCGGGGCTAGGCGGGACCTCGGCGCGCTCAACCGATCGTGCGGCGGACCTACAGCGGCTCGGTTCCCTCTTCGAGCACCTTCAGGTAACCCGAGTACACAAACACGCGGTTGCGACGCTGACCGGTTGCCTCCGAGGTGATGCCCAGTTCGATAAGCCGAGTCATGGCATTGTTCACAGCGGGCCATGAGAGGCCGGTGAGTTCCGCACTCGTGTCGACATTGAGAACTGGCCGTCGCATCAGAGTTGCGTGCACTCGCAGCGCCGAACCTGCAGCCCTGCCGCTGGCGCTCTCGATCAACTTGCGGTCGTTCGAAGCCACTTCTTCGAGACGTTGCGTCGTTTGCAGTGCGGCTTCAGCCGTCGAACGGATGCCCTCGAGGAAGAACAGCAGCCACGCACGCCAGTCGCCCTCCAACCGCACACGGTTCAGCATCTCGTAGTAATCCGACCGGTTCTGCTTGAAGTACAGACTCGGGTAGAACGCCTGCGTTGACAGCACATTGCGGTCGAGCAGCAGAAGCGTGATGAGCATGCGGCCGATGCGACCGTTGCCGTCGAGGAAGGGGTGGATCGTTTCGAACTGCACGTGTGCGAGGCCGGCGCGCAGCAGTGGAGGTAGGTCGTCGTCCGCATGCAAGAACTTCTCCAAGTCGGAGATCGCCTGCTGCGCCTCAGGTGCCGGTGGCGGTACGAATGCTGCAGTGCCGGGTCGCTCGCCGCCGATCCAATTCTGAGAGGTGCGGAACTCGCCGGGATGCTTGTCCGTGCCCCGTCCGGTGGACAGCAGGATCTCATGAGCTTGTCGCAGCAGCCGATTGCAGAGCGGGAGACCTGACGGGTCCATTATCTGCGCGACAGCGTGCTCGATTGCGGCGACGTAAGTCGAGACTTCCATGACATCGTCGAGTGGCACGCCCGGCGCCGCATCGAGTTCATGCTGCATGAGATCGGAGAGCGATGACTGTGTCCCCTCGATCTGCGACGACAGCACAGCTTCCTTGCGGACGTACGAGTAGATGAGCAGGGCCTTGTTGGGGAGGTAGCGGATCGCCCCATCGAACCGGCCGAGTGCACGACTTGCCTCGTCGAGCGCCTTGATCAGCGGCCCGTCGATCTGTAGCGGTGGGTCGGGTGGCAGCGGTGCAGGCACGAACGCCCGCACTTCTTCGCCGTCGTATGAGGTGACGACATACTCACCGGTCGGGCCGCGGAGTCGAGTTGTGGGCATGTGATGCCCCTCCTGTTCGTCTGGGCTGGGACCCGTGCTGTGTGGCGCATCGCTGGCACCGCACGGACTCAAACAACTCGCCCCTACGATACCAGTATTAAACGTTAGAGCTGAATATTTGTTTGTGTGTGTATTTTTCTCGCGTTGTCAAACTGTGCGAGATAACGCAACCAGCTATCTAGCTTGGGGTCACAACATTGGATAAGACTGCAGTGACGGGAACGACAGTCAAGCCCGTTTCGCAGGTTGCGCCCGTGCAGACACGCTGCTTGACCTCGCTCACCCCTGTCCTGCGGACGATCAGGTCACGATCTCGATCCGTCGGTGTGCGTGACCTACGAGGCCGTGCTGCTTCACTGCGCGCTACGGTGCTGCGGTTGCGCGACGCTTCGTCGTGCAGGCAGCTTGGAACACGAGACGCCGAAGGAGACAGTCATGAGCTTTGTGGAGATGCGGCGGTACCGGCTCAAGGTTGGGGCGGCGGATCGCTGGGTGAAGGCGTACAAGTCGAAGGGCTACGAGGCGCAGCGCAAGTACCTCGGCGAGCCCGTGGGCTACTACACGATCGGCGTCGGCGACCTCAACGACATCATCCACATGTGGCGCTACGACACGCTGGAAGAACGCGCAGCCAAGCGCAAGGCGCTATTCGAGGATCCCCAGTGGCTGGAGTTCGTGGCCGAGATCGCGCCGCTAGTGGTGACGCAGGAGAATTCGATCCTGCACAGCATCCTCGACGACTGACTCGGCGATCTGCGGGGGTCCGGCCCCGGCAGACTTGGCCGGCCGTCGGCAACCGACGCACAGCCATCCCATTTGTGACCTGACGCGGGAGCGAACACCAATGCCGAACAAGATGATGGACATCTGGTCCTCAGGAGCCGAGACGCTGGGCGCCTGGCTCTCGATGGCTTCCAGCCACTCAGCCGAGATCGCGGGTCGCGCTGGCTTCGACTACATCTGTGTGGACATGCAACACGGTGTCGCCGACTACCAGGTTGCAGTGACGATGATGCAGGCCATCGAGCTGGGCGGCGGCACGCCCATCGTGCGCGTGCCGTGGAATGAGCCCGGCATCATCGGCCGAGCGCTCGACGCAGGAGCCCGCGGGGTGGTCATTCCGATGGTCAACTCCGTCGCCGAGGCCCAAGCTGCGGTCACCGCCTGCAAGTACCCGCCACTCGGGGCCCGCAGCTTCGGCCCAATCCTCGTTGCGGCCCGAGCAGAAGCGGGCGAGAACTACTTCGAGGTGGCGAACGCCACCACGGCCTGCATCCCCATGATCGAGACCCGTCAGGCCGTCGAGGCGCTGGACGACATCCTGTCGATCGACGGCGTGGACGCGATCTATGTCGGCCCCGCCGATCTGTCGATCAGCTACGGCTACGGCCCCGGTTACACCGACGACCACGCCGACTACAAGGCGACGCTGGAGCACATCGCCGAGCGATGCGCAGCACACGGCGTGGTGGCCGGCATTCACTCGACGTCGGCGTTGTCGGCCGACCGCCGAGGCAAGGGCTTCCGGATGCAGACCGTCTCCGGCGACGCTGCGGCGCTGGGCCGCGGCATGGTCCGAGACCTGCGAACCGCCCGCGAGTCCGGCATCGGCGCCGCCGACTCAGGCGCCGATGCCAAGATCTACTGAGAATCAGCGCTTGCGCAGCCGAGATTTGACGGCTTGCAAGCCTGCGCATCCCAAGAGGCGCAAGGGCAGGAATCAGGTCGGCGGTGCCGAGTGCTCGCTGTTCCCGAGGCCCAGAGTGAACGGCTCCGCTCGTTCAGCGGACGTGCCCATTGGATCCTCCGCCGATGATTCGGGGGAGTCTGCGTCAACCATCCTGCCGCCGGCGGATTGAATTTCGTCGACTTGACGGCCAGCAGACTCCTCGCCACGTTGAACCATCGCGCCCGCCTTGGAAGCCAGCGCCGACGTCTGATCCGCAGCGGAGCGTCCAACAGCGGTGGCTTGGCTGGCGACGAGGCGACCCGTCACGAGCGCACCGTCGAACACAACATCGCCGGCCACGACAGCCTGATTTGTGAAGGCGCGCACGGCTGCGGCCGCTCGGTTTGTCACGAAGTCCGCCACGACCGCCACGCTGAGTTTCTTGGTCGCGGCGCAGGCGAGAATGCCGGCGGAAATGCCGACCAAGAGCGCGACACCTGCGGGCCCGCCCAGGGAGCTGACAAGGGCGACTGCCGCGAGGCTTGCCCCGGAACTGACAGCACCTTTGATCCCGCCGTCGAGAAGGTCGCTGTACTCGTCAGTGCTCCGGGCTTTGTGAAATGCCCTACCCAGCGAGACCACGGACACCAGCATCAAGAGCGGGTTCGTGCTGACGGCGGCTGACAACGCCATGCCCGAGGCAAGCTGGGCGAAAGTCTCTGTGCTGGCGCGGTTCCAGCCGAAGAACAACGAGACCACGCCGACGGCCCCGCCGAACAGGTCCCCTGCGTCGTACGTGTTGAGCTCGTAGAACCAGCTCTTCGGTATGCCGAAGTTCGTCTGCAACGACCCAGCGACGGCGTCGAAGGTGCTCTTGTCCCACGTGGCGAGCGGCAGTCCTCTCGGGGTTGAGACATCTCTGAACAGCGCCTCGATCGTGCCGAGGGCTTCTTGCAGCAGCGTGTCGTCGGGTGAAGCGTTGTGGGCTGCCTTGACGGCCCCGACGATGGTGTGGCCACCGTCGAAGAGACGATGGTTGCTCCCGCCGAGTCCAGGTCTCAGCATGGGGTCGAGATAGTTGGCGTCCATCGCCTTGTCGTAGATGGATGCGCTCCCCTCGACTGCAGCGGCGACCAGTTCGTTCAGTTGGCTGGCGATGCGCGCCGGTCGGTGGCGAGCAGCGCTTGCGCAGCTGACATGGCCTGGACTGCGCGAGATGTCTTGGCGTCCATCGCCTTGTCGTAGATGGATGCGCTCCCCTCGACTGCAGCGGCGACCAGTTCGTTCAGTTGGCTGGCGAGGTCGGTGGCGAGCAGCGCTTGCGCAGCTGACATGGCCTGGACTGCGCGAGATGTCGTGACGTCAACTGCGGATTTCGCACCCCTGCCGACTGTGCGAGCTGCCGCCGCCCCGGCTTCGGCTGTCGACGTCGCTCCGGCGCCGACAGCACTAGCGGTGGCTGCCCCGGCTGCCGCGGCGGTGCCTACAGTCCGCCGGCTGAGCGCTGCGACCGCGTCGATTGCCTGAGCTACGCCGGACTGCTGGTCGTCCTCTGTCGCTTCGATGGTCATGTCTGGCGTCGCGTCCGGCCCTTCAGCGGTGATATCGCTCATCGACAGCAACGCTACGTGCCCCAGTTGCACGATAAGAGTGCATCTGCTGCACCTCCGATTGCCTCGAGACATCCGGAGGGCGTTGGGCCGTGCGGACCGCTTGCACTGCGCCGGGCAGGGTTGTCACACCCCCTCCATACCTTGGAAATCAGTGAAGCGGAGGCCTGCAAGAGGCCCCGCATCCAGCCAGTTCGGTGTTCGAGTCGGACCGGCCGGGGTATGCAGGAAGGGCATGACGATGGGGTCAACATCAATCAATGGAGCGACGAACGGAGAGCTCGGGCGAGACTCGACCCGGCCCGCCTGGTCGCCGGGCAGGGTTGTCACACCCCCTCCATACCTTGGAAATCAGTGAAGCGGAGGCCTGCAAGAGGCCCCGCATCCAGCCAGTTCGGTGTTCGAGTCGGACCGGCCGGGGTATGCAGGAAGGGCATGACGATGGGGTCAACATCAATCAATGGAGCGACGAACGGAGAGCTCGGGCGAGACTCGACGGCGCCGTGGGAACACAGCGGTACCGCAACGGCGGGCTCGGCGGCTCGGCCGACAGATCCGCAGCAAGCGGCAGGTGCCAAGAAGGGATCGGTTTCGGACCGGTCGAAGGTGTGGATTCTGCTTGACCGTTCGGGGTCGATGTCAGGGCTGGAAGTCGCTGTCGTGCGGGGCGTGAACCGGTTCATCGCCGAACAGGCGGCCGAGCCGGGCAAGTGCACGCTGACCATCGCTCAGTTCGATTCCGCCGATCCATTTGAGGTGCTCGTTGACGCCGTCTCGGTTCACAAGACCGATCTGCACGCGCTGGAGCGCTACCGGCCTCGAGGTCTGACACCTCTGTTCGATGCTGTCGGATCGTTGATCGGACGGGCCGACCGACGCATGAAGCAGCGGAGCAAGACCGGCAAGAAGCCTGAAGATCAGACAGTCGTGATCGTGACCGATGGGCTTGAGAATGCCAGCACTGACTACTCGGTGGCTGACATTCACGACCTGATCGCCAAGCGGCGCGAACAAGGCTGGGCGTTCGTGTTCATGGGTGCCAACCAGGACTCCTACAGCGAGAGCGCCCGCTTGGGGGTCGATCCGCGCAGCGTGCAGAACTACGAAGCGTCCGACGCGGGCGTCGACGAAGCCTTCGTCTCACTCAGCCGAGCTCAACGAGAACGACGCGCGATGTCTTCCAGCGAGCGCGCTTCGCGCGCAGACGACTATTTCGACGGCGTGCGCGAAGCCGAGGAAGGTATGCGTCGCCGCTCACGAGGCGCCTGAACAGCGACCTGGCGAACCCGCAATCGCGTCAGCGCTCAGGCGTCGTGGCTATGTCGGTGTGAGTGAAGTCGTCGCCCACGCACAGGAGCGGCTGACCGGTCTGTCGTGCAAGTGCGTAGGCAAACGTGTCGCCGAGGTTGAGGGCTGCGCGATGCCTGCCCTTTCCGAACCGGCGCCAACACACCAGCGCCTCGCTGGCTTGACGTTCGTCGACGGGGGAAATGTGAACATCGATGCGTGCGAGCAGTTCCTCGAGCAACTGGGTGCCCGCAGCCCCAGCTCGGGCTTCGATCACAATCCCCAATTCGACCCGGGTCGCGGCGGACATCACGCACGGACCACGCAGGAGTTCGCGCTCGGCAGCGTCGGTGCCGGGCTCTTCGAGCAGCACCGCGACGATCGCCGAGGTGTCGACGACGGTCACCCCGGCAGTCCGTGTTCGTCATATCCCAAGATGTCGTCAATGCTCCGCTCATCGAGCGCTGGCAGCCGCCGGAATCTCTCGACGATGTCTCGCAGGCTTCGCTCACGCCGACGGAGCCGTTCAAGCGCAAGCCGCGCCTCCAGAGACGAGACGACTGCCTCAGTGATCGACTCGCCTGTCAGGTCGGCCAGCTCCCGGGCAAGCTGATCAGCCTGAGCGCTTTTGATGCTGAGCACCATAGGTATAACTCTAGCAATATAGGTACCTAGGCACCTGCGGGTGCCATGGCTCGCAAGAAGGTCGATCGGACGGGCCGAGCCGGGCGGCGTAACGCGACGGCGAAGTACGCTCCGCGGCGGGGCCAGATCAGGAGGGGAACGTGGAAGTCGACTATCCGATCATTTCTGCCGACTCGCACATCGCCGAGGCGCGCACCTGCTACACGGACTACATCGACCCGAAATGGCGCGACGTCGCACCGCACGTCGAGTGGACCGAAGAGCGCGGCGACGTCTACGTCATCGACGGCATGAAGCGCACCATCGATATGGGGCTCATCGCTGCCGCCGGTCAGAAGCCAGAAGACCTGAAGAGGAATGCGACGTACGAGGAGCTTCCCCAAAGCAGCTACGACTCCTCCACACGCACCGCCGACCAGGATCGCGACGGTGTCTCAGCTGAGGTGATCTACCCGTCAGTCGGCATGGTTCTGTGCAACCACCGCGACCCCGACTACAAAAAGGCGGCCATGGACGCCTACAACCGGTGGATCACCGACTACTGCTCGGTGGACACCGATCGGCTGCTGGCGGTAGGCCAGACGGCACTGCGCTCGGTGGAAGAGGCCATCGACGACATCGCTGCGATGGCAGAAGTCGGCATGCGGGGCGTGATGATGTCGGGCAACCCGCACACCGAGTTCGACTTCGACGACCCCCGATGGGACCCGTTCTGGCAAGCCGCCGTCGACCTGGGCCTGCCGGTGTCGTGGCACATCCTCACCAGTCGCGGCCAAGGCCGGCCACGCGGCCCGAAGGCCAACGCCTTCATGACCATCATCCGAGCCAACCAGGACATCATGGGCACGCTGGTGTTCGGCGGCGTGTTCGAGCGCAACCCCGGTCTGAAAGTCGTCTGCGTCGAGGCCGACGCCGGCTGGGTGCCGCACTACATGTATCGAATGGATCACGCGTACAAGCGGCACCGCTTCTGGCTTCCGCCTGGCCAGGAGTTGTCGAAGCTGCCCAGCGAGTACTTCAGCGAGCACATCTACACGACGTTCCAGGACGACTGGGTGGCGTTCAAGATGGTCAACGACGTCAACCACCGGCGCTTGCTGTGGGCGAATGACTTCCCGCACTCTGACAGCACCTGGCCCTGGAGCCAGGAATTGCTCGATGAGCACTCGAGGCATCTCACGCCCGCCCAGGCTCAGGACATCCTCTGCAACAACTCGGCCGAGCTGTACGGCATCGACTTGTCGAAGCTGCCAGTCGGCGGCGATCGCCTCGCAGCTGCAGCGGCCTGAACCGCCCGCGGCTCGGGCTGCGGCTATGTGAGTGGTTACGTCCCGCGCGGTGTTGAGCACCCGTGCGCGGCTCGCTGAACCATCGTGGCGTCGAGTTCAGCGGCGCTGTTGTCGCGCCCCGGTCCGGATCAGGCCGAGGGGTACCTTGGGCGGCAGGTCCGGCGTGCCGCCTGCGCGTCGTCGAACGAGGAGTTCCGGCAGCCATGCAAAGCCACGAAGTTGACTACGAAGTGTTCGGCGACGATATGCAGTACGTCGAAGTCGAGCTGGACCCCGGCGAGACCGTCGTGGGCGAGGCCGGCACGATGATGTTCATCGAAGAAGGCATCACGTTCGAGTCCGTCATGGGGGACGGATCCGCACCCGATACGGGCATGTGGGGCAAGCTGAAGGGCGCCGGCAAGCGTGTCATCTCGGGCGAGTCGCTCTTCCTCACGCACTTCACCAACACCGGTGCCCCGGGCAAGGCCAAGGTGGGATTCGCCGCTGGCTATCCCGGCAAGATCATCCCCGTCGACCTTGCGAGCATGGGAGGCGAGCTCATCGCCCAGCGCGACGCCTTCCTGTGCGCCGCCCTTGGCACCAAGCTCGACATCGCCTGGCAGCGTGGCGTCGGCACCGGGCTGTTCGGCGGTGAGGGTTTCATCCTGCAGCGTCTCTCCGGCGACGGCATGGCCTTCTTGCACGCAGGCGGCTCGATCAAGGCCATTCAGTTGAACAATCAGACCATCCGGCTCGACACCGGCTGTCTCGTGGCGCTCCAGCCGCAGATCCAGTACTCGATCGAACGGGCAGGCAATCTGAAGTCCATGTTCTTCGGCGGCGAAGGCCTGTTCCTGGCAACTGTGTCGGGCACCGGCTGGGTGTGGCTGCAGTCGATGCCGTTCGAACGTCTCGCGTCCCGGGTGCTCGCGAATGCGGAAGGACCAATGTCGGACGACTCGCGCGGGTTGCTGTCGGGCCTGCTCGAACGCAACTAGAGGCGGACGCTGCCGACGAGGGTGTCCCCATGGACCTGACCTCGGGGCGCGTCGCCGTCGACGATTTCGCAGCTGCGCAGGAGGAATACCACTCGCGCGGCTGGACCGACGGCTTGCCTGTCGTCCCCCCGACTGCCGACGCGGTCGCAGCCTGCTTGGACTGGGCGATGCTGCCCCCGGAGCATCTCGTTGGCATCGAACCGGTACGAGAACGGGCATTGACTGCTGAGAAGGTCGCCGTGAACGCGGTGATGGCCGGCTGTTTGCCACCGCACTTCCCGGTTGTGGTCACCGCCCTCACGGCGATGCTGCAACCTGAGTTCGGCTTGCACGGCCCCACAGCGTCGACAGGCGGCTGCGCGGTGCTGCTGATCGTGAACGGACCCATCCGACGCGAACTCGCCATGGACGGCGGCTTCAGCGTGCTCGGGGGAACCGACCGGTCGCGCGGCGTCATCGGCCGGGCCGCGCGGCTGGTGCTGGCCAATGTGCTCGACGTGCGACCGGGCGAGATCGACCGCTCGACGCTCGGGCATCCCGGAAAGCTCAGCTATTGCATCGCTGAGGACGAAGAAGGCACCGATTGGGTGTCGCTCGGCGACCAGCGGCTCGCCACGACACCCGCAGAGCAGGGTCAGGTGTCTTCGGTGACAGCGGTGGCCTCGATGGCACCGCGCCAGATCATGAACGAGTGGACGACCGAACCGGCTGAGCTGTGCGAGACCATCGCCGCCGAGATCAGGGCCAACCAGCTCAACTACTCCATCTGGCCCGGCAACTACGTCGTTGTGCTGCCGCCGCAGCTGCGGACCCACTTCGACACCGCAGGCTGGACGAAGGCCGACATCGCGCAGTGCGTCTTCGAACGCGCTCGGGTGCGCCGCGGCGACTGGGCCGGCGTCGGCAAAGGAGCGGTCGTCAAAGACCGGGCCGATCGCGAGTACCCCGCGCTTGAAGCACCCGAGGATTTGCTCGTTGTCGCCGCTGGCGGTCCTGCGGGCGGCTTCGCGGCGGTGATCCCGCCGTGGCTGGGCACCCGCAGCCGTGCCGCCACGGTTGCCGTCGGGGCGTGCGTGGACTGCGAGATCCGGTAGCCCAGCAGTCCTGCCGATCGACGAGCAGCAGCGCGTCGGGGTCTTCAGAACCGAAGCGACCGTGACGGGGCGCGTTCCGCGGAGCCGTCGCCCGCGTCAGACTGGCGCCGTGAGCTCTACCGGTGTCCCGGGTGCCGAACCTCGACCGTTCCAGGGCTTGTTCACGGAGTTGCCAGCGAACTACCTGGCGTCACTCGAGGACTACCACCGGCTGGCATTTGCGGTGCTCGGCGAAGCCAGGCGCGTCGCGACGGATCGATTCGGTCTCCGCAGCCTGGCCGAAGGGTTCGGAACGCCGCTGTTCGAGGTGCAGATGGCTCGAGCGGGGGAGATGGAGTGCCGCGTGTGGATAGCCGGCGATCAGCTCTTCGCGGACGAGGCCGGTATCAAGCGCAACACTCACATCACGACACTGCGAGCGGCAGCGTCGTTCGTCGGGATTGAGCCGGGCACCCAAGCGCGTGAGCACGACAGTCCGGAGTTGGGCGACATGGACCGATGGCTGTCGGTGAGCCCCGAGATGGGAGACCATCTGGCGGCGTGGTTCCGGCTCGGCAAGGCGGTGCTGGAGGAGCTGAGCACAGCCCCAGGCGCAGCCGGCGCCGACGAAGTGCAGCTGTGGCCCGGGCACTACGACATCGCCACGTCCATCGGCGATGCCGATGCCGGCACCCGCGCCACGTACGGCCTGTCGCCAGGAGATGCCACCCACCCGCATCCTTACGTGTACGTCGGACCGTGGGCAGATGTGGACCGCTCGGATCCGTACTGGGACGACGCGGCCTTCGGGGGTGCCTCGCTGCAGTACAGCCAGATCATCTCCGCAGCGGATCCTGCCGCCGCGGTCCTCGACTTCCTGTTTGCCGGGTTCGAGCGCGTCAGCACGTGAACTGGCGGCACGCCGCCGGACCCATTTGCCGTACCGCTTGCCGCACCACTGACCGCACCACTGCCCACGTCGCCGCCCGCTCGGCTACGCGGCCGTGGCAGCATGTGTGCAACCAAGCGCTTGCGTCGTGCCAGATCGTGCCGCCGCCGGCGCACCGATACAGCGCGGGGAGGCTGTCGTGGAATTGCTGAATCCGACGCACGAGCAGGACGCCGCCGGCTTCGCGCCGCCGACCCGGCTGGCCACCTTGGCAGGCACGACTGTCGGTGTGATCTCCAACGGCAAGGAGAACACCCGCCCGTTCTTCGACCACGTCGAACGGCTGCTGCGCGACCGCCACGGGGTGGCAAAGGTCATCCGCCGCACGAAGTCGAACTACAGCGCGCCCGCGCAGCATGAGCTGCTGGCCGAGGCAATGGGCTGGGATGCCGTGCTGGCCGGGGTCGGCGACTGAGGCAGCTGTTCGTCGTGCAGTCTGCACGACGCCGTTGCCGCCGAGCGGGCCGGGGTGCCCGCAGTCAGCGTGATGACCAGTGCCTTCGCCGATGCGGCCGAGCTGATGGCTCGCGTGCAGGGCGTGCCGAAGCACCCCTTCACGGTGATCGAGCATCCCATCGCCAGCGCCGACGATGCGGGGCTGGCTGCCCGTGCCGAAACGGCTGTTGCACAGGCCGTCGAGGTTCTCCTCGCCCAGTAGCGTCACTCCGCAAATGCTTTCGCTCCGTTCTGCGGAGCGCGCACATCACCGGAGCAGACGACCATGGTGCAACCAATTCCCGCCGACTATCCCCGCATCTCGGTTGGGCTGAGCGTGGACGGCGCGGCTGACGCGATCGCCTTCTACACCGACGTGCTGGGCATGACCGAACGCATGCGCATTCCGATGGGGGACAAGATCGGCCATGCCGAGCTCACACTCGGCGATTCGCTCATCATGCTGGCCGACGAGTTCCCCGAAATGGGGTTCGACTCGCCCAAGAAACTTGGCGGCACGCCCGTCAACATGAGCGTGTACGTCGAGGACGTCGAGGCAACGTTCGCCGCTGCGGTGGCCGCAGGGGCAACCGAAGTACGACCTGTCGTCGATCAGTTCTACGGGGACCGCTCCGGCATGATCGAGGATCCGTGGGGTCATCGATGGAACATCGCAACCCACGTCGAAGATATCGATCCTGATGAGATGGCTCGTCGCTCCGCAGCCGCGATGGCAGAGATGTCAGGAGACTGACAGCTCTGAGCCGGTGCCGTTCCTCGGTTCTGCCTGACGCCCCGAACTACTTCACGGCACCTTTTGCACGGTGCCCTCTGCGCGTCTTCCGACAAGCGCCACCGGTACGGCCGAGACGGCGAAGAGCAACGCAGCGATTGCCAGTGCCACCGGCACGGACACCGTTTGCGCCACAGTGCCCAGCGCCAGACCGACCGCCACCTCTCCTACTGCTTGGGATTGGCCGACGAACGAGACGACGGTGGCGCGCACTGACGACTCGGCATGACGGTTCGCCATCGCTTCTGTGAGCGCGTACGCCGTCTCGCCGGCGACATCGAGGACAGCCCAGCCGATGAGAGCAACGGCGAACCACGGACTCAGCGCCAATGCCAGGGCGCCTGCGCCGGCAACGACCAAGAATCGTGCCAGCAGCATCGCGTCTCGCCGGGCGCGTCGCTGGTCGGTCTGCGAGCGCTCCAGGCGCCGGTGGAGCCACGTCATCATCGGGATCGCCAGCGCAGACATCACGAACCAGGCTGCGCCGAAGAACAGCACCGCCTCTCGACCATCAAGCCCAGGGAGGCCTAGATCGAACAGCCGCAGGGCGGAAAGTCGGTCGTTGGCCTCCCATGCCCCGGCGGCGATGGCTGCGGAGCAGGTCACTGCCAGCAGCGATGGATTGCGGCGGACGAGGCGTGCGCCCCGCTTCCACAATGTGACCGCGTCCACCCAAGCGCTGGTGCGCTGAATCCTGGAGGTGCCGCCCCCATGACCGCGGCGGCGAGGCGACTCGAAGCCAGCTTCGGGCATCGTGATGGCCAGATAGACAGCCGCTGCGACTGTCAGCATGCCCATCGCAGCCATCGACCCCCGGACCGACCAAGCGCCCATTGCTGTGGCCGCGGCCAATCCGGCCATGACGCCCACTGAGCGCCAGATGGCATGCCGCACGATGAGCTGGTCGGTTGTCCGGTCGGGCCAGTCGCCGTAGCCGCCGCCGTCTGAGTCATTGCCGCCAGCTACCGGCGGATTTTGCTGGGCCTTTGGAGCAGCAACGGGTGGTAGTGCCCCGGTCCGGTGGGTGCGGGCCGCGAGCGCCAGCTCATCGGTCATCCAGGCCGTGGCGGCACCGCTCTGCAACGTCCAGCCGATACCCCACAGCACCTGCCAGACCATGAGGACGCCGAACAGGTCCGTCACCGGGCCCAGCGCCATCGCCGTGCCCATCACGACGTAGGCGGCCACGACTGAGTACTTGCGGCTGTAGAGGTCAGCGATCACGCCGGTCGGTGTCTCGGCCACGAGAATCGTCAGCACAAGCGCGGTACCCAGCACGGCGAGCCGGAATGGGGACAGCCGAAGATCGACAACCCACCACACCATCGCCGGCAGGCCCCACGCGAAGGCCAGGCCTTGCACGCCACCCGTCAGCAGGAACAGCCGATCCGGCCGATGTCGCACGACGCGGCAGCATACGAACACCCTGCCAACCTCAATGCGCCTCGGTTACGTCGTCTAGTTTCCGTTCCGCTTGTCAGCGAGCGAAACGTGGGCGATGCGCGAATACGTAGTGTTCGATCTGGAGGCGAACGCGGACCGATCGGATCCGCCGGCGCATGAGATCATCGAGATTGGAGCTGTGCTGGTCGTCGATGGCGCCGAAGTGAGCCAGTTCGAGACGCTGGTTCAGCCAACCCGCCCGCTTCGCCTGCACACACGACAGCTCACTGGGCTGACCGACGATGAGCTGGCGCAAGCTCCGACGCTTGGCGAGGCGCTGCGTCAATTCGCTGCATTTGCAGGCGACCGGCCGCTCATGGCGCACAACGGTTTCGGCTACGACTACCCGTTGCTGGACGCGGCAGCAGAGCAGGCTGACTTGCCCACGATCGGAGTCCGGCGACTTGACACATTGGAATTGGCACATGTGGCCTTTCCACGAGCCGGCCAGGAAATTGTCCGCAACGTCGACGGCAGCTCCCCGCCAAAGGGCCGCAACCTCGATGACCTCGCTCAGTGCTTGGCGGGCCAAGCGCCCCGCGATATCCATCGGGCGCTCGGCGATGCCCGCTTGCTGGCGGCGGTTGTGCCGCATCTGCTGTCGATGCTTGACGCGGACGACGCGGCGCGTGGCCTCCAGCGCTGGGTCTTAAGAACAGCGGGTCATCCGTGGTCAGAGTTCTTGACCTCGATCGGCCAGCTGGCCGACCTGTCAGATGTTGTGCCTGACGCTCGTTTGCCTGAACCCGAACCTGGATCGGGTCCCTTCGAGCCCGAGCGCGCTGCGGCGATGCTGGACGAGGGCGGTGTACTCATGTCCCCCGGCCGGCGGCCTCGGCCCCAGCAAGTGCAGATGGCTCGGCGGGTCTCCGAAGCCCTGTGCTCCGGCGCGCGTCAGCTCATCGAGGCCCCTACCGGCACGGGCAAGACGCTCGCCTATCTGGTGCCGGCCATCGAGCACGCCCGCGCCACCGGTCGTGCTGTGGCGGTCGCGCCCCACTCGAAGGTTCTCCAGGACCAGATCATGGTGACCTTGGAAGGCCTGCAGGAAGAACTAGCGCCGTTCTCGGCGGTGCTCGTGAAGGGGCGCAGCAACTACCTCAGCCTGGATGCTCTTGCGGGAGAGCTCGACGCGCTTGCCGAGCACGATTCAGCGAGCGCCGATCCAGACCGGGGCATGGCATTGGCCGTCATTTGTGGCTGGGTGTCGCAGACGCCGACGGGGGACTGGGACGATTTACGGACCTGGACGCTCAACGGCCCACGTGAGGCCATGGCGGGTCTGCGTCTAGTGCTGTCCGCCGTGGACGATCCCGGTCCAGCACGTACGCCTGTCGATCGACTCGAATTCCATCGCCGAGCCCGAGATGGGCTGCGCCGTTGCCATATCGCGGTACTGAACCACGCATTGGTGATCAGCGACGAGGAATGGCTGGATCACACGAAGCTGCTGGTGCTCGATGAGGCGCACAACTTGGAGGACGCTGCCACCGACGCTCAGTCCCAGGAAGTCAGCGCCTCGGAATTGGTTCGTCTGTGCGACGCGCTCGATGACCCCGTCCGACGACGTGGGACCGTGTACCGGCTTGCCCGCGCAACCGGCTGGTCACTCGCGCACGAGCACTTGGACGCGCTTCGACGCGCGGTCGCGGCGTTGCGCGATCAAGTCGCTGCATTCGGCGAGCCGGCAGTGCGATACCTGCGCCTTCGCACGGCCGCAAGTCCCGACGACACCTACCCCGTCGCCCGTCGACTGCGCGCGGGAATCGACACCGCGCATCCCGACTACTACCCGGTGCTTCGCGAGGGCCGGGGACTGGCGGAGGCGCTGCGCGGCATCGCTGGCGCGTTGAACGACATCAACCTCCCCGAAAGGCTGCAAGGCCTTTACCGCCGTGAACGACTTGAACGGGAGATGCGCCGGCTCGGACGACTCGCCCGATCCTCGGCCAGGACTGTTCGCCAAGTGGTGCATGCAGACGAGAGCGGCGAAACGCAAACCGATGACGAGGCCGCGGCGGCCAGCACCCCTCGCGGCGTTGCCATCGGCAGCCCCGAGTCCGAGAAGTGGATTGCGATCGCCGAGATCGCTTTCGCGAAAGACGCGTGGACATGGACGCTGCGGCGTTCGCCGATCTCGGTCGCCGGGCGACTGCGGGCGTTGTGGGGCGGGCTGGATGCGGCGGTGCTGACGTCGGCGACGCTCGCTGTGCGAGGCAGCTTCGATCACATCATCGGTTCGTTGGGGCTCGGCGCCGTTCACACCCAGGTGCTGCCGAGCCCGTTCGAGCATCTCGCTGCAAACCATCTCATGGTGCTCACCGACTACCTGCCCGCGCCTCGCGCCCGGCTGATCGACGAGTTCACGCACGCTGCTGCCCGGGAAATCGGTCGCTTGCTGTTGCTGAGCGACGGACGGGGCCTCGTGCTCTCGACCGCCCGTGATCGCATGGAACGCACACGCGACCACCTGCGGCCGGTGCTCGAATCACACGGCATCCCCTTGCTCGCCCAAGGCGATGCGCCGGCACCCGAACTTGTCGAGCGGATGCGGTTGGAGAAGGCCACGAGCCTTCTGGCGCTGCGGTCGTTCTGGGAAGGCGTGGACATTCCCGGCGAGGCGCTCAGCCTGCTCATCTTGGAGAAGGTGCCGTTCGACTCCCCGGCGGACCCGATCGCCGGCGCTCGCATGGCGGCGCTGGAGGACCGCGGCAAGGACCCATTCGCCGACTACGCCGTGCCACGCGCGGCGCTGAGATTCGCGCAGGGTGCAGGCCGCTTGATCCGGACTGCGCAGGACCGCGGCGTCACGGTGGTGCTCGACAATCGTCTGTGCCGGGCCACGGCTTACCGGGACCAGTTGCTGGGCACGCTGCCCGGCCCGCCGACGCAGGTGCGGGCCCGCTGGCCTGAAGAGGCCTACCGCTTGATCGCCGGCCACCTCGGCGATGTGGCTTTCGATGACGCAAAGCGCGCTGCGCTGTCGGCGGTGCCGAGCGCCGACCCGTGGGAACAGCTCGAGGCGTTGCGCCTGACGCCCGAACAGGCGCGCGATCCCCGTGCGGTCGCCGCCCGATTGGAACAGGTGCGGGAGCGGTTCGGCTTTGAGCGTTGGCGGCCGGGCCAGCACGAGACCATGACCCGTTTCATCGCTGGCGAGGATGTGCTCGCGGTGCTGCCGACGGGTTCGGGCAAGAGCATCACGTTTCAGGTACCGGCGCTGCTGCTCGAAGGGATCACGCTGGTGATCTCCCCGCTGGTGGCTCTCATGAACGACCAGGTCGGCAACCTGCGTGGCCGCGGCATCACGCGGGCGGCGGCGATTCACAGCGGCGTCGGCCAAAGCGAATGGCGCGACGTGCTGCGGGGCGCACAGCGGGGCGACTACAGCCTGCTCTACGTCAGTCCAGAACGACTGTGGTTGCAGGAGTTCGTCGAAGCGCTGACGGCCATCGGTGTGGCACGCATCGCGGTTGACGAGGCCCACTGCATCTCCCAATGGGGCCATTCGTTCCGACCGCCCTATGCGCGCATTCCCGCCGCACTGAAGCGGATCACCGAAGCGGCGCAAGCGCGCAAAGATGAGCGACGTCCGCCGATCCTGGCGGTCACGGCCACAGCGAACGAGCAAGTACGAGACGACATCGCGAGCCTGTTGGAGTTGGCCGTCGACGAGCCGATCGTGCTGTCGCCGGACCGGCCGGAGATCCGCTACTACACCGAGCGATGCGAGAACCGCCGCGACCGGGACGTGCGAGTGGCGCAGATCGTCGATGCCCATCGGTCGCAGGCGGCGATCGTCTACGTGCCGACACGGCGCGATGCCGTGGGCGTGGCTGGATTGCTGCAAGCGGCCGGCCACCTCGCGCGGCACTACCACGGTGCAATGGAACTAGCCGCCCGCCAGCACGTCGAGGACCTGTTTCGCCACGGCGAGATCGACATCGTCGTTGCCACGAAGGCCTTCGGCATGGGCATCGACAAGCCCGACATCTCGCTCATTGTCCACTTGGAGATGCCTGCCACGATTGAGGAATACGTGCAGGAAACCGGTCGAGCGGCCCGGGGCGCGGGACAGCTTGGCATGCCACAGGCCGGTACCGCGGTGCTGCTCACCATGCCGCGTGATTGCTCGATCCACAGCCGGTTCGTTCAAAGTGCCGCGCCGGAGAGCTCCCAGGTGCGACGTCTGTGGGAGCGGTTGCGACCCGGCATCACGGCCTACGACCCGAACGAGATCGTCTCGAGTAACGATGACAGCGATGGCGCTGATGTTGAGGCCGCACTGGCGGTGCACTACCTGGATGAGGCGGGAGCGCTGATCCGTCGCCCAGACACGGCGTGGCGCGGACGCGTCACGCTGCTGGAGGATTCGCGCCAACGACTCACCGAGCTCGCTGTCGGGACGCATGGCGAAGCGTGGGCTGGCTTGGTGGCCCGTAGCGACCGCCTGATGGAGCAGGCCGAAGCTGCCGATGGTTTCTACGAAGCCGAGGCGTGGTCACAGGCGCTGGGCCGCAGCGCACCCGACATCGCCGCTGATCTCTTGGACTTGCAGCGCAATGACGTCGTCGGATTCAGCGTGTGGCGTTACGCATGGCTGCTCGAACGCCTCGAATTTCAGCCCGACTGGACCTCGATCGAGGAACTCGCACATCGGCGACGCGACGAGGTCGCTGCAAAGTCCCAACAGGCGAAGCGTTTCGCTCACGAGAAGAACAGCTGTCGAGTTGCCGCCATGCTCGACTACCTCGACGCTGCCGAAGCCGGTGGACATTCCGTCCCGACCGAGGAGTCCCAGACCGGTTGCGGTCGTTGCGACCATTGCGTCGAGCTTCCACGACCCTGGGCGGGCAGTCATCTCACCGAAGCCGGGCTCCAGCGGGCGCTGCCGGTCCGCCGCATCGCGCTCAGCTTGCTCGACGATGTTGACGGGCGTGACTTCTCGCGCCGCAACATCGAACGGACGCTTGCCGGGGATGTGTTCGGCAGCGTCACGCAGCCACGTCCGGGCCGCACTCGGCAAGATTCGCTCGCCCAAAGTTCCGGCAATGCACATGGGCGAAGACCCGTCCCGAAGGGCCTCGCTCAGCATCCAACCGTTGGCCGCTTGGCGTTCGTCGGTCGCGCCGGCGTCAGCAAGATCATCGACCAGCTTGTGGAGGAGGGCCTCGTTGAGCTCGTGTCAAGCGAGCTTGAGGGCACCGCGTACGACCAGCTCACGATCACCGACGCGGGCCGAGGGTTCCTGTAGGTTGATAACAGTCGAGACCTCTAACGTGATCAGCTGTCATGGCGTTCATGCAGCCCGAGAACATTGCCAGCCGCAACGATGTCCCTCAACGACTGCAAACGGTCGCCAGCTTCCTGCGCGATCTCGTTCCACACGATGTCACTGTCTGGCTCGAAAGAACAGGTGACGGCGAGTCGGCCGCGTTGCGGCGCGAATTCGAGAATGCGCCACGCTCGGACGACGATGGCGACTGCTACCTCGTGGTGTTCGACCCCTCCTGCGGTATCGCTGTCATCGAGTCACCGACGCTTCGCCAGGTGCGGTCATGGGGCCGACGCCGCACTGCGCTGAATCAAGATCTCGTGCGCACAGAAATTGCGCAGCGCGTCACGTCACTGCGCGACGAAGCCCAGCGACTCTCGCTCGAGGTATTGCCCGTACGCCATGTCCTCGGTTTGCCGAACGTCCCGCGCGTGCATGCTTTGAAACTCGAAACGCGATTGCCGCTGTTGAGCGAGGAGGACTTCGCGCAAGGCAAGCTCAGTGATGCGCTGAGAGATGCCATCGGCGGCGCCGTGCTGCCGCTCGCGTCGCCGTCCTCGACGGACCATCGCATCGGGGGATCCGATGCGCAGTTGCACTCCGCAGCCGCATCCCACAGGCGCCCGCTCGACACAGCGGAAGTGGCTGCCGCGAGGGCTGTGGTGAATCCCGATGTGGTGATCAGGGCGCGCCCACACAAGCTGTTCAAGCCCGTCGACCCCTCGGGCGAGGACGTCATACGCACGCTCGACCGCGAACAGGAGCGCCTGGCCCGGAATCTCGGAACGGGCTATCGCCAGATCCGAGGGGTGGCGGGCAGCGGCAAGACGCTTGTGCTCACCTACCGAGCGCGCCACATAGGTGAGCTCTTTCCCGAATGGCGCATCTTGCTGTTGTGCTTCAACCGCCCGCTTGCGTCCGCATTGAGAGCTGAAATGCGTGACGTGATCAACGTCACTGTCTCGACCGTCGACCGTCTTGCGTACCGGTTGCTCAAGGACGCGGACCGGCTCGAAGAGAAGACTGCAAGTCCGGACTTCGAGGCTCGCCGACAGATCGCTGCCGAGACAGTTGCTGGCCTGCCGCCTTCCGCGCGTTACGACTTGGTGTTGGTTGACGAGGCGCAGGATCTGGGAAGCGAGGGCTTGGATCTGGCGTGGGCCATGCTGAAGCCTGAGCGTGACCACTTCGTAGTAGCGCTTGACGGAGCCCAGCGCATCTACCGAGGCAAGCGTCGCTGGAATCCTCCGAACACGACGGCCCAGGGCCGCACAAAGGTGCTCAAGCACAACTACCGCAACACACGCGAAATCCTCGACGCAGCACTCATGCAGCTCGGCGATGCGGTTCGGCGTGTCCGCGACGATGAGGAGTCCGACGAATTCGACGTGCTGGTGCTTCCGGAGCGCGCGGTCCGGCGCGGCAAGTTGCCCACTGTGCTCGTGTGCGACAGCCTGCGCTCAGAGGTCACGACCGTCGTCGAAGCAGTTGCAGCGCTGCGGGCACAGGGCGTGCCGCCCGACGACATAGCTGTCCTGTCGGGCTGGAGAGATCTGCGCCAGGACGCGATTCGGCGTATCCCTGATTCCTTCGACGTGCAAGCACACCGAGACGAAGCGGCGTCGGCCGAGGGCGTCGTTCGGGTTGCGACGCTCCAGTTGCTGAAGGGTCTTGAATACCGGCACGTCATCATCGGCGGTGCCAATCACATCTGGGTGGACGATGACGACGCCGCGGAGCAGGACCGTCAGCGGCGACGGCTTCTCTACGTCGCCATGACGCGCGCCAGCGAGACGTTGACGGTCACATATTCGGGCAACGGCATCATGAGCGCCATGGACGCGTTCCCGCAACTCAACTGACTGCCGGCCAGGCCCGACCGCTGACCCCATCATCACGGCTGTCGCACCATTTCACCGCACGGCAAAGCCAGCTGTTCCTCGCCACCGCCCCACCGCAATTCGTCCCGCTGCGGCAAGATGGTCAAGTTGGTACGAACCACTACGAAGGGGACGTGGCCCATGACATCACCGGCAGGCAGTGCGCAATCAGCTCATCGCATCGACGGGGCGACCACCTCGAGCACTCCGGGCGGGTGCGCCGACGAGGCGGCTCAGTTCGAGGAAATGGGTCTGTCGGCGGCATGGTCGTTCGAGGCGTCGCACGATCCGTTCCTGCCGCTCGCACTGGCGTCGGAGCGAACCGAGAGCATCGAGCTGGGAACGGCCATTGCCGTGGCCTTCGCCCGCAACCCGATGACGTGCGCGGTGACGGCGTGGGATCTGCACCGAATGAGCGGGGGGCGGTTAATCCTCGGCCTCGGCACGCAGATCAAGCCCCACATCACCAAGCGCTACAGCGAGCCATGGTCTCGCCCCGCTGAGCGGATGCGCGAGTACATCGAAGCAGTGCGGGCCATCTGGCACACCTTCGAAACCGGCGAGCGGCTCAACCACCGCGGCGAGTTCTACACCCACACCCTCATGACGCCGTTCTTCAGTCCCGGCCCGATCGGGATGGCGCCACCAGCGATCTATGTGGCCGGGGTCGGACCCCGCATGGTCGAGGTGATCGGTGCGGCCGCCGACGGCTTCTGCGTTCATCCGTTCCACACCGCCCAGTTCATGACCGACGTCACGCTGCCGGCGTTGGCGACGGGAGCGGAGTCAGCGAGACGTGATGTCAGCGACGTCACCGTTGCCTGCCTGACCATCGTCGTGATGGGGGAGAATGACGAGCAGATCGACCGAGCCCGCCGCTCGGCCGCCGACCAGCTTGCATTCTACGGATCGACGCCCGCCTATGCCGGCGCGCTCGACCACCACGGCTACGACGACTTGCAGCCGCGGCTCAACACACTGTCCAAGCAGGGCAACTGGCGAGAGATGAGCGATCTGATCGAAGACGAACTGCTGGACCTGGTCGTCGTGTCGGGCACGCCCGCCGAGGTCGGCGCCCAGATCGCCGAGCGCAACACGTTCGCCGACCGCACAACCATGATGTTCTACGGACCGACGCCAGCACACGACGCCATCGCCGAAGCTGTCAGCGCAGCCCGAGGCGCATGAGCGAATGCTTCACAGTGTCGTTCCGCGGAGCAAGTGCGGCAGTTGGTGCGTGGACATCGGCGAGTGCGTTCCGCCCAGCGGAAATACCAGGCCTGCTGCGCAATGCGACGCGATACTGACCGGGCGATGACAGCTCTGCATGGTGGCCCACCGGTAGAGCTTGCCCACCTACACAACCACCACGAGCTCACGTTCAAGCTGATGGATGATCCGACTCGCTGGCGCGAGCGTGTCGTCGAGAAGATCGTCATCGAAGACGCTGACGACGTGCGCGTTACTTCGTCGTATCAGATTCGCCTGCCACTGGGCCTCGTCCAAGGGGTATGGCCTAGTTGCGGTAGTGGTGATCTGGTGCGGATTCTGCTTCCGTTGACGACCCGTCCCAAGGGTGTGCTTCTTGATGTCGATCTCAAGGGCACCGAGGGACACCACTGTGCTCTGTTGCTGAAGCACCAACTGGCGCGATTGCAGGCCAATTTCGTCCGTTGGGTAGCCAATGCTCCCCCTGGGGAAAGTCTGGCATCGATGGACGCCGATGAGGTCCTCTATGCGATCAGTGCATACAGTCCTGCGATTTGGAATCAGCACGTCGCCGAGTTGCGCAATGAATCCCCACAAACGCTCGCCGAGTACTTGAGGTTCGGACTCCGTCTCGACGTCAGGTTGGATGACGTGCGGCACTGGTCAGAACTCGTTGCTCCGGCCTCCGAACTACTGGCGGCATCGATGGGCACAGCGATGGATCTTCAGTCCGCAGTGGCGCACGTAACGAGGTGCCTGCCATTCGTTGAGCACCGACCGGCGACTGTCGACGACGTCTCAGATTGGCTTGGCCGGTTCTGCCTGTACGTGGAATCTGTCGATGCTCGGACGCTGTCGATTGTTGCTGCGTATGGTCAACGTTGGGATGTCATGATCGACACGGTAGTTCCGGTCGATGTGCCGACCAAAATCCAGCTGGGCACGAAGCGTCCGTGGCACGACGTGGCCGTTGAGCGCCCGACAAGACGGCGGGCACCGAGTGTCATCACCCAGCGGGTCATGTTGGGCGATGCACAGTCCGGCCATGTAGAGGTCCACCTCGTGGACCACGGCGCCCGCATCGTTGGCCCGCCCGAAGTCGTTGACCCTGAGGGAAGCGCCATTGGTATTCCGCGAGTTGATGCGCTTCGCATGACCGACGACAAGCTCTCGATCTACGTCGCCGGGGAAGACGCTCCCCCCTACGTCGACCTGAGCGTCAGGCTTCGCTTGCGCACGCCGATGCACTGGCTCTTGAGGTTGTTGACGCTCGCTGCTGCCGCATCTCTTCCGCTCGTCGTCGCGGCGGATAGCACTGTCTTGCTCGACGAGAGCGCGGCGCTGCTGCTGTTGCCTTTGGCCGGTGCCGTTCTCTTGGCGCGACCGGCGACGGGTGCCGCCGAGCGGCTACAACGCAGGTTGAGAGGAGCGCTCGTTGGGACGGTGGCCTTGATCCTGCTTGTATTGACGGTGCGGCTAACGCTCGCGGTCTTGTGGTCTGGAGATGAGGTCTCAGCGAAGAGCGGAACTGCGTGCCCGCTTGTCACGTCCACGCACGACGTGGCGTGTGTCGTCGTCGACGGTGTTACACCTGCTAAGTACCGTAGTGAGTAGCAACACAACGGCCTGTACGAGTCATCACGGCCTGAGCCTTGCGATTTCACATGTGGCACCGGCGTTTCGGTGTCAGCCCGAGTGAGGAGTCAATCGTGACCCGCAGCGAGCAACATCGTTTGATCGACGACCAGGCGCGGCGCAGTCAAGTAACGCGAGCCAACCTGTGGGTGAAGCGTGACTTGTCGAGCGGTCGCTTTCTTGAGGCCAAGAAGAAGGGTGGTTCGTTCAAGGGAGTGCGCCGAGAACGCTGAGCGACCGCTTCCGCCGGGTGGGCTCGTGCGACGGCGGCCAACAGATTCCTGATCGCTCTCCAGCGCCGACTAGCACCCCCAACTATGGCTACTGACGAATTGAAGTCGCCGACAGGATTGCGTCGGCGTGACGACGGGACGCTGGCGTGCTGGTGGGGCGAAGGCCACGACGACTACAGCGCCTACCACGACACCGAGTGGGGCGTGCCCGTCACCGACGACGTGCGGCTCTACGAGAAGATGTGCCTGGAGGGTTTCCAGTCGGGCCTGTCGTGGCTGACGATCCTGCGTAAGCGGGAGAACTTTCGGGCCGCGTTCTGCGGGTTCGACTTCGAAGCGGTGGCTGGCTTCGGCGACGCCGACATCGAACGGCTGTTGGGCGATGCAGGCATCGTGCGGCACCCCGGCAAGATCGAAGCGACGATCAACAACGCCCGCGTCGCTCTCGACATGATCGAGTCGCACGGCAGCCTCGCTGCCTTCTTCTGGTCGTTCGAACCGGTACCCGCTGACCGACCGGCTGCCATCGACCACAGCACGCTGACCGCGATGGCCACGACGCCCGAGTCAACGTCGCTGAGCAAGGCGCTGCGCAAGCTGGGCTGGCGATTCGTCGGCCCGACGACGTGCTACGCCCTGATGCAGGCCTCAGGCATCGTCAACGACCACCTCGAGGGATGCCACCGTCGTCGGGCCATCGAAGCTGCCCGCGCCGCACTCGTGCGACCGACGACGGCCGCGCGCTAGCTCCCGGCAAGCCAGCCGGTGCCCACCTCGACCACACCGCTCGCGGTCGCGAAGTGCGTCATCGGCACGTCATGGGCCTCGGCGGGCAGCCGGTCGAACACCAATGCCAGGGGAGTCACCCCGACGCGGGGACAGGTCGATGGCAACCGGGACAGCAGCTCATCGAAGTAGCCGGCACCGTGCCCGAGACGGGTGCCGAGCCGGTCGAATGCAACGCCGGGAACGAGCGCCAGCGAGATGTGGCGGGGCTGTAGCTCCATTGCGTCAGCGGTCGGCTGTGGGAAACCGAATCTGTGCTGCTCCATGGCCCCGATCGCCGGATGCAGCGTGAGCGGGCCGTCGGGCGGCGTCCGTGTCACTGCAAAACGTTGCCAGCCCAGGACTTCGGCAAGGCCGTCGAGCGACAGTTCGTGCGGCATCGCGCGATAGAAGAGAATCAGCCCGGTCACGGCAGGCGAAGCATTGACATCGGTGTCGTCGTTTGAGTCGACATCGAACGACTCGACGAAGCTGCGCAAGCCGGCGACGATGGCCGCAGCGGTGTCCGCGTCGACGTGCGCCTTCTTGTCCCGCAGCCAGTGGCGCCATGTGGACTTCGGAGCGTCGCGGGCGGGCGCTGTTGTCACCCGACCGAAGCTAGGGGTCTTGCGGGCAATCGGCTTCCGTAGCGCATTCGCTGCGCCCGTCCCGTGGGCGGTCGCGCTGGTGTATGCGCGCAACGCTGGGCTCATGATCGTCATCGTCGGCGGTCTGCACTGGTGGCTGTACATGCGACGCTCCCAAGGGATGCAGCACAAGTACGACGAACGATGGCTGTCAGTCGGGCGGCGGGCGGCGATCGCTTTCACACGCTCCATCACCGCTTCTTCGACTGCAACTACGGCACGTCACTGGTACCGCTTGACAAGTGGTTCGGCACTTGGCACGACGGCAGCGAGGAGGCCACCGAGCAGGTCAAGTGGCGCCGCGCACAGAAGGCGAGCTAGCGCTCGACCCGTTGAGTCGGGCCAGCCGTGAATCCGAGCCGACGAGGCGCGCTCGCTAGGCGATCGTCTCGGGTTCGGTCGTGACCAGCAGCTCAGCCACCGACGCTGTGTTGGGCAGGCGCAGGATGGTCGCGACCGTGTGAGCCAGGTCGTCGGCCTGGATCATGATCGAGGGGTCGATGCCGAATTCCGCGGTCATGTCGGTCTGCACGTAGCCGGGGCACACTGCGGTGCAACGGATCCCGTCACCGAACGTCGCGTGGCGGACCGAATGGTGCAGCGACATCGCCGCGTGCTTGCTCATGGCGTACCCGGGGGCGAAGGTGCCGCGCACCCGCTTGCCCGACATGGAGATCACGTTCACGATCCGCCCTTCGCCGCTGCGACGCAGGTGCGGCAACGCAGCCCGGATCATGCGGAACGGGCCCTTCGCGTTGACCTCCCACAGCAGGTCGAGGGTTTCCTCAGTCAGCTCGTCGAGCGTGTCGGTCGAGGCAACGCCGGCATTGTTGATGAGACAGTCGATGCGGCCGTGAGCGTCCAGCGTCTCCGCCGTCCAGCGTTCGGCGCCGGCTCGGTCGGTCACCTCGTAGTGATGCAGGCTCACCGCAGGACCGCCGCTCGAATCGGTCCGATACGCCGTGGCCGACTCCTCGAGTGACGGTAGGTCGCGAGCCCCCAGCGACAGCGCCCAGCCGTCGGCGTGCAGCGATGCAGCAAGGGCGGCGCCGATGCCCCGGTTCGCCCCGCTGATCATCGCCACGCACCCAGTGATGTCTCGCATATCGCACCCCTTTCGTCGGTCATTCCGACACGCCGCAATGGCCCGCTGTAGCGTTCCCAAACGGTCCCGGAGCGGGTGCCGCACGCCGATCGGGACACTAGAGCGATGGTGCAGAGTTTGTCGGCGGGTGGCGAGGGGGCTGCATACCTCCCCGGCACGCCCGAGCGCGATGAACTCGCTCGCCGCACCATCCGAGTACTGCAGCTCGGCGTCATCCCTGGCGGCCTCGCCATGACGGCGTCGTTCTCCGCGTCGACCTTGCTGGCCGACCAGATGACCGGCAGCGAGACAAAAGCCTCACTGGCGGCCGTCTGCCTGAGCATCGGCGGCACGCTCGCTGGCATTCCGCTCGCCGCACTGATGGCGCGCCATGGCCGTCGTGTCGGACTGGCGGCCGGCTACATGACCGGTGCAGTCGGTGCCACGTTCGCATTGCTCTCCGCGATCACCGGCCGGTATTCAGTGCTCGTCTTCGGCATGGTGCTGATCGGCACTGGCCAAGCCGCCAACCTGGCGTCCCGCTATGCCGGCGCCGACCTCGCAAGCGATGAGAACCGGGCCCGCTCAATCAGCCTGGTGCTGTGGGCCAGCACGATCGGATCGGTGCTGGGTCCCACAGTGGCCCTGGGCGTCAAGAGCGTCTTCGCCGACACTGAGGGGCTGAGCGGCTTTGCGCTGCCCTACGCGTTGGCACTCGGGCTCTTCGTGCTTGCAGCCGTCAACATCTCACGGCGGCTGCGCCCCGACCCGCTCCACGTCGTGGCAGCCGATACGGGAACGACCAGCGTCAAGCTGCCGAGCCTTGCCGAAGCCGGACGCATCCTCGCGAACCCGATGGCGTCCATCGCCCTCATCGCGATGATGCTGTCCCAAGCGGTGATGGTCGGCGTCATGACCGTTTCGCCGATTCACATGTCCCAAGGCGATCAGAACCCGCTGATCATCGGCATCATGCTGTCGCTGCACATCTCGGGCATGTTCGCCTTCTCGCCGTACGTGGGATGGCTGGTTGACCGGATCGGCGCCCAGATGGTCATCCTGGTCGGCGCCGCGGTGCTGACGATGGGGGCTGAGATTGCCGCCAACACCCACGCCGCCCACGCCAGCGGCCACCTGTGGGGGTTGTTCTTGGTGGGCATCGGCTGGAGCTGCTGCGTCGTATCCGCCAGCTCGCTGCTGACGGCATCGTTTCCTGTCGAACGGCGTGTCAGCGTTCAGGCCACCGCCGATGTGCTGATGACCGCCCTCGGTGCTGCGGCCGGCGTGAGCTCGGGCTTGGCAGTGGAGCACCGGGACTACGCAGATCTCGCACACTGGGGAGCGCTGGTAGGCCTGCTGCTCGGCGTTCTAGCGGCAATGGCGCTCGTGCGCCACGTGCGTGTGACGCGTCGCGTCTCGATCTGAACGCTGGTCTCGCAGGTGTCGTCGGCTCGACTTTGCCCAAAGCCGCCGTCGTCAGAACAACCCGTCGAGGCAGGCGGCCAGCTTCGAGTCGGGCATCGTCGGTCGAGCGACGATGCCCGACATGAAGGTCACCGAGACGAAGTCGTGCATGACGGCGCCGGTGTCGACGTCGACGGACGTCTCGACCGCGTCGCCCCAGTGCATGTCGACCCGGAACGCCTCGGCGTTGTCGGGGTGCGGCTCGAGACTCACTGAGGTGATCGAACGCATTGGCAGGGTGCCCACTTCGGTGAAGCGCCAGCCCTTCATGTCTGCAACCTCAAGGTTTGGCACGTTCAGGTTCACTGCCCACGCAGTGTCATGGCTGTCGGCCAGCAGGCCGCTGAGCACGACGCTGGCAACTTCGGCCGCCGAGTGCCATTTCTGATCGGCGATGGCGTCTTCCCAGCCTTGGCCCTCCACCCCGAATCCCTCGACGCTCTGGCTGACGGCCAGGCCCGGAATGTTGCCGTTGCGGCCGGTCAGCACTGCACCGACGGTGCCGGAGTGGTACACCGAACGACCCACATTCGCCCCCGGATTGATGCCCGATACCACCAGGTCAACGGGCCCGAAGGCGCCGAGCCGGGCGAACATCACGCACAGCGCCGGCGCTCCCGACACCGCCCAGGCGTCTTCGATGCCTTCGAACCGCACCTTGTGAACTTGCGGATCCATCAGGTGCAGGGGTCCGATCGCCGCGCCCGCGCCCGAGTACTCCGAATCGGGTGCGACCACCACGACCTCGCCGTGGGCCGTCATGGCGCTCGCAAGCACGTGCAGGCCCTCGGATTCGACGCCGTCATCGTTGGTCACCAGGATCCGCACCGAGCCGAAGGTAGCGCCCGAAGGTGACCTGTGGACGTATGGCCCACAAACGGTCGATGCCGCATTACTGACACCCAGTTGACCGGCGGTACGTCACTGTGTCGGGCCGGTGGCTGTGGGCCGAGATCCCGGGCCGAAGTCTCCGGCAGTGTGCCGTGGCAAGCTGTTTCGCTGTGAAGGGGCTGGCCGATACTGGGATACCCGACGCGTTGCTCCCCACAGGGCACGCGTTGCGTGTCCTGCACACGTCCGATGTTCACATCGGTCATGTCCGGGGACCCCACGGGACGCACCGCGATGTCTGTCAGTGCCCGATACACGCCCTGGCCGAAACTGCTGCGGCCCACCAAGCCGATGTGCTGCTGATCGCCGGCGACCTGTTCGACCACGCCCGGCTGAAACGGTCCGACGTTGCGCACACGATGGAATTGCTCGGTGGTGTCGCTGCGTCTGTTGTGATTATCCCCGGCAACCACGACGTTCACGACGAGCGGACGTTGTGGGGAACCCACGCCGACCACGAACATCGCCTCGAGGTCACCGGCGCTGGCGTGATCTTCCTCGACGATCCCGAAGGTGCCACGCTGCACTTCGGCGAGCACGACCTGACGCTGTGGGGCCGCGCAATGGACTCACATGACTCCGACTACCGCCCCCTCGCCGGTGTGCCGCCCCGTCCCGATCAGGGCTGGTTCATTGCCGCGGGACACGGACACTTCCAGCGCACTGCCGACGATGCGCACCGGTCATCGCCGATCGCCGCCGAAGAGATCGAAGCCACCGGCGCCGACTACGTGGCACTCGGCCACTGGCACGTGCCCACTGACGTCTCGGTCGGCGAGGTCATCGCGTGGTACCCGGGTGCCCCGATGGGCATGCCGTCAAACGGCACGGCGTGCCTGGTTACCTTCTCCCAGCACGCCGACGACAGCACCGGAACTGTCTCGGTTGATCATGTGGCCGTCACGCCGCCCACAGATGGCTGCGCCGAGCGGCACTGAGACGACCGCTCGAACGCTGACTGCGATCCCAGGCGACTGCTCTCGGCGACTGTCCCAGGCGGCTACCCATCAGCCGCAATGCGCTCGATACGTCGTTGCAGTGATTCGCATTCGGTCATGTGGCGCATGGCCTCGGACTTCACTACGCCGTAATCCTCGGCGACGCTGCGCGCGAGTTCCGGGTCGTCGTAGGTAGCCGGATCACCGAGCAGCGCTTGCAGCTCGGCAACCCGGTGTTCGGCTGCTTCCCACGCTCGTTCGGCTACAGCAAGCGCCCTTCGCAGATCAGCGGTCGCATCGTGTGCAGCCTGGCGCCGACTGGCCCCCTCGCGGCGGCGCTGGGCCGCGACTGAACGCGACGTCGATCCTTCCTCGGCGTTACCGGATTCGCCGGTGACGCGAGTGCCGGTGGTCCCACCTGCCGTCCGTCTCGTGCTCAGCCCCGGCGGCCGCAGCAGGTCCTCGTCGACGCCCGGGTGCAGGGTTGCGGTGCCGTCGCGTACCACGATCAGCGAGTCAGCCACGCTGCGGATGAGGTGTCGGTCGTGGGTCACCAGCAGCACTGTTCCCGGATAGACCGACAGCGCATCTTCCAGCAGGTCGCAGCTCGGCAAGTCGAGGTGGTTCGTCGGCTCATCGAGCACGAGCAGGTTGACGGGATTGGCCATAGTGATCCCGAGTGCCAGCCGCGTGCGCTCACCGCCGGACAGGTCGGCTACCTTGCGGTCCGCGGCGTCGCCCGGGAAGCCGAACCCGCCGAGCATCGATCGCACATTCCGCCCCGGCTGGTCGCCGACCGAAGCGGTGAACTCCTCCACCACCGAGCGTCGTGGATTCATGACCTCGGTGAGGTGCTGCGCAAACGTGGCTATGACCACGTTGCGACCCCGGTGCAGCTCGCCGCCGAGGACCCCCAATTCGCCCTGCAGCACTCGCAGCAGCGTCGTCTTGCCAGCACCGTTCGGCCCGACGACACCCACCTTGGTGCCGCGCTCGATGACCAGGTCCACTCTTTCGAGCACCGGTGCGTCGCCGTCGGCATAGCCCACCGCAGCGTCGATCAGCTCCACCACCACCCGTGACGAGCGTCGCGGCGTGCCGAAGCCGAACCGTGCCGCCAGTTCCTTGGGGCTCGGGACCTCGACCGGTGCCATCTTGTCCAGCGTCTTGATCCGGCTCTGCACCTGGCGGGCTTTGGTGGCCTTGTAGCGGAAACGTTCGATGAACCGCTCGGTGTGTGCTCTGCGGCGCGACTGCGCTGCTGAGGCCGCTTCCGCGGCGGCAAGGCGCTCCTCGCGAGCTGCGACGAACTCGGCGAAGCCGCCGACGTGCTCGTACGTGCTGACGCCGTCCATCTCGATGACACGGTTGGCAACCGCGTCAATGAAGTCACGGTCGTGGCTGACGAACAGCAGCCCGCCGTCCCACGAAGCGAGCTGGTCTTCCAGCCAGGCCACCGAGTCGACATCGAGGTGGTTGGTGGGCTCGTCTGCCAGCAGCACGTCGGGTTTCGACAACAGCAGCTGGGCGAGCGCGACCCGCATCCTCCAGCCGCCCGACAGCTGCGCGACGGGTCGATGCGCATCATCGGGGGCGAAGCCCAGCCCCGCGAGCACACGGTGGGCTTCCGCTTCGAAGCCATATCCGCCGAGCTGTCGGAAGCGAGCCTCGAGCTCGCCATAACGGGCAAGCACCCCATCGTGGTCGGCAGCGTCGCTGTCAGCCAGCCGTGCCTCCAGCGAGCGCAGCTCGGCTGTCATCGCGGTGATGGCGCCCGCCCCGGCCAGCGTCGCCTCCAGCACTGTGCCGTCGGTGATCTCGTCGAGCTCTTGGGGCAGGTAGCCAAGCGTCAGCCCGCTCTGCCGGTGCACCTCGCCTTCATCGGGCTCGTTGATGCCCGCCAGGATCTCCAGCAACGTCGTCTTGCCGATGCCGTTGCCGCCGACCAGCGCCACTCGGCGTCCGGCTGCGAGCTGAACGCTGACATCGGCGAACAGGCGCCGCGGCGGGTACGACTTGGCAAGCGACGATCCCCACAGCACGATCGAAGAGTGTGCCGTCTCGCCAGCCTGCCGGCGCATGAGGCTGTGCCAGCCTGCCGGCATGCCGGTCGCTGGGGCGTGGCACTACGGTGCGCTGATGCCCGACGCCCCGTACTACGACCCCGAAGTCCGCGCCGCCCTGGAGGCCGGGCCCGCGTTGGGCACGGTGAACTCCCGCACGCTGGCTTCTATTCGGAAGAACCGCCTGCTGCTCAACGAGGCGGTGCCGTTGTCGGAAGCAGTGACCCGTGACGATGTCGTCGTGCCCGGCCCCGCTGGCTCGCCCGATGTGCGCCTGCGGGTCCATCGAAGGGTTGGGGCCGACGGACCATTGCCATGCCTGTTCTGGATCCACGGCGGCGGCTATGTCCTCGGCTCGCCCGAGCAGGACGATCTCCGGTTCGACCGGTGGTGCCAGCGGTTCGACATGGTGGGTGTCGCCGTGCAGTACCGCCTTGCGCCCGAGCATCCCTATCCCGCCGCCATCGAGGACTGCTACGCAGGGCTGTCATGGCTGAAGCGCAGCGGCGCCGAACTGGGAGCCGACCTCTCCAGCATCGGGATCGGTGGGCCGAGCGGCGGCGGCGGACTGGCCGCCGCCCTGGGCTTGGTGGCCCGCGACAGGGCCGAGTTCGAGATCGACTACCAGCTGCTGATCTATCCGATGATCGACGACACGCAAACCACGGCCTCGTCGCAGTGGGACGTCCCGGTGTGGGCCCCGGAGTCCAACGAGTTCGGATGGGCCTCTTACCTCGGAGATCTGTACGGCACCGACGACATTCCAGCGCACGCAGCGCCCTCGAGGGCAGTGGACCTGCGCGGCCTGCCGTCCACGTTCATCATGGCGGGCACGCTCGACGGCTTCGTGGACGAGGACATCGACTATGCGACTCGCCTCAACCATGCCGGTGTGCCCGTGGAGTTGCACTTGTATCCAGGTGCGCCGCACGGCTTTGAAGGGTTTGCCCCCGACGCGGCAGTGTCGCGCCAAGCCAGGCGCGACATCAACATTTGGCTCGGAGCCCAGCTTGAGCCCTCCGCCAACCGCGGTTGATGCCGGCGCGCGAGCGTCAGTCAGCTACGCCGATTTCGGCAGCGGTCGCACGGGTTCGGCCGTGTGTCAGTCGAAGTGCGGGGCGACGTCGGACATGAAGGCGCGCAGCGCGTCGAGGCGGCCCGCGACGCCGCCGCGCGCGACCGGGTCGAGCACCAGGTGTGTCACGCCAGTCTCGGCCACCCCGCCGACACTGTCGATCATCTTCTCGGTGCTGCCTGCTACTGACACGGCTGGCTTCATGACCTCAGCCGGGTCCAGGTAATAGCGAAGCGAGAGGGTGATCTCGCTGAGGTCGCGGCCGGCGGCATCGCACTGTTCGCCGACGGCGGCCCATCCGGACGCGACGTCGTCCAGTGTCTCGAATGCCGCATGGAAACCATGCCCGAATTGCGCCACTCGCCGGTAGGCGGCCGCCGAATTGCCGCCCACCCACACTGGCACTGGCCTTTGCACCGGCTTCGGCTCGAAGCCGACGGATGGGAACGAATAGAACTCTCCGTCGTAGCTGGGGTCGTCCTCGCTGAACAGCGTCCGGAACACTTCGAGCTGCTCATCGGACCGCTTCCCACGGCGATCCCATGGCATCCCCAGCACCTCGGCCTCCTCACGCATCCAGCCGACGCCGACGCCGAGGATCAGCCGCCCACCCGACAGCACGTCGATCGTGACCAGCCGCTTTGCGGTTTCTACCGGTGGCCGGTACGGCAGGATCAGCACGCTGAACCCCAGGCGCAGATTCTGGGTCACCGCAGCAACGAACTGCAGGGTCCCGATCGGGTCGAGCCACCCCGTCTTGGGCGGCGCGGGGAACGAGCCGTCGTCGCTGTACGGATACTGCGAGACGAGCTCGGCGGGCCAGCAGACGTGGTCTGAAGCCCAGCCCGAATTGAATCCGAGGTCGTCGACGGCGGTCGAGAATTCAATGAGCGCATCACGCGTGGCGATGTGGCCCAGGTGCGGCAGTGTGACTCCCCATTCCATGGATGTCACGCTAGGCGGGCCGCGACGTCAGTGCTGTGGGGCCGGCCTAGCCGTCGCTGCGAGAGACACGCGTGTCGATCCAGCACGTCGACCCAACTGTCGCCGTGAGCCGCAGCCCAAAGACGCGCCACGAAAATGTCACGGGATCGTCGTGACGCACGTAAGTTCGCTCGGCTCATTGCGATTACTGTCGCGGCACTGACGCGATGGGCTTCCTCTGGGGGACGAGGACGAATCGACACTTCCGGGGTCCTGTCGTGGCATGCAATCCACCGAGGAGGGATGGACTGATGCAACTTTCCAAGAGCCGAATGCTTCGCTTACTGGCGTTGCTCTTCGCGTTTTCGCTTGTAGCGGCTGCGTGCGGCGGAGGTGACGACGACGACGTTGGTGCCGCCGTCGAGGCCGACGCCGAAGAGGAGATGGTCGAAGAGGACGACATGTCCGACGAAGAGGACATGTCCGACGAAGAGGAGATGGTCGAAGACGAGCCAGAGGAAGAGGCTGGCGGCCTCAGCCAGGACGTCGTCGAGCAGGCGTCGCAAGAAGACGACATGGCCGACGACGAGATGGACGACGAGATGATGGAGTTCGATCGCTCCACCATCGACGGCATCTGGGAAGAGGCCGAGCACAATCGTGCGGTCATCATCGAGGAGCTGACCGCGAAGATCGAATCCGGCGAGTATGGCATCGGAGACGACAACATCCTGCGTGGCGCCGCGGGCTTCACCATTGACCTCAACGAGTGCCCAGGCGACTGGTCGAACACCGAGGGCATTAGCGATGACGAGATCCGCATCGGCCAAACGGGCCCGCAGTCGGGCACGCTGGCGCTGTACGGCAACGCTCGACTCGGCTGGCAGACGTATCTCGGGCACGTCAACTCTGAGGGCGGCGTCGCTGGTCGCAATGTCGTGATGAAGTCCTATGACGATGCCTATATCGCCGCGCAGACCATCGAGTTCGTGGACGAGCTGATCGAGAACGACAACGTCTTCTCGATCCACACGCTGGGATCGCCGAACACGCTGGCCGTGTACGACACGCTGAACGCAGAGTGCATCCCACAGCCGTTCGTGTGGACCGGTCACCCGGCCTGGGGCGACCCTGAAATTCACCCGTGGACAACCGGCAGCATCCTGTCGTACTCGACTGAAGCGGTGCTGTGGGGCAACTGGATCAAGGAGAACCTTGCCGACGAGCTTCCGGTGGTCGTTGCAGGCCTGGTCATGGACAACGACTTCGGTCTTGCCTACGAGCTGGGCTTCGAGGAGTACGCCGAGAACAATCCGGATGTGGTCAGCGAGTTCGTCCCCGTGCGGCACGATCCTGCGGCACCGACCATCACCAACGAGGTCACGACGATTTCGGCGAACAACCCGGACGTGTTCATCTCGATGACGGCAGGCAATGCCTGCCTGCTGGCGATTCAGGAGGTCGCAGCCTCGGGTCTGAAGGAGGAGCTGTCCGCAGCGTTCACATCGTCGGTCTGCAAGGCGCCAGCGAGCTGGATTGCCCCTGCGGGCGATGACGGCCACGACTGGATGATCGTCGGCGGCGGTGTCAAGGACACCACCGACCCGGTGCTGATCGAGAACGATGCGTTCATCCAGTTCGTCCGTGCGAGCTTGGAGGCGAACGATTTCGATCCTGACATCGCGATGTTCGGCAACGGCTACATGATCGGCTACCCGTACGTCGAGGCGCTGCGCATCGCCGCAGAGCTGCCGGGTGGCCTGACACGCACGAACTTCATGCTGGCGGTGCGGTCGATCAATATCCACCATCCGATATTCCTCGACGGCATCACGTTCGCCATGAACGGCAACGCCGACGCCTTCCCGATTGAGGGCACGGACTTCAGTCAGTACGACTCGGGCTCCGCGTCTTGGGTCGTGTCGCTCGTCATCGACGTGAACGGCGCCTCAGGCAACTGTGCCTGGGACAAGGACAACGGCGGCTGCCGCTAGGCAGGCGCTGCGCATAGGCCGAGCGGTCCCTGCGAGGGACAGCACGGCAAGCATTCACTGGCTGCGGTGGGGCCGGCGCCAGACGGCGTCGGCCCCCCGCCAGTGAGTCGAGAGGCATCAGTCACCGAGAGGGCCGATGGGCGCGTGGCGCCTGTCGGCCCGCTTGCCGTGTAGGCAGCTCGTTTGGCATCTCCGAGCGGCGACGCGAGGTTGCCGGTTCCGAGCACGCCGATGGAGGCCGACGCTAGGGGTCGATGAGGACGCCGGGGTTCAGGATGCCGTTGGGGTCGAGGCGCTTCTTCGCGGCCCGGATGGCCTCGGCGAAGAGCTCGGGGCGCTGGCGGTCATAGCCGTTCGGACGGTGCATGCGGCCCACAGCGTGGTGGTGCGTGGATGAGCCGCCGGCCGAGACGAGCGCTTCATTGGCGGCGTTCTTGACGGCCCGCCACTGCTCGAGCTCGCCGCCCTGGGTGCCCATGCCGGACCACGTGTAGTACGGCGCCGGCCCGTCGGTGTAGACGTGCGTGAAGCGGCACGACAACGAGTGGTGCTCGCCGAATACCTCAGCCAGCACAGCACCCACCTTCTCACGCACAACGGCGTCGAATTCAGGCCACTGGTCCCAGGTGATCGCCGTCTCGAAGGTGTCGTTGATGAGACCCAGCGACGTCTCCACGCCCTTGCCGACGCCGATGAATGCACTGCGCCAGGCCCCGACGGCACCACCGCGACCCGTGGGAGTTCCGGTGCCGTCGTCGATCTGGATCTCGTCGTCGGGGAGGTGCCCGCCGCAGCTCCGAGCGATCTCTGCGGCTTGTGCAATGTTGTGGCGCTGGGTCAGCTCGGCCGACTCGAACGACACGATGACCAGCGCATGCTGGCCGTCCATGCCAGCAGCCCGGCCGGCCTCCGCAGGGTCGAGAATTCGCAGGTTGGCGGGCCACAGCTTTGCCTGGACGAGGTTTCGCACGGCGTCGTAGCCGGCTTCCCATGACGGGAAGGTGATGCCCGCTGTGGCACGGAACGTCGGGCGCTTCTGGATACGCATCCACGCCTCGGTGATGATCCCGTAAATGCCTTCGGATCCGATCACCATCCTGTCGGGGCTGGGGCCTGCTCCTGAGCCCGGCAGGCGGCGCGATTCCCACCAGCCCGACGGCGTGATCATCCGCGTCGATTCAACGAATTCGTCGATGTGGGTGTGATTCGTGGCGTAATGGCCGCCTGAGCGAGTGGCAATCCAACCGCCGAGGGTCGAGAAACGGAACGACTGCGGGAAGTGCCGCAGCGTGTGCCCGCTGGGCCGCAGCTGGTCTTCGAGATGCGGGCCGAACACGCCGGCCTGGATACGAGCAGCGCGCGACACAGCGTCGATCTCGAGCACTTGGTCGAGCTGATCAAGCGAAATGATGACCGTCGGCCCGCGATCCTCCGGCGGCGCGAGGCCCCACACCACCGACGAACCGCCCCCGTAGGGCACGGCGATGTAGCCGTTGGTGTCGCACCAGTCCAGCGTGGCCTCCACCTCGGTCTCACTGCGAGGGTGCGCCACGACGTCGGGCGGATTGGGGAAGTCCAGGTTGAAGGCCCGCACACGCTCGGTGAAGTGGGCGCCGTAGGCGTAACGGGCACGGTCGTAGGTGGTTGTCGAGCACCAGTCGGCGACCGAGTCCGGAATCGGGATGCGCGGGGGGCGCAGATCAGCGTCGTCCACTGACGGCACCGGTTTGGCTGTGATCTCCGTGCCGTACTCGGCGGACAGCTTCGCTGCCAATGCCGCCCGCTCTGCGTCGGTCGGTTCTTCGGACTCCAGGCACCACGCCCAGAACGACTTGCGGTCTGCCATTTCTCATGCCTCCATGTACGTGCCCGTCAACCTAGAGGCCGAGCGAGCGCGTGTTGAGATTCGATGCCTGAGCGAACGCCTGTCGCGAGGCCGTGGCCCGAGCGGCCCATGAGCGCAGCGAACAAGAGCGGAAAATGGCGCACAGCGTCACAAGCCACCGCGCCAAAACGCTCAATCGTCGGCGAGCAGGATCCGGCTGATGACGAGCTTCTGGATCTCGCTCGTGCCCTCGCCGATGATCATGAGAGGAGCATCTCGGTAGTACCGCTCCACGGGGTAATCGGTGGAATAGCCGTTGCCGCCATGGATGCGCATGGCGTCCAGCGCCAGCTCGGCGGCCGTCTCCGAGGCGAACAGCTTGGCCATGCCCGCGGCGAGATCGACCCGTTCGCCGGAGTCGGCCTTGCGTGCGGCGTCGTAGGTCATGAGGCGCGCCGCGTGCAGCTTGGTGGCCATCTCGGCGATCTTGAATGCGATGGCTTGGTGCTTGGCGATGGGCTTGCCAAATGCCTCACGCTGCTTCGCATAGGCCACGGCAGCGTCGTAGGCGGCCTGGGCCACGCCCACGCCCCGGGCCGCCACATTGATGCGACCCAGCTCCAGCGCGGCGAGCGCCCAGCGCAGACCATTGCCGATGCCGCCATTTCCATCGAGACTGTCGCCGCCCAGAACCCGGTTGGCGGGCACGCGGTGGTCGACGTAGGACATCTCGACGGTCTCGAGGCCGCGGTAGCCGATCTTGTCGATCTTGCGGCTGACGGTGATGCCGCCCGAGGTCTTGCCCGGTGTCTTGTCCACCAGGAAGCAGGTGATTCCCGAGCTGCCGGAAGCGTCGCCTTCGGGCACGCGCGCCAACAGCGCCACGATGCCCGCACGCTCGCCGTTCGTGACCCACATCTTCGTGCCGTTGATGACGAACTCGTCACCGTCTCGGACTGCTCGGCAGCGCAGGGCGCCGGCGTCGGAGCCGCTGTCGGGTTCTGACAACGAGAAACAGCCGCGCAGCTTGCCGGTGGCCATGTGCGGCAGCGAGCGGTCCTGCTGCTCTGCGGTGCCGAACCGCGAGATGAGCTTGGCGCAGATCAGATGGCTGTTGACGATGCCTGCGAGCGACATCCATCCCCGTGAGAGTTCCTCGATCACCCGCGCGTAGGTGAGGTGGTCGAGGTCGAGTCCGCCGTGCGATTCGCCGATGGTCGCGCCGAACAAACCGAACGCCTCCATCTGCTCGGCCATCTCAGTGGGGTACTCGTCGGCAAGCTCCAGCGCCGACGATCCCGGCACGACAACGTCGTCCACCCAGCGACGCAGGGTGTCGATTATCTCGTCGGCGGTCTCGTCGACTGACTCGTCATTCGGGACGTTGCTGGCACCCGTGTGCGTGGCATCGTTCATGCGTCGGCCTGACGTCGGTGTGGTGTTGCTTCTAGCATTCGCGCCGACCCCCCAGCGGACGGAGTACATCGATGAAGATATCCATGGCAATTGGAGCCGGTGCGAGCTTGGATCCCAAGCGGCTGAGCCGGCATGTGGCCGATCTCGAAGCTGCCGGTGTCGACATGCTGTGGGGCGGCGAGATCTACGGCTTCGACCTCGTCTCCACCCTCGCGTACGTCGCGGCTAAGACCGAGCGCGTGCAGCTCATGACCGGCATCCTGCCGATCTACTCGCGCAGCCCGACCATCCTGGCCCAGACGGCAATGACGATCGACACGCTCTCCGAAGGCCGCTTCATCCTGGGGCTCGGCACTTCGGGACCGCAGGTGATCGAAGGCTGGCACGGGGTGCCGTTCGACAAGCCACTCGGCCGTACCCGTGACGTGATCGCGATCTGCCGCAAGGTGTGGGCGGGCGACAAGGTCGTCCACGACGGCCGGGCAATCAGCCTGCCCTTGCCCCCCGATCAAGGCAGCGGTCTGGGCAAGCCGCTCAAGCGGATGGGCAAGCCGTTCCGTCAGGACATCCCGATTGCGGTTGCCTCGATCGGGCCGCGCAACGTCGAGCTGACCGCAGAGCTGGCCAATGTCTGGCAGCCGATCCACTTCCTGCCAGAGAAGTTCAACGACGTGTGGGGTGACTCACTGGAATCGGGTGGCTCACGCCGTGCCGAGGATCTCGGCGATTTGCAGATCGTGGCAGGCGGCACCGTTGCGCTGGGTTCGGGACCGATGGTCGATTCGGTGCGCAAGGACGTGCGCGACAACGTCGGCTTCTACGTGGGCGGCATGGGCGCACGCGACAAGAACTTCTACAACGACTTGTTCAAGCGGTACGGCTACGTGGACGAGGCGGAGAAGATCCAAGACCTGTTCCTCACCGGCAAGCGTGACGAGGCATTCGCCGCGGTGCCCAACGACTACGTGGACCGTGCCAGCCTCACCGGCGATCCGCAGCGTGTGCGCGAACGCATTGAGGTGTACCGCTCGGTCGGGGTGAGCTACCTGGACATCACCATCCCGCCCGAAACCGAGAACCCCCTCGAGGTCATTTCCCAGATCAAGGCGTGGGCTGAGTAGCCCGACGGCGTCTCGGGCAGTGGGCGACAGCAATCACGCAAGCTCGGGGCGCGCAAGCGCTCGCGAGCGATTCCTCGCCGGCGCTGCGGAGTTGGGGATGGCGCCGGAAATCCTGCGCTTTCCCGAAGGCACGCGCACGGCCGCGCAGGCGGCCGCGGCCGTGGGCTGCCAACTGGGCCAGATCGTGAAGTCGCTGGTGTTCCTGTGCGACGGCGATGCGGTATTGGCGCTGACGTCGGGTTCCAACCGTGTGGACACCAAGCGGCTCGGGGCAGTACTGGGCGGCAAGATCACGCGAGCCGATGCCGACGGGGTGCGAGAGGCCACGGGCTATGCGATCGGCGGCACGCCGCCGTTGGGCCATGTTCGACCGCTGCGGACGGTGGCGGACCGAGCGCTGCTGGCCTACGACACCGTGTGGGCGGCGGCCGGAACGCCCGACACAGTGTTCGGGTTGACACCCGGTGAGCTCGTGCGCGCCAGTGGCGCGGAGGTCGCTGACTTCGTCGCGGGCTGAGCAGCGGCTTTGCCCGGTCTCAGGAAGGGTGCTCGGACGGCTCGGGCAATTCGCCTTCGATACGAAGATTCGGGATGATCCGGTCCAGCCAGCGCGGCAGCCACCAGTTGCGGGCGCCGAGCAGCTCCATGGTGGAGGGCACGATGAGCATCCGCACCAACGTCGCGTCGATAGCGATCGCCGTGGCCAGGCCCATGCCGAACAGCTTGACCACCCGGTTGTCCTCCAGCACGAAGCTGCCGAACACCACCACCATGATCGCGGCGGCCGCGGTGATGACCCTGGCAGTGGCGGCGAGGCCGTCGGCGACCGAGTTGACCGGGTCACCGGTGCGCACGTACTCCTCCTTCATGCGCGACAGCAGGAAGACCTCATAGTCCATCGACAGCCCAAACAGCACCGCGAAGAGCATCATCGGGATGAACGGCTCGATCGGCGCCGCCTCGATCCCGAGCACGCCGGCAAACCAGCCCCACTGGAACACGGCCACCAGCACGCCATACGCCGCGCCGATCGACAACATGTTCATGACGACGGCCTTCAGCGGCACGATGAGCGAGCGGAACACTGCCATCAGCAGCAGGAACGACGCTCCGAGCACTGCGGCGAAGAAGATCAGCATCCGCCCGGCGAGATAGTCACTGAAGTCGATCTGGAACGCCACTGCGCCGCCGACTAGGGCCTCGACGCCGGTGCCGTCAAGGGTGGCGGGAATCACGTTGTCACGCAGCTCGTGCACCAGCGACTCGGTTGCGGCGTCCTGCGGGCCGGTGGCCGGCTGCACCCGGATCAAAGCAGCGCCGCCGTCGGGGCTCGGCACCGCCGGGGATGCAAAGGCGACGCCGTCGGTCCCCTGAAGCGCACCCGAGAGCCCGTTGAGCGTCCCGAGATCGGCAGGGGCGGAGGTCTCGGCCACGATGAACAGCGGGCCGTTCGCACCTGGGCCGAATCCCTGCGCCAGCAGGTCATAGGCCTTGCGTGTGGTGGTGTCGGGGGAGAAGTTGCCCTCGTCGGAGAAGCCGAGTCGCAGACCCAGCACTGGCGCCGCCAGCAGGAGGAGCACTGCGGTGCCGCCCAGCGCGAACAGCCACGGGCGCGCCTGGACCACCCGGCTGAGGCGGTACCAGGCTGTGTCCCGCAGCGGCTTCGGCTGGCGGTGCCGCAGGATGCGTCGCAGCGGGTTGCGGGTGCCGCCGAACGCTCCGGCGATCAGCACCGCAGCGGCCGCAGGGAGCCCGGCGACCAGCGGGCGGATACCGGCGCCGAGGCCGAGGAGGGCGATTGCCACCAGCGCCGCGGCAGCGATGCCGCGGACCCTCGTCGTGGTCATGCGGTCGCCGGCAAGGCTCAACATGGCGGGAAGCACAGTGATCGAGCCGACCATCACGATCGCGACCGTGACGGCCGCTGAGAGCCCGATGCCGGCTACGAAGGGCAGGCCCATGAGCAGCAGGCCCAGCAGCGACACCACCACCGTTGCGCCTGCGAATACCACCGAGCGGCCCGCGGAGTCGAGGGCTGCACCCACGGCCTCGAAGGGCTCGAGCCCCCTGCTGACCCACTCCCGGAAGCGGTTCAGGATGAACAGCGCGTAGTCGATGCCGACGCCGAGGCCGATCATCACCCCCAGCGTGGGCGCGAATTCGGGCATGGTCACCGCGTTGCTGAGCGCAGTGATGACCAGCACGCCGATGCCGACCCCGACCAGGGCCGTCCCGACCGTCACGCCCATGGCAACCACCGAGCCGACGGCTGCGATCAGCACGAAGACGGCGAAGGCGATCCCGATGGCCTCGGTCTCGGGTGGCTCCTGGCGGACCAGCCAGGAACCGCCCATCTCGACATCGACGCCGTCCATGGAACGCAACCCGCTGGCATCGATGAGGGCGATGATCTCGAGGCCCAAGGTTCCGGCTTCGTCCACGTTGAAGTCCGGGCTGAGCTCGACGTCGGCGTAGGCGTACTTGCCAGCGCCCGGTCCCTGGGTGGCGATGCGTTGGCCGCCGTCGCGGTCGTAGGGCGAGCTGACCGTCACCTCGTCGATGGCATCGACCGCGACGAGCAGTGCGGTCATGGCTGAGCGCACTGCTGGGTCGTTCACGCCGGACTCGGCCTTGAGCACGATGGTGCCGCTGATGTTGGAGCCGACGCTGCCGAAGTGGTCTTCGAGCACGTCGGCGCCTCGGCTGCTCTCGGAGTTGGGTGTCGAGAGCGACGCGCCGTAGGAGGCGCCGACGGTGCCGGCAAGCACGGCGGCAACCACTGCGAATATCAGCCATGCAACGAGGACGCGCCAAGCGTGCCGAAAGCACCATTGACCAAGAGCTGAGTACACAGTCGTTGTCCTTCTGCGAGCGCGAGCGCTGCTGCCTTCTGCGAGAGTGCTGGCGGCCGGTGCCCGGTGGTCAACGCCTGGAGGGGGATCAAGCGGAGAAGCTACCGGCCGGTCTCGGTGGGCAGTGCGCTATAGGTTTCCCCATGCGTTGCCGATCCGTGGCATCGCCGTCACACCGTGCAGCAACACTGTGCGCGACAAGACATTGAGGAGATCGCAGATGGCTGTGTCAGAGACGGGATCCGATCACATTCGGCGACGGTCGGGGGCGCGACGTTGGCGTTCCTTCGGGGCGGTTGCGGCAGTGCTGTTGGCAGTGCCGTTGGCAGCGACGCCCGTCGCCGCACAAGCGGATGGCCCGGTTGGCCCGGATGGCGCAGGCGCCGTGCCGACGCTGATCTCCGTGGACACAGGCGAGAGCGTCAGGCTGACGATCCTGCACAACAACGATGGCGAATCGAAGCTGCTGCCCAGTGCCGAGTCAGGCTTCCCGGGTGTCGCCCGGTTCGTAGCCGAGATGCGCGAGCTTCAAGCGGCCGCGGCCAATGACGGTCCGGTGGTCACGCTCACCTCGGGCGACAATTTCCTGGCGTCGTTGGAGCTGGGCGTTTCGCTCGAACGCGAGGGCCCGATGTACGACTCGGTTGCGCTGAGCGGCGTCTACGACGCCATGGCGCTCGGCAACCACGACTTCGACTTCGGGCCTGACGTGACTGCCCGGTTCATCGAAGGCTTCGACCCGCCGATCCCGTTCCTGAGCGCGAACATCGATGTCTCGGCCGAGCCGGCCCTCGCCGCGCTGGCCGACCGAGGTCTCGTAGCGCCGTCGACGGTGATCGAGACCGGTGGCGAGCGCATCGGTGTCATCGGTGCGGTGACGCCGTGGCTGCCGAACATCTCGAGCCCCCGGAACGTCGTGGTCAGTGCCGTGCTGCCAGCCGTCCAGGCCGAGGCCGACCGGTTGGCCGCCGACGGCGTCAACAAGATCATTCTGGTCAGCCACTTGCAGGACGTGAACGAAGAGATCGCGCTGGTTGCCGTACTGACCGGTGTTGACGTGGTGATTGCTGGCGGCGGCGACGATCTGCTGGCCAACGCCGGCGATACATGCCAGCCCGACGAAGAACCGGTGGCGCCATACCCCATGTGGGTTGCCGATGCCTCCGGCACGCAGGTGCCCGTGGTGACCGCGCCCGGTGGCTATCGCTGCATCGGCAAGCTGGCGGTGACGTTCGATGCAGATGGGAACGTCACGGCGGCGACTGGCTCCTCCATCGGGATCGCGCTCGACCGCGAACCTGACGCGACCGTGCAGACCGATGTCGTCGAGGCGCTGACCTCTCAAGTGGCGCTGGTCGACAGCGTCGAGATCGGCACCAGCGAGGTTGAGCTCGAAGGCCGCAGGTCGGTGCTGCGGACCCAATCTTCCAATATCGGCAGCCTGATGGCAGACGCGTTGCGGGTACGTGGCGCGCGCCTCGCGCCGAACTTCGGTGTGGCGCCGCCGCAGGTGGCGGTCAGCAACGGCGGTGGACTCCGCAACGACTCAGTCATCCCCGCAGGTGCGGTGAGTGTCGGCACCACCTGGGACATCGCCCCGTTCAACAACGTGCTGGTGACGGGGACAGTGTCGAGGGCAACGCTGGCCGAGCTGCTTGAACGGGCGGTGAGTGGGTTGCCTGGCGCGTCGGGCCAGTTCCCCCACGTTTCGGGCATGACGGTGGTCTATGACCCTCTGGGCAACGCGCAGGGCATCGACCGCGATGGCGACTGCGGGCTCACTGAGCCGACCGGCAACCGCGTGCGTTCGGTGACGTTGGACGACGGCACGCAGCTCGTGCGTGACGGCGAGGTGGTGCCCGGTGATCCCATTGCGTTGGCAACGGTTGACTTCCTGGCCAACGGTGGCGACTGCTACCCACTGGGCGAAATTGCCTTCACCCGTCTCGGCGTGACCTACCAGCAGGCCCTCTCGGACTACATCGCTGAGGATCTGAACGGCGTGATCGGCGCCGATCAATATCCGATTGACGGCGGTGACCGGGTTCACGCAGCGGAGCCTGGGGAGTTGCAGTTTGACTACGTGGTGCAACCTGGTGACACGCTGCAGCAACTGGCCCGGCGGTACCTCGGCGATCCCAGAGCGTGGCCGGAAATCTTTGAAGCAAACCGGGGCAGCGTGCAGCCGTACGGCCGGACGTTCACTGATCCCGACCTGATCGGGGTCGGGTGGACGCTGCGTTTGCCCTACCGGACGCCGGGATACTCATATTCCTGCGGCTGCTGAGCAAGCTCCCCGGTCACCGTCGGGGCGGGGCTGCGCATCCCGTTCGTGGGGTGAATGGCCTTGCCGGTCTCGGCAACCTCGGGCTGGATCACCACCTTGCGTCCCGAGACCGTTTCCAGCAGCTCGCTGCGGGCCCGGGCAGTAAAGAGTTCTACGGAGGTGTCCACGCCCGGTGACACCCGCACGATCAGCTTGAGTTCCCCATTGAGGTGCTCGGACGCACTTGCCACGCGCACCCGTGTCACTACCTGACGGTTGGAGCGGTCCAGCCCGATGGCCACCCGAAGCATTGCCGCCATCCACCGCACCTTGTTCTGGTCTGTCGAGCTCAGCGAGGCGAAGTCGGTGTGCTTGGACTTCGGTGCGCTCTTGCGGTGGTAGCGGGCGACCTGGGCGATGATCTCGATCTCGCGCTCGGTGAAGCCCGTCAGGTGCTCGCTGTTGCGGATGATGTAGTAGCTGTGGCGGTGGTGGGCGCTGTGGGAGATGAAGATGCCCACGTTGTGCAGCAATGAGGCTGCCTCGAACAGCTCCCGGTCTTCGTCGTCGAGCCGGTGCTGTGGGCCCAGGCCGTCAAACAGCTCCAGCGCCAGATCGGTGATGTGCTCGGCGTGGTGCAGGTCCTCGTGGTAGCTGTTCGCCACATGCATCACGCCCGAGCGCCGCAAATCCTCGAGGCGATGAAACGGGTCCAGTTCGGGGGCAGCGGCCCGACGCATCTGCTCGAACAGGATGCCTTCGCGCAGGGCGTAGTCGGAGACCTCCATGCGCTTGATGCCGAGCAGCTTGAACGTCTCGGACAGCAGCAGAGCGCCGCCCACGATGATGTCCGCCCGGCGTTCTTCGAGCCCTTCGATAGCGAGGCGGCGCGAAGGTGTCGTGGCGTTCACGAGATCCTCGGAGAGTGAGCGGAGTTCCTTCGCCGTGAATGACAGCCGACCGGTACGACTGTCGCGATCGCCGCGCCGAATCGCGCAAATGCGCGCAAGCGCCGCGATGGTTCCCGACGAGCCAACTGCTGTATCGAAGCCGAGCTCGGCGATCTCGGACGGTAGGTGGCCGAGGAACGACTCGATGTAGATGCGGCACTCCCGCACGGAGCGCTCGCAGGTCTGACCTCCGGGAAAGAAGCGATCGGTCAGCCGGATCGAGCCCAGCTTCAGGCTGCGCAACAGCAGCGGTTGGGCCCCATCGCCGATGACGAACTCAGTGGATCCGCCGCCGATATCGATGAGCAGGTGGCGCTTGTCCAGCAGCGGCACCGCTGCCAGCACACCGAGGTGGATCAGCCGCGCCTCCTCCACGCCGGAGACCACCTCGATGTCCACGTCGGCTTCGACGCGGGCCCGTTCCACGAACTCGCTTCGGTTGTCGGCCTCTCGCACCGCGCTCGTAGCGACCGCTGTGACATTCGTCGCGCCGGCGTGAACCGCGATGCGTCGCATCCTGCCGAGCGTGGAGATGCCGCGGTCCATGGCGTCGGGTTCGAGGCGCTTCATGTCCTCGCCGCCCGATCCCAGCCGGACCGGTTCGCGCTCGCGCGTCAGCACCTCAAGATGTCCCTCGGCATCAACGGAAGCGACGACGAGGTGGAACGAGTTCGTTCCCACATCGATCGCCGCAATGACGCTCACGTGCGGCAACGCTAGAGGGATCATCCGCCGCCCGGAAGTCGGCGGCGATCGATGCGCCGTAGCGTTGCGCCGATGGCAACCCACGCGACCACGATCGTGCCGCGCTTCGGCGAGTTGGATCCGTACAACCACGTCAACCACGCGGTTTATGTGTCCTACTTCGAGGCAGCTCGATGCTTGGCGCTGGAGTCAGCCGATCTTGCGCTGCCAGATTTGTCAGATCAGAACGTGCAGATCATGGTGACCAACCTCGAGGTGCGCTTTCGAGCAGCCGCGACTGCGCGGGACACGCTGCGTGTCGAAACTGAGTTGGCGGAACGCCGGCGCGCGAGCACGCGCTGGCAACAGCGGATCATCCGCGAGGCCGATGACACGGTGCTGGTTGAAGCCGTCCTCGTGGCGGGGATCTGCGACAACGACGGCAAGCCCCGCCGCCCGCCCCGCGGCCTGATGGACAAGTTCGAGGCGCTGCTGCCCGGCTAGACGACGGGGGATAGCCCGCCGCGGTGTTGGTTGCGACGGCGGGTTGCGGTTTCGTGCCGCTAGACGACGGGGGATAGCCCGCCGTCGATATTGATCGCGGTGCCGGTGACGTAGCTGGCGGCGTCGCTGGCGAGGAACAGTGCAAGGTTGGCGAACTCCTGCGCGTCGCCCATGCGACCCGCCGGAATGCGGCTGCCGATGGCTGCGGTGAATTCCTCGAACGTGGTGCCGGCACCTTCGCGCTCCCAGCGCGTGCGCCATTGGTGAGTGACAAGTAGGCCGGTGATGAGCGCATTCACCAGGACGCCGTCGGCCGCGAACTCCGATGCGAGCGCTTTGGTCAGCGCCATGCCGGCCGCTCGGGTCGCTGCGGTCGGGCACGTTTGCGCGCTTGCGGCCTTCGCTCCGATGTTCAGCGAGTTGATGATGCGACCCCAGCCTTGGCTGCGCATGTGGGGGAGGCACAAGCGGCACAGTCGAACCGCAGAGAACAGCTTGAGGTCGAAGTCGTCTTGCCAGTCCTCGTCGTCGATTTCGAGAAACGGCTTCGCGTTCGATGTCCCGCTGTTGTTGACGAGGATGTCGATCGGTCCGCACGTCTCCACTGCTTCCGCATGCGCGCGGGCGACCTCCGACGCCTGACGGACGTCAGCGGAGATCGCCGCATGGGCTGCAAGGGGGTTCGCAGCCTGCAGTGCCGACAGCGTCTCGTCGAGCACGTCGCGGTCGCGTGCCACCACCGCAACTGATGCACCCGCTGCAGCAAATGTCTCGGCCATGGCGCGGCCAAGACCCCGGCTGCCGCCGGTGATGAGGGCTGTGCGGCCGTCAAGTCTCAATTCCATGCGCGCACCATATGTCCGGGCGTTGCCTCGTGCTTCGTCTCGGCCAGCGCGATCTCGCAGACCGTGCGCGACGATGGGGGCATGCGTACGGGACTGGTGACCGGCAAGGGACACTTCGAATTGCGAGAGGTTGACGAACCGACGCCTGGGCCGGGCGACGCGCTTGTCGAGATCTCGCTCTGCGGGATTTGTGGAAATGACGTGCACGCGTATGTCGAGGGCTGGCCTTACGCGCCGGGCATCTGCGGCCACGAGTGGGTCGGCACCGTTGTCGGCGTGGGCTCCGACGTTCGTGTCGTCGGCACGGGCGACCGCGTGACGGGCGGGTTGGCGCCTGGCTGCGGTCGCTGCGCAGAGTGCCGGGCCGATCTCGGCGCGTACTGCTCGACGGCGCGTTCGTACTACATCGGTGCGAATGCGCCTGCCTCGGGCGGCTTCGCGCCGTTCATGGCAGCAAGTGCCGATCGACTGGTGCGGGTGCCCGACGAGCTCACCGACGACGACGCTGCAGTGATCGAGCCCGTCTCGGTGGCGCTGCATGCTGTGCGCCGCAGCCGCATGCGCGCCGGCGATGTGGTGTGCGTTGTCGGCTGCGGCCCGATCGGCCTGCTGGTCGCCCAGTGCGCGCGCCTGGCAGGCGCCGGCAAGGTGATCGCGGTGGAGCCCGACGCCGACCGACGCAGGTTGGCGCTGGACACCGGTGCCGATGTCGCGGTCGAGCCCGGCGCACAGATGCGGGAGGCGGTGAACGAGGCCACGGATGGCTTGCGGGCCGACATCGCCTTCGACTGCGCCGGCATCCCACAGACCATCCAGCAGTCGGTTCATGGTGCGTTACGGCGGCTCGGTCTGCATCGTCGGCGTGACCGGCAGCGACGCCACGATCCGCCCGAACGAACCGGCGTGCCCTGCGAGCTTCGCCGGCAAGCGCCGGGGCCACCGCCGTACGCTGCGTGCGGATCTTCACGAGCCAGATCGGGGGCCGGATGAGCTGGGAGCCTGAGATTGCCGAGCTGCGGCGCCGCGAAGCATTTGCCGAGGCGCTGGGCGGGCCAGACAAGGTCGAGCGCCAGCACTTCTATGGCAAGCAGACCATCCGCGAGCGGATCGATGCCGTGGCCGACAAGGGCTCGTTCCACGAATTCGGCAAGACCGCCGGCGTCGCCGAATACGACGACCACGGCAACCTTGTCCACCTGACGCCCTCGAATTTCCTGTTCGGCGTCGCCCGCATCGACGACCGCCCCGTGATCCTGTCGGGAGACGACTTCACTGTGCGGGGCGGCTCCTCCGACGCCACCATTCCCGAGAAGCGCAACGCAGCCGAGTCGATGGCCTACGAGATGCGGCTGCCGCACATCCGGCTGGTGGACGGCATGGGCGGCGGCGGCTCGGTGAAGTCCATCGAGATGGCGGGTCGCACGTACATCCCGGAGCTGCGCGGCTGGGACACCATCGTGAACCACCTCTCGGTGGCGCCATCAGTGTCGCTGGCGCTGGGTTCGGTGGCCGGCATCGGTGCCGCCCGTGTGGCCACGGCGCACTACTCGGTCATCGTGCGCGACACCGCGCAGATGATGATCGCCGGTCCGGCGCTGGTCGTGCAGGCATCTCTTGGCGATCACGGCAAGGAAGAACTCGGCCACGCCGACATCCACACCGCGAACGGCGCCATCGACGATGTGGTCGGCAGCGAGGCTGAGGCGTTCGAACGTGCCCGGCAATTCCTGTCGTACCTGCCTTCGAACGTGGACGAGCTGCCCGAGCGTGTGCTGGGCGGCGACAGCCCGCAGCGCCGCGATGCGGAGCTGATTTCGATCGTGCCGCGCGAGGCCCGACGTGTCTACAAGATGCGGTCGATCGTCGAGTCGGTGTTCGATCAAGACAGCTTCTTCGAGATCGGAACGCGTTGGGGACGCTCGATCATCACCGGGCTGGCGCGCCTTGACGGCTGGCCGGTGGCGGTGTTCGCCGAGGATCCCTACGTGTACGGCGGCGGATGGACCGCCGATGGCTGCCGCAAGCTGATCCGGCTGCTGGACACGGCTTCGACGTTCCATTTGCCTGTCGTGCATCTCGCGGACTGTCCCGGGTTCCTCATCGGCAAGGAATCGGAAGAAAGCGGGACGATTCGCTTCGGATCGGCGGCGCTCGCGGCGTTGGGCCAGCTGACGACACCGTTCGCCTGCGTCGTGATCCGCAAAGCATTCGGTGTCGCTGGTGCCGCCAACAATAAGCCCGGCGCGCGCAGCTTCCGCTTCGCGTGGCCATCGGGCGACTGGGGCTCGCTGCCCATCGAGGGCGGTATCGAGGTTGCCTACAAGCAGGACCTCGCCGACAGCGACACGCCCGACGAACTCCTGACCGACATCCGGGCACGACTGAATCAGGTGCGCTCGCCGCACCGGTCCGCCGAGTTCTTCGAGATCGAGGAGATCATCGATCCACGCGACACGCGCCCGCTGCTGTGCGAGTGGGTGGACCTAGCCCGACGCTCCCTGCGAGCCGGGCCGAGCACCTTCGGCTACCGGCCGTAGCCGAAGCATTGGGCACTGCGGCTGCTGGCTGTCGCCGGGGCTGTGCGGTCTTGCGGTGCAGCGTGGCAGACTCGGCGGCTGAACTGGGTTACCGGGGAGAGCGACTATGGATCCCACCTACACCGAAGAGGCTGAGGACTACCGGGAGAAGATCCAGGCGTTCCTGGCCGAGCACTTGCCGCCCAACTGGGGCGGCATGGGCGATCTCTCCGAGGAGGCCCGGGAGCAGTTCGTCGAGGAGTGGCGTGCGCTCCTCGCCGAGAACCAGTTGCTGGCTGTGTCGTGGCCGATCGAATACGGCGGCGCCGGGCTCAGCGAGGTGGAGCGTGTCGTGCTCGCCGAGGAGTTCTTGAAGGCGGGTGTGCCGACGGGCGGCGACAACGACGGCTTCAGCATCACGATGGTCGGCAACGCCATCATCGAGTGCGGCACCGAAGAGCAGAAACGCCACTTCCTGCCCAAGATCATCTCCGGCGAGCATCGTTGGTGTCAGGGCTACAGCGAGCCCGATAGCGGCTCCGACCTGGCCAACCTGGGCACCCGCGCCGTGCTCGACGGCGACGAGTGGGTGATCAACGGCCAGAAAATCTGGACCTCGAGCGGCCACACCGCCAACTGGATCTTCGTGCTGTGCCGAACCAACCCAACCGAGGCCAAGCACCGCGGCATCTCGTTTCTGCTGGTTCGGGTCGATCAGCCCGGCGTGGAGATGCGGCCGATCATCAACATCAACAACCGCCATGACTTCAACGAGGTGTTCTTCACTGACGCCAAGACGGCGAAGGAGAACGTGGTCGGCGACGTGAACGACGGCTGGCGGGTCGCAAACGTGCTGCTCGGTTTCGAACGCGGTCACGGAGCCACCACCGATGCGCTGCGGTTCCGCAACGAGCTGGACCGGGTGAGTGCCGTCGCTGTCGAGCGGGGCGCCACCGGCAATCCGCTGGTGCGTCAGAAGCTCGCGCAGGCACACGCCAAGGTCGAGATCATGAAGTGGATGGGCCAGCGCAACATCACCAACGTGCTCGCCGGCAATCCGCCGGGGCCCGAATCGTCGCTGCACAAGCTGCTGTGGAGCGAGTACCACCACTGGCTCACCGAGTTCTCGCTGGAGATTCTGGGCATGGATGCCACCGCTCCGAGCGGCCATCCGGCCGTGAACGGCATCAACACCGACGCGGTGGGCGCGGAGTTCTCGTCGCTCTCGTGGGTGCAAACGTTCATGGGTGCGAGGCCGGGCACGATCTATGCGGGCACCTCGGAGGTGCAGCGCAACATCGTCGGCGACCGCGTGCTCGGGCTGCCGCGCGAGCCGCGGGCCGACGGTGGCCCGTGGAACGAAATCGGCAAGAAGTAGCCGGGCGAGAACTCCAAACCCAAGAACGAGACGCGGACGCGCCGGGGTGCATCACTGAAAGGGACTAGGCATGGAACTGCGACTGGACGGCAAGACGGCGTTGGTGACCGGCGGCTCGGCCGGCATCGGCAAAGGCATCGCGAAGGCATTCGCCGACGCAGGTGCCAACGTCATGATCACGAGCCGCAAGGCCGACAAGTGCGAGGCGGCTCTCGCGGACATCGGCGGTGAAAGCGATTTCATCGCGTCGCACATCGGCCATCTCGACCAGGCCGAGCGCGTCATCGGCGGGACGATTGAGCGGTTCGGCTCGCTGGACATCCTCGTGAACAACGCTGCGACGAACCCTTGGGCCGGGCCGATGGTCGACTGCGACGTGCCGCGCCTGGACAAGACCTATGAGGTGAACCTGCGCGCGCCGCTCCAATGGACGCAGACGGCCTGGCAGATGTGGATGTCCGAACACGGCGGCTCAGTCATCAACATCGCGTCGGTGGGCGGCCACCACACATCCGAAGCGCTGGGCGTCTACTGCATGTTCAAGGACGCCCTCATGCACATGACTCGGCAGTTGGCTGCAGAGATCGGCCCCAAAGTCCGGGTGAACTGCATTGCTCCCGGATTGATCCGGACGGATTTCGCGCGGGTGCTCTGGGATGGTCCGCGCGGCAAGATGATCGCCGACCAGCTGCCGATGAAGCGTCTCGGCGAGCCTTCCGATATCGGCGAGGCCGCACTGTTCCTGTCCGCTGGCGCGAGCTGGATCACGGGTCACATCATGGACATCGACGGCGGCGAGTGCGTCAAGATCGCCGGTGAACTCCCGCTCGAAGAGGGCTGACGACAGTCCGGATGCACATTTCGGCGGCGGGATTCGCGCGATGACACAACCCATGGCGAAGGTGCCGTTGCATCCAAACGGCGCGCGGTTTCCGCTGCTGATTCTGGCGGTGTGGACCGTCGCGATCTGGATGACCCGCATTGTCAATGTCGCCCAAGCCGGTGATCTCGGCTTCTGGGGCACGCTCTGGCGGGTGCTTGTTGCTCTGGTGTTTGTCGATCTCGGGCTTGCAACGCTGGTCTGGGCCGTTTCGGGAAGGCTCGGCCCGAGGTGGTTCGTGATGCTGGCGACGGTGTCGGTGCTCTATTGGCCCATACGCAGCGCGCAGCTCTGGGCCGACAGCACTCAAACCGCCGGCTTCAAGCTGGTCCACACTGCGCTGATGGTCGTCACCCTTGCGGCTGTCGCGTTCGCGGTCTGGGCGGTTCGCCGCGTTCGCCGTTTGGCAATACAAACCGCGCAGGCCTAGTCGGCGTCGATTCCATGACTCGGCGGCTCAGGAGCCGAGCGAGCAGGTGGGCGACAAGTCGACAGCCCGTCGTTCTGACGACGCCCACGTGCTGAAGCAGTCGCCTCCCCGCTCGGGTCCTCAGGCGAATGGGTCGGCGATCTCAGATGGGTCGCGCGCAGCGATGATCCGGTCGCGGACGGCGCTCAGTCGCGGCGCAGCGAGGTAGACGCGGCCGCGCTTTTCCCCGTGAGGTGCGAGCAGCTTGACATCGACGAGGCGACGCAGGTCTCGACTGGCGGCCTCGTCGCTCAATTCCTCGGAAATGGCGCGATAGGTCGAATTGCGGACACGCAGGCCGTTGGCTGCCATCGCGAGCGCGTTGAGCGAGCGCTCTGGCAGCGACAATTCGTTCGCGATTCGCTCCAGCTCATCCCACAGGCGTTCGGCTTCTCGCACGCGCCGCAATTCGATCCGCCCCTGGCGCAAGTGGGCCGTGAGGACGAAACGGATCCAGGGCCGAGCGTCGCGGTCTGGTTGCCACGAGCCGCCGCCGACGGTGCCAAGCACGTCGTAGTAGGACTGCGTGTTGGCGCCGAGGTATTCCTCGAGCGAGCCGAACACCGGATCGCCAAGGCCGTCTCGCCGAGCACGAGGGTTTGCAGGCAGCGCGCCATGCGGCCATTGCCATCACGGAACGGGTGGATCATCACGAGGTTGAGGTGAGCCATGGCGGCGCAGACGAGCGGCGGCTGTGCTTGGGTCGAGTCGTTGAGCGCCTCGACCAGCTCACCGATGAGCGACGGGACTTCGTCGACATCTGGGCCCTGGTAGACCACCACCTCCTGCGCGTCGTCTCGGACGAAGATGTCGCCGATGCGCCATTGGCCCGGCCGTGCAGCGAGGTCGCAGCTGACCATCATGAAGTGCAGACTGCGCAGGAGATGCTCGCTGTAGGTCGGATCGGGATCATCAGCGACTTGGCGGACGAATGTCATGGCGTCCTGGTAGCCGCGAAGGGCCTTCGGGGTGTCGCCCGTGGCGTCGAGAGGCTCTGCGTGCTCGGCGATGGCGATGACATCGTCCAGCGATGCGTGGTAGCCCTCGATGCTGTTGGACCCTTGCACGGCACGAGCGCGGGCCATTCGCCGAAGCAGGCCATGCCAGCGACGGGGCTGTCGCAGTCGATAACTCAGGCGGCGCCGCAGATCTTCGATATCGGAGATCGCGCTGTATTCCTTCTCGTCTAGTTCAGGTGTGGCGAACAGCATGTTGGATACTCGGATAGTTTCCTCGGTTAACGCAGATAGTATCCGCTCTAACGCGGTTTGTAACCGGTTATCGAGCAGTTCCAGGGTGCACGCAGGCGTGTCGAACCCGGCTTGATGCGTATGCGTCAGATAAGTGAGAGCGAGCCGAGCCAGTCGATGACCGCTTGAGGGTCCTCGACCATCGCGTTGTGGCCGAGGCCGCTGAACACATGCGGTGCGGTGACGCCGGCTGCATGAGCGTTGGAGGCGGCGGCCGCGGCCAGATCGTCGTGATGATCGGGGGCCACGAGCGGATCGTGCTCGCCCAGCGCCATCGCCATTGGGCACTTCACGGCGGCCAGCAAGCCCGTCATGTCAGGCGGGCCGACGGACACCGTGGCGGGATCCTGAGTGGTTCTCCAGAGTGATTCGGCGCCTACTGTGCCTGCGGCCTGATCGGCAATCACACCGGAGTCGATCGTTGCCGCGATTCGCGGATCATCAGCCGCGAATACGCCGAACAGCCCCGACAGCTTCATGAACCACTCGACGGCACCGTCCCGGTCGTCGAACATGCGTGGCGGCCGCGCCGCTAAGCCGTCGATGCGAGACAGCTCCTCGTCGGACCAGCGCAGCTTCACACCGATGGTGGCCACCTGTGTTGGCGCCGGCCCGAACCAACCCGACGCCAGCGCAAGCCCGACCGCCCCGCCCATGGAGTGACCCACGACGGCGTACGGACGCCCGCTGTAGTCACGTTGCAGCACTTCGGCTACGTCAGCCGTCATCGCCCCGAACGAATAGTGCCCGCTCCACGGTGAGGCACCATGCCCCCGGAAGTCGGGTGCAAACACAGCGGTGTCGCCAGCGCCCAGCAGTTCGGCCACGCCGTCCCACACGTGGCGGTTTGCCCCCAGCCCATGTAGCAAGACCATTGTGTTGGCGTCGCTCACCCGGCCAGTATGGTTTGTTCAGGCCGCGACGCAGACTGTGTTTTGGCCGAGGGCTACACGGGAGGAGCCGCCTTATGGGGCCGCTCCTCCCTTTACTTTGTGGGCGGCTGATGAGCGAGATCGTCCGTCCTACTGGGCGAACCTCACTCACGCAGGGCGGGGGCGCTCGCCGTAGTCGCTGTGAGGCGCATCCCGCTCGGCGATGACCTGGCGAAAGCCCTTCGTCTCGAAGTCCTCCACCCAGCGGTACGCCTCCTCGGTGTGCCGCGTGACACCGTCAAAAAACGTGCCGAGCAACTGGCTCGTGCGCAGTCCCATGTTCTCGAAGGCCTGGTTGATGAGCAGCTTGTTGAGCGCAAGCTGGTTCGCAGGGATGTGCGCGAGCCGGCGGGCGAACGCCTCAACCTGCTCGCCGAGCTCGTCGGGCGGGTACACGTAGGCGACCAGCCCGATGCGGTGCGCCGTCTCGGCGTCGATGGCGTCGCCCGACAGCAAGAAACTGCTTGGCGTGCTCAAGGCCCAGCCGATACACCCACATCATCGTGGTGGGCGTGCCGTAGATGCGTGAGGGGGCATAACCGATGTGGGCATCGTCAGCCATGAACAGCAGGTCGCAGCACAGGACCATGTCGGTGGCCCCGCCGATCGCCCAGCCGTGGATCTGCCCCAGCACCGGCTTGGGACACTCCCAGATCTTCATGAACCGCTTGACGTTGTGGCCCATGAACTGCCAGTCCCGCACAGGGTCCCACGCGCCTTCGCGAGGCTTCGGACCGGGGGCGCTGTACGGGCTGCCCCACGAGTCGTACAGCTCCCCTGAACTCGATTCTCCAGTGCTTGAGCCGCTGCCTCCGCCCGGGTTGAGGTCATAGCCGGCGGTGAGGGTCGGCCCGGCCCCGCGCAGGATGATCGACCGCACCGGTCGGGACGCGGTAGCCCGGTCAATGCCGTCTGCGACCCCTGCGATGACGGACTCCGTGAGGGTGTTCATGCGCTCAGGGCGGTTCAGCGTGATGATCGCAACGCTGTCGTCCTCTTCGTACAGCACTACTGGTTCCGCCTCTGCTCCGTCTCTCGGATCGCCTTCTGCGGATGGTTCTGCACTCATGACGCGGACGATAGTTGGGCGTGCAGCCGTAGCTCTAATCGAAGTTGCTTTGGGGGCGCCTCAGTATTCGACGTGCAGTCCTAACGCCACGGCAAGTTCTGTCACGAAGGCCAAGCCCTTGCCAACGCTGAGGTCTGCGTGAACGATGGCTGTGTTGAACCAGTCACGGCCTGGTCCGTTGTTGTCGCAGATGATTGCTGGATGTCCAGCTTGTTCGACGATGGCGAGCAGTATCCGTATCGGAGAGTGTCGGTGGCCCCTGCGGCGCTGCGCCGTCGCTTGCCGGGGAGCGATCTTCGGCCTTCATTGCTTTGGTGTCTGGATTTTGTGGACGCATCCGCATATTTGTCACACCGTTCGTGCATGATCTTGTCTAATCGATTGGCGGTTCAGAGCCGTCGACAAGGACAGACAAATGACTGAATTGACCTACGAGAAGCTGCGCGACGCCGTTGCGGGCGACGCGGTTGCGCTGCGCTCGATCACCAATCTGCAGCCGGCCGATGGTGAGGGCGGGAAAGTCTTCCCTCCGACGTATGCGGTCGCGAGCAGCGCCGAGCACAAGTATGCGATCGAGGAGCGACAGGTCGGCGACCGCGTGGTTACGACGGTGCTGCTCGACTCTGTGGCATCGCAGGCCAATCGGGCGGAACTGGCGCTGTTGGAAGGCTGGGAAGCGCGAGAGCTGCGGTTCCCAGTCGCGTTCGTGGACTTCTCCGGCGAAACGGGTGTGGCTGACATTGGGCGGCTGACGGTCCTCGAAGCGCCACACCGACTCGCGGACGCCATCTTCCGAGACAGCTTGTTCGACGGCACCCTGTTCCGGCTGTCGGACATGGGCCGGGCGGTCACCGACGCTCAGCCCCGCAACGCCACGGCGATGTTCCGCTACGCGCCTACTGCGCTGTTATTCGGTCAGTGGGACTCGACGGGACCGAAAGGTGGTCTCGGGGCGAAGTTCCAGCGTGCGTTCGTGTCCGAGATTGTCGGGCTCGACGCGAAGATCGGTACCAAAGTCGCAAGCCGAATCGATCCGCTCCAAGTCGAACGCGACGCGGCCGTGGTGTACGAGCACGCCGATCCTGAGCAGCGATGGACGCTTGACAAGGATGAAGCTCTGCTCGAGAAGGGCAAGCCCAAGACAGCGGGCTCCGACGGCCGCCCGTCAAGGATCAACCACGGGAATATCGTTCCGTCGATTGACGCTCTCGCCGGTGGCGTAACGATCTCGTCGGCACGCCAAACCACTGTCATGTCGCTTGCTGCGTTGCGCAGGCTCAAGTTCGCTGGCGAGAGCAGAGACGCCGCGGTTGCTGCCCGCACTGCTGTTGCTGCTCTGGGCGTCGCAGCGATTGCCTATGGCTACGAGATGGACTTCGACTTCGATCTTCGCTCGCGGTGCTTGCTGATTCCCGAACATGCGCCGTCTGTCGAATTCGTCGGGCGCGACGGTTCCGATCCGGAGATCGTCGCTATCGATCGCGATTCGAGCGCCGCACTCGTAGAGCAGGCGGCGAATGCGGCAGCGGATTCGGGTCTCGGCTGGGCGACCGACGAGATCCGACTCGTCCCAGCACCCAAGCTGGTCGAGTTGCTTCGGCGCAGTCGCGAAGTGTCCGCACGCGAGGGTGCTGTGGAGTCGGCGTGATCGCCATTGAAGTCATGCTCCTGACCGGTCGCTACGTGGCGACCGCGCACCACGACCGTCGTGAACACGAGTGGCCTCCGCATCCAGCGCGCTTGTTCTCGGCGCTCGTGGCGACATGGGCCGATGCCGAGGTTCCAGATGCGGGCGAACGACGCGCCCTCGAATGGCTCGAACGCCAGGACGCGCCGGCGATTGCAGCTTCTCGATTCGAGGATGTCGCCGTTCGCCGGCCCGTGAGCCACTTCGTTCCGGTGAACGATGCATCAGTCGTTGCGGGCGCGCAGTACCGACGTCGCGTCGAGCACTTGGCTGACTACCTCGACGAGCACTACCGAGAGATCGAATCAAACGGTGGTGAGATGACGCGAGTGGTCGAGCGCTTGCGCGACAAGATCGACAAGGAACGCGATGTGGCGTCGATGGTCGGCCCGGTGGGCACGACCAATCCCCGAGCTGCAGCCGCGCTCCTTCCAGAAGGTCGTGGCAAGCAGGAGCGCCAGTTTCCGTCTGTCACGCCCGACTGCTCCCGTGTGACGTACATCTGGGAGGCAGCCCCTGCATCCGAAGTTGCCGAAGTGCTCGACGGCGCTGGCGCGAAATCCATTGCCGCAGGTCAGAGAGTCGCGCGAAATGCGCCCGTAGGCGAAGTGCCTGAAATCGGAAAGGTTTTTTGCCCAAGTTGGAAAGGTATTTCCGAGGGCAAGATGCGATACCGCAGGTCAGAGGCTTGTGCCCTTGGACGCGCCGGAAGCACCAAGCGCTGATGCGTCCAAGTTGGAAAGTCCCCAAACCTGCTCGTCACGGCGCTACGGCGCTGGATGTCGGGCTTGACGTGCTTGATGCCGGTGTGTGTTCGCGGTGGCGACGGTGAGCGAAGGTTCTCCGATGATCACGCGGATTCTCGATCGCTGGCGGACGCGTTCTGACGGGTAGCTGCTGATCGCAGGTGCTGTGCTGGCGATTTGACCCGCCCTACTCGGGTCGAAGGGGGGTCTCGTCTACTTGCTCGCTCTCGTCAGCTTCGGCTAGCGGCTGTGCTGTGTCAATCCCCCATGAGACAGCAGCGATGAGACCAGCGGCGATCAGCAGGACAAGGCCCTTGGTGAACCATGCTCGGGCTTGCATCAGCGCGGTGTGCTTGTGCTCGGAACCCCAAGAAGACAGTCGCCGTCCGCGATCTTCTTGCTTGACCACAGCGATGATCGGGTCGCGCGGTCCTGTGGCGGCGAGATCGCTGAGGTAGGCGTGCCGGTAGAAGCTGACTCGATCGATCTGCGCTGCCTCGAACGCCGCTACAGAGAGACAGCCGATCGCCAGGACCACCGGGATTGCTAACGGCAGCCACCACAAGCCCCAAGACGCGAGGAGGCGGCGCGAAACCTAAACCCGCAGGTCAGCGCATCGCGCGTTCGCGGTTGGTAAGCGATTTTGGCGGAATCGGTAAGTGACGACATAATCGTCAGATCGCGAAACCGCAGGTCACAGGCTTTTGCCCGCCGATGCACTGGGAACGGTCGGCACTCTCGCACCCAAATCGGTAAGTCCCCATACCTGCTGGTCACAGCGTCGCGGTGCCCAATGTGGTGTCTGCGGGTGCCCGTCTCAACCCAGCGGGTTCGCGGGCCGTGGGCGAGAGCGCCCAGCCGAGATCAACAATTCGGGCGTGCCGCCTCGGAGCGCACTGGCATCAGTGAGCGCTACTGGAGGATCAGCCGTCAAGCCGCACGCAAACTCGTACCGGCTTCAGTGTCTTCTGTCATGTCGGACAGCACGAAACCGCAGAACCTGATGAACGAAATCGCCTTGAGGCTGTTCACCTCGGTTCCGTAGTCGGTGGCCTCGCCGTGCAGGACTTGATGCCGATTCAACTGGGAGAAGTCCGGCTTGCGCTTGCGCTCGTCTTGGCGGAGCGCCAGGGGCCAATCGCCGCCGAGGAGTGCCTTTGCCAGCGGTGCGGCCGTGTGCGCATTTGGCCTCTTGAGCATCTCACGCACCGCGCTCTTGCGACGCGAAGTGAAGACCGACTTCTTGCAACGGTCGTGCCAGATGCCGTCGGCTTGCGCGATCAGCACCGGCACGGACAGGTTGAACCTTGCCTGCCGGTGCGCTTCGAACGCCTCACGCAGAATCGGGGACCTCGAAGGGAACGCTGTACAGAGGTCCGCCTCGATGTCGTCGAGCTTGTCCCGAGTCTTCTCGCTCATCAGATCGTCGGCGGTTCGCGTCACGTCGCCTGAATCGGAAGCCGCCCCGACCGGCCCGTCGTCCTCGCGGTCGGCTTCCTCGTTGAAGACTCTCGCGAGCAATTGGAGACCGCCCAGCGAGTCGTCGGGGTCGGGATACCAGCCGTTGGTGACTATCGGCCCGACGACGTCGAGGACCGTACAGAGCCCGGCCACTGGGACCGCGACCTCATCGTCGGCAAAGCGAACCTCACCGCTGCGGTCACGCTCGCCGAGCGCACCAGCCGCTACACGGTCACCGCAGCGCTGCCCGACGGCTACAGCGCGCCCCAGGTCGCCGCCGCGGTCACCGCGGCGCTGGGCCGCCAGCCCGCCCGGCTCGTGCGCAGCCTCACCTGGGACCAAGGCCGCGAGATGGCCCGCTGGGCCGACGTCGAGGCCGCGCTCGGCATCGAGGTGTTCTTCTGCGAGCCGCGCTCGCCGTGGCAGCGACCCACCAACGACCACACCAACGCGCTGCTGCGCCGATGGCTCCCCAAAGGCACCAGCCTCGACATCGGACAACTGCGGCTCTCGGTCATCGAGGACAACCTCAACCACATGCCCCGCCGACTCCACCACTGGACATCAGCACACGACATCTACACTCAACTCACTTGCAACCACCGGTAGAGCTTGCCGCGTCTCATCAAGACTGCTCCGCAAAGAATTCCCGCACATACGCACACACCGCAACCACCTCTGGTCCCCCAGCTACTTCGCAGCCTCCTGCGGAGGCGCCCCACTCGAAATCATCAAGACCTACATACAGAACCAACAAACACCAAGCCGCTAACCCCGCCCTGAACGACGGGGCTTGCGCGTCTCATAAATGGTCAAGCGGCGATCAGCGGTTCAAGGTGGACTCGGATGTCCTGCGCAATTGCTTCGCCGTTTTGCATCGGGCCGAAGTGTCCCAATTCCGAGAAGGTCTTGAGTCGACCGTTGCCGAGGGCCTCGGCGATGGGCTGTGCGAGTTTGGGCGGTATGTCGTTCCTCTTGGCGGCGAGGGAGCCACCGCGCGCCACCACAGCAGGGCATCTGACGGTGCTGAGCTTGGTGTATTCGATCGGTCGACCGGTCACGTAGATGCGTGCTTCTGTGTCTCCCGAGCACGAGAGTCGAACGGCACCGTCACCCAACGAGTACGTGCCCAATTCGACATACGCGCGCACCGCCGCGGGCTCGCAGGCCGAGAAAGGAAGCTTGGACACGAACCGCTCGTACGCCTCGTCAACAGTCGAGAAGTCGATGCGCCGCCGTCGTGATGCCTGTACGAGAGCGTGGTCGATGTCGGGCCGGGGAGAGCCAGCAGGGGTTCGTAGAGCCACAGCCCTTGGAATGAGCCGGGCTGCGCCAATTCGGCGAGCACCAGGCTCGACGCGCCCAACGAGTGACCGGCAGCCAGCAGCGGACCGCCGCCGAGTGCGTCCGTCGGGCCATGACCTCGTCGACGAAGCGGCTGCGTTCGACAGACATGTCGTCGTGCTGGGGCCGCGCTGAGCCGTGGCCGCGAAAATCGAGCCCCCAGCAGTGAAAGCCATCCTGCAGCTGCGGTACCACAGTGGCCCACATTCCGGTGTTGAGGCTGTTGCCGTGGGTCAGCAGCAGAGGCGGTCCGCTGCCACCCAAGTCGTGGAGCACTGCGTGTTCCCCGTCGGTTCCCGTCAGATGGATCAAGGCACCGGGATCCTTGTGCAACGCGCGCCGTCGACGTCAGCTGAGCTGACGGTCGAACAAGTCGTGCAGGAGTTCCCAGTGGCGTTCGGCAGCGTGCTTGTCGTACGCGAATCGCTGCGGGAACACGAATCCGTGATGGGTTCCGACGAGCCAATGCGTCCGCGCGTTCGTGCCGGCCTCGTCGAAGGCTGCGCAGAGCCGGTCGTAGTGGGCGCGGTCGACGTAGTCGTCGAACTCTGCGGCCAAGATCAGCACTTCGCCCTTGATGTCCGCGGCGCGGCGGTGCGGCGAGTCGTCGGCGTCGACTGCCAGCCGCACGCCGTGAACGGAGATGGCTGCTGCGATGGTCTCGGGGAACTCGGCTGCGAGCCAGATGGCCATGGGGCCGGTCATGCAGTAGCCGGTCGTGCCGACCCGTTCGGTGCTGGCAGCGCTTTCAGTCTCGGCGTGATCCAACATTGCCTGGGCGTCACTGGCGACCATGGCGTTGGTCAGCCTGGACATCATCGCGAACATGAACTCGACGCTGGCGGGATCATCCCGTAGCACGGTGAAGCCCGGGGTTTCGCGGTAGTGCAGGTTCGGCAGCATCACGTAGTACCCGACTGTGGCGATGCGACGTGCCATGTCGAGCAGCTCGTCGCGTTTTCCCGGTGCGTCCATCAGGAAGAGCACCGTGGGAAAAGGCCCCGGCCGGCCCACGGTGATCTCGGGATGAACGATGAAGGTGCTCATCTCGCCGTCGCCGGTGTCCAACGCCACATGCGTCTCGAACATCGCTGCTCCCTTGGTCGCGACCCCTGTCAGCCCTCAGTTTCGGCTGAGATCGCGTCCGAACGGTAGTCGGCAACCGGATGCGAGCCGCTGCCGGCTTCTCCAGCGATGGTGGCAAGGGCCCACGACTAGGGTTCCGGATATGTTTTTTGACGAGGCAGACGGTGCAGTCCGCTACCAGCCCGATGATCGGTGCCCGGATCGTGTGAGCATCAGTGTTGCCCTGCAGGGTGTCCTGTTGGTGGTGGCACCGACCGTGCTGTTGGCCTCTTTCGTGGCCCAAGTGAGCGGCCAGGACGCCGGTTATGTCTCGTGGGTAGTTTTTGCGGCGTTGCTGGTCAGTGGGGTCATTACTGCGCTGCAGGCCAGCCGTGTCGGCAGGTTCGGCTCTGGGCTCGTGTTCATGGTGGGTGTGTCGCCTTCGTATGTGGCGATCTCGATATTGGCGCTCTCACGAGGCGGGCCGACCATGCTGTCGAGCCTGACCGCGGCTGCTGCGATCTCCTATGTCTTGTTGTCGTTCTGGCTACCCAAGCTGCGCAAGATAATCACGCCGCTGGTCTCGGGCACCGTGCTCATGCTCATCGCTGTCACGCTGTTGCCGGTGGCGTTCAACGGGATCCGCAACGTGCCTGAGGCAACGCCCGCGGTCGGAGGTCCGATCGTCGGTCTGGTGACGCTGATCGCCGCCACGGCGCTCGCCCTGCGTTCTCGAGGAGCGTTGAGGATCTGGGCGCCGCTCATCACGATCGGAGCGGGTTGCGGAGTCGCGCTGTTGTTCGGTATGTACGACGCTCGTGTGATCGTCGAAGCGCCATGGATCGGCCTTCCCGTTGCGGGATTCCCAGATTTTGAGCCGAACTTCGGTGCGAGCTTCTGGTCGTTGCTGCCCGTATTCGCGCTAGTCGCCCTTGTAGACGGCATCAAGAACATCGGGGACAACGTTCTCGTGCAGCAGCAGTCATGGCGCACACCGCGGGTGACGGACTTCCGTCGTGTGCAGGGCTCGATCAACGTGACCGGGGCCGGCCTTGTGCTGGCGGGCGCGGTCGGGTCGCCGCCGCTGTGCAGCTACGGGCCCTACAGCGCGGCGCTCACCGGTTCCACGCAGGTCGCGGCGCGACGGGTCGGCGTGTACATCGGGGCCGGTCTCGTGGCAGTGGCGCTGCTTCCGAAGCTGAGCGCGGTGCTGCTCGCCGTGCCCGGACCGGTTGTTGGGTCCTACCTGTTGAGCATCGTGGGGCTGCTCTTCGTGGGCGGCATCCGAACGGCGCTTCAAGGAGGGCTCAGCGCCCGCGACGCTGTCATCTTGGGCGTGGCATTCGCCCTCGGCGCAGGCATCGAGCAGGACACGATCATCGCGGACTTGCTCGGCGGCGTGTGGGGCTCGCTGGCCAACAACGGCGTCATGGTCGGAGCTTTCTCCGCTGTGGTGATGGTCATGTTGTCCAACTTCTTCGGCTCTCGCGACCTCGCTCGTCTCGATGCCACGTTGAGCAGGGTCTGCCTGCCGGAGCTCGATGCGTTCCTGTCGGATCTCGCCGCTCGGCTCCACTGGAATGACGCGTCGACCCAACGGCTGCGCTCAGCGGGCGAGGAGACGCTGATGAGTCTCCTCGACTTGGATGAACCCGATACGGACGGCGCAGTGCCTCGCTTGATCGTCATCGCGCGTCCAGTCGATCACGTGGTGGAGCTGGAGTTCATGGCCGTCTTCGACGACGAGAATCTCGAGGATCGGCTGGCGTATCTGGGGGAGGAGGCTGGGGCCGCCCCGAGCTCGGTGGAAGCAAGCGCCATGACTCTGCGCCTGCTCCGGCACTACACCTCGTCGGTGCAGCACCAGAAGTATCTCGGCCTCGATGTCGTTACTGTCCAGGTGAGCGGATCGCGCTAGTCCTGTTCAAGCCGCCAGGCCGAACCGCATGAGTGTCAGCGATCACAGCACGAGCGGTCGGTATGTAATAGCGCGACGAAGGGAGACAGCCATGGGGGATCTGCTGATTCGAGGCGGGACTTTGGTGGACGGCACGGGCGCCGAGCCGCGCCGAGCCGATGTCCTCATCTCTGACGGCGTCGTGGCCGAGATCGCCGAGACGCCTGGCGAGCTGGCCGGCCGCCGTGTGGACCGCACCATTGACGCCGAGGGCCATGCCGTCACGCCCGGATTTATTGATGTCCACACGCACATGGATGCGCAAATCGCCTGGGATCCCATGGGCGAGAGCTCGTGCTTTCATGGCGTGACCACGGTCGTGATGGGAAACTGCGGCTTCACGCTGGCCCCGGCCCGTTCCGACGCTCGCCACCTGGTGGTGCGCAATTTGGAGCGTGCTGAGGACATCTCCGCCGAGGCCATGGCCGCAGGCATCGACTGGACCTGGGAGACCTTCCCCGAGTACCTGGACTTCGTCGAGGCCACGCCCAAGGGCATCAACTACGCCGGCTACCTGGGCCACTCGGCGCTGCGAACCTGGGCGATGGGCGAGGCGGCATTCGAGCGTGGTTCCAACGATGACGAACTGGCACTCATGCTGGCGCAGTTGCGTGACTCGCTGCGCGCTGGCGCCGTCGGCTTCACCACCTCGATCTCGTACAACCACGAGACCGCCGATGACCGCCCGGTTGCCTCGCGGATGGCGGAATGGTCCGAGATCGATGCGCTGGTCAGCGAGATGGGCGTGATGGGAGCGGGCATCTTCGAGCTGGCCAACCACGGAGACCTGCGCTCACGCGATGCCGAGCGAAACGACGCATACGTCGCCAAGCTCGTCGAGCTGGGCGCACGCACCCGTGTCCCGATCACCTACGGAATGCTGGCTCCCTCCAGCGCAGACCACCACTGGAAGCCGGTGATCAAGCTGCTCGACGGCATCAACGCTGCGGGCGGCATCTCGTGGGGCCAGGCCCACACCCGCCACCTCGGCACCTTGCTGTCGTTCCGCACCGCGCTCCCCTTTGACGCTCTGCCGTTGTGGAGCGACATGCGCGCCGGCTCGATGGCCGAGCAGAAGGCTGCGCTGTCCGACCCCGGCATTCGTGCCCGCCTGGTCGAAGAGGCCACGAGCGGCGACTACGGCCGGGCCCTCGGGCCGGAAGCCCGCAAGCCGGTCTGGGCGCACATCTACCCGCTGACGCAGCCGCTGCCGCCCTTCCGCTCCATCGAAGAGATCGCAGCCGAGCGGGGCATTGCGCCGATGGACGCATTCGTCGATCTTGCCTTGGACGCCAACTTGGAGCTGTTCTTTGTCCAAGCCATTGCCAACCAGGACCAAGACCTGGTGCTGCGCTTGCTCAAGCACCCCCGCGCCATCCCGACGTTCTCCGACAGCGGGGCGCATGTCACCCAGATCATGGACTCGTCGCTGCAGACCCACCTGCTGGGTCACTGGGTTCGCGACCGCCAGGAGTTCACGCTGGCTGATGCTGTGCGACGCATCACGCAGCTGCCCGCGACGGCATGGGGCTTCGACGATCGCGGCGTGCTGGCCGTCGGCAAGGCAGCCGACGTGAACGTGTTCGATCCCGAGACCGTCACACCGGACCTGCCCGAACTGGTGCACGATCTGCCGGCCGGTGAACCCCGCCTGCGCCAGACCGCCACCGGTTTCGCTGCCACCATCGTCAACGGTGAGGTCATCACCGAGCACGGCAAGGTGACGGGTGCCGTGCCGGGCCGACTGCTGCGCGGCCCGCTCGCTCGCTGAGCAGCCCGAACTCGGGCCATCCACCGCCAGCACTGGACGCCGCGCCCCGATGCGCGCGTTCAGCCCATGCCGGGGTTCGGACGATTGCCGGTGTAGGCACTGCCGTAGTTGGGCTCGAAGCTCCACGCGATCTCGTTGACTGCGGCATCAAGGTCGCGGCGAGCCTGAGACCAGGCCGCCACCAGCCGATCCTCGGCTTCGTAGTCGAATGGATCGCCGAGACGTTGTTCGAGCGCGCCGCCGCGCTCCGGCGGGTTCTCGGCCAGCCACCGTGCAGCTGCGCGCCATGCCTGCGTCGGTTCGAGGACATCGGCATAGCCGAGATCCCGCACGGTCGGACCGATGTCGAGCACTCGGTGCGTCGTGGACCAGCTGCCGACCATCGGGCGGGAGGGAGCCGCAAGGTCGTACGGCATTGACACCAGCTCCCACCGGTGGCCCAGCTCGTCGGCGACGATCTCGGCGATCTGAGCGATCGACAAAGCAGCCGAGTCAGCCACGTTGTAGATGCCGCCAACGGCAGCCGCGGGTCGATCGCAGGCCAACAGCGTGGCGTGCGCGGCGTTACCGATCCATCCCTGACTCTTGACAGTCAAGCCGCCATCGGGCACCACTACGTGGGGCCGCCGGTCCAGAGCCCGGCGCACAAGCGGCCATTCGCGAGGCAGCGGCTGACGAGGCCCGTAGAGCTGCGGATATCGCAGGTGGATGGCTTCGGGGTGATGCTCGAACACAGCCTCTTCAGTGACGCGGATCATCCGCAGCTTGCGGAACTCCTCACCGTCGCCCACCAGCGGCGCGCCATGAGCAAGCGGCACCGGCATTCCGATCGGGAACAGATCGTCCGGACTGCCGAAGCCTCGATAGACACCCACGCCGCCAATAGAGACGAAGTGTCCGCAGCGGCCTGCCAGCAGCGCTGAGAGCACTCGCAACCGTCCGTACATGACCACCGCAAGATCGAACTCCTCGCCGCCGAGCGCCTCGTCGGTGGTCTCGCCGTCAAACGGGTCTGTATGGATGTGACGCACAGCAGGGCCAATCAGCTCAGTCTCATGCCGTCCCGTGTGCAGGATGGTCACCTCGAAGCCGCGTTCGGCCAAACCGTCAACGACGAGCGGTCCTGTCGGGCCGGTGCCGCCGATGACCAGTGCGGTCTTGCTTGCTGCTGTCACCGAGACATTGTCGCCGCTGGCCGTGTCGCTGTCCTGTGAGCGCGGTGAAGCACGCCGCAGGTCGCGGAGTGCTGTGGTGATGTCTTGACGAGATGCGTCGTGTAGCGTCAAACGGCATACCAGTTTCCAAAACGAGAACCAGGGGGATGCTGTGGCGACCAAGGCTGGAGAGCGTCTGGAATTCGACGGTGGCGTACAGGTCATCGTGACCAAGGGCGGCGAGGCTGAAATTTCCTCGTCCTCTGGTGGCGACAGCCTGAAGGTCGGCAAGCGCTACCAGGATGAGGATTCCGGCATTGAGGTGCTCGTCACCAAGCCGGGCGCGGTGACCTTGCAGTGCAACGGCAAGGACATGGCGCTGCAGGAGCCGAAGAAGACCAAGTCGGCCGACTGAGGCCGACAGTTGAACGCGGGGCCGACTGAGTCAGTCCGGTTTCGGCACACGGCAGGCAACTCTCGCCGGCCACCCGGGAGCGTGGTGGCACCCTGAGACGCATCGACCACACGCTGAGCGGCGGCGAACTCGATCACGCTGGGGCGCGGTCGCTGGCTGATCTCTGCGCGTCGGTGCGCGAGGCGCGCGAGCCGGCAGTTCTGGTCCTGCGCAATGAGCCCGGCACTGATTTCTGCTCGGGCATCAGCTTCGATCCGCTCGAACTCCAACCCGATCCAGCATCAGCACTGGCCGCAGTAAGGAGTCCGGTGATCTGTGCCATCAGCGGCGACTGTTCCGGCCCGGGCCTTGAGATCGCGCTGGCCTGCGACGTCCGCCTGTGCGCTCGTGAGGCGAGCTTTGCCATGCGTGATCCGCTTGATGGCCGGCTGCCGGCGTGGGGAGGCACGCAGCGCCTGCCTCGTGCCATCGGAGCGTCCCGCGCGAGCACGATGCTGCTGTTGGGTACTGAGATTGACGCACCGACTGCGCTGGAATGGGGCCTGATCCACGCAGTGGAAGACAACCTCGACGATGCCGTCGAACATTGGCTGGACGAGCTTTCCGGTGCCGGTCCGCTAGCACTTGAATTCGCGAAGGAAGCAATCCATCGAGGCTCGGAACTGCCCCTCGCCGATGGCTTGCGTCTCGAAGGCGACCTGAATCACCAGCTGGCCGCCACCGACGATCGCGCCGAGGGCCTCGCCGCATTCTTCGACAAACGCCCACCGGACTTCGCAGGGCGTTAGCCGTGCGGAGCATCAGACTCAGCGCAGGGCGATGAACGACTGGCTGCCACCGGGTCTGTTTGCCTACGGATCCGAGTTGGCTGCGGCCGTTGACGGCCGTTTGGGCCGGGCGTTGGTGGGAGACGAGGCGGCGTGGATTGACATGCCTCGCCGGCTCGGAACCGCTGACATGCCGAGCGACCCCGTGCCGTGGGGCAATGGCGCACTCTGCGTTGACCTGGGGCCCGACGACATCGAGACGTGGGAACGCTTCGCCGAGGTGCAGCGAAACGAGCCTGAACCGGAAGCCGTCGCCGCTGCCGCGCAGGAATGGCGCCTGCCGGTCACGCCGTATCGACGATTGCCCAATGCAATTGTCCGCCAAGTCGCAGCCCCGCCTGGTGCCACTCCGGCAGGCACCATGAGCATCGACGGCGCAATCGTGGTGGATCTGACTTCGATGTGGGCGGGTCCGCTGTGTACGGAATTGCTGGGCCGTGCAGGCGCCGAGGTTCACAAGATTACGTCCGCAGCCCGGCCCGACGGTTTGGCGGGCTCACCGATGTATGCAGAGCTCAACGCTCACAAAACAGTGGTTGACCTGGATCTGCGGCTCGAAGCGGACCGACGCTCCCTCGACCAGATGTTGGCCTCCGCCGACCTGCTGGTCACCTCACTCTCACCGCGAGCGCTCGCCAACCACGATCTCGTGCCGCAGCAACTCCAGGCCAAGCACTGGGGTCTGCGCACCTTGGCAATCACAGCGTTCGCTCCAGACACACCCGAGCGCGACTGGGTCGCATACGGCGCTGGCGCACATGCGGCCTCCGGCTTGGGCTGCCTAGGCGACGAGCCGCAAGCGCCGGCGTACTCCTATCCCGATCCGCTGGCCGGACTACAGGCTGCGGCCGTTGCGCTGGATCAGCTGGCCGGCGCCGCGCCCCAGCATGAGGGGGTTTCACTCGCAGGTGCCATTGCCACGCTCGCCGCCCGGGCAGCTTGCACCCTGGCCGCAGGCGCCCGGACCGAACCGAACGCGCATGGCTGAGCGAGTTCGGCTGATCTTCGGTCACGACGGCGTTGCCACGATCACGCTGTGCCATCCGCCGCTGAACATCTACGACCTTGAGATGCGCGACGGGCTGATTGAGGCGATCATGGCAGTCCGCGACGTGCCCGATGTGCGCTGCGTGGTGCTCGCTGCCGAAGGCAAGCACTTCAGCGCCGGCGCCGACTTGTCCGAGTTCGGCACGGCTGCGTCCATCTTCGACGCAAGACGAATCCGCTGGGACCGCGATCCGTGGCTTCCTCTGGTCAATCTGCCGGCGCCGACGTTGTGCTCGCTGCACGGCTACGCCCTCGGCTCGGGCTTGGAGATGTCGCTGCTGTGTGACCTTCGCATCGCCAGCACCGACTCGGTCTTGGGCTTTCCCGAGGTGAAGCTCGGCATGCTTCCCGCCGCTGGGGGCACCCAGAGCCTGACCGCCGCAATCGGGCCGGCAGCCGCACTGCCATTGGTGCTCAGCGGCCGAAACATCGACGCTGTCGAGGCTCACCGTCTGGGCATCGTCTGCGAGGTCGTGCCGCCCGACGACCTCGGTGGCCGGACCGCTGAACTGGCGAGCCAGCTCGCCCGGATTGATCGACCCATGGCGCGGGCGCTTCGTCGCTGCCTGCGCGCCGCCAACGATCTCCCATTGCACCAAGGTCTTGTCGCAGAACGCCGGTGGGCCCGGCTCGTCGCCGCTGGCTCAGGCGGTTGACACAGGCCGCCTCGCGGCGGGCGTTACGTCCCGCGGGAGACGACGCAGAATTCGGAGCCCTCGGGATCGGCCATGACGGTGGCACGGAAGCCGAGGTGGCCGTCTGCGTCGATGCTGGCCGGAACCAGCACCGTCGCACCGAGTGTCACGAGGCGGGCGACCTCGGTGTCCATGTCGCCGGTGAACAGGTCGAGATGCGCCCGCAGTTTCGCCGTCTTGGCTTCGGGCACCCGCTGGATCGTCAGATGGTTGAGCATGCGACTGCTCCCGCTGCCCCCGGACAAGGTGATGTAGGGACGGCCGTTGCCGACGCGCTGCTCGAAACCGAGGGCTACCTGCCAGAAATCCGCGATCGCCTCGGGATCTGCGCAGTCAATCGTCACGCCTACGGCCCGCAGCTGCGAGCCGGTCTGTGAGGCGCTGTCGGTGGTATCGGGTGCCGAATCGCTCATGGCAGCGGACGCTACTGGACGCGTTCGGTGCCCTCAGCGGCGGGTTTGGCGGGATCGCACACGAATCGAATCGCGGGAATCTCGATGTCCTCGAGCGACACCGAACAACTCACGACCCAGTACGGATCGAGCAGCCGCTGACCCCAGGCCTCGGCATCGAATGCGTCGATACGGGCGGCGAGTCGCTCTACGCGGGACGGAATGTGATGGGTCTCGACCTGGACGAGCCGCAGTCCCAACGGGGTGTGCGCCAGGTTCATCGAGCCGACCTGCTGAAGGTCGCCAACCGACAGCGGATCGGGGTCGAGGGCACTCACTGCGAGCATCGGCCCCGCGCCATTGCGACTTGCCGTGCTGTCACCCGCTTCGCCTCTGGAAGCGACCGTCAGGTCGACGCCGTCGTAGTGGCGCCGCAACGCCACTTCGGCGCGTTGAGCGGGGAATCCGAGTTGAGACCGCAGGCCTGCGACAGCGTCATCCGTGGAAGCTGCTGTACCGACACAGAACGTTCGGGCACGGGCACCGCTGCGGCACACGACCCGAACGATCACGGCACTGAACGCCCCCCACGGAGAGTCGCCGACATCCCAGGCAACGAGCGACATTGCAGGCGGCACGATCGGGTGCAAGCCGGGCGGCAGGACTTCTTCGCGGGCGCCGCGCCGCAGCTCGGCGATCAGCGAGAGTCCGGTGACGCCGCTCAGCGTGATCGGTTCGCTGCCGAACGCTTCGATCTCTGCCGCGTTCCGCGCCAACTCGTCGATCGACGCAGTTCCCGAGATCATCGGCTCGCCCCGGTGGGAGTCGACGAGGTGGCCGTGTTCGACTGGCTGACGTCGGGAATGGTGGTGGGCGTCGCCACCGGTCGCGCCCGTTCGGCTGGCGTTTGGAACTGCGGGATGACCTCGGTCGCGAACAGTCGCAGGCTGTCGAGCACTTGCTCTTGGGGGATCATCTCCATGGCGTTGAGCAGGAAGTTGATGCCGGTCACGCCGACGTCGTCCCATTTGCGGATGGTCCGTACGAGGTGGTCGGGATCGCCGATGCCGACGCCTTCGGGAAGACCCTTGGCTGCACTCGGGTCGTCAGCCGCAGCGGCCCCGTCCGGTCCGGCGCGGTTGCGCAGCGCAGCGCCCGCGTTGCCGAGCGTCTGGTAGGCCCTCGTCGGGTACGCCTCGCGGGTGAAGTACAGGTGAGCGTTGGACATGGCGAATGCGCCCACCATCGGGAGACCCAGCGCGGCGGCCTGTCGATAGTCCTCGTGGCAGTACAGGAAGTTGAGCGTGTGCACTTGGTCGTTCACGAAGCTGCCGACCGGGTCACAGTCGGCAACCCGCCGGTAGTACTCGGCGGTGCGGCGTTCCTGCTCTGCGAACGGTGCGGCGCTCACGCCGAGACAGCCCAGGCCTCGCGCCGCTGCGTCCAGCTCGGTGCCGGGCGTCGTGACCGTCACCCACATCGGCGGATGCGGCTCCTGGAAGGGCTTGGGGATCACGTTGCGGGCCGGCATCTCGAAGCGGGCGCCTTCCCAGCCGAAGTCGTCTTCGGTCCACATCTTCGGGATCACCCGTACGAACTCGTCCCACGTCTTCTTGGTGTCGTCCGGGTCGGCGCAGAATCCGCCCAGTTCGGTCCAGGTGCTCGAACGTGCTGTGCCCAGCTCCAGACGGCCGTTCGAGATGATGTCGAGCGCCGCGGCTCGCTCAGCGACTCGGATCGGATTGTTCATCTCCGGAACGCACACCACGGCGCCGTGGCCCACCCGGATGCGTTGGGTCTGCGCGGCAACGGCTGTCAGGAACACCTCGGGTGCGGGGCAGTGCGAGTACTCCTCGAGGAAGTGGTGCTCCACCGCCCAGACGTGGTCGAAGCCCAGCTCGTCGGCCAGCCGGCACTGCTCGAGGGCGTTGTGGTACGTCAACCACTCGTTGGCTCGGCTGAAGGGCCTCGGCACCGACAGCTCGTAAAAGATCCCGAACTTCATCGCGAAGTTCTAGCCCAACGCCGCTGACATCTCCCGGTGAGCGCCGTCGACGCCCCGTGGGCTCAGATGTCGATGCGGTAGAGCTCGGCGGCGTTGAGCGACATGATCCGCTCGACGTCGCCGAGGGGGATGCCCTCGAGCGCCTTCACGAGATCGTGATCGTCTCGCGGATACAGGCACGTTGGGTGCGGAAAATCGGTCTCGAACATCAGCGACTGCGCGCCGACGTACTCCACCGTTGGTCGCACTGTGGACCGTTCGAACCAGAAGCAGCCGTAGAACTGCCGCCGGAAGTAGTCCGAGGGCAGCATCGACAGCTCGGCAAGCTCGTTGGGCGCCGTCTCGTGCATCTGGTGGTCGAGCACTTCCAAGAAGAACGGCAGCCAGCCCACCCCGCTTTCGACCGACACGAACTTCACGTTGGGGAACCGCTCTGGCACGCCGGAGTAGATCATGTTGCCCACGACGCGGGCATTCCCCATGAACAGGTTCGCCGAGCCGACCGCCAGGCGGCGTTCGGGCCCGAACGACGGCCACGGTGCCTTGCCGTAGTAGTCCAGGTTGCCCTTCGACGAGCCGATGTGGAAGTTGATCGGCATCGCCAGGTCTGAGCAGACCTGCCACACGGGATCCCAGTGGGGCATCGCCATGTCGGGAAGGCCGGCCTCTTCGGGGTTGGAGCACGTCACGATGCCCCGCAAGCCGTTTGCGTGACAGCGCTCGATCTCGCGCACCGAAGCGTCAAGATCCCACCAAGGCAGCAGCGCCATGCCGAACACTCGCTGGCCGGTGGCCTCCTGGAACTCGGCCAATGCGTCGTTGTAGATCTCGACCGAGATGAGGCGCAGCGCATCGTCGGGCGACTTGAGGAAGTTTTGATTCCCGAAGCCGGCAACGTTCGGGTACATGATCTGCGCTTCGATGCCGAGTTCGTCGAGCATCGCAACCCGGGCTTGGGCGTCGTAGCTGGCGCGGTGCACCATGTCGTTGTCGAAGTCGAAGAACACCGTTCCGGTGACCTTCTCGCCGTCAGGGCCGACGACCGACGAAGCGATCGGCAGGCCGATCGGGATCGAGTCGTCGAACCACCAGCGGCGCTTGCCGTCTTTGGTGGTCATCCGCGGCACTCGGTCTCGGTACTTCGCAGGCGCGCGCGACGTCCACAGGTCGTAGGGCTCGGACCAGTGGCTGTCGGTGTCGATGATCTTGAGGTCGTCGAGAATGGTGCCCGCCATCGCGCTGCTCCGTTGGATGTTGCTGTGTTTCCGCGGTGCGCGGGTGCGCCGCCGCGCTCTCAGCCGACCGGCGGGACGGTGACCGGACGGTCGCCGAATTCGGGGCGCTCGGTGCGCGTCTTCTTCAGCTCCCAGAAGCCGTCCACTTCCATCATGGCGACCATGCCGTCCCAGAGCTTCAGGGCGTCTTCGCCCTTGGGCGCCCGCGTGATCACTGGACCGAAGATGCCGACGCGCTCGCCGTCGCTGCGGTTGAGAGCGATGATCGGCGTGCCGACGTCGGTGCCAACGAGCGCCAACCCTTCGTCCATGCGTGAGCGGATCTCGGCGTCCCACGATTCGTCCGTCGCGGCCTTCGCGTGCTTCGGATCGATCCGCAGCTCTTCGAGCGCCTTCGCGATGTCGAAATCGCGGTCACCGTCGTGGTGGATGCGGCTCGCAAAGTCCCAGTAGACGCCGAACACGGCATCGTCGCCCTCCGCGGCGCGGATCGACTCCATCACCCGCAGATGCCCGTGGGTGCCCACGACCGCGTCGTAGTAGGGACTGTCGGTCGGAGGATTGTTCTTGAAGAGCAGGCTGATCGGCTGCCATTTCACGTTCAGGTTGCGCTCGGAGGCGACTTCGTCGACGACCCACCTGGCCGTCACCCAGCACCAAGGTCAGATGGGGTCTACCCAGAACTCGATGTCGTTGGCCGCGGCCTTCGCGTCAGTGCCCGTGTCAGTTGCCATGCGGGTGTCGGCGGCCATGAGATCCTGCCCAGTGGCGGCCATGTAGCTGCCCGCTGGCGGCCAACGGTTTTGCCCAGCGGCGGCCAACAGAACTGCCCGCGTTGAAGTCCGTTTCCCGTCGGGGTCCACCGCGGCGGGGGGCTCCTCCTACTCGAATGGCCGGTCACCACGACCGTGACCATCGAGCAGGAGGAGCAAGTGAAGTCTCGCGAGGAAATCATGAACATGTTGGAAGCGTTCGACCTGAGGTCGTCGCGGGATGCCGGCGAGCTGGCCGGTTGTTCGCATCACACCGTCGCCGCGTATGTGGCCAGACGCGACGAGGGTCGGCTGGGGGGTGCGGGCCCGGTGCGGCGGGAACGGATCATCGATCCGTGGATGGCGAAGATCGAGGAGTGGGTGGAGCGCTCCTGTGGCAAGATCCGCGCCGATCGTTGCTACGCCAAGCTGAAGGCGTTGGGGTTCGAGGGTTCGGACCGCACGGTGCGCCGAGCAGTGGCCGCGTGCAAGAACAGCTTCGCGGCGGGTCGGCGGCGGGTGTATCGGCCGTGGATCGCTGAGCCGGAGATGTGGGCGCAGTGGGACTGGGGCGCGGGTCCGGTTCGCCGGGCGAAGGACGAAGTTTTGTGCGTGGCTGGCGTGGTCGAGGTTCCGGGTGGTGATCGCGACCTGGGACCGCACCCGCCCACGGTGATCGCCTGTGTGGATCGGGCGATGCGAGCCTTTGGCGGCGCGCCGACGTATTGGTTGACCGACAACGAGCGCACGGTCACGATCGATCACGTCGCTGGGATCGCTGTGCGCCATCCGGAGATCGTTGCGGTCGGCGGGCACTACGGGATCACGGTGGCGACGTGTGTGCCGGCGGACCCTGAATCCAAAGGCGGCAGCGAGCCGACGGTGCGGGTCGCCAAAGCCGACTTGGTGCCAACCGACGCCAACCTGGCGACGACTACACCAGCTGGGCCGAGCTGGTCGATGCGTGCGAGGCGTGGATGGCCGAGGTCAACGGCCGTCGCATCGGGTGACCCGGCGGCCACCGGTCGAGATGCTCACCGAGGAACGGCATCGGCTGCACGCGCTGCCCGAACGCCCATACACGGCGGCGCTCGGGGAAACCCGGAAAGTCTCTTGGAGCTCCACGATCAGCTTCGGCGCGGTGACCTACTCGGTCCCGCACACCCTCGCCGATGAGACGGTGTGGGTGCGTGTCGACGGTGACCAGGTCGTGGTCACCCACTGCGCACCGTCAGGCCCAATCGAGGTCGCCCGCCACCAGCGTTCGACACCGGGGCATCCCATGATCGACGACGCCCACTACCCGGCGCGCCCGGCTGGGCCGCTCGGGCGGCGGCCGAAGCCGACGAGCGCGGCCGAGGCCGAGTTCCTCGCCATCGGAGACGGCGCCGCACCTGGCTCGTTGAAGCAGCCGCTGCGGGCACGAGCCGGGTGAAGGTCAAGATCTGAAGCCGTCACCCTTGCCCGACTGCACGGCGCCGAGCGGCTTGACGGGGCGCTCGGTGCCGCCGCGATGTTCGGCCGCTTCGCAGACGGCGACCTGGCCTCGATCCTGGCTGCTGACCCGCCCGGACAGCGCCGGCGCGCCGATGACGTGCACTCGCTCAGCCCGGGCCGCTTGGGGCGCCTCGGAGGCGACCGATGATCGCAGCGCCGATCGACGAGGTCGTCGACCTGTTGCGCACCCTGCGCCTGCCCCACATGCGCGCCGCAGCACCGGAGTTGTTGGCCACCGCCAAAGCACAACGCTGGGAACCGGCCGAAGCGATGCGGGCACTGCTGGCCGAAGAGCTCGCCGGCCGTCAAGCATCCTCTGTGCGGGCCCGGCGCAAAGCGGCCGGGTTCCCCACCGGCAAGACCTTCGACGCCTGGGACGAGACCGCCAGCTCGATCCCGGCGCCGACCCAGCGGGCGCTGCGCACCCTCGAGTGGCTCCAACGTCACGAGAACCTCGTCGTGTGCGGACCATCAGGCACCGGCAAGACGCACTTCCTTGAAGCGCTCGGCCACGCCGCCGTCGATGCCGGTCACAAGGTCACCTGGTTCAGTCTCGAGCACCTCGGCGCGCTCGTGCGCCGCCACGGCGCCGACGACACCGCCGCCAAGGCCATCCGGCGGATCATGCGCGCCGACGTCATCGTGATCGACGACATCGGCCTGTTGCCGGTCGCCACCGAGACCGCCGAGGCGCTCTACCGCGTCGTCGACGCCGCCTACGAGAGACGCTCCATCGCTTTGTCGAGCAATCTTCACCCCGCCGGGTTCGACGAACTCATGCCCAAGACCATCGCCAACGCCACCGTCGACCGGCTACTGCACCACGCCCACGTCGTCATGACCGCCGGCGACAGCATCCGCCTCACCCAAGCCACCGCCGGCAAGGGGGTGACGCCACTGACCAACTGAGCTACGGGCAGAACACCCGGCCACCACCGGGCAGTTCTGTTGGCCGCCGCTGGGCAAAACCGTTCTACATGTCCGCCACTGGGCAGATCCCACTGGCCATTGACATGCGGGCAATCTACCTGTGGCGTGTGACGCGTATCTGTGAGCAGCAGGCGCAGCAGCACGAAGCGGGCATTCCAAGACGCCCGCCTCGCTACATCGATGTGCCGTCGAGGTGCTTGTAGTCGCGGCTGATGTGGCCTTCGTCGCAGAGCGCCTGCCACTGGTCGTCGTCCATGTCGAGGAGTCCCCGGAACACGTACTCGTTGGCGTCGCCCAGGATGCCGATTGGACGCCACGGCATCTCGGGGCCGTCCCAACGCCACTGGCGCCCCGGAAAGCTGTGCCAGCCCTGCTCGACCGAGCCGTTCTGGCGAAACCAGCAGCGGTCCGCAATGTGCGGATCCGTCCGAAGTTGTGACTCGCGCAGCACTTGACCAGCCGGTACGCCGCCCGCTTGGCATTGATGGAAGACCTCGGCTGAGGTGAGCTGCTGGGTCCAGGCGCTGATGCGGGCGTCGATCTCGTCATGGTGAACCATGCGGCCTTCAAGCGTGGCCAGGCGTTCATCTGATGCGAGGGGCGGCGCGCCGTCGCCGGCCGTCCGATCCAACAGCGCTGCGAGCGACCGCCAGTCGGCGTCGTTCTCGCATGCGATGACTGCCCACTCGTCGTCCTGGTCCGGCCGAGCCGGATCCACAGCGCAGCGATAGCAACCTTGGGGCGCACGCGCAATGGACCGATTGCCGAGCGGCTGATGACGGGTTCCGTTGGCCGCAGCGTCGATGAAGTACTCGCCGATGTGCTGCATCACGTTTTCTGACTGGGAGAACTCGATGAGCTCGCCGACGCCTGTTCCGCCGTCCCCGCCGTCCCCGCCGTCCCCGTCGGCGCCGTCGCGACGGGCCAGTACTGCCAGCACGGCGAACGCAGCCGTCGCAGCGCTGGCGGGATCCATGTGGAAGACCGACGTCAGGCTTGTGGGGTCGTCGTCGGCGTAGCCGCGCAGCCCGGTCAGCCCGCACATCGCCTCGAAATTGGCGCCGAATCCCAGCCAATCGGCCGACGGGCCGTCGAGGCCCATGGGCGGCATCCGCAGCATGATCACGCGAGGGTTCGCTGCGTGGACCGTCTCCCAGTCCATGCCCAGCTTCGCTAACACGCCGATGGAGTTGTTCTCCACGATCACGTCGACGTGACCTAACAGCCGCTGCAGCGTCTCGCGGCCCAGCTCGGTGCGCGGGTCCAGCGTGCAGCTCAGCTTGCCCCGGCCGTGCGAGCTGAACATGTTCTGACGGTTCCACGGCCGCGGTCCCGGGTCGTTGTCGGGGTAGCCGGACAGCGGCCCCAGCTCCCGCACAATCTCCGAAGGCGGACGTGCCATCAGGCCCCGCGTGGCGGTCGGGAAGACGAACGGGTTGTCGACCCGGATCACCTCCGCGCCGAGATCCGACAGGTACATCGTGCAGCCGGGGCCTGCCCACACCACCGTGAGGTCCAGGACACGGATGCCGTCGAGCGGCAGCCGCGGAGGCTCACGATCGGCCCGCGCATGCGAGTCGGCTGAGCTGGCTGACGCATCGCTCGCTGCAGCCTCGCTGACCGAAGCGTCCCGGCGGGAGCGTTCAGCGGCGTGGGCACGCGTCGCAGCGTCGTGTTCGCCGAGCAACGGAGCCGGCGCCGGCACCTCGGGCCCAGCATCCGATGGCGAATCCGAGCCAGCGTGCAATCGGAATGGTGCTGTGAGCTGGGTCACGGTCCCAGCGACCGGATGGGTGACGTCGATGAAGACACCGCGGGAGACGAAATGCTCGTCGTCGAGCACATCGACCGGTGCGTTCAGAGGCGTCACCGCCCACTTGTGGACTTGCGCCGCTGCCGCCACGCTCGCCTTGGAATGGCTGAACAGCCACGGGTACAAGGCAGTCTCGACCATGTCGGGCAGGTCGGGATCGAACACCCACCGGGGACTCGCGAAGCGTTCGGCCAGAGAACTGCCGTCTTCGCCATCGCCCAGCCCCAGTCCGGCCGCAGCCAGCGTCTGCACCATCCGGGGCACCCACGTGGGGAGGGTGAACACGAGCGCCCAGCCATCCGTCACGGGGTAGAAGCCGACGGGCGACGCCCGCTGAGGCTGACGGGGCTCGCGTGCCACATCGGTACCGGTGTACGCCTGGTAGATGAGGTACGAGCTGCGCCGGTCGATCGTGCCCGCTTGTGCCTCGAAGGCTGACACGTCCACATGTGCAGGCCGTCCGCTGCGCTGGCTGATGAGGTACGCAGCCAGCGTTGGCACTGCTGCCAGATTGCCGACCTGATACGAGGTGACATCACCGCCCAGCTTCACCGGCTCGCGCTCGTCGATGCCGGTGCCCCACATCGGCCCGCCCATCGCGTAGGTGACGATGTCGCTGCCCTGATAGCCGGCCTCCGCATAGGGGCCCGTCCGGCCGAACGGCGTGATCGAGGACAGGACGATGCCAGGGCGCAGACCGCACATCGTCTCGTAGCCGAGCCCGATGGCATCGAGATGTCCGGGTGCAAACGACTCGATCACGATGTCGGATTCCGCCACGAGCGACCGGACGAAATCGACGTCGTCAGTGCTCGGCGACGGCACGCCGAGGTCGGCGATCACGCTCCGCTTGTTGGTGTTCAGGTGCAGGAAGAGCGGCGAGCGCTCCAGGTTGCCGGCCCCTGATGGCGTTCCCGAAGGGCCCCACGGACCGTGGCGACGCGCCGGATCACCACCGGGCGGCTCCACCTTGGTGACGTCAGCGCCGTGGTCGGCGAAGAGTTTGCCCAGGTACGGACCCGAGATTCCCGTCGCCAGTTCCAGCACTCGAATGCCGGCCAACAACTGGCTCACTGATGCCCCCTTGTCCGGCCCCGAAGGCCAGTCCCGACGCGGCAAGTATGGCCGATGACCCAGATTCTCTAGCCCGGCGGCCGGTCAGCCCGGCGGCCCGTTAGCCCATCGTTGCCAGGATCGGGGCCAGCGCGACGAGCAGCTCGTCCACGTCATTGTCGCCGTCGATGCCGAGCAGATTGGCAGTGATGGCGATGCCGAGGTCGAGCGCGGGCACATATGTAGCGATAGTGCGGAAGCCCGGCACGCCGCCGCCGTGAGAGTAGACCGTCAGACCCATGACGTCGTCGGTGTTGATGCCCAAGCCGTTGTTGTCTGCGGGATCCGGATGGCCAGTCGTCATGAGGGCGATCTGGCTCGCATCGAGGACGTCGCCTGCAAAGAGGCCTCGGATCAGCAGCGCCACGTCGCCGATGCGCGCTTCGATGCCGCCGCCGGTCCACCCGACGGAGCGGGCGAGCTCTTGGGGCATCGTGCCGATGTCGACATAGATAGCGCCTTGGAGGGAGATCCGGTTGTCGCCGGTGAGCCCTAGGATCGATCCGAGCACGGAGGCGAACGTGCCACCGACGTACCCGTTTGCGGTCGGTTCGGGCGGGAACTCGCTGGGCGTCAGGTAGGTGTGCGACAGGCCAAGCCGATCAAACACCCGAGTCCGGATCTCATCTGCGGCTGTGTTGCCGGTGACGGCTTCTATGAGCAAGCCCGCAGCGACGTAGCCGGTGGTGTTGTAGTGGCGCTCAGTGCCCAACTCGGCCACTGGTCCGTAAGCCGCAGCGAACTTCAGGATCTCCTCGGGCGTAATCGGTACATCCAGCCGTGACACCGCAAGTTGGTAGAACCTCGGGTCGACGGCGAACTCCACGAAGCCTGAGGTATGCCCGAGCAGGTCCCGCACGGTGACCGCCGCGGCGTGCTCGTACCCCGGCGCCCAGTCGTCGCCCAGGTAGCGCGCGACGGGCACGTCGAGGTCGACCAGTCCTTCGGCGACGAGCTGCAAGATGACCGCAGCGGTGACGGACTTGGTCACCGACCCGATGCGGACGTGGTGATCGGGGGTCATTGGCGCGCCGGTGGCGATATCGCTCACGCCCCAGGCGAAGGCGACGGGCTCGGCGCCTCGAGAGCTGACGGCCAGCACGACGCCGGGAGCCCCGGTCTCGTCCATCCATCCCAAGACGGCAGCACTGAGCGGGTCGACAGACTCGTCGTCCGGCTCAGCGGCGACTTCGGGTTCGCTCGCAGGTGCAGCCGTCGTCGCTGATGCAGCCGTCGTCGCTGTCGTTGTCGCTGGTGCAGCGACGGTCGTCGGAGCCGGCGGGTCCGTCGCCGGGATCGGCGCACCGGTCGTCGTGGGCGCGGCAGACGTGACTGGCGGTGCCACCGCTGTCCCAGCAGTCGACGCGTCGTCGGAACTGCTGCACGCGGTTGCAAGCAAGCCGAGACTCAGCAGGGCGCATACGAGTCGCTTCATGCGCGAAGCGTACGGACTTCTGCGGGAGGCGGGCGAGTCATCGGCGCCGGCTATGGGCAGAGTGTGTCGCTGCTTGCGCCCGGTTTGGCGCGCTGGCAACGACACCTGCGAGTATCTGGCGTGATCTCTGCCCGTGCGGGCCACAGGGGGCTGTTGTGAATCTCGGAATGCTGCTCTTCATGCCAGCGACCATTGCTGGCGAACAGGTCATCTTGATCGACACCTCGCTGGAGGCCGGTGGCGGCACTGCACGCGACGTCACGTATCAGGAGCTGCTCGACAACGTGTCACGCACCGCAGGGATGCTGACGATGCTCGGCGTCGGTGTCGGCGACCGTGTCGGCATCTTCGCCACCAACAGCGTCGAGTGCGTGGAAGCCATATTCGGCGGAGCGTTCGTCGGCGCCACCGTGGTGCCGATGAACTTCCGCGCCGGTGCGGAAGAGACAGCCCACCTGCTGAGCGACAGCGGCATCAGCGTGCTGTTCACCGAGTCTCGCTACAGCGACCTGATCGAGCAGAACAAGCCCGCCGACCTCGAGCACGTGTATCTGCTGGACGATCCGTCGTCGTATGCCGCAGCCCGTGACGAGGCATTCGAGCTGCCCGTGCCCGAAGACGTCGACTCCGACGGTCTGTGCACGCTGCTGTACACCAGCGGGACCACGGCCATGCCCAAGGGCGTGAAGCTGACCAACGGTGCCATCACCGGATACGTGATGGGCACCAACGACGCCGCGACCGGCGAAGACATGGGCCGCATGGCCGTGGCGGCGCCGCTGTACCACATCGCCGGTCTGACCTCGATGCTGAATGCGCTCTACAGCGGGCGCGTCGTGGTGCTGCTGCCGCAGTTCGAGGCGTCGTCGTGGATCGATTGCGTGCAGGCGCACTCGGTGACCCACGCCTTCTTGGTGCCCACGATGCTGGCCCGAGTGCTCGAAGCGCCCAATTTCGCACCGGAGGCATTTAGCGGTCTCGAAGCGATCACCTATGGCGCAGCGCCCATGCCTCCGTCGGTGATCCGGCGGGCAATCGACATGATCCCACCGAACGTGGCCTTCGCCGGCGCATACGGGCAGACCGAGACGACGTCCACCGTGGCGGTATTGGACCCTGATGATCACCGCATCGAAGGGACCGCAGAGGAGAAAGAGCGCAAGCTGCACCGGCTGTCGTCGGTGGGGCAGGTGCTTGAGGATGTGCAGGTGCGCGTTGTCGACGCCGACAGCGGCGAGCCGGTCGCGCCCGGTGTGATCGGCGAAGTGCAGCTGCAGACGTTCCGGGCGATGGACGGCTACTGGGGCAACGAAGAGAAGACCCGGGTGACGATTGACGACGAGGGCTGGGTACACACGGGTGACCTTGGTTATCTCGACGATGACGACTACCTGTTCCTGGCCGGCCGCACCGGCGACATGATCATCCGTGGCGGCGAGAACGTGCTTCCCGACGAGGTCGAGGGCGTGCTGTACGACCACCCGTCCGTTCTCGAAGCCGCCGTGGTGGGTCTTCCCAGCGAGGAGTGGGGCGAGCGTGTCGCCGCCGCTGCCGTCATTCGTCCTGGCAGTGGTATCACCAGTGACGACCTAGTAGCGCACGCCCGCGAGCGCCTGGCCCCTTTCAAGCGGCCCGAGTTCGTGCACCTGATGGACGAGCTGCCGCGCACCTCCACCGGCAAGCTGCTGCGCCGCGCCCTCATTCCGATGCTTGAAGAGCTGGGCGTCTGAGGCTCGATCTGCGGCTGGGCGTGAGCGCGCCGGGCTCGCTCGGTCCGTGAGCACCACCCCGGCTCCGGGGTATCGCGACGATCACTTGCACCTGCTGGCGTGCGCCGCAGCACGCCGGTCAGTCGACGTGAGTGCTGCTGCGTCAATGGAAGAGTTGCTGGCCGCCGTTCGGTGCGGCAGCGCCGCTGAGCTGGCTGCGCGCCGCCGAAGCGGGGCCGCGCCGGTGGGTGACACCTCTCACTCGTGGCTGCGCGTGTGGGGCTACGACGATGCGCTGCTCGATGAGCGACGCCACCCCACGGTTGCCGAGTTGGACTCCGTCACCGAGGGCTGTCCGGCTGTGCTCCACCACATCACCGGCCATGTGGCCGTGGTCAACACCGTCGCGGGCCGGGCACTGGGCCTCGCGTCCGGTGAGGTGCTCGTGGAGCGCCACGATGTGCTGGCGGCGGTGCCGCGGCCCGACCGAGCGACGACGGTGGCAGCGGTCACTGCTGTGCTGGCCGACCTGGCCGCCGTTGGCATCAGCGCATGCACTGATGCGACGTGCACCAACGACCTCGCTGCGTTGGAACTGTTGGCTGAAGCGACCTTCGGCGTGCCGTCTGTGGAGATCACCGCGATGGTGGGCGCTGATCGGCTCGACTCGCTTGAGGAGCTGACCTTTGGCATGACCGTGCCGGGCTCGTCGGCGGTGACCGATGAGGTTGGAGTGCGAATCGGTCACGCCAAGGTGATGCCGCCGCACGACGACGACAGCGCGATCTCCGAACTGGTCGCGACCGCCCGCGCCCACCATTTTCCGGTCGCCATCCATGCAATGGACATCGACACGCTGCAGGCGGCCATCGATGCCCTCGAGGCGCATCCGCCGGTCCGTGAGACGGCCCGGTCCGCCGCATCTGGCCGGCTTGGAACTGAGCGGATTGCGCCCGATCGCATCGAACACTGTGCGCTTGCGCTGCCAGAGCAGCTCGATCGAATCGCCCGCCTCGGCGTTGCCGTGGTTACCCAACCCAGCTTCGTGACCCGGCGTGCGCAGAAGTACCGCGAACAGCTTTCCGCTACAGAACAGAGCTGGTTGTGGCCGCTCGCCAGCTTGCTGCGCCGCGGAGTCACGGTCACGCTTTCTTCCGACGCACCGACGGTTCCCTCCGATCCGCAGGAGTGGATCGAAGCCGCGACGACCCGTGACCTGGCACCGGCCGAACGCGTCGAGCGCAACGTCGCCCATCGACTCGCCATGTGACCGCAGGGAACGCTCGCAGTCCGGGATCACCATGATCAACACCGAGCGCACTGTCACGTCGGCTCGATCCGTCGCCAGAAGGCAGCCATTTGCATGATTCATGCAATTATGCATGAATCGTGCAATAGAGTCACGCAGTCAGTTTCCCTAGGAGGGTGGTCGGAAAGTCGCCTTTTGGGTGTTTGATGCACGCGAAACCGCAGGTCAGAGGCTTGCAGTCTGGGCCTGACACCTATTGCCGACCACCGTCCTAGGAGCCTGCTGATTTATTGGGGTGGAAATCCGTGTGTTGGGGGTGTGCGCGCGGGACGATGTGGGCATGCAGGGTTCGTGTCGGCTGGATCGTGAGCTTCTCGACGCGGGTGCGGTGTGCGGGCATCTCGTGGGTGTGGGCTCGGTGCATGGGTTTCTGGCTTGAGGTGTGTCTGAGTCTTCCGCGGAGATCGGCTGAGAAATGAACCAAGTCATGCTGTGTTCTCGGGGTTGTTGGTGGTGGTCCGGCGGTTGTGGTCGAGCCGTCGTGTGCGGGCTCGTTGGAGGCCTTGCCGGCGGGCCTCGCGGATCGGTTCTCCTCGTTGGTGGTGTTCGTCGTCGGGGGTGACGTAGCCGAGCGCTTCGTGCAGCCGGACTTCGTTGTAGTCGATCCGGATGCGTGCCAGCTCTGTGTCGAGCAACGCCGGGTCGGTGATGTCGTCGAGGTGGGGCCATTCGTGCTTGATGTGGCTGAAGAAACTCTCGATCCAGGCTTGGTCGGTGGGGGTGTGGGGTCGGCCGTGGTGCTGGGCGATGGCCATCATCGCCATGTAGGCGCGGGTGTCGTGGCTGGTCATGGCCGGGCCGTTGTCGGACACGGCGAGCAGGATCGGCCGGTCGGGGTCGTCGATGTCGAGATCGAGGCGGTCGTCGGTGAGCAGCTCGTCGAGATCTTGGGCTAGCAGCGCCTGGTCGAAGATGACGCGCACTTGGGTGGAGGTCTGCGCGGTCGAGACCAGGGTGGTGATCCAGTAGCGCGAGACCATGTCGACGATGGCGAACACGCAGCGCCGGGCCTGCCCGAAGTGGGTGACGTCCCAGATCCAGATCCTGTTCGGTTCCCAGACCAGCCAGTGGGGCCACGGCGTCTTGGGCCGCCGTGGTGTCGGCGGCTGTTCGGGCAGCACAAGCCCGTGGGCAGCCAGAACGCGCCGAAACGTCGAGGGGGCCACCCACACCCGGCCCGCATAGGAACCGCGGTGGGCGAGCTTGCGGTGCGACCGGTCGACCGGTCCCCACTCTTCAGCGACAGCGAGGACCTCCGCGACTTCGTCGGCCAGCAAGGCATGCACCGGCGCGCCGCCCGTGGCGAGGTCGCTGAGCGTGCCCAGCTCGCGTCGGCGGGCCCGCCAGCGGTGCACCCGGTCGTCGCAGACCTGCCACACACCGGTGGCCCATGTGTGCCAGAACCCGGCGGCAACGGCGTCGTCGACGGTGTTGAGGACCAGCTCTTTGGCCTCGGCGGGGACTCTCGCCGGGACCGGTCCGTTCAGTCCCAGCCGGATTTTCCCCGGACAATGGCCAACTCGATCGCTTGGACCTTGATCGCCTCGGTGAGCTGACCGATCTCTGCCCGGGCCGCTTCGAGCTCCCAGTTCCGTTCGGTGGCCGGGCGACCCGGTTTGCGGGCCAGCGCAGCCAGCGCCGCGTCCTTCACCGTCCGGCGGATGGAGATGACCGTCGACACATCGACCCCCCACTTCCGGGCGGCGTCGGCCTGGGTGATCTCTCCGCCCGTGACCTGCAAGTAGATCTCCCACTTCGTCTCCGCGGACAGCTTCTTCGGTCGACGCCGACCCTCGCTGACAGTCATCTGATGCTCCTTCACACGTCAGCGAGAACACGATCAGACTTGGTTCATTCCTCGGTGGACCCTCCGCGGCAAAGTCAGACGCACAACAGGCTGAGCATCGCAGTCGTTTGTTCCCGGATGAGTTGTTCGCTGATCTGTTCAGTTCCTCTCGGGGGCGTCCGTCGGTGCCGGGCGAGGTGGTCGCGGTGGTGATGGTGCTCCAGGCGCTTGAGGGTCTGTCTGATCGTCAGGCGTGCCGGCGGTTGGCGACTGATATTGCGTGGAAGGCCGCTGCGGGCCTGGCGTTGACCGATGAGGCGTTCCATCACACGGTGCTGACGCTGTGGCGCAACCGGCTGCGAGCCAGCGACGACCCGGATCGGGTGTTCCGGGTGGTGCAGCAGGTGATCGCCGAGACCGGCGCGGTCGCGGGGCGTCATCGGCGGGTGCTGGACTCCACGGTGCTCGACGACGCGGTGGCCCGTCAGGACACGGTCACGATGCTCGTCAGCCAGATCCGGCGGGTCCGCAAGCTCCACGGCGGGCTCGCCGACGTTTGGGTGCGCGAACGCAACCTGGACCCCGCCGGGGCAATGGTGGACTGGGACGACCCCGCCGACATGGAACGGCTCGTCAGCGAGCTCATCGACGACGCGTTGGAGCTGATCAGCGCCGCAGAGGACCTCGAATTGGACGACGGGCAAGGCGACGCGGTGGCGTTGCTGGCGCTGGTGGCGGGCCAAGACGTCGAGCCCGGCGACGGTCCGGGCCGGTGGCGCATCGCTCGGCGCACCGCGCCGGGGCGGATCGTGTCGGTGGTGGATCCCGAGTCGCGTCATGTCCACAAGTCGCGCAGCGTCTACCGGGACGGCTACAAGGCCCACATCGCCGCCGAGCCCGACACCGGGCTGATCACCGCAGTCGACCTCACCGCGGGCGATGTCGGCGACGCGCAGGCCGCGCCCGCGCTGGTCGCCGACGAGCCCGCCGGGACCGAGGTGTACGGCGACAGTGCTTATGGCACCGGGGACCTGCGCGCTCATCTCGCCGAACGCGAGATGACCGCTGTGATCAAGCCCCCGCCGATCCAGACCGCGGTCGACGGCGGCTACAGCATCGACGACTTCGACATCGACCTCGACGCCGGGACAGTGACCTGCCCTGAAGGCATCACCGTGACGATCAGCCCCACCGACACCGCCCGCTTCGGCCGCCGCTGCCGCACATGCCCCGTGCGAGGACGCTGCACCACCGCCAAAGCCGGGCGCACCATCAAAATCCACCCCCACCACCAGCTCCTCAAAGCAGCCCGCAAACTGGCCCGCACCGACTGCTTCAACCATGACTACCGCCGATGGCGGCCCATGGCAGAGCGCTCCATCGCGTGGCTCGTGCGCAACAACCGAAGATGCCCCTACCGAGGCATCCACAAAAACCGGCAATGGCTCACCACCCGCGCCGCAGCAGTCAACCTCAAACGACTCACCAACCTCGGACTCACACACACCGGCCGCCACTGGGCCATCAACTGACCCCCACCACCACAAAACACCCCCAACAACCCACCGCGACACCCAAACCCAACCCGAACCCCACACACACGACCCCGAACTGAACCGCTCTGGCTTTGTTGGAGACTCATTGGTTTGTTGTGCGTCTGACTTTGCCGCGGAGGGTCCACCGTGGAATGAACCAAGTCTGATCGTGTTCTCGCTGACGTGTGAAGGAGCATCAGATGACTGTCAGCGAGGGTCGGCGTCGACCGAAGAAGCTGTCCGCGGAGACGAAGTGGGAGATCTACTTGCAGGTCACGGGCGGAGAGATCACCCAGGCCGACGCCGCCCGGAAGTGGGGGGTCGATGTGTCGACGGTCATCTCCATCCGCCGGACGGTGAAGGACGCGGCGCTGGCTGCGCTGGCCCGCAAGCCGGGTCGGGCGGCCACCGAACGGAACTGGGAGCTCGAAGCGGCCCGGGCAGAGATCGGTCAGCTCACCGAGGCGATCAAGGTCCAAGCGATCGAGTTGGCCATTGTCCGGGGAAAATCCGGCTGGGACTGAACGGACCGGTCCCGGCGAGAGTCCCCGCCGAGGCCAAAGAGCTGGTCCTCAACACCGTCGACGACGCCGTTGCCGCCGGGTTCTGGCACACATGGGCCACCGGTGTGTGGCAGGTCTCCGACGACCGGGTGCACCGCTGGCGGGCCCGCCGGCGCGAGCTGGGCACGCTCAGCGACCTCGCCCCGGGCGGCGCGCCGGTGCATGCGGTGCTGGCCGACGAAGTCGCGGAGGTCCTCGCTGTCGCTGAAGAGTGGGGACCGGTCGACCGGTCGCACCGCAAGCTCGCCCACCGCGGTTCCTATGCGGGCCGGGTGTGGGTGGCCCCCTCGACGTTTCGGCGCGTTCTGGCTGCCCACGGGCTTGTGCTGCCCGAACAGCCGCCGACACCACGGCGGCCCAAGACGCCGTGGCCCCACTGGCTGGTCTGGGAACCGAACAGGATCTGGATCTGGGACGTCACCCACTTCGGGCGGGCCCGGCGCTGCGTGTTCGCCATCGTCGACATGGTCTCGCGCTACTGGATCACCACCCTGGTCTCGACCGCGCAGACCTCCACCCAAGTGCGCGTCATCTTCGACCAGGCGCTGCTAGCCCAAGATCTCGACGAGCTGCTCACCGACGACCGCCTCGATCTCGACATCGACGACCCCGACCGGCCGATCCTGCTCGCCGTGTCCGACAACGGCCCGGCCATGACCAGCCACGACACCCGCGCCTACATGGCGATGATGGCCATCGCCCAGCACCACGGCCGACCCCACACCCCCACCGACCAAGCCTGGATCGAGAGTTTCTTCAGCCACATCAAGCACGAATGGCCCCACCTCGACGACATCACCGACCCGGCGTTGCTCGACACAGAGCTGGCACGCATCCGGATCGACTACAACGAAGTCCGGCTGCACGAAGCGATCGGCTACGTCACCCCCGACGACGAACACCACCAACGAGGAGAACCGATCCGCGAGGCCCGCCGCCAAGGCCTCCAACGAGCCCGCACACGACGGCTCGACCACAACCGCCGGACCACCACCAACAACCCCGAGAACACAGCATGACTTGGTTCATTTCTCAGCCGATCTCCGCGGAAGACTCAGACACACCTCAGGTTTGGTTTTCCAGCCCCGGTTGGGGTGGTCTTGTGGGCAGCGTAGAACGCTGCTTCGAATTCTGCGGGCGGGGTGTCGTTGCAGTGGCCGTGGAGCCGTTGCTGGTTGAACCAGTGCACCCAGCCCAGGGTGGCGAGTTCGAGCTGGTCGGTGTCGTGCCAGCCGTGTGTGTCGGGTCTGTAGGCGCATTCGGCCTTGTAGAGCCCGTTGGTCGTCTCGGCCAATGCGTTGTCATAGGAATCGGCGACGGTGCCGATGCTGGGGCGGGCGCCGATCTCGTCGAGGCGTTCGGTGAATCGCAGCGACGTGAATTGGCTGGACTCAACCGGTCGTCGCAACACCGGTTTGTTGTAGCGAGCGTAGATGTTCGTCGAGGGCTTCTGCTGGGGTCTTCCATCCGAGGGTCTTGCGTGGCCGCGAGTTGATGGTCGCGGCGACGGCTTCGATCTCGTCGCTGGTCCATCGCGACAGGTCGGTGCCTTTGGGGAAGTATTGGCGCAGAAGTCCGTTGGTGTTCTCGTTGGTGCCTCGCTGCCAGGGGCTCTTTGGATCGGCGAAGTAGACCGCGATGTTGGTCTCGACGGTGAATGCCGCGTGGGCCGACAGTTCCTTGCCGCGGTCCCAGGTCACCGAGCGGCGCAGCTGCTCGGGCAGTGTGGTCATTGATGCTGCGAGAGCGTTCTTCATGGTGATGGCGCCGTAGCCGGCGAGGGCGGGGCCGTTCTTGGTGCGGGCGATGACGCCGTAGCCGTGTTCGCGTGGCAGGTGGATCAGCATGGTGAAGCGGGTGGTGCGCTCGACAAGGGTGCCAATGGCTGAGCGCTTCAGACCGATCACCAGATCGCCTTCCCAATGTCCGGGCACGGCCCGGTCTTCGACCTCGGCGGGTCGTTCGCTGATCATCACCTCCGGGGTGACATGGGCCCAGGCGGCCTGGCGGGCTCGGGCCCGAGGAACCCGCAGCGCCCTCCCCGAGCGCAGGCATGCGACCAGCTCACGCTTGAGCGCACCCCGGCCTTCGACGTAGAGCGCCTGGTAGATGGCCTCGTGGCTGATGCGCATGGACTCATCATCGGGGAAATCGACACGCAGCCGGTTCGAGATCTGCTCGGGACTCCAGCCCTGCACCCAGCGGCGATCCCCACGATGGGGCTTGTTGCGGCCCTGCCACTTCGGGCCCTCAGGCCCCAAGGCGCGACCGCCGGGCGCCCGAACCGCGCCCGAGAGCCGCTCTTGCACATAGCTGCGAAGCCGATCATTGCCGGCGAGCTTCGCTGGCCTCGGACGACGAGCGCGCCGCTCTGCGTGCCACTGCGCGATCGTCGCCTTGTACTCAAGCCGGAATGTTCTCGTCGACGCGTTCCGGCGAAGCTCCCGCGAGATCGTCGACGGGCTGCGATTGACCCTGCGGGCGATCTCACGCACACCGAGGCCCTGGACCCGGAACAACGCGATGTCCTCACGCTCAGCAAACGACAGAAACCGGCCCGACACCGTCGGGGACAAACATGGGTTCACCCCGCCAGCGTGACGGAACCACCGGAACCCAACGGGGGATGACACCCCCGCTTGTGCCGCCGCGTCCCCGGTCTTGTCGCCGTCAGCGATCGCCGCCCAGAACCGGACCCGGTCCTGCCGCCACGCGACTGTCGGCCGCCCCGGCGAAGGGATCTGACCCCGATACAGCTGGACCTCGCGCTGCCGCTCCCGCATCGTCGCCATCTCGCACCTCCATCATCGAGGTGTTGCGACGACCAGTTGAGTCCAGCTTGCGATCCGGCGTCGGAGTGTGCCACGAGTCCGACCAGGCGGCGGCCGCCGCGTGAGCGGCGGGCCATCTCCAATGCGTCGAGGACCATCTCGGTGCGCATGTGCGAAGCGACCCGCCAGCCCACGATGCGGCGGGAGAAAGCGTCCACGATGAAGCACACATAGGCCATCCCTGCCCGGGTCGCGACATAGGTCAGATCGGTCACCCACAACGCGTCGGGCCGATCCGCGGTGAAGTCGCGGTTGACCAGGTCAGGAGCCCGAACCGCGTCAGGATCGCGGCGGGTGGTGAACATCTTGCGCCGCCGGCTGACGCCGCGTACGCCCAGCTGGCGCATCAGCCGGGCGACCTGGTCCCGGCCGATGTCGTGACCCGCGCGCCGGGCGGCCTTCCACAGCTTGCGTGCCCCGTAGACCTTGCGGTTCGCGACCCACAACGCTGACAAGACCGGCATCCACACCGCGTCCGAGACCGCCCGCGCCGACGGCAGCCGTTGGCGGTGCTTGGCCGCGTAGTACGTGCTCGGGGCCACCCCCAGCGCAGTGCAGACGGGCTCGACCCCGAGCTCGCCACGATGAGCGTCGACGAACGACACCGTCACCTCAGTGGGCGGTCGAGCCCCTTACGCGAAAAAAGCCGACGCCTTGCGCAAGATCTCGTTCGCCCGACGCAGCTCCCGGACCTCGGCCTCCAGCGCCTTGATCCGCTCAGCCTGCTCGCTGTTCACACCCGGCCTCAACCCAGCATCGACCTCGGCCTGGCGCACCCACGACCGCAGCGACTCCACTCCGATCCCCAGCTGGGCCGCGACCCGCTTCACCGTCCCGTGATCGGTGCCCAGCTCCTTACGCAGCTGACGCACCGCACGCACAGCACGCTCGGACTCCGCCTCGCTGTACCGACGCGTCGTCGGCTTCCCAGGCGACATCTCATGTGGCATGACTCCATCCTCGTATCCAAGATCAGGAGCCTCTAACAAACAGTGAAGATGTGTGCGGGGAGTGGGCCGTCGACATCTGACTTGCCAGCTAACTGGCCCTGCGCGTTGTGGGTGCCTTGCCTGGGACTCGTCGACGTCGCCGGCCCGCTTCTCGGACTTGTCAGCTGCGGCCGGTCCGGAACGAGCGACGTGACCTCATAGGAACCTGTGCCCACAGATGCCTCATCACTGTTATGTCCGTCCCGTCCCGGCACAGCCGCTCCGAGATGGCCGACTTCAGCATGCCAGACCAGCAACAGGCGGTGATCGGCGGGATTGACTGCCACACCGACTTCCACGTCGCCGCGGCGCTCGACCCGCTCGGCCGAGTACTGGGCACTGAATCGTTCCCTGCGACCCGCGCCGGCTACCGGTTGACCCACACATGGCTCGCGTCGTTCGGCCCGATCACCACGGTCGGTGTCGAGTCCACCGGATCGTTCGGTGCGGCTCTGACCCGGTCGCTGATCGATCAGGGCTGTCGAGTGATCGAGGTCAACCAGCCGCACCCGCATCTGCGCTCGCGTCGCGGCAAGAACGACACCATCGACGCTGAGGCCGCTGCGCGCAAGGTGCTCTCGGGCGAAGCGACCGCAGCCGCCACCGACACCACCGGCATCGTCGAGGCGATCCGCCAGCTCAGCATCACCCGAAACAGCGCCGTCAAGGCCCGCTCCGCCGCGTTGTGCCAGCTCGGCGACCTGCTCGTCACCGCTCCCGCCGCGTTGCGCGAACAGCTCGACACCCGCCGGACCCTGGAGGGCAAAGCCGCCGTGTGCGCTCGGTTGCGGCCCGACACGGACCGTCTCGCCGATCCCGCCCAGGCCGCCAACCCAGCACTGCGCAGCCTCGGGCGCCGCATCGCCCAGCTCGGCGCCGAGGCCGACGAGCTCGGACGCCGGCTCGACCGGCTCGTCGCCACCGCGGCGCCCACAACCCTGTCACGCCTCGGGTGCGGCACTCACCACACCGCGACCCTGCTCGTCGCCGCGGGCGAGAACATCGACCGACTCGGCTCCGAAGCGTCGTTCGCTCACCTGTGCGCAGCCGCGCCGGTCCCCGCGTCGAGCGGGCGCACCCAGCGTCACCGACTCAACTTCGCACCCAACCGCTCAGCCAACCGCGCCCTGCACATGATCGTCATCGTCCGGCTCCGCTACTGCGAACGAACCCGCAGCTACATGGACCGCCGCCTCGCCCAAGGCAAAACCAAAAAAGAAGCCATCCGCTGCCTCAAACGCTTCGTCGCCCGAGAGCTCTACCGCACCCTCCGAGCCGACCTCGCCACCCTCACAACCCGCACTTGACATCTATAGGAACGTCCCAGGGCGATTCACCGACCCGCGAAACCCGCGCTCGCCAAAGGCCAATCGGTGGATTCAGGCTAAGCGCCGACGCCGTCGCGTCGCCCAGCGCGTCGATGCCCCCATACAGCACCACATCAGCGCCACCGGCTGCCACCAGCGCCGCCGCCACGCCCACATCAGCCAACGACCATCCGTTCGCCAACGCCACCGACACGTCCTGGCTGCCTGCACCAGCGCGACGCGCCGCGTCCGCGGCGGTCGCAGCCCGATCCGCGCCCGCGAACCGCTCCACGCTCACCCCGTCGGACAACTCCTCCACACGAGACTGCACCGACGCAGGCAACACAGCAGTGCCGCCCACGAACACCGCACGCGCAGGCATCGCACGGCGCACCACACCCGCAGCCGAATCCGACAGACCCTCAGAATCCACCAGCACCACCGCATCAGCGCCGCCAGCCGCCGCCAACGACGCCGCAGTGCCCACATCAGACAACGACCCACGCGACGCGAACGCCAACACCACCGACGACTCCTGCGCGCCGCCCGCAGACGGCACCAGCGCCAACAAGGCCCCCAACACCAAAACCGAAGCCACCGCATGCGCACCCGGCACCCGACCGCGGCGACCGCCACCATCCGACACCATCACACCGACCTCGCTCTGGGCACCGAATCAGACAGCGTCCGAACACCAATCTAGCCACCCACCAGCACATAGGTGCCACCTCAAAGAAGTCACACGACACCCGCACACACAACAAACCCCGAGCGGTGCTTCCCCCGCAGGCCCGTCAGAGGGCCCGTCAGAAGTCTTGTGCATCGGTCGTGATCTGAGGGTCCGCAACTGGGTGCTGCGGGCCGGAACCGATCATGTCTGTGACCTATCAGATTCCGCCTGCGTTGCCCGCAGCGGACGGCCGGCGGGGTCGGTGACTCCGGCGTCGGCGACGACTCGGCCGGATCTGGCGGCCAATTGATCCGCCCTTCATTGAAGCCGTGTGTCCGCCAGCGACGGCTGGCTATTCCAGCGGGAACGGGAGTTGGAGCCACCACGGGCGGTCGACGGGGTCGATGCGGCTCACCCACTTGACCCACCAGAAGCCGCGCCTTCCAGGTGCCACCAACCGCACCGGGGAGCCATGGCCGCGGCGCAGCAGCTCACCGCCGTAGCCGACGGCCAAGTACAGGTTGGCCGCGTCGCGAGCGGGGAACAGACGGCTATAGCCGGTCACCGATGTGACTTCCAGAGTGGGCGCATCCAGCGACGGCATCAGCTCGGCCAGCGGCACTGCGTCCCATGACTGGCGGCTCCACCACCCTCCCGTGCAGTCGAGCACGGCCGGCACCGGCGTGGCCCGGGCGTGCAAGGTCTCGAGCGTTACCGGCTCGCCTGCGACAGTGAGGTCCCAGTCCGAAGCGTCCATTCGGGGCGACTGGTCGTTGAGCCACATGGTCGTTGGCATCTGCGACGGATTGAACGAGGCGATCTCGTGTGAGCCGGTGAATCGCCGGTTGTCGCCCACCGCCAGCTGCTGAATCCAATACACCGCGCCAGCGGCTGCCAGTGCGATGCCCCCGCCGATCAGTGCCCTGCGGTCGAGGTCGGCCGCTTTCGGGCGACCCGGTCGGCTGACGATATGCCACACCAACAGAGGGGCGAGCAGCGCGGCCAGAAGCACATGGGTCCACAGCGCCGACCAGTAGCCCACCCCGTGCCACAACCCGGTGGCGTGGAGGACGCCCCCGACGACGGTGGCTGTTACCAACACCCCCAGCAGCATCGACAGCCACCGGGTAGCGCGGCGGCGCTTCAGCCCGGTGCGCACCGAGCCCCGGAGCTTGGCCGGGGCCAGCGCCAGCAGGCTCAGGCCGGCGAGGGCGTGCATGACCGTTACCCAGCGGGCCCAGCCGGTGCCCACCGCCCAGGACGCCAGCCCGGACCCGGCTGCCACTGTCGCCGCGACAGCCAGGAGCAGATCCACCTGCCGAGCCGTAAGCCGTTTGCCACGTCTCATCTTGACGAACTCCGAGCAGGGGCTGACATCCCGCTAAGCGGTCTCTGGCCGACCGGGGCGGCGGCGATTGACTCGCCGCCGCCCCATATCGGTCTGGTGAGTGCGCGAGCGGCTACTCGCCGCCGGGGAGCAGCTCGACGGTGACTCGCTGCCAGCCGTCACCCACGACGTCGATGCCGGCCTCCCGCAGATTCGCCACCGCCTCGGTGGCGATGTCGGTGCGGTAGGCGCCCTCGGTGGGTGCCGAGGCCAGGATGCCCTCGCCGGTCGCCACCTCGACAGTCTGCGCCCACAGGTCGGGATCCATGATGCCTGCGCCCAATGGAGATGGCCAGATCAAAGCGCTGATCTCGTTCATCTGCCATGTCTGGTGCGACTCGCCCAGCGTCGAGACATTGTCGAGCACGATTTGCACGCACTCGGCGGGGTTGTCCCGGCAGTGGATCCAGCCTCTCAGCGACGCCTCAACGAACCGAACAGCCGCATCGCGGTAGGCCGGATCGTCATCGAGGCGGTCGGCGTCCGCCCACAGAGCGTCCTGCAGCATCGCCGTGCCCACGTCATTCCAGTTGATGACGTTGAGGTCCCCAGGCTGGAAGAGCTCGCCGGTGTCAGGGTTGACCGTCTCGAGCACTTGGGCGTACTCGTTGTAGATCATGGCTTGCGCCGCGTCGATCTGTCCGTCGATCAGAGCCAGCATGTCGAAGTTCTGCTGCACCAGCTGAACGTCGGAGTCCGGGTCGAGCCCGTTCTTGCGAAGTCCCGCCAGCAGCTCGAATTCGTTGCCGAATCCCCAGTTGCCCACCGTGCGGCCCTCGAGGTCATCCACCCCCGAGATGCCGGAGCCAGTGAAGGACACCTGCAAAGTGGCGCTTCGCTGGAACACCTGGGCAATGTTGGTGATGTTGGCACCCTCTTCTCGAGGCACCAAACCTCTCGGAACCCACGAAACCGCGAATTCGGCAGCGCCAGAATCCAGCACCGAGGCCGGGACGATGTCAACACCGCCCTCGAGGATCTCCACGTCGAGCCCGACGTCTTCATAGAAGCCGAGCGCCTGGGCCGCGTAGTAGCCGGCGAACTGTGCCTGCGTGAACCACTGCAGCTGCAGCGACACTTCGGAAATGGGCTCGAATTCGGCCTCATCCGCTGCGTCATCGCTGCCGGTACAGGCCGCGGCTAGTAGGCCGAGTGCCAGCACCGGCACTAACGCTCGTATCAGTGTTCTCTTCATCTTCATCATTCCCCCCTATTGGGTTCCACATTTGGATCTCTCGCTGAACGATCACGTCATGCCGCCTTTCGTGCGGCGAAGTACCACGGCATGACCAGCCGTTCGAGCAGGGCTGCGATCGCGTAGAGGCCGATGCCCACCAGTGATCCGGCCAGCACCGCCGCCCAAGCGTCGTCGTAGCGGGTCAGCCCGGCCGAATTGGTGATGACGTTGCCAAGCGCGTCCTGGCGGCCGCCGAAGTACTCGGCCACGATGGCGGCGATCACCGCCAGCGACGTGGCCAGCTTCAGCGCTGTGAAGAAGTAGGGCATCGCGTTCGGGATGCGCACCTCGCGCATGATCCGCCACTTGCCAGCGCCGTAGGACTCCATGAGTTCGATCTGGCTGGGCTCCACCTGCCCCAGCCCCTTGGTCGTGTTGATGAACACCGGGAAGAAGACCAGTACGACCACGACAGCCTGATTGGAGCGAGGCGACAGAATCCCGAACCACGCGTTGAAGATGGGTGCCAGCGCGACGATCGGCACGGCGTTGACCGCGACAGCCAACGGTGTGAGCGTTTCATGGGCCGAGCGGAAGACGGTCACCAGCACGGCCGCCACCGCTCCCACCACCACACCGGCCCCGAGCCCGGTGACGATGATGAAGCCAGTGATGCCGGTCGCTGTCGCAATTGCTTCGAAGTCGCCAACCAGCGCACTGCCGATGCGCGAGGGCGGTGGGAGTACGAAACCGTCGGGGCGGACTACCGCCAGCAGCGCCTCCCAGACGCCGAACATGACCACTGCGGCCACGACCGGCGGCAACCATGAACGCAGCACTGCCCGTGCCGCGGTCACGACGCCTGACCTCCTCGCAGTGCATCTCGCACTGCGGTCACGCTGGCGAAGAAGGCAGGGTCGTCGCGGGTCGCCTCGTTGCGCTCCCCCAAGTCGATGTCAATGACCGCGGAGATCCGCCCCGGCCGGGGCGACATCACCACAACCTTCGTGGACAGGAAAACCGCCTCGCCGATCGAGTGAGTCACGAAGATCACGGTGGTCTGGGTCTCCGTCCAGATCCGCAGCAACTCGTGCTGCATGTGCTCGCGGGTCATTTCGTCGAGTGCGCCGAACGGCTCGTCCATCAACAACAGTTCGGGATGGAACGACATGGCCCGGGCGATCGCAACGCGCTGCTGCATGCCGCCGGACAGCTCCGCCGGGTGGTGCCGGGCGAACTCGCTCAGCTTCACCAACTCCAGCATTTCGTCTGAGCGCCGACGCCGATCGGCCGCCTTCCAACCCATCAGCTCGAGTGGCAACTCGATATTGCGTGACACGTTGCGCCAGTCGAACAGGCCCGCCCTCTGGAACACCATCGAGTAGTCGCGGTCGAGGCGAGCTTGGTCAGCCGGCTTGCCGTTGACCTTGATCGACCCGTCGGTGACGGCGATCAGCGCGGCGATCAGCCTCAGCAGGGTGCTCTTGCCACAGCCGGACGGGCCGATCAGCGTGACAAACTCGCCTGAGCCGATCCGGAGATCGATGTCGGTGAGCGCTGCGACCTCGTTGGAGCGCCCCGGGTTGAATACCTTGGAAACGCCCTCCACATCGACGGCGGCCGCGGCGGAACCGGCACCGCCGCTCTCGTCGTTGACTGCGGATGTATCGCTCATGTGACAGCACCGCTCATATCACAGCCTCCCGGCCCTTGCGCCCCACCAGCGCGTACTCGACCGACGAGATCACCGAGAAGACGAAGATCCCCAGAACGGCCGCGCCGAGCACCGCCACGTAGAGGCGCTCGGGCCCCGTCGTGTAGCGCTGAGCCTCTAGCAGCACCCGGCGACCGAGCCCGCCATTCACCCCGGCTGAGATCTCGCCCACGATGGCGCCCACCACACTGGTAGTGGCAGCGATCTTGAACGCAGCGAAGAGGAAGGGCAGCGACGCCGGAAGGCGCAACCGCCACAGCGTCTGGCTCCACCGTGCGGCGTAGGAGTCCATCAACTCGACATCCTCAGACCGAGGTGACTGCAGGCCTCGGAGGCCGTTGATCGTGACCGGGAAGAAGGTCAGATAGGTGGCGATAATCGAGACCGACATCCAGTCCTGCCACTCGAACGGCAGGAAATCCAAGCTCTTTCGGCCCCAGATCACGATGATGGGCGCGATGGCGATCAGCGGGATGGTCTGGCTGGCGATGACGTGGGGCACGAGCGCGCGCTCCAAGCGGCCCGAGGAAGTCAGCACGATGGCGATGCCCAGGCCGACCACGACCCCGATGGCGAAACCCACTGCCGCCTCTCGCAGTGTGAAGGCTGCCTCCTTGGCGACAATCGACCAGAACGGCTCGCCGGTACCTCTCGGCTCTTTGAATATCCCCGAGACGATGTCAAGCACCGGCGGCATCTTCAGGTCGTTGGTCTCGGGCAGGAACGATCCGATCACCGGCCAACTGGACTGGCCATCGTCGATGGCGGTTCCCACCGCCTTGTAGGCGCTGTAGGCGAAGCCCAGCAAGCACACGAAAATGGCCAGCACGACCACCTGGCGCGAGGTACGGCGGGTTCGAATGCGGCGGCGCTCGCGGGCGGCTTGCAGGCGGATGAACTGGTCGCGGACGATCGGGTCCGTGGTTGCCGGGGGAGCAGAGTCTGCTTGCACGACGCGCCAGTCAGGATTCCAGCGCCGGAATGATCCGCTGGCCGTAGGCGTTCAGGGTCTCGTCGGGGGCGTCGTGCATCAGATAAATCGCGAACTGGTTGACGCCCAACTGGCGCAGCTCGCTGAGCCGGGCGATGTGGCTGCTGGCGTCCCCGAGGATGCAGAAGCGGTCGATCACGTCGTCGGGCACGAAGTCGGTGTGGATGTTGCCGGCCTTGCCGTGCTCGGCGTAGTCGTAGCCCTCGCGCCCGGAGATGTAGTCGGTGAGTGCTTGGGGCACCCCGCCGCCAGCGTCGCCGTAGCGCTCCACAAGGTCGGCCACATGGTTGCCGACCATGCCCCCGAACCACCGGCACTGGTCGCGCTGGTGGGCGAGGTTGTCGCCCACGTAGGCCGGTGCGGCCACACATATGTAGAGATCATCGGGGTCTCGACCTGCTTCGGCCGCGGCCCGGCGAACTGCAGCGACGGTCCACTCGGTGATCTGAGGGTCGGCCAGCTGCAGGATGAAGCCGTCGGCTTGCTCGCCGCAGAGTTGCAGCGCCCGCGGCCCATATGCGGCCATCCAGATATCGAGCCGGCTGCCCACCGACCACGGGAATTGCTGCTGGGTGCCGTTGTATTCGACCTCGCGGCCCTCGGCCAAGCCCTTGATGACCTTCATCGACTCGGCCAATGTGGCGAGGCTGGTGGGGGTGTGGCCCAGCACCCGCATCGCCGAGTCGCCCCGGCCGATGCCGCAGACCGTCCGATTGCCGAACATATCGTTGAGCGTGGCGAACAGCGAAGCCGTCACCGTCGGGTTCCGGGTGCCCGGGTTGGTGACCATCGGGCCGACGATCATGCGGTTCGTGGCCGACAGCATCTGGCTGTAGATCACATAGGGCTCTTGCCACAGCACGTGGCTGTCGAAGGTCCACCCGTAGGAGAACCCGAGAGTTTCTGCTCGCCGGGCCAGATCGACCACTCGCCACGCGGGAGGATCTGTCTGTAGAACAACGCCAAAATCCATGTTCTTGGTCCTCCGATTCGGTCAGCGGGATGGAAATGTGGTGGAGCTGGGTCGCAGCGTCGCTGCCTACTGCAGGTACTGGCAGAGGCCCCGCCGCAGGTACTGGCCGTCGCCCGCACGGCCCAGGTACTGACCGTTGTCGATGATCTTGCGGCCTCGTGAGAAGACCGTGTCGACGTGCCCGGTCACCTCGACGCCCTCGTAAGCCGAGTGGTCGATGTTCATGTGATGGTTGTCCACGCTGACGGTCCAGCGCCTGTCGGGGTCATAGATCACGACGTCGGCGTCGGCACCCGCCCCGATGACCCCTTTGCGCGGGTACAAGCCCATCATGCGGGCCGGGGTGGTGGAGCACAGCTCGACCCAGCGAGCCAGGCCGATCTCGCCAGTGACCACGCCTTGGTAGATCATGTCCATGCGGTGCTCGACGCCGCCGATTCCGTTGGGGATCGCCCGGAAATCGCCCAGGCCCAGCTCCTTCTGCTCTTTCATGCAGAACGGGCAGTGGTCGGTGGACACGACGGCCAGGTCGTTGGTTCGCAGACCTTTCCAGAGCGCATCCTGGTGGCCTTCGGCCCGGGAGCGGATCGGTGTCGAGCACACGTATGCCGCGCCCCCGAAACCAGGCCGGTCAAGGTGCTCTTCCAAGCTGAAGTGCAGGTACTGAGGGCAGGTCTCGGCGAATACGTTCATGCCGGCGTCGCGCGCCAGTGCCACCTGCTCCAAAGCCTCGGCCGCCGACAGATGCACGATGTACAACGGCGACGCTCCCACCTTGGCCAGCTGGATGGCCCGGTGCGTGGCCTCTGACTCCAATTCCTTGCGTCGCACATACCCGTGGGTGACCGGAGCGGTCTCGCCCCGCTCGAAGGCCTGCGCAGCCAGCACGTCGATGGCCAAGCCGTTCTCGGCGTGCATCATGATCAGCCCGCCGTTGCCGGCGGCCTGCTGCATGGCCCGCAGGATCTGGCCGTCGTCGGCCAGAAACACTCCCGGATAGGCCATGAACAGCTTGAAGCTGGTGATGCCCTCGTTGACCAGCAGGTCCATCTCTTTGAGCGAGTCGTTGTCGACGCCGCCGATGATCATGTGGAAGCCGAAGTCGACGGCGCAGTTGCCCTCGGCCTTGGCCATCCAGGTGTCGAGGCTCTCGCGCACGTTCTCACCGGTCTTTTGCACTGCGAAGTCGATGATGGTGGTGGTGCCGCCCCAGGCCGCGGCCCGGGTGCCCGTCTCGAAGGTGTCGGAAGCGTACGTGCCACCGAACGGCAGCTCCATGTGGGTGTGCACGTCCACCCCGCCGGGCACCACCAGACGTCCGGTGGCGTCGACGACTTCGGCGCCCTGCTCGGCTCCGATCGCGATGTCGCTGCCAGGTTGCAGCACGGCCACGATCTGCTCGCCGTCGATGAGCACCTCGGCCGGATCCGCTCCGGTCGAGCTGACAACAGTGCCTCCCTTGATCAGCGTTGCCATCTTCGTGTCCTTTTGGTCGTGGCGTGTCGTAGGTGATCCGGATCAGGATCACCCGGCTCAGGGCGCCGTCAGCGGCCCGTAGCTGTCGGGGCGCCGGTCCCGGTAGAACGCCCACTGGTTGCGCACCTCGTCGATCAGCTCGAGGTCGAGTTCGCGCACCACGAGCTCGTCGTCCCGGTCCGATGCGGCCGATTCCACGATCTGACCCCGCGGGTTGGCGAAATACGAGGTCCCGTAGAAGTCGTTGTCGCCCAGCGGCTCGACGCCGACCCGGTTGATGGCCCCGACGTAGTACATGTTGGCCGCCGCAGCGGAGGTCTGTTCAAGCTGCCACAGGTAGGCGGACAGTCCCCGGCTGGTGGCCGAGGGGTTGAACACGATCTCCGCGCCGGCGAGTCCGAGGGCTCGCCAGCCCTCGGGGAAGTGGCGGTCGTAGCAGATATACACGCCGACGGTGCCGACCGCGGTCTCGAACACCGGGTAGCCGAGGTTGCCCGGCCGGAAGTAGAACTTCTCCCAGAACCCCTTGACCTGCGGGATGTGGTTCTTGCGGTACTTGCCGAGGTAGGTCCCGTCGGCGTCGATCACCGCTGCGGTGTTGTAGAGGAACCCGGCCTTTTCTCGCTCGTACATCGGCACGACGAGCACCATCTCGTGCTTGGCGGCCAGCTCACAAAAGCGCTTGGTAGTCGGCCCATCGGGAATGGCTTCCGCGTAGGAGTAGTACTCGGCGTCTTGCACCTGGCAGAAGTAGGGGCCGTAGAACAGCTCCTGAAAGCACATCACCCGGGTGCCGGCGGCGGCGGCCTCGGCGACGTGCTTTTCGTGCAGCTCGATCATGGACTCCTTGTCGCCGGTCCAAGCCACTTGAACGATTGCAGCGGTCACCGTTCGTGCCATGTGGTGCCTCCCTCGCTCGATCAGCGGACCTGCATCCGTGGTGAATGGAAAGAAAGAAGCCTAGATCAGGGCGCGAAGGGCATTCGCCCCCGACGCGCACCAGACCGAATCGGGCAGGATGTACCGATGTCCAAACGGCGCACCGCCTTCCGCGGCTGGAGGGTGGTGACCGCCGGAGGAATCACACAAGGCCTCCAGGCCGCGCTGGTGATGCACGCGATGGGCTCGTACCTCGTCGAGCTCGAGAAGGAATTCGGCTGGAGCAAGACGGCCCTGTCGGGTGCGTTTGCCATGAATCGCGCCGAGACGGCACTGCTCGGTCCCGCGCAAGGCTGGCTGCTCGATCGCTTTGGGCCTCGGGTCATTGCCCGAACCGGAGCCGTGTTCATGGCGATCGGCTTCGTCGCGTTCAGCCAGCTCCAGTCGCTATGGCAGTTCTACGGCGCGTTCCTGTTGCTGGCCATCGGAACGGGCTTTTGCGGCTTCTTGACCGTCACGGTCTCGATCGTGCGCTGGTTCGAGCGGCTGCGGGCCCGAGCGCTGGCAATCGGCGGCATGGGCCTCGCTGTCGGCGGCATGGGCGTGCCGTTGGTGGTGCTGTCGTTCTCGCGCTTCGGATGGCGCACCACCGCTGCGGTGTCCGGTGTCGGGGGCGCCATGGTGGCCTGGTGGCTCGCCAAGTACCTCGAAGGACGGCCCGAGGACTATGGCCAAGAGGTGGACGGCGGTGCCGTCGTTGTCGCCAATGGCCGCACAGTGCGGGCCGAAGGCCTCTCGGACATCCACTTCACCGCCGCCGAGGCAGTGCGCACACGAGCGTTCTGGATGATCTCGCTCGGGCACATGAGCGCGTTGCTGGTGGTCGGTGCCGTCATGGCCCACCTCCAGCTCTATCTGACGGCAGAACGGGGGTACTCGCTGCAGCGGGCCAGCTTCGTGGCTGCAGCGCTGCCGCTGATGCAACTGGCTGGCATGGCCGTCGGCGGCTGGCTGGGCGACCGCGTCAACAAACGATTGATCGCCTCGATTGCCATGCTTGGACACTCTGCGGGCTTGCTGCTGCTCGCCTGGGCGCCGAACATGACGGTGATCGTGGCGTTCCTGCTGCTGCACGGGCTGGCTTGGGGGGCGCGAGGGCCGCTCATGCAAGCATTGCGAGCCGACTACTTCGGCTCGTCCTCGTTCGCAGCGATCATGGGCATCAGCTCGGTCATCGTGATGACCGGGCCGGTCGTGGGCCCGCTGGCGGCGGGCTGGCTGGCCGATGAGACCGGCAGTTATGCCTTCGGCTTCGTCGCACTCGCAATCCTGACCGGAATGGGAATGCTGTTCTTCGTGCTTGCCAAGCCGCCCGCTCCGCCGGTTCGCTCAACGGGCGGTGCAGCAAGCACCGATTCTCCCCAGCGCCAGGTGGCAGGCTGAGCGCGATGCCCGCCGCCATCGACTCGCCAGGTGGCACCGAGGTGGCCCCAGACCCGACGCCGCTGTTCGACCCGCGTACGTATCTCGACGGCGTTCCCCACGATCTGATCGCAGAGCTGCGAGCGCACGCACCAGTCCGGTGGATCGGCGAGCCCGAGCTGATGGGCTGGGAACCGGGGCCTGGGTTCTGGGCGGTGCTCACCCACGAGTTGATGAACCGGGTGCTCCGCGACCCGGCGACGTTCTCGTCGCACCTCGGCGCGACGCAGATCCGCGACCCGAAGACCGCCGAAATGCTCGCGTTCGTCCAGCGGATGATGCTGAACCAAGACCCGCCCCAGCACACGCGGCTGCGCCGGTTGCTCATGCGCTCGTTTACGCCGAGCGCCGTCGTCGAACTTGAGGCCACCATTTCAATTCGGGCGCAAACACTGGTCGACAATGTGGTGCACCTGGGCCGCGCCGACTTCGCGAAGGATGTCTCCGCCGAGCTGCCGCTGTTGACGCTCGCGGACATCATGGGCGTGCCGACTGAGGACCGGATGCTGCTGTTCGACTGGTCGAATCGGGTCATCGGCTACCAGGACGCCGAGTACGCGGTCTCCGACGCCTTCGACCCGGCGGCAGGCACTGAGATGGCAAAGCGTTCGCGTGAGGTGCGCGCCCGGATCCGACCCGGCCCTGACGGCCGTCTGCCCGATCCTCGGTCGCGAGAAGGCCTCGCTGACATGTACTCGTACGCGCATGACCTCGCCGAGCACAAGAGGGCGAACCCCGGGTCGGATGTGGTGTCGATACTGCTGTCCGCGCCCGACGACGAGGGTGGCATCACCAACGACGAGTTCGAGACGATGTTCTTCCTGTTCGCCGTTGCGGGCAACGAGACGCTGCGAAACGGCATTCCCGGCGGCATGTGGTCGCTACTGCAACATCCCGACCAGATGGCGAGGCTCATCGCCGACCGCTCGCTGCTTCCGAGCGCAATCGAGGAGATGCTGCGGTTCATGCCGCCGGTCGTGCACTTCCGGCGCACCGCCACTCGCGACACCGAGCTCGGCGGTCGCAAGGTGCGCTCGGGTGACAAGGTGGTCGTGTTCCACGTCGCGGCGAATCGGGATCCGGCTGTGTTCGACGATCCCAACCGATTCGACATCGAGCGCAGCCCCAACGACCACGTGACATTCGGCGCCGGCCCGCACTTCTGCTTGGGAGCGCATATTGCGCGGCGCCAGATGACTGCCATGTTCTCCGAGGCACTGTGGCGGCTGCCGAACCTGCGAATGGATCCCGATCCGGCCCGACCGCCCGAGCGCCTGCTGTCGAACTTCCAGCACGGCTTCAAGCATCTTCCGGTGGTGTGGGACGCACCGACCCTCGAGGAGGTCCAGTGAGCGCCAGCACACGCCGCAACGGGGTGCCCGCGACGACGTCAGTGCACGGCGCGGTGCCGCCGATTCGTGTCGGTGTGACTCCTGACGTCAAGCTGTGGTCGCGGCCCTGGTCGGAGCGCCGCGAGATGGTCGAACTCGTCGCCGACGCCGGCATCGACCACATGTTCTTCGCCGATCACGTCAGCTTCCGGATCGGTCACGGCAATGACGGCATGGTGACCGCAGCCGCGCTGGCGAACCTGCATCCTGAATTGGGCGTCTACTTGGGCGTTTACTTGCTGCCCCTGCGTCATCCCGTTCCAGTGGCGCGCCAGCTCGCGAACCTCGCCGAGATGGCACCAGGACGCATCAGCTTCGGCGTCGGCATCGGCGGCGACGATCGGCACGAGGTCGAGGTGTGCGGGGTTGATCCGCGCACGCGTGGGCGGCGCACCGACGAGTCATTGGAGATCGTTCTGCGGCTGCTTCGCGGCGACACCGTGAGTCACGACGGCGAGTTCTTCTCGTTCGAGGCGGCTCGCATCGTGCCGGTACCCGATCCTCCCATTCCCACCTACGTGGGCGGTCGATCCGATGCGGCACTGCGGCGCGCAGGGCGCTTCGCCGACGGCTGGCTCGGCGTCTGGTGCTCGGCTCGGCGTTACGCCCAGGCGCTGGGGGTGTTCTCGGAGTCTGCAGCGACGCGGCGAGCGATCGATGCGCCGGCGCCCGAGGTACCCGACCACGGAATCCAATTGTGGGTCGGTCTCGGTGACAACCGGGCGCATGCCGCCGGGTTCGTCGGACCAGAGCTGGAACGCTTCTACCGTGTGCCGTTCGCTAGCTTCGAGAAGTACACGCCACACGGCACCGTCGACGATGTCGTGGAGTTCTTCTTGCCCTATTTGGCCGAAGGCTGCCGGCACGTCAACATCACCCCGTGCGGTCCGGACCCCGTCGAGGCGATACTGGCGACCGGGGAAATCGCCCGTCGCTTGCGGCAGGCAGATCCGCTGGCGCGCACAGCGTCGTCGGGAGCGGCCCGCGGCGAGCGGTCCGGGAACGAGCAACCATGAGCATCACAGCACCAGACCTGGCACATCCGAATTCGGAACTCGTCGAAGCGCGGCCGCTCGCGGGCGCGCTCGGTGTCGAGCTATGGGCCGCGGACGGCAGCCCGCTCAACGTGACCGAGCTCGACTCCCATCCCGATGGGGGCAGGCTCATTGCCGCAATCCGCGAGGCCCTGTGCACGTATCATGTCGTGGTCATTCGGGGCCAGCACATGACCGCTCCCGACGTCGCTCGATTCGGACGGTGTTTCGGCGAACTGGAACGGCATCCGTACCTGGGCGGCACTGATGAGGCGCCCGACGTCGTGCCGGTCGTCAAGGAGCCTCACGAGACGGTCAACTTCGGCGGGGGATGGCACTCGGAGATGTCGTTCTTGGAGTGTCCGCCGATGGCCACCGCGCTGTACGCGGTGGAGGTGCCGAGTTTCGGCGGGGATACGTTGTTTGCGAACCAGCAGGCTGCCTATCGAGGACTGTCGGACACCATGAAGGGAATTGCCGAGGGCTTGAGTGCAGTGCATTCCGCGGCGAGCCAGTACGGACGGGGCGGAGACTCGGATCGCCACGCCGGTCGCCGCGGTTCGATGGCGGTCGAAGTGTCCCAAGACGCGCATTCCACTGTGACCCATCCGGTTGTGCGCACCCATCCAGAAACCGCGGCGAAGGCGCTGTATGTCAACCGGCCCTTCACCGAGGCTCTCTGCGGCATGCGACGGCACGAGTCCAAGGCACTGCTCGGGCTTTTGTTCGACCATTCCACGCACGAGCACTACACCTGCCGAGTGCGCTGGGAACCGGGCACGCTCACCATGTGGGACAACCGCAGCGTTCAGCACTATGCGCTGAACGACTACCACGGTCAGCGTCGTCACATGTTGCGTGTGACGATCGCCGGGGACCGCCCGCGCTGACGAGCATCGGGAGCAGATGCCGATGAGACCATTGCACGGCGTTCGAGTATTGGACATGAGCCGGGTGCTCGCGGGTCCGTTTGCTGGCCGGATTCTCAGCGATCTGGGTGCCGACGTCGTCAAGGTGGAGCCTCCCGAGGGCGACGTGACACGGCTGTGGGGCAAGACGCGGGCCGGGTTGGCGGGCTTCTACACCCAGCAAAATGTTGGCAAGCGCAACATCTGCATCGATCTGCGAGCCGAGGGCGGCCCAGAACTGGTCAAGCGACTTGCCGAGCAGGCTCACGTGCTGATCCAGAATTTCCGGCCGGGGGTGATGGAACGACACGGGCTGTCGTTCGCCGCACTCTCCGAGGCGAACCCTGCGCTGGTGATGCTGTCGATCAGCGGCTTCGGGCACGGAGGCCCGGAATCGCACCGTGCTGCCTACGCGCCGATCCTTCATGCTGAGTCCGGATGGCTCGCTCGTTCGGCGGAGGCCAACTCCGGGCCGATCGAGGACTTGAATCTTGCAGTCGCGGACACCAACGCGTCACTGCACGGCGCGATCGGCATTCTCGCAGCGCTGCGCGTGGCCGAAGAGACCGGCTGCGGCCAGCACGTCGACATCGCCATGCTGGATACCTTCTTGGCGACCGATGAAGGCAGCCACCTCGCGCTCGACGCGATGCCCTACAAGCCGAACGGCGGATTGGTGTGGCAGGGCACCGGTGGCCCCATCCTCACAGCAGGTGACTTCCGTTGGATCTGGAAGCAGCTCAGCGAGGTCCACGGCGTCGCTGACACGTCGCCGCCGGACGCCGACATTCCGACGAAACGGGCGCATCGCACCGACGCGATCAACGCGTTCTTGAGTTCGTTCGCGACTCGCGCCGAAATGGTGGCCGCGCTCGACGCGGCAAACCTTGCGTGGGGCGACGTCAAGACCACAGCCGATGCCTACGACTCGCCGACTGCGGTGCACCGCGGTACATCGGTCGAGATCGACGCCCGCGACGGAGGCACCCGTCGCGTTCCGCAGACGCCGTATCGCTTCAGCGGTACCACAGCGGAAACATCGGCGGAGTCCGGGGTCGCGCCCGACGCCGTCGCGCCCCACCTGGGCGAGCACAACGCCACCATTCTCGCCGAGTGGATCGGCTCGGGCCGAGCCGAGATCGACGCGCTTGGCCAGGCCGGAGTGCTCCTCCGAGATGCACACGCGACGCAGGCGCGCCGTCGTTGACCGAAACAGCGCTTGCAGGGTGGGCTTTTGCAGTGATGGAACCGTTGCGTGGTCCCGAGCGTCTGCATCGGCAGGCAGTCTTAGCGGGGACCTCTGATGTCTGGCGTGCTCATCGCTTCAATTCCTATGCCATCGGTGCCTATCGCATTGATGCCCACCGCATTTGTGGTTGGGCAACGGCAGTACAGACCTGCGCTGACTGGCTCCGGGCTGATGTCGAGTTCCCCTGACGAGGCATTGCCCGCCGACTCAGGCGTGGTCGACGCAACGGTGGCTGGGAGGTTCGACGACTTCTACCGGGCGCACCGAGACGACATGGCGCGTGCGCTCGGACTTGCGCTGCGCGACGCGGCGTTGGGCGCAGAGGCTGCAGACGAGGCGTTCGCGCGGGCCTGCCAGCGCTGGGGAACTGTCGGCGCCTACGCCAATCCGCAAGGTTGGGTCTACCGGGTCGGGCTCAACTGGGCGCGGTCCTGGTTGCGACGCGTTCGTCGCGAGCGCGAGCGACGGCCATTGCTGGCCCAGGATCACGCCGTCGAGGATCGGCCACGAGACCTCGACCTTGAGCACGCGCTGGCAAGCCTCAATGACGCGCACCGCGCGGTGATCGTGGCGCGCTTCTACCTCGACTGGTCCGTGGCCGAGACCGCTACGGCACTCGGCGTCGCGTCGGGCACGGTCAAGAGCAGGCTCAGCCGCGGTCTGGAGCAGTTGCGGGCAGTACTGGAGGATTCGACGGCAGAGGGAGGTGGAGCTCAATGACCGCGGAAGACCGCCTTCGGAGCCACCTGCAGCAGACCGCAGCGTCCCTCCCGACAGGGTCGAGCTCGCTGGGCGCAGTGCACACACGCGCAGCGCAGATGCAACGGCGACGTAATGCCGTACGCGGCGGAGCCGGTGTGTTCGCACTCATCGCAGTAGCGGCGATCGGCGTCGTCTCGCTCCAAGACCGCGGAGTACAGGACTTCGCGACGCAGGCCGATGTCGACATCGCGAGCGACGATTTCGCCGTCGAGGAGCAGACCCCGCTTGGCGACTTCGCCGACGACGGTGACGACGCGTCGGCTGCCGCGGAAGATATGGACGATGCGCCCGCGTCGACAGCGGACTTCGAAGTGGCCGACGATGCCGAAGAAGCCGAAATCGCGATGGCGGACGAAGCTGAGACATCGCCGCAGGACACCGAGGCTGACGCCTCGCAGTCCATCGACGAGAGCCCCCGCACAGATTCCGATACAAGGGGTGTTGTCTTCGCGTCGGCGGTGTCAGCGGTAGCGCCCCCCTCCGAAACCGAAGGCACTGCAATGCGCTACTCGTTCAGCGGCGCGCACGCTCTGGTCCAGTCAGACGACGAGTGGTACGCGTACGACGGCTCGCAGTGGCAGCTCGTAGGACTGCCCGAGAATATCGAGGTGGCGGCGGTCGATCTGTCGGGATCGGAGCGGATCGCGATCCTGGGCGTTGTGCGGCCGCTCGAATGCGCCGTCGAGCACGTCGTCGGCGTGAAGACGGCAGATGGCTGGAGCTTCACACGCATCGACGACGGCACACCGCCGATGGTGAGTTCAGAGCTGCTGGACGGGCGGGTGCACCTCACGGATGCGGCCGTGGTGGTGGAGCGCACCGAGCGGCTCTGGCTGAATGACGAGTGCGCCGATCCGGGCGAATACGAGCCACCCGCCGGCGACGCCGCGGCGCTGGTGGCCGAGTTGGAGCAGCTCGGAGAGTTGCAGCGGCAAAGTTGGCTGGTGGCGGAGCTCGAACCGGATTTCGCCCAGCACTGGCCGCAGGTGGCGAGCGACGACGCGGCGGCGGCGCGTTCAGAGTTGCAGTGGACGTCGACCGAAGCACCCCTGTACACCGTCGAAGCACGAGAACTCACCGCCGCGCGCCCTTCCACGGACGATGCGATCGCAGTTGCACTGCACGAAACCACGATGCTGGAAGTCGCTACGAGCGTCGAGGTGTCCGACGGGATGGCTCTGCTGCGACGGGGCGATCAGACCTGGGAGGTCTGCCCGATCCCGGACGTGGAGGAAGCGCACGGCGAGATCGGCTGGGCCGGTGAGAACCTCGCGGTCGTGGTCGGCAAACCCGAGCAGACGCTGTTCGTCGTCAAGCGCACCGAGTAACGGCAGCCGAAGTGCTGGACGGAAGTGCTGGAATGGGCACATGGCAAATGATCTAGGGCTGTGGACGGCGAGTGAGCAAGCGGCAGCGATTGCCTCGGGATCACTGTCGAGCCGTGAGCTCGTCAGCCATGTGATCGAGCGCATTGAGCGACTCGACGGGGACGTCAACGCGGTAGTGACCCGCGATTTTGACGCTGCGCTGGAGCGCGCAGCGGCTGCGGATGCCGCTGCGACCAGTGGCCAGACGCTCGGAGCGCTGCACGGCGTGCCCTTCACCGCGAAGGACGCGTTGATGACCGCAGGGATCCGCTCGACCGGCGGGGCGCGGGAGCTCGCTGACAATGTTCCCGATTCTGATGCCGCCGTCGTGGCCGCGGCCCGCGGTGCCGGTGCGATCGTGATCGGCAAGACGAACCTGCCGCGCTGGTCGGCCGACAACCAGTCCTTCAACGACCTGTTCGGCACCACCGGCAATCCCTGGGATCTGTCGAAGGTTCCTGGCGGCTCGTCGGGCGGTGCCGCAGCCGCGACGGCGATGGGCTTCACCGGTTTCGAGATCGGTACCGACATCGGTGGCTCGATCCGCTTTCCGGCTTCGTACAACGGCATCTGGGGTCACAAGCCGAGCTTCGGGCTGATCCCGACCACCGGTTACCTGGATCACGTTCGCGGTGGCAGCACTGAGCCGGACATCAACGTGTTCGGCCCCCTGACGCGCAGTTGCGACGACCTGGAGCTGCTGTTTGATGTGCTCCTGCGTCGTGAGACACCGTGGGTGCCGCAGCTGCCGCCAGCGCCAGCAGACGTGGATTCGCTGCGGGTGGCTGCCTGGCTCGACGACCCGTACTGCCCGGTCGACGGCGACGTGCTGGAGGTGATGCACGCGGCGGTTGCGGCACTTGAAGCAAGCGGCGTGAGCGTCGACCACGCGGCTCGGCCGGACATCGATCCGTTGCCAGCTTGGGAAACTGGTCTGTGGCTGGTGCGAGCGGCCATGACGCTCACTGGCCGCGGCGAGGGGCCGGGTCATCGCGACTGGCTGGAGCACCACATCATCCGCGAGCAGTGTCGCCGGAAGTGGGCGGAGTTCTTCACCCGCTACGACGCGATCCTCATGCCAGTGAGTTTCCATCCTCCCTTCGACCACATGCAGGAGAGCACCTTCGCCGAGCGCCGCATTCCGGCCAACGGCGTCGAGCGGCCGTATATCGAGATGACCCGCTGGACGATCCTGACCGGCATGTCGTACTTGCCTGCAACGGTGCCGCCGCTGGGCCTCACCCCGCAGGGCCTGCCCATTGGCTTCCAGGTGGTCGGCCCCTACGGCGGCGATCGCACCACGATGGCGCTGGCCCGCCGGATCGGTGAGCTGACGGGCGGCTACCGGCCCCCTCCCCGCGCGCTGGGCTGAGCGGCAGCGCGCTATGTCTTCAGACTCGACACACGCGCCGCCCGACGTGTATCGACGGGTGCGTCAGCCTGAGTGCTCACGCGGCAGCGTTGGACGCCACAGCTTCGACCTCGCCGATTGCTCTTGACAGGTTGTCGCCGGTCAGCACTCCCGATCGGGCAGGTCCGCTGCTCGAAAGGAAGAGGAACACCACCTCGCAGACGCGGCGCCCCGTCGATCGCTCAAGGCACCAGGCGTACGTGGCGCCCTGCAGGCGGTAGTCGTCAACCTTGCGCCGAATTGAGGCTTCGTCATCGACCCGGTCGGTCTTGTAGTCCACTACGACGAGATCCCCATCCTCTCGCTCATAGAGCAGGTCGATGTAGCCCTCGATGATTGGTGCAGGACGGGTACGAGCCTGCTCGCGATCCCGGTCGCGCGCGGTATCGGCTGGTGTCGCCGTATAGATCTCACGCCAATGGCGTCCTCGTGTGGCTTCCGCCACCGTTGTGCTGTCGAGGGCAGAGCGCACATACCGCTCGATGGCATGTCGCTGATTGGAAAGACCTTCCGCTGCTGCTGCGGCTTGAGCCAGCGGCGCCAAGTGATCGCCGTTCCGCAGGTCGACGTCCTGGAGCACTGCGTGAACAGCACGACCCAAGGACGTTCCGTAGCGCCCCCGAGAACCGATCGCGTGTTCGACCCCTAGGTGGTCGTCAGGACCGTCCTTGGCGAATCCCGCCACAAGATCGGTCGTGCCGGCATCGTCAAGAGGGCCCCCATGTTGGGCACTGGCCCGGGCGATGGCGGTGGCGCTGAGCGAGGCTGCTGCCTGCGTGGATGCCAACGCCGCATCGAGACGGCGTCGCCAATCGAGGCGTTCAATCATCGGAACCGGCTGCGCCGGACCGGATGCGGGAGGCACGGCATTGACGTCACCGGACCAATCGTGTGACCACACTGCGTGATCGATCGCGTCGCCCGCGGCAATTGCTTCGCAGATGACCTGGGCACTCGTGAGTCGATGCTCGTCGGGTGGGGATGCCGCGAGCGGCTTGCGGTGCAGCGAGACGATCAGATGGTCGCGAGCGCGGGTAGCGCCCACGTACAACAGGCGGATGCGCTCGTGGTGACCGGCCAGCTGCTCATCGGCAACCCAATTGTCGTAGCCGGCGGTCTGTACGCCGCTGCGAAGCCGAATGGCGGGTGGTGACCCTGCTGTCCCGAAACCGACCTCAGTGGAGTCGCGAGTACCTCCAGCGGTGTTCTGCAGGCCCGCCATGATGACGATCGGGAACTCCAGGCCCTTCGAGGCGTGGATTGTCATGATCCGGACCGCGTCGTCGTCGGATTCTGGCAGCACCGCTTCGGTCACCTTGGCGCCCTCGGATGCTTGACGACGCGCCCAACGCAGGAAGCTCCGCAGACCGCTGTGCTGGCTCTCGGACCACGCGCGCGCCTGGTCCACGACGAACCGGAGCTGCCGCCACGCCTCGCGCGTCCGCGTCCCGGCGATTGCCTGTTCGAGCGCCCGGCGATCGCGTAGCAACCGGTCGGCGATGACAGCGGGCGATACCAACGAGTGGGCCTCGTGCAACTTTCGCAAGTGGGCGAGGCCATTGGCAACCGGATGATCGGGGCCGTCCGGTACGCCCTCGGGACAGGGTGAGATGTAGTTCCACCCGGTCGCATGCTGTGCATACACGTAGAGGTCATCGTCGCCGCATCCGTACAGAGGCGTGCGCAGCGCGCTCACGATCGCCAGATCGTCGGTCGGGTCGGCTATCGCCTGCAAGCACATCATCAAGTCGCGGACAATTGCGCTCCGCCAGACAAACGAGGACGCTTCGAGTCGATACGGGATGCCCGCGTTCGACAGGCCCAGTTCCAATTCGTCGAGGCTGGTGCGCGTCGGGATCAACACGGCGACGTCCTCGAACCGAGCTCGACGAGTCTCGCCTGTGCGGGGGTCGGTAACGCTCCAGCGCCCCTCGACGACAGCCACGATGGCTCGGGCCACGTCGGCGGCTTCGGCGGCGCGCACTTCGGCGGCCGAAGTGTCCTTGCTGTGCTCGCTGTGACCCAGCAAGGTGACCGGCGCACCCGAGTCGGCGGCAGGCCGCCACGCCCGCAGCGGCGCGTATTCGGGCTGGCTGGACGGGTGCGGCACGATCATGGCGTTGAACACGCGGTTGATCCACTCGATGATGGGCGCTGCGGTGCGGAAATTGACGCTGAGCGATGTCTGCATGCCGGTGCGAGTTCCGAAACGTTCACGAGCTGCCAGGTACAGGCCGATGTCGGCTCGCCGGAAGCGGTAGATCGACTGTTTGGGATCGCCGACGAAGAAGAGCCGTCCTGGCTCGGTCTCGACGTGCTGCCAGTCGCCTGGCGACTCGTTGACGTCACGAGAGCACATCAACGTTGCAAGCTCGACTTGGATCGGATCGGTGTCCTGGAACTCGTCCAGCAACAGGCGCCGGTATCGCTGACCGAGCGCCGTGCGCACCTCCGAGCGTTGCGGTGAGTCGCGCAGCAGCCAGCGAGCCCACACCAGCAAATCGTGAAACTCGAGCGTGCCACTCGAACGCCGCGCCTCGGCGGCGTCGAGTGTGAACGTGCGGATCTGTGCGGCGAGCTGCCAGATGGCGGCGTCCAGCACCTCGCTTGCCGCCTCGCCGCGCGCCTCGTCGAGCTCTGCGAAGCCCTCCCGGATCGACCCCACATTGGGCCAGTTGCCCTTGCTGCCAACGCTGCGGACCCTCGGGATGCCCTCGGCCCCACTGGCGATCAGCACGGCCAGACGCTCTCGGTCGTTGCGCGCCGCATCGAGACGTGAGGTCCACGCTTGGAGCTGGCCGAAACGTGCGAGCAGCTTGTCGGTCGACGCGGTGCATTCGGTGCTGCGCCCGAGCAATCTTCGTGCCGCATCGAGCAGAGACTCGACGGGGATCGAGGGTGTCGCGGCATCGCCGGGAGTCCAGTTCAGGCGATCCCAGTTGTCGTTGAAGTGCAGGGCTAGCTGCCGCAGCGAGTCAATCCCCACGCCAGCCCCATCGACCATCTCGATGGCCCAGCGACAACTGGAGTTTGACGACAGGAGCGAGTCGGCGAATGCGCTCCAACGCTCGTCAAATTGGATCTCGCTCGCGATGGGGTCGAGGGTCTCGAACAGAGGCGGCAGCCCGGCCTCCACGGGATGCTCGCCCAGGAGGCGCCGAGCGAAGCTGTGCAGCGTCGAGATCGCAGCCCCGTCGAGTTCATCGAGCGCAGACTGCAGCCGTTCGACGCCGATGGCATCCGCTTCCATGGGGCTATCGACGGCCCGGGTGAGTTCGGCGTTGAGCTCGGCTCGGATGCGGTTGCGTAGCTCGGCAGCTGCTTTCTCGGTGAAGGTGATCGCAGCGATGTTCGAAAGCGGGACGGCTTCGGGCCCTGTCACAAGCGACAAGACCCGCTGGATCAACGAGTTCGTCTTCCCCGTGCCGGCGCCGGCCTCGACGAACAAGGTGTTGCCCAAATCCTCGCGGACGCGATCTCGCTCGGCCTGGTCGGCCGGCAGCACCCCAGATCCGGCGGCTGCATTCATGATGAACCGACGCCCCCGGTATGAGTGCGCTCTGCGGTGGCCTCATCCGGCTCGGCCAGCTGGAAGAACACGGCGAGGGCCGGGTCGTTTCGCTTGGAAAGCCACTGCCGGCGAAGCTGTGTCGAGCCGAGCCCGTCTGGATCGCACGCAGGACAATGCATGCCGCTGTGGCGGCCGTCCGCAGCCGTGACGTACCCCGGAAAGACCCCTGCGTCGATTCCTTCCAGGATTGTCCGGACGACTTCGGCGAATCGCTGCATCGCCGAGTCCGTCACATCGAAGCCAAACCACTGCCATTCGCCCCGTACCGATGTGATGAACCAGTAAGCGGCGTGGGCGACGGAATCGCGGGGATCCGTGCTGTCGCCAAAGTGGTGAGCCGCGGCGAGTGCGTAAACGCCGAGCTGCAGCTTGGTGCCTCGCAAAGTCGGATCGTGCGGAGGTGCTCCGGAACGACTCGAAGGCGCGACTCCCCGGTAACTGCGGTGGCTGCCGGTCTTGTAGTCGATGACGACGAGCCGCCCGTCGGATTGTCGTTCGATCCGATCGATGGCGCCTCGGAAGTACACCTCGCGGCCGTCGCCGAGATCCCATCGCACCGGCAGGGCAGAATCGTCGCCAAAGCCGAAGCGATGTTCTGACGCGATGACTTGCCCGGCGGGACCTGAACGCTCGAGGTCTCGCTGCACGATTTCGCCGAGATCCGCGAGCACCGTGGCGCGATCGAGTTCCCACAGCAGTTCGAGCCCTGTCAGTCCTCGCCGCTCGAGATCGGCCGCGAGCTCGGCGCCGATGCGCTCAAGCTCGTCTCGACCGGGGTGCATCGTTGATCGTTGAATGCCTTCGTCTGGTGCTGCCGCCGCGAGCAGATCGGACAGGAACCGGTCGATAGCGTCGTGCATCATCCGGCCGCGTTCGAAGGGGCTCAGCCGCACAATGGACTCGGGCTCCTCGATCTCGGTCACTCTCAGCAAGCGGTCGAACATGTACTGCCGGGGACAGCGCGCCCACTGTTCGATCCGCGTCGCGGAAAGGACTCCTTCGGGCCCACCGATCGGGGCTGTGACGCCGTTCAGGTTGCCGTCGAAACGGGTGAAGTGGGGGCTGCGACGTGCCGCTGCAAGCTCGACGCCTCGCCGAAACGCGGCATCGACGCTGAACATCGGGTGTCGATTGAATGCGGTGCCCTCGGCCCGGGCCGCGAGCAGGCTCGCAGAGTCGTATTCCTGGGCTGTTGCTGGGAACGGCGCGTTGTGCACGCCCCCGATCAATGACGCAATCTCGACGATGCCAGCGGCCTGGCGGTCTCGCGCCGCTGCCGCGAGATCATCCCCATCGAGGTAGTCGCGGACCTTCCGTTGAGCTCCCGATGTGAGCTTGCGAGCGGTCGGCAATAGCCATCGTGACGGCACATTCTCGGCATTTCGTCGAAGATCGCCCCTCGGGAACAGCAGCGTGGCTCTGTCGGAGACACACGAGAGTGCGGCGAGGAAGTCGCGATGCTGTTCAGCAATGTGGCTCCCGCTGTGCACCAGGGCGTTACTGAGCAGCTTGCGCTCTTCGTCAGCGACGAGCCCGTCGGTTCGCTGCCTTGACGGAAACGTGCCCTCGGCCATGCCCAGCACGTAGACACGCTCTGCGATGAGATCGACCGCCCCGGCAATCTTGCCCACGAACACGCCGCGGCCCGTTGTTCCGCTGCGTCCATGGGGCTGATCGAGTGCTCCCGACAGGATCCGAGCCATGACGGCCACGCTCGCAGCGTCCTCGATGGTGCCGAGATCTCTGAGCTCGCCGATCACTCTGTTGATGCGTCCGGCGGCAGTCACTTCCCACTCGGGCCACCCGGCGGGGTGGGATTCCGCGGTGACGGTGCCGAGGTAGCGAACGATCAGGCCCTCGAGCCAATTGCACAAGTGCGGCCACTGCTTCACCGCACGCCCCTTGTCGAGGTTGGCTGCGAGTTCGCGCACAAATGTCGAGAGGTCTTCGCAACGCCGCGCATCCTGTTCCAGCCGGTTGATTCTGGGTTCGGAAGGATCGTCGCCCGTGCGCTCGCGTTCGGCCTCGGCTTGCAGCTCGTCGCGGTGGCGAGCCAGTCGGTGCTCCCAGTCGTCACCTTCGACGACGTGTGCCGCGCGCGCCAAACGTTCCCATGAACCAACAGGCACCAGAGACGGGCTTCTGGAACTGTTCCGGGATCGATCGAAACGTTGGATCGGCACATCTGCCAGCAGCTCGAAGACGTCCGACCGATGCAGGCGCCGCCCGAACGCCGTGGTGGCCGCCATGCCTGCCAGGCCCAGCACAAGACGTCCGACCGCAGACTCGGCCAGCGTGCGTCCCGAGTTGCCGTGCGTCGTGACGCCGGCGACCTCGAACTGTTCGGCCAGGATGCGTGCGTACGGCTCTGTTGGGCCGTGGAGCACCGCGATGCGATTCGCCGCGACGCCCTCTGCGAGGTCCGAGATCACTGAACGCACGACCGTCCGCACTTCGGTATCTGCGTCGCTGACGCTGACGATGCGGTGTGCGGTCGCGGGGCTGATTTCGTGGTGGGGGAGGGGCACGCCCAGCCGTCCACACATGGCTGCGGCAATCTCATCGGCACCCGGCTCGCCCGTGACGCCGAGCACGATGTGGACATCGCGCAACAGGGCAATCGCTCCCAGCAGCGCCGTCTCGTGTCGCAACAGTCTTCGGGGAAGGTGAACGATGAGCGTTCCGAGACCATCGATGAGTTCGGCATCGTGGGTCGAGGCCGCTGCCGATGCGGCCGGATGTCGCCGGGCCAGGCGGGCTGCTTCGCGTAGCAGGTCGAATTCGTCGTACCAGCCGTCGGCGAGAATCTGGGAGACGTGTCGGTGCAGACGGACGACTTCGCGAGCCCGCGACGACAAGTTCTGCAGGTGCTCGAGCTGGTCGGAGCGCAGATCGCGCAGTTCGCGGTGCACACGAGCGAGCGCCGTTTGAGTCGCGGGGTGATCGGCGACGGCTGCGAACATGCCGGCGTCTTCGCCAAGCGCACGTCGAACGGCTGCATCGACGATGTGGTTGGTGACGGAACGACGACCGCGTACGTGCATCCCCGGCGCCGCCAGCCGCTGCGCCAACCCGAACATCGTGACCGCGGTAACTGCAGCGAGACCATCTCCGAAGCTCGACACGGGACCACCAGTCCCGGAGGCCAGAGCGCGCCGAAGCGCGACGCCCGCGTAGTTAGTTGGCACGACAACGGTTACTTCTGCGAAGGGATCGTGCACCTTGGAGTTCGCGATGAACTCGGCGAGCTGTGCGAGCGCGGGACGACCGAACTCGACCGGGTGCATCCTGATGCCCGTCAATACCGACGAGTCGGCTCCGGAGCTGGCGGCTGTCACGATGGACAACCTAGGACCAGGGTGTCACAACAATCGCAGACTGGGTGGATTCGGGTTGGGGCTCCTGAAGTGCCCAACGAAGGCGCGGTCTCTACTCGATGTGCTGCTCAGGTACCGGCCAGCCGGTCCACCACGGGCGCCATGGCATCGACCTCGGGATCGTGGATGACGATGTAGCTCGCACCGTACGCCTCACGGTGATGATGCAGCTGCTCGCAGATGTCGTCCACCGTGCCGGCCAGCACCAGCGGCACCTCCCGAGCCTCTTCGAGTGTCAAGCCAAAGCCGGGCGCGAACTGCTCCAGGACGCTGTCGGCATCGTCGCTGACCAGCGCCATGAACGTATTGAGCTGGATCTCGATGTCCGCGAATCGCTCGCCCGCGGCGTCGACAATCCACTGGCGCCGCTCGACGAACTTTTCGGCCACCGAGCTGCGTGCCGCGTCGGTTCCCACGGTGCCTTCCCGCAGATTCGGGTTCAGGCTGATGATGTCGGCCAAGCGGGCTGCGGCGGACAAAACCCGCCTGCCGCCGCCGCCGATGATGATCGGCGGTCCGCCCGGCGTGTGCGGCAGCGGCCGGCCGACCATCCCCGAGATCTGGTAATGCTTGCCGCTGTACTCGAATGGTTCGCCACTCCACAGCCCTTTGATGACTTCGAGGGCCTCCACCATCCGGTCGATGCGCACGCCGGGCCGGTCCAGCGGGATTCCCGCCTGCTCGTAGTCCTCGGTCAGCCAGCCCGCACCGATTCCAAACTCAGTTCGACCTTCGGCAAGCAAGTCGAGCGTGGCGAAGTCCTTCGCCAGCACTGCGGGATGGCGATAGTCCGCAGCGAACACCAGCGTGCCGACCCGCAGCGTCGTGGTGATCTCCGCTGCGACGGCGGGATGCACGATCGGCGACCAGCTGTCCCAGAAGTGGTCGTGGCAGTACAAGGTGGAGTAGCCGAGATCCTCGACCTTGCGTGCCATTTCACGGAACGCGGCCGGGCTTTCGGGTTTGCCGTACTGGACTGCGAATCTGAACGGATGCACGACGGCACCCTATGCGCAGAGCGGGCCCAGTCCAGCGGACGTTCGAGCCCCGCAGAGGCGGAGAAGTCGTTCGCGCTGGCCCGAGTCGAAAAGAGCTAGTGCCGCGTCAGCAAACGTTTGCGCGGTTGACGATTTTGTTGAGTGCTTGGTTGGTGGCGTTGTTGTTGCGCCAGCGGATGTAGCGGCGGATGATGGATGCCTGTTGGGCGTGGGTGGCGTGGTCGGTGCCGTCGACGCAGAAGTAGCGCAGGGCTTGGAAGTGGGCTTCGATGCGGTTCAGCCATGACGCGTAGTGCGGGGTGTAGGCCAGCTCGACGTTGTTGGCGTCGGCCCAGTCCCCGACGCGGGCATCTTTTTGGGTTGACAGGTGGGGCGAGAAGTTGTCCAGCACGATCGCGATGCGCACGTCGGGCGGGTACAGCGTGCGCAGGTAGCGGCAGAACTCAAGGAACTGGGTGCGGCCCTTGCGTTTTTTCATGTGCCCGCAGAGCTTGTCGGCGGTGACGTCGTAGCCGGCGAGCAGGTGCCGCACACCATGGGGACGGGTATAGGTCGCCCGCCGGCGGCGCCGCGGCGCCCGGTGGGGGTCCGCGCCCTTGCCGCCGACGCCGGCCCAGTGCCGCCCAGGGTGGGGCTGGAGGTTCAGCGGCCCGAACTCGTCCATGCAGAACACCGCCACCGGATCGCCCGGGCCCGGTTCTGCTTTGCCGTCCGCGATGTCATACAACTCCAGGATCCGGTTCTTCTCCGCTTCGAAGTTCGGGTCGTTGGACTCTTTCCAAGTCTTCACTGCTTGAAACGACACGCCCTCCTCGCGGAGCAAGAGGCGCAGGCCTTCATGGCTGATGTCATCGACCACCCCCTTAGCGACGAGATGCTCGGCCAGCTTGGCCAAAGACCACGTCGAGAACCGCAGCCCGTAATCAACAGGCCGCCCCAGAGCGACCCGGCGGATCTCGCTGCGCTGAGCGGCGCCAAAACGCGGCGGACGGCCCCCGGCGTACTTCGGAAACAACGAGCCGAACCCGTCATCGTTGAAGTTGTGCAACACCTCACGCACCCGATCCTCAGACGTGAACGCCAACACCGCGATCTGAGCCACGTCCATCCCCTGCGCCGACCACAACACGATCTGCGCCCGCCGCCACGTCACCACCGACCCCGACGAACGACGCACAATCCTCAACAACCGATTGCCCTCATCACCACTGATCTCCCTAACACGAACACGCTCAGCCATACCCCCACAACACCACAACCCACCCGCCAACACGCGGACGCGCCACCCCAAACGTTGCCTGACACGGCACTAGCTTGTCGCCGTGGCGAACTCTGCGACCGGATCAGAGCACCCGTCCAATGGTGCAGCCGATGTTTCGGGTGAGCCCCTGAGACCTGCGGCGATGCCACCAGCGCTGTTCGTGCCGGTGCCCGGCGGAGCGCGCGCGACCGAGCTGACGCGCGGTCCGTGGGCCAATCAGGTGATGCACGGCGGAGCAATCTGCGGGCTGCTTGGCTGGGCGGTCGAAACCGAATTGCGACGGCTCGGCAGGACGAGCCAGATCTGCAGCCGTCTCACCGTCGAGATTCTCTCGGGCATGCCGATGGCGCAGTACGCGGTGACGGCGTGCGCAGTGAAGCCAGGACGGCGAACCTCGGTGATCGAGGCCGAGCTGCGCGTTGTCGAGACCCCCTCGCGAGCAACCGAACCTCTCACCGGTGGCCGTCTGGTTGCGCGCGCCTCATCGCAGTGGCTCGCCCCCACGAATTCCGGTGCCGCCGCCGCCGCTCACCACACTTCGAGCGACGGCGAAGCGTTGCCGCCGATCCCGCTCGAACGAGCCGATCCGGGAGCGCACTCCGAGATCGAGTATCCGAGACCAGGCTTCAACGCAGATGGCGTCGACATTCGATTCGTCGAAGGGTCAACGGAAGAGCCCGGGCGCGGTCTGACATGGATCCGGCTCGACCATGAGCTGATGGCAGGCGAGACGACCACGCCGTTCGGCCGTGTCGCGACCTTGTGCGATCTCGGTGCAGCGGTCGGCTGGGACTACTCGCCCAGCGGGGGCGCGTACATCAACACCGACGTCACGTTGCAGCTGCTGCGTGAACCGGTCGGGGAGTGGATCCTGTTCGATTCGGCAACCGATTCCACCCCCCAAGGACTCGCCTGCTGCCACTCGGAGATCGCGGACCAGCAGGGCAGGCTGGGCTGGGTGCTGCAGAGCCAAGTCGAAGCGCCGCCCGAGATGGGCTTTCCCGGCGGGATGAACGTCGCAGTGGCTGCCCGCGAAACTGGGGCGAACTCCGGCTAGCCCGATTGGGCTTGCTCGTCGCCAGTTTTCCGGCCTGTGCTTGCCTGTCGCCAGTTACCCGGCCTGTGCTTGTCGGTCGCCGGTTACCCGGCGACCTCGGCCAAGAGGTCGTCGATGACGTGGGCCATCTGGCTGTAGTCGGGGCGCTTCATCACGAACGCATCGGCACCGAGGTCGTAGGCACGGGCACGGTCGTCGGCAGCTTCGTCGGTGGTGAGCGCCACCATCATCACCTTGTCGAATTCCGCGGTGGCGCGGATTTCCGCGAGCAGGTCGAAGCCGCTCACCACCGGCAGCTTCAGGTCAAACAGCACCAGGTCGATCTCGGACGATCCGACGGTGCGCAGGAATGCCAGCGCATTGGCGCCGTCGTGGGCAACCCGCACCTGGTTGCGTGTGCCGGCCTCGGCGAGCGCCAGCGTCAGCACATCGATGTCGTGCGCGTTCTCCTCAGCCAGCAGGACGTGGACGGTGTCATCGGGAGTGTGCAGCACCGACGGCTCGAATGAACCGGTTCTGTCGACGGTCTGCGGCTCGGCCTGAATGAGCTCGACAGGCACCCCGAAGCGGCGGTGCAACCGATGCGGCAAATCCAAGTGCAGCCACCGGCTCGCCCCGGCCGGCAGCGTGCTCAGAATGATGAGGTCGGGACTGAGCCGGTCGATCGCAAGGTTGACGGCGACGACAGGGTGCGAGGGTCCGACTTCGCCTGTGACCCTGGCGCCGATGTCGTCGAGCGACTCGAAGGCCTGGCTCAGCCGGCGGCGCGCACCCGCCAGCGCTCGCCCCGGGTCGGGACCGTTCGCACCGGTCGCGGGCACGACGATGTGGAAGCGGATATCAGGATCCACCGCCAGGATGTGCTCGACCCGTTCGTGCAGGTGACTGCCGATCAGCGTCTGATTCGCCACGATGAGCACATGTCGCATCTCGGGCACCTCCTGGGTTATCCTTTGCGAACGAATTTAGTGAGCGTTCAGCAGGACCGGCAAGCGATCGTGCTCCCCGGAGCGATCTAGTCGCTCGGATTGTCCCGGACCGCACCCTCGGCCAAGAGACCGTCGATCTCGCTGTCGGACATGCCGACGCCGGCGAGCACCTCACGGGTGTGGTCGCCGAGCTTGGGCGATGGCCCACGCGGACCGACGTCGGCATTCGCGAACCGCATGGGGATCCCGACGCTGCGGTAGTCGCCGATGTCGGGGCTCCGCAGCGTTGGGAACAGACCGAGCGCTTCAGCCTGCGGGTCGTCGGCTACCTCATGCAGTCCAAGCACAGGGCCCCAGATGATTCCCTCGGCATCGAAGATCTCGCCCCACTCGTCGCGGGTGCGGTGGGTGAGCGCCTCGTCGATGCCGGCGACGATCTCGGGCATATGGGCGAACCGGCCCCGGATGTCAGCGAACCGCTCGTCGTCGAGCCAGTCAAGCCGCTCAATGACCCGACACAGCAGCGGCCAGGCGCTGTCCTGGGGCATGTTGAACACCACCCACTTGCCGTCCCCGCAGGGGTAGCGATTGGCGGTCGGGATGATCATGTTCTCCCGGGCGCGTTGGCGCAGCGGCGCCTTGTCCATCGCGGTAATGGCGTAGTCGGAGGCTTGGGTCCACACGGCCGTTTCGTACAGCGAGGTCTCCACTACTTGGGCCTCGCCGGTTCGTTCCGCCAGCCGGAGAGCCGCCAGCACGGCGCCGACCAATGCGAGACCCGTCGTGTGGTCGCCCTGGGCGGGACGGGCCATGGGAACCGCGCCGTTGGGTCCCTCGCGCATTGCGTCGTAGATGCCCGACCGGCCAAAGAACGCCGTGACGTCGTAGCCGGGCCGCCACGCCTCGGGGCCGGTCGTGCCGTAGCCCGTCAGCGTCGCGTGAACGATGCGCGGGTTCACCGCGGTGGCCGTTGCAGCGTCGAGGCCAAATCGCTCCTGACGGTGAATGAGCAGGTTGCACATGAACACGTCCGCACCGGCGATCAGGCGATGGACCACCTCGCGCCCGGCAGGCGAACCCAAGTCGACCGCTATGGAGCGCTTGCCTCGGTTGTCCACGTCGAACTGGAAGTCGTAGTCCTTGATCTCGGGCGGCAGCTTGGCCGGACGGCTGAACCCCCGAGCGGGATCGCCGTCGAGCGGCTCGACCTTGATGACGTCCGCGCCGAGGTCAGCCAGGATGGCCCCCGCTGACGGCGTGGCCATCCAGCTGTCCACCTCGATCACCTTCACATCGTCCAGCGGTGCTGCCACGGTTCCCTCCTCGACCCGCGCTCGGGCCGCAACAGCCTGACACCACCGGGCCGTTCGCGCACCCGGCGCTCGGGCTCTCACCAAGCGAGTTCGTCGACTCCGGGCGGCTCGGTGACCGGGGATTACGCTGCGGGGCCATGAAACTTGCGGGCAAGGTTGCTGTCGTCACTGGTGGAGCGAGCGGGATCGGCGAGGCTCTCGTCGAGCGGTTCCACGCCGAAGGGGCACGAGCGCTCGTCGTGGTCGACCGCGACGAAGCGGGTGCGGCAACCGTGGCTGACAGGGTCGGAGGCACCGCGGTCGGGCTCGACGTCACCGACGAAGACGCCATCAAGGCGGTCGTTGCGGACGCCGCCGCTGCACACGGCGCTTTGGACGTGTTCGTTTCCAACGCCGGCTACGTGACCCAAGGAGGGCTTGAGGTCTCCAACGACGAGATCCAGCGCATGTGGGAAGTGCATGTCATGTCGCACGTGTACGCGGCCAGAGCTGCTGTTCCCGTGATGGTCGCGAACGGGGGCGGCTACCTGCTGAACACTGCATCAGCGGCAGGCCTGCTGACTCAACTCGGCTCGCTGCAGTACACAGTCACGAAGGCCGCCGCGGTATCGCTGGGCGAATTCCTGTCGATCACCTACGGCGACAAAGGCATCGTGGTGTCGATGCTGTGTCCGCAGGCCGTCGAGACGAACATCTTGGCCAACAGTCCTGATCGAACTGGCAACGGGGACTCCGAACGGGGGACGCCCGGGGCTGCGGCTGGCGACGGCGTCTTGGCGCCCTCGCAGCTTGCCGACACCGTTATCGAGGCGATGGCGGAGGAGCGCTTTCTGGTGCTGCCGCATCCCGAGGTGCAGACCTACCGCGAGCGCAAGGCTTCCGATATCGACCGATGGCTGTCAGGAATGCGGCGCTTCCAGTCGCACCTGTTCGCCGGCTCCGCCGCGACGCCCGCGGACTGGCTGCTCAGCTAGCCAAGATCATCGGGCCGACGCGCCACGAGGCGCGCTTCGTGGCGGCCACCGAACCAGTCCTCAGCGAAACTGATCGGATCCAGGCCTTCGCACAAATCTGGAAGCTGGCCTCGCTTGACGAGGTATCGAAGGCCCGGGCGCGGACTTCGTTGCAGGTTGTCGACGGTTGCAACAACCACGAAAGCAATGCCGCCAGGCACCAGATAGCTCGCCAGCGCCGCCAGCAACGGCCGATGGAAGAAGTTCGAGCAGATCAGCGCGTGCCATCCGTGTTCTGAACGTGACGTTGAGGCGCCCACCGCCAATTCGGTCCGAGTCGGCGGGGGATCGGTTTCGAGATCTGTACGAACGGTGCGGAGCGCGATGTTGCTCTCGGCGGCGGCGCTGCGGGCGATCTCGAGTGCACGGCCCGAGACGTCGACGAGCGTCGTGGAGATGCCGCGTGCTGCCAGCCACAGCGCCGTGCCGCCGGTGCCGCCGGCCAAGTCGAGTGCCGTCGCGCAGTCCACCAGCAGTCCGGCATGCCTGGTCACGAATTCCGAGGGTCGACCGGGTTCATGGACGTCCGCGTACGCAGCATCCCAGCGCTGGGCAGCTGCGACGTCGTCCATCCCCGAACTCAGACGCCGGCTCGCAGTCCTCGTGTTCGATAGCTGCGCACATAGGCGGCCACCAGCAACAACACCGCGTAGAAGAAGTACTCAGATTTGACGAGACCGCTCCAGCCGCCTTGGGTCAGCCAGCCTTCGCGATCGACCAGCCACACCGGCAGCAGCACCAGGACCGCTGACGCTGGCACGGTTCGCAGCAGACCGCTGCCGCCGATGGCGGTGCTTGCAAACGCGATGGTCAGCGCGAACAGCTTGATCGACAGCTCTTCGGGGTATTGGGCCTGGTCGGTGAAGTTGACGGGGACCACGAGCAGTCCGCCGGCCATCCCGGCGAGGCCGCTGCTGAGGGCTACCCCGGTGAGCCGCAGCCGATACACCGACACGCCGAAGGCTGCGGCAGCAGTGGGGTCGTCCCGCGTCGCGATGATGGCGCGGCCCACGGGGCCCGACAGCAGGCCATGCAGCAGCCACATGACGACAACGACCCAGATGACGACGTACCAGAACTCCCAGATGTGCTCGTCACGAGCGTCGACACCAGTCCACGCGGGAGGCAGGAACTCCGCGTCCAGCGTCACCGGCAGCGGGCCGTCGATCTGGCGAAGCACGATCGGGAATACGACGGCCGCGGAGAGTGTCAGCAGCGCCAGGTAGGCCTTCGGCAGGCGCAGCGCGGGGATGGCCAAGAGTGCCCCGACAGCGAAGCCCGCCACGAATCCGACGATCGGCATGAGTGACGGCGGCAAACCGAAATCGTTCACCGAGTGGAGTGCTGCTACCGCGCCGCAGCCAGTCAGGGCGCCGTGGCCGACCGACAGCAGACCCAAACGATGGGTCAGCAGCCACAAGCCGGCAAATGTCAGCGTCAATGCGGCGAGCTGTGTCACGTCGGTGACGAAGATGGGCGACGCCATCATCGGCGTGACAATGGTGACCGCGGCGAACACCACCAGGGCGGCGCCGGTCAGAGCTCGTCGCGCCGACTGCGGACGGCCGCCGCCGACGCTCCGCTGGGCAGTTGTTGGCTCATCGTCGTGAACGGCGGTCGGCGGGGGGGTGGCGGTCGGAGCGGCGTCGTGTTCGTCTGGTGCCGATTCGGGGGATCTCGTACCGGGCGGCGGTGCCTCCAACGTGATCAGGGGATCTGGCGGGGTCGCTTCAGGCTGCGGATCGGCGAGGCCGGGAATCGAGTGACTCGAGGGCTCGACATCGGGATCGCTGACGTCGCCCGTGTCGGGTACTGCGTCGTCGGCGGATTCGTCCACTGCTGTGTCGATGGCCGACTTGTCCGCTGCTGCGTCTTCGGCCGGCTCGTCCGCTGCTGCCGCGATGAGCTCGTCGTCTGTGCCGTCGTCGGCGTTGTAGAACTCGCTCATGTCTTCAGCCCGATCCGGGGCGACCGTCGGCGCACCAGCCCGCTCGGACGAACGGCGAGCACGACAATCAACACGGCCAGTGCCCACACGAGGGTCACCTGGCTGTCGATGAACCCGACGTAGCCGGCCATCATGGTCTCGGCAAATGCGAACAGGTAGCCGCCGACGAGCGCCAGGCCGGGACTGCGCAGGCCGCCCAGCGTGGCGGCGGCCAATCCGAAGATCAGCAGCCGATCCATCATGGGCGGCCGGACGTTGATCTGTCCGGCGATAAGGCCCCCAGCGACGGCTCCCAGACCCGCGGCGATGGCCCAGCCCCCCATGACGATGCGCTCGACACGGATGCCAACGAGGGTCGCGCTGTCACGGTTCGAGGTGATCGCCCGGAATGCCATGCCGATCTTCGTGGAGCGCTGGATGAGCGCCAGAAGCCCCAGCACAGCGAGCAGCGTCACCGTCACGCCCAAGGTGTCGAACCACAGCCGCGCACCGGCGATGTCGAAGCGGTCGGTGTGCTCTTGAGGGAACGGCGATCCCAAGAACCTCGTCCGGCCGCCGAAGTGCTTGCTGACGAATACCGCCACGAGCAGGTACAGCCCCAACGTTGCCCCGATGGTCGGCACTGGATCGCCGCGCATCGGCCGGATCACGGTGACCTCGAGCAGCGCACCCAAGGCCGCGGACACCACCACTGCTCCGACGACGGCGGCCCAGATAGGCCACGGCGTAGCGAACGGTGCCAGCCAGCCGGAGAAGGCGACCGTCGGATCTGCTCCCGCTGCGAACGCCACGGCGATGTAGGCGGACAGCATGGCCAGCTTGCCCTGCGCGAGGTTCAGCACCCCGGTCGATCGGAACACCATCGAGATCGCGACTGCCAGCGCCGCATAGGCGGAGCCATTGGCGAACGAGTCGAACACCCGCTGTAGGAACAGGGTCACGGCTGCCGATTCTGGCATGGAGCCGTCCGATGTCGGGAGATCAGCTGCGGCTGCGATGATGAGGGCGTGCAACTTCAATCCGATGGCGCCAGGTACCTCGCCGATGTTGTGCTGACGTGCGACGAGGACTTCTCGATGATCGAACGCAGCGCGGTGGACGTGGGAGCCGATGGGCGTATCGCCTGGGTGGGTGCCGCGGCTGACGCACCGGCAACCGATGCTCCCGTGATCAACTTGGGCGGGTTGTTGATGCCCGGCCTGGTCAACACGCACGCGCACACACCGATGACGCTGGTGCGCGGCGCCGGTGACGGGCTGCCGCTGATGGCGTGGCTCACCGAGGTGATGTGGCCGCGCGAGGGCCGGCTGCGGCCCGACGACGTCTGGTGGGGGATGGCGCTGGGCTCAGTCGAGATGCTGCGTTCCGGCGTGACGACGACATGCGAGATGTACGCCTACGAGGAGGCTGTCACCGATGCGGCCCGCGGGGCCGGAATTCGACTGGTGATGTGTCCGGGCGTGTTGTCTGCGTTTCACGCGGACACCGACGGCAGTGTCGCCAGCCGCGTCGATGACATTGCTCGCTTTCACGCAGCCGAACACGATTCCGACGGCCTCGTCACGGTCGGATTCGCCCCGCACTCGGCGTACGACCTCGGCGTGGAGGCCTGCGCCGAGGTGGCAGCCGCCGCTCGTGAACGCGACACGCTGCTGCACATTCACCTGGCCGAGACGCGCGGCGAAGCAGATGCGCTGTCGGCGGCCCATGACGGCGCCAGCGTCCCGCAGCTCCTCGCGGGGGCCGGCGTGCTGGAGGGCCGGGTGCTGGCCGCGCACAGTGTCTGGCTCGACGATGCCGACCTCGACATCTACGAATCGAACGCTGTCGCTGTGGCGCACTGCCCGGTCAGCAACATGAAGCTGGGCTCGGGCGTGGCGCGGGTGCCCGAGATGCTCGAGCGTGGCATCACGGTGTCGCTCGCCACCGACGGACCGGCCTCCAACGACGACCTGGACCTGTGGGAGGAGATCAAGATCGCCTCGCTGCTGGCCCGGGTCACCGCACTCGACCCCACGGTGATGAGCGCGCAGCAGGTGATCTCGATGGCGACCCGCAGCGGGGCTGCGGCGGTGGGCCTGCAGACCGGGGTGCTGGAGCCCGGCCGTTGGGCCGACATGATCCGGCTCGACCTTGACGACCCGGCCTTCGTCCCGGTCACCTCGCCGCGGGAGTTGATCGCCCACGTGGCGTGGGCCGGCGGCAGCCGTCACGTCACCGATGTCTGGGTGAGCGGCGAGCGAGTGGTCGCAGGGCGGGTCTGCTTGACCGTCGACGAGGCACGGGCCCGATTTGAGGTGCAGCATCGAGCACAACGGCTGGCAAGGGAGTCGGGAACATGACTGACGACATCGACGCCGATTCCGCGGAGCCCGTCGGCATCATCGCCGGAACTGGCTTCTACGAGCTGCCCGGACTGGAAGATGCAGAGCACCTGGTGGTGCCCACCGCGTGGGGAGAGGCCGCTGCGATGACTGGACGGTGGCGCGGGCGAGACATCGTCTTCGTGCCACGCCACGGCGGTGATCATTCGATCCCGCCGTCGGCGATCAACTACCGCGCCAACATCGCAGCCCTGCGTGACCTCGGCGCAGTCGGCATTCTGGCCGTCAGCGTCGTCGGGTCGATGGTGCCCGAATGGGGCACGGGCTCGTTCATGCTGCTCGACGACTATCTGGAGTTCACCACGGGTCGCGATGCAACGTTCCACGACCAGCCCGGAAACGTCGTCCACACCGACATGTCGGCTCCGTACGACCCCACGCTGCGTGCGGTGCTGATCGAAGCCGCAGCCGCTGAGGGCATCGACATAGCGCCGACCGCCACCTATGTCTGCACGAACGGCCCCCGCTTCGAGACACCGGCCGAGATCCGCATGTACGCCCAACTCGGCGGCAGCGTCGTGGGCATGACCGGCTACCCCGAAGTCGCGCTCGCCAGAGAAGCCGGCATCCCCTACGCGGGTGTGGCGGTCGTGGCGAACATGGCCGCCGGCATGTTCGACGGCGAGATCTCCCACGAAGAGGTGTCGGCGGCACTCGAGGCCACCAAGGACCCGCTGTTCGCTTTGCTCGGGCGCACAGTGTCGAGGGTCTAGCCACGCGATGGAGCAGGGTCGCCGAGTGCTACCTGTATGGCACTATGTGTGAATAGATATTGACAAACCGATATGGGCGCGCACATGACTGATCCCATCAGCGATGCCACGTTTTCTGCCTTGGCGGACCAGACGCGCCGGGCCATTCTCGGCGTGATTGGTGAACACGGTGAACTCACCGTTGGGGAGATCGCCTCGCGTTTCGACGCAGTCGGCCGGACCGCCGTCTCCTCCCATCTGCGGATCCTGCGTCTCGCGGGCCTGATCACCGAACGTCGCGACGGCCGCTACCGGCACTACTCGCTGACATCGACGCCCGCCGACACGGTGGTGGCGTTTCTGGCCTCCGTCTACCAGAACTCGTTGGAACAACTCTCCGCAGCGATCACCGAAGCGGTGGCCGCCGCCGGCACCACGGTCCAGCGAGACGACGAGCTGAGCGCCTAGTTGCGCTGCCGTGGCTGAACTCGTTCTGAGCAGCGAAGCACGCCTGGAGGCGAGCCCGAGTGAGTTGTTCGCCCTGTTCGGCTCGGGCGACCCGTCTCTGGGTTGGCTGTTCGGCTCGGAGGCAGAGACGCTCCGACCCGGCGCGCTTGTGCGTCTTACCCTTCCCTTCGGCGACCTGACACGATCGCCCGGAACGGCGAGGGTCCAGCGCTGCAAGCCCGGGCGCCGCATCGATCTCGTGCACGAATCACCCTGGGCGGGCCGCGTGGTCTGCCTCCTCGATCCGCTCAGTGGCGGCGGCACTCGCCTGCGCATCCACGTCACGATCGACGATCTCGAATTTCTGCGCCTGGGCGCCGACTTCGGACTCCTCTCCGGCGCCGATGTCGACGCCTGGGAGGTGCCCCTCGGATTGCTGACGTCGTTGTCGGGGAGTGCGGGGATCCTTGGGCGTTCAACCGTGAACTGTGCACAGCTCGCAACCGACGAGATCAATGCCGATGGCGGAGTGATGGGCCGGGACGTTCGGCTCGTCGTGGCAGACGATGCCACCGATCCCGGCGTCGGCGCGTTGGCGATGCGTCGCCTCTGCCGGGTGTCTGACATGGCCGCTGTCATCGGCATGCACTCTTCAGCGACCTATGCGGTCACCTCGCCCATGGCCATCGCAACCGGAATTCCCTATCTCTACACCCCGACCAGCGAGGCGACGGCGGCGCATCCGCTCCTCATCCATTTCGGCGAGCGGCCTTTGGACCAGCTTCACCGTGCCCTGCCGCTGATGGCCAAGGCGACGGGTGGAACCCGCTGGTTCCTGACCGGAAATGACTACTCGTGGCCACGGGCGATCGGCACTGCAGCACGCGAAGTCATCGAGCGCATGGGGGGCACGGTCACCGGCGAACGCTATGTGCCGCTGGGCACGCAAGACTTTGCATTGGTGATTTCTGCCATTCATGCCTGCGGCACCGACCACGTTGTCTCGAGCTTCGTCGGGCAGGACCACGTTCGCTTCGAGTGCGAATTCTCCGCATCCGGGCTGCGCGGCACGATCCGTACATTTGCCCCGCTAATGGATGATGCAGTCGTCGAGCACCTGGGCCCTTCCGGTGTGGGCATCTGGAATGCCCTCGGCTATTTCGTTGCCATGGACACCGCCGAGAACCGTGAGTTCCTGCGCCGCTACGAGGACCGCTTCGGTGAGTGCGCCCCGCCCGTCTCCGCTGCAGCAGAAGGGGTGTACGAAGCCATCCACACGTGGGCAAGCGCGTGTCGATCCGGTGGCGGCACTGAACCGAGCGCCCTGCTCGGCGGAATTCGCACGGCCGGTTTCCGTGGCCCGAGGCGCTGCGGCCGCGGCGGATCTCTGGAGTCGCTGTTGCTGGGGGAGGCGACGCCGTCGGGCGTCAAGGTGCTGGACGAACTTCCCGTCGCGACTCACTCGCTCTAGCGCCGCACGCCGCACGCCCGACGGCCCCGGCACTGCGCACTCGCCCTGCGTGTCGACAGCCGCCACTTGACTGCGCCCCCACAACAAGACAATATGTCAACAGCTACTCACATATAGGGGGAGGTCCAAGTGATGGGAACGTCACAGAACCCATCGAAGCGGTCCTTTGGGCGTACGGCAGTTGTCTTGATTGCACTGTTCTCGATGATCGCAGCCGCATGCGGAACGACCGACGACGAGCCGACCGTCGCCGAACCGACAGCGTCTGATGTCGTCGCCGCGCCGGCTGCCGACGATGACGCCACGGACGCTTCGCCAGCAGACGAGCCGGCGTCGCAGACCACCCCCGAACCCGCGTCCCCAGAACCCGATGAACCGCAGGCACCAACAGGGGAGCCGGTGCGCATCGGGATCCTGTTCTCCAACAGCGGCCCGGCAGGCATCTTCGGTCCTCCGACGGCCAACATCGCAGAGCTCATCGAAGAGGACATCAACGCCGCCGGCGGCATCAATGGACGCCCGGTCGAGACGTTCCTCGCGGACGACGCCACTGATCCTGCGATCGGCCGCCAGGCGATGGAGCAGCTCATCGAGTCGGACGGGGTCGACGTCGTGCTCGGCACGCACTCCAGCGCGACCCGCGAGGCGGCCAAGCCGCTCGCAGAGGACGCCGGTGTGCTGTACATCTACGCGGCGCTGTACGAGGGCGGTGAGTGCTCACCGGTGATGTTCAACACCGGTGAGGTTCCGAGCCAGCAGCTCGCGCCGGTCATCCCATGGATGATGTCCGAGACAGGCGGCCGGACGTGGTTCCTGCTGGGCAACGACTACGTGTGGCCTCGCCGCAGCTTCGAGCTGGCTCGCGAGTACATCGAGGCCTCGGGCGGCGAGGTCGTGGGCGAGGAATTCGTCCCGCTCGGAACCCAGGACTTCTCCTCGGTCGCTCAGCAGATTGCAGGCTCCGGTGCAGATCTGATCTTCCCCGCGCTCGTCGGCGGGGATGCAATCGCGTTCGAGACCCAGGCGGTGGATTTCGGCATCGGCCAAGACGCGATTCCGCGGCTGGCAAACATCTATGAGGAAAACGTCCTCGGTGCGATGGGACCGTCGGTGACGGCTGGCATGCGCATCACCATGGGCTACTTCAAGGAGGTGGACAACGCTGCGAACGCCGACTTCGTGCGCCGCTACTACGAGCGCTTCGGGGCCGACGCGCCGCCACACGCCACCTTCAGCTCCCACATCTACGACGCTGCCCTGCTCTATGCGGCAGCGGCGAATGCGGCAGGCTCGACAGACACCGCAGCGGTCGCCGCTGCACTCGAGGGGCTGACGCTCTCGACTCCTACTGGGGACATCACCATCACCGACAGCCGTCACTTGGCGCAGCCGATCTACGTGGCGGAGATCCAGGCCGACGGCTCGCAGCTGATCGTCGAGTCGTTCCCGTCGGTTGAGCCGGCCGAGACCTGCGATCCCTCCTAGTCGAGGGTCGAGACCTCCCTGGTGAAGATCCTCCGCAACCGGTGCGAGCGGCGAGCCCCGCTCGCACCGGTTGCGGGGATCTCAACACGGCCGAGACACCGGAGCACAGTCCGTTGGACGCGCTGACGCTCGAGCTGCTCAACGGCCTGAGCCTGTTCGCAACGCTCGCGATCGTTGCTCTCGGACTCGGCATCGTCTTCGGGTTGATGGGCGTCATCAACCTCGCGCACGGCGAGTTCGTGATGATCGGTGCATACGTCTCGTACGTCGTGCATGCCAATGGCCTCAATCACTGGGTGTCGGTGCCGCTGGCCGCGGCGGTCTTGTTCGTGCTGGGCGCGTTCATCGAGCTCACGCTCATCCGCCGCGTCCACCGTCAGCCAGAAATCACGATCCTGGCCACCTTCGGCTTGTCGGTGTGCCTGCGACAGGCCGTCGAACTGGTCTTCACCAAGGACTTCCGGGGCGTGCCCAATCCAGTGCCTGGAGCAACACGGGCCTTCGGCGTCCTGTTCCCGACCTACCGCTACCTCCTGATCGGCATTGCCGTCGTGGTCGTGGTGGCGACGCTGCTTGCGTTCACGAAGTCACGCTTCGGTCTGACCGTCCGAGCGATTGTCGCCGATCGAGAGCTTGCCGAAGCATCCGGCATTCGGACCGGCATCGCGAACTTCTGCGCCTTCGGCATCGGCGCAGCGACCGCCGGGATTGCAGGCGCGCTGGTTGCCCCCCTCGGCGCGATCGAGCCTCAGGCCGGTCTCCCGTACCTGCCAGGCGCGTTCCTCGTCGTGATCGTCGGCGGATTCAACCGACTCTGGGGCGTCGTTGCCGGAGCGTTGACCGTCGCCGCTGTGCAGACGGGCGTTATCCACTTCTACGACACCGTGTGGGCCCAGATCGCGTCACTGGGCCTTGCCGTCCTGGTGCTCGGCTTCCGGCGGATCTCCGTGGAAGAAACTCCCACATGAGACGCGCACTCACTCTCGGGGCAGTGTTCGCTGTCGGGGTAGCAGCGATGAGCGTCGCGCTCGGCGGCTTCCGGGCCGGCCAGATCTCGCTGTTCCTGGTGTTCGCTGCGCTCGCCGTGAGCCTCGATTTCGTGTGGGGATACACGGGCATTCTCTCGCTGGGTCAGCTGTTGCCCTTCGGCATCGCCGCCTATACGTCGGCGAAGATCGCCACCGCTGCGCCGTCGCTGAGCGTGCCGGCGCTCATCGTGGCCGCGATTGTCGGCGCCGCAATCTCCGCAGCCGTCGGCGTGGCGGTGCTCCGGCGGCGCCCAACGGCCGTCGTTGTGGGACTCCTGACGCTGGTGCTGTCCCTGACGCTTGAGCAGGTCGCCGAGCAGTGGCGGGAGGTCACCGGTGGATTCAATGGTCTGACTGGTGTCCCTCGCATCGGCGCGTTCGGAACGCAGCTCCCGGATGCCGCGCAGGACATCGTCATCTCGGTGCTCGCACTCGGCGCCATCACTGTTGTCGGGGTTCTGGTCCGCCGCCCGGTCGGTGCGGTGCTCGTCGGCATTCGTTCCAACGAACGCCGCATGGAGGCATTGGGCTACGACACGATCCGGATCAAGATCTGGGCATTCACCGTCGGCGGCGCTGTCGCCGGATTTGCCGGTGCGTTGTATGTGCATCGCACCGGCTTCGTGTCGCCACAGATCTTTGGGTTCGCTCTCGCGACCAATGTGGTCCTGTGGACCCTCGTCGGGGGACGAGGCACGATCGTGGGACCGGTCATCGGTGCGTTGGCGATCAACTTCGCCTCGGCGACGCTGGCTGACGTCTGGCTGCAGTACTGGACGCTCGCCACCGGCGTGATCTTCGTCGGCGTTGTCGTGGTGATGCCCGGTGGACTGATCCCGAGTTTGCAGCGACTGCTCCGTTTGCCAGGGGGTCGCCGCCGGCAACCCAGGCTGATCCGATCCGACACGCATGCCGTCACAACAGACCCGCCGCTGGGAGGCACAGCAATCTTCGAGGCCGACGGTGTCGAGAAGAACTTCGGATTCTTCCGATTGCTCGACGGTGTGACGCTCACCATGGACCACCCAGAGCTTCGATGCCTCATCGGACCCAACGGCGCCGGCAAGTCCACGCTCCTGGACATCCTGTGCGGCCAGCAAGGCTGCCAAGCCGGGTCTGTTCGTGTATTCGGGCAGGAGTACACCGGGCGTCGCTCATGGGAGTTCGCGCGGCACGGCGTGAGCCGCAAGTTCCAGTCTCCGCAGCTCATCAACGACCTCTCCGTGGCCGCCAACGTCGCCATCGCGACGTGGGGGATCCGTTCATCGCCGTGGAATCTCGTCCGGAGATCCCTGAACGCGCAGGTACCGCTGCCGGCACTGGAGATCCTCGAGCGAACCGGACTCAATCAGCGGCTCGAGACACCGGCTGGAGCCCTCTCCCATGGAGACAAGCAGTGGCTCGAGATCGCGATGGCGGTTGCGGGCGAGTGCCGGCTCTTGCTGCTCGACGAACCCACGGCGGGCATGACCGTTGCCGAGAGCCTCGAAGCGGCCGCGCTACTGCGGGAACTGCACCGCGTACATCGCCTGCCGATCGTGATCGTCGAACACGACATGGCGTTCATCCGAGCCGTGGCAGACCGCGTGACGGTGCTCGCGCGCGGCGCGGTGCTGGCAGACGGCACCGTCGCCGAAGTCGAGAGCAACCCCGATGTGCAGGCCATCTACGCCGGGGTCGACAGCTGATGCGTCTCGAAGCAAACGGCCTGCGCTCGGGGCACGGCAACGTGCCAGTCCTGCACGGCGTCAGCTTCGGGGTTTCGGGAGGCGAGATCGTGGCGCTCGTCGGCCGCAACGGAGCGGGCAAGACGACCCTGGTCAAGACGGTCGTGGGCTTGCTGCGGGTAACCGGCGGACAACTGATGCTCGACGGCACGGAGATCACACGGCTTGCGCCGTCTGGTCGCGTCCGAGCGGGCTTGAGAGCCGCCTTTCAGGAACGCTCGCTGTTCAGCCAACTCTCCGTCGGCGACAACCTGTGCCTGAACGGATACCCGACCGAGACGCACGAAGGGGTGCTCGACATGTTCTCCGCATCACTGGCTGGGCGCGCAGCTCAGCGGGCAGGCAGCTTGTCCGGCGGCGAACAAAAGATGCTGACAGCGGCGTTGGCGCTCGCATCGAGCGCGTCTGTGCTGGTGATGGATGAGCCGACCGAGGGCCTGCAGCCATCCAACGTCGAGATGCTTGGCGACCGTCTCGACGCGGCCCGGAACTCGGGCCGGGGAATACTGCTCGTCGAGCAGCACCTGGCGCTTGCGACACGCGTTGCCGACCGCTTCATCGTGCTCGAAAAGGGTGAGATCGTCGACAGCGGTTCCGCCGGAGACCACAACCTCGCCGACCGACTGGCCCAGCACCTCGCGATCTGACAGCAAAGGACCACTGCCATGACTGAACTGACCCAGATGAGTCTCGCTGAGGTGGCTCAGGCCGTGACGGCTCGCAACGTCTCCGCCGTCGACTTGCTCGACGCATGCCTCGCGAGGATCGAACAGACAGAGCCTGCGGTCGGTGCGTTCGCTTCGATCCAGGCTGAGGCCGCACGCACCGCAGCCCAGCAACTCGACCGTGGCGAGATCCGGGGGCCGCTGCACGGCGTGCCCATCGCACTCAAGGACCTCTTCTTCACCGAAGGCGTGCCGACCGAGGCGAATTGCGAGGCGTTGCGGGGATTCGTGCCCGATCACGACGCGACCGTCGTCAGTCGCCTTCGTGCAGCCGGCGCCGTGATCGTCGGAAAGACGAACACCCACGAGCTGGCCTTCGGCGTTTCCTGCCCGGCGGCGCGCAACCCGTGGAACACGCAGCGTTCCACCGGCGGTTCCTCCGGCGGCAGCGCAGCGAGCTTGGCGGCCCGACAGGTATTCGGCGCGCTCGGCACCGACACAGGCGGATCGGTCCGGATTCCGTCGAACTGCTGTGGCACGACCGGCATCAAGACCACTCGCGGAGCGGTTCCGCGAGACGGGGTCCACCTGATTTCGTGGACCTACGACACTGTCGGCCCGATGGCGCGGACGGCCGAAGACTGCCGGATCCTGCTCGAGGTGATAGCGGGCCACTCGAAGGCGGATCCGTGTTCCTCCAGGACCCCGCTGAGCGGTGCACGCGAACCGGCCGAGCTCACGCTGGGTGTGCCCGACGACAGCTTCTTCGACGGACTCGACACCGACCCGCGCGTGCGCGCAGTCATGGAGGAAGCGATCGAGGCGCTTCGCATGATCGTGGCGTCCGTGCAACCTGCGCAGGTACCCAACTACGCCGAGCATGCTGAGGCGGGCACCGCGATCGTCTTTGCCGAATCGGCAGCGTTGCTCGAGGGATTGCGGATCGAACACAACGACTTGATCGGCCCGGAAATCCAGGGAATACTCGAAGCTGGTGCCGCCATCGCGGGAACAGCCGTCGCGAGCGCACAGGCCCAGCGGGTGTCGTTCGAACGGGCCTGCCTCGACGTGTTCGACGACCAAGGAGTCGACCTGATCGTCGCCCCGGTCAACCCCAACCAAGTGCTCGAACACGGCGCGGTCGAGCTGAACGGGGTGCCGCTCATTCTCGCAACCACCCAATTCACGTTCCCGGTCAACGGGGCCGGACTCCCCGCCATCGCCCTTCCAGGCGGCTTCGCCCCCGATGGCATGCCCATCGGCTTTCAGCTCATCGGGCGGCCGTTCGCCGAGAGGACCCTCGCCGCAGTCGGCGAGGCCTTCCAGCTCGCAACCGATCATCATGTGCGCGCTCCCCAGTGGTGATATCGCGCGATTTACCGAGATTTGCATCGCGCGATCGGCGTCGCGCGGTTCACGCGTAGCATTCGAGTTATCCGAGTTGGCAGGGAGGCGTTGATGCGCAGCTGGAACTCGATGGAAGAGTTTGAGGCGTTCCTGGACGCCGGGGGCTTGGTGGAGCCCGGCGACGACATGCCCGACGTGTACCGCGAGGCTATTTTTCGCTTTATTGAGCTGCATGCCAACAGCGAATACATGGGCGGGCTGACCGAGCGGGACTGGATCGCGAAGGCACCGGGGCTTACCAACAAGCTGACAGCGCTGGCCAAGACCCAGGACGAGATCGGCCACGCGCACCTGCTGTACATGGTGGCGGCGGACATGGGCGTGAAGACCCGCGACGAGATGACCGTCGACCTGCTGGCAGGCCGCACCACGTTCCACAACGTGTTCCACTACCGGGCCTACAGCTGGGGCGACCAGATCGCGATCGCGTACCTCGTGGACGCTGCCGCGCTAGCGAGCCAGCAGGCCGTGTTCAAGAACTGCAGCTACGGCCCCTACAAGCGCATCCTGCGGCGCATCATCGCTGAAGAGGGCTTTCACATGCGCAATGGCGAGGAGCTGTTGCTGAAGATGGCCAAGGGCACCCCCCAGCAGCACCAGCTGATGCAGGAAGGGATCGACCGGTGGTGGTGGCCGTCGGTGCAGCTGTTCGGGCCAGATACCCGGCCGAACGATGTGCTGCTGCGCTGGCACATCAAGTCGGAGCGCAACGAGGTGCTGCGCGACCGGTTCGTGCAAAAGATGGTGCCGCAGCTGACAGCAGCCGGCTTCACGATTCCCGATCCCGACTTGCGCCAGAACCCTGAGACCGGACGCTGGATCAGCGGCGAGATCGACTGGAATGCCCTCAAGGCGGCGATCGCCGGTCGAGGCCCCGACAGTGAGCGCCGCCTGCGTGATGCGCGTAGCGCCTGGGACGGGGCGGCGTGGGTTCGCGACGCGCTCGACGAGGCCGCCGCGATGCCGGTATGAGCAGTGCTGACCGTAGGAGAGTTGTGGCAGCAGTGCGCCAATCCGTCTCTCTGGTGTGCGATCCCGAGTACCCCGAGGTGACCATCGCCGAGCTGGGCATTCTCGAGAACGTCACGCTGCCCAGCACTGGGTCAAGCGTGCGTATCGAGCTGGTGCCGACGATGCTGGGCTGCCCGGCGCTCGACGTGATCGCTCGCGATGTCGGTGCCGCCGCGCGCGTCGCCTGCGACGAACTCGACGCTGAGGTCGATCTCGAAGTGGTGTTCGTCGACGAACCGGTTTGGACGCCCGATCGCATCGCTCCCTCAGCGGTGGGATTCCTGGCGCGTGAGTACTCGGTAGCAGTGCGGACGAGAGCTTCGGAGGTTGCCTGCCCGATCTGCGGGAACACGGAGCTGGAGCACCGCTCGGACTTTGGGCCGACGCCGTGCCGCAGCGTCGACTGGTGCCCGAGCTGTCGCAATCCTGTGGAAGTCGTCGGGCGGGCGGATCTGCCGCAACGCAAGGTGCCGGCATGAAGACCTACGAGGTGTTCCTGAAGCGTCCTGGCAAGGACTCCTTCACCCACGTTGGCGCACTCGAAGCACCCGACGACGATCTGGCGCTGAGCTTCGCCCGCGACTGTTACGCCCGCCGTTCTGAGGGAGAGCAGATGTGGGTGGTGGCCCGCACCGATCTGCTGGTTGCCGACCCCACTGAGCTGGAAATGGCTGACCGCGAGCACCGCCACAACGATGGTGCCCTATTGCGGGATCTTCGGCGCGCCCCAGACTCGCCTGCATCATGAGCGACGTGGACCCTGCGAACGTGAACGGCGCGCACGGATTGGTGCTGGCGCTTGCCGACGACGAGTTGTGCATCGGCCAGAACCTGGCGTGGTGGATCGCCGTTGGGCCGTTTCTTGAAGAGGATCTGGCCCTGACCTCCATCAGCCAGGACGAGCTGGGTCATGCCCGGGCGCTGTACGGGTTGCTTGGCGACGACATCGACGCCCTGGCATACGGGCGTCAGGCGCATGAATATCGCTGTGCGCATCTCACTGAGCTGCCCTGTCGCGACTGGGGCCAGACATTGGTGCGGCACTTTCTGTATGACACCGCTGAGACCGTCCGTTGGGAAGCGTTGGCTCACTCGTCGTGGAAGGCGCTCGGCGCAGTCGCACGCCGAGCGTTGGCCGAGGAACGGTCGCACCTGCGCCACGCGTCGGGGTTGCTGTCGCGGCTGCTGCGCACAGAGGCGGGCCGTTCACGGCTGCTCCCGCTGTTCGATCAATTCGCGCCGATGGCGTGTGAGCTGTTCGACGTGCCGACGGGCTGCTCCGACGATGCGCTCGTTGCTGCTGGCGTGATGGCTCGCGCGTTGAGCGATCAACTCGCTGAGTGGCAAGGCACTGTGGACGACGCACTCACCGATGCCGGCTACCGGCTCCAGTGGCCCGCCGTCGACCGCTCCGGTTCTGCGCCGTTGGGGCGCAGCGGACGCCGTTCGCCCCACTTTGCCGCGCTGCATGCCGAGATGATCGAAGTGCTCTCGATCGACCCATCAGCCACCTGGTAGCACTCGCGGTTCAACCGCAGCAGTTCGCAATCGCTGTGAGCGGTCGACGATGACGGCCGGGGGAGTTCAGTGCGAGCTGACCCCGGGCCTGTCACAATCGCCAGGATTTGGCGCCAGGATTTGGCGCCGGGGTTTGGCGCCGGGGTTTGGGCCCACTGACAGGTAACGGAGTCGATTCATGGCACTACGAGGAACATCCGTCGTTCGGCGCGAGGACGAGCCGCTGCTGCGTGGACGGGGACAGTTCGTCGCCAACCTCGACTGGGACGGCATGGCGCACGCCTGCTATGTGACCTCGACGGTGCCCCATGCGGTGATATCCGGACTTGACGTCAGTGAGGCCCGCAGTGCACCGGGCGTCATCGATGTCGTCGGGGCGGCTGATGTCGATCTCGAGCCGTACCCGTCACCGAGCCCGGCGTTCGACGCCGCCATCGTGCGCCCCATGCTGGCTACCGACCGGGTGCGATTCGTGGGCGAGGCCATCGCGGTGGTGGTGGCCGACACCGCGGCTGCGGCCATCGATGCCGCTGAGTTGATCGTGGTCGACTACGAGCCGCTGCCCGCGCTCGTCGATCCCGAGGCGGCGCTGGACTCACCGGCGCTGTTCGACGGCATGGCTGAGCCGAACGTGGTCGTGCGTATGTCCCTTGACACCGAAGAGGCCGACTTCGACTCCTGCGAAGCGGTGGCCGAGGTCCGCACGGTCAACAACCGCATCGCGCCGTGCCCGCTGGAAACTCGTGTGGCAGCGAGCCGCTGGGCAGACGATGGACGCCTGCACCACGTCAACGCCGGTCAAGGCCCCCACCCGGTTCGAGCTGGTCTCGCCAAGATCCTGGGACTGGAGCGGGAGCAGATGCGAGTGATCTCGCGTGATGTGGGCGGCAGTTTCGGTGCGAAGGCTCGGCCGCATCCCGAGGAGGCACTGTTGGGCTGGCTGGCCACGCGTATCGGCAGGCCGGTGATGTGGGTGCCTTCACGCAGCGATGACATGGTCGGGCTCGTTCACGGGCGGGGACAGATCCAGTACTGCCGAATTGGCGGCAACCGGGACGGCCGCATCACTGCGTACGAGCTGTACGTGGTGCAGCAAGCCGGTGCCTACGGGAATATGGGCGCGGGCCTGCCGGGCAACGCCAAGGCCATGCTCGCTGGCTGTTATGACATCGACACGCTCGGCTTCTCCTCGGTCTCGGTGCTCACCAACACGACGCCCACCGGCCCCTACCGCGGTGCGGGGCGGCCCGAAGCGGCGGCTGCCATCGAGCGCGCCGTCGACGTGTTCGCTGCAGAGATCGGCATGGATCCCGCAGAGGTTCGACGCAAGAACTTCCGCCCGCCCGAGGCGTTCCCGCTCGAGACCCGCACCGGCATGCCCTATGACACGGGTGCCTACGAGGCCAGCCTCGACGCTGCGCTCGAAGCGGCCGACTACAGCTCGCTGCGCGTCGAGCAGGCCCGCCGGCGTGCCGACGGCGATGACCAACTGCTCGGCATCGGTCTGGCGACCTATGTCGAGCGCACCGCAGGCATTGGACGGTCCGAGTACGGCGCTGTGGAGCTGGTAGCGGGCGGCCGCATCGTGGCCCGCACCGGATCATCGCCCTACGGGCAAGGCCACCACACGTCGTGGGCGATGCTGATATCGGACCGCACTGGCGTGCCGATGGATCGCATCGATGTCATCCACGGCGACACTGACGAGGTGCCTCGCGGCGAGGTGACCGGCGGCTCGCGCTCGGTGCAGCTGGCCGGCGCGGCCATCTGGGAAGCTTCCGGCACGTTGGTGGATCAAGCTCGCTCCGTGGCGGCCACGCTGCTCGAAGCCGATCCCGCCGACATCACACTCGACACCACCTCTGGGATGTTCCACGTTGCGGGCACCCCTGCTGTGTCGGTGGACTGGACAGCGGTCGCCGGGCACCTCGCTTCGACCAACGGCGAGGCGGGGCCACGCCTGCTGCACGCAGAAGAGGTGTTCGACTCCGAAGCGCCCACGTTCCCCTTCGGCACGCACGTGGCCGTCGTGGAGGTCGACCGTCACACCGGTGAAGTCGAGCTGCGGCAGCTCGTTGCCTGCGACGATGCCGGCACGATCCTGAATCCGCTGCTGGCTGCCGGTCAGGTGCATGGCGGTCTGGCACAGGGTGCGGCGCAGGCGCTGTACGAAGAGTTCGTCTACGACGACGAGGGCAACCCGCTGACCTCGAATTTCGCCGACTACGCGATCATCTCCGCTGCGGAGCTGCCGTTCTTCGACCGTGTCGTTCTCGAGACTCCGACGCACATCAACCCGCTCGGCGCCAAGGGCATCGGCGAATCCGGCACTGTCGGCGCCACGCCCGCGGTCCAGAACGCCGTGATCGACGCCGTCGCGCATCTCGGCATCCGTCACATCGACATGCCGCTCACCCCACAACGCGTCTGGCAAGCCATCAACGAAGCATCTGCCGGCTGAGTCAGGCCCCACGACCCGTCACCGGCGGAGCGTTCCGGCGGACGATCAGCTGTCGCCTGAGTCCAACTCGGGAGCGTTGACCGTGCGCACGTCCAGCTCGATCATGTTGGGCTCGTTGAGTTGGTCGTTGCTGCTCACAGAGCCCAGCTCACGGAAGCGTCGAGCCTGTGGCAGCACCATGCGCTCGAACGATCCGACACCGTCGTTGTACGCATCCACTGCGGTGCGCAGGCCCCGACGCATCTTGTCGATGTGCTTCAAGTATGTCGACAGCCTCGAGTACAGATCGTTGCCCAGCTTGGCGACCTCCTCGGCATTGCGCGCGATGTCCTGGCGCTGCCACGCCAGAGCGACCGTGCGCAGGAAGGCGATCAGAAGTCCGGGCGTTGCGATCAACACCCGGTGTCGCTGCCATGCGTTTTGCCAGACATCGCTGTCGACGTCCATGGCCACGTCGAGCATCGGGTCGGTCGGCACATACATGAGCACGAAGTCGGGCGATCCCGACACCCATCGGCCGTAGTCGCGGTCGCCGAGTTCCTTGGCGCGCTCGCTGAGTGCGGCTGCGTGCTCGGCCAGGGCCTTGCGTTGCTCGGCTTCGTCCGAGGTTCTCATGGCCCGGTCGTACGCAGCAAATGGTGTCTTGGCATCGATCACGACACTGGCCCCGCCCGGCACTTTGACGACCACATCGGGCCGCCGGTGACCTTCGGCGCCCACTTCGCCGACAGTGCCCTGCTCGACGTAGTCGATGTGGCTGCTCATGCCTGCAGCCTCGATGACGTTGCGTAGGTGCTGCTCGCCCCATGCGCCTCGCATCTTCGAGTCGCGCAGGATCTGGCGGAGGCCACTGGTCTCCGAGACCAGTTGCTCGACGCTCTGGGACACCTTGGCTGTGTCGGTGGCCCGGGCGGTGTCGGCCTTGCCGACGTAGTCCTGCAGTTCGCGTAGACGTTCGCGCACCGGCTCAACGAGCTCGTTGAACGTCTTGCCCGCGGAAGCGGTCTGCTCGGACGTGAGGTCGCGGAATTCCTTGATAAACGCGCTGCGGGTGGATTCGCTGACCTTGGCCGCGATGCCCTTGAACTGCTCCTCTATCTCGGCCTGCTTCTTGGACATCTCCTCGACGCGTGCATCGCGGTCGGCTTTCGCTGACGCCAATTCGGCTTGCAGATCGGCGTTGACGTCGCGGTGCTGCGATGCCTCAGTGCGTGCCGCGTTGCGTTCGCTCGTCAGCTCGGTGACGCGCTGGCCCATCGAGGCGCGTGCCGCGTCTGCCTGTGCGAGCCGGCGTGACAGCACCGACCACGCGATGCCCCCGCCGGCAGCGAGGCCTGCCAGCACCCCGATGAACACTGCGACGCCTGCGGACATGACGCTTGCTCCCTGATCGCGGCTGTGGGCTCGAACTGCGAGACGTCTCGACCGCCCGTTCCATTGTCTAGCGATGGGGTGTCACGCGGTGCCGCATACGACAGTTCTGTGGTGCCGCGCACCACTAGATGATTAGTTCCAAGGGGTGGGGTCCACCGGTTGTGGGGTGAGGGTGTCCAAGCTCGGGGTGTGTATTCACGCTTCGATCTTGGAGGTTCTCAGCATGGGCCCGGACTTGGACACCCTCGCGACCGCACTGTATGTGAGGATTGATGACCTGTTGGCGCAGAACCCTGGGTGGGCGCCGCAGCGGCCTGTGGTGGGGTTCGCTCCGAAGCTGTCGGACGCGGAGCTGGTCACCTTGGCGGTGATCTCGGCGCTGCTGGGGTTCGACAACGAGTCGCAGTTCGTGCGCTACGCCCATGCGCATCTTCGGCCGTGGTTCCCGTATCTGCCCAACCGCGACGGCTACAACAAGCGGCTGCGGCGCAGCGCCGCGATGATCGCAGGTGTCATGGGATGCCTCGCACGCGAGTGCGAGTCGTGGCACGACGACGTGTGGCTGGTGGACTCCACGCCGGTCGAGTGCGGCACGAAGCCGCGAGACCCAAAAGCGCTCCGGCCTCGCGGGATGGGCCCAATACGGATACTGCGCGTCGCATTCGCGGTACTTCTGGGGCCTGCGGCTGCACCTTGTCGCCACGCCCTCGGGACTGCCGATCGCGTTCGCGGTCGCCGGCGCGAAAGCCGACGAGCGCGAAGTCTGCGCAGACATGATCGACGCGGCCCGCATCGCCAGAGCGGGCCAGACCCTCATCGCCGACAAGGGCTACCGCTCTGCAGCGTTCGAAGCCGACCTCAACGACGTCGGCATCACCGTGCTGCGCCCCGCCACCCGATCCGAGGCCCCACGGCCCGGCGCCAGATTCCTGCGGCCCCTGCGCCAGATCATCGAATCGATCATCCAGACCCTCAAAGGCCAGCTCAGCCTCGAACGCCACAAAGGCCGCACCAAAACCGGCGTCGCCGCGCGCATCGGCGCCCGGCTCCTCGCCCTCACCGCCGCCATCTGGCACAACGAGACCTACCACCGAACACGCCCCAGCCGCTCACTCACCGCCTACGACCACTAAACCCTTGGAACTAATCATCTAGCGTCAACATCGGTGAAATGCACGATGGGCGTCCAGATCAGTTGGATTCCATGCGGCGGAAGTTCCGGCTTCTGAGACTTCGACGCGTCGCTGCGGCGGCGCTTGTCGTCGCGCTGTCAGTGGGCGCGTGCAGCATCGGCACCGAGGTGTCCGAGCCCACCACTGCACCGCCGATCACCGTTGATGGGGCGGAGTCCGATGCGCTGGCCCCGACGACTGACGTCCCGCCACCCGACGGCACTGCCGCCACCGCCGCCACCGCTGACACTGCGCCGAGCCGGGGCGGCACCCTCAAGGTGCTGCTGCCCGCGGATCCGACGCCGATCACCGGCTGGACGCCATGGGATCACGTGTGCGCATGGTCGTGCCGCAACGTGGCAGATCACGTACTTGAGACGTTGACGGTGATCCTGCCGGACGGCTCGATCGCGCCGTGGCTGGCCGAGTCCGTCACGCCGGACGCTTCTCTGCAGCGATGGACGGTGAAGCTCCGGCCGAACATTGTCTTCAGCGACGGCGAGCCCCTGGAGGCGCTCACGATCAAGACCGGCATCGACGACTACATCCGATCCGGTCGTGCCAGCGGCGGTCATCTGCGAGACGCGCGCATCGCCTCGGTGGTCGTGGAGGACGAATCGACGCTCGTGTTCGAGGTCAGCGAGCCGAACGCAGGACTGCCGGCCGCACTTGCGGGCCCGGTCGGGCGGGTGTTCTCGGTGACTGCGGCCGAAGCTGACCCCGAGCTGTTCGCACGCGCTCCTGTGGGCACTGGCCCGTTCGTGTTCCGGCGATGGTCCGCGGGCGAGCCGGCGGTGCTGGAAGCGAATGAGAACTACTGGCGCCGGGCTGCGGACGGCGGGGCCCTGCCGCTTGTGGACGAGATCCAATTCATTGAGGTCGTCGACGAGCAGGAGCGCCTGAGAACGTTGCTGGCGGGCCGCGGCGACATCCTTATGTCGAGATCCGCCGAGCTGGCCACTGCAGTGGCCGCGGCGATTGACGCTTCGGGTCGTTCGCTGCATGTGGTGCGACGATTCGACGACAATGCCGGCGCGGTGCTGTTCAACGTGCTGCGATCGCCGCTCGACGATGTGAGAGTGCGACGAGCGCTGGTGCTCGCCGCCGATCAGGAACGGCTCTTGAGAGCGCTCGGTCCCGATGTGGACTGGCTGGCAGCGACGCAATGGTGGGCGCCGGGCAGCATCTGGCATTCCGCTGAGGTCGAGCAGGCCTGGCCGAGCCACGACCCAGTGCGAGCTGCGGAGTTGCTTGCCGAGTACATCGCAGATCCAGAACGTTCCGACGACGGCGAACCGGGAGCGGCGGTACGGATCCGGGTTGTGTGCACCGACGATCTCGCGCTCGGCCAGATGACAGCGGAACTCAAGCGGCAATGGGAAGCCACTGGCCTGGTCAACGTCGAGATCGAAACCGTGGCGCGCACCGGGCTCATCAGCCGCGTGATGGGATCTGTGGCCGACAGCCCCTCGTTCAAGGGCGACTTTGCCGCGACGTGCTGGCGAGTCGGCGGCGAATCGGATCCGTCGGTGCTCCTGTCGGCCGCCGTCGGACCGGTGAGGACGACACCGCTGAACGTGTCGAATCTGGTGGGCGAGCATCTAAGCGCCCTGGTGAGTCTGTCGAAGGCGACCGCAGACGACCACGAACGTCGACAGGCTGTCTCACAGCTCATGCTCGAGCTCACCAACGAGCTTCCCCACATGTATCTGGGCCACGCGTCGAGTGTCCTTGCAGCGACATCGGAGGTCTCCAACCTTGGCCGCCGAACGCTGCCCGACGGCCCCACCGTCGAGGGCCAGCGACTCGGTGTCGGCCGCTTCGACGAGGTGTGGCTGACGCGTGAGTGAGAGCGAGGCTCCGGCGGGACCGGCACTGACGATCGGGCCCTCGCAGCTCGGCTGGCACCGTCGCTTGGGCACACCGCCCGATATTGCTGTGGGACACACTGTGAGCCGCGTCGCCGTCGAGCATCGCGGCGCCTATGAGCTGGTCGGCGACGCGGGCGAAGCAATCGGTGCGCTCGATTCCGCTGCTCGCAACGCGGCACAATCCTCATTGGACTACCCGACCGTCGGCGATTGGGTGATCCGCTCGCTCGAACCGCAGCACGACCGCCGGGTCGTCATCACTGAGGTGCTGGAGCGCCAATCGCTGTTGTGCCGCCGCGCTGCGGGGCCAAGAGCCCGCCCACAGCTCGTGGTGGCGAATGCCGACGTGCTGGCGGTCGTCACGACACCGACAACGCGCAGCGATGCCCCCCCGGCTGAAACGGACGGCGTCGGGCACCGCATCGAGTGGTACCTGGCTGCGGCGTTCGGCGGAGGCTCCCAGCCGGTGATCGTCGTCAACAAGATCGACTCGGTGTCGAGCGCTGAGTGCGAGGCGACGGTCGACGCCTTGCGTCATCGTCTCGGCGCCGCAGCGGCGGACGTGCCGATCCTGGCGACGAGCGCCCTCGATGGTCGCGGCCTCGACCGTTTGGGAGCCTTGGCCAACAACGGCTCGACCGTGGCGCTCAGCGGACCATCTGGTGTGGGCAAGTCATCGCTGGTGAACCGGCTTGCCGGAGACAGAGTCGTATCGGTGGCGCCTCTGAGCCCTGACGGCCGCGGCCGGCATACCACCGTGCGGCGCCAGCTCGTTCCCGTCGGCGGTCCGTGCGGCGGGACGCTGGTGGACACCCCGGGCTTGCAGGATCTGATCCCATGGGGCGGCGATCTGGGTCTGCGGGGCTCGGCGGGCTCAGTCGACGGGCTTGCAGCGGTATTCGGCGAGATCGCTGTACTCGCACGAAGCTGCCGCTTCGCAGATTGCGCGCACACCGTCGAGCCGGACTGCGCCGTCACCGCCGCAGTGGAAGCGGGCGAGTTGGCAACCGAACGCCTGAACTCCTATTTCGATCTTGTGGCCGACATGGACGTCTCCGAAGCGTTCGGAGACGAACGTGCTGCTCGCTGACGAGCGGCTGCCGCGTCGAGTTCAGCGACCCTTGAATTCAGGCGGGCGCTTGCTCATGAACGCTTCCACGCCTTCTTGGTAGTCCTCGCTGTCGAAGCAAGCCCGAATCATTGCCTCCACCTCGGTGAAGTCGCGCTGTGACTCTGGCTTCTGCCATTGCGTCAGTGCCGCCTTTGCAGCCGCAATGGTGAGCGGAGCGTTCTGGCCGATCAGCTCGGTCCATTCGTCGACGGAAGCTTCAAGGTGCGCCTTGGGCACCACCCGATTCACGAGGCCCATCTGCAAGGCCTCCTGCGCCCCGAAGCGATCAGCCAGGAAGAAGATGCGCTTGGCCGCAGAAGGACCGACCAGACGCATCAGCGTGCCGATGCCTGCGTGGCCATAACCGAGTCCGAGACGGGCGGCCGGGATCGTGAACTGGGCGTCCTCGGCCGCGACGCGCAGGTCAGCCGTCAGCGCCACCGCCAACCCGCCGCCGATGCAGTAGCCACCGATGGCGGCGATGAGCGGCTTGGACAAGCCCAGCAACGCTGCGTGTGCACGTGACGTTGTGTCGTCGTAGCTGCGGTTGCCGCTCGCGTCGGAACGATGCGCGCCGAACTGGCTGATGTCGGCACCTGCCGCGAACGCGCGCTCGCCGGCGCCTCGGATCACCACCACCCGGATGTCGTGGTCGTTCTCGAGTTCAGTGGCGGCAGCGGTGATGCCGTCCCACATCTGCGCGCTGATGGCGTTATGCCGCTCCGGATGATTCAAGATGATGCGGCCCACGTGACCGTCACGTTCGAGATGCACCTGCCCGCTCATGGCGCGCGACGTTACCGGTCGTCCGGTGCGGACCGCTTGGTGCAAACGATCCCAGATCGTGAACAAGTGACCCCTCGCGCGTTGAGGTGCGCGGCAAATTCCCTTGACCTAAGCCTGAATCCATCGGTGTGGTGGGTGTGTGGGGGTTGCCGCGTCCGCGAAAAAGGCCTCCTGATCTGCGACGATTGTGATGTCCATATCCACATTCGTCTCAAAAACAGGAGGCACTTTTTGTGTCTGGATCTTCGCGCAGTCTGGACCGGTTCGCAACGACGGTTGATCATGAGGGCTTGGTGGCCAACGCGGGCCTGGTCCTGGCGGGCACGCTGATGGCCCGTTTGGGTGTTTCGGCGCTGATCGAGCGGTGGGTGCGCACGGGTTCCGCGAACCCGGGCCCCAAGATCTGCACGGTGGTCGCCGCGATGCTCGCAGGCGGCACTCACATCGATCATGTCGGGATGCTGCGCGCCGGGCGCACCGGTCGGGTGCTGGGGTTCCGCCCGATGGCGCCCTCGACGGTCGGGACGTTGCGGCGGACGTTCACGTTCGGTCACATCCGCCAGCTCGAAGCGGTGCTGTCGCGCACGCTTACTCGTTCCTGGGGACTGGGCGCGGGCCCCGGCGAGGCGCCGCTGGTGGTCGATCCGGGCTCCACGATCTGCGAGGTCCACGGCAAACAAAAACAAGGAGCCGCGTACGGCCTGCACCAACGCGCTCGGCTGTCACCCGCTGCTCGCTGCACGCGCCGACACCGGCGAGGTGCTCGGCGCCCGCATGCGCAAAGGCTCCGCGGGGTCGTCGCGAGGCGTGGTGCGCTTCGTCGACGAGCTCGTCGCGAACCTGCGACGCGCCGGGGCTGCCGGGCCGACCACGGTGCGCGCCGACTCAGGATTCTGGTCCCGCAAGCTGATCGACCGTCTCGACGCCCACGACGTCAAGTGGTCGATCACCGTCGCCCTCGGATCCGCTGTTCGCGCAGCGATCCAAGCAATCGGCGGCACCGCATGGACCGACATCGACTACACCAACAGCGGCCACGCCCAAGTCGCCGAGACGACCTATGCCACCGGCCGCGGCAAAGCCAAGCGCACCGTTCGCCTCGTCGTGCGCCGCACCCGCCTCGCCGAGGGCGCCCAACAACGACTGTGGCCCGACTGGCGACACCACGCATTCAACGCCAACACCGAACACGACACCGCCGCCGCGGACGAGTTCCGCCGCGCCCACGCCGTCGTCGAGCTCGCCATCCGCGACCTCAAAGAAGGCTCCGGGCTCGAGCACGTCCCCTCAGGCCACTACGGCGCGAACTGCGCACCGCTCGCCTGCGCAGTGCTCGCCCACAACATCGGCCACCCGACCGCCGCCCTTGCCGGCGCGCCGCCGGCCACGAACCGCTCCCGCCGCACCCGACTCGTCGCCCTCGCCGCCGTGCTCGTCAACCGCTCCGGCACACCCACCCTGCGATACCCCGCCCGCTGGCCCTGGGAAACACAATTCCGAGCCACACTCAGCGCTCTCAGGGCTCTGCCCGGACCCTCCGGCTGACCGACATCGCCCGGAACCGGCGCCCCCACACAAACCCAGCGTCGACAACCCCAAACCACACCCGCACCCCTAGCCGAACACGCCCAAACACACCAAATGAACCGCTCTGGCTTTGTTGGAGACTCATTGGTTTGGTTTTCCAGCCCCGGTTGGGGTGGTCTTGTGGGCAGCGTAGAACGCTGCTTCGAATTCTGCGGGCGGGGTGTCGTTGCAGTGGCCGTGGAGCCGTTGCTGGTTGAACCAGTGCACCCAGCCCAGGGTGGCGAGTTCGAGCTGGTCGGTGTCGTGCCAGCCGTGTGTGTCGGGTCCGTAGGCGCATTCGGCCTTGTAGAGGCCGTTGGTCGTGGCGGCCAGTGCGTTGTCATAGGAATCGGCGACGGTGCCGATGCTGGGCCGGGCGCCGATCTCGTCGAGGCGTTCGGTGAATCGCAGCGACGTGAACTGGCTGGACTCAACTGGTCGTCGCAACACCGGCTTGTTGTAGCGAGCGTAGATGTTCGTCGAGGGCTTCTGCTGGGGTCTTCCATCCGAGAGTCTTGCGTGGCCGCGAGTTGATGGTCGCGGCGACGGCTTCGATCTCTTCGCTGGTCCAGCGGGACAGGTCGGTGCGGTTGGGGAAGTATTGGCGCAGCAGTCCGTTGGTGTTCTCGTTGGTGCCGCGCTGGCTGGGGCTCTTGGGGTCGGCGAAGTAGACCGCGATGTCGGTCTCGACGGTGAACGCGGCGTGGGCCGACAGTTCCTTGCCGCGGTCCCAGGTCACCGAGCGGCGCAGCTGCTCGGGCAGTGTGGTCATTGATGCTGCGAGAGCGTTCTTCATGGTGATCGCGCCGTAGCCGGCGAGGGCGGGGCCGTTCTTGGTGCGAGGGACGACGCCGTAGCCGTGTTCGCGTGGCAGGTGGATCAGCATCGTGAAGCGGGTGGTGCGCTCGACAAGGGTGCCGATCGCTGAGCGCTTCAGACCGATCACCAGATCGCGGTCCCAATGTCCGGGCACGGCCCGGTCCTCGACCTCGGCGGGTCGTTCGCTGATCATCACCTCCGGGGTGACATGGGCCCAGGCGGTCTGGCGGGCTCGGGCCCGAGGAACCCTCAGAGCCCTCCCCGAGCGCAGGCACGCGACCAGCTCGCGGCCGAGCGCACCCCGGCGTTCGACGTAGAGCGCCTGATAGATGGCCTCGTGGCTGATGCGCATGGACTCATCATCGGCGAAATCGGCCTTCAGGCGATTCGAGATCTGCTCGGGACTCCAGCCCTGCACCCAGCGGCGGTCCCCACGATGAGGCTTGTTGCGGCCCTGCCACTTCGGGCCAACAGGCCCCAAGGCGCGACCGCCGGGCGACCGAACCGCGCCCGAGAGCCGCTCAGCCACATAGCTGCGAAGCCGATCGTTGCCGGCGAGCTTCGCTCGCTTCGCACGACGAGCGCGCCGCTCTGCGTGCCACTGCGCGATCGTCGCCTTGTACTCGAGCCGGAACGTTCTCGTCGACGCGTTGCGGCGAAGCTCCCGCGAGATCGTCGACGGGCTGCGATCGAGCCTGCGGGCGATCTCACCCACACCGAGGCCCTGGGCCCCGAACAACGCGATGTCCTCACGCTCGGCAAACGACAGATACCGGCCCGAAACCGTCGGGTACAAACATGGGTTCACCCCGCCAGCGTGACGGAACCACCGGAACCCAACGGGGGATGACACCCCCGCTTGTGCCGCCGCGTCCCCGGTCTTGTCGCCGTCAGCGATCGCCGCCCAGAACCGAACCCGGTCCTGCCGCCACGCGACCGTCGGCCGACCCGGCGACCGGATCTGCCCCCGATACAACTGGACCTCGCGCTGACGCTCCCGCATCGTCCCCATCTCACACCTCCACAATCGAGGTGTTGCGACGACCGGTTGAGTCCAGCTTGCGATCCGGCGTCGGAGTGTGCCACGAGCCCGACCAGGCGGCGGTTGCCGCGTGAGCGGCGGGCCATCTCCAATGCGTCGAGGACCATCTCGGTGCGCATGTGCGAAGCGACGCGCCAGCCCACGATGCGGCGGGAGAAAGCGTCCACGACGACACACATAGGCCATCCCTGCCCGGGTCGCGACATAGGCCGGATCGGTCACCCACAACGCGTCGGGCCGATCCGCGGTGAAGTCCCGGTTGACCAGGTCAGGCGCCCGAACAGCGTCAGGATCGCGGCGGGTGGCGGACATCTTGCGCCGCCGGCTGACGCCGCGTACGCCCAGCTGGCGCATCAGCCGGGCGACCTGGTCCCGGCCGATGTCGTGACCGGCGCGCCGGGCGGCCTTGCCCAGCTTGCGCGCCCCGCAGACCTTGCGGTTCGCGACCCACAACGCTGACAAGACCGGCATCCACACCGCGTCCGAGACCGCCCGCGCCGACGGCAGCCGTTGGCGGTGCTTGGCCGCGTAGTACGTGCTCGGGGCCACCCCCAGCGCAGTGCAGACGGGCTCGACCCCGAGCTCGCCACGATGAGCGTCGACGAACGACACCGTCACCTCAGTGGGCGGTCGAGCCCCTTACGCGAAAAAAGCCGACGCCTTGCGCAAGATCTCGTTCGCCCGACGCAGCTCCCGGACCTCGGCCTCCAACGCCTTGATCCGCTCAGCGTCCTCGCTGTTCACACCCGGCCTCAACCCAGCATCGACCTCGGCCTGGCGCACCCACGACCGCAGCAACTCCACCCCGATCCCCAACTGCGCCGCGACCCGCCCCGCCGTCCCGTGATCGGCGCCCAGCTCCTTGCGCAGCTGACGCACCGCACGCACAGCACGCTCGGACTCCGCCTCGCTGTACCGACGCGTCGTCGGCTTCCCAGGCGACATCTCATGTGGCATGACTCCATCCTCGTATCCAACATCAGGAGCCTCCAACAAACAGTGAAGATGTGCGCGGGGAGTGGGCCGTCGACATCTGACTTGCCAACAAACTGGCCCTGCGCGTTGTGGGTGCCTTGCCTGGGACGCGTCGACGTCGCCGGCCCGCTTCTCGGACTTGCCAGCTGCGGCCGGTCCGCAACGAGCGACGTGACCTCACAGGAACCTGTGCCAACAGATGCCTCATCACTGTTATGTCCGTCCCGTCCCGGCACAGCCGCTCCGAGATGACCGACAACAGCATGCCAGACCAGCAACAGGCGGTGATCGGCGGGATTGAGGGCCACACCGACTTCGGTGTCGCCGCGGCGCTCGACCCGCTCGGGCGAGTACTGGGCACTCAGTCGTTCCCGGCGACCCGTGCCGGCTACCGGTTGACCCACACATGGCTCGCGTCGTTCGGCCCGATCACCACGGTCGGTGTCGAGTCCACCGGATCGTTCGGGGCGGCTCTGACCCGGTCGCTGATCGATCAGGGCTGTCGGGTGATCGAGATCAACCAGCCGCACCCGCATCTGCGCTCGCGTCGCGCCAAGAACGACACCATCGACGCCGAGGCCGCTGCGCGCAAGGTGCTCTCGGGCGAAGCGACCGCAGCCGCCACCGACACCACCGGCATCGTCGAGGCGATCCGCCAGCTCAGCGTGACCCGAAACAGCGCCGTCAAGGCCCGCGCCGCCGCGTTGTGCCAGCTCGGCGACCTGCTCGTCACCGCTCCCGCCGCGTTGCGCGACCAGCTCGACACCCGCCGGACCCCCCAGGGCACCGCCGCCGTGTGCGCTCGACTGCGCCCCGACACGGACCGTCTCGCCGATCCCGCCCAGGCCGCCAACCCAGCACTGCGCAGCCTCGGGCGCCGCGTCGCCCAACTCGGCGCCGAGGCCGACGAGCTCGGACGCCGGCTCGACCGGCTCGTCGCCACCGCAGCACCCACAACCCTGTCACGCCTCGGGTGCGGCACCCACCACACCGCGACCCTGCTCGTCGCCGCGGGCCACAACATCGACCGGCTCAGCACTGAGGCGTCGTTCGCTCACCTGTGCGCAGCCGCGCCGGTCCCCGCGTCCAGCGGGCGCACCCAGCGTCACCGACTCAACTTCGCAGGCAACCGCTCAGCCAACCGCGCCCTGCACATGATCGTCATCGTCCGGCTCCGCTACCGCGAACGAACCCGCAGCTACACCGACCGCCGCCTCGCCCAAGGCAAAACCAAAAAAGAAGCCATCCGCTGCCTCAAACGCTTCGTCGCCCGAGAGCTCTACCGCACCCTCCGAGGCGACCTCGCCACCCTCACAACCCGCACTTGACATCTATAGGAACGTCCCAGGGCGATTCAATTCAGGCTAAGATGTCTAGTTAGTTAGCCAACCGATCGTGAAGAAGCGCTACCTCGTTGGTCGGCTCCGGGCGATTGCTCGCCAAGGCGGCGTCGACTTGAGCCTTCTGCGGGAGGGACGCAATCACGAGATCTGGTCATTGGGATGTGGACGACTGGTGATTCCCCGACACCGCGAGATCAACGAACTGACGGCGCGAGGAATCATTGCCGAGGCGGCACGGATGATCGACCAATGAGTGCTGCTGCGAATTCCCAAGGTTGTCGCGTGGAGGTTGTGCGGTCGGGCGATTGGTGGGCGATCACCGTGCCGTCGCTGCGAGGAGTGTTTTCTCAAACCCGGCGCCTGGCCCAGGTGCCGTCGATGGCGCGCGAGGCGATCGCCATGATGCTCGGCATCAACGTGGCCGACGTCGGACCGATCGAGGTCGACGTGCAGCCACCAGAAGGCGTCGCCGATCTGCTTGCTGAGGCGCGGCAGGCGACGGTGATTGCCGACGAGGCTTCCGCCACGGCTGCTGACGCACGCCGTCGAGCGGCGAGGTTGCTGCACGAAGCGGGCTTGCCGATGCGCGAAATCGGTGAGCTCGTCGGCGTCTCCCACCAGCGAGTCAGCCAGATCCTCGCCGAATAGAGCTGACGAAATGCAGCGCTGCCACACAGATGTCACGCAGCCGCTATCGGCGATGTGGTCGGGGTATGACATCGTGAGCCGATGTTTGGGGGGCAGGGCTGGCGCGGATGTGGCTGCGTCATCGCCGCGGCAGTGGTGGCTCTGGGAGCAGCTTGCACCTCGGACACGCCAACCAGCGATGCCTCCGAGCCCGGGCGGGTGCCTGCTCCTGCATCCGCCGAGTTCCCAACACCACCCGAGTCTCCGGACCCAGTTGAGATTCGAGCCGACAAGGTCGCATTCGTCCAGATTGCCGTCGGGAGTGGCTTCGGCTGCGGTTTGAGCCGCGAAGGCTCTGTGGAGTGCTGGGGCGACTTGGCCTCGTGGAGAGCGGACACCCTGCCGAACAGCGTGTTCGTGCCGCTCTCGTTCGAGGACGACAAGGTCTCCGATGCGCGCGTCACTGATGAGCTGCTGAAGGAGAACCTTGCTCAGATCGCCGCAGGAGATCGACACGCGTGCGCGTTGACCGCGGCCGGATCAGTGCGTTGCTGGGGCAGCGTGTACCACCACTCGGGCGCGGCTCCGGAAGGCACGTTCATTCGAGTTGTCGTCAACGGCAACAATTCGTGCGCGCTGCGTCCCGACGGGTCGTTCGTGTGCTGGGGGCCAGTCGTCGGGGCCGATACAGCGGATTTTGCTGGGTCACCTCCTGGCCTCAGCGTTGTGCAGCTGTCCGAGGATGGACGGTGCGGCCTCGAGGTCGGCGGCACTGTGCAGTGCTGATACCTGGGACAGGAGTACAACGAACCCGCTGTCGTGACACCGACGGCGGCGCCGGGTGGGACGTTCATTCACCTTGGAGACCTGTGCGGTGTCCGCACCGATAGCAGCGTCATCTGCTGGAACATTCGCCCACCGGACCGCTCGAGCCCGACGGGGGGAATATTCACGCACACGTCTGATCTGTGCGGTGTGACGATCGAGGGCGCTGTCGAATGCTGGGGCACGGGCCAGTACGGGCGCGCGAACGATCCCACCGAAGTGCCCGCCGGTGACTACGCCCAGGTGTCCGCAGGCGACGCTCACACCTGCGGCCTGCTCATCGACGGTGATGTCAGGTGCTGGGGCCGCGGCTACGGAGATGGCCCCGAGCCGTCTGCGGGCTCGTTCTCCCAAGTCGCGGTGGGCTACTCGCACCCGTGCGGCATCACCGTTGGGGGGACCATCGAGTGCTGGGATCGGGAGTACATCGGTCTCACGTTGCCATACGACGGCTGGCGGGATCCCAAGCCGGGTCCACTGCCGCGCGGGGGCACACGCAACTGTCTTCAGGTTCAGTGCAAGGCTATGACTTTGCGTGCGCCGTAGCGGTCGACCGCTCGCTGCGGTGCTGGAGCTTCGACGGGATTGAGAAGGCTCCCGACGGCGCCTTCACGAGCGTCGCGGTAGGTCACGACGCTGCCTGCGGGTTGCGCACCGACAAGACGCTGCACTGCTGGAATCCGGAGAATCTGGGCGAAGCGGTCGCCACAACACCTGGCGGCAAGTTCCCATCGGTCGAGGTCGCGTTTCGCTACGCCTGCGGTCGACGAATCGACGGCAGCCTTGAGTGCTGGGCGATGGGCGAGCGCGTCGCCGACCCGCCGGCGGGCGCGTACGGTGTCCGCGTGGATGGCGCCTTGGAGTGCTGGACCACTCGGGTTCAGGAGTCCCCATTCGGGCGAGTCGATCCGCCTGAGGGCACGTTCGTGGAGGTCTCGGTCAACGACAACTACGGGTGCGCACTCGGGAGCGACTCGCGTGCCGTTTGCTGGGGCCGAGGAAGTATCGGCCGAGACGATCCGCCCGACGTCGGGTTCAGCCAGATCTCGGTCGGGGGCAGCTACACGTGCGGCGTTCGCGACAGCGGCGAGCTGGTGTGCTGGGGAGACATCGCCGTCAGTGCGCCGGTCGGCTCGTTCTCGCAGGTCTCGCTGGGCGCCGAGCACGGCTGCGCACTCGGGGCCGATGGATCGTTGACGTGCTGGACATGGCGGGCTGGCGGTCACCCGGGCGCAGACCTCGCCCCGCAGACCGGGCGGTATACCCAGGTGTCGGTTCGAGGAGTTGCGTCGTGCGCGCTCGACAGCGACGGTGCCCCGGTGTGCTGGGGCGAGTTTGTAATCGACCTCTACTTCGAACCATTGCGGACATGGCATGTGCCGGTGACTCAGCTCGACAGCGGCAGCGAGAGCCTCTGCAGATTGAATTCGAATGGACGCATGACCTGCGGGGTCGGGTTCTCCCCCTACTGGGCCTCTCCCTTGATCGATGAGCGGGGGATCTCGGCAATCGCGGTCGGCGACCGCCACGCCTGTGGGCTGCGCGACGACGGCACGCTTGCATGCTGGGGACGCTCGAGGACAACCAGCGATGTGCCGGCCGGTGAGTTCAGCCAGGTCGATGCAACCCGAAGCACGACGTGCGCGCTGCGCGTCGACGGCGAGCCTGTGTGCTGGGGGCCAGGAGCGGTCTCGACGATCGAAGCTCCGGCAGGCGAATTCGTTGCAGTCGCGGCGGCGGGCGAGCGCGGGCATCCGTGTGGCATCCGAATTGACGGCACCATCGAGTGCTGGGGACCGGCGGCTGCGGGCGATGTGCCGGATTGGACCGAATCGCTCATCGACGCCTCAGTGGGCGCTCAGGTCGCGTGCGCGATCCGAGCAGACGCGTCTGTGGCGTGCTGGGTGCCGGGCACCGGCGAGGAATTCACTGGCTTGGAGGGCAACTTCGCGCAACTTGCTTCGTCGGAGTTCGGGCTGCCCTATTGCGGTGTGCGCACCGACGGTTCGTTGGCGTGCTCGGGCCTCGGCATTCCCGGCGCTGGACTTGAGCCGCCGCAGGGTGAATTCATCGACCTCACCGTTGGCCACGAGCATGCATGCGGCATTCGCGTCGATGGTTCGATCGAGTGCTGGGGCAGCAACGCCGAGACCTTCATCAAGCCGACATCAATCGACCGAGAATGATCGGCGGAATGCCGAGGTCCCCCAAGCCAGGCCTATTCCTCGGGCGGGACCCAGCTGGCGTCGCGGCGCTCGCGGAAGGCTGCGATTCCCTCGGCTGCCTCGTCACTCTGAAAGAGCCGCTGACTGAGTGCTGCTGTCCACTCCCAGGCTTCGGCCCGTTGCATCTGCGGCACCCTCGTGACCAACTGCTTCGTGTTGGCCAGCGCGTTGGGGCCACCGCGCACCAACCGTCGCAGTGTGGCCGCCACTTCGTCGTCGAGCTGCTCTCGCGGCACCGCGCGGTTGATCAGCCCGGCTGCCGCAGCCCGCGGGGCGGGTACCCGTTCGCCCTCGAGGAACAGCTCGCTGGCGTCGGCACGGCGCAGTTTCGGCAAGCAGACCACCGAGATCACCGCAGGCGCCACGCCGATACGGACTTCGGTGAACCCGATGATTGCGTCGTCAGCAGCGATGGAGATGTCCATCGCTGCAGCCAACCCCACGCCCCCGGCGGTGACGTGACCTGCCAGCCGGCCGACTATCGGCTTGTCGCAGGTCATGATCTTCTCGAGTATCTCGACGAAGTTGTACCGCAGCGTCGGCTGGGGCACCCCGGGTTGGGCAGCCCGCAGGTCGGCGCCAGCGCAGAATGTGTTGCCGACATGCGTAAACAGCACGGCGCGCACATCGGGATCGGCCAGCGCAGCCTCGAAGTGGTCGCCGATGGCGTTCACGATTTCGAGGCTCAGTGCGTTGCGGTAGTTGGGGCGGTTGAGCGTGATCGTCGCCACGCCGCCTTCCACCGAATACAGAGCTGCAGCATTGGGGTCGTCAGTCGGGGTTCGGGCGTCGGAACTGTTGGAGGCATTGTCCTGCGACATCGCGGCGATGCTAGGCAGCGAGCCGCTGGCACACGGCCTTTGGGGCGACTCCTATGCTGCCCGAGATGACATCACTCCTCGCGCAGGCCGAGAGCGCCACCGATGCGGTGGATGCGCTGCTGGAGATCAGCCGCAGCAGCGAAGTGTGCGGCACCGAGCCCAGTTGGGTTTGCGAGCGATTGCTGGACTGGACAGGCAGCGAGGGGCTGGCATCGGCGTCGGTGTGGATCGTTGACAAGCCGCTGACCGTGCTCATCATTCTCATTCTCGCCGTGGTTGCCCGGCGGATCTTGCGACGTGCCATCGACGAGCTCGTTGACCGCATCTCCAAGGACAAGAAGAGCGACGAAGAGACCGAGGCGGCCCGGACCACTGAGGAAGGCCGTACCTGGGATCCCGAGCGCCTCGCCGCCAAGATGGTGCAGCTACGCGAACGCACCGAGCGGGCTGGTCAGCGGGCCAAGACGCTCGGAACGCTGTTTAAGAGCATCGCCACCACCGTCATTTGGGCAGTTGCGGTCATGATGCTGCTCGGCGAGTTCGACGTGAACCTGGGCCCGCTCATCGCCGGTGCGGGCATCATCGGTGTCGCTGTCGGCTTCGGTGCCCAATCCCTTGTGCGAGACCTGCTCACCGGCGTATTCATGCTCATCGAAGATCAATACGGCGTCGGCGACTTCGTCGACTTGGGCGACGCGGTGGGCACCATCGAGTCGGTGGGCCTGCGAACGACGCGGCTGCGCGACATCTCCGGCACGGTCTGGCACGTGCCGAACGGCGCGATCAACCGCGTCGGCAACATGTCGCAGCTCTGGGCGCGGGTGCCGCTGGACGTCGACGTCGCCTACGACACCGATCTGGACCACGCGATGCAAGTGATCAAAGAAGTCGCCGACGAGGTGTGGCGCGAACAGGGCGAGAGCACCACTGTGCTCGAAGAGCCCACCGTGGCCGGCGTTCAAGCCTTCGGTGCCGACGCCGTCACCATCCGGCTCATGGTCAAGACTGAAGCGGCCGAGCAGTGGGCGACTGCCCGGCTGCTGCGCAAGGGCATCAAGGATGCGTTCGACGCCGCAGGCATCGAGATCCCGTTCCCGCAGCGCACAGTGTGGGTGCGCAACGGCGAGCCAGGCGAGACCGTGCCCGCCGCACAGGCTGCATTCGCTCCGCCCCCGGCGTCACCCTTGAGCGAGGCCGAGAGTGCCGAATCCAACAGCGACGGCGGCGACGCAAGTTCGTAGGCACCGACGAGCAGCGCTCACCGAAGCGGTGCCGCGGTCCAGTTGGTCGGCACCGTCCGGAGTCAGTCTGCGTCGCCGAGCACGACGGCAACTTCGGGACGGGCCGCAGACCCGTGGGCGCTGAGTGAGAGCTCGCCGATGCGACCAGCGTCGGTGAGGTCGTTGCGAGTGAGCTCCAGCAGCGCGATGTCGGCGGCCGAAGCGGTGACAGCGACGTGGTCGGCAGGTACCCGAAGACTCCGCTTTGCCTCGGTCTTGGCGCGGCGCACTTCGCTCAGCACTGCAGCAGTGACCCACAGCGCGCCCGAGTGATCGCCTGACGCGAGTGCCGTGAGGTCTTTGGGACTCGGCCAACTTGCTGCATGGACCGAGCCGTCGCGCCACCACGACCAGATCTCTTCGGTGACGAAGGGCAGGAACGGCGCGAACAGGCGCAGGAGGGTGTCGAGCGTCACGGTGAGCGTGCGATGCGCGTCTTTGGCGGCCTCAGCTCCTTGACCGCCGTGCGCTCGTCCCTTCACCAGCTCGATGTAATTGTCGGTGAACTGCCAGAAGAACTGCTCGATGCGTTCGAGCGCCCGTGCGTAGTCGAATGCTTCGAATGCTTCGGTGGTGGTGCGCACGAGATCTGCGAGCCCAGCGAGCAACGCTGCGTCGAGCGCATTGCTGGTCGGTTCGTCATTGCGGAAGCCGTCGCTGTCGGCGGCATCGCCCGCCAGCGTCAGCGCGAACTTCGCCGCGTTGAGCAGCTTGATCGCCAAGCGCCGACCGATCTTCATCTGGCCCTCGTCGAAGGCCGTGTCGGTGCCGGGCCGTCCGTTGGCCGCCCAGTAGCGCACGGCGTCGGCGCCGTAGGTGTCGAGCAGGCCCGTGGGCGTGACGACGTTGCCCTTCGACTTTGACATTTTCTTGCGGTCTGGGTCGAGGATCCAGCCCGACAGTGCGCAGTGACGCCACGGAGCAGTGTCGTGGGCGAGGTGGCTGCGCACCGCGGTGGAGAACAGCCACGTCCGGATGATGTCGTGGCCCTGCGGGCGCATGTCCATGGGGTAGGTGCGCTCCCACAGGTCGGCGTCCTCGCTCCAGCCGCACGCGATCTGCGGCGTGAGCGACGACGTTGCCCAGGTATCCATCACGTCGTGATCGCCGATGAAGCCCCCCAGCGCACCCCGAGCTGACTGGTCGTAGCCGGGTGGCGCGTCACTGCTGGGGTCCACCGGCAGAGCCCCGTCATCGGGCACGAGCGGATGGTCCCACACCGGTTCGCTGGCATCGTCGAGCGGGTACCACAGCGGGATCGGCACGCCGAAATAGCGCTGCCGGCTGATCAGCCAGTCGCCGCTGAGCCCCTCGATCCAATTCGTGTAGCGGCTTTGCATGTAGGCGGGATGCCACGTCATCTGCGAGCCGCGGTCGACGAGCGCGTCACGGAGCTCTGCGTCGCGCCCGCCGTTGCGGATGTACCACTGACGGCTCGTGACGATCTCGAGCGGCCGGTCGCCCTTCTCGAAGAACTTGACGGCGTGGGTGATCTTGCGTGGTTCGCCCGTGAGCTCGCCGGTCTCTCTCAGCATCTCGACGCTCGCGGCTCGTGCGCTGAACATCGTTTGGCCGGCGATGCGCTCATAGGCCTCGCGCCCAGCCGGTGTGGTGATCGCAGAAGGCGGCTCGGTGACGACACGGCCCCGGCGGTCCACGATCGCCCGCACGGGCAGCTCCAGCTCGCGCCACCACGTCACGTCGGTGGTGTCGCCGAACGTGCAGATCATCGCGATGCCCGTGCCCTTGTCGGGCTCGGCCAGCTTGTGTGCCACCACTGGCACCTCGACGCCGAACAGCGGCGTGGTGACGGTGGTGCCGAACAGCGGCCGGTAACGCTCGTCGTCAGGATGGGCCACGAGCGCGACGCATGCTGCGAGCAGCTCCGGCCGGGTGGTCTCGATCTCGACGGTGCCGTTGTGGCCGCCTTGTGGATCCGTGCGGCTGCGTTGGCCTCCCGCACTGTTCGTGCGGCGAAAGGCGATGCGGTGGTATGCCCCTGGACGCTCGCGGTCCTCGAGCTCGGCTTGGGCGACGGCCGTGCCGAACGTCACGTCCCACAGCGACGGCGCTTCGATCTGGTACGCCTCGCCGCGTTCGAGATTCTCCAGGAACGCTCGCTGAGCGATGCGCTGGCATCGCTCGTCGATGGTGGCGTAGGCCATCGACCAGTCCACGCTCAAGCCGAGCTGGCGCCACAACTCCTCGAACGCATGCTCGTCTTCGGCTGTCAGCACATGGCACAGCTCGATGAAGTTGCGCCGGGAGATCGCCACCTCGCCGCGTGCTTCGACTGCTTTGGCATCACCGCCGTCGGGCGGTGGCACGAAGGTGTCGTCATACGGCAGCGTCGGATCGCAGCGCACGCCGAAGTAGTTCTGCACGCGGCGTTCAGTGGGCAAGCCGTTGTCGTCCCACCCCATCGGGTAAAAGACGTTGTCTCCGGCCATGCGGCGGTACCGGGCGATCGTGTCGGTGTGGGTGTAGCTGAACACGTGGCCCATGTGCAGCGATCCGCTGACCGTCGGGGGAGGGGTGTCGATGCTGAACACCTGGTCCCGGGTGGCCGTACGGTCGAATCGGTAGACGCCATCGGTTTCCCAGCGCTGTGACCACTTCGCCTCGAGGCCGTCCACGGTGGGCTTGTGCGGCACCTGCGTCATGTGCGGCAAAGCTACCGGCGCGCCCCATGGCGAAGTCGGGGCCGGAGTTCGCCCGTCTGATGTTCGCGGCGGTCGTCGCACGATCGGCGCCGGAAGATGCTCGCCCTAGCCCTCGCCACCACCGTCGTAACGGAATTGTCACAATAACGCAACGAAGTTGACTAGTGTTACAACGTGGTCGCCAGCCGCGGGGGCGGAGGGCGGCCACAGCCGGTATTGCCGACCTAAAGGGGGTCGATTGGCATGATGGCAACAATCCTGACGCTGATAGTTCTGGGCATGGTGTTCCAGGGCGCGATGGCGGTTGTGGACAGTGTCCTAGACACGGTCAAGGTGAATGACACGCTGAAGTCGATTCCGGTCGTCGGCAGCAATCTCAACTTGATATGGGCGTACGCATTTGTCGTTGTGACTCAACTCAACGGCAGCGGCGGCTTCTTGGACTACGGGGTAAGCACCGAAGTTCTGTCACTAGGCCGCTTCGGAATGGACGCGGCGACAGCCATCGTCCTCGTTGCGTTTATCCCGGTTCGAGACGCTGCAATCAGCGCCTTGAAGAAGGGCATAGGCGGACGAGGCGACTGAGCAGTGTCGCAGGCGGCGCCCCTGTGGGTGCCGCGCCATCGGCAATGAGCTGACGTGAGGGCACCCCGTGCGTGGGGTGCCCTTTGCGTTGGCGGTGTGAGCTTCGGAGCAGCTGTTAGCGCGGCACCACGATGACGCCATCGTCGCGAAGCGCGTCGATCTCGCCCGCGTCGTAATCCAGCTCGCTGAGAATCTCGACCGCGTGCTGACCCAGAAGCGGTGCGTGCCGGCGCAGACGTGTCGGTGTCTCGGAGTATTTCACCGGGTCTGACACGTAGCGGTAGGACCCTTCGGTCGGGTGGTTGGCGAGACTTACGAGACCTACCGCCTCCAGATGGGGGTCTTGATCGAGTTCGGCCAGGTCCATCACCACCGCAGCGGGTATCGAATGCTCATCGCAGTAGGCGACCCATTGGGCCGTGGTTCGACATTTCGAGAGCTCGCCGAACATTGCGTACAGCTCGTCGACGTGTGAAATCCGGCTGTTGTGATCGACGAAGCGCGGATCGTCGGCCAGTTCGGGCCGGTCGACGAATTTGAAGAAGGCCCGGTACTGCGCATCGTTGTAAGGCAGCAGACACACCCAGCCGTCGGCAGTGGGGTAGGGGCGCCGGTGTGGAGTCAGCAACCGGTCGTAGCCGAAGGGTCCCTCAGGTGGCTCGAACACCGCACCGCGGTAATGCTCAACGAGATTGAACGCCACCATCGTCTCGAACATCGGCACTTCGATGGTCTGGGCCATACCGGTGCGCTCACGGTGGAAGAGGGCGGCGAGCACAGCTTCGACGATGTGCAATCCGGTGACCTTGTCGGCAATCACGGCAGGCACGAAGCCTGGTTCGCCGGTGATACGGCCGATCAGATCCGATAGGCCCGAAGCGGCCTGGATAGCGTCGTCGTAGGCGGGTTTGGCGCGATATGGGCCGCCGCTGCCGTAGCCGTTCGCTCGGCAGCAGATGAGCTGCGGGTGCTGAGCCCGCAGGGTGTCGGCATCGAGACCGAGGCGTTCGAGGGCCGCCGCTCGCATGTTGGTGATGAGCACGTCAGCGCTGGCCAGCAGCCTTTCCATTGCCTCGCGCCCGGCCGGGGACTTGAGATCCAGCGCAAGCGACCGCTTGTTGCGCTGAATGTTGAGGCTGAACCCAGACATGCCAGCGGACCGGGCCGGCAGGCCGTTGCGCGTGGAGTCCCCTTCGAGCGATTCCACTCTGATCACGTCGGCGCCGTGATCTCCCAGCATCCGGCATGCCAGCGGTCCCATGAGCACCGTCGTCAGATCGACAACGCGTATGCCTTCGAGCGCGCCTGTGTGCTGGTTGTCGCCCGCAGCTTCCAACATTCGATCCTCGTTCACTGTGTCGATCTAGTCGTCGGTCGTGTCGCGATCACGCCTCGGTAGCCGGTCGCCCGTCGTCGTCATCGGCGGCCGCTGCGATCGCCGCGGCTCGACGCTCTTCGCGCTCGGCGGCTTTGATGCCGTGGCTCATGACGATGGTGGGCGCGAGCAGCATTGATCCAACCACGAGCGCCACGGCGATCAGCGTGGCGAGCAGCGGGGTGTATCCCCAGCGGATGCCGATGGCGCCGCAGACAAGCGATGCCACATACAGGCCGTATCCCGTCCGTTGTCCCAGGCTGGAGATTCGCCGCAGTCGTGCACGCCGGATTGCGACGTCGTCGGCGGCCTCGCGTCCTGCGCGATCGAGTCCTGGGTCGTGAGCCACCATCTCATTATCGTGGCTCATCGTCGTGGAGAAAGCCTCGGACTGCGGTGCGACGGGCCACCGAGTCCTCGCCGCACCGCGGGACCACGCAGCGAGATTGGCTGGGTATCAGGCGGTGAAGAGTTGCTGCTTGTCGGCGCCAGCGGACTCCTGCGACGCATCGGACAGTTCGGCCGAGGCACCCTGAGCCTCGGCGGGCCACGGCGCTGGGGCGGGCCACGGTGCCGGTTCGACACGTGTCGCCCACGACGGCTGCGATCGTCCCGATGGGTCGGCAACTCCGACGAGCGCCGGGTTCTCCAGCGTGTTCTGGTGCACTGCCTGCGGCGGCGCTTCTACGAATTCGGAGTACTCGGCAGGGACCGCCTCGATGACCCGGGCAGCGGCATCAGCGGGCCACATGAGACGGAAGGAGACGTTGGCCAGCCCGACAGCCGTCACCAGATCGCCCAGCGTGATGACGTCTCGCAGGGGAGCCAGCGGGATCGTTCCGCCCAGGAACGCCGCAATGGTGGCGTCGCCGTTCCACCGGCGGGCTGCGCCGAGCAGCACCCGGTCGAGTCCGTCTGCGTCAACGATCCCGGCCGCTATCACGGCGCCTTCGCTGACCGGGACGTATCCGTTCAGCAGCAAGACAATCAGATTCGCAGCAAGCCCGACTGCCACGATTCGCATGCCGACGAGATGCCGGTTCAACAAGCAGCCCGCAAGCAGGAGCGCCAGCGAGATGCCCAACGCGAAGCGGGCGGCGAGCATGTTGGTGTCCAAACCGACAGCGACGGACAGGACCACACCGAGCGCGAGGACCAGCCAGTGCGCGATCCGCTGGCTTCGCAGGCGGGCAACGACATCTCGAGGAGTGCTGCCTGTGACGAGCGCCGCGGCCAAGCCAAGACCGAGTCCTGCAGCAGCGATGAGAACGATGAAGAACATCGCGAACCGACAGTACAGATTGACTCAGTCAGATTTGCGGATCTTCGGCAGGCGATGTCCGCGGTGCCCGAGATGAGCGGATGTCAAGACGAGGTGGCTAGTTTTGCGCCGGCAATTGGGCGCACAACCTGCGCAATTGGGAGAGGCACGACTCGATGGACGTCCGAGCTGAACTGACCGCGACAGTGTGGAAAGTGGTCGCCGAGGTCGGCGCCGCGGTGTCTGCCGGCGACGAACTGGTCATCCTCGAGTCGATGAAGATGGAGATTCCCGTCACCGCGCCCGAATCCGGCACATTGACCGCGCTCAACGTGAACGAAGGCGACGCCATCTCAGAAGGCGACGTGCTCGCGGTCATCAAGACGTCCTGAACCTGGGTCGACCGGCGGCACCGGCTGGGCGCCGGAACTCGCCGAAGCCGGAACTCGCCGAAGCCGGAACTCGCGAAGCCACAAATCGCTACGAACAAAATCGCTAAAAAAATGGGGCAGGTGGGCCCGATGCGGCGTCCGCCCCGAACTCAGCCGTAGCCTTGGCGCGCCGTGGGTGCTGCTGTTGCCTTCGAGGGTGTCGTGGCCCTGCTGGACCGTTTCCCAGCACTGGCGGGTGTGGACCTCGATGTCGCCGCAGGTGAGATCGTCGGGATCGCAGGACCCAACGGCGCCGGCAAGACGACGCTGCTTCGAGCCTGCGCCGGGCTGGTACCGCTGCGAGCCGAACGGGCCGAAGTTCTCGGCTTCGATCTGTTGGCAGATCGACGAGCCGTCCGGCGCCACGTCGGATTGCTCGGGCATCGGGCACCGCTGTACGGCGATCTGCGCGTTTGCGATCAGCTGCGGCACTGCGCGAGGCTCCTCGATGCTGACGCGAGCGAGGTTTCTAGTGCGGCAGAGCGGTTCGGCTTGGGAGGACGGCTGGAGTCGGTGGCGATCCGGCGGCTGTCGGAGGGTCAGCAGCGACGTGTTGCGCTGGCGTGCCTGACCATTGCCCGCCCTCGGCTCTGGCTGCTGGACGAGCCGCATGCCGGTCTGGACTCGACCAGCCGGGCCGCGCTCGACGAACTGCTCGCAGGAGCCGCAGCGGCGGGCGCAACGGTGATGCTGGCAACCCACGAGACCGGTCGTGCCGCCGTGGCGACCTCGCGTCAAGTGACCCTGGTCGGAGGCCGCGTCGCGGTGGTCGCCGGGGCCCACGATGAGACTGATTCGTCCGATGTGGCGTGACGCCTGGCTGATATTTCGCAAGGACCTCATGATCGAGCGGCGGGCGCGGATCACGCTGACGCAGATCGTGCCGACCGTGCTGCTCATCCTTGTGGTGTTCGCCTTTGCATTCGACGCGAACGCGTCACTGCTGGGCGCTGGCGCGGGGGGTCTGTATTGGGTGGCGTTGCTCTTCGGCGGTGTGCTCGGCGCCAAGCGCAGCTTCGACATTGAGGCGGAAGGCGGGAACTTGGACGCCTTGCGCATGGGTGGTCTCGAGCCCGCTGCGGTCCTGTGCGGGAAGGCTGCCGCGCTCGCAGTACAACTCGCCGTCATCGGGACGGCGACCGTCGCAGGGCTGCTGATTCTCTATTCGGTGACCGTCGACGACTGGTTGCTGCTGGTGGTCGCGGCAGTGACGGGAACGGCGGCGTTCGCGGTGTGCGCGACCCTCTACGGCGCCATGACGGTAGGGCTGCGGTCCGCCGATACCCTGCTCCCGCTGCTGCTGATCCCGGTAGCGGCACCGGTGCTCTTGGCCGGGACCCGAGCGTTCGACGTGGCGCTCGGCAACAGCGCCGACCAAGGCTGGAGCTGGACGGCACTGCTCGCAGTGGTGCTCGTTACCTACATCGCAGTTGGCTGGGCCGCAGCGGGCCCGCTGCTGGAGGACGCCTAGACATGCCTGCCACGGCTGCTGAGCCCGACCTTCGCTCGTCGAAAAACAGCCCGTCGCCGATTGCGGGTGCCGCGATGACGGGCACGATCGCAACGCGCGTACTTGGCGTCGTGGCGCTTGCTGCGGCCGTCGTGATGGCGCTGCTGGCGCTTTGGGTGTCGCCTCCCGAACGCGTCCAAGGCGACGCCGTCAGATTTATGTACCTGCACTTGCCTTCGATCTGGGTTGCCTATGGCGCGTTCGTATTGACCGCGGCTGCCAGTGCGCGGCTGCTGTGGCTCAGCCGAGCCACCTCGCCATCTGGTCGTGCGGAGCGATCCATCCGCCGACTGGATCGCACGGCTGGAGCCGCATCGGAACTGGGCGTGCTCTTCACTGCGCTCACACTGGTGACGGGCTCCCTGTGGGGGAATCTCACTTGGGGCACCTACTGGCAGTGGGACGCCCGGCTGACCACCACGGTTCTGCTGTTCGTGACGTATCTCGGCTACCTGGCTCTGCGCAGGTTGCCAGCGGAGCCCCGGCAGCGCGCGCGACGTGCGGCCGTGATGGCACTGATCGCGGTCGTGAACTTGCCGATCGTCCACTACTCAGTCAATTGGTGGAGGACCTTGCACCAAGAGGCCAGCCTCAGCCTGACGTCTGACCGCGAGATCACGGGCGAGATGTACTGGACGCTCATGTATTCGTTGGCCGCGGTGACAGTCATTGCCCTGTGGCTCGGGGTGCATCGCTACCGGGTGCTTCGTCTCGAGGATCTGGCGGAGGAGGACGCAATCGCTCATCTGCTGCAAGAGCGCCGTGCCGAGAGTGCTGATCGAGTTCGCTCCGACGAATCGGCGGTCACTCGATGACCGACGCAGGCACGATCATCAGCGGATATGGATTGACGTTCGCGGCAGTCGCCGGGTATGCCGCGTGGGTACTCCTCCGAGGCCGCGCACTCGGTCACCGCCTCGGTATTGGCCAGATGACTCCCGACTCTGCACCGCCCGTCGAACGACCCGATGAAGGGGCGGGTGGCACCGAGCGGGGTCCCCACGGCCCGCAGCTTGCGAGGACCGTGGGGTGCTCGGTGACAGGCCCCGACCCGGACTCGCGCACAGACCCTTCGCAACCATGACTGACCTGGCGCCGCGCCATCCGCTCGGCGATGACGATCGCGCTGCCGCGCGTCAAGCCCTCGGACGCCGCCGCCGCAGGATCGTCGCGATGGCCGTGGCAGCACTGCTCATCGTCGGCGGACTGGTCGCGATCGCCGGCCTGCGCAACGCCACGCTGTTCTTCCGCAACGCCGATGAGGCCATCGCCCAGCGAGCGGAACTGGCGGAGCGACGCTTCCGGCTGCAAGGCCGGGTGGTGCCGTCGTCGGTGGCTTCCGACGCAGGTGTCACGGTATTTGACGTGGTGCACAACTGCGCAGCGGTGTCGGTTCGCCACACTGCCGACCCGCCTGCATTGTTCGAATCGCCGTGGATCCCCGTCGTTCTCGAGGGCCGCTGGGTCGCAGGAGAGGCGCTGACGGTCGCGGGTCGCGATACGCACTACTTCGCCAGTGACAACATGCTGATCAAGCACACCAACGAGTACGTGGACGCCAACACGGAGCGCATCCCCGATCCCAACGAGCCGCCCGCAGGCTTTCTCGACGACTGCGCATTCGAGGTGCCTCGCCTGTGACCGCCCTGCTGGGCACGCTCGGGATCGCCATCGGCCTCGTCAGCGCGCTCGGAGGAGTCACAACATTGGCCGTCGCTGCGGCGCGCCGTCAGCCCGAGCGTTGCCGCACCGCGCTGGCGTGGATCGCTGCGATGAGCGCCGGTTGCGTGCTGGCGGTCATCGCAATGGAAACCGCCATCGTGACCGACAACTTCTCTTTGGCGTACGTCGCCCGCAACTCCACCATCGCCACCCCGCTCATCTACAAGATAGCGACGCTGTGGGGGGCGTTGGAGGGGTCCATCTTGCTGTGGGCGCTCGTGCTGTGCGGCTACGTCGGCGCCGCTGCGTGGCGCTTCCGCCACCGCACTGGCGAACCGACGGTGGCGTGGGCACTGCTGGTCATGCTCGCCGTGTGCGTGTTCTTCTTCGCATTGCTGGCCGGACCGGCGAATCCGTTCGCCACGCTCGCTGTCGCCCCGGCGGACGGCGGCGGTCTCAACCCGCTTCTGCGCAATCACCCATTGATGGCGATCCATCCGGTCATGCTCTACCTCGGATACGTCGGATTCACGGTGCCCTTCGGATTCGCGGTGGCAGCGCTCGTGACCGGGCGCCTCGACAGTCGATGGCTCGCTGACATGCGCCGCTGGGTCCTGGCGGCGTGGGGATGTCTCGGCGTCGGGATCTTGCTGGGGGCGTGGTGGTCCTATGAGGTTCTGGGCTGGGGCGGCTACTGGGCGTGGGACCCGGTGGAAAACGCGTCGCTCCTGCCGTGGCTCGTCGCCACCGCATTCGTCCACTCGCTCATCACCCAGCAGCGTCGTTCGATGCTGCGGGTGTGGAACCTGTCGCTGTTGATCGCGACGTTTGCCCTGACCATCTTTGGCACCTTCCTGACCCGGTCCGGCGTGCTCGAATCGGTCCACGAGTTCAGTGAGTCGACGCTCGGTCCGCTCCTGCTGGGCTTCTTCGCAGTGATCGTCGCGACCGGCGTGGTGCTCATCGCGTGGAGAAGCGAGGCGCTGCGCAAGCCTGCCAGCCTGGGCTCGGTCTGGTCGCGAGAAGGTTCGTTCCTGGGGAACAACCTGCTGTTCGCAGTCGCCGCATTCGTGGTGCTGCTCGGCACCGTGTTCCCGCTGCTCGCCGAGGCCGTGTGGAACGATCGGCTCGCGGTGGGCCGTCCGTACTTCGACCGGATGCTCGCGCCCGTGGGGCTCGCGCTGCTCGCGCTGATGGGACTGTCTCCGGCGCTCAATTGGCGGAACACTTCAGGCGAATTGCGGTCACGGCGCCTGCTCGTGCCCGCGGGCGTGGGCGCGGCGACGATGGCGATCTCGGTGTGGGCTGGCGCGCATGGCTTCTGGGCGGTGCTTGCGCTGGGTCTGGGCGGGTTCGCCATCGGCAGTGCGGGTCGCCTGCTCTGGCTCGGTGTGCGCCGCAACGGCTGGCGGGGACTGCTGGGTCGTACCGGCGGCGGCATGATCGCGCACATCGGCGTGGGCATCATCGCCTTCGGCTTCATTGCGTCAGGCGCCTTCGACTCCGAAGGCGAGTTCACCCTGTCGCCGGGCGAGTCGGGCGTCGTGGCCGGGCACGCAGTCACCTACGTCGGCATGACCGATGGGCTCGAGAACGGCAACCGCGTCGTCCGCGTGCGGGTCGAGGTGGAAGATCGTGGGATCTTCGAGCCGGCGGTGACACGCTTCGCCGAATTCGGCCAGCCGATCTCGACGCCGTCGGTGGCGACGAGCTTCATTGACGACGTCTACCTGTCGCTGACGGCGATCCCCGACGTCGGCAGCGACCAGGTGGCACTGCGTGTGCTCATCAAACCGCTCGTGACATGGATGTGGCTGGGAGGCGCGGTGCTGGCACTCGGCGTCGCAGCAGCCCTGCTGCCGACCCGGTTCGGGGCCCGAGATCGCGTTCGACGCGGCGGCGGCCATCGAGCCGACACCTCGAGCGCACGCGCCGATACCGCTGCGGGCGCGATTGCACCCGACAGCGCGGACGTGGCCCGATCGGCGGCGCAGGAATCGGCGCCGTGAGCCCAGACGCCGACGACAGCTCGACGCAAGCGTCCGGGTCTGGCAGCGACGCAGTCAGCGGCGGCGCCGGCCGGCGCCCGAATTCGGCACGCGTTGCCGCGGTGCTGGTGGGCTTGGCCGCAGCTGCACTCATCGCCGTGCTCGCAACCCGCGATGCCGACGACGGCAGCATCCGCGCTGCCAGCCCGCTCATCGGCGAGCTGGTGCCGCAGCTGCGCGGCGAGTTGATCTGGCCTCGGGCCGCGACCGACGCAGTTGGCGGCGTCCGCCCGCTGCCGGGTGTCAAGATCGGCGCTGACGGTGTCGCACGTTTCGACATCGATGCCACGCCGAGGCGCTGGGTCCTCGTCAACTTCTTCGCGTCGTGGTGCGTGCCGTGTGAGCGAGAGCATCCTGCGCTGGCGGAGTGGGTCGAGCGACATCGCAACGATGGGGCGCTGGTCGCAGTGCCCTTCGGCGACCGGACCGCGGACGCCGTCACCTTCTATGAACGTCTCGGGGGCGGCTGGCCCGTTGTCGACGACCCTGATGCCCGATGGGCAGTCGCGTTCGGCGTGCTGCGGCCGCCGGAGTCGTTTCTCGTGACGCCCGACGGGATTGTTGCTGCCCGGTGGCAGGGGCAGATCACTGCCGACGATCCTGACGCTGTCATTTCGGCACTCGTCGCTCAATGGAGTGCCGCCGACGCAGGCCCCGCGGGGTTGACGCGGTGAGCGAATCTGGTCACGCCGCGCCCGCATCGGCGGCTGCGCCAGCGCGCCGGTCAACCACAGCGCGCCGCATCGGGTGGCTCATCGTGGCGGCGGTCGCCGTGGCCGCGGCAGTGCTCGCGACGACGACAACACAGCCCCCGGCAACTTCTGCGCAACGGGCCTACGAGCTGAAAGAAGCCACGTTGTGTCCGGTGTGCGACGGGCAGAGCGTGCTGGAGTCGAACGCTCCCGCCGCAGCAGCAATGCGCAGTCAGATTGACGTCTGGGTTGATGCCGGTCGCACCGACACCGAGATTCGTGCAGAGCTCGCGGCCGCGTACGGCAACGACGTGAACGCCCTGCCGCCCGGCGACGGAGCGGGGACGCTGGTCTGGGCGTTGCCGGTCGTGGTGTTCGCAGCTGCCGCCGCCGGTCTGTGGGCGGCGACGCGCCGCTGGAGACGCCGAGCGTTCGCCGTCGATGGCGCCACTTCCGGTGAAGGCGAGATCGAGAACGATGCTCGCGGTGCTTCCCCGAGTGCCGACGCCGAAACCAGTCGGCTGACGGGACGGCTGCGACGGGCCTCGGTGATCACCGTCAGTGCGCTCATCGTGATTGGCGCTGCGGCGGGCCTTCTCGTTGCCCGCTCGACGGGCCTTCGATTGCCCGGCGAGACGATCTCCGGTGAGATCGATCGCTCTGCGCGCTCGCTGCTCGTCGACGCGCAACGACAATTCGCCGCGAATCAGGTCACAGAAGCGCGCGCCACGCTCAACGAGATCTTCCTCATCGACCGAGACCTGCGCGGCGCGCTGCTGCTTTCGTCTCGACTTCACTCTTCCGAGGGCAACGTGTTGTCGGCGCTGACCGATCTCGACCGCATTCTCGCTGCGGATCCGCTGGACACCGAAGCGCTGGCGCTTCGCGGCTGGCTTCTGGTTCGAGTGCCCGACCCCGAGCTTGTTGCCATCGGCATCGCCACCCTCGACGCGGCCGTGGCGCTGGATCCGGCCGAGTTCGATCCGTGGGTCTTCCGCGGTTATGCCGCCCGCTACATAGAGAACGATCTCGCGGCCGCAATCGGGCATTACCGGGTCGCGCTCGATCGCAATCCGCCGCCTGCGATGGTCGCCCAGCTCGAGAGCGCAATCTCTGAGATGGAAGCCGAAATGGAGACCGAGCTGCTGGGCGTGCGGCAGTAGCGCTCAATCTGCCAAAGCGGCGAAGAACTGCTGCACCACGATGACAGATTCGTTGCGTCGACGCGCCTTTTCGTCATCGTCTTCAAGATCGGCTAGGAAACTCGCGTACGCAAACGGTCCATCGTGCTCAGGAGTCTTGAATCTCTCTCGCAGCAGATCGAGATTCCCCCGCCGTCGAGACGATCCGCAGTCACGCTCGTCTCGATGAAATCCTGGGCGACCAGGCTGGCACCGGGCGTGTTGAATGCACCGAACTTCGCACCAGTGCCGTCCTTGGGCATGTGGATCCGGCCCGGCTCTACTTGGTCGGATTCGCAGAGGAAGTCCACCTCAATCGTGGCGCCCTCGACGCGTCGGCGCCACTTGTAGCTGGATCTGCTTTGGGCAAAGCCCCAGTGCTTGAGATTCTTGTGCAGCGTGCCGTAGCTTTCATTGGACTCGCCGACCGCTAGTTCGACGACGAGATCCACATCGGTGGCGCCGACGTGGGGGACCGCTACGGACGGCGACGACCCGATGATGTAACGAGGAGCGAGCCCACCGACGAGCACGACCCGTTCGCTCCAAGTGCCGATGTCGCCGAGCAAGGTCACCAGCACTCGTTCGCAGAGGTCCGTTGTCACAACGTCGTATTCGCCGCGGTGGTTGGGTGCCATCAGAAGCCGATGACTTCGCGTCGAAGATGGTCGGCCTGCTCACGTCCTCGTTGAGGGCTTCGCCGGACATCGAGGTAGAGCCGGAAGAGATTTGTCGTCCACACTCCGTACTCCCGGGTCCGAAACGCGAGGGGTGCATCATCTCCCTCTTGGAGGATCACGACGTTCGGCCCTGATTCGACCTCGAGTGCTCCGAGTTCCTGGCAGACGGTGCTGGGATTTGCTTTGGCCTCAAGCCAGACTTCGGCGACGGGAGCGCTGGTGACAAACGGTGTCACCTGTGCGACTGCTGCGGTACCGGTCAGCGCGTAGTCGACCCTGGCCGCTTCGAGACCGGCGCAGAGCGCTTCTGCCAGCAGACCGTCGTCAGATGCGAGCAGGAACGCGGGCCGCCGCAAGGGACGGTCACGTGTTCCTCTGCCCAGAGGTCGAGCAGGGCCGCCGGATTGGCGAGTCGCCGAGTCTTGGCCGGTCCGGCACCGTGGGACTCGACAACGCCCTCAACATCGAGGCGCCGCAGCACCCGATGCGCAAGTCCGACCGCCACCCCGGCTCGCTGTGCCAGATCGATCACGCGCCAAGGTCGTTCGGCATCAAGGAGCATCGCTTGGACCACCAGACTGGATCTGCCCGACAGGCGAGTAGGGGGATAACCACGCTTGGGACGCGGCTCGCCTGTGATCCTCATGATGAGTCCCGGCAGCGTCAAGCGGATGTTGCCGAGACCGTCGATCGAGCCGATGCCTTCGGCAGCAAGGAATTCGCGAGCTCCGTCGGTCATTTCGCGTGCGACGACCACCGTCGGCATGGAGAGCTGTCGTGCCTGATGGGCGATGTGGTGGGCGGCGGCGCTACTGACTCGGGTCTTGGTTTGTCTCGCTATCGGCGTCACTGAATCGCCGTGGCGCACGACGGCATCGGCTTGGTGGATGAGGCCATGTTCCGCAGTGACGGTGAATTCTGGGATCTCTCGCAGGATGCGGATTACCTCAGCTTCAAATTCTGCTCCTAGATTCCACTCAATTTCATTATTCACATTCATTGTGAATATATTGTCAAGTATGAATTAACTCTTGATGTCGTGGTTTCCGGCCTAATTCACATTCGTAGTGAATAGGGAACAATTGTGAACTAGGCAAATGGGCCGATTGTCGGTTCGCGCCAGTAGCGTTTGATGCGGGCCGCCAGTGCGGCTGCAACGCTGGTGCAGTCTCGTCGCGGCAATCAATCGCGACTGATCAGGGGCACCTAGTGAAGGCGAAGCGTCGAGGGTCTGCCACGAACGGCGGACCAGTGAGCGTCACCGATCAGCAGCTCGCCGCAGTCGTGGCCGAGGTCACCGACCCAGAGCTGCGTCGGCCGTTGGGGCAGATGGGCATGCTGCGAGCAGCTGCCGTGGCCGGGCGCGCCGCGCAGGTGCTGGTCGCCTTGCCGTCCAGAGACTGGCCTGCCGCAGGCCACATCGAGCAGGCAGTCGCCACTGCGGCGTGCAGCGTGGCGGGCATCGAGACCGTCGTCGTGGAATTCACGGTGATGAACGAGGCCGAGCAAGCGACGCTGCGTGCTCAGCTGATCGGAGATCCGGCCGCGACTGCCGGCACCCACGAAAGCCACGGCCACGCCGAAGGACGTGCCGTTCCGTTTGCGCAGGCCGGGAACAAGACCCGGGTGCTGCTCGTCGCAAGCGGCAAGGGCGGTGTCGGCAAGTCCAGCGTGACGGTGAATCTTGCTGTTGCCCTGGCCCAGCGCGGCACCCGCACAGCGGTGATCGACGCTGACGTGTGGGGCTTCTCGATCCCGCGGATGCTCGGCGTGGCCCGTCCGCCCACCGTCATCGACCAGATGGTGGTGCCCACCGAGGCGCACGGCGTGCGGTGCATGTCTATGGGCTTTTTCGCCCGTGAGGACCAGCCCGTCATCTGGCGCGGCCCGATGCTGCACAAGGCGCTGGAGCAGTTCCTCACAGATGTCTTCTGGGACGATCCCGACTGCCTGCTCATCGACCTGCCACCCGGGACCGGTGACATCTCGCTCTCGCTGGCCCAGTTCCTGCCCCGATCGGAGCTGCTGGTGGTGACCACACCCCAGCCCGCTGCGCAGAAAGTCGCCCAGCGAGCGGCACACATGGCGTCACACGTCAACTTGCAGGTGCGAGCGGTCATCGAGAACATGAGCTGGTTCTGCGGCGACGACGGCAAGCGATACGAGCTGTTCGGCGCCGGCGGCGGCCAGGCACTGGCCGAAGAGCTCGATGTGCCGTTGCTGGGACAGGTCCCGCTGGTGCAAGAGCTGCGCTCGGGTGGTGATGTGGGCAAGCCCATCACCGCCGAATACCCCGACAGCGAAGCTGCCGGCATCTTCCGCGAAATGGCCCGTCTGCTGTGCGAGAAGTACCTCCCCACCCGGCGTTACAACGAGGGGCTGAAGCTGCTGTGAGCGCGAGCGTCGACACCGTGACGGCTTCGGCCGCCGATGCCGTGCGCACAGAGCTCGCGACGGCCCCGATTGGGGTGGACTCGGTCGACGAGATTCGATTTGACAACCGCTTCACCGCCTCGCTGCCCGCAGATCCCGACACCGCCAACACCCGACGGCAGGTGGTCGGAGCCTGCTTCTCGCGGGTGCTGCCGGCGCCGTCGCCCGAACCTGTCCTGCTCGCGTACAGCACCGAGATAGCTGACCTATTGGGTTTCGCACCCGAACTGGTGGCCGATCCCCGCTTCGCGGCCGTGGTCGTCGGCAGCACCGTGCTCGACGGCATGGACCCGCACGCGCACTGCTACGGCGGTCACCAGTTCGGCTCGTGGGCCGGTCAGCTCGGAGACGGCCGCGCCATCGCACTCGGTGAGATCCTCGACGTCACGGGGCAGCACCAAACGCTGCAGCTCAAGGGTGCAGGCCCCACGCCGTATTCCCGTACTGCTGACGGGCTCGCGGTGCTGCGCAGCTCGGTGCGCGAATTCCTCTGCAGCGAGGCGATGGCGCATCTCGGCGTGCCGACGACGCGTGCCCTCAGCCTTGTCACCACGGGCGGCATGGTTATGCGGGACATGCTCTATGACGGCCACCCAGAACTCGAGCCCGGCGCGGTGGTGTGTCGAGTTGCACCCTCGTTCGTCAGGTTCGGCAACTTCGAGATCTTCGCCTCTCAGGGCGACGTCGAGACGTTGCGTACGCTGGCCGATTTCGTCATCGAAACCGAGTTCGAGCATCTGGCTGGCGAGCCCGCCCCGCAGCGATGCGTCCAGTTCTTCGACGAGGTCGTGCGGCGCACCGCGGACATGGTGTGCGAATGGCTGCGCGTGGGTTTCGTCCACGGCGTCATGAACACCGACAACATGTCGATCCTGGGCCTCACCATCGACTACGGCCCCTACGGCTGGCTCGACGACTACGACCCCGATTGGACGCCCAACACCACCGACGCTGCGCACCGGCGCTACCGGTTCGGCACCCAGCCCCAGGTAGCGCAGTGGAACCTGATGCAACTCGCCAATGCGCTGTACCCGTTGGTGGGCGAAGCGGAAGGTCTGCAGGCGGCGCTCGATGCCTACGCGCCGTACTTCGAGTTGAAGTGGTCGGCGATGATGGCCAGCAAACTCGGCCTGCCAGAGCTCGGCACCGATGTCGACCGTGAGCTGGCATCGGGCGTGCTGGCAGTGCTGCGGCTGGTCGAGACCGACATGACGGTGTTCTGGCGTCGCCTCGCCACGATGGACACAGCCGACGGCATCGATCCGAACGAGCGCATGTTCCCGTTGGTCGACGCCTACTACCGACCTGACGAGGTCACCGACGAGCATCGATCAGCCACGAGCGAGTTCATCGAGGGCTACGCGGCCCGGATGCGGGGGCTGGGCATCGCCGACGCGACTCGGGCCGAGACGATGAACCGGGCCAATCCCAAGTACGTGCTGCGCAACTATCTGGCGCAGCTGGCGATCGACAGCGCAACAGCGGGCCGACCCGAAGCCATCGGCGAGCTGCTCGACGTGATGCGCCGTCCCTACGACGAACAGCCCGAGCGCGAGTCCTACGCAGCGCTGCGCCCCGATTGGGCACGCACGCGGGTCGGCTGCAGCCAGCTCTCCTGCAGTTCCTGACCGGCCCAGGGGTCGTCGCGAACCCGGCCGGTAACCTGCCGCCATGGACATCCGCATCGGCATCACTCACGGCGGCCGCGAACTCAACGTTGAAGTCGATGACGATGCCGCCGAGAGCGCAGTCGCAGCCCTCGAGGGAGCTGTGAGCGGAGGCGCTTCGGTGCTCTGGCTGACTGATCGCAGCGGACGGCGCGTCGGCGTGCCCGTTGACAAGCTGGCGTTTCTCGAACTCGGTCCCGGCGGCGACCGGCGCATTGGCTTTGCCGGAGACTGACCCACGGCCGGGGCTCCACCCGTGAACCCCGATGACACACCGCGGGAGCACTTGCGACGGCTGATGTCGTGGTGGTCGCTGCTCGCCGATCTGTCGTTCTCGGACCTGTTGCTGTTCGTGCCCGGGCGGTTCGCGTCACTCGGGGAAATGCCCGATGGGCGTGGGGCTTACCCGTCGCGTGCAGATGCCGCGCCGGGGTTTCGGGGCCCCGACTCGGAACTGTCGGTCATCGGCCAGATTCGGCCGACGACGGGCCGCACCCTGTTCCGCGACGACCACGTCGGCCTCTGTGTGGCCGCCAGCGAGCGGCCCCTCGTCGCGGAGGCCTTCATCCGTGGCGTCATCGTGACCGGCGAGGGCCTGAGGGTGCCGGGGGACCGGCGTGCCCGCATCACCGCGGTGCCGGTCACCTTCGACGGCGAGACCGTCGCTGTCATGAGCAGCGAGGTGACACCCCGCTTCATTGACATTCGTGACCCAGGCGAGCTGGAGAGGACCTACATCGCGACATTCGGTCGTCTCGTCAACATGGTCGCGGCAGGGGCCTTCCCCTATCGCGGAACCGATGTCGAGAACGAGGAGGCCCCGCATGTCGGCGACGGCTTGTTCCTGACTGACGAGACGACGCGCATCGGATTCGCCTCGCCGAACGCAGTCAGCGCCCTGCACCGGATCGGTGTCGGGGGCAACGTGCAGGGACGGCGTGTCCGCGACCTGGACCTCGGACCCGACATCGTGGGGCGCGCGATGAGCGGGGGCATTCCCGTCGTCGCCGAATTCGAGCATCAGGCAGTGACGGTGCAGATGCAGGCCCTGCCGTTGACCGACACGCCCGTTCGGAACGCTCTCGTGCTGCTGCGCGACGTCACCGAGCTGCGACGTCGCGACCGGCTGCTGATCTCCAAGGACGCAACCATCCGGGAGATCCATCACCGTGTGACGAACAATCTTCAGACGGTCTCGTCGCTGCTGCGCATCCAAGCCCGCCGGCTTGAGTCACGGGAGGCGAATCGAGCTCTGGAGGAGGCGGTCAGGCGCATCCGAGCAATTGCCTTGGTGCACCAGACGCTCTCGAGCGAGACGACCGACGATGTCGATTTCTGCGATGTCGCTGAGACGCTGACTGAGACCATGCGCCAGAGCATCACGTTCCCTGAGCGTCCGATCGAGTTCAGCGTGACGTGCGAGGCAGGCATGCTGCCGTCCCAGACGGCGACGACGCTGGCCGTGATCCTCAATGAGCTGCTTCAGAACGCCGTGGACCATGCATTCCCGCAGCTGTGGGAATTGGACGACAGGGAGTTTGCCGGTGCTCCGAGTCTGGATGACAATCCGATCGGCACCGTCGAGGTCGAGATCACTCGGCCGACGCCGGGCATGGTCTCGATGGCGGTACGAGACGACGGCGTGGGAATCAGGGCCGGCTACGACGTCGGGCGCGCCGGCGGGCTCGGAACCTCCATCGTGCGGGCCTTGTGCGGCACTGACCTCGGCGGCGCATATGACCTGAGGCGGCGCGACCCGGGGCCTGGCTCTGAGGCGCTTGTGCAGATCCCGCTGCGCACGATGGCGTGAGCCTGATTGCTGCGCGCTAGGAGACAGCGATGCGCGAGGCGCGCTCAGCAGTGCGCTCTTCCGCCTACGGGGATTGCGATGCTGCCGGGGCGCCGGGGAGGACTAGCGATTGCCCTCCAGCGGGTTCACCGGGGTGACAAGTCGCAGCGCATCCGGCTCCCACTCGATTCGAAGCTCGTCGACGGTACCGAGGTGATCGCCGTCGAGTTGGTGTTCGAACGGCTGGCTGCCCGACACGGTCACGGTGTGCACGTCGTTGGCGCGATGGATCACCGAGGGGTGGATGCTGTCGAGGCTGCCGCTCGATCGAAACACTGCACTGAGCACTTCCAACGCATCCGGGCCACGAAGCGACCGCAGTGCGATCACCGACAGGCCCGTGTGCAAGGTGGCTGCGGGAGCGATCCGTATGGGAATGCTGCCGAGAAAGGTGTATGGGTCAGTGTTCAACACCACCACGAAGAAACAGCCGTCGGTGGGCGCAGTGCCCGGCGTTCCCTCGTGCAACGTCATCGTCGGTTTCGTCCGGTCATAGCGCCGCAGCCAGGTGTGTGCACCGGCGAGCAGAAACAGCGGGTGCCCGAGGTAGCGCTTGAGGGTCGGGTGACGCTCGACCTGCTTGACGATGGCGGCGTCGAGACCCATCCCGCAGTGAAACAGGAAGTAGCGGCCATTCGTGCGGCCAAGTCCGACCTGCCCGACGTTGCCGACGTCGAGGGCTTCGAGCACGGACTGGGTCGCGTCGAGCGGATTGTCGGGAGTGCCGATGGTGCGCGCGAACACGTTCGTCGAGCCGCCAGGCAGCGCGGCCAGCGCGCAATCGGTGCCGGCGATCCCGTTCGCCGCCTCGTTCAGCGTTCCGTCGCCGCCGAGCACCACGACGACCTCCGTGCCGGTCATCGCTGCGCCCCGCGCCAAGCGCGCTGCATGGCCTCGACGATTCGTGAAGGCAACCTCGGTGTCATGCCGTTCCGACAGAGCCGTGTGGATTTGCACCCGCGTGCGTGCCGTCGTCGACGACGCGGAGTCGTTGACCAGCAGCAAGACACGCACGCCACAGTCTCACCGGTCAATGCTCACTTGCGGTGTGGCAACGAGAATGCGAGTCGGCTGGCTCTTGTTTGATGCGAGCTTGCGAGCACCATCAAATGACTAGTGTGGCAACGAGAATGTGAGTCGGCAGACTCTCGTTCCATGAAGGTCGTTGTGTGCGTCAAGCAGATCCCTGATCCGGCGGTTCCGGGCCAACTGGATCCCGACACCGGGAGGCTTCGGCGGGACGACAAGCTGATCCTGGACGAGTCCGATTCGTACGGCGTCGAGATGGCGCTGCAGCTCGTCGAGGCCGCTGGCGGCGGCGAGGTCTCGCTCGTATCGATGGCACCTCGTGCCGAGACGAGCGGTCTGCGTACTGCACTGGCGATGGGCGCCGACGGTGCTGTGCTCATCAGTGACGATGGGCTTGCAGGCAGCGACGCGCTCGGCACAGCCAAAGCGCTCGGCGCTGCTATCGGCGGCATGGATGCCGACTTGGTGCTGGCCGGCACCGAGTCGAGCGACGGCTACACCGGCACGGTTCCCGAGATGGTTGCCGGCGTGCTCGCGCTGCCGTCGGTGACGTTCGCAAAGCACATCGAGATCGCCGACGGCATCGCCAAGGTGCAACGACAGACCGAGGCCGGATACGACCAGGTCGAGTGTGCGCTGCCGGCGGTGGTTTCGGTCACCGCCGGTGTCGTCGAGCCCCGCTACCCGTCGTTCAAGGGAATCATGGCGGCCAAGAAGAAGCCGGTCGACCACAAGGACCTCGCAGCGCTGGGACTCGAAGCATCCGCGGTGGGTGCGCAGGGTTCCCGCCAGGAAACGGTCAGCGTGACCGATGCACTCGAGCGTGAAGCCGGCGAGATCGTCACCGACGAAGGCGATGCGCACAACAACATCGTCGAGTTCCTCACCGAACTCAAGGTCATCTGAGCGCGCCGGACCGAGTCAGCAGCCCGAGCCCCGCGAGCACGCTCGCCACGATCACAACAGGAACGACACGCAATGACGCTTGCAACAATTCTGCTCTTCGCCGAAGGTGACGCTGACGGCCCCTCCAGTCTCACACTGGAACTGGCCGCAAAGGCCCGGACCTTGGCCGACACTGTGAACGCCTTTGTGCCGGCGCACGGCGAGGCGATGGCCGCCGAGCTGGGCGCGCATGGCGTTTCCACTGTGTACGCGCTCGAAGGGCTCGGCGAACGCTTGGTCGGCGTCCACGCTGCCGCCGCACTCGCCACCCATGTCGAAGCCACCGCCCCCGACGCCGTGCTCTTCGGACAGACGGCCGACGGTCGCGATACCGCTGCTCGACTCGCGGTGCTGCTCGACCGCCCCGTGGTCACCAACAATGTGGGCGCTGAGGTCTCAGACGGCGGCCTCGTCGTGGAGGAACCGATCTTCGGCGGCACGCAGAACATGTTCACCGCGTACCGCGCACCTGCTCCCGCATTGGCGCTGTTCCGCCCCAAGAGCTTCGAGGCAGAAGCGTGCGGCGGCGATGCCGCCTCCGTCGAGACCGTGACGGCCGTCGATCCGGGAGATGCCGGGCGAGCCGTGATCACTGGTCGCCACGCAGAGCAGCGTTCGGGCCCGCAACTTGACGACGCCGCTGTGGTGGTATCGGGAGGACGCGGGCTGGGACAGCCCGAGGCCTACTCGATGGTCGATGAACTGGCCGGCTTGCTGGGTGCCGCTTCTGGTGCCTCACGCGCCATCGTGGATGCCGGCTGGGTGCCCTACGCCAAGCAGGTCGGGCAGACCGGCAAGGTCGTGAAGCCAAACGTCTACATCGCGTGCGGCATTTCAGGTGCCACGCAGCATCTCGTGGGCATGAAGGGCTCCAAGAACATCGTGGCCATCAACAAAGACCCTGAGGCACCGATCTTCGGGGTGGCCGACCTGGGCATCGTCGGCGACGTGCACAAAGTCATGCCCGCTTTGATCGAGACGCTCAAATCCCGCTGAGGTAGCCGTCGTCCCAGGTCTCGGGATGACACCTCTAGACGAGGGGCCAGGGCCAGTGGCGGCTGCCGTCGTCGGACGGGTACTGCCCGAACTCGCTGAGCCATTCAGCCCGTTGGATGAGCGCGTCCGTTTCCTCGGGGCGCAGCCATTCGGCCAGCTCCGCCGGCGGCGATGCGGCGGCGGTGACTGCTGATGCGAGCTCTTCGCCGAACGGCTGGCCTCCGAAGTCCCAGATGACAGTACGCAGCTTGAAGTCCTCGGCGAAGCAGAGGCCTTGGTCGATGCCGTAGATCGGCCCCCATCTTGAGGCAAGGCAGTGTCCTGACTTGCGGTCGGTGTTGTTTGCGAGCAAGTCGAAGGCGCAGATTCTCTGCAGGTCTTGATGGTGTTCGTCCTCTTTGACCAGGGTGAAGTAGTGCTGCTCGAAGTGCGCATCGATGAAGAGCTGAACTGAGCCCACGCCGAAGGGTCCGTCGCGCTCGACGGTTGCCGGAATGATGTTCCAGCCGAGTGCCTGCGACAGCTCGAAGGCTGCAATCTCGCGGCGGTACAGCCCGGACGGGAAATCCCACAACGGGCGCTCGCCACGTTCTGGCTTGTAGATGGCCGCGGTGGGCGTCGTCGGATGATCGATGCGGACCAGAAACGTGGCGTTGCTGCTGTACGGCATGCGACCGAGGACTTCGATCTCGCCGTTGTGCAGCACGCTCAGCGCCTCTGCGTTGGGCGCGTCCCAGATGACCGGCAGCTCGAGCTTCGAGCCGTCGTCGTCGGTGGGAAGCAGATGATGCGGAGCCATGTGGTGCTGGGACGAGTCGCTCAGGAAGCGGGCGGTCGATGTCCGTTGCGCATGCCGAAATCGCGGCCGTCTTCAACGAGCAGCATCGCCTGTGTCGCAAACCCCAGTGCCATGCCGAAGTCGAGATGAAACCGGGCTCGGCCCCCTGAGCGCTCAGAGTCGTCGGATTCGATCGCCGGTTCTGCGTCGTCATCGTCGTCGCTGTCGTCAATCTCCTCGGCGATGACGACGATCACCTTGGCGTCCGCGTCCAGTCCGGTCGCGAGGCGCCCGACCGTCCAGGCGGCCGTCACCGGTTCGTGCAGGCTGCCGACGTCCGCTGCAGGGCCGTCGAAGTCCTCGCGCTCGAGCAGCTCCGACAGCAGATTCGCCAGCGCCCAGATCTGGCCCTTCTCGAGCTTGAGCGACACCACATGGCCCGAATCGCTGGCCTGAAGGAAGAAGATTCGCTGCCCGGGCGGCCCGACAGTCCCGGCCACGAACGTGTCGGGATTGCGCAGGTCGAAGTCATCAGCCATGTGTGCGGTTCCTCCCGAGGGCGCTGCGGGCACTGATTCTGGGACGACTGGGCTGTCCGATACTGCACCCAGTCATGCGGGCACGAGTGCGGAGAGATCGTCGGTGCTGTTGGTGGCCAGCACCATCGGACCGTCGTTCGTATACAGGATCGCAGTCACCGAGCAGGGGGACACCACTATCCGCTGGAACAAGTCCAGATGAGTTCCCATCGCGTCGGCCACCAAGGCACGGATCGGGTCGGCATGGCTGACCGCCACGACGGTGCGGCCGCGATGTCGCGCTGCCAAGTCGGCCGCAGCGTTGCAGATACGCGTCTGCATCTGGCGGAACGACTCGCCGTCCGGGAATCGAAAACCGCTGGGGTAACGCTGCACGCTCGACCACGCAGCGAGTTTGCGAAGCTGTGCGAGCTTACGTCCGGTCCAACGGCCCATGTCGAGTTCGTTCAAGCCTTCGTGGGTCGCCAGTGTGCGGGCCACCGCCTTGGCAATCGGCGCGGCGGTCTCCTGCGCTCGTTCGAGCGGGCTTGCATACACAGCTGCCGGGCGCCGTGGGGTCGCGGCGATCCGTTCGGCCACTCGTTGCGCTTGTATCGTCCCAGCCTCCGAGAGGTGCACTCCGGGTCGGCGGCCATAGAGCTCGACGCCCGTCGTCGGCGTCAGGCCGTGCCGCACGAGCAGCAGCAGCGTCGGTCGGGTTGGGGCAGCCATCGGGTGGACGGTAGCCGTCGGCGCCACCCGACCCGCTGAACCAGCGTCGGTGGCCCATGGCTGCACGCGTCCGCTGGTGGCACAATCGAACCGATGGGTGCAACCCCGCGCGTCGGCGGTGACGACCGAGACAGTAGGGCTCGCCGGGCAGCGCTCGAGTTGTTGAACAACGAGGTCGTCGAGTGCCGACGCTGCCCCAGGCTCGTTGCTTGGCGTGAAGAAACGGCGACGGTCAAACGCGCGGCATACGCGGCCGAGGACTATTGGGGACGCGGCGTGCCGGGCTTCGGAGATCCGGCGGCCGCGATTGTGCTGGTCGGTCTTGCGCCGGCTGCGCACGGCGCGAACCGGACCGGACGGATGTTCACCGGAGACCGTTCCGGCGACTTCCTGTACTCAGCGCTCCACCGTTGCGGTCTCGCAAACCAGCCAACCTCGTATCGCTCCGGTGACGGACTGGCGCTGAGCGACGCCTACATCACCGCAGCCGTGCGATGCGCGCCGCCGGCCAACAAGCCGACGCCTGCCGAACGAGACGCCTGCCGGCCCTTCCTCGAACGCGAGCTCGCATTTCTGAGCAACGCCAGAGTCGCAGTGGCGTTGGGCGCCTTCGCCTATGGGGTGCTGTGCGGGCTCGGAAGTGTGCGCCCCCGGCCCCGCTTCGGCCACGGCGCAACCGTCGAGGTGCCGTCACTTGGCTCCATCTCTCACATCGTGTGCTCGTTCCATCCCAGCCAGCAGAACACGTTCACCGGTCGGCTCACACCCGAGATGGCCGATACGGTGCTGCTTCATGCTCGTCGGCTGGCGAATCTGCCGCCCGCCTGAGGGCGTTCGGCGCATCGGCGCCCGTGCTTCGGACGCAGGAGCTCGTTGGGCCGCGATGCTGCTGCTGGCCACCGGAAGCCTGGCGTGCTCGCCGAACGTCGCCGAAGTGCAGCCGGCGCTCACGGGCGATGCCGCTGTGGATTCCGACGTGCCGCTCGGCAATCCAGGCACGCTCGTGCCGCCCACCGTGTCTGGCGTCGACGGGCCCGAACTGCTCGCAATCGAGCCGCTCATTGCCTTTATGGACGCTTGTATTTCCGACGCCGGCTTGATCGGACCGTGTCACTGCGCGGCGGGGCGCATCGAGCAGGGTTTCGACATCATTGACCTCGAGATCTTCGAGGACCGCATGTCGGGAGCGCTCGAGTTCTCTCCTGAGATTGCATCGTCGCTTGTCGACTGCCGTGAGGCGGACCCGCTGCCTCCGTGGCCCCAACAGCTTCGGGAGGCATACCTGGCCGAATGCACGGCGAACTCGGATCGTCTCCGAGATCTGTGCGTTTGCTCATTTGCTCGGGCGCAGGACGTCGTCCCGGCTCACCGGCTCGGGGACTTCTTGGAAAGCAACGAGGTACGGCCCGACTTGGTCGACTTCATCAACCTGTGCTTGTAGGCAATCGGGGCCTGTCGGCAACCGGCGCGGCCTGTCGGTGACCCGGGCGGCCTGTCGGCAACCGGCGCGGCTCAGATCGAGCCGAGGCCCGCAGCGGGTCTGCCTCGTCCCGTCGGGACTACTTCTTGGTCGGCTCGGGCAGCAGCGCCGGAGGATTCCACGCGAATTCCGGCCAGCGCGCTCGCGACTTCTCGCTGAGCTTGTGCATGAGCGCGATGGCGCCTGGGTCGTCGTCACCGGGCCGCCCGATCAGCGAGCCGTCGGCGAGCATCTTCATGATGATCTCGCGGCCGATGTCGGTGCGGACGATGGTGAGCGTCCAATCGCTGTACTTGCCGATGCCGCCAGTGGAGATGTCGGCGTGCTCGGCGGCGAAGTCGGGGCAGAGATTGCAGCCCTCGCGGGTCCAAGCGTGGCATTCCTTCAGGTTGATCTCGTAGTAGCCGCCGTCGTGCGTCCAGATCTGGAAGACGCCCTTGATGTTGGTCTTGCGGATGAGGTGCCGGTCGAGTCCGTACTTCTGCTCGAACAGCTCTTCGAAGATGGCCTCGTCGAATGACTTCGAGCACAGCAGCCCGATATTCAATGCAAAGCGGTTGCCCACCTTGCCCACCTTGCGGGACTTTGCGACTGGCACGATCGAGCTCTGGCAGCTCATGCCGACCAGGGCGATTTTCTGAGCGCCGCGTTCGATTGCCTCGCCGTAGGCGAGCGTGTTGGCCGAGTACGTGTATCGGCTTCCGGCACCTCGCAGCACGTCGTCTCGGTTGAAGGCCACGCCGGGCGAGGCGGTCCACTGGTTGCCGTCGCCATCGCCCACGTAGGACGTCAACGCGGCATCGATGTAACCGTGATCGAGGGCCCAGATGAGAATGGCGGAGACCAAGCCGCCGTCCTGCCCGATCTCGTGGACGTAGTCGTCCGAAGCCCGGGTGAGGATGATGTCCTTGAAGACGCCAGAAGGCTCGTCGGCCGAGCGATGACGACCGAACATGAAGTCATCGGCCTCGTGCTCCCAGGTACGAAATCGGGGGCAGGCCCTAGTGCAGCTGGTGCAGCCCTTCTGGCCGTGCCCGCAGTCGTCGAGGCCGAGCTCCTCTTCAAGGTGATAGGGCGTGAAACCGCCCTGGATGTGCTCGTAGCCGATGACATCGTGAGGGCACGCGATCACGCAGCCCGCACAGCCGGTGCACAGGCCTGTGGTGATGACTTCGTCGAACAGCTCCTTCCACTGGAACGTCCAACGCGCGGGTGCCGCGCCGTCAGCCGGCGGAGCCTCGGTCAGTGCCATGACCACAGACTATGACAGCGATCGACGCACCACCCCGAAGCGGTGGCACCGCGCTGGCCCGGTTTCGCGAACTCGCTGTGGAACCGAACGGCGGTGGACTCTGTGGTCCTGCCGAACGACAGCCCTAGATGATTAGTTCCAAGGGGTCGGGTCCACCAGTTGTGGGGTGAGGGTGTCCAAGCTCGGGGTGTGAAACAACACCTCGATCTTGGAGGACCGGAGCATGAACCCGGACTCGGGTCACCCTGGCGACCGCACTGTATGTGAGGATCGATGACCTGTTGGCACAGAATCCTGGGTGGGCGCCGCAGCGGCCTGTGGTGGGGTTCGCCCCGAAGCTGTCGGACGCGGAGCTGGTCACCTTGGCGGTGATCTGTGCGCTGCTGGGCTATGACAACGAGTCGCAGTTCGTGCGCTACGCCCATGCGCATCTGAGGCCGTGGTTCCCGTATCTGCCCAACCGCGACGGCTACAACAAGCGGCTGCGGCGCAGCGCCGAGATGATCGCTCGTGTCATGGGATGCCTCGCACGCGAGTGCGAGTCGTGGCACCACGACGTGTGGCTGGTCGATTCCACGCCGGTCGAGTGCGGCACCAGCCGCGAGACCCAGAAGCGCTCCGGCCTCGCGGGATGGGCCCAATACGGCTGGTGCGCGTCGCATTCCCGCTGGTTCTGGGGCCTGCGCCTGCATCTTGTGGCCACCCCGGCGGGGCTGCGGGTCGCGTTCGCTCTCGCCGGCGCTAAAGCCGACGAACGCGACGTCTGCGCCGACATGATCGACGCGGCCGACCTCGCCCGGCCGGGCCAGACCCTCATCGCCGACAACCGCTGCCGCTCCAAAGCGTTCGAAGCCGACCTCAACGACGCCGGCATCACCCTGCTGCGCCCCGCCACCCGAACCGAGGCCCCACGTCCCGGCGCAAAGTTCCTGCGGCCCCTGCGCCAGATCACCGAATCGATCATCCAGACCCTCAAAGGCCAGCTCACCCTCGAACGCCACAAAGCACGCACCAAAACCGGCGTCGCCGTGCGCATCGGCACCCGACTCCTCGCCCTCACCGCCGCCTTCTGGCACAACGAGACCTACCGACACACCCGACCAGCACGCTCACTCACCGCATACGACCACTAAACCTGAATCCACCGGTGTGGTGGGTGTGTGTGGGTTGCCGCGTCCGCGAAAAAGGCCTCCTGATCTGCGACGATTGTGATGTCCATATCCACATTCGTCTCAAAAACAGGAGGCACTTTTTGTGTCTGCATCTTCGCGCAGTCTGGACCGGTTCGCAACGACGTTTGATCATGAGGGCCTGGTGGCCAACGCGGGCCTGGTCCTGGCGGGCACGCTGATGGCCCGTTTGGGTGTTTCGGCGCTGATCGAGCGGTGGGTGCGCACGGGTTCCGCGAACCCGGGCCCCAAGATCTGCACGGTGGTCGCCGCGATGCTCGCGGGCGGCACTCACATCGATCATGTCGGGATGCTGCGCGCCGGGCGCACCGGGCGGGTGCTGGGATTCCGCCCGGTGGCGCCCTCGACGGTCGGGACGTTGCGGCGGTCGTTCACGTTCGGTCACGTCCGCCAGCTCGAAGCGGTGCTGTCGCGCACTCTGGCGCGCGCCTGGGGACTGGGCGCGGGCCCCGGCGAGGCGCCGCTGGTGGTCGATCTGGACTCCACGATCTGCGAGGTCCACGGCAAACAAAAACAAGGCGCCGCGTACGGATACACCAGCGTGCTCGGCTGTCACCCGCTGCTCGCTGCACGCGCCGACACCGGCGAGGTGCTCGGCGCCCGCATGCGCAAAGGCTCCGCCGGGTCATCGCGAGGCGTGGTGCGCTTCGTCGACGAGCTCGTCGCGAACCTGCGACGCGCCGGGGCCGCCGGGCCGACCACGGTGCGCGCCGACTCAGGGTTCTGGTCACGCAAGCTGATCGACCGTCTCGACGCCCACGACGTCAAGTGGTCGATCACCGTCGCCCTCAGATCCGCTGTTCGCGCAGCGATCCAAGCAATCGGCGACACCGCATGGACCGACATCGCCTACACCAACAGCGGCCACGCCCAAGTCGCCGAGACGACCTATGCCACAGGCCGCGGCAAAGCCAAGCGCACCGTTCGCCTCGTCGTGCGCCGCACCCGCCTCACCGAGGGCGCCCAACAACGACTGTGGCCCGACTGGCGACACCACGCATTCAACGCCAACACCGAAACCGACACCGCCGAAGCTGACCGGTTCCACCGCGCCCACGCCGTCGTCGAGCTCGCCATCCGCGACCTCAAAGAAGGCACCGGACTCGAACACGTCCCCTCAGGCCACTACGGCGCGAACTGCGCACCGCTCGCCTGCGCAGTGCTCGCCCACAACATCGGCCACCCGACCGCCGCCCTTGCCGGCGCGCCGCCAGCCACGAACCGCTCCCGCCGCACCCGACTCGTCGCCCTCGCCGCCGTCGCGGTCAACCGCTCCGGCACACCCACCCTGCGATACCCCGCCCGCTGGCCCTGGGAAACACAATTCCGAGCCACACTCAGCGCTCTCAGGGCTCTGCCCGGACCCTCAGGCTGACCGACATCGCCCGGAACCGGCGCCCCCACACAAACCCAGCGTCGACAACCCCAAACCACACCCGCACCCCTACCCGAACACGCCCAAACACACCAAACCACACCCCCAACAACCCGACGCGACCCCAACCCGCCACCGACCCGCGAACCCCACGCTCACCAAAGGCCAATCGGTGGATTCAGGCTAAAACCTTGGAACTAATCATCTAGGGTTCGGCCCCATGAATGAGGGCGAACTGCTGGCGCTTCTGGCGCAGGGACGGGTGGCATCGCTTGCGACGATTCGCTCCGATGGCCGCGTCGACTTGGTGCCGTGCACCTACGCGTTCAAAGACGACATCGTCGTTACGGCCGTCGACCACAAGCCCAAGACCACGATGGATCTCAAGCGGCTTGACAACGTTCGACGATTCCCCGAGGTCACGCTGTTGGTCGAGCACTACGACGACGCCGACTGGGAGCGTCTGTGGTGGGTCCGCATTCGTGGTCGGGCAGTCGTGCACACCGCGGGAGCGCAGCACCGTCGCGCTATCGAACTGCTGTGCGCGCGGTACCCGCAGTACGCCGCTCAGCCTCCGAACGGTGCCGCCATCGTCATCCAACGAACCGAGCTCACGGGCTGGTCAGCCACCAGCTGACATCGTCTGGCTGACGGCGCCGACCGTCAGTCTTGCGGCGCCATATTCCAGCGCTATCACTGGGGCGAGCGCCCCCGGCCGGCATTGAGCCGGCGAGGCGCTCCGGCTGGCACTTGACTGGCGAAGCGCCCTCGGCAGGATTCGAACCTGCGCACATGGCTCCGGAGGCCACTGCTCTATCCCCTGAGCTACGAGGGCTGATGCATCGGCGTCGCGGCACTTTGCCAAGGTCGCGGGGTAGAGCCGAAAGCCCGGATAAAGCTACCGACCACTGCGAGCGCGGCGTGTTGAACGCATGGCTTCCCCGCCGACGCTTGCTGGCTCACTCGCGGTTGAGGTCGTACGTCAGTTCGTAGGTGTTGCGGGGTCCGCAGCCCAACACGGCCCCGCTGTCGTGGAGCTCGTGGTGGCAGCGCCTGCACAGCAGTGCGAGGTTGTCGATGTCGGTCGGTCCGCGGTGGGGCGCCTGCCGGGGGATGATGTGGTGGGCTTCGCACCAACTCGGTGCCATGGCGCACAGTACGCAGTGCCGATCGCGAGCCACCAGGGCGCGCCATTGGGCGTCGGTAACGGTGCGCACGCGGCGTCCGTGCCACAGTGCCTGGCCGTCACCGTCGAAGACGACCCCGAAGATGTCCGCGCCGCACGCAAGCCGTTCGAGTTCGCGTCGAGGGATCGGCCCCGTGCCCGCTATCTCGCACGGTGCCCACTCGTCGCCGCAGATCGCTGCGGCATCGGCGACGACGATGATCTGGTTCCGCCGCTTGAGGCGGTTGTTGCGTGGCGACGACCCCGAAGATGTCCGCGCCGCACGCAAGCCGTTCGAGTTCGCGTCGAGGGATCGGCCCCGTGCCCGCTATCTCGCACGGTGCCCACTCGTCGCCGCAGATCGCTGCGGCATCGGCGACGACGATGATCTGGTTCCGCCGCTTGAGGCGGTTGTTGCTGGCGCTGTGCGAATTCTGGGCGACCGGGGCCAGGCTGTCGGCGGGGATGTGTGCGAGATGGGGGCCAGCGCCGGGCGATACGACCGCGGCTCGTCTGCGTAGAACGCAGCAACTTCCGGCCAGATCCGATCAGCGTCTTCGTCGATGAAGCGCCGGCTGGCGCAGTGGGCATGGAGGTTGACCAGCGCAACCAGCGCGTCGAGACGGCATTGGGAGTAGCTGCGCGGCTCGGGCGCGTCGGGCCGCACGTCGCTGCGGTCGGCGTAGCTGAATCGCTGCGCGAGATCGTCGATCAATGCGCGGAACGCCGCAGCGGTGGCAGGGTCCAACAACGCGGTGGCCTTGAGCATGCCCTCGGCGGTCTGAGTCATCGACAAACTCCGCAGAGCGCGCTGGCGGCGGTGCAGCTCTTCACCGTTGATGCCCGCACGCTGCTTGCGCACCCAGTCGCCGACAGCGCGCCGGGTCCGCTCGACCGGAGACATCGCCGCCGTGTCCAGCAGATGCTCCGATGAGTCCACGGATGCCGCACCCGCGATGGCTGCGCCACCGATGAGCGCATCGGCGTGTTCAGCAGTGATGCGACCCTCGCTGAGCGCATCGGCGACGTTGGGCATCTCGGTGAGCGATCGGGCGCGTTCAGCGGCCCGTTTGGCGTTGGCAAACGAACAGCCAGACTGCTGACGCAGGACCCCAGCGGCGTCCTTGCCGAAATCGTTCAGACGGTCGATCTCAGCCGCAATGCGCGCCTCGCATGAGTCCACTGCGGCCCGAAGACGCGAAAGAGCGCCGAGCGCAGCCTCGAGATCGTCGCGGCACAAGCCGATCGCTTGAACGGCGCCCACGCCGCCGGCCAAGTCCGCGAGCACGGCCGCAGGCCCGCAGCCCACGTCGGCAGCGTCGAGATCGCCCACGGTGGCGAACGGGAACACCCCGTCGGGCCCGGCACGTCGGGCCGCAGTGGAAGAACGCCGAGCACGGCCTGACTCTGTTGGGGCTGTCTCCGAGCCACTCAAGTCATCTTTGAATACATCGTTCAGATGGAGAACACTCATTACTGGCTCACCTCCCTTCGTAAACATCAAAAGCATATCAGATAGCACGAACGAATGTATGCATATCGAGACGGCGCCAAGGCACTACTCGAATGCAGCCGCCTGACTGCACGCCCCGGAAGGTGGTGTCGGGGTCCGTTTCGCCGGTGAGGCGGTGCTGAGATGCAGCCGCCTGTTACCGCACGCCCCCTTTGGCCACGCCGTGCAGCGGTCGGGCGAGTCGCTGGTCTGAAGTGACCGAGCGGCGGACTGTCCCTACGACGACGAGGGCGACAGTGATGGCGACCGCGCCCAGCAGTAGGAACATCACGATCATCTGCGCAGCGATCGCATCAAGCGGATCGGCACCGGCGAGGATCATGCCCGTCATGGCACCCGGCAGCGCCACGAGACCGACCACGCTGGTGCGTTCGATCTGAGGAATGAGGGCGGTGCGAATTGCAGTGCGCACCTGGGGACGGAGAGCGGCCGGGCCTTCGAAACCCAATGCCAGCATGGCCTCGATCTGACCGCGCTCGTCGGACAGCAATTCCTCGATGCGAGAGGCCGCGGCGATCGTGGCAGGCAGGGAATTGCCGAGCAAGATCCCCGACACCGGCACCAGAGCAGCGGGCGTGAGGTCGAACACTCCCATGCCGAACGTCACGGCGAGGCACACCGCAAGCGGCACTAAGATCGCTGCGGCCACGAGCGGGATCGAGGGTTGGAACGGCGCCAGCCGCCGTGCGCGTCGCCGTACGACCCCGGTTGCGATCACGACCATGGCCCCAACCCACAGCCACGACCACACGAGCGGCGCTGTGGGCCGGAGCACCACGATGAGCACGCCTCCGACTGCCAGCAATTGCACTGCTGCCCGTGCCGTCGCAATCACCACGCTGCGTGTCAGCCCGAGGCGAAGCCACATGGACAGCGCTACGACGGCGGCCACCAGCGTCAGACTTGCGGCGACGTTGACCCACGTCAGGTCGAGATCCACAGCGCGAGGTTGTCACGCCGCCGAAGCGCGCGGTTGTCACGCCGCCGAAGCGCGCGGTTGTCACGCCGCCGAACGTGCACGGACACCCCGTGCCGCGAACTGCGCCGCGCCGAGCGCCAGGTGGCGACGCAGGCTCGGACAACCTCGGTGCCGACGAGAAGGCAACGACAAACTACGGCTGTTCGGCCGCAATTGACCCCGGGACCAGCGTTTCGCAGGGGTAGCTTCGCAACGGTGATGGAGCAGGCGCTGACAGGCGCGATCGCAGGTGCCCTTGCGGGTCTTGGCATCGATGCCGACGCGTCGCGTCTGCGTTTGGAACGCCCATCGCGAGCCGATCATGGCGACTGGTCGTCGAACGCTGCCATGGTGTACGCCAAGGCGGCCAAGATGGCGCCGCGCGAGCTGGCGGAACGCGTCGCTGCAGAGCTCGGGGGCGCGAAGGTGCCCCACCTTGAACGCGCCGAGGTCGCCGGCCCCGGGTTCATCAACGTGCACCTGTCGCCGTCCTGGCTGCACGAGGTGCTGGCCACCGTGCTGCGCGAGGGTCCCGAGGGCTTTGCGCGCCCCGCCGTCGGCAACGGCCAGACGGTGAATTTGGAGTTCGTGTCGGCCAATCCCACCGGTCCGCTGCATGCCGGCGGCGGTCGCTGGGGTGCCTACGGCGACAGCCTTGCTCGCCTTTTCAAACGCTGCGGCTACCACGCGTACACCGAGTACTACGTCAATGATCGTGGCACGCAGCTGGAGCTGTTCGGACGCTCGCTTGCGGCACACATTGCAGGCGAGCCGGTTCCCGACGACGGCTACCACGGCGAATACGTGCGCGAGTGGGCCGCAGAGCTCGCCGACGAAATCGCCCAGCCGGAGGCGATGAGTCAACTCGTGCGCACCCCAGAAGAGGAGCTCGAAATCCAACACCGAGCCGGCGCTGTCCGCAAATACCTGAGCGAGGTCACTGGACGTATTGTCGAAGCGAGCCCGAAGGGACAAAGAGCACTCGTCCCGATAGATCCTGACGTCCTCGATTTCCTGCAGCGCGAACTTGAAGCTTTCGGCGGCGCCGCCGCAGCCGCACGGTGGGGGCGCGAGCGCGCGCTGCGCGACGTCGAAGAGGTGCTGGCGGCCATGAACGTCCACTTCGACCGCTGGCAAAGCGAGGCTGCACTCGTGGAGTCCGGTGCCGTGAACGACGCCATCGAGCGATTGCGCGAGGCCGGGTGGGTCTATGAGAGCGATGGTGCCAAGTGGCTCGCGACCAGTGAGTTCGCGGACACCAAGGACCGGGTGCTGGTGCGCAGCGACGGCGAGCCCACCTATTTCCTGCCGGACATCGCCTACCACGACGCGAAGTTCAACCGCGGCGGCCGTGACATCGAACGGGTCATCGACGTTCTGGGTGCCGATCACCATGGCTACGTGCCACGCGTTGCGGCGGCCATGGAGATGCTGGGACACCCGCCTGACTCCTACGAAGCCATCGTCGGCCAGAACGTCACGCTCATGCGCGACGGCCACGTCATCGAGCTGTCCAAGCGAACCGGCACGATGGTCGAAGTGCGCGAGCTGATCGACGCGGTGGGCCCTGACGTGGCGCGCTTTGCGTTCCTGCTGCAGTCCATCGACACGCGCCAGACCATCGATATCGACCTGCTCTGCGCTCAAGCCACGGAGAACCCCGTGTTCTACGTGCAGTACGCGCACGCCCGGATTGCATCGGTGCAACGCAAGGCAAGTGCGGAGGGCGTCGAGAGTGCGCGGGCCGACAACATCGATCTAGCGCCGCTCACGAGCGAACGCGAAATCGCCCTGATGCGGGCGCTGGAGGTGCTGCCGTCCGTGGTCAAGCTGGCGCTGCGTGAACGGGCGCCCCACAAGGTCTCCACCTGGGTCCGCGACCTCGCGGCCGCGTTTCACGGCTTCTACCACGACTGCCCGATCTTGCGAAGCGACGTGCCGCCGCAGCTGCGCGACGCTCGGCTGTGCCTGACCGAGGGCACCCGCATCGGCTTGGCCATCGGCTTGGACCTGCTTGGCGTCGACGCGCCCGAGCAGATGTGAGCCGTACGTGAGGTGGCTGCTGTGAGCTCTGCACCGCCGGGCACGCCCGAGGCCGGCGGCGGCATGTCCGCCGACGATCCCAGCGGCCCGATCCCGTTCCGGCTGCTGCCAGACACCGCTGCCACGTCGCCCGAGGGACACCTCACCATTGGCGGATGTGACACCGTCGAGCTGGCGGCGGAGTTCGGCACGCCGCTGTTCGTGTACGACGAGGCGCACCTACGTGCCCGCTGCGCAGCGGCAGTAGCGGCGTTCGATGGGGGAGTGGCCTACGCCGGCAAGGCCTTCCTGTGCACGGCCATGGCCCGCCTGGTGGTGTCCGAAGGGATGCACCTTGATGTGGCCAGCCTCGGAGAGCTCGAAACCGTGTTGCGGGCCTTCGGCGGCGACAGTGTTGCGGAGCGCGTCGTCATGCACGGCAACAACAAGTCCGCGGCCGAGATCGACCGTGCGCGCCAAGCCAGGGTCGGGCGCATCGTGGTGGACTCCTTCGACGAGCTCGACCTCCTCGACGAATTGCATCGAGCCGACGGCCGGGTGCCCAGGGCGCTGTTGCGGGTGACGCCGGACGTCCGGGCCGAGACGCATGATTACATCTCGACTGGGCAGGCCGACTCCAAGTTCGGCTTCGGCATCGCGGCAGGCGACGCCGAGGCGGCGGTCCGGCGAGCATCGGTGGCGGCATCCGTCGAGCTGGTCGGCATTCACTGTCACATCGGCAGTCAGGTTTTTCGGGTCGAGAGCCTCGCGCGGGCTCTCGGCGTCGTCGCCCGATTCGCGGCCGAAGTGTTCGGGGGACGCCCGCAGCACCTGCAGGAGCTGTCGATCGGCGGAGGTCTCGGCGTGGCGTACGTTGAATCCGAAACTGCGCCCACCATCAGCGAATGGGGGAATGCGCTGACCCAGCGGTGGCAGGCGCTCAGTGGCGAGTACGGCTTGACAGCGCGCTTGACGGCCGAGCCAGGCCGGGGGATCGCTGCGGGCGCTGCGGTGACGCTGTACACGGTCGGAGGCATCAAGGATGTGCCGGGCGTGCGCACCTATGCGGCCGTTGACGGCGGCTACGGGGACAACCCGCGGCCGATGCTCTACGGCAGCGACTACACCGCGTTCATGCCCGCCCGAGTCGCTGACCCACGGCCTGACCGGGTGCGGCTGGTGGGCAAGCACTGCGAATCGGGCGATGTGATCGTGCGGTCGGCGCCGGTGCCCGCCGGGCTCGCAGCGGGTGACCTGGTGGCAACCCCCGTCACCGGTGCGTACGGCTACTCGATGGGCGCTCCGTACAATCGCATCGGCCGGCCGGCGGTCGCGTTCGTCGCGAACGGCGCAGCGCGGCTGGTGATCCGGCGCGAAACCGTCGACGAGATGCTGGCGCTCGACATCGGCTGACCGGCCAGATCTGCCGGTCGCAGCCTTCGAATCGAAGAAACGCTGCTGGGGCATTGCCGCAGTGCCGGTACCGTTTCGGCCGTGTCCCAGCCCGATTCCACCTCAGGCGACAAGCCAACCGCTGTTGCTGACTCGACCCGGCTCGTGCGCGTCGGCATCCTGGGCTGCGGCAACGTCGGGGGCTCGCTCGTCGCGCTGCTGCAGCGCGACGCAGATCACCTGGCGGAACGAACGTCGCTGCGGTTCGAGGTCACGCGTGTCGCGGTGCGCAATCTCAGCGCGGAACGCATCGTCGAACTGGGTGACGGTGTGCTCACCCGCGACAGCGAGTCGCTCGTGACCGCCGATGACGTGGACGTGGTCGTGGAAGCGATGGGCGGCATCGAGCCGGCGCGCCACCTCGTCGCCGCGGCGCTCGACGCGGGCAAGCCCGTCGTGACGGCCAACAAGGAGCTCATCGCCAATGTCGGCGAAGAGCTTTTCGCTGCCGCGGAACGAAGCGGCGTGGATTTGGCCTTCGAAGCGGCCGTTGCGGGCGGCATTCCGCTCATCGGCGTGCTGCGGAACTCGCTCATCGGCGAGCGCATCACTCGTGTCATGGGGATCGTCAACGGGACGACCAACTTCATCCTCACGAAGATGACCGAGGACGGCGCCGACTACGCCGAGGTGCTCCGCGAAGCGCAGCAACTGGGCTACGCCGAGGCCGATCCCACCGCTGATGTCGAGGGATTCGACGCCGGAGCCAAGGCGGCGATCCTGGCGATGACCGCGTTCGGCGCCAAGGTCGTGGCGGGCGACGTCTACGCCGAGGGCATCAGCGGGATCTCGCGCGGCGACATCGACGCAGCAGCTCGCATGGGCCACGTGATCAAGCTGCTCGCGGTGGCCGAACGGCAAGACGGCGAGATTGCGGTGCGCGTACACCCCGCAATGATTCCCGCCGATCATCCGCTCGCATCGGTGCGTGACGCGTTCAACGCCGTGTTCCTCCAGGGCGATGCCGTCGACGACCTGATGCTGTACGGGCGGGGTGCGGGCGGTTTTCCGACAGCGAGCGCCATGCTCGGCGACGTCATCGCGGTGTCGCAGAATCTGCGCCGCGGCGTGAGCGACGGCTTCGGTCCGCTGGCGCCTGCACGGATCCGGCCCATTGACGAGACCCACACCGCGTACCATCTGCAATTCGACGTGACCGATGCTCCGGGTGTGCTGGCCGCGGTCGCTGGCGTGTTCGGCGAGCACGGCGTGTCGATTCGCTCGGTCGAGCAGACCCCGAGCGGTGTCGACAGCCGAACCGACAGCACCGCGCACCTCGAATTCATCACCCACCGGGCTCGGGAGGCTGACGTGGCCTCGACGCTGCGCGATCTGCGCAGTCTGGATGTGGTGCGAGGCGTTGGCCCGTCGATCCGCGTGATCGGCGAGTAGCGGCTATCGGGCAGCGGCGCCTCGACCCGAGACGCCCAAAGGAGACGATCGTGCGCTATGTGAGCACTCGGGGCGACGCTCCGGTCCTCGGCTTCGGCGATGTGCTGCTGGAGGGGTTGGCCGTCGACGGCGGGCTGTACGTGCCCGCCGAGCTGCCTGTAATCACCAAAGCGGACCTGGCCGACTTTGCGGGTCTCGAGTACCACGAGGTAGCGACGAGGGTGCTGGCCCCGTTCGTGGCGCCGTCAATGTCGGCTGACGAGCTCGCCCCGCTCACCGAGGACGCCTACGCCACGTTTTCGCACCCCGATGTCGTGCCGACCAACCAACTCGGGGGCGGCGAGCACTTGGTCGAGCTGTTCTGGGGACCGACGCTGTCGTTCAAGGACGTTGCGCTGCAGTTGTTGGGCCGGCTGTTCGAGCACGAGCTGGCGCGCCGCGGCACGACAATGACAATTGTGGGCGCCACTTCGGGCGACACCGGATCGGCGGCCATCGAGGCGTGCCGCGACCGTGCGGGCATCGAGTTGGTGATGCTGCATCCGGCGGGTCGTGTCACCGACGTCCAGCGTCGCCAGATGACCACCGTCGACAGCGCGAACATCCACAACGTGGCCGTCGACGGCACGTTCGACGACTGCCAGGACTTGGTGAAGGCACTGTTTGCGGACCGACCGTTCCGCCAGCGGATGCGGCTCGGCGCGGTCAATAGCATCAACTGGGCCCGCGTGGCGGCGCAGACCGTCTATTACGTGACGACGGCGGTGAGACTGGGAGCACCCAGCCAGAACGTGTCGTTCTGCGTGCCGACGGGCAACTTCGGAAACGTGCTGGCCGGGGACTTCGCTCGCCGGATGGGCGTGCCGATCGATCGGCTCGTCGTGGCGACGAATCACAACGACATCCTGACTCGCACTCACCGCACCGGCGAGATGAGCATCGAATCGGTGCGCCCATCGACGAGCCCGGCCATGGACATCGGGGTGTCGAGCAATTTCGAGCGCTTGCTGTTCGAGCTGGGCGGCCGACGCGGTGCTGCGCTGTCAGCCGACATAGCCCGCTTCCGATCAGAGGATTCCCTGGAGCTAGCGCCTGATGTGCTCGCTGGCTTGCGGGCGGGCTTCGATGCCGGTTCCGCGAGCGAAGACGAAGTGGCCGCCACGATCGCCGCCGTCGACGAAGCCGACGGCCGGCTCATCGACCCGCACACGGCGGTCGCGCTGACAGTGGCGCGCCGGGACGCTCCGCCCGGCAGATGGACCTCGCCCATCGCCGTCATGTCCACGGCCCATCCCGCCAAGTTCGGCGAGGCCGTCGTCGAGGCCACGGGCCGGCAACCCGAGCTGCCACCGGAGCTCGCTGCCCTCGCCGACCGCGACGAGCATCTCGCAGCGCTTCCCAACGACCTCGACAACCTGCGCGACTTCGTCAACGAACGCTGTGCCCGCTGAGTTTGTTCGCAGTGCTCGGAACGGCTCGGAATCGGCGAAGCGGTGTAGCTGGACAGCGACTTTCGCATCTACCAGTTCGATCCCGGGCGGCGCCGAGCCTTCCACGTCGTGCCGTGACCTCTCTGCGGGGATCGGCAACTGCTGGACCGCTGGCTTCTGCGAAGACTTGACGGGGCAGTGATGGCGACGCAGGACTCCGATGGGGCGCGAACGCCCAGCAGGGCGATCGCGGTGACGGCCTTCGGGTTGCTAATGGCGGCTGGAGTCATGTTGCTGCTGGCCCTCATCGTTGGGCCGTCAGAGAGTGATGTCGGCACTGCGGCCACGCAAGAGACTCCCGTCGCGGAGACCGAAGAGTCCGGAGTCAGCAGCGTTGCCGACACTGCAGCGCCATCGACGAGTCCTGCGCCAACGACATCCCCCGCAAGACCAGAACAGGAGGCAACTAACGAGAACGGCGCACCAGGGCCTGACACGAGCGCACCTCAGGCCGATCCGACTGGAGATGGCATCGCCGTAGATGACGCTGAGTCGCGGGTGCCGGAGCCACCAGACTTGACGGTGCTGAATGGACCATTCGCTGCAATCGATGTCACTCGCAAGTTCGCGTGCGGATTGCTGATTGACGGTCGTGCCGAGTGCTGGGGCAAGAACTCGGTGGGTCAGACCGAGCCACCAGACTCGGAGTTCTCAGTGATTGATGCTGGGAACTGGGCAGGTTGCGGGCTGCGGGAAGATGGCGCGATCGAGTGCTGGGGGTTCGTCGACGACTACGCCTTCGACTCCAACGAAGGGCCATTTGCATCGTTCGCAGTCGGTTGGGGTGTCGTGTGTGCAGTGCGCTTTGATGGCGTGGTCATCTGCTCGGCGAGCGAAGTCGAGCCTTATCCGCACAAACCTCTGTGGGTCAGCGTCTCATCTGTCACGTCAGCGTCGGTTTCTTTCATTCGTGCGGTGTACGCGCGAGCGGCGGGCTGATGTGCTGGGGATCCAACTTCGAACGGCGTCTTCCGGTCCCAAGCGGCGAGTTCACTGCCCTTGAGTCGCTGGAGATAGAGAACTGTGCCCTCCGGATTGACCAATCGGCAGTGTGTTGGCAACAGTCCTTTTGAGTAACTGCTGAATGCGGCTGTCCGACGGGTCGTCCGCAACAATCGGTAGTGGCTTGGGGCGGGCGGCGGTAGCGTCAGCGTCGATCGAAGGTTCCCTAGTGCAGGGCTCGCTCGGGCGTCACGGGACCGGATCGCTGGGTCGGGCGTCGCAGCTCGGCACAGGCAACGCAGTCTCACGTCGCTGACCGAGCGGCGTCGCGAGAGCAGAGCTTCTGAGGTAGCCATGTCGGACATGCCGGATCGTGCCTTGCTGGAGGCCAAGGAGCGCGATGAGCTGCTCCAGATCGCCGCCGCGCTCGGGATCGAAGTGACGCCGCGTGCCCACAAGAGCACGATCGTCAGCGCCATCCTTGCGCCCGTCGGTGCAAGCAGCATCGAGGGAGACCACGCGGAGGATCCGGCCGAAGCCGAAGCCGAAGCCGAAGCCGAAGCCGAAGCCGAGACCGAATCCGAAGCCGTGGCTGAGACTCGTGCGGTCACCACACGAACCCGCACACCGGCACGGCCGAGCGATGCTCGCCCGTCAGCCCGCGCCGAATCCGCAGCAGCAGAGCCATCCGCGGAAGATCTGCAGAGCGCGCCGAACGCAGATGACAGCGACGTGCAGCCGGGCGATGAGGCATCCGGGCCAGATGTGCTCGTGGCCGAGGAAGGCAACCGTCGCAGCCGCCGCCGCGGCCGGGCTCGTGACGACGGAGCGCTTCTCGGCGAGACCGTCCACTGTGATGGCCTGCTGGATCTGCGCGACGAGGGCTACGGCTTCCTGCGCACCAACGGCCCGCTGCCTTCGGCCGACGATGTCTACGTCGCGGCCCGGCAGGTTCGTCAGTACGACCTTCGTCGCGGCGACCGAATCACCGGCGTGAGCCGGCCGGCTGCCCGCAGCGAGCGCAATCCGGCACTGCTGCGCCTTGACACGCTCAACGGCGAGACGCCGGCAGACGAGCCGGATCGCCCGCTCTTTGAAAGTCTGACACCGGTGTTGCCGGCGGACGCGTTGGCTCTCTCCGAATCTCGTTCCGACGAGCCCCTAGCGAGTGTCGACGAGCACGCGCCCATCGGACTCGGCAGCCGCGGCTTGCTGGCCGCTACGGGAACTCGGTCGGCTTCACCTCTGATCAGCGCATTCGCGGGCGCGATCGGGGATCGCCATCCCGACGTGCACCTGATCGTCCTGCTGATCGAGGAACGTCCCGAAGACGCCACCGAGCTGACGCGCCGCCTCGAGACCTCGGGAGAGGTTTTGGCCTCCACCTTCGACCGGCCGCCTGAAGAGCACATCGCCGTGGCTGAACTCACCCTCGAGCGAACCAAGCGCATGGCCGAGGCTGGCGCAGATGTCGTGATCCTCTTCGACGGTCTGACGCGGCTGGCTCGTGCATACGCCACGAGCAGCATTGGGCGGAATCAACCCGCTGATGGACTGAGTGCGGCCATTGCCTCGACGCTGCGGTTCTTCGGCGGGGCGCGGAACCTGGAGGAGGCCGGTTCGGTCACGATGATCGCCACGGCGCGTACTTCCACCGGAAACCCAACGGAGGACTTGGTAACGGCCCGTCTTCGCGAAGCCGCCAACGCCGAGATCGCACTCGCGGACGGCTTCCCGGCAGCTGAAGCCGTCCGTTCCGGGGGCATCGAACTCGACGGCGAGCAGAGCTACAGCCTGGGCGATCATCGCTGATTCGAGTCCCGACCGCCGTGTATTGACTGTCGCCGGGGTCACGGTCGCCGCTGTCTGGTTGGAATCATCATGCCCATGCCGCCACACTGGTCGCTCCTCACAGCCCCAGCACAGCGGCGAGGCACCCCATCGACCGGCCTGATGCCGCGGAGAACACCATGAAGAGCGACATTCACCCCACCTACCGGCCAGTGGTGTTCCGAGACGCAGGCGCCGACTTTGCCTTCCTCACCCAGTCCACGATCGAGACGAATGACACGATCGAGTGGACCGACGGAAACACCTACCCGCTGGCCAACGTCGAGCTGTCCAGCGCGAGTCATCCGTTCTTCACCGGGCAGATGAAGATCGTCGACACCGCCGGCCGCGTCGAGCGCTTCGAGCGTCGCTACGGCCGTCGCGGCAAGCGCAGCTAGCCGGCGCTTCCCGACCCACAGTCACGCCACCGATTCGGCATTCGCGCCGATCGGCTCACCAAACGCTGGGCACCGTTCGTGGCACTTGATTCAGACCGCATTCGTGCGCTGCACGCGGCAAAGCTGCGGGCGCTCACGCGTGCGGTGCTCAATGTCGAGCTTGCTGATGTTTCCGGAACCGACGACGGGGCACTTGCCGTCGCCGAGGGGCCGAATCCGAGTGTGGTGTGCCTCGCCCAGCAGCGTCCCGAGCGCGCACTGGGCGGCGCCCTCGCGTTGGCCCTGCGGACGGAGTGCGACGCGGTGCATGTCTTCGCTGACGAGGGAAGCGATGTGCTGGCACGACGTGCGGCGTGCTTCTCGACGCCACCGATGATCTGGCAGATCGATGGGGCGTCAGCGACAGTTGCTGTGCCGGCGCTACGGCCCGTGGAGCCAGCGCCGCCGCGCGTGCCCGAACTCGTGGCGGTCCTGCATGCCGCGGGTGTCGATGTCGCTGTCGAGCACGGCGTGATCACCGGTGAGGTGGAGGGCCTCGAAGTGGCCCGCATCGTTCCCGACGTCGATGCCGACGCAGCGCTGGTTGCCTCGCTCATCGCGACTTCGCAGGAATCGGCCGATGAAGGCGCCGAAGGTGACGAGTCGCGGCCGGCATCTCCCGCGCGGGGATCGGCGTGGAAGATCGAAGTGGGGGTTGGTGCGCAGGACCGTGAAGCCTTCTCACTGCTCCACGCTCAGGAGCCCACGCCCGAGGCCATCGCACGTGTCGCCGGGGTCGTTCGCGCTCATCGCTCGCCCGGCGTATCACCGCATCCGCTGAATCGGCTCGCGTCGGCTCGTTGGCTTCGCGCGCTCCTGCTTCGCCGGCCCGAGCTCGTCGGTGCGCGGCGCCTGGGTCCCGCGTCACCGCCGGTGCCGCGCGGCGGCCCCAAGGATCCGTCCCCGGCTGTCGCGTACGGCCTGCGTGCCGACGGCAGCCGCGTGGTCGTGGTTGCGTCCGTCGGCATCGACTTGAACCTTGTGCCGTTCGGCTCCGACGCTCGGGCATTCCTCGACCCCGGTGCCGACCTTGTCCTGGCGCTTCCCAAGCGTGACGAGCACGAGGTCATTGCTGCAATGGCCGCGTTGCTCGAGCGGCCGGCCGAGATCGCCCCGATCGACGACGATTGGCGCAGTGACGCAGCCGGCAGCCCCGCGGGTGAGCGCAGTTAGCCTGAACGCGTGGCGGCCTCCCTCGACTTTCTGGGGCTCGAATCACTGGAGGCCGAGCGGGCAGAACTCGAGCGACGCCTCGGCGAAGGTGCCGCTGGCGGAGATCGTGCGATGTTCGCCGATCTCGGGCGACGCCTAGCGCGTCTCGGCGAGATCATCGATGTCGCGCACGCTGCCCAGAGCGCGTACGGCGATGTCGAGGCGGCGCGCGAGCTCCTCGATGCCAGCGACGACGACGATGCCGACGAAGTCGCAACGATGTTGGCGACTGCGTCAGATCGGGCAGCGGAGCTCGAAGAGCGATTGAAAGTGCTCCTGCTGCCGACCGATCCCAATGACGGACGTGATGTCATCGTCGAGATCCAGGGGGCTGAAGGCGGCGAGGAGGCGAACATCTGGGCCCGCGACCTCTTCGAGATGTACCGGGCGTACGTGTCCGCGCAATCCGGGTGGTCTCTTGAGCTTCTCGGCAGCCAGGACAGCGACATGGGCGGGTTCACTAATGTGATGTTCGCAGTGCGCGGCCCTGGGGTGTGGAGAGCTCTCAAGTTCGAGGGCGGTCCGCATCGGGTCCAGCGAGTGCCGGTCACTGAGTCGCAGGGCCGAATTCATACTTCGTCTGCGACGGTCAGCGTGCTGCCCGAGGCCGAGGATGTGGATGTCGAGATCGATCAATCAGATCTGATGATCGACACGTTTCGCTCGTCGGGCCCGGGGGGGCAGTCGGTCAACACCACGGACTCGGCGGTGCGCATCACCCACACTCCCACCGGCCTTGTGGTTTCGATGCAGGACGAGAAGAGCCAGATCCAGAACCGCGCGAAGGCGATGCGGGTGCTGCGGTCTCGCCTGTTGCGACTGCAGCAAGAGGCACAGGCCGCGGATCAGGCGGCGCACAAGCGTGACCAGGTCAAGGGCGGCGGCCGCTCGGAGAAGATCCGCACCTACAACTACAAGGACAGCCGGGTCACCGATCATCGCATCGGCCTGACGTTGTACAAGCTCGACCGTGTGCTGGCCGGCGAGCTGGACGAGTTCGTCGAAGCTCTCCAGCTCTCCGAGCGCGAGGAACTCTTGGCCGCGACGGCGGGAGGCGCCGGGGCCTGACGCCGCGGCCGCGAATCGGAGCACCCCTCGATGCCGGACACCGAAGAGGCGTTGACGCTGGGACAGATGTATGCCGGCGTGCGCTCCCAGCTGGCCGACGCCGGTGTGCCCGAGCCGGACATCAGCGCCCGCCACATTGTCGCGACCGCCGCAGGATGCGGAGCCGCGGACGTCGTTGCGGCGCCGCGGACTCCGATGACGGTGCGCATGGTCATGCACGCCGACGCGATGACCGCCCGTCGAGCCCAGGGCGAGCCGTTGCAATACGTGTTGGGCAGCTGGGGTTTCCGCAAGCTCGACCTGGCGACCGATCAACGAGCATTGATCCCGCGTCCCGAGACCGAGACAGTCGCGGGCATCGCTATCGAGTGGCTCGCAGCGCAGGTGCTCAGCGGGCGACTGCGAGCGGCCAACATCGCCGACTTGGGGACCGGTTGTGGCGCCATCGCCCTGTCGATTGCGTACGAGGTTCCTGGCGCTCGCGTCTTCGCGACGGACAGCTCGGCCGATGCACTCGCTTTGACGGCAGAGAACATGGCCGGCGTGGGCCGGGCCGCTGCACGGGTCTCGCTGCACCGCGGCGACTGGTTCGACGCGCTGATTGACGTTCCGGTTCCCACTTCGGATCCCCGCATCCCCAGCGGAGCGCGTGCGGACCATTCCGACGGCGCCGACGGCGCCGAAGCTCGGCGCCTGGCGGGCAGTCACGAACTACGTGGGCGGCTCGACGTCATCGTTGCCAATCCGCCGTACGTCGCCGACGACGAGGAATTGCCCGACGAGGTCGCCGACTGGGAGCCGCACGCTGCGCTGCACGCGGGCGTCGACGGGCTGGTGGACTTGCGCAGGATCCTTCATGAGGCGCGGGGATGGCTCGCCCCCGGCGGGCTTCTGGTGCTCGAGTGCGCTCCGCACCAAACAGCTGATCTCGCAGCGGCCGCAGAGGCCCGCGGTTACGAAGCCGTGCGCATCGAACGCGATCTCGCCGGCCGTGAACGAGCGCTCGTCGCACACCGTGCTCTTGATGAACCGTTGACAGCGACCATCGACGCTGCGGCTGTTTCATTGCGTGGCGGCGGGTTCATCGTGGCGCCCACTGACACCCTCTGCGGGATCATGGCTCGCTACACCGACAGCGTCGCCGTGGCTGCGGTGTGCGCCGCCAAGGAGCGACCACCAACCGAGCCGATGCCGATCCTGGTGTCGGGCCTCGCCCAAGCCCAAGATCTGGTGGAGCTGTCCCCGGGCGCGCGCCGCTTGGCTAGCCGGCACTGGCCCGGCGGCCTCACCTTGGTGGCACAGCGCCGCGAAGGCCCCGACCCGCTCCACGGCCTTCCGACCTTGGGCGTGCGAGCGCCAGCACTCGGCTGGCTTCGCTGGCTCATCGACGAGGTCGGCCCGCTTACCGGCACCAGCGCCAACCGCCACGGCGCAGCCACGCCTGCTGACGCCCAGCGAGCAGCGCAGAGCCTCGCCGCGCCGGCCGCGACCGTCATCGACGGACGAGCCGACGGCGGCACCGCGTCGACGGTCGTGGACGTCACCGGATCTGAACCGGTCGTTCTACGTGAGGGTGCGGTCCCCGCCAAGCTTCTAAGACTTGACGCTGACGAAGATCACTGAGTTCTCGGACGTCATCCTCAGTGCCGGTGAGCTCTGAACCGCGAAACCTGACGTCTTGCGGGCGTCGTCGATGCGAGACTGACGGGGTGACACTTAACGCGCCCACGGTCGTCGCCGTCGCAGCTGACCACGCTGGCTGGGAATTGAAGGACTGCCTCGCCGAGCACCTCCGCTCGGGCGGCTACGAGGTGCTCGATCTGGGCACCAACGGCCCCGAGTCGGTCGACTATCCCGACTTCGGGCAAGCAGTTGGCGAAGCGGTTGCCGCCGGCAACGCAACAGTGGGCGTGGCCGTGTGCGGCAGCGGCATCGGGATCGCGATGGCCGCTGGCAAGGTCGCTGGCATCCGTGCCGCCACGGTGCACGACGAGACCTCGGCGCGGCTGGCGCGCGAGCACAACGACGCAAATGTCATCTGCATCGGAGCGCGCCTCGTCGAGCCCGAACGCGCCAGTGCCGCGGTCGATGCGTTCTTGGGGGCGTCCTTCGAAGGCGGCCGCCATGCGCCAAGGGTTCACAAGATCGACGCGATCGCCGCGGCAGGCAACGGCACCGCGAGCTCAAAGCACCCGACGCATCCGCGCTCGGTGACGTGGGCTCCCGTCAACGACCCGCAGATCGACGGCGTTCTGAGCGCCGAGCTCGAGCGTCAGATGACGACGCTGCAGCTCATTGCCTCGGAGAACTTTGCTTCGCCGGCCGTTATGGCCGCGACCGGCAGCGTGTTGACCAACAAGTACAGCGAGGGCTACCCACGCCGCCGCTACTACGGCGGCAACGCGAACGCGGACACTGCCGAGCAGCTCGCCATCGATCGGGTCAAGGCGCTCTTCGGTGCCGAGCACGCGAACGTGCAGCCGCATTCGGGCTCGCAGGCCAACGCGGCCGTGTACTTGGCGCTCCTTGACGTCGGCGACACGGTCATGGGCATGAGCCTCGACCACGGCGGTCACCTCACTCACGGCTCTCCGGTGAACGCCAGCGGTCGTCTGTACAACTTCGTCAGCTATGGCCTCACCCGCAGCGACGAGCGGATCGACTACGAGGCCATGGCCGCGCTGGCCCGCGAGCACCGTCCCAAGCTGATCGTGGCCGGTGCCACGGCCTATCCCCGCCGCATCGACCCAGCACCATTCCGCGCCGTGTGCGACGAGATCGGCGCTGCCTTCATGTTCGACGCCGCCCATATCGCCGGGCTAATCGTCGGGGGAGTGCATCCGAACCCCGTGCCCTACGCCGACATCGTCACGTTCACCACGCATAAGACGCTGCGCGGCCCTCGTGGCGGAGCGATCCTGTGCACCCAGGAGTACGCGAAGCGAATCGACTCGGCGGTCTTCCCCGGCAGCCAGGGCGGTCCGCTCGACCACGCGGTCGCGGCCAAGGCTGTGGCCTTCGCCGAGGCCACCCGGCCGGAGTTCGCCCAGTACCAGGCCCGCATCGTGGCCAACGCTGCGGCACTAGCCGACGCACTGGGCGAGGCCGGCTTCCGGCTGGTTTCCGGTGGCACAGACAACCACCTGCTGCTCATTGACCTGCGCACCTTCGACGCGGATTTGACCGGCAAGGTCGCCCAAGAAGCCCTGGACGCAGCGGGCATCACGCTCAACCGCAACGCCATCCCCGACGACCCTCGCTCGCCGTTTGTCACCAGTGGCGTGCGCATGGGCACGGCATCGGTCACCACCCAGGGCATGGGCCCGGCCGAGATGGCAAAGATCGCCGAGTTCACCGCACGGGTGCTACGGGCCCCAGACAACGAGGACGTTATCGCGCAGGTACGCGCCGACGTCGGTGAACTCTGCGCCGCCTTCCCGCCCTATAGCCGCTAGAACCCACAGCGATTGCCGTGCTGCCCTACGCCGGGTCGAATGTGCCGGGGCGAGCACGGCGGGGAGCTACCAGATGACTTCGGCGTCACCGTCGGTGAAGCCGCGCAGGCGCAGGTCCTTCGAGACGACCGACCATCCTGAAGTTGCAGCGGTTGCATAGATCTGACGGTCAGCTGGGTCTCCATCGAACGTGCGCGGCAACGAGACCGCAGCCAAGGCGATGGCCGGCGTGAGCGGAATCGTCAGCAGCGATCTCGACAGTTCATCAAGCCATTGTGCAACCGGTTGCCGCGGCACGATTCGCCCTCGATTCGCGAGCCATGCCAGCTCGTACCAGGTCACCGATGCGATCGCCAGATTGTCGGCTTCGCCTATTGCCCGCGCGGCCGCAGCGCTCAGCCGGTCGGGTTCAGCGGCCGCCCAATGAACGACATGGGTATCGAGGAGCAGCGTGCTCAACTCGCACGCCAGGTCTCACCGGTCGAAAACAGCTCTTCGTCATCGTCCGTGCTCGTCACCCTGCCCGCGAACATGCCGACAAGTGCCGTGGGCCCGCGTGCCGGCACCAGCCGGGCCACCGTCCGCCCGTGCTTGGTGATCTCGATCTCCGCGCCTGCAGCCACTTCGTCAAGCAGACCCAAGATCGAGCGCTTGGCCTCCGTAGCGGTCACCTGTTTCAGCATATGGCCATTGTAATGACCATTTACTTCCCGGTGACCAAAGCTGAGGGTGGCGGTGATGCGCTCATCGGACCTCACCGATGCCAAATCGGCGCTCCCTGAAGGTCATCGCTTCCACAAATCTGCTGGTCAGGGGCGTATTTGGGGTGTACTTGAAACGTTCGTATCGTACACACCTCCAAGTGCCCGGTCAAGCCGCTTTCTGAGGTGGTTCTCCTGTGACGTGCTGCTGGGGCGGCTCGGTGCCGTTGTCCCGCTGTCGTCGGGCCTGCCGGTGCGCTTGGGCGTTGGCGCGCGCTTGGTCGTCGAGGTCGATGGTACGCAGCAGCGACGCGACCGACGAGCGGCTCCATGCGGTGTTGCCGGTGGGTGTGAGGATTCCCGCGTCATTGAGCGCAGCTGCGATCTGGCCCAGGCTGTGACCTGCTGAACGCAGCTGCGCTGCGAGGGACTTGGTCACTTCCGCGTGGCGGCTGGGACGGCCGAGACGCTGGCCTCGGCGACGGGCCGCGTCGAGGGCTTCCGTGGTGCGCGCTCGCGCCATGCCCGCCTCAAACTCGGCGCTCGGTGGGGGTGGTGCCGGAGACCGCGTCGTCGGTGATGCGCTCAATCACCTGCCAGCCGCGTGCTGCGGCCTCCCGGTCCACCGCTTGGTGCTGGGCGTCGATGCCGAGACCTGATTGGGCCTGCGCGCCGGTGGACGCCCGCGCGTACGAGATGACCCTCCGACATGGAGATGCGTACGTTCGTTCAATCATGAAACGACTGCACCTGAAATGAACGGTTCACACACAAAACGGAGAACCGTTCATGCGGGCAACGCTCTTCACAACACCAGCTGTCATCCCCGCACCGATGTGCACTGCGAGTCGGGCCAGCATTCCCATAGCGGCCATACCAGTTGCCATCCCCGCAGCCAGTCGCATGACGACCCCGATCCGCCACCTCCGCCGTGCGATCTGACCTCAACGACACCGACTGTGTCGCATCGGCATTCGAGCATCGCCAACGGCGCGCACACGGACTGCCAAGCACACGACGGACCTGAGTGCACGGACACCGAGCTGACCTTTAGCCTGAATCCACCGGTGTGGTGGGTGTGTCGGGGTTGCCGCGTCCACGAAAAAGGCCTCCTGATCTGCGACGATTGTGATATTCATAGTCACGCTCGTCCCAATAACAGGAGCGAATCGCCCTGGGACGTTCCTATAGATGTCAAGTGCGGGTTGTGAGGGTGGCGAGGTCGCCTCGGAGGGTGCGGTAGAGCTCTCGGGCGACGAAGCGTTTGAGGCAGCGGATGGCTTCTTTTTTGGTTTTGCCTTGGGCGAGGCGGCGGTCGGTGTAGCTGCGGGTTCGTTCGCAGTAGCGGAGCCGGACGATGACGATCATGTGCAGAGCTCGGTTGGCTGTCGCGGTTGCCTGCGAAGTTGAGTCGGTGACGCTGGGTGCGCCCGCTCGACGCGGGGACCGGCGCGGCTGCGCACAGGTGGGCGAAGGACGCTTCGGAGCTGAGCCGGTCGATGTTCTCGCCCGCGGCGACGAGCAGGGTCGCGGTGTGGTGGGTGCCGCACCCGAGGCGTGACAGGGTTGTGGGTGCTGCGGTGGCGACGAGCCGGTCGAGCCGGCGTCCGAGCTCGTCGGCCTCGGCGCCGAGCTGGGCGACGCGGCGCCCGAGGCTGCGCAGTGCTGGGTTGGCGGCCTGGGCGGGATCGGCGAGGCGGTCCGTGTCGGGCCGCAACCGAGCGCACACGGCGGCGGTGCCCTCCAGGGTCCGGCGGGTGTCGAGCTGGTTGCGCAACGCGGCGGGAGCGGTGACGAGCAGGTCGCCGAGCTGGACACAACGCGGCGGCGCGGGCCTTGACGGCGCTGTTTCGGGTCACGCTGAGCTGGCGGATCGCCTCGACGATGCCGGTGGTGTCGGTGGCGGCTGCGGTCGCTTCGCCCGAGAGCACCTTGCGGGCAGCGGCCTCAGCGTCGATGGCGTCGTTCTTGCCGCGACGCGAGCGCAGATGCGGGTGCGGCTGGTTGACCTCGATCACCCGACAGCCCTGATCGATCAGCGACCGGGTCAGAGCCGCCCCGAAGGACCCGGTGGACTCCACACCGACCGTGGTGATCGGGCCGAACGACGCGAGCCATGTGTGGGTCAAGCGGTAGCCGGCGCGGGTCGCAGGGAACGATTCTGTGCCCAGTACTCGGCCGAGCGGGTCGAGCGCGGCCACGACGTGGAAGTCGGTGTGGCAGTCAATCCCGCCGATCACCGCCTGTTGTGGATCTGGCATGCTGAAGTCGGCCATCTCGGAGCGGCTGTGCCGGGACGGGACGGACATAACAGTGATGAGGCATCTGTTGGCGCAGGTTCCTATGAGGTCACGTCGCTCGTTGCGGACCGGCCGCAGCTGACAAGTCCGAGAAGCAGGCCGGCGACATCGACGAGTCCCAGGCAAGGCACCCACAACGCGCAGGGCCAGTTAGTTGGCAAGTCAGATGTCGACGGCCCACTCCCCGCACACATCTTCACTGTTTGGTGGAGGCTCTGGGGTGCCTTGGAGTTGGTGGAGGCGGATTGTTGGATTCATGCTGCCGTTGGTGGTTGATGTCGAGTCTCGAACTCGATGGGTGTCAGCATGCCTAGCGCGGAGTGGCGGCGCTGACGGTTGTGGAAGATCTCTAGGTATTCGAAGATCGCGTTGGCCAGCTCGATGCGGGTCCGCCAGCGTTTGCGGTCCAGCAGCTCGACCTGCATGCGGCTCCAGAACGACTCGATCATCGCGTTGAAGCCCCTATAGGTCAAGACTTTGTTTCATGGGGTGTGTTGGGAGTCGAGTCGTGCGCGGTGGTCGGTCATGACGCGTTGGTAGACCTCGCGGGCGAGGAATCGTTTGAGGCAGCGGATGATGTCTCTTTTGGAGAGGCCTTCGGTGGTGCGTCGGCGGGTGCAGTCGATGGTGGGCTGGTGGAAGCGCATGCGCACGATGACGGCGCGGCAGAGCGCGGCGTTGGCTTGTCGGTGCCCGGCGCGGGAGAGCCGGTGCCGGTTGGTGACGCCCGATGAGGCGGGGATCGGACAGGCGCCGCAGAGTTTGGCGAAGGCTGCTTGGGAGCGGATGCGGTCGGGGTTGTCGCCGAAGACGATGAGCATCTCGGCTGCGGTGTCAGCGCCGATCCCGAACCCGTCTCGCAGGTTCGGGGAGTGGGCGCGGGCGGGTTCGTCGAGTATCGGGTCGTGATCGTCGATCTCGGCGTTGAGGGCGATCCAGCGCTTGGCCAGCGATCGCAGGGTGTGCTTGGCCGACGCGGTCGGCGTGGTCATGGGGCCAGGCCGCAAGCCGGAACAGCGGCCGATGAGCGCCTTGTCCGCCATGCCCTCGAGCTGCTCGCGCAGCTCGGCGGGGACGGTCACGATCACCGCCTTGAGAGTGACGATCGCCGATGTGGGGCCCTTGCGGGCTGTGTCGCGGGCGATCTTGATCTGGCGGATCATCTCCACGGTGCCATCCGCGGACTTCGCCACGGCGGTGGACTCGCCCGACAGCACTGAGCGCGCGGCGGCTTCGGCGTCCAGGGCGTCGGTCTTGCCGTTCATCCTGCGGGAACGGCGATCGCCCCGATTCACCTCAACCAGCCGGTAGCCGTTGCGGCGCAGCCAGCTGGCCAGACCGACGCCGTAGCTGCCGGTGCCCTCGACCCCGAACGCCATCGGCCGCCCCAGCGACACAGCCCACGCCTCAAGCTGCGCGTAGCCCTCCCGGTTCGCCCGCACATGGCATTCGCCGAGGCGGCTGCCGAGCTCGTCGACGGCGACCGCGGCATGCATGTGCTTGTGCGTGTCAACGCCGACGACGATTCTCGCCCGCTTCGGCCCTGGCGCGATACTGGTCATTGCTGTCCTCGGGGGACTGTGGATGCCAGCTGGTCGGGCGGGAAGGACAGGACTGTGACGGGTCGGTCCAAAAGAGCAGGCCCCTATTCGGTCACGACCCTCCCGGCCAGCCGGCGCTGCGTTGATCGCTGCCCGACTGGCGCCGACAGATCAACGCCAAGGCACACCGGCCAGTCATAAGCAAGGGTCAAACACCAGCCGAACAGCGAACACCATCATGCTCACAGTCGAAGCAGTCGCCGATCGATCCCATCGACGGCAAGAGCCCTGAGTCGACCGCTCGCTGGGTGAACGCCCACGACGTGAACTGGGCGGATTCAATCGGTCGTCGCGACACCTCGATGATGGGGGTGCGCGATGGGCAGGCCGGCGGGGTGGATGCAGGAGTTGACGGGTCGGTCGGTGATGAGGTCGCCGGGCAAGCCGTCGTTGCGGCGGGAGGTCGAGCGGGGGTTTTGGGGTGAGATCGCCAAGGGGGTGTCGAGCGAGGAGGCGGCTGTGGCTGTGGGGGTGTCCCAGGCGGTGGGGAGCCGCTGGTTCCGGCAGGGTGGCGGGATGGCCACTGTTGAGCTTGCCCCGTTGTCGGGCCGGTATCTGTCGTTCGGCGAGCGAGAGGAGATCGCGGTGCTTCGCGCTGAGGGTCTCGGTGTGCGAGCGATCGCCCGCAGGCTGGGTCGGAGCCCGTCGACGATCTCCCGGGAGTTGCGCCGAAATGCGGCCACCCGCGGCGGAAAGCTGGAGTATCGGGCGTCGGTCGCGCTGTGGAAGGCCGAGCTCGTCGAGAACGAGCGTCTGCGGGGCTATGTGGCCGAACGGCTCTCGGGCGAGGTGCGGCGCCCGGACGGAACGCCGGCCGCTGGGCCTGCGGCGGCTGAGTGGAAAGGGCGCAACAAGCCATATCGCGCGGACCGCCGGTGGGTGCGAGGATGGAGCCCGCAGCAGATCTCGAACCGGCTCCGGGTCGAGTTCCCCGATGACGAGTCCATGCGCATCAGCCACGAAGCGATCTACCAGGCCCTCTATGTCCAAGGCCGCGGCGCTCTCAAGCGAGAGCTCGTGGCATGCCTGCGCACCGGGCGGGCCTTGCGGGTCCCTCGAGCCCGGACCCGCAACAAGGCCTGGGCCCATGTCACACCCGAGCTGATGCTCAGCGAACGCCCCGCCGAGGCTGGGGACCGGGCAGTGCCAGGGCACTGGGAAGGCGACCTGGTCATCGGCCTGCAACGCTCAGCGATCGGCACCCTCGTCGAGCGGACCACCCGATTCACGATGCTGACCCCGCCTGCCCCGCGCCGACGGCTACGGCGTCATCGCCCGCACCAAGAACGGCCCCGCCCTGGCCGGCTACGGCGCCGCAGCCATGAAAGACGCGCTCGCAGCATCGATGACCACCCTGCCCGCGCAGCTGCGCCGATCATTGACCTGGGACCGAGGCAAAGAACTCTCCGCCCACGCGGCGTTCACCGTCGAGACCGACATACCGGTCTACTTCTGCGACCCCCACAGCCCCTGGCAGCGAGGCACCAACGAGAACACCAACGGGCTGCTGTGCCAATACTTCCCCAAAGGCACCGACCTGTCCCGCTGGACCGAGCAAGACCTCCAAGCCGTCGCCCACACCCTCAACACCCGGCCGCGCAAAACCCTCGGCTGGCGCACACCCGCCGAAGCCCTCAACGAACACCTACGCTCCCTCCAACAACCCGGTGTTGCGACGACCGATTGAATCCGCCCTGAGTGCCCTGGTCGCTGTGGATCACTGTCTCGCCTTCTGGGGGCCGTCGTTGGTCGATGGCCATGCCCAAAGCGTTGGTCACGAGAGCTGCGGTGGGCCGCGAGTCGATCGGCCAGCCCACGACTCGGCGGCTGGCCGTGTCGAGGACCACCGCGCAATACACCTTGCCCTCCCGGGTTGGGTGCTCGGTGTAGGGGTCGGACCGCAGCGCCTGGCCGTCTTTCGGTCGGCTGGTTTGTGCGGCTCGCCCTCCGAACCGGACGTGCGACTTTCACCGCATCGGGCTCTGCGTGCGGTCATGCCGCTGGTGCGGGTGATCCTGTTGTCGCGCTTGTCCATGGTGTCGGGATGCGGGTGCCCCGGTAGCGGTAGCGCTCGACGGCGACCCGCTCGGGGCGGAACATCTCGATGCCGCCGTCGTGGATCCTCCAACCTGGGAGGTAGCGGCGAACCAGGGTGTGCATGTTCAGCCCGACGTGGCGTTTGTTCAGCCAGCCGACGATCCGCCAGAAGGCGAAATGATCGACGTAGCCGAAGGTCCGTGTTGACACGCCGTGCCGAAAATAGTTGCACCAGCCCCGCAGCGTCGGGTTCAGCCGGCGCAGCAGGTCTGTGAGCGTTCGATGACGTCGACGGCGAGTCGGCAGTCTGATCTTCCCGATGATCGAAGCCGACGACTTCTTCGACGGGTAGGTGTAGATCGCTTTGTTGCCAGCGCGGCCTCTGCGGTTCCGACGCTGGATGCGCCAGCCCAACAAGTCGAACCCTTCGTCGATGCGCCAGACCCTCGTTTTCTGGTCCGATAGGCGCAGCCCCATCGCAGCGAGCACCGCTGCGACCTCATCGCTGAGCGCTTCGGCGTCGTCGCGGGTGCCGTGGACCATGACCACGAAGTCGTCCGCATAGCGGACGAGGCGCATGACCGGTTCCCCGGCGCGGCGACGTTTGGCGCGGGTCCATTCCGGGCCGAGCGCTTCGGCATTTCTGGGCGAAGTGCCCCTCCAGCACGGACAGGGCAATGTTGGCCAACAGCGGCGAGAGGATCCCCCCTTGGGGTGTGCCGGTGATCGTTTCTCGTCGGCTGCGGTCCTGCGCGAGAACACCAGCGGTGAGGAACGCCTTCACCAGGCCCACGACACGCTTGTCTCGGACTCGACGTAGCGCACGTTCCATGAGGGCGGTGTGGTCGATCTCGTCGAAGCACGCCTTGATATCTGCTTCGAACACCCAGTGGCAGTTCCTGCTGGGTGAGCCGAGGCAGTGAATCTCAGCGATCGCGTCCTGGGCCCGTCGCTTCGGGCGCAAACCGCAGGAACACGGTTTGAAGTCCGCCTCGAAGATCGGTTCGAGCACCAGCTTCAACGAGGCCTGCACGACTCGGTCAGCGACAGTCGGGATCCCCAGCGAGCGGACCTTGCCGCTCGCCTTGGGAATCGTCTTCTCCCGCACCCGCTCGGGCCCGAACCGGCGAGCTTTGAGATCATCCCCCAGCCCGTCCAGCATCGACTCGACACCGAACACGACAGGTCGCGCAGCGACCCCATCGACGCCGGCGGTTCGCGCTCCCTTGTTTGCCCGCACCCGGCTCCACGCCACAACGAGAAACGCCGGGTCACAGACGAGGTTGAACACGTCATCGAACGAACGGCCAGGATCGGCCTTCGCCCATTGGTGCAGCTTCGACTGCATCGCGAGTACCCGCGGCTCGGCCTCCAACAGGCCAGGCCACGAAACGCCGGTATTCACCAGCGGACTCCCCGTTCGGCATCGAAGCTGCGACCACACTGGGTCCCTTCGCCATGTGCACGGCTTTCCCGTGCTCGGACTACTACGAACCCTCCGCCCCATCCCGACCGCATCAACCGGCGACAGGTCTTGGCGCCCGCCGCCCTGGCCGGGCAGCGGGGACCGACCAACGAGATGGTTCCCACGTTCATTCCTGAACCCGTCGACGAGGTCGGCGCCCAGCTATGCCCCTGCAACCTCGTCATGGCTACGCCGCAGGCACCCACCATGACCTCCCGACCGGCGACATCAACCGATCCAGAAGTTCCCCGCCCATCACAGACGGCCGGGTGCGCGTTGCAACGCAGCCCTGATCCGTCAGGTTCGAGCTGCTGGATCTCTTGAGGGGCGTTCAGCCACTGGTTCCTCACGTACGCCTTCCCGTCTTGCCAGCCGGACCCACACCATCTGACAGTGCTGGCGCGTCCCGTCGTTGTCAGGGCTGCTTCCACCCTCCCCGGTGTCCCCCGGGTCCGGCTGCCCTCAGCTTCAACCAGCTCGCTGCGACGAGCCAGATGCGGTGTCCTCTCACCACCGCCGGGTTCAAGAACGCCTCGTGGCGCTCGATGTCGGTGACCCACAGCCGGTCGGGTTCGTCTCGGTGAAAGTTGCGGTCCACAAGGTCCGACGCCGTGGCCATATTGGGGATCGGGCGCCAGCGAGGCCGACCCGAGGGGCCCGCCAGCCCGGCCCGACGCATCAACATTGTGACCGCCTCACCGCCGACTGCTATTCCATGACCGGCCGTGAGCTCCGCATGGACCCGTCGAGCGCCGTAAGCGCACCCCGAGTCGTGGTGGATCCTGGCGATCACCTCGGTCAACCACCTATGGCGCAGCGACCGTGCCGACGGCGGCCGGCTCAGCCAGCCGTAATAGCCCGACACTGAGACCTCCAGCACCCCGCAGGCGACCTCAATCGGGAGCCTCTCCGCGGCCATCACCCTGATCGCCGCGAATCTCGGTTTAGGTCGCCACGCTCGGCGAGCAGCTCTGTGGCTCACCGACCGATCGCCAGCTCGGTCTCGAGTTCTCGCACCCGTTGCTTCGCAGCCGCCAGCTCCGCATGCTCAGCCCGAGGTCAGACCCGGCTCTGCTCCGGCGTCGACGCGTGCCCCTCGGCGCCAGGTGCACATCGACTGCTCGCTGATCCCGAGATCCGCCGCGACCGCAGCGACCTTGCAGCCGGCCTCGACCAGATCCACGACCCGCCGCCGGAACTCCGGCGGATAACCCCTCCGTGCCATCAGCCCTCCTAGACGGCCAAGGCAAAAGAATCCAACAATCCGCCTCTACAAAACCCAGTACAGACCAGGTGCTCAGGCGACGTGGCCTCGGGTCTCGGCGTCAAATCAATGAGCGACTGAAGGCCGAACGCCAAGCCCGTCGGCGATAGAACACGCTGTGTACCGTCGTCGACGCTCGAAGGGCAGCTGCCATGTGTGAGGGCTTCGCCTAGGCCGGTAGATTTCTGGCGGCTTCGCCAGCGCCCAGTGGTTGGCCTCTCTCTTGGACCAGGTGCGGGCCGGCGTGCTGAAACCCCTGCATACATCGGAGGCGATGAGCACTCATGCGATCGCGAGCGGCCCGCGAACGGACGCGAGCAGCCCGAAGCGGCAACGGCAGCGAAGACGGCCTCGCGAAGGCTGTCGAGATCGTTGTGACGCCAGTGATCTTCGCAGCGGCAGGCTTCGGCCTCGACCGCTGGCTCGATACCGGTCCGTGGCTCGCGCTGAGCTTCGGCATTGTCGCCTTCGTGCTCAAGCTGCTGATCGAGTGGTACCGGTACACCGAGCGGATGTCGAAGCTCGAAACAGATCTGGCCGCGCAGCGCCCGACGCAGCGTCGTGGCATCGATCGAGTCGAGCCAGCCTCGGTCAGCCTGGCGGCTGGCGTTGTGCTCGACGACGAGCCAGCAGAGCACCGCTCGTGAACGCACTCGGCCCGGCGGCGGGCGGAACGGCCGCCAGATCGGCCAACGAAGATGCTCCTGAACGCGCCATCGCCAACGACATCGCGCGTCGCAGCTTGTACGTCAGCCCCGTGTGGGTCGCCATCTGTGGCATCGCATGGGGCGCCGGCGGCGCAGCCTCCGCGGCCTACGGAATCGTGCTTGTCGTCGCCAACCTTGTTGCCGCCGCGGCGATCATGACGTGGGCGGTACGCATCTCACCTGTCGCTTTGATGGCGGCGAGCCTCGGAGGCTTCGTCGGTCGCCTCGCGGTGCTCTTCGGGGCGGTCCTCGCGGTCAGCGGACTGAGCCTGTTCGAGCCGATTCCACTCGGCATGACCATCGGAGTCAGCCACCTCGGTCTGCTCGTGTGGGAGATGCGGTATGTTTCCCTGTCGCTTTCCAGCCCCGGGGTCGTGCCCAAGCGCTCATCCCGGCGGTCCGCGGGCCCTCGCGGGCCCGAAGCAGATGAGTTCGAAAAGGAGTCGATGTGAGCCTGACAGCGCTGGACTTCCCGCCGATCGCAGAGTTGCTGGAATGGCCCGGCATCCTGTTCGACGGCACAGCGTTCGAGCTCAACAAAGTGGGCCTCATCTACTTGTTCGCTCTCGTGGCCCCGGTCATGATCTTCTACTTGGCCAAGCGCCGCTACGCGCAGGCACCAGCCATCGTGGCGCCGCGAGGCATCCAGACCGTGGCGGAAACCTCGGTCGAATTCGTGCGCGAGAGCATCGTGATGCAAACCATCGGTCCCGACGGGCTGCGCTACCTGCCATTTCTCTTGTCGATTTTCTTCTTTGTGTTCTTCGCGAACATCACTGAAGTCATCCCATTCATCCAATTCCCGGCCAATTCGCGCATGGCGGCCCCATTCTTCTTGGCCATCGTGGTGTGGCTTGTGTTCAACGGCGTCGGCATCAAGCACCACGGCCTGTTCGGCTACCTGAAGAACGTGGTGATCCCGCCGGGCGTGCCGAAGGCCCTGCTGCCGCTGGTGGCGCTCATCGAGTTCGTGTCGACGTTCTTGGTGCGGCCGTTCTCTCTGGCCGTCCGGCTCTTCGCCAACATGCTCGCGGGACACCTGCTGCTCGTGACCTTCGCAGTGCTCACGACCGCGCTGTGGGACCCGAGCCCGCTGGCGGCAATCGTGTGGGCTCCGTTCATCATGCTCATCGGCCTGACGGGCTTTGAGATCCTCGTCGCGTTCCTGCAGGCATTCATCTTCACGATCCTCACCGCCGTATACATCGGCGGCGCTCTGCACCCAGAGCACTAGCCCCGTGCCTGCACCCCGCAGGCGTGGCCCATCAGTCCCCAGCAAACAGATCCCAAACAACAGGAGAGACGAGTGCTCGACATCCTCGCTCAAGCGGACAACGCGGTCGATGGCCTGAAGGCCGTCGGTGCCGGTCTCGGCTATGGCCTCGCGGCCATTGGTCCAGGCGTCGGCATCGGCCTAGTCGTCGGAAACGCCATCACGGCGATGGCCCGGCAGCCCGAGTCCGCCGGCATGGTCCGCACGACCATGTTCCTGGGCATCGCGTTCACCGAGGCTCTGGCCCTCATCGGTTTCGTGGTGTTCATCCTGCTCAACTTCGCGTAGGAGGCAGCAGTGAACATCGCTGTAGCAAGCGCGCTGCTGGCCGCCGAAGAATCTGTCGCCGAGGCGCCCAATCCGATCATCCCTGCGTGGGACGAGGTGATCTGGGGATCGCTCTCGTTCTTCATCCTCCTCATCGTCATGTGGAAGCTGGCGCTGCCGCCGATTCGCCGTGCGATGGAGGCGCGCACCGAGCGCATCCAAGGCGACCTCGACGGTGCCGCGACCGCACGCTCCGAGGCCGAGGAACTACGCGCGCAGTACGACGCCCGGCTGGTCGAGGCCAATACCGAAGCCGCCCGGATCATCGAAGAGGCCCGAGCGGCTGCCGAAACAGTCCGGCAGGAGCGTCTGGCGGCCATCGAGCCTGAGATCGCCGAACGTCGTGCGCAGGCCGAGGCCGATATCGAGGCTGCCAGGGCACGGGCGATGGCCGAGGTGCGCGCCGACATCACGTCGATTGCCGTCGGCGCCGCCGAGCAGGTGGTGCTGGCCAGCATTGACGAGGCCGCTCACGCCCGGCTGATCGACGACTACATCACGCGGGTGGGGAACTGATCGTCCCGCGCATCGCTCACATGGCGCCGCCCGTCACCGCCGAAGTCACTCCGGCGCAGCGGGCACAGCATCGAACGGTGCAGCGTCGAGTGCGGGCCCCGACAGGAGATGAACAGATGATCAGGATCAACCGATGAGCCAGCGAGTCGAGGGTTACGCAAGCGCTGTGGTGGCTATCGCGCAGGCCGAGGATGCGCTCGAGCGCGTGCCCAACGAACTGTCTGCAGTCGGCCGCGCTGTCGCCTCGAACGAGGAACTGCGCAGCGTGCTATCCGATCACTCCGTCCCGGCATCACGCCGCATCGGCATCATCGAAGACTTGCTGGCGGCCCAGGCGTCGCCGGTCACGCTCAACGTGGTGGCGATGCTGGTCGGTGCCGGCCGTGGCGGCCAGCTCGACGTCATCGCCGAAGAGGTGCTCGAACTCGCCGCCGCAACGCGGGGTGAGGCCGTGGCCGAGGTCCGCTCGGCCGTCGCGCTCACCGACTCCCAGATCGAGCGGCTGGCCGCTGCTCTCGGTCAGGCCAGCGGCCGCAAAGTGACCGTCCATGTCGTAGTGGATCCCGAAATCGTTGGAGGACTGTCCGCCCAGATTGGCGACACTGTCTTCGATGGCTCAGTCCGCACTCGGCTCGACAACATGAAGGAGCGCCTGTCGTGACCGACTTGAGCTTTGATACCGCTGGCATCGCTTTGGCGATTCGCCAGAACCTCGAGGGCTTCGATCCGTCGATCGAGTCCGCCACTGTCGGCCGAATCCTCGAAGTCGGTGACGGCATCGCCCGCGTCTCTGGACTGCCGGGCTGCTCGGTGAACGAGATCTTGGAGTTCGCCAGCGGAGACGTCGGTCTCGCACTGAACCTCGACGAGGATTCGATCGGCGCCGTCGTGCTGGGCAATGTCGAGTCGATCGAGGAGGGCCAGGCCGTCATGGCAACCGGCCGCATTCTGTCGATCCCCGTCGGCGACGCGGTGCTGGGCCGTGTCGTGAATGCACTCGGCGAGCCGATCGACGGCCGGGGCGAGATCGTCGGCGCCGTCGAGCGGCGCATGGAGATCCAGGCGCCGGGCGTGATGGGTCGAAAGCCGGTGCACGAACCGCTGCAGACCGGCATCAAGGCCATCGACTCGATGACTCCGGTCGGACGAGGCCAGCGGGAGCTCATCATCGGCGACCGCAAGACCGGCAAGACATCGATCGCGGTCGACACGATCCTCAACCAGGCCGGCCTCGGCGTGAAGTGCATCTACGTAGCTATCGGGCAGAAGGGCTCGACGGTTGCGCAAGTGGTCAACACGCTGCGCGAGCGCGGCGCCATGGAATACACCGTGGTGGTCTCCGCGCCTGCCGCCGACGCCGCGCCGTTCAAGTACCTGGCTCCCTACGCGGGCTGCGCCATGGGCCAGCACTGGATGGAAAACGGTGACCACGCGCTCATCGTCTACGACGATCTCTCCAAGCAGGCCGAGGCCTATCGCCAGATTTCGCTACTGCTTCGCCGGCCTCCCGGACGCGAGGCCTACCCGGGCGACGTGTTCTACCTGCACAGCCGTCTGCTCGAGCGCGCCGCCAAGCTGTCCGACGCCAATGGTGCTGGATCGCTGACCGCGCTGCCGATCATCGAGACAAAGGCCGGCGACGTGTCGGCATACATCCCGACGAACGTGATCTCGATCACCGACGGCCAGATCTACCTCCAGGACGATTTGTTCAAGTCGGGCGTCCGGCCCGCCGTGGACGTGGGCATCTCGGTGTCGCGTGTGGGTTCTGCTGCGCAAACCAAGGCCATGAAGGGTGTGGCCGGCACCCTCAAAATCGACCTGGCACAGTTCCGCGATCTTGAGGCGTTCTCCACCTTCGGCTCCGAGCTCGATGCGGTGTCCGCTGCTCAGCTCGGGCGGGGCTACCGGCTCGTCGAGTTGCTCAAGCAGGGGCTCAACTCGCCCATGCCGGTCGAGGAGCAGGTGGTGGTCATCTTCGCCGGCACCAACGGCTATGTCGACGGCATCGGAGTGGAGGACGTCAATCGCTACGAGAACGAGCTCTTGGCGTACATGAGCACTCGTCACGGCGCATTGCTCGAGGACATCCGCTTGACGGGAGCCCTCGACGAGGGGGCACTGCAGGCTGCGGTCGAGGCATTCGGCGCGCAGTTCGTGACATCTGACGCCTTGAGCGCTGACGACGCAGCGGACAGCTGATTCGCGATGGCAAGCGGTCAGGAGCGCATTCTTCGGCGTCGCATCAAGTCGATCGAGGCCACGAAGAAGATCACGCGCGCTATGGAGCTGATTGCGGCATCACGCATCGTGCGGGCACAGACCCGGGTGCGCGCCGCGAGACCGTACAGCGAGAAAGTGACCGCGGTCATTGCCAACCTGGCGTCTGCGGGTGGCGAGGCCGATCACCCGCTCCTGCGCGAACCGGCCGATGTCGCCAAGGTGGCCTACGTCGTCATCGCTGCGGATCGTGGCCTGTGCGGCGGCTACAACAACAACGTCCTGCGAGCCACCGAGCGTGAGATCGCCGGAGACGCGGCAGCGGGCCGTGACTACGAGCTGGTGCTGTCAGGCCGCAAGGCCCAAGGCTACTTCCGTTTCCGCGACTACCGCATCGCGGCCGGCTTCGAAGGCTTCAGCGACCAGCCGAGCTACTCGGATGCCCAGCGGATCGCGCAGGCCGCAACCGCGCTGTTCGAGAGCGGCGAGTGCGGCCAGGTGAAGCTGGCGTACACCAAGTTTCACTCCATAGGCGTCCAGGAAGTCGCGATCGTCCCATTCATGCCGCTGGATTCCGGTGACTTCGGGGGCGCGGACGGCGAGGATGAACCCCAAAGCGCTGGTGCAGCTGGCGGCTATGAGTTCGAGCCTGAGCCAGCGGTGATTCTCGAGCGCCTCCTGCCGCGCTACGCCGAGGCCCGGCTGTTCTCAGCGCTGCTCGAGGCCTCTGCCTCCGAACACGCTGCTCGTCAGCGCGCCATGAAGGCCGCAACCGACAACGCCGAAGACTTGAAAACCAACCTGACACGCGTGATGAACCGCGCCCGCCAGGACGCCATCACCACCGAGATCATGGAGATCGTCAGCGGTGCTGAGGCGCTCTCTCAAACCGGCGGCGAAGTCGACCTTCTGTCCGACACCATCGAAGCACGCACTGCGGACCTGTTCCGCGCACGCGAATAACCCGATCGAGCCCCTCGGTGGGTTGAGGAGACACACCAATGACTATGACGCAGGAAAGCACAGCCGAACGCACGACCGAGCACGCCGACGGCCGCGTCGTGGCCATCGCCGGACCGGTTGTCGATGCGGAGTTCCCGTCGGGGGCGCTCCCGGAGATCAACACCGCTGTCGAGATGCATGTCGAGCTGGAAGGCACGCCGGTCACCATCACGGGCGAGGTGGCCCAGCAGATTGGCGACAACCGCGTGCGCATCGTCTCGATGAAGGCAACCGACGGATTGACCCGAGGCATGAAGGTGACGAACACCGGTCGGGGCATCGCCGTGCCGGTGGGCGACGGGGTACTGGGCCACATCTTCAACGTCTTGGGCGAGCCCCTCGATGGTGCCGATCTGGCCGAAGGCATCGCAGATCGGTGGGAAATCCACCGCCCCGCACCTGCGTTCGACACGCTTGAGCCGAGAGCGACGATGTTCGAGTCGGGCATCAAGGTCATCGACCTACTTGAGCCATACGTGGAGGGCGGCAAGATCGGTCTGTTCGGTGGCGCCGGCGTGGGCAAGACGGTGCTCATCACCGAGATGATCAACCGCGTTGCGTCCCAGCACGGCGGTGTGTCTGTGTTTGCCGGGGTGGGGGAGCGCACTCGTGAGGGCACCGACCTCTATCTGGAGATGGCAGAGTCCGGCGTGCTCGAAAAGACAGCGCTGGTCTTCGGGCAGATGGACGAGCCGCCCGGCGTGCGGCTGCGCGTCGCTCTGTCAGCGCTGACCATGGCAGAGTACTTCCGCGACGTGCAAGGCCAGGAAGTGCTGCTGTTCGTCGACAACATCTTCCGCTTCGTGCAGGCCGGCTCGGAGGTTTCCACGCTGCTGGGCCGCATGCCGTCAGCAGTGGGCTACCAGCCCAACCTGGCCGACGAGATGGGTGCGCTGCAAGAGCGCATTACCTCTACGGCGGGTCACTCGATCACCTCGCTGCAGGCCGTGTACGTGCCAGCGGACGACTACACCGACCCGGCGCCGTTCACCACGTTCACCCACCTCGACGCCACTACCGAATTGAGCCGCCAGATCGCCTCGCTGGGCATCTACCCGGCAGTAGATCCGCTGGCCTCGACGTCGACCATCCTCAGCCCTGAGGTGGTCGGCGACCGGCACTATGGCGTGGCACGGCGCACCCAGGAGATCCTCCAGCGTTACAAGGAGTTGCAGGACATCATCGCCATCCTGGGTCTTGACGAGCTGTCTGAGGAGGACCGCATCACGGTCAACCGGGCGCGCAAGATCCAGCGCTTCTTGAGCCAGCCGTTCTTCGTGGCCGAGGTCTTCACCGGCCTGCCGGGCGTCTTCGTGCCGATCGCGGAGACCATCGAGTCGTTCGAGATGCTGTGCAACGGCGACCTGGACAACCTGCCCGAGCAGGCATTCCTCAACGTCGGCAATGCCGAGGCCGCGATGGCCAAGGCCCGCGAGCTCGAGCAGTCCTAGCTGGCACGGCCACGGTTCCTCAAGACACGGAGGCACACGAGATGCAAGTTGAGCTGGTCTCACCCGAAGCGGTGCTGTTCAGCGGCGAGTGCACTCAGGTTGTCACGCGCACCGTCGATGGCGACATCGCCTTCTTGGACCATCACGCTGCGTTCATCGGCGTGCTTGACATCGGCCAAACCCAGTTATGGGCGTCCGACGGCATCGTGACGCTGGCGATCAACCGCGGCTTCGTCGAGGTCAGCAACAACGTCGTGACGATCCTCAGCGATACCGCCTACGAGGCCGACGAGATCGATGTCGCCGCGGCCACCGCCGATCTCGAGGCGGCCCAAGCAGCTGTCAACGACAACGGGGACGACGACGACGCCAAGGCTGCGCTGGCTTGGGCGCAGACGCGCATTGCCGTCGCCGGAACTGCCTGAGCACAGCGCAGTTGCGTGAACCCAGCTATGTGAGCACGATGTGGCGCGGCGCTTGCCGCGTCCGCAAACATGAGAGTCCTGCACATTCGGCCAGGGGGGCCCGTCATGGTCGAGATTCCTGAGCAGTTCATCCTGAACACGTTCATGTTCCTCGTTTGGGGATCGCTGATCATGTGGATGGCGGCCGGCTTCACGATGCTCGAAGCCGGTGCCGTTCGCACCAAGAACGCGTCAATGATCTGCCTGAAGAACGTCGGCATCTATTCGATCGCGGGGCTCGCGTTCTACTTCATCGGGTACAACCTGATGTACGTCGACGTGGGCGACATCATTGGATCTTTCAAGTTGCTCTACGGGCCCAGTGCCGATGAGCTCGCGCTGTTGGACGGCGACGCAAGCGCAGCCGCTGCCGTGGCCGAGAACGGCTACGCCGTCATGTCGGACTGGTTCTTCCAGATGGTGTTCGTCGCGACGGCGGCGTCGGTGGTCTCTGGCGCGATCGCGGAACGTATCAAGATGTGGTCGTTCTTCGCCTTCACCGTGGTGCTGACGGCGTTCATTTACCCGATTGTCGGCGCGTGGACCTGGGGAGGCGGCTGGCTCGCTCAGCTGGGCTTCCAGGACTTCGCCGGTTCGACCATCGTGCACAGCACCGGAGGCTGGGCGGCGCTGGCCGGCGTGCTGGTGGTGGGCCCCCGACTGGGCAAGTTCCGTTCCGACGGCACGGTAACTCCGACGCCGCCGTCGAACGTTCTCATCGTGACGCTGGGTGTGTTCATCCTGTGGTTCGGCTGGTTCGGCTTCAACGGCGGTTCGCAGCTGGCCCTGGGCAGCGTGTTCGATGCCGTCGCTATGAGCAACGTGCTCGTCAACACCAACCTGGCCGCCGCTGCGGGCGTGGTCGCTGCATTGGGGATCTCGCGGTCGGTGCTGGGTCGCATCGACCTATTCGCTGGTCTCAACGGCGCGATCGCCGGTCTGGTCTCCATCACAGCGGGTCCGGACATCACGCAGCAGTGGTGGGCGGTCATCATCGGCGCCATCGGCGGCATTCTGTGCACCTTGGCCATCAAGGCGCTGGAGCTGGCGAAGGTGGACGATGTGGTGGGTGCGATTCCCGCTCACCTTGTCTGCGGCATCTGGGGAACCCTGGCGGCGTCAATCGCTGCGGGCGCTCAGATCCACATCCAGTTGCTGGGCGTGGTGTCGGTGGGAGCCTTCGTGTTCATCGCGTCGTTCATCGTCTGGAAGGCCATGGACCTCACAATCGGCTTGCGAGTGTCGAAGATCGTCGAGCAGCTCGGCCAGGATTCCGGTGAGCTCGGGATTGAGGCGTATCCCGAGTTCGTGCTCATGCCGGAGAACTTCGACGAGTAGGCGCCGGCCTCAGCCGAAGAGCGGACGGAGCTCCGTCAGGTTCTCGACGCCTCGGTAGTAGCAACCTGGGCGTGCTGAGCCGTCGGCGTCTCGGGTGTGGCAGGCGCCGCCGGCGTCGCGACGCACCCGGTAGAGCAGCGAATTCTGCTCACAGTTCACTCGCACGTCCACGAGCGACAAGGTGTCGCCCGAGGTGGCGCCCTTGTGCCAGATCTCGTTGCGGGAGGTGGAGTACAGCACGGCGCTGCGCCGCTCGAAGGTCAGCCGCAGTGCCTCTTCGTTGGCGTAGCCAATGAAGAGGACGTCGTTAGTGTCGGCGTCTTGAAGGACGACCGGCACCACCTGGTGGCCATCGCGGCCGATCTGGCTGACCTTGCCGAAGTCGATCTGGACGATCGTGCCTTCTTCGAGGTCGTCGAGTGCAGGGTCGGGCTGGGCAGATGTCGACATAGATCAGGTGAAATCTACGGCGGCGTAGGCGCTGAGCTTGTCGATGTCGTGGGTGGCTTCGATGCGGCGCACTGTGCCGCTGCGCGAGCGCATCACAAGCGAGTCGGTGGTGGCGCGATGCGCGGTGAACTTGACGCCGTGCAACAGCTCGCCGTCGGTGATGCCGGTGGCGGCGAAGAAGACATCGTCGGACTGCACCAAATCGTCGATGTGCAGTACGCGGTCGAGGTCGAGTCCTGCGGCGACGGCCGCCTGGCGCTCGTGATCGTTGCGGGGCCACAAACGGCCCTGCAGCTCGCCGCCGAGACACTTCAGCGCGGCCGCGGAGATAATGCCCTCGGGCGTGCCTCCGATGCCGAAGAGCACGTCGGTGGTGTCGCTGGCTGCAGCCGAGATGGCGCCGGCGACATCGCCGTCAGGAATGAGTCGGATGCGGGCACCGGTGTCGCGGATCTCGGCAATGAGCTCGGAGTGACGATCGCGGTCGAGGACTACTGCGGTGAGGTCTCGCAGGCCCTGGCCAGTCGCCTCTGCGATGGCGCGCAGGTTCTGCGACGGCGTTCGGTTGAGGTCCACCGCGCCTTTGGCGTCGCGCCCTACCGCGATCTTCTCCATGTACACGCACGGGCCGGGATCGAGCATCGTTCCACGCGGCGAGACGGCGATGACCGAGATGGCGTTCCCGCGTCCCAGCGATGTGAGCGTGGTGCCGTCGATCGGATCCACCGCCACGTCTGTCAGCGCCCCGGTTCCGTCGCCGATCAGCTCGCCGTTGAAGAGCATCGGCGCTTCGTCCTTCTCGCCCTCGCCGATGACCACGATGCCGTCCATAGGCACCGAGCTCAGCACGACTCGCATCGCGTCGACTGCGGCTCCGTCGGCGCCATCCTTGTTGCCGCGGCCCATCCAGCGAGTCCATGCTTGGATCGCTGCGCCAGGGCAGTCGGCTCCGGGACCAGAATCGGTTGTGCGCGGCGCCGGCGCGTCGCAGGTTCTGCAGAGCTCTCGACGAAGCGAGATGATCCACCGCCATGCGGGCGCCGAGCACCTCGCCGGTGTCGGCGCGTGTAGCGGGCAGCGGGTGATAGCCGAGCTCTGTTGGTGGGCCGTACGCGGCTCCTTGTTTTTGTTTGGCCGTGGACCTCGCAGATCGTGGGTTGCGGTCGACAACCAGCGGCGAGTTGCCGGGGTGTGCCTTGAGGCAGAGTGCGTGACAGCACCGCGGCTGTGACCGAACGTGAAATCGGGGTTGTCGGCTTCGACCGGCGTGATCCCGACGTGATCGATGTGCCGTGCGGCGCCCGGCGATCAGTGGCGATCTTGTGGGCGTTGCGCACCCACCGCGATCAGCGCCGAGGGGACTGACGGGCCATCAGCGTGCCCTCATCGCGTTGGCAGCTGACCGTTGCGAACTCGGTCCAGCCTGCGGCGATGATTCAGACACAAAAAGTGCCTCCTGTTTTTGATGACCACACTCGCGGATAGACGGGGTTGGCGGGGCAGGATTGTTGGGTCGCCCAGTAGCTTCGATCAGGTGAATGGCGGTGGGACGGACTCGATGCAGGCCGATCTGGCCGTCGTCGGTGCAGGAATCATCGGATTGGCCACTGCGCACCGCTACATCTGCCAGCACCCCGGGCGTCGCGTGATCGTGCTCGAAGCAGAGGCCCGGCCGGCGATGCATCAAACCCGCCGCAACTCAGGCCCTCATGATCAAAGGTCGTTGTCCAGCCTGCTGCACTCGGGGATCTACTACCGGACGGGGTCATCGAAGGCCGAGCTGGCCGTTGCGGGCCGCAGCTCGATGGTCGAGTTCTGCCGTGAGCGCGGCATCGCCCACGAGGTGTGCGGCAAGGTCATCGTGGCCGTCGACAGTTCCGAACAAGAACGGCTGGCTGTGCTGGCGGGGCGGGCGGTTCACAACGGCGTCAGGGCCGAACTCATCGATGCCAGGCGACTGGCCGAGCTGGAGCCGCACTGTGCGGGCGTGGAGGCACTGCACATTCCGGAAACCGGCATCGCGGACTACGGCGCGGTCTGCGGTGCACTCATCGCCGAAATCGAGTCCGCGGGCGGCGAGGTGCGGACCGGCGCAGCAGTCGTCGGGCTGAGCGAGCAGTCCGGCGGCGTGCGGATCACCACGACGGCTGGTGACGTGGAAGCTTCGTGGCTTGTCAACTGCGCCGGGCTGCGCTGCGACCAGGTGGCGAAGCTGGCGGGCGCGGCCGGCGGCTTCCGGATTGTCCCGTTCCGCGGCGAGTACTACGAGTTGGTGGCGGACCGCGCGCATCTGGTGAACAACCTCATCTATCCCGTGCCAGATCCCAGCTTCCCGTTCTTGGGGGTGCATCTCACGCGGATGATCGACGGCACCATTCACGCTGGTCCGAACGCGGTCCTGGCGTTGGCCCGCGAGGGCTACAGCTGGAGCGACGTCAGCCGCACCCAGCTGCGCGAACACCTCACCAACCGCGGCCTGTGGCGCCTCGCCCGGCGCCACTGGCGAACCGGAGCGGGCGAGGTGTGGCGCTCGCTCAACCCTTCAGCGTTTGCTCGCGCGCTCCAGCGGCTGGTTCCCGCTATCAAGCCCGAGGACTTGGTGCGCTCGGAGGCGGGTGTGCGTGCTCAGGCCATGGACGCCGACGGCGAGCTGGCCGACGACTTCGCGATCACCACGGCAGGTCGCAGCACGCACGTGCTGAACGCGCCGAGCCCGGCGGCGACGTCCAGTCTCGAAATAGCGAAGATGATCGTTGCCCGCATCGACGCCTGAGGCTGGCGACGGCTCAGGCCACGTTGTTGGGATCTATGTGATTCAAGTTATTGTGCGTTAAAATCATCTGAGTCCTTACCGCTGCGGCTTATTCACAGCGTGCAACCGTCGTGGCCGAGGCAACTCGGGTACTTCAGCCGTCCCTTTGGAGGAATCAGAGGAGAAGGCTCTTTGCGGCAATGGGCGCGTTCGTGATCGCAGCAGCGTCGGCACCGATACCGGATATCTCGACTGCGGTGGCTATCTGCTCGACGAAATCGGCGTCAGCTGGGATGCCAATCAGGGCTATGACTCGATCCATCTTGTGCCGACAGACGTGGCGCGGCTAGGTGCGCTTACTTCCCCCACAGCGACAATTACCGTGGCGGACGATCTCTACTGGGACATGCACAACTGCTTGGATCTACACGACCTGCGGGTCACAGTGCGAAGTTGGACTGCCATCTGGCAGCAACTGCATTGCCACATCGTGTACCAGATCGTCGGTGGCGGCGGGTCGTGGGACCGTGAAGGCCATCGGTGCAACAATTGGGCCCGCTACCTCACGAGTTGGCCGCCGTGCAGTTGGTAGGTCCGTGAGGATGGGGGAAACTCTTCGGCCTCGGCCGGCCGTTCCTCCTCCTGAGGGCGCGCCACGCCGCAGAATGAGTGGGCGAGATGCGTGGATCACTTGGGCAGTCCTCAGCGTGGTCATCGTCTTTGTGGCGGCGACAATTGTCGGAGGCGTACTTGTCGGCGACTGGGACGAACCTGTGCCCCCACATCGAGCGGTGTCGCGGTCGGTGGCAGCTATTGCTGCGGGGCTGACGCTGCTCGTCTCATGGCTGACCAAGTACCGCCGGGTCAAGCTGGCATCCGTGGCAGCGCTTCCGCTTCACGCCATTTTCTGGGCGTTCGAAGTGATTCCGGCAGTGGAGCGAGCTCCAGTCTGATGTAGGCACTGCTGTGGGCACCGGTTGGGATTCTGTCACCTGCGCACAAACTCAGCGTTCTTGTAACCAGCGACAGGCCTTCGTCCGTATCCAGACTGTCTTGAGAGGTGGCTCAACGGGTCAGACCGTTGAGCCAGTCGAGGATGTGGGTGACGACGTCACGCCGAGCACCGATCGTGTTGGGGTCATGTCGGGCGCCGTCGATGAAGCGGAGCGCGACCGGGCCCGTGATAGTGCTCGTGTGCTCACGCAACTCGTCAGGCGTCGCGAACGGATCCCTGGCGCCTGAGATGAACAGGCAGGGCACAGTGATGTCGCCGAAGTGCGCGGACCTGAGGCGCTCGGGTCGCTCGGGTGGATGCAACGGGTAGCTAAGCAGCACGAGACCAGCTGCGGGAGCGCCGACAGCTACTGCCATGGAGCAGACTCGACCGCCGAAGGATCTGCCGCCGAGCAACATGCCTGTCGACGGCACGCCGAGTTCGGCCGCGATCTGGGGCAGGTCCTCCAGCAGCTCAGCGACCACGCTCTCCGCGCGGGGCGGTGCTCGCCGACCGGCGCGCCGGTAGGCGAAGTCGTGCCGCCGCACCGGCATCCGGTTGGCCAGGGCTGTCTCGATGTCAACGAGCATGCGGTGGTCGGCGCCACCGCCGGCACCCGGTGTCAGCAGCAGTCCTCGAGCGCAGCTCATCGCAGTCTCATCTTGATCTGGTCACAACCGATCATGTCCCGACCTGTCACATCAGTGCTGAGGGCGGCGCAGGAGGCCGCAGCCCGTCGGAGTCCGCTGCAGCATCGGCTGGGTGCAGTTCTTCGAGTTCGTGGCCGCTGCGTTCGGCCAGCCACAGCACGGCGATGCACGCGGCAATCAACGGTCCGATCCACAACAGTGCGATGACCTCGCCGAAGCTGCCCCACGCCGTGCGCAGCCAGCCCGCGATTAACACGCCCGCAGCGGCGCCGCCGACACCCATGGCGCCGGTCAGCGTCGCAGCGCGTGCCCGCACCGCCGTCGGGAACAGCTCACCGCGGTACACCCCGAGCGCGGGCAGCAGGCCTGCCGACAGCACCGCCCCGACGAGGCCAAGCAGCCACAGTGCTGCGCCGGAGGCGTTGAACATCACCACGAGGGAGCCCAGGCCCAGCACTGAGGCGATCGCCAGGATGACGCGCCGGCCGCGGGAGTCCGCCAACCGGCCGGCCGCATAGACGGCGAGACCAGCGGGCGTCGCAGTGCCCAGCACGAACAGCGCTACGAGCGTTGCGCTGAAGCCATGCTCGTCGCGCAGGTACTCGTTGCGGAACCAGTCGATGGGACCAAGAAACAGGCCGAATGCCAGGTAGATGCCGCCGAGGAGTGCGATCGGGCGCCAATAGCCGCGAAGCCTCACGTCACGGCCGCGACATTCGAAGCGACGGCTCTCGGGCAGCCTGCGCAGCAGCGGACGACCGGCGAGCAGCGCGACGAGCGGCACGCCGAACAGCAGGCGCCACGCCCACGGGGCCAGATCGGAGAGCGGCTGCAGCCAGACGACCACCCCAGCGCCCAGCGCAGCTGACATCGCCAGCACCGACAGGCACCACGCCCGGCAGCCCGCCGGCATCTCCTCGAGCGCCATCACGACGATCGTGGCGCCGAGTGCTGCATTGGCTGTGCGGCCGACCAGCAGGAATGCACCCAGCCACACGATGTTCGGTGCTAACGATGCGAACGCGGCGGCCCCGATGCCGACTGCCATGGCACCGGCCACGACGCGACGCCGGCCGTGACGGTCGGCGAGCACCGACACCCCGATGGCAAACAGCGTTCCGATGCGCACGACCGCACCGAGTATTCCCTGAGCGGTCTGATCGACCCCGAACTCGTCCGCGGCGTAGGTGTGCAGCTCTGAAGGCGCATTCGCCAGGTAGCCGCTCAGCATCGCCGCGGCGGCGAGCATGGCCAAAATGGTTGCCGAGCGTGCGCTGAGACGCTGAGGCGGAGCCCAAAGCGGCTGTGTGCCGTCGCCCGTGCGCCCGGTGCGCATGGCGCGTCGGACTGCGACGTTGATCGCCGGACCGAACCACGGCACGGCCAGCTGCCATTCGACCGTCTCGGTGACTCGGAACCTCGACGCCGCGCCTGCGGCAGTGGCGCCTTCTTGGTCCTCGTTGGTCGGCGAGACCTGCACGTGACGCGAGTAGCTGGTGAACGGTCCGGCTGCCAGTGCGAAGAGGTGGCTGCGGTCGCTGGTCGGGCCTGATGCCTCGAGCACGATGTCGTCTCGCGGGCGCAGCAGGTCGGCGACCTCATCGAGGTCGGCAACAAGCGTGCGCACTTGGCGGGTCACAGCGGCGGGCCTAGCACACGTACGGGCACGCTAACTGCATGGGCGATCAGGCCCGCTGCACCGCAAACGTGCTCAGGGGTGGTATCGCTAGGGCGATGAACGAGCCAAATCCTGGCGAGCGCGACACGATCGTGGCGCGGCGCAGCAGCACCCTCGACGGAGAAGTCCGCATTGGCGGGGCAAAGAACAGCGTGCTCAAGCTGATGGCCGCCTGCCTGGGAGCCGAAGGCCGCCACGTGCTTGCAAACGTGCCTGATATTTCTGACGTCTCGCTCATGTGCGAGCTGTTCGAAGCGATGGGCGTGACCGTTGCCCGTGAACACCACCGGCTCATCATCGACGTTCCGTCGGAACTGCGCACGGAAGCCCCGTACCACCTCGTTGAGCGGATGCGCGCCTCGATCGTCGTGCTCGGACCGCTGCTGGCTCGCTTCGGGACAGCACGCGTCGCGCTGCCCGGCGGCGACGATTTCGGGCCGCGCCCCATCGACATGCATCTGCGTGCGCTCGAGAGTCTCGGCGCAGTGTTCAGCACCGAACATGGCGATATCTCCGGTCGTGCCGAAGCGCTCACCGGCGCCGACATCGTGCTTGAGTATCCCTCGGTTGGCGCGACAGAGAACGCCTTGATGGCGGCGGTGCGCGCCAAGGGACGCACCCATATTCACAACGCCGCCAGGGAGCCTGAGATCGGCGACCTGATGAAGTTCCTCAATGCGATGGGAGCCCACGTCGGCTGGGCGGGGGACCGGTTGCGCATCGACGGGGTCGAGCGCTTGCACCCGGTGCAATCCGATTCGGGCTATCGGGTTATTGCTGATCGCATCGAGGCATCGACGTACCTCGCGGCGGTGGGCATGTGCGGCGGATCGGTGTTCTTGCGCAACGCCGTGGCCGATCACATGACGATGCTCGTCCGCAAGCTCACCGAGATGGGCATGCACATCGCCCCCGATGCTGCGGGAATTCAGGTAACCGCGACGGGACGGCTCGCTGCGGCGGACATCTCCACGTTGCCGTATCCCGGGCTCGCGACCGACTACAAGCCCTTCCTCGTGGCGATGCTCACGATGGCCGCCGGTGTGGCGATCGTGACCGAGAACATCTTCACCGGTCGGTTCCGCTACATCGACGAGCTGCGCCGCATGGGCGCCGATATCCGCACCGAGGGTCACCACGCGGTGATCCGTGGCGCCGAGCGCCTGTCAGGCGCGCCAGTGCGGGCCCACGACATCCGTGCCGGAGCAGCGCTCGTCGTGGCCGGCCTGGCAGCTGACGGCGAGACTCCCGTGGCGGGCGCATCGCACATCGATCGTGGCTACGAGGACCTGGTCGGCAAGCTGGCCGGCATCGGGGCTGCGGTGTCGCGCAGCTGAAAGGCCGCGCGCCCGTGACGGCGCGCGGGGTGAGGCCGCTGTGCCCCACTGTTGTTCGTTGTGCCCACGGGCCGCTCGGCCTCTGTGCGTGCCGCCGTCAGCGCGTCTCGCTACCGTCAGCGCGCCGATGTCCCTGCCAGACGAAATCGACGGTCTGCTCGAGGCCGCCCGCGGCGGGCATCGTCGCGCCCTCGCGCGGGTGCTGTCCTACGTCGAACGCGGCGGCGTCAACGCACGCGAGCTGGGCGCACTGACGTTCGCCCGATCTGGTCAGGCACACACCGTGGGAATCACTGGCGCTCCGGGCGCGGGAAAGTCCACGCTCAACTCCGCAGTGGTGGGTGTGGCCCGCGAACGCGGGGAGCGACTCGCGGTGCTGGCCATCGATCCGTCGTCGCCGTTCAGCGGCGGCGCGATCCTCGGCGACCGAGTGCGCATGGCCGACCACACGTTCGACGAGGGCGTGTTCATCCGCTCGATGGCAACCCGCGGACACCTCGGCGGCCTGACCCTCGCGACGCCGCTGGCGGTACGCGTGCTCGATGCGCTGGGGTGGCCATGGGTGGTGATCGAAACGGTCGGTGTGGGCCAGGTCGAGACCGAGATCGTGGGCGCGGCAGACACGACCGTGGTGGTGGTGAATCCGGGCTGGGGCGATTCGGTCCAGGCGAACAAGGCGGGCCTCATGGAGATCGCCGACATTTTCGTGGTGAACAAGGCCGATCGACCCGGCACGTCGGAAACCTGCCGGGACATTCGCCAAATGCTGGACCTGTCTGCGCCCGGCGAGTGGGACCCGCCGATCCTCACCTCGGTCGGGACCACCGGCGAGGGCGCGGCACAGCTATGGGACGCTGTGTGCGCGCACCGAGATCACTGCACTGCCACGGGCGAGCTCGCCGCCCGCCGGGCGGCACGTGTCCAGAGCGAGTTTTCCGAAGTGCTACGGGCCAGCATTGAAGCCCACGTCGCCGCACTCATCGACAGCGACACGGCCGCAGACGTGCGTGACCGTCTCGCTCGCCGCGAGATCGACCCATACGCCGCCGCCGAACTGCTGCTTGACGACATTCGCTAGCGATTCGGCAGAATCTGCGAGCCAGGACTGAATCTGAGCCTCAGATTCTGGGGCTCAGTCGAGTTCGCCGCGGGCGAGGGCGAAGACTGCCTCGCGTTCGCTGGGAGTGAGATTGCGGTCGAGGAGCCGCAGATCCGCCGCTGCTCGCACGCGGGGCAGGATCTCGTCCCGGCCGAATTCCTTCAGAAATGCGCGGGCGAAGCGCGTTCGGAAAGCGTTGATCACTGCCCGGGCGGCCGCATGGTTGTCCGGCGCGGCGGTGCGCAGCCGGACGTAGGTCGAGGCGGCGTCGAAGGCACAGCCGCCTGCAGCTGCGTTCGACCAGTCGATGACCACAGGCCCGGTGTCGGTGAGCTTGACGTTGTCGGGCTGCAGGTCCAGATGCACGACCGAGTTGCCGTCGCTGACTTTCACCCAGCCCGCTGGAGCCGGCACCTCGCCGAGAGCCCGGTGCAGCCGGGCAAGACGCTTGGCATGGCGAATCATCAGCCAAGGCTTAGCGGCGAGCTCTTCGAGCATCGTCGGACCCGACAGGCGCGCCATCACCACGGAGTTGTCGTCGGGTTGGTCGATGACCTCAGGGGCGGGAAAGCCGTACGCACGCACGTGCTGCATCGCTTCTGCCTCGTGGCTCATATCGCGCCCGCGCAGGCTGACCCGAATCACGTGGGGCCCGAAGGAACGCACTTCGGAGTCGCGCCCCATCCCGAGCAGGAGACCAGGCTCGTGGCCGGTCGGGCCCTGCTGGCGTTCGAGGATTCGTGCCCGCAGCGTGCGCAGGTTCCGTCGCCAGACGCGCTCGAGCACCATCGCGGCGGGCTGCTGCCCGACGCGTGCGCCGAAGTACCAGGGCATTGTCAGATCCTCGCTCCAGGTGAAACGTGTTCCCTCCTCGATGGGCGCGAGGGTGAACCGTCCCGTGCCGCGTGCGACGCCTCTATGCGCGACGCTCAGCGCGTGTGGCGGATCCCATTCGACGATCTCCATGCGATCTGTCGTCCGCAATGGTCCGACCTTGGTCACGCAGTCGTACGTGGCGCCGACACCTTGCGTCGCGGCGGAGACGAAGGTGATCGCACTGGCGTCGGCCATCCATTCGACGTTGCTGGAAACGTCGGCGACGTAGTCCCAGACTTCCTGGGGCGGCGCCGGGATGTCGATGGAGACCTCAATGTCCATGGTGTCGGCTGCCCTGTCGGTTCTGGTCGAGACTGCTGTCGCGGCCTGGATGGACGAAGTCCACCGCCAGGTCCGCGCAGTGCGGCCACATCGCCGCAACGCTCGGCAAGTGTGGCACCAGTCGGCGCGACTGTCACATGGGCCCGCGCGCGCGGCGGTCAATCAGTGCCGCTGCTGCGCACTCCGGGGCGGCTCGGCCAGCCGGTCGGCCATCAATTCCGCAAGTTCGCGATAGAGCGGCGCAGCCGGCGAATTCCGTCGCCAGATCAGCACCAAGCGCCGACAGGGGCTGACGTCACTGAAGGGACGAACAGCGATGCCTGCCCCCTCACGCGCCTCGATCGGCGCTGCGCTGGAGGGCAGCAGGGTCACACCCATCGACGCCGCCACCATCTGGCAGATCGTCGCGAGGCTCGTGCCGCCGGTATCGCCATCGGATCTCGCGCCCGCTGCACGGCAGACCTCAAGCGCCTGACCGCGAAGACAATGTCCGTCGTCGAGGAGCAGAATCGTCTCGCCGGCGAGATCGTCCATCGTCACCGCCGCCTTGCGCGCCAGACGGTGGTCGGTCGCCATCGCCAACAGCAGCGGGTCCTCCAGCACGATCCGATGCTCGAGCGTGTCGTCGGGGACGGGGAGAGCGAGCAAGCCCAGATCGATATTGGCTGACATCAGCGCTGCGATCAGCTCGTTTGTCCGGATTTCGTCAAGAAGGATCTGGACCTCTGGGTGGCGTTCGCGCACCGCGGGCAGCACACGCGCAAGCAGGTAGGGAGCGACCGTCGGGATCGCCGCGAATCGCAACGGGCCGATGAGATCAGTAGCTGTACTGCGCCCCCATTCCATCAATTCGTCGGTGCAGTGCAGAATCGTCCGGGCCCGAGCCGCGAGTTCGCGTCCCGCGGCAGTCATGACGACGCCGCGCCCAACCCGCTCGGTCACGGCCACGCCGAGGTGGCGTTCGAGCTGGCGGATCTGGGTGCTCAGGGTGGGCTGAGAGACGTAGCACGCTGCAGCTGCCCGCCCGATGTGCCCGTGGGCATCGAGTGCCACGAGGTACTCAAGCTGGCGAATCGTCGGCCGATTGGTGGGGTGAATCGCTGCGCGAACGCCCGACGCGGGACTCATCGGCGCCGACCGGCCCGCGAACGGCCCAGACTGCCGGCACCCGGCTGCTCGATCATCGCTCGGTTCGGTTCGGGTCGGCGGTATGACGGCTCTGCTTGTCGGTGACGGGGGCCCCCCGACTCGGTGGTGGGCGGATGTCTCATGTGACTGTTTCTCGCTGACTGTTGTCGGTGTCGGTCCCCGATGCCATTTTCCCGCGTCCGACTGCCACGGTGGTCGCGCCCCGGTCAGGAAACAATCTGTTTGTTGCGGTGTCGTCCATAGGCCGGGACTATGAAATGAATCCGAGACATGCGGTTGAACCGCCGGCGGGAGCGGCGATGTCGTGGCCGTAACCTCGCGGCGTGGCCCCTCCCCGCACGGCTGCCGAGCAGCGCCCGGCGTATTTGGACTGCGCCGCGTCGACACCGATGCGACCGTGCGCGGTCGACGCCATGACGCCCTATCTCGAGATGCAGTTCGCGAACCCGTCGGGTGCGCACCGCATGGCCCGAGCGTCACGCGCGGCGATTGACGACGCCCGCGAGATCGCTGCGAGCGCGGTCGGGTTCGATCCTCATGGCATCGTGTTCACGAGCGGCGGGACCGAGGCCGACAATCTGGCAGTCCGGGGCGTTGCCGCAGCGATCGGTACTACGGCGCTGTGCCCGGCGACTGAGCACCACGCAGTCCTTCATCCCGTCGAGGCCGTGGGCGGGCGCACCGTTTGCGTCCACGCCGACGGCCAGATCGATCTGGACCATCTGAGAGCCCAGCTTGGGCCCGACGCGGGGCCAGCGGTGGGGCTCGTGTCAGTAATGCTGGTCAACAATGAATCGGGTGTCATCGCGGACCTCGACGCCGTGGCCGACGTCGTGCACGCCGATGCGCCCGGCGCCTTGCTGCACACAGATGCTGTGCAAGGCGTCAACTGGACCGATGTGCCCGAAGCAGCCCGGTCCGCGGATCTGCTGTCGCTGAGCGCGCACAAGTTCGGAGGCCCCAAGGGCGTCGGGTTGCTGGCCCTGCGGCCTGGGGTGTCCGTCGCTGCGCAAGTCCTCGGTGGGGGTCAGGAGGCAGAGCGACGAAGCGGCACACACAACACAGCGGGCATCGTCGCGCTGGGTGCCGCGCTGGCCGAGCTGTCGGCGAATCGGACAGCGGACATCAAGCGGATCGGAGCACTCCGGGACCGCCTCGCGGACGGGCTCACCACAGCGATCAAAGGTTGCGTCGAGACAGTGCCCCGCACTCAACGTGCCGCTGGTATCTGCCAACTGCTCATCAGCGGCATCGAGACCGAGGCGTTGCTGGTGCTGCTCGACCGGTACGACGTCATGGCATCGGCGGCCGCCTCATGTGCGTCAGGCGCCATGGAGCCCAGTCATGTGCTGGCGGCGATGGGCGTCGAGCGCACCGCCGCCTCGGGCTCGCTGCGACTGTCGCTGGGCTGGTGCACGCAAGCGTGGGAGATCGACCGGGCCATCGAGGCGATTCCGCCCTGCGTGGAGCAGTTGCGGTGAGCCGAGTCCTTGTCGCGATGTCCGGAGGAGTGGACAGCTCGGTCGCGGCCGCACTGTGCCAGCGTGATGGCCACGAGGTGGTGGGCGTCACTCTCAAACTGTGGGGCGGGCCACAGGATCAGGGCTGCTGCGCCGTTTCCGATGTCGACGATGCGCGCCGCGTGTGCCAGCAGCTGGGCATCGACCACTTCGTGTTCAATTACGCCGCCGAATTTGAGCGAGATGTCGTCGAGCCCTACGTGGACGCTCACCGCCGCGGCGTGACGCCCAACCCGTGCATTGCCTGCAATCGGCATGTGAAGTTCGACGTCCTGCTGGATCGCACCCGGCGTCTGGGGTTCGAGCGCCTCGTCACAGGCCACCACGTCCGCGTCGTCGACCGGGATGGCCGCCGTCGGCTGCGGCGAGGTGCCGATGACGCCAAGGACCAGTCCTATGTGCTGTACATGCTGTCGAGCGCTGATCTGGCTGGCCTGTGGTTCCCCGTCGGCGACTATCGCAAGGACGAGCTGAGAATGCTCGCAGCCGAGTTGGGCTTGCGAACCGCAGACAAGCCCGACAGCCAGGACGTGTGCTTCATCACGGCGGCGTCGGGACGGTCCAGGTTCCTGGCCGAGCGCATGGAACTTCACCCCGCAGATCTGGTCGACACCGCGGGGAAGCGCGTCGGCACCGCACCCGCAGTCGAGCTCGTGACGGTAGGGCAGCGCAAGGGTTTGGATCTTGGTGGTGCACCGGGTCGGCGATATGCCATCGACGTGGACGTAGTTGAGCGTCGTGTCACCGTCGGCACAGCGGGCGAGCTCACGGCGGAAGGCGTGGCGCTTGTCGACCATCGCTGGGCGGAGGCTCCGTATACCGGTGCCGTTGAGGCGCAAGCCAGCGCGCACGGGCAGGCGCTGCCCGCCCGCCTCGATGCTGCGGGCCAGCTGCATTGGGCGACGCTGCAACGTCGCGTGGCAGCTGGCCAGGCTGTCGTGTTCTACGCAGACGATGAGGTCGTGGGTGGCGCGACCGCTGCCCGCCAGCCCGCATGAGCCAGCCCGCATGAGCCAGCCCGGAGACGGTGCGCCCATTCCGTGGGCGCTGCGCAAGGGTGTCTCGACGGCAATCACGCTCGGCGTCCTCGTCGCTGCCGCGGGTGTCGTGCTCGCGGTATGGCTGAGTCGTGGTGGCGAGGCCTCACCGTCCTATCCCAGCGGCCTGCAGGAAGTTGTGCCTGTGCCAGGCGCTCAAGTGCCGCGCCAGAGCCCCATCGGTGCCCGGCTCGACGGCGGTTGGAAGCCGACGCTCGTCATCGGCGGGACCACGATTCCGGCTAATCAGCTCGATGCTGGCACGACGCAGCTCGGCGAGTACTTCTTCGCCCCGGGACCGGGCAAGGTGATTGAGGAGCTGCGCAGCGGTCAGACGTGCGCCCGCGTCACTGCAACCCCGGTCATCGATGTCCAAGCAGCTGACTTCAGCTTCGAGTGGTGCTTCAGCACGTTCTGATCGGCGAACAGGCTGCGCGGATGGGTGACGGCCTGTGTGGTGAAGCCGTTTGCCTCCCGCTGCCGGTCACTTCGCTCACGGGCCGTTAGGCGCCGCCCTCGAAGTCGACAGAGCCCCGAGAGAGCAGCGTGCGCAGCCCATCCTCGTCGAGGACCGGGATTCCCAACTCGGCGGCCCGGTCCAGCTTGGCCTGACCGGCCCGATCGCCGGCGACGAGGGCATAGGTGCTCTTGTTGATCGATGATGTCGCCTTGCCGCCGCGTTCGATGATGGCCCGCTTTGCATCGTCACGCGACATGAACCAACTGTCGAGGTTGCCGCTCACCACGACCGAGCGGCCGGCGAGGACTTGAGGGGCGTCGGCGATGTCGTCGACGACATCGAAGCGGACGCCGACCGAGCGCAGCTTGCGCATGAGTTCCCGATTTGCCTCATCGGCGAAGAAGTCGATGACGCTGGCAGCAATGATCGGGCCGATGCCGTCGATCTCAGCGAGATCCTCGGCGCTCGCGTCAATGACTGCGTCGAGCGAGCGGAATCGGCGAGCAAGCAATTCGGACGCGGTCGGACCAAGATGCTCGACGCCCAATCCGATGAGCAATCTTGGCAGCGGCGAGTTGCGAGCGTCATCGATCTCTGCCACGAGGCTCACGGCAGATTTCTCGGCGAAGCCCTCGAGCCCGGCGAGAACGTCGGCACGCAGCGTGAACAGGTCGGCCACGTCGCAGACAAGGCCCGTTTCGTACAGCAGGATCACGGTTCGTTCGCCGAGGCCTTCGATGTCGAGCGCGCCCCGGCTGACGAAGTGCCCGATGCCCTGCATCACTCGCGCCCGGCAGGAGCGATTGGTGCAGTAGGTGTTGGCGTCACCCTCGGCACGCGTCAGCGACTCGGAGCACTCCGGACAGATCGCCGGGAACTTCCATTCTGCGAGCCCACGAGGTCGCTCGGCGAGCACTGGACCGACGACTTCTGGAATGACATCTCCGGCTTTGCGGACGATCACCGTGTCGCCGGGGCGGACATCTTTGGCGGCCACCTGGTCCTCGTTGTGCAGCGTCGCCAACGACACCGTCGATCCGCCCACGAACACTGGCTCGAGGACGGCGAACGGCGTCGCACGGCCCGTGCGTCCGATCGACACCATGATGTTCTCGAGCTTGGTCGTGCGCTCCTCTGGCGGGAACTTGTATGCGATCGCCCACCGGGGCGCTCGGCTGGTGGCTCCGAGCTGCGAGCGCTGTTCGAGATCGACAAGCTTGACCACGACGCCGTCGATCTCGTAGTCGGGATTGTGACGATCGAGCTGCCACCTGGCGCAGAACTCTTCGACGTCTGCCAGCGAACGGAACGTCCTGATCTCAGGATTCACGGGCAGACCGAGCTCGGCAAGGAATTCGAACACCTTGTCGGCTGTGCCGAGATCGGGGCCGCCGACGACCTCACCGATGTCGTAGCTCCAGAACGACAGCCCGCGGGTTGCCACAATGGACGGGTCTTTCTGACGCAAGCTGCCCGCGGCGGTGTTGCGGGCATTGGCGTAGACGGGATGGCGGCGCTCCGCATCGGTCGAGGTCATCTTTGCGGCTGTGTCGAGCTGGCGCCGCCGCTGGGGCACCATGTTTTCGGGTGCGGCGGCGAGGCTTTGGCGCGCATCCGCAGCGGCAGTCAAGAGTGCGTCGCGGGCGGTCGCCTGTGCCTCGTTGAGCTCGCGGAACTTTGCGAGCGGCAGGTACACCTCGCCCCGGACCTCGATCACCCGAGGGACGCCGACGGCGACCGATGCGTTCAGCTCTCGAGGAATTGCACTGATGGTCATGACGTTCGCGGTGACGTCCTCGCCGACACGCCCGTTGCCTCGCGTGGCGGCCTGGACGAGGCGTCCGTCCTCGTAGCGCAGCGAGATCGCGAGCCCGTCGAACTTGAGCTCGCAGATGAGCTCTGGACTGGGCACATCGTCATCGGGCCTTGTGCCGTCGGAGGTCGTCTCGTCGCCGTCGAACAGCGCCGGCTGCGTTGCGGCCAAGCCACGTATGACACGGCCGTGCCATGCCCGCAGCTCGTCGCCGTTCATCGCGTTGTCCAGCGACATCATCGGCACTGCATGCGTGACTTGCTCAAACAGCGTGGAGGGATCGCCGCCGACTCGGGCGGTGGGAGATGCGGAATCTGTTTCGAGACCGTGGGCGGCTTCGAGTTCGCGCAGCTCGCGAACGAGCGCGTCGTAGTCGCCGTCGGGGATCGTCGGGTCGTCGAGCTCGTGGTACGCCCGGCGATGCACGTCGACTTCGATTCGCAGCTGGTCGATGCGCTCGCGCTCTTCCACGAGAGCAAAACTACTGACGCGATGTCACACCAATGACGGTGTCTGCGGCCTCGAACGGCGAGACTCACGCCGTGGGAGCAACGCTTCGTGCGCACCCGTCGTTGTGGCTGTTTCGGCTGCTTTGGCTCATCGCTCCATGGAGTGTGGGCGCAGCAGCGTCAACGGCGCTGTCGGCATGTGATTCCACGTCGGCGCGTCTGGTGAGCATTGAGCTGTGGGTCGCATGGGCGCTGGTGCTCACAGCGTCGCTCGTGAGACGACCTTGGGCGCTGACGGTTGTGCGCGTGTGCGCACCCGCGACGATCGCCATCGCCGTCGGCTCGGTCTGGGCGGCGGCGGCATGGGGAGTGGCGCTGTCCGCGTCCGCTGCGGCGACGGCGATCGCAGGCGCTGTCGTCGCGGCAGCGCTGGCGCTCATGCCTGAAACGGGCAACGCCTACGTGGACGGTCTCAGCTACGGCAACGAGCGACGGATGCTCTTGCGAGCGCCCTTCTTCATTGCCGTGGCAGCGGTTCCGCCCGTGTGGGCGGCAGTCGTCGCAGGCACCGGCGGGCCGTTGGTGCTGTGGTCCATTGGCGCTTGGGCGTGGGCAATCGCAACGACGCCAATCGGCCTTGCTGCAGCCGTGTTCGGGACTCGGGCGCTGCACCAGCTCGCCCGCCGTTGGGTCGTGTTCGTGCCGAACGGTTTCGTGCTCCACGACCGCATGGCCGCCCATCAGCCCTTCCTGCTGCGACGTGCCGACATTGCGGGGCTCGGCCCCGCGCCCGCCGACATCGATCTCGACGCCCCCGACCTCGTGGATCTGAGCGGCAACGCGCTCGGTCCGGTGTTGGTGGTCGAGCTGAACGGCGACGTCGAAGTAGCGCCGCGCACCAAGGGCGTGGCCGAGGTCGTACTGGTCTCTCGGGTGCTGTTTTGCCCTACCCGTCCCGGCGAAATGCTGGCCGAGGCCGCACGCCGACGCATCGTTCGCTGAGCACATTCTCTGCGGACGGACGCAGCGTTACCCTGCCGCATGCATGAGCGAGTCGACCTCGAGCGAGCCCGCAGAGACGCCGATTGAAGCGCCGGTCGGGGCACCGACTGAGGCCATCGGCACCGAACAGGTCTCGTACGTCGCGCGGCTCGCCCGCATCGAGCTGACGCAGCCCGAGATCGAGCACTTCACGAGCCACTTGGCTCGCGTGCTCTCCCACGCCCGCGAGCTCTCCGATCTTGATCTCAGCGATGTGCCTCCCCTCACTCATCCGTATCCGCTGCACAACGTCTTTCGTGACGACGTGGTGGGTGGTGTCGCGGATCGCGACGAAGTGCTGTCCCAGGCTCCGGGCGCCGACGGGGGGCAGTTCGCTGTGCCTCCGGTGCTGGGTGCAACGTCATGACTCCGCCAGTGGGAAATTCAGTGGGGACAGCGTTTGTTGGGACAGTGGACGAAACGAGGCCTGAATTGCCCGGCACGGCGGACCCCAGATGACCTCAGCTGCGGCCATCGCGAGTGACGTTCGGTCCGGCACCCGGCGGGCCGCAGACGTCGTCGAGGAGTACCTGAGCCAGATCGAAGCCCACGAACGTGACGTGGCAGCGTTCAATGTCGTCACCGCTGACGAGGCGCGGGCTGCTGCCGCGGCGGTCGACGCCCTGGTCGCAGATGGTCGCGATCCGGGCCCGCTGGCAGGCGTGCCGGTCGCCTACAAGGACAACCTGTGCACCCGCGGGATTGCGACCACCTGCTCGTCGCGCATGCTCGAGGGCTGGCTGCCGCCCTACGACGCCACCGTCGTGACCGCCATGGCTTCAGCGGGCGCCGTCATGATCGGCAAGACGAACCTTGACGAGTTCGCCATGGGGAGCTCCACCGAGAACTCCGCGTTCGGGCCGACACGCAATCCCTACGACCTCGGCCGGGTGCCCGGCGGTTCCAGCGGCGGCTCTGCGGCCGCAGTTGCAGCTGGGTTCGCGCCGCTGGCGCTGGGTTCGGACACGGGCGGTTCCATCCGTCAGCCCGCGGCGCTGTGCGGCGCCGTCGGCATCAAGCCCACCTACGGGCGTGTCAGCAGGTACGGCCTGGTGGCATTCGCGAGCTCGTTCGACCAGATTGGCCCAATAGCTGGCGATGTGGCTGACGCGGCGCTGGCTCTGGGTGTCATCAGCGGTCACGACCCTGCCGACAGCACATCCATTCCGGCAGAGGTACCCGACTACGGCGCAGCGCTGCGCGAAGGCGTCGAGGGCTTGCGCGTCGGCGTCATCACTGAATTGGCCGGCGGGGGGTCGGCCGGCGGAGAGCCGGACGCTTCGCTCGGCGGTTCCGATCCCGAGGTCATCGAGCGGCTCCACGAGTCGGCCGAGGCACTGGCGGACGCCGGCGCTCGGGTCGGGCGTGCCTCGGTTCCTGCGGTCACTTACGGGCTCACGGCCTACTACCTCATTGCCCCAGCGGAGGCGTCGAGCAATCTGGCGCGTTACGACGGCACCCGCTACGGCCTGCGCGTCGCCGGTGCCGACGCCGAGGAGATGAACCGTCTGACCCGGCGGGCCGGATTCGGCGCGGAAGTCAAGGCGCGCATCATGCTCGGCACGTTCGCGCTCAGCGCCGGCTACTACGACGCCTACTACGGCAAGGCGCAACGAGTCCGCATGCTCACGCGGCGCGATTTCGACGCTGCGTACGCCGACTTTGACGTGCTGCTCTCACCCACCTCGCCGTGTGTGGCATTCCCGTTCGGCGAGCGCTCGGATCCGATGACCATGTACCGGTGCGACACCTGCACCATCCCGTCCAACCTGAGCGGTGATCCGGCGATGTCGGTGCCGTTCGGCACCGGCGCTGCGGATTTGCCCGTCGGCGTGCAAGTCCTGGCTCCGGCAATGTGCGAGGCGAGAATGCTCACCGTCGCCGCAGCGCTCGAGCGTGCGGCGCCCCCGCTGCGGTCACCTCGTCTCGGGGGCGGGGAGGAATCGTGACCGCGGGCGGCGACTGGGAGACCGTCATCGGGCTTGAGGTTCACGTCGAGCTTGCGACGGCCACCAAGCTGTTCTCGGCAGCGCCGAGCCGGTTCGGCGACGAGCCCAACACCAACGTGACGCCGGTCTGTTTGGGTTTGCCCGGCTCGCTGCCGGTCCTGAATCGCCGTGCCGTCGAGCTGGCCATATCGGTGGGACTCGCACTTAACTGCGACATCCGTCCCTCGGTCTTCCACCGCAAGAATTACTTCTATCCCGACATGCCGAAGGATTATCAGATCAGCCAGTACGACCAGCCGATCTGCGCCGATGGCTTCCTGGATGTGCCCGGCGGCCGCAGGGTGGGTATCGAACGTGCGCATCTCGAGGAAGATGCGGGCAAGACGACGCACATCGGCGGTGCCGATGGCCGCATTCATGGCGCGGTCGGTGCACTCGTGGATTACAACCGCGCCGGCACGCCGCTGCTCGAGATCGTGTCACGACCCGATATCCGCTCGGCAGCGCAGGCCAGCGCCTACGTCGAGGAGGTGCGTGCGATCCTGCTGGTGCTCGGAGCGTCCGATGCTCGCCTCGAAGAGGGCTCGATGCGCGTGGATGCGAACATCAGTGTGCGCCCAGCCGGCGCGCAGGAACTGCGAACCCGCTGCGAAGTCAAGAATCTCAACTCGCTGCGGTCGCTGCGCAACGCCATTGACTTCGAAGCGCGGCGACACATCGGGCTGTACGAAGCAGGCGATGCTCCGGTGCAGGAGACGCGTCACTGGGCCGAGGACGGCCGCACGCACTCGCTGCGGTCGAAGGAAGAAGCCGACGACTACCGCTACTTCCCAGAACCGGATCTGGTTCCGCTGGTGCCCGACGACGCGTGGATCGAGCAGGTGCGCGCTTCCATGCCCGAGCTACCTGCCGCTTTGCGGTCACGCTTGGATGCTCTGGGCGCCGATCCCGCTGATGCCCACGTCGTCGTGGGCCGGGCCCTGGCACCGCTCGTGCTGGGCGCAGTCGAACTCGGGGCCGACGCCGGGCGCACCGTCACCCACGCCGTCCAGAACCTCGCACTCGACGGTGCCGAGCTGATTGAGCCGCGACAGCTAGCGGCGCTTGTCGCCATGGAGACGTCCGGCCAGCTGACGGCCACCCAGGCCAAGACGGTTCTCGCGCAGATGTGCTTGCGGGCGCGCAGCGCAGCGGCCGACCCGGCAACCATCGCAGCCGAGCTGGGCTTCGAAGCAATGGAATCGGGCGAGCTTGAAGCTCTCGTGGAACAAGCCATCGCCGAGAACCCGCAGGCGTGGCAGAAGTACTGCGCAGGCGAGGCCAAAGTGGCGGGCGTGTTCGTGGGTGCCGTGATGAAGGCCACCCGGGGCCAAGCCGACGGCAAGGCTGTCAACCAGATCCTCGCCCAGCGCCGTAACGCTTGAACGCTCTTCGCCTCCATCCGATCGGTCCGCTCGCGTCAGTCGTAACATCTCACAGAGAGCGGGCGACCAGAGGAAATTGATGACCCAATCCGAAATTGACGTCATCGCTCGCGCCTTGCGCCTGCCATCCGGCGCGAACTTCGTGCGATGTGCCTTGCAAGTGAACCCCCACCACTACGGAGAGAGCTACCGCGGAGCGCCGAACGATGGTGACGCGGCAAGCTACGCAGCAAAGCTAGTGGACGAGGCCCGCGAACTTGAAATCAGCGTCCTCGCCATAACGGACCACAATAGTGTTCAGGATGTAGCCACAATTCAAGAGGCTGCGATCGGATCCGGTGTCGTTGTGCTGCCTGGTTTCGAGATCGAGTCGACTGACGGGATACATGTTCTCTGCATTTATGACTCCGACACCAGTACAGCTCAACTCGAACGCTTTCTCGGCGAGTTCGGCATCCGCGAAACTGGACCATCAAGCAAACCCTGCAGCAAGGATTTTGCAGGAATCCTGTATACGGTGTCTAGCCAAGGCGGGATCGCGATCGCTGCGCACGCCATCGGCTCAAAAGGACTATTCCAAGCACTTCAGAAGAATGCTCGGGCGTTGGCGTGGAAAAACGAGCGCCTGCTGGCGATACAGATTCCTTCATCGATCGACAATCTACAAGAAGGGCCTCGCACGATCATCCGAAATGAGGTGCAAGAGTATGCGCGCACTTACTTGGCCGGCACGCGCCAGGCACTAGCGGTGGTCAATGCGAAAGATGTCGCCCACATCGAAGATTTGGGTGACGAACGCGCGACCACCCTCATCAAGTTCTCTGGTTCGCCCAGTGTCGAAGGGCTGCGACAGGCCTTTCTCGACCCGGACTCGCGCATCCGCCTCAACACCGATGACACTCCTGATGAACACTCCGAATTGGTGGCGCTCGCGTGGATCGGCGGATTCCTTGACGGTGGAGCCATCCACTTCAATCCGAATCTCAATGTTCTCATCGGTGGCCGTGGCGCTGGCAAATCCACTGTCCTCGAGAGTATTCGTTATGTATTGGACCTTGAACCCGCGAGTGTAGAAGCCCGCAATGCCCACCGCGACATCGTCCGTCATGTGCTCCGCAGCGGTACCAAGGTTTCGTTGCTAGTGCGATCGCTCCATCCTGCCGAGCGTCAGTACTGCATTGAACGGACCGTGCCAAATCCTCCCATTGTGCGTGACGAACAAGGCCAAGTGTCCAACCTTCGACCCGTTGACGTACTGCCTCATGTCGAAGTCTTCGGTCAACACGAGATTTCTGAGCTCACTCGCAGCGGACCCCATCTCACCGGTCTCTTGTACAGGTTCGTGCGCACCGATGTCGATCTCGACGCACGTAAAACGAGCATTCAGCGTGAGCTACGAGCCTCTCGACAGTCGCTCCTTGATGCTGATGCCGAACTGGCGTCGATCGACGAGCGCCTAGCGGAACTCCCTCAACTCCAAGAGACGCTGGAACGCTTTCAGGAGGCAGGTCTCGAAGAACGCCTTCGTGATCAGAGTTTGCTGGTTCGAGAGTCCCGGATCATCGACTCCATCCCGGAGCGGGTGGAGCCGTTGCGCGAAGCCGTGACGACGCTGCGTCAGGAGCTTCCCCTCGATCGAGCATTCCTGTCCGCGCGAGCGCTGGCCGACTTGCCTGGTGGTCCGATTCTCGATGTGGCTAACGCGGTACTTCAGGAATTGAGCGAAGCACTCGAGACTGCGGCCGGCCAAATCGAGAGTGCGCTGGCACGAGCTGACCAGCGCATCGATGCGATCTCGTCCAATTGGTCCGATCATTGAGCGAAGCACTCGAGACTGCGGCCGGCCAAATCGAGAGTGCGCTGGCACGAGCTGACCAGCGCATCGATGCGATCTCGTCCAATTGGTCCGATCACAAATCAGTAATCGACGCGAATTATCACGCGATCTTGCGTGACTTGCAGAAGTCAGCAATAGATGGAGAAGAGTTTATGCGGCTGCGGCGCAATATCGAAAACCTGCGCCCACTCGAAGAACGTCGGGCGGTGCTCGTGAGCTTGCGGGCGGAAGCACGTCAACGTCGTCGGAATTTGCTTGACGAGTGGGAGAGCGTCAAGGCCACACAGTTCCGCGAACTCGATAGTGCCGCCAAGCAGGTCAGCAGGAGGTTACGTGGCTACGTCAAGGTCGAAGTCACCGCGGCTGGCGATCGGTCGCCATTGTCGGAATTGCTGCGGAATGAGGTTGGCGGCAGATTGACGGAGTCGATCAGGCAACTCGAAGCAGCGGATGAACTGTCACTTGCGGACTTCGTGACCCGCTGCCGCGAAGGTGCAAATAACCTGGCGAAGCGATTCGGACTAACGAAGACGCAGGCAGAGAATCTCGCCGGCGCTGGCGAAGCCACGCTCATGCAAGTTGAAGAACTGGAGTTGCCGCCGACGACCGACCTTTTCCTGAACACATCTGGGGACAACAACGTGGAGACTTGGCAGTCGCTCGCTCAGCTATCGAAGGGTCAAAAGGCTACTGCAGTTCTGCTCTTGTTGCTGCTAGAATCAAAGGCGCCACTAATTATCGACCAACCCGAGGACGACCTCGACAACCGCTTCATTAGCGAGGTGATCGTTGAGAAGATGCGCGACAGCAAGCGTCGTCGCCAATTCGTCTTCTCCACGCACAATGCAAATATCCCCGTGCTCGGCGATGCTGAACTCATCTTGGGCCTCGACGCGAAAGGTGAAGCCGACGATGCAAACGACGTAGGCAGGGCCTTCATCGGCTCCGAACACATGGGGTCAATTGACAGGCCGTCGGTACGCGCGCTGGTCGAGGATATTCTCGAAGGCGGCAAGGATGCTTTCGAAAAGCGACGCCGGAAGTACGGGTTCTAGAGGCCCTCAGTGAATCGTACGGATCTACTCCAACTGATCGCTAATGGCGAGAACTCACGCGTCGAGTTCAAGCGTGACGACGTACAACCGGGCAAGGTTGCAACGGAGATGGCTGGGTTGCTTAACCACGAAGGCGGGCATGTCCTGCTCGGAGTGGAAGACGACGGCACAGTGTTGGGAATGACGCGGGCGGCGCAACAGGCCGAGGAGTGGGTGATGCAGATGGCTCGTGATCACCTCCTACCGCCTGTGATCCCAACGTGGGAGCTCGGCGAGTCCGAAGAGGGTGTCGTCGTGGGCATCCTGACAGTGCCAGCCAACGCCCCCGACAAGCCCTACAAGGTCAAGCAGGGATCGCACTGGGTCACCAAGGTTCGGGTCGGCACGACCACTCGTGATGCCACGCGCGAAGAAGAGCAACGGTTGTACCAGCATTCTGGCGGCCTCCGCTACGGCCTCAAGCCCGTGCCCGGTGCCAGCGTTGCGGACCTGGATGGACGACGTCTGAGGGACTACTTCGTCCGCATCCGCGGCGACGAAGACACGCCGAGCGCTGGTTCAGACTCGTGGCGCAGGCTGCTCTGCAACTTGGAGCTTGCGACAGAGGCGGCTGCGGAGACGTACACCACCGTTGATGGCATGCTGCTGTTCGGTTCCAATACTGGGCGATTCCTGCCGCAGTGCGGGATTCGAGCTGTCTGCTTCGTGGGCCGCGAACCTGACTATGCGACGCGAGCAGACGAGAGCATCAAGGGCCCCTTGGTGCCCTTGTGCTCGGCAGATGGCGCGTTGATCGAGACGGGCATGGTGGAGCGGGCACTCGACTTCGTTCGTCGCAACACAGGCGTGACGGCTTCGCTCGAAGAGGGTCGACGTGTCGAACGCCGCGACTATCCGGCGACGGCGGTACGCGAGATTGTCGTCAACGCACTTGTACATCGCGACTACAGCATCGTTGGCACCGATGTGCTGCTGTCGATCTTCGATGATCGACTAGAAGTCCAGAGTCCAGGCAACTTGCCGAATACCGTTGACATCGATGGCATCCGCGCCGGCGCACGCTATGCGCGCAACCAGGTGGTGATGAGCATCATGCGTGACTACGGCTACGTCGAGGGCCTCGGTATGGGCATTCGCCGTCATGTCATCCCCGCGATGAATGCACACAACGGAACCGAGCCCGAACTCGTGGAAGAAGGGGCTCGCTTCACAGTGCGACTGTGGAAGTAGGCGTTTGGGCTCAGGTCTCGCCGGTTCGCAGCCAGGCATTGCCGCGGAAGCGGATCCACTGCGGCGCGACACGCAGGCACATGAACACGATCAGAGCGGCCCACAGCCAGCCGATCCCCAGATCGGCCCAGCGGACGGCCCCGCCGATGATCGCGAACACCACAGCGGCTGCTGCCATCGCTCGTGCCAGGAACGCAAGGTCGCCGGCGCCGATGAATATGCCGTCGAAGGCGAACGCGGCTGCATTGACCGGCTGCATCACGGCGACAAACAACAGCACGAACGCTCCGAGGGATACCACTTCAGGATCTGTGCTGAAGATTGAGGCGAGGGGAGTGCGAAACAGCACCAGCAGTGCGCCGATCACCACACTGAACTGCAGGCTCATGCCGATCATTCGAACGCTGGCGGCTCGTGCAATAGCGGGCCGTCCCGCACCTAGCTCCTTCGCAACCATGGCCTGGCCGGCGATCGCAACGGCATCGAGAGCGAGGGCGAGCAGTGCCCAGATCTCGGCTCCGATCTGGTGCGAGGCGACTTCGGTGGTGCCGATCCGCGAGGCGAGTATCGCAGCCAGCACGAACGCACCCCGCAAGGCGCTTGTGCGCACGAACATTTGCAAGCCGACCCGCGCGTAGCGCCGCGCCGCAGCCGCCACGAGACGCAGCGAGACACCGGCGGAACGCGCCCGATTGCGCACGGCTGATGCAAAGAACGCGGCGGCGCCCCATTGGGCGATCACCGTCGACCAGGCAGACCCGGCGATGCCCATGTCGAGTTCGAACACGAGCACGAGCTCGATCACGAGATTGCCCGCCGCGGCCGCGACTGCTACGAGCAGAGGCGTGATGGTGTCCTGAGCGCCGCGCAGATAGCCCGTCGCGGCCATGGCCAGCAGCAGGGGAGTGAATCCGATGAGGCTGATGCGCAGGTACGTCAGCGCGAACTCTGCCACTTCGTCGGTCGGACCGAACAGACCCACGAGCCAGTCCGAAGCTGCCCATAACCCGAGACTCACCACAACGCCGAAACCCGCCGCAAGCCACATGCCTGCGATGCCCTGCTCTGCGGCGCGCTGGGGCGAGCCGGCGCCGACGAGCCGGCCGACGAGGCCGGTCGTGCCATATGCCAGGAAGATGAGCGCAGCGTGGGCGCTGAGCAGGATCGCGGTAGCGATCGCGAGTCCGGCAAGCTGGGGAGTGCCGAGTCTCCCGACGATCGCCGTGTCGGTCACGACATAGAGCGGTTCGGCGATCAACGCCCCGAACGCTGGAACCGCCAACAGCATGATCTCGCGGTCATAGACCGTGCGCCGGAACACGGTTATGCGCCGATTTCGCGCGATTGTCCTGGCGTCATCCGGCGAGACGCCACACGCCGGTCTCCATGTCGATCACGTACATTTCGCCAGCCGCGTCGACGGCAAAACCGACCGGCCGTGGCGTGCTCACGCCGAGGTGAGTGACCTCGTCAGGCTGCGCGCCAAGCGCTACCGCCGCGGCGTAGATGTCGCCGCCGCAGAGGTCGGCGAACACGTAGCGCCCTGCCAGCCAGCCGAGCTCGTCGCCCCGGTAGATGTGACCCCCGATCACGGCGCACAGGCCGCGCCCGTGCCGGTATTCGAAGTCGGGCGGCCGGTGGTTGCTGATTTCGGGACCGACAAAGCGGCGGCTGCCTTCGAACGAGTTCCAGCCCAAGTTGGCACCGCCTTCGTCGAGGCCGAGCACAGTGATCTCTTCAATGCACTGCTGGCCGACGTCGGCGATCCATAACGTGCCGGTCTCGTCGTCGATGGACATTCGAAACGGGTTGCGTGCGCCGTAGGCCCATATGCGCGGGTCGCTGCCCGATCCGAGATCCGGGTTGCCTGCCGCTGGCACCAGTTGCCAATCGTCGGTGGCGGAGCTGCCGTGTGTGTCGAGAGCGAAACGCAGTACCGCACCCAGCGGCGTGGCGAGATTCTGGCCATGATGGCGAGGGTCTCCGAAACCGCCTCCGTCGCCGAAGGACACGTAGAGCAGTCCGTCGGGATCGAACACCAGGTCGCCGCCGTTGTGCTGCGCATTGTTCTGCTCCACCGTCAGTACGTCGGTGTAGTCACCCTGCAGCGCGGTGCGGTCATCGGTCGGCGTCAGCACCGTGAGCAGGCTGGCCCCCCGGCGGTCGGTGCGGTTGATCCACAGTCGGCCGTTCGGTCCCACCGTCATGCCCACCAGGCCCTGGTCGTGCTCGGCCGCGGTGTCCGATGAGAAATCGGCCACCGGCTGGGCGCTCAGCGTCGCCCCGTCGGCAGCGCTCCCGTCAACGGAGTCAATCAACGTGAAACGCCAAATGCGGCCACGGCGGTCGCCCACGAAGCCCCGGTCCGAGCGGTCAGGGTCGAACACCATTACGGTCGCCTCGGCCAAGTCGATGAACGGCACGAGCAAGACGGTCTCGCTAGGTGCCGCCTCGCCGAGCGGGATCGCTCCGATCTCGGGCAGGCCCGCTGGGCATGGCGTATTTGATGCCACGTACTCGGGTGTCTGCGTCAACGGCAGCGTGGTCGCCGGCGGCTCGGGCGGGGCCGACCCGGCAGTGCTTGCCGCAGTGCTGCCGTCAGATCGGGAGACGTTGATGTCGATCGCACTGCACCCGGCGGCCACGATGAGGCACGCGCAGCCGATGACATGAGTCAGCAACCGCCCGCGCACCTGGTCAATCTACGTGCGGGTTCCGCCCCGACGACCGAGCATTCGGGGTGCGCGGCGCGCCTCGGTGCAGGGCAAACCAGGTTGCCGATGCGGGTCGCGCCCGACAGAATGATCAGATGAGCACGCGAGCCCGCCGACCTGCCAATCGTACCAGTCGCACCGTTCTCGTATTGTTCTAGGCGAGTTCGCCTCTTCGCGCTCGCCTCGCCTCCCGCCCGGGGGGCTTTTTTGTTGCCAACAAACGTTCAACACTCAACCCGCCCACGATCCAGCGCTCGCTCAACAACGCAAGCCCACCACGACGAGCTGGCCGCCGCCTTGCGACCGCCGCCCGACGACTACCCGACCGACATCACAGGAGAACCGCAATGGAACTCACCGGCGCTCAGGCGCTCATGCGAAGCCTGGAGATGAGCGGCGTCGAGGTGATGTTCGGTCTGCCCGGCGGCGCAATCCTGCCTGTCTACGACCCGGTGCTGGACTCGTCGATCCGCCACGTCCTGGTTCGCCACGAGCAGGGCGCTGGCCACATGGCGCAGGGCTACGCGCAGGTGACCGGCAAGCCGGGCGTGGCGATGGTGACGAGCGGTCCCGCGGCAACCAACATCGTGACGCCGCTGTGTGACGCCTTCATGGACTCGGTGCCTCTGGTGGTGGTGACCGGCCAGGTGGCGATGTCGGCGATCGGCTCGGATGCCTTCCAGGAATGCGACACCACCGGCATCACCATGGCGGTCACCAAGCACAACTACCTGGTGACAGACCCAGCCGATATTCCCCGCATCGTTGCGGAGGCATTCCACATCGCGACCACGGGACGGCCTGGGCCCGTGCTCATCGATCTGCCCAAAGACGTCAGCAACCTGCCGATGAACTGGTACTGGCCCGACAGCGTGGACCTGCCCGGCTACCGACCCCGCAGCGCGGTCGATCCTGATGACATCGCTCGTGCAGCGGCATTGATCCGCAAGTCCGAGCGGCCGGTCATTTACGCGGGCGGAGGCCTGCTGAAGGCCCGAGCCGCAGAGGCGCTGCGCACCTTCGCAGAGATGTGCGATATCCACGTCGTGACGACACTGATGGCGCGGGGCGTGTTCCCAGATCGGCATCCGCTCTGCTTGGGCATGCCGGGCATGCACGGCAACTACACCGCCGTGACCGCGCTGCAGCGAGCTGACCTGCTCATCAACCTGGGTGCCCGCTTCGACGACCGGGTGACAGGCAACCCAGCGCATTTCGCTCCCGAGGCCAAGGTGATCCACGTGGACATCGACCCCGCCGAGCACGGCAAAGTGCGGGTGCCCGAGGTGGCGATCGCGGGCGATGCCCGGGTGGCGGTCGAAGCGTTGATCGAGGCGCTGCGACCGCCCGAAGGGGGCACGGGACCACGGGACGTCACCGACGGCCTGGCGGACAGCTCGGCGTGGAAGTCGACGATCTCGGGTTGGCAGGAGCAGCATCCGCTGCAGTACGACCAGCCGTCCAGCGGTTACCCGCTGAAGCCGCAGTACGTGGTGGAGCAACTGCGCGATAACACGCCCGACGACACGATCGTGGTGGCCGGCGTCGGCCAGCATCAGATGTGGGCGAGCCAATTCTGGAAGTTCGACTACCCCTATACATGGGTGAACTCGGGCGGGCTGGGAACGATGGGCTTCGCGGTGCCTGCGGCAATCGGCGCCAAGGTGGGCAAGCCTGATCGGACCGTGTGGGCCATCGACGGCGACGGCTGCTTCCAGATGACCGCCCAGGAGCTGATCTCCGCGAGTGCCGAGGACATTCCCGTCAAGGTCGCGATTCTGAACAACGCCTACCTGGGCATGGTGCGCCAGTGGCAGGAGCTGTTCTATGCCCAGCGCTACAGCCAAGTGTATCTCAGCGCCGACCATCCCGACTACGTCGGCTGGGCCGAAGCCATGGGCTGCACCGGCATCCGGGTGGAGTCAGCTGAGGAAGTCGCTCCGGCGATCGCCAAGGCGAACTCGATCAACGATCGCCCCGTGGTTATCGACTTTCGCGTGGACTCCGACGAGAAGGTGTATCCGATGGTGCCCGCCGGCGGATCCAACGACGACATCATCCTCGGACCCGAGGGTGACGCCGACGCAGTCCTCAAGGGTTCAGCGCCGTCATGAGCGGCGCGCCGGATCTCGATCTGCACATCTTCGCGGCCATCGTCGAGAACAAGTTCGGTGTGCTGGCACGCATTGCAGGGCTGTTCAGCCGCCGCGGCTTCAACATCTTCTCCCTCGCCGTGGCGCCCACCGTTGATCCGGGCTACAGCCGCATCACGATCGTGGTCGACGTCCACAACACCGATGTCGACCAGATTGCCAAGCAGCTCGACAAGCTGATCAACGTCATCCACATCACCGAATTGCAGCCGGCGCACTCGATCGAGCGCGAGCTGATGCTGGCTCGCGTGGGCGCGGGCAATCGTGCAGCGGTGCAGCGCGTGATCGAGCCGTGGGGCGGCGAGGTGCTCGACGAGAGCGCCGACGAGATGATCGTCAGCGTCGATGCCCACCCGGACGACATCGACCGCTGCGAAGCCGAGCTGGCGCAATTCGGCATCCGTGTCCTGCAGCGCACCGGGCGCATCGCATTGCGTGAGCTGAGCGAGCCGGCGCCCGCCGTCGCCATCGCCGACTGAGCGACCGCCGCAGGCCCCGCCCGGGCACTGCGGTCGGCATACTCCAACTCTCACAAGTCACAGACCCACAGGAGCGCAACGATGCCCGCCACCATCTACTACGAGGACGATGCTGATCTGGGCCAGCTGGCCGGACGCACCGTGGCCGTCATGGGTTACGGGTCCCAGGGGCACGCTCATGCCCTGAACCTGCGCGACAGCGGCATTGATGTCGTGGTGGGGTTGCGCGCGGGCTCGTCATCACGTCCCAAGGCCACCGCTGAGGGCTTGCGAGTCGCCGATGTGGCTGATGCCGCCGCCCAGGCCGACATCGTCATGATGGCGCTGCCCGACACCGACCAAGCGGCGATCTACGAAGACTCGATTGCGCCGAACCTGACCGCGGGCAACGCGATCGCGTTCTCCCACGGCTTCAACATCCACTTCGGCCAGATCAGCCCGCCTGCTGAGGTGGACGTGTGGATGATCGCCCCGAAGGGACCCGGCCACAACGTGCGCCGCACCTACGTCGAAGGCGGCGGCGTGCCGGCGTTGGTGGCCGTGCACCAGGACGCCAGCGGCCACGCACTCGCCGACGCGCTCGCATATGCGAAGGGGATCGGCGGCACCCGCGGCGGCGTGCTGACAACGACGTTTGCCGAGGAGACCGAGACCGATCTGTTCGGCGAGCAGGTGGTGCTGTGCGGTGGGCTTACCGAGCTGATCCGGGCGGGCTACGAGACACTGGTCGAGGCCGGCTATCAGCCCGAGTCGGCGTACTTCGAGACGCTGCACGAGGTGAAGCTGATCGTGGACTTCATCTACGAAGCCGGCATCTCGGGCATGCGTTATTCGATCTCGACTACCGCCGAGTACGGCGACATGACTCGTGGCGCACGCATCATCACTGATGAGACCCGCGCCGAGATGAAGCGCATCCTCGCGGAGATCCAGGACGGAAGCTTCGCTCAGGAGTGGATCGACGAGAACCGCAATGGACTGCCGAACTATCGCCGCATGGTCGAAGAGGGCAAACAGCACCCCATCGAGCAGGTCGGCGCCGAACTACGGGCGATGATGCCGTGGATCACCGCCGGCCGTCAGGACGTCACCGCCGCATCCGGCGGCGAGGTGTCCTGAACGGTTTGGTTGCCGTCGCATCGGCGGCTGGCATCTGGCCAGCGCCGCACCGAGCATGAAGGCTTCGCCGATTGTTGGGCCTGCGGCCGGATCGGCTCCGGCGACGGTCTGGGGTGGTGGCAGAATCGGAGCGTGGTTGAAGTCGTCGTGACGCCAGTGAGGGCGCCATCCGCGGGGGATCTCTTGGTGGCGACGCCGCGCCTGGTCGACCCCAACTTCGACCGGACCGTGGTGTATGTGATCGAGCATCAGGAGGCTGGCACGCTCGGCGTCGTCATCAATCGCCTCTCCGACATCGCCTGCGCGGAGGCGGTGCCTAGGTGGGCCTCACGGTTCGACGACGACGCAGCCGTCGGTCTCGGCGGGCCGGTGGAGCCGCAGGGCCTGTTGGCGCTGGGTACGACCGCCGGTGCCGATGCGGGCAACCCGCCAAGGACGTCGGTCTCGGATCTGCACCCTTCGGAGATGGCGGGAGCGTTCCGGGCGGTCGCGCAGGGCGTGGGTCTGGTGGACCTGACCGCGGATCCGACCGAACTCGACGCCGAGGTAGGTGCCGTGCGCCTCTATGGCGGCCACGCGGGGTGGGGTCCGGGCCAGCTGCGGGGCGAACTGGCACAAGGCTGCTGGTGGGTCTTCGATTCGGTGCTCGGTGATCTCACCGCCGACGCGACGAGCATGTGGCACGACGTGTTGGCCCGCCAGCCGCTCCCGGCCCGTCTGTTGGCGGGCTATCCCGACGACACGCAGCTCAACTAGCGCATCATCGTGAGCATGACGCTCACGACTGACGGCGGCAGGATCGACAGGGTGCCTCGCGACGTCACTGCTAGTTTCGCCATCGAGTCTGCGCATCAGCGCAAGCACTTTGGAGGCCGATGATGAGTGACATGGGCGAGCCGTCGATGCCTGACGGCAATCGGCGCACGGGGTGGGCCGAATTGGGCCTCGGCGGCACTGTGCAGCTGGCCAGGCCAGGCCATCGTTTCGGTGCGCGGGCCCTGGACGCGATTTTTCTCGTCGTTCTCTCAATCATCGCGTTCATCGTGGTTGCGGCGTTCACTGTCGACGACACCAATGAGAGCCCCGACTTCTCGACGGGCGCCACGGCTGTGTCGGTGATCTTCGGGCTGCTCCTCGGGATTGCGTACGAGGTTTGGCCGACAGCCCGGTGGGGACAGACTCTCGGAAAGCGAATCTTGGGCATCAAGGTCGTCCACGCGATGACCGGAGAGGCCCCGGGCTGGGGAAAATCGATGGGTCGCTGGGCCTTGCCCGCGCTCCCAAACCTAATTTCATATGTGATTTCGTTTGTTCTGCTTTTTGGCTGGATCTTCTCGCTGCTGTGCTACGTGAGCTTGACCTGGGACCGCGTCTACCAGGGCTGGCACGACAAGACTGCGGGCACCCTGGTCATCCGGCTCCGGTGATGGTCGCCGACCACATTGGTGCAACCCAAGACCAGGCCATCTGATCACGGCGCAGTCTCCTGGGCTTATATGCGTGACAGAGCGACGTACTCGTCGCGGTCGGGGCCGCACACCACGAATTGCCTCGCGCCATGCCAGGAGACGCCCGACGTCGCAGGGCGCACGAGGGGCTTGAGCCTCTTGTGATCGGTCTCGCAGCGCTTCCATCCGTCGGCGCCGCTGCGCGAATGCCCTTACAGGCGCTCGACGACGAAGTCGATGCAGGCCGTGAGGGCCTCGGCGTCCGCCGGCTCGATCGCAGGGAATGCGGCGATGCGCAGCTGGTTGCGACCCAGCTTGCGGTAGCCCTCGGTGTCGACGATGTCGTTGGCTCGCAGCGCCGCAGCGATGTCGTCTGCGCTCACCCCCTCGAAGTCGATTGTGCACACAACAGGGGAGCGCATCTGGGGATCTGTCACGAACGGCGAGGCGAAATCGCGTGCCGCCGCCCACCCGTACACGGCGCCGCTTGAGGCTGCGGAGCGACTGGCGGCCCACCGGAGTCCTCCTCCGTCGAGCATCCACTCGGCGGTCTCAAGCGTCAGCAGGATGGTTGCGAGCGCCGGCGTGTTGTAGGTCTGGTCTTGGCGCGAATTGCGCGCCGCGATCGCCAGGTCGAGCGTGGCCGGTTTGTACCGGCCGGAGGCATCGATGCGCTCGATTCGCTCGATGGCCGCCGGCGAGCACAGCGCGATGAACAACCCGCCGTCCGCCGCGAAGGCCTTCTGCGGCGCGAAGTAGTAGCAGTCGACGTCGTGCGGGTCCCACCTCATGGCTCCAGCCGCGGACGTGGCATCAACCATCACGAGCGCAGGCTGCGGGCCTGACCTTGCGACGGCGAGCTGCGGCTGGGTGAGCGGCATGCATACGCCGGTCGAGGTTTCGTTGTGCGTCAGCGCGTAGACGTCGACATCTGCGGGCTGAGGCATCGGATGGTCGCCGTAGGGGGCTTCGAAGACGACCGGATCGCGGAGATGGGGTGCGGCAGTTGTGACAGCCGCGAACTTCTCGGAGAACTCCCCGAAGACAAGATGCTCGGCACGTCGCTCGACCATCGAGAACGCTGTGGCATCCCAGAAGCCGGTGCTGCCGCCGTTGCCAAGCACGACCTCCCAGCCGTCGCCGAGGCCGAACAGCTCGGTCATGGCGGAGCGCAGCCGTCCGACCACTGAGCGGACGCCGGTGCGCCGGTGCGATGTGCCCATGTAGTCGCATGCCCGGGCGGCGAGCGCCTTGACCGCCTCCGGCCGGACCTTGGACGGACCCGAGCCGAAACGGCCGTCGGACGGACGCAGCTCGGCAGGAATCGAAATTGAGGTCGGGGATGCAACCATCGGCTGCCACTATGACGGGCGGTCGCCTTGGGGTCAACCACAAACCGCCAATGGTTTGCTGCAACCGCCGTCGCCGCAGCGAGACTGTCGGGCGCACGTGGCGGGCGCATCTGGGTGCCGCGCAGACGGGAGCAGCCCAATGAGCAATCGAGTTTCGGCGGCGGTGGCCGGCATCGCCCCTTCGGCCACCCTGGCGGTGGACGCCAAGGCCAAGGCCCTGCGGGCCGCCGGCGAGGACGTCATCGGGTTCGGTGCCGGCGAGCCGGATTTCCCGACGCCCGAACACATTGTGGAAGCTGCCGTGGCGGCTTGCCGCGACAGCGCGAACCACCGGTACTCGCCTGCCGGCGGACTCCCGGCGCTGAAGGCGGCGCTGGTGGCGAAGACCCAGCGTGACAGCGGTCTCGTACTTGACCCCAGCCAGTTCCTGGTGACCAACGGCGGCAAGCAGGCCGTCTACAACACCATGGCCGCGCTCGTCGATCCGGGAGACGAGATCCTGCTGCTCGCTCCGTACTGGACGACCTATCCCGAGGCCATGCGGGTCTTCGGCGGCATTCCTGTCGAAGTGTTCGCTGGCATCGACGCAGGTTTCCGAGTGACGGTGGAACAGCTCGAGGCGGCTCGGACGCCGCGAACGAAAGCGATCCTGTTCGTCTCGCCGTCCAACCCCACTGGGGCCGTCTATCCGCGCGACGAAATCGAGGCGATCGGTCGTTGGGCGGTCGCCCACGGCATCTGGGTCATCACCGACGAGATCTACGAGCACTTGGTCTACGGCGATGCCGAGCATCACTCGCTGCCCGTGCTGGTGCCCGAGATCGCAAACCGATGCATCGTCCTGAACGGCGTCGCCAAGACCTACGCCATGACCGGGTGGCGCGTCGGGTGGATGGCTGGCCCTGCCGATGTGATCGGCGCAGCGACCAATCTGCAGAGCCACTCGACGTCCAACGTCTGCAATGTCGCCCAAGCTGCCGCGCTGGCTGCGGTGTCGGGCAATCTCGATGACGTCGCCCACATGCGTGCTGCGTTCGATGTCCGTCGTCAGCGGATCACCGAACTGCTCAACGCCATCGACGGGATGGAGTGCGCCGAATCCGAAGGCGCTTTCTATGCCTTCCCCAGCATGGAGGGTCTGCTGGGGCGCAGCTTCGGCGGCACCGAGGTCAACACCACGCTCGAATTGTCTGCGGCTGTCCTCGAGCACGCAAAGGTTGCATTCGTGCCCGGCGAAGCCTTTGGAGCGCCCGGCTACGCCCGATTCTCGTTCGCGATGGGTCTCGACGACCTCACCGAGGGCATCACCCGCATTGCGGACCTGGTGGCGGCGTGAGCCGTCAGATTGGGGGCAGTGGCGGCGTGAGCCGGTCACCAGCTCGGTCCCATTCTTCGACAATCGGCAAGAATTGACCGGCATGGCACGAGTGCTGGTGGCCGAGGAGTTGGCAGAAGCAGGCTTGGAGCTGCTGCGAGCGGCGGGACACGACGTCGACGTCCGCATTGGGCTGAGCCCGGAGGAGCTACGTGCAGCGATCGTCGGGGCACAGGCGCTTGTGGTCCGCTCTGCGACTCAAGTCGACGCGGCGCTGCTCGAAGCGTCGAGCGGGCTCGCTGTCGTCGGGCGTGCTGGAGTGGGCCTCGACAATGTGGATGTCGACGCTGCCGCTGAGCGCGGTGTGCTCGTGTGCAACGCGCCTGCCAGCAACGTCGTGTCAGCCGCCGAGATGACCATTGCGTTGATGCTGGCGCTGGCGCGCAATATTCCCCAAGCCCACCATGCACTGTCCGAAGGCCGCTGGGAGCGCAGTAAATGGGGCGGCATGGAGATCAGCCGCAAGACAGTCGGCATTCTCGGCCTTGGCCGCGTCGGCCGCCTCGTCGCCGAGCGGCTGGCGCCCTTCGACGTTGGGCTCGTTGCATTCGACCCGTACGTCACCGAGCAGTCCGCACGGGCAGCCGGGGTAGACATGGTGCCGTTCGAGACCCTTCTCGACGTTTCGGACATCATCACGCTGCACCTGCCGCGTACGCCGGACACAGCCGGGTTGCTGGGTGCGGACAACCTGGCCCGGTGCCGCCCCCATGCGTTGATCGTCAACACCGCACGCGGCGGCATCCTCGATGAGGCCGCTGCCGCAGCGGCACTCGACGCCGGCCGTCTGGGCGGCATCGCGCTCGATGTCTACGAGACCGAACCGATGACGGAGTCGCCGTTGTTCGGTCGGCCAGATGTCGTGGCGACACCACACCTGGGTGCCAACACAGCCGAAGCCCAAGATCGAGCCGGCACGCAGATTGCCGAGCAGGTCAACCTCGCCCTCGCCGGCGACCCAGTGCCCTACGCCGTCAACTCCTGACGCCTCAGGGGTGGCATCCCTATGGCAGTGCTGTCCTAGCGCGGCTGCTTGTAACCCTCGGATAGTTCCTTTGCGTAGAGGCGTTCCGCTGTCGAGTTCACGGTGCTTCCGCCCCTGCTTGAGTGCATCGATTCCCTCATCCGCCGGGCGGCTGCCTTACGGGGGTCGGGGGCCGATGGCTTCTTCCCCGCGTGCGAAAACGCGACACAGAAATCACCGAAGTTCTTGAGGCCGCCGGCAATCTTCCTGAGCGCTCCGTGGATCATCTCAGCTCCTCTACGAACCGGACCTCTCGTGATTCACCCTACATCTCGTCGATCAGCCTGAATCTGACGCACCACAAAGCGGCTGCGGTCAGCGCCGCGAGGCGACTGCAGCGGCGTCAAGGTGATGCAGGTAGCGCTCGGGAATCTCGAACCCGAAGATGCGGGCGGAGTTGAGCCCAAGAATCTTGGCTCGCTCGCCATCGTCGAGGCGGCTCATCGTGCGCTCGATCGCTTGCGCCGAATACGGCCATGAGCCTTCGTGGTGGGGGAAGTCGTTCGCCCACAAGAAGTTGTCCACCAGATCGTGCTCTCGAGCAAGGTCCAAGCCTGCAGCGTCATCTTGGAAGCTCGCGAAGCCCTGGCGCTTGAAGTACTCGCTGGGAAGCAACTCCAGCTTGGGACGAACCCACATGTGGTGCTTGAGATACGCCTCGTCCATGGCGCCCAGCATCCACGGCACCCAGCCGATGCCGGCCTCGATGGAACCGAATCGCAGGGTCGCGTGCCGCTCGGCCACACCCGAAGCGCAGATGTTGACGAGCGGCTCCATGGTTGGTGCGAGCGAATGCACCGCGTAGTTGATGACGGCCCCGCCCTGACTGCGAGCGGTGCGTGGGTCGCGACCCGTCGAGACGTGGAACGTGACCGGTAGACCGACATCGTCGATGCAGTCCCACAAGGGCTCGAATTCCCGCAGGTTGTAATTGGGGTCGTCGACATCGGGAGGCCCGAAGACGGGCTTGCACGGCAAGCTCAGTCCCTTGAAACCGAGCGCCCCACAACGCTGGATCTCGGCGATCGCCTTGTCCAGCGCTGCGGGAGCAATGCAGGCCATCGGCGCCAGCTGGTCGTTGTAGGCCTCGAACTCCTCCCAGGCCCATTCGTTGTAGGCGCGGCACATCGCATGGCTGAAGTCGGCGTCGGGCGTCGCCCAGATAGTCAGGCCCTTGTTCGGGAACAGAATCTCGGCGTCACAGCCGTCCAGCGCCAGATCGCGCACTCGTGCCTCGGGATCGCGACCTGATCGGTTGCGCAGCTTCTCGTGGCCCTCGAACGGCTTCGTCCAATTGAGCTTGGCCGGACGGAAGCCCTCCGCGGTCTGGAAGAATTGCTCCTCAGAAGTGTCGTTTCCGGCTGCGTCCCTGCCGCCCTTGCCGTGGGGATCCATGTCCTTGCTGACGGCAATGGTCGGCAGCCGATGGTGATACTCGGGGTCGATGCGGTCGAGGAGAAACGTGTTCGGCTCCTGGACGTGACCATCGGCAGAGCACATGAAGAACTTGTCGGCAGAGTCCGGTCGCGCCGACCGCAGCCAGCCCGCGTCGCCGGGCGTTTCGAGACGCCACTCGTTGTTGATGTCGGGTTCCGGGATGAGCGTCGTCATGTCAGCGCTCCAAGGTCAGTGTTGCGGGCACGGCTCGGACGGAGTCGGCCGAGCTTGTGACGAGTCTGGCACGCCAAGGCTTCGGATCAGCCAGTCCCGTTGTAGCGAGCCGCGTCGAGCAATCACACTGACGACCCAGCGTCGATGCGGTTCGCTTGAGGTCATAGCGGTTCGCTGGCCGACCGATTGGATCTCGTAGTCAGCGCTCGAACCGGGAGTATTGCTCGCGTCGTCAACGTCGAAGATGCGCACGAGTCCCTTCAGGCGCACGACGCCCTTGGGCAGATTGTCGAGCAACGCGCGGATGCGTGCGCCGGGGACTGGTGCATCCAGCGTGATGGTCTTGGACTCGAAGAGGTCTTCGGCGTGATCGTGCATATGGCGGTCGGCAGCGTCGGGCGCCGTGCGCGGCTCGTCGAGCGCAGTGATCCCGGTATTCACCGAGCCGAAGACATCGGCTGGCGCATCGAACAACACGTCCGCTGGCACAGCAGCCTGACGCGCCCGCACCACCGCGGCACGCGGGGAAGTGTCGTGCAGCCAATCGCACAGCTCATCGACGTCAGTTGTGCTAGTGAGCAGGTCGATCTTGTTGAGCACCAGCAAATCGGCCGCCGCCAGCTGCCTGCGGACGGTGTCTGCCACCCAGCGATCTTCGGCCAGCCGCTGCACCTGCTCGGCATCGGCAACGACGACAACTGCGTCGAGTCGCAAGCCGGGCGTGTGACCGTACGCAGCGATCTGGGCCGGGTCGGTAACGCCGCTGGCCTCGATGAGGAGTCGTGCCGGGGGAGTGCCGGCAGAGCGGATCTGCATCAGCGCAGCGGCGAAGCCGTCCGCGAGGGTGCAGCAGATGCATCCGTTGGCCAGCGTCAGCTTGTCACCCTCGGCTGCGACGATGAGGTCTTCGTCAATGGAGATCTCGCCGAAGTCGTTGACGATCACGGCAATGCGCTCATCGGACGTGCGCAGCACGTGATTGACGAGCGTCGTCTTGCCAGCGCCGAGGTAGCCGCCCACCACGGTCACCGGGATTCGCTGCTCGCTCATGACGCTGTCTTCACGGCTGGACTCAGATCCGGTGCCCAGAGGGCAGTTAGTTCTCGCTGATTTTGGCCGGCTGTGGCACGCCGCCGAGCACGGTGCCCCACACCCCGATGTCATGCAGCGTCATCGGGTCGACACTGAGCGGGTCGTCTTCCAGCACCGCGAAGTCGGCCAGCTTCCCGGCTTCGATGCTGCCGACCTCCGCGTCCAACTTGAGCTGCCGGGCTGCGTCGATGGTGATCGCCCGCAGCGCCTCCGGAATCCCGATGCGCTCGTGCGGTCCGAGCACCTCGCCCGAAGCCGTCACCCGGTTGACCGCACACCATGCGGTGTGCAGGTGACCGAGCGGCGTGATGGGCGAGTCAGAGTGAATCGAGAAGCTCGCGCCTTCGGCCAGCGCCGTGCCGTAGGCGTCCATGCGCGCCGCTCGCTCGGGGCCCACCGTCGCGTCACGGTGCTGGTCACCCCAATTGAAGATGTGGTTGGCAAAGATGTTGGCGCACATCCCCAGCGCCGCCATGCGCCTGTACTGCGCGGGTGTCGTCAGCCACAGGCCGTTGCCGATGTGCCCTGGCGGCGCCTTGTAGTAGTGCGGCCAGCTGATCCGGGCCGTAAAACCCTGGATGGAGCCGTCCAGGATGAGCTTGACGATGCCGAACCGCAGCTTCGAGGTCTGCTCGCCCACCAGCCGTGCGCCCAGCTCAGCCAATTCGTCCGGGCCGGCTGGCGCCCCAAAGAAGTTCGACAGCGCCACCATCACCCGAGCTGGGTATTCGGGATCGCTCGTCACCTTCTTCCAATTGTCGAGCTGGGTTGTGTCCCACAGCTGCGTCGTGCCGAGATCGGTCAGCAACGTGTGGCCGGCGTTGCGGGCTTCCTCGGCGTAGCGCCAGCGGGCGGCCTCGGTGCGGTTTGCGGCCATCATCTCGACGAAGGCGTCGCCGGCCAGCATCATCCCCGCGGGTTCGTGCAGCTCGCCGTTCGGCAGGCCGTCGCCACGGAGTTCCGCGAGCGCCTGGCGGAGTCGTGCGAGCACATCGTCGATGGACTTGCAGCCCGGCCACAGACGGCCTTGGGGATCCCGACGGTCGAAGAAGCCCACGTATGTGAAGCTCCACAAGCCGCCCGACATGACATGGCAGTGCGCTTAGATAAACCCCGGCAGGAGAACGTGTTCGCAGAATCGATCGTCGACGCGATGGCTGCCCCATGACGCTAGGTCCGCCGCGCTGCCCACGCCCAGGATGCGCTCGCCCGAAACAGCGACGGCGTCGCCGTCGGGGAATGCAGGGTTCATCGTGATGACCCGGCGCGCCGGGTAGATCACGAACGGTTCGGATGCGCCAGAGTCCCCAGACGCGGGTGCGTGCATCAGTCTTGCGCCACGAAGTGGCCAGGTTCGACCTCGGTGAGCACGACTGGCTTTGGCGCCGTGCCGGGCTCGAACACCGGGCTCGGGATTTCGTCGGTGCGCACCGACCGATCAGTGCGGCGCTGCCGCGGGTCGGCGATCGGCACGGCGTCCAGCAGCCGCTGGGTGTACGAGCGGGTCGGATTTTCGAAGATCGCCTGCCGCGGCCCCAGCTCGACGATCTGCCCGAGATACATGACGCCTACTCGATGCGCGATGCGCTCGACGACTGCGAGGTCGTGGCTGATGAACAGGTACGACAGCCCGAGTTCTTCTTGCAGGTCCATCATCAGGTTGATGACTTGCGCCTGGATCGAGACATCCAGGGCCGAAACGGCTTCGTCAGCGATCACGAGTTCGGGTCGCAGCGTCAGCGCTCGGGCGATACAGATCCGCTGGCGCTGCCCGCCCGAGAACTGGTGCGGGTATTGCGACATGTCGTCGGGGGACATCCCAACGCGCTGAAGCAGCGCAGCCACGACGTCGTCGATGTCGCGACGGGGTACGGCCCGATGGATCTCGAGCGGTTCGCCGATGGCCTTGCCGATGGGTCGACGCGGGTCCAGGCTGGCGAATGGGTCTTGGAACACGATCTGCACCTTGCGCCGGTGCGGGCGCAACTCGCGCGGCCCCAGACTGGTGATGTCGGTTCCGTCGAGGCGGATCGTGCCGCTCGTGGGGTCAAGCAACCGGATGATGAGGTACGCAAGCGTGGACTTTCCGCAGCCGCTTTCGCCCACAATCGCGAGTGTCTCGCCGCGGCCGACCTGAAGGCTGACCTGCTCGACGGCATGGACACGCGCTTTGCCGGGAGCCGGGAAGTGCTTGGTCAGCGCTTCGACCTCGACGATCGGCGTTGCGGCGGCTGGCGTGTTCATGCGTCCACGACCGGGTCAGAAGTCGCCTCAGCGACGGGTTCGGGGTCGTCGAATTCGCCCGCATCGAGCAACTCGAAACGACGGGGCTCGCTCTCGCCGGTCATTGAGCCGAGCCGCGGCACCGCCGCGAGGAGCGATCGTGTGTAGGTCTCCTGTGGCCGTTCAAAAATGTCGTGGACTTCGCCGCGTTCGACCAGTTGCGACGCTTGCATGACCACGACCTCATCCGCGATCTCGGCGACGACGCCCATGTCGTGGGTGATGATCAGCACCGCTGCACCCGTCTCGCGCTGCATCTCAGCCATCAACGCCAGGATCTGCGCCTGGATCGTCACGTCGAGAGCGGTTGTGGGCTCATCGGCGATGAGAATCGCCGGGTCGCATGCGAGCGCCATGGCAATCATCACCCGCTGGCGCATGCCGCCTGACATCTCGTGGGGGTACTGGTCGATGCGGCGCGTGGCGTCGGGAATCCGGACGCGGTCGAGCATTTCAAGGGTTCGCCGGCGGGCCTGGGCGCGATTCATGCCGCGGTGCAGGCGCAACGCCTCGCCGATCTGGCTGCCGACGGTGTACACGGGGTTCAGGCTCGTCAGCGGTTCCTGGAAGATCATCGAGATCCGGTCTCCGCGTATGGCGCGCATCTGCGGTTCGGCGAGCTTGAGCAGATCGACAACCTGCCCGTCGTCGTGCCGGAACAGCACCTCCCCGCTGTCGATGGTGGCTCTCGTCCCGATCTCGATGAGCCGCATGATCGACAGAGCGGTCACCGACTTGCCCGAACCCGATTCGCCCACCACCGCGAGTGTGCCGCCATCGTGGAGATTGAAGCCGACATCGTTCACCGCGGTGAACGCGTCGAAACGGACCGTGAGTCCCCGAACCGAGAGCCTCGGAGCATCGTTCGCGGTGTCGGTCGCCATTGGGGCCGCTGGGCTGGCGTCATTCACGGCTCAGCGTCCCCGCAGCTTGGGGTTGTAAGCGTCCTGCAGGCCGTCGCCAATGAGACTGAAGCTCAGCACCGTGACGAAGTTTGCCAAACCGGGAAACGTCACCGACCACCACGCAGTCAGGAAGTTGCCGCGATTCAGCCCGATCATGAGTCCCCAGTTGGTGTTGTTCGGATCACCGAGACCGAGGAATGCCAAGCCGGCCTCGAACAGGATCGCTGCGGCCATTGCGGCGACCGTCAAGCTGGTCGTACAAACTCGGACCCGCAACCGTCATGAAAATCATGCCGATAAGCAGCACGACTCCCACAACCGCTGCCTTGTTCCGAACGAACAGTCGGAGGGCTTCTCGCGCGGGCAGGGCAACGGCGCCTTCAGCGACTTCGAGCGCCGTCGGTGCGACCGGGTCAGCCGGCGTCGACATCTCAGGCACGGGAACGCTCACGAATCCGGATGCGCGGATCGATGGCGGCGTAGAGCAAGTCGGTCAGCAGGTTGGCAACGATGACCATGACCGACGACACGAGCAGCACGCCCAATAGGACCGACGTGTCCCGCCGCAGTATCGAGTCGAACGCGAGCCGCCCGAGGCCTGGCCAGTTGAACACCGTCTCGACCAGCAGCGCTCCTGACAGCAGTGCACCGAACTGCAAGCCGACCACGGTGACCACGGGAATAATCGCATTGCGCAGTGCATGCTTGTACATGACGCTCGACTCGCTCAGCCCCTTGGCCCGAGCAGTTCGCACGTAGTCCGACTCGAGCACTTCGAGCATCGATGCCCGTGATAGTCGGCTGTACTGCGCCAGGTAGATGAGCCCGAGCGTCAGCGCCGGCAGCACCAAGTGCTCGGCCACGTCCGCAATATTCCCCATCACACCTGGGGCGTAGCTCACGTCGTGCCAGCCCTGCACTGGCAGGAGATTCCACGCCAAGGCGAACAGGATCACCAGCATGATGCCGGTCCAGAACACCGGCATCGAGAAGCCCACCAATGCCAGCACGGTGGCTCCGTGGCTGAGCGGGCTTTCCGGACGGCGGGCAGTGAAGACGCCCACCAGCGTTCCCGCCGCGACGGCGAAGGTCAGCGCAGTGCCGACGAGCAGCACTGTTGGCCAAAGCCGATTGACGATCAGTGAGCTGACGGATTGGTTGAAGAAGTACGAATCGCCCAGGTCGCCGGTTGCGACTCGGCCGACATACGACGCGAGCTGCACCATGACCGGCCGGTCGAGCCCGTATTGGGCGCGGATTTCCTCCAGCAACTCAGGGTCGCCTGCCCCGCTCTCGCCCACGATGACCGTGGCCGGATCTCCGGGCGTGATGTGAATGAGCAGAAAATTGAGCGCGACCACAGCCAAGATCAGACCGAGCGCCTGGACGATCCTGGCTGCGATCGATCTCAGCATTGGTGGTTGCCGGACTCCTGCGGCCGTGCCGGTCGGCCGCTTGGGGTCGCCGTCACCGGCTCAGCAGCCAAACCTGAAGCGAGGCTGTGTTCCTACTGGCCCATCCACACCTGATGCATCGGCGACATCTGCCCCCCAGATGTTGTCGGTCGGCGGATTCATCACGGACGGGTTGTACGCCTGCCAGAACGGCGGTGTGGTCAAGAAGTAGATCGGGACCTCGTCGGCCACGATGTCCTGGAACTGCGCGTAGAGCTCGGCGCGAGCGACCGGGTCCAGCTCTTGGCCCGCTGCGTTGAGGAGTCGATCGACTTCGGCGTTGGCGTAGCCGGTGTTGTTGGTCCAGATGACGCCGACTCGATTGTCGCTGAAGTAGGTGCGATGCACGCCGATCACCGGATCGCCCCAGTTCCAGACATTGTTGATCGTCATCTGGAAGTCGCCCCCAGAGACACGCTGCGCCCACGTCGGGAAGTCTGGCGAAACGCTGAGCTCGGTCTCGATGCCGGCTTCCTCCAGCGCCTGCACGACATATTCGGCGTAGATCATCTGCGTGGGCGGGATGTAGTCGATGCTGAGCTTCAGCTCGCCCGGACCGTATCCAGCTTCCGCCAGCAGTTCCTTCGCGCGGTCGATGTTCTTGTCGTAGTGGTTCACGCCGTCGTTGTAGAACGGGCTGGCCGTCACGATGCCCGTCGGTGCAGGGAACGTCAGGCCGAGGTCGATGACCTCTGCGAGGAACTCACGGTCGATCGCATTGCCGATGGCTTGGCGCACGCGCTTGTCCGACAGCGCCGGATCGTTCACATTGAATTCCAGCCACTGGATCTGGCCGATGGCCTCGTGGCCCTTCGCGCTGACCTCGACATCGGGATTCTCCATCAGGCGCAGCACGTTGGCTTGTGGGCCCAGGGTCGACGACAGATGCGTGGTGCCGTTCTCGAGCCCCACCACGATTGCGGTCGGATCGGGAGTGATCTCCATCACGATCTCGTCGAGGCACGGTGTGCCTTCGATGAAGAAGTCGTCGAACTGCTCCATTCGGATGATGGTGCCCGCCTCGAACTCGGTCAGTCGGAACGGTCCCGAGCCCACGAAGTCCTCGGTATTGCGCGGGTGCGTTTTCATGTCCTGGCCGTCATCGAAGATGTGCTTGGGGATGATCGGCAGCAAGCCGGGCGACATCGCCAGCAGGATCGCCGGGTGCGGCGTCGCGTTCCGGCCGTGGTGGTGGTCCTGATAGGGCTGTTGTCCTCCCTTGGCTCACGCGCCGTACAGATGACGACGGGTGCGATTGTCGGCAAGGCCCCTGTGGACCCGGCGGTACGGTAACCGATGTCGCCACCGCAGACTTGGGGTGACACTCAATGTCCTCGGTGTCCTGCACAGCGATGCCAGCGAGGTGGTCGGCCGATGAAGGTCCACTGGTTTCTGCCCACCGGCGGCGATTCACGTGACGTGCTGCCCGACGAACCGGGTGCGCATTGGCGGGCACCGTCGATGGACTACCTCGCCCAGATCGCTACTGCCTGCGATCAGCTTGGCTACGAGGGAATGCTCACGCCGTGCGGGACGATGTGCGAGGACGCGTGGCTCTCGACGATCGCCCTGGCACCGCTGACACGCCGCATCAAGTTCCTGGTGGCATTCAGGCCTGGATTTCTCTCACCCACGCTCGCCGCACAGATGGCTTCCACGTACCAGCGTCTCTCTGGTGGCCGGCTGCTGCTCAACATTGTCACCGGCGCCGAGCCCCGTGAGCTCAACCGTTTCGGCGACTGGCTCGACAAGGACACGCGCTATGCCCGAACGGGCGAGTTCCTTCAGATCGTGCGGGAGGCATGGACCGGCAAGCCGTTCGACTTCGAGGGCGACTTCTACAAGGTCGCCGGGGCGACGACCCGCGATGTGCCCGATCCTGTGCCGCCCGTGTACTTCGGGGGAGCGTCGCCTGCGGCCGAGAGCATCGCGGCGTCCCACGTCGACGTGTATCTCGCATGGGGCGAGCCGCCCGAGATGGTAACCGAGCGCCTGAACCGCATGCGGGCCCTCGCGGCAGACCAGGGCCGTTCGCTGCGCTTCGGCATCCGATTTCACGTGATCACGCGCCCAGACGCGGCCGATGCGTGGGCGGTCGCTGACGACATGCTCGCGCACATGAGCCCCGAGGCGATCGCCGCGGCGCAGGCCGACTTCGCCGCCACGATGTCCGAAGGCCAACGGCGCATGGCGCAACTGCACTCCCAGCAGGGCGGGCGACTCGAAATCCATCCCAATGTCTGGGCAGGCATCGGTCTTGTTCGCGGAGGCGCCGGTACAGCGCTGGTGGGCAGCTACCGCGAGGTCGCCGACCGCATTGCCGAGTACCACGGACTGGGGTTCGACGAGTTCATCCTGTCGGGTTACCCCCACCTCGAAGAGGCCTACTGGTTCGGCGAGGGCGTCATGCCGATCCTGCGAGAGCGCGGCCTGCTCGAACCGCTCGCGCACGGTTCGCACAGCGCACTCGTGTCGTCGTTCCGGTAGGTGCCGCATGGCGACGGTCGGCCGTCCCCCGCTGCGTCTCGGCTTGCTGCGCTGTGACGATCCCGTGCCCGAGCTGCGGTCAATCTGCGGCACCTATTCCGACATGTTCGCTGACGTGATCGCACGGGTCGACCCCAGCGTGCAGATGGACACCTTCAGCCTCCCAGACGGTGAATGGCCGAGCGATCTCGATGCCTATGACGGCTGGATGACCACCGGAACACGGGCGTCGGTCTACGACGATGTTCCCTGGATCGCCCAGTTCGCAGATTTCGTGCAGCAACTGCACGCTGAGTGTCGCAAGATGTTCGGTGTCTGCTTCGGGCACCAGATGATCGCCCACGCACTCGGCGGCGCAGTGCAGCGGGCGCCGCATGGTTGGACGGTCGGCGCGAACGTCTGGAAACTCCATGAGCACCGCGAGTGGATGGAACCGCCGGCCGACGAGATCCGCCTCATCCACAGTCATCAAGACCAGGTGATGTCGTTGCCCCCCGACGGTGTCGTGCTGGCCGGGGCAGATCGCTGCCCGATCGCGATGCTCGCTGTCGGAGACCATCTCGTCGGCATCCAAGGGCACCCTGAATTCCAGCCCGACTTCGTCGCCCCGCTCTATGAGAGCCGCACCGAGTTGCTGGGCCCAGACACCGTCGCCGAGGCCAAGGCCAGCCTGACGATTCCCTGCAACCAAGAGCTCGTCGCCACCTGGATGCTGCGGTTCTTCGCTGTCACTCCGCAATGAGTCCTGCCGCTACCGCCATTGCCACGCCACGCCACGCGCACGATCTTCGTCGGTGTCGAACAGCTGCTCGGCATCCCGCAAGGGGGACAGCGTGTGCCTGAGGTTCTTTGCCTTGGTGTCGCGCTGAGGCAGTTCGGCGGCGCCACTATCCGTCAAGGCGACGCATGCGGCCGCTAGGCGCGCAGGCGAAGGCCCCTCTGGGAGCTTCTGATACATGACGCTAGTGACCGAGCGGTGGCGTTCGCGGAAGCTCTCGAAGTCAGCCCACCAGAGGGTGCTCTCTAGTTTCACAGCGTCGCAACCATCAGAGTGGTGTTCGAGGCGCCGAACTACGTAGAGGATCGCCTCCTGCAATCGTTCATCGCCTGGCGGCGTTTCCATGCCATAACGAGAGATGTTGATCAGCTGTACTGCGGGCACGCCCGCCCTCCTTGCGTCTGTTGCCATGTCGTTGTTGGGCTTGAAGCGGCTGCGTGCCGAACTGCAGCCAGCCTGAACTGTGACGCCGCTAGGTCGTTGGCATCCAGGCGGGGCGGTCGGTCTCGTAGCCGTCGATGGCGTCTGTGCTGCGCATCGTGATGCCGATGTCGTCGAGACCCTCGAGGAAGCGCTCCCGGGTGGCGTCGTCCATCGGGAACGGCTCCTCGATGCTCACGGCGGGAACACTCAGCATCAAGCGTTCGACATCGACGGTCACAGACAGGTCGGGATTGTCGGCCAAGGCCGAGCGCAGTCTCGCGGCCGTCTCCTCGGATACCTGGACAGGAACCAGGCCGTTCTTCGTGGAGTTGTTGCGGAAGATGTCGCCGAATCGCGGTGACACCACCGCCACGAATCCGTAGTCCATGAGCGCCCACACTGCGTGCTCGCGCGACGAGCCCGTGCCGAAGTTGGAACCCGCCACGAGGATCGACGCGCCGGCATAGCGCTCGTCGTTGAGCACGAAGTCGCGCTCGTCTCGCCACTCGCTGAACAGCCCCTTGCCGAAGCCGGTGCGCTCGACGCGTTTCAGCCAATCGCTAGGAATGATCTGGTCGGTGTCCACGTCCGAGCGATCGAGCGGGACTGCCCGGCCTTCGTGCACGCGTACTGGCTCCATGACTTTGCCTTCTTCGGTGTGGGTGCGGCGGTAACGGCTGATGCAGTGGTGCTCAGTCGAGATCTTCGGGTGTGGCGAATGAACCGGCAATCGCGGTGGCCGCGGCGACTTCGGGCGAGCACAAGTGCGTCCGTCCGCCTCGCCCTTGGCGCCCCTCGAAATTTCTGTTTGACGTCGATGCAGATCGTTCGCCGGGCGACAGCTTGTCGGGGTTCATCGCCAGGCACATCGAGCAGCCCGGCTCCCGCCAGTCGAAGCCGGCTTCGGTGAACACCGCGTCCAGACCCTCGGATTCGGCCTGGGCCTTCACAGCGAATGAGCCGGGAACGACCAGCGTCCGCACACCGTCGGCCACCTTGCGCCCGCGGGCAACTGCTGCCGCCGCTCGCAGGTCCTCGATCCGCGAGTTCGTGCAGCTCCCGATGAACACAGTGTCCACTTTCACGTCGGTCAGCCGCATTCCTGCCTCGAGACCCATGTAGTCAAGGGCTCGCTGCGCAGTCGCGGCGGCGACGGGGTCGTCGAAGTCGCTCGGTCCGGGCACCGTCGCATCGATGGGAATGACGTGAGCGGGGTTCGTGCCCCAGGTGACGTGGGGTCGAAGCTCGGACGCATTGATCACCACCGACTTGTCGAATGTCGCACCCTCGTCGGTGGCCAGCGAGTGCCAGTCCGAGACGGCGGCGTCCCAATCGGGGCCCGAAGGCGCACCGGGTCGGCCCCGCAGGTATTCGAAGGTGGTGTCGTCGGGGGCGATCAAGCCGGCCTTGGCACCGGCTTCGATGGACATGTTGCACACCGTCATCCGGCCTTCCATCGAGAGCGCCCGGATGGCCTCGCCGCGGTATTCGATGATGTGCCCGATTCCGCCGCCGGTGCCGATCTGTCCGATGATGGCGAGCACAATGTCCTTGCCGGTCACACCGGCTGGCGTGGCACCCTCGACCTGTACTTCCATGGTGGCGGGACGCGTCTGGGGCAGCGTCTGGCTGGCCAGCACATGCTCGACCTCGGATGTGCCGATGCCGAAGGCCAACGCGCCGAAGGCCCCGTGCGTCGAGGTGTGGCTGTCCCCGCATACCACGGTCATGCCCGGCAGCGTCAGGCCGCGTTCAGGCCCGATGACATGGACGATGCCCTGGCCGGGGTCGCCCATCGGGTACAGCGTGATGCCGAATTCGCCGCAGTTGGTCCGCAGCACCTCCACCTGCTTGGCAGAGATGGGATCGGCGATCGGCAGGTGGAGATCTGCGGTCGGGACGTTGTGGTCCTCGGTCGCCACGGTGAGGTCGGGGCGCCGCACGGTGCGCCCGGACACGCGCAGGCCGTCGAACGCTTGCGGCGAGGTCACCTCGTGCACAAGGTGAAGGTCGATATAGAGCAGGTCGGGCAGTCCGTCGCCCGAGCGCACGATATGGCGGTCCCAGACCTTCTGGCTGAGCGTGCGCGGCCCGACCGCTGGGCCCTGCGGCGTACTGGTGTCTGTCACCCCATCACTATGGACCCTGCACATGCCCTCTGCCAACGGCAACGTCGGCCGCGTTGACACGGCCGACGTCGACGTTGCCCAGATTCAGGCTGCGATCAGGACTCGATGGTGACGACTTCGATGCTGAGGGTGTTTCCGTTGGCTTCGTAGCTGACGGTTTGACCGGCTTGCGCGCCTTCGAGCGCCTGACCCATCGGCGAGCCGGGCGAGACGACGTCCAGGCCGGGCCGGCGCTCCTCGATGGAACCGAACAGGTACTGCTCAACGACGTCGTCGCCCTCGAAGCGGATCGACACCACGTTGCCGGGAGCGACCACTCCGTTGAGGGGCACCTCGATGATCTCGCAGTTCTCCAGGATCGAGGTGAGGTGCATGATGCGGCCCGCCATCTTTCCCTGTTCTTCCTTGGCGGCGTGGTAGTCGCCGTTCTCCGACAGGTCGCCCAGCAGCCGAGCGGTTTCGATCTGTGCAGCAATGTCGATGCGGCCTCGACCGGTCAAATCGGTGAGCTCGGCGCTGAGGCGATCATGGGCCTCGCGTGAGATGCGATGGGTCTGCGACACCTGCGCGAGGTTACCGAGGGCTTCTCGGGGCACACTCACTCGACAGAAATGGCCCGCAGCGGGCCTCGGCAGGCGTCGAAGAATCGGCGATGTCCGGGAAAGGGAATGAGACAGTGACCCATCGCATTGCAGTCATCGGGGGCGACGGCATTGGGCCTGAGGTCATTTCCGTTGCGCTGGATGTCATCACTGCCGCCGGCGCCGATATCTCGACGACCGACTTCGATCTGGGCGGTCAGCGCTACCTCCGTGACGGCACGGTGCTTGACGACGAGACGCTCGACGAGCTGCGCGCTTATGACGCGATCCTGCTGGGCGCAGTCGGCACGCCTGACGTACCACCCGGCATCATCGAGCGCGGCTTGCTGCTCAAAGCCCGCTTTTCGCTGGATCTCTATGTGAACCTTCGCCCGTTCACCTTGCCCGACGGCCACAGCTTCACTGTCATTCGCGAGAACACTGAGGGTGCCTACGCGGGCGAAGGCGGATTCCTGCGCAAGGGCACGCCGCACGAGATCGCGACGCAGGGCTCGGTCAACACTCGCATGGGCGCAGAACGCGTCATCCGCTACGGATTCGAGTTGGCGCGCCAGCGCGAGCGGCGTCACCTCACGCTGGTTCACAAGACCAACGTGCTGACGTTCTCGGGCGACTTGTGGGAGCGCACGTTCAACGAAGTTGCCGCCGAGTATCCAGATGTCGATACCGCGTACAACCACGTCGATGCGGCATGCATCCACTTCGTGCAAGATCCGCATCGTTACGAAGTGGTCGTCACCGACAACCTGTTCGGCGACATTCTCACCGACTTGGGCGGCGCGATCTCAGGCGGCATCGGATTGGCGGCTTCGGCCAATCTCAACCCGGACCGCACGTCGCCGTCGCTGTTTGAGCCTGTCCACGGCTCGGCTCCTGACATCGCCGGCCAAGGTTTGGCGAACCCCACTGCAGCTGTGCTCTCGGCCGTGCTCATGCTCGAGTTCCTGGGCGAGGCCGAGTGTGCTGCACGAGTTCGAGCTGCCTGTGAGGCCGCCATCTCCAACGACGAGGTGCCCGATATCGGCACCGATGAGATCGCAAAGGCCATCCACGCCGGCCTGACGGACGGGTGAGCGCGATGGCTGCGCACGAAAACTCTTCCGAGCCCGGTGAAGCACCGCCTCTCGACCGCGAAGGCGTGCGGGATCCGGCGTGGCCCGAACGGGTGGAGATCTTCGACACGACGCTGCGCGACGGGGTGCAGTTCGAGGGCATCTCCGTTTCGCCCGACGACAAGCTGAAGGTCGCCCGCCAGCTGGACTCGATGGGAATTCACTGGATCGAGGGCGGCTGGCCCGGATCGAACCCCAAGGACGAGGCATTCTTTGCGCGCGCGGCCACCGAACTCGAGCTCCAGCACGCCACGCTGGTGGCGTTCGGTTCGACGCGTCGGCCTCGCGGCCGTGTCGATGACGACCAGACCCTCAGCTCGCTGCTTGCCGCCGGCACCTCCACGGTGTGCATCGTCGGCAAATCGTGGGACTACCACGTCACCGAAGCACTCCGGCAGCCGCTGTCGGAAGGCATTGCGATGGTGGGGGACTCCGTTGAGTTCCTCAAAGGCGCGGGACTGCGCGTCTTCTTCGACGCAGAGCACTTCTTCGACGGGTACAAGCGAAATCCCGAATTCGCCCTGCATGTGCTGGAAGCCGCGGCGGTCAACGGGGCCGACTGCTTGGTGCTGTGCGACACCAACGGCGGCTCGCTGCCGCACGAGGTGGAAGCGATCGTCAGGAATGTGGTGCGGCACTTCGACGGTGTGCAAATCGGCATGCACACCCAGAACGACACGGGCTGCGCAGTCGCCAACGCGGTGGCCGGCGTCGTTGCGGGAGCGACGCATGTTCAGGGCACCGTCAACGGCTACGGCGAGCGAACGGGCAACTGCGACAACACGGTGCTGGTGCCCAACCTCACGCTCAAGATGGGCATCGAGACTGTGCCCCGGGATTGCTTGGCGCTGTTCACCTCGGTGGCGCACCACGTGGCCGAACTCATGAACATGCCGCCTCAGAATCAGCAGCCGTACGTCGGCACCTCGGCATTCGCACACAAAGCAGGCCTGCACGCCAGTGCCATCGCCCGACGTTCCGACAGCTATGAGCACGTGGACCCTGCGGCTGTCGGCAACAGCACGCGGTTCCTGCTTGGAGACCTGTCGGGTCGTGCGTCGGTCGAGCTGAAAGCGGCCGAGCTCGGCATCGAGATTGATCGCGCCGACATGGCCGGGGTGGTCGATGAGCTCAAGCGGCTCGAGCACGCCGGCTACCACTTCGAAGTCGCCGATGCGTCGCTGGAGATGCTGCTGCGACGTGCTGCGGGCCAGACGTTCGATTTCTTCACCGTCGAGTCATTCCGTGTTCTGGTCGAGCGGGGACGCGAAGCCGAGTTCGACACCGAGGCAACACTGCGGATCGTGGTCGCGGGTGAGCGCCGGGTCACGGTCGGCGAGGGCGACGGTCCGGTGAACGCCCTCGACAACGCCTTCCGGCGAGCGGTCTCCGACGTTTATCCCGAGCTCGCGAACGTGCGGCTCACTGACTACAAGGTGCGAGTGCTGGACGCGGATCGGGGCACCGAAGCCGTGACGCGGGTGCTCATCGATTCCACTGACGGCGAATCGACGTGGACCACCATCGGCGTCTCGGAGAACGTCATCGAGGCATCGTGGCTGGCACTGCGCGATTCGCTCATCTATGCCCTGGCGCGTAAGCGCCTGTCGTAGGCCCAGTGCGTAAGCGCCTGTTGTAGGCCCAGTGCGTAAGCGCCTGTCGTAGGCCCAGTGCGTAAGCGCCAGTGACCGGCGCCCGAGTCGGCGGCGCTTCCTAGACTGCGCTGCGATGGCTGCGCCACGCCACGTTCGTGTCGATCCGCTGGACGAAGTTCGCACCTACGTCTCTCCAGAGGTCACGCCGCGTCGTTGGGTCGCTGCGCGGCCGGGCGATCTTGATGCAGGGCAGCCGATCGGGGCACTTCGTGGGCACCCGGGACCGGATCAGGGCTACGCCTACGGACTCGTGCACCTGTTCGATGATCGCGTGCTGCTTGTCGAAGGCGAAGATCGGCGCGATGTCGATGCAGGCTGCGTTGCCGTCGCCCTCAAACGAGCGTCGATCTTCGGCCGAGCGCCTGTCGTGCACGATCTGGCAGCGGCGTACACGGCCTTTGGCTACCTCGACGATCAACCGCCCGCAGAGCTGGTGACACGGCGCGAGGGCCTGTTCGAACGAGCCGCTGAAGCGCACCACTACAACGACGTGCGAAGGCTGGTCGCCTGCGTGCCGTCGGAGGTTCTCGCGCTCGCGCCGGCCGAGATCGCGCGGCGCTACCGGTCTGACCCGCTCTCGTTGACTCGTGTTCCAGATGCCTGAGTTCCGAGTGCCCCCGCTTGGCGCCTCGAGGATCCGGCGTCCGGTGGCCACTCGCGAGTGCATGAAATCGGAAGCGGCGTTCTGGAATTGCACGAGGAGACACCGATGGTGATGAGCAGCACAACTCACAGCACCCAGACCGATCGGGAGCTCCTGCGCCTGCATCGCCGAGCCTGCACCGACTTCGCCGCGCGGATGCGGCTGCCGGCGTGGGAACACCTGGCCATGCCGCTGGCCCACCCCTTGGATGACCACACCGTCGCCGACCTGCTCGAACGCGTCGCCAACAGCAACATGGCCGCCGCAGCTGAAATGAGCGGCCAGGCTGCTCCGCCGCCTGTCGAGCTGGAACGGCCCGCGGCCGGGCTCGGTTTGGGTCTCGGCAGCTCGTCGGCGAGGCGGCCCGACCCGACGCAGCCTGTCGTCGAGAGCATTCGGACGGTGCTCGCTGTTGCGGCGGGTCTCGATGCAGGAGCGGGCTTCAGCCCGCGGCTGCGTGAGCTGCAGTGGACACGAGTCGTCGAACTGACCGTTCTGGGCTACGACCTGCAGCAGGCGATCAGCGCTGGCACCGGACTTGACGAATTGCTGGTGGATCGAGTGCTCGCAGCGGCGCCAGTGGTGCGGACGTGGCCAGGCCTGGATCCGCTCGAAGTGGACCTGTCCACGCCGCCGCTGCAACGCTTGCTCGCCCTCGCGGGCCGGCCCGTCGGCCGTTGGGTCGATCCGTCAGATCCGAACTGCGGCACCGGCCAGTGCTGAGGGGCCGTCCGCGGCTGCGCTTCGCTCCGGCTCCAACCGGCCTCCCGCATCTGGGTACCGCGCGCACTGCTCTGTACAACTGGCTGTACGCCCGGCACTGCGGCGGCGAGATGCTCCTTCGCATCGAGGACACCAACGCCGATCTTGCAACAGCGGATCATGTATCTGAGATCTTCGAGATGCTCGACTGGCTGGGACTCGACTTCGACGGCGAGCCGATCTACCAGAGCCGTCGCCGCGACATGTACGCCGCCGCCGTTGAGCGCTGGCTGGACGAGGGGCGCGCCTACCTCGACGAAGGCGCCGTGCGTTTCTCGGTGCCCGACGACGGCGTCACAGCTTTCGATGACGTCGTTCGAGGGCGCGTCGAGTTCCCGAATGCCGCCATCGAGGACTTCGTGGTGCGACGCAGCGATGGCAGCGCGACCTTCTTTGTGGCCAATGCAGTCGACGACCTCGACCTGGGCATCACGCACGTGGTGCGCGGCGAGGATCTGCTCAACACGACTCCGAAGGTGGTGCTGCTGCGCGCTGCGCTGGGATCGGTCGACGTGCCGACATTCGCTCACCTGCCGCTCATCGTGAACAAGCAGCGACGCAAACTCTCCAAACGGCGGGACGACGTCTCATTGACGAGCTACCGCGACCGGGGCGTTCTCCCCACCGCCATGGCGAACTATCTCGCCCTGCTGGGGTGGGGGCCGCCCGATGGAATCGAGGTGCGACCCCTCGCCGAGATCGTCGAGCTGTTCGATCTCGCAAACGTGAACGCCGCCCCAGCCATGTTCGACATGGACAAGCTCACTGCCCTGAACGGCGAGTACGTGCGGGCGCTCGACGATGTCGGATTCGCCGCCGCGATCGAGCCGTGGGTGCGTGCGCAATCGTGGGGAGCTGACGTTGACCATGAGTCATTGACGGCCGTTGCACCTCTGATACGTGAGCGAACGCGCGTGTTGTCAGATGCTCCGGATCGCATCGCGTTCCTGTTCTGCGAGCCGGAGATCGATCCAGACGATTGGCGAAAGGCCACGGCGCTGCCTGCGGCACAGGTACTCGCCGCAGCCGACGCTGCGTTTGCCGAAGTGCCGTGGAATGTGGACGCACTGCACGCGCAGTTGCGCGAGATCGGCGAAACGCTCGGCCTCAAGCTGGGCAAGGCGCAGGCTCCAGTGCGCGTCGCCGTCACTGGACGAGCTGTGGGCCCGCCGCTATTCGAGTCGCTCGAGCTGCTTGGACGCGACGCGACGTTGGCCCGTCTGCGCGCGGCGCGCAGTCGGCTCGGCGACTGACCAGAGAAACTCTGCTTCCCGCTCCCATGCCCGCCGATAACCTTCTTGGCGCCCTCGGGGATGGTGTAATTGGCAACACAACTGGTTCTGGTCCAGTCATTGGGGGTTCGAGTCCTCCTCCCCGAACCCTCCCAGGAGCGCTTGTGCGACAACGGTCGCGCAATGTTGGCGCTCAGACTTCCTTGAGTTCTCTACGTTGATCGCCCGGTTTGCACTTGTGGCGCGTTCGTGACCTACCGTCACCCGCTGGTATTGGCGGGGAGGCGCTCAGCCGGAACCTCGCCCGGAGGAACTGACCTGATAACTTGCCTGCGGCCGGTCATCTGACCGGCGCCGACCGTGAGGGGGTTCAACGCGTGGCGTTGCTCGAAGTCTCAGACATCTCCGTGCAGTTCGGCGGCATCCGTGCGCTCGACGACTTGTCCTTCTCGCTCGACGAGGGGCAGATCCTCGGACTCATCGGGCCGAACGGCGCGGGCAAGACCACGCTGTTCAACGTGGTCAGCCGGATCTACGACCCGACGACTGGCTCGATCACCTTCGACGGGCACGATCTGCTCGCGATGTCAGCGCACAAAATCAGTCGCGTCGGTCTGTACCGGACATTCCAGAACCTGGCCCTGTGGCCCGGGATGACCGTCATCGAGAACGTGATGGTGGGTGATCACACGAACACCAAGGCCAATTTCTTCACTGCTGCGTTCAGGCTGAACACCCGCAATGAGGAAAAGGCGCTGCGCCGGCGAGCTTGGGAAGTTCTCGAAGAACTCGGCCTCCACGAGTACGCATACCTCCCCGCCGCTGGCCTGCCATTCGGCACGCTCAAGCGCATCGAGCTGGCCCGCGCCCTCATCTCGAACCCCCGCCTCATCATGCTGGACGAGCCTGCATCGGGCCTCACTCACCAAGAGGTCGACTCGCTCGCCCAAGACATCAAGGACATTCGCGACCGGCACAACCTGTCGGTCCTTCTGGTTGAGCACCACATGCGCATGGTGCTCAACATCAGCGAGCACCTCGTCGTGCTCAACTTCGGCCGCAAGATCGCTGACGGAAACCCCGATGTCGTGCGCAACGACCCGGAGGTCATCGAGGCGTACCTGGGGAGTTCTTCATGACAGAGATGATGCTCAAGGTCGAGGATCTCCACGCGCGATACGGCGCGGTGGAGGTGCTTCGTGGCCTCAACTTCGAGGTGCCCGACGGCAACGTCGTCGTGATCCTCGGCGCCAACGGCGCCGGCAAGACCACGACGCTGCGGGCGCTGTGCAACATGTGCACAACCTCGGGCACGATCACGATGGAGGGAACCGACATCACCCGTGCCAAGACGGCGGACATCGTGCGGCGTGGCGTGGCGCACGTGCCCCAGGGCCGAGGCACGTTCCCTGAGCTGTCGGTCATGGACAACCTCAAGATCGGCGCCTACACCCGCAGGGACAACGAGGTCTCGGCCGACGTTGACCGGTGGTTCGAGATCTTCCCTCGACTCGAAGACCGCCGGGACCAGATGGCGGGCTCGCTTTCGGGCGGTGAGCAGCAAATGCTGGCGGTTGCCCGGGCACTTATGTGCCGACCACGGCTGCTGCTGCTCGACGAGCCATCGCTGGGCTTGGCGCCTCTCATCATCGAGGACCTGTTCGAGCGATTCGCCCAGTTGAACAAGGAGACCGGGTTGACGATGCTCCTCGTCGAGCAGAATGCCAACCTGGCACTGGACATGGCCGACTACGGCTACGTGATCGAGAGCGGCGAGATCGCTCTGCATGGACCGGCTGAACAGCTCAAGAACGATCCTGCTGTGCAGGAAGCGTACTTGGGCGCGTGATCCGAAGGGACTGGGGCAGAAAGTGAACTGGAACTTCGATATCCTCCCGGATTTCATCTTCAACGGGTTGCGCGACGGCGCCGTGTACGCGGCGTTGGCGCTGGCGTTGGTGCTGATTTTCAAGGCGACGACGCTGATCAACTTCGCCACGGGCGAGTTGGCGATGCTGGGCGCGTTCTTCGTCTACGTGCTCAACGTTGAGCAGGGCTTGTGGCTGTGGCTGTCGATCCTCATTGCGATGGCAGTGAGCGCAGTCATCGGCGCCGCAATCGAGCGAGCGCTCGTTCGTCCGTTCGATCCTGACGACCACTTACCCGTGGTGCTCATCACCCTCGGCTTGTTCTTGCTCATCAACGCTGTTGCCGGAGACATCTGGAACTACCAGGTGCGCCGTGTGAACGATCCGTTCGGCGCGTTCCCTGGCTGGGTGCCGAACGGCAGCGAGCTGAAGAAGAGCAGTGACGGCATGCTCTCTTGTGTCGAGGTTGACGGGTCGCTGCAGGAGGTCGCAGCCGGAACCGTCGATGCAGAGACCTGTGACTTGGTCGGACGCACATTCTGGGAAGTCCTCGGTGCCCGCCTGCACTATCGAACCATCGGCATCTGGGCTTCGCTGGCGGTTGCGCTGGTGGCGCTCGCCCTGATCCTGGGCAAGACCAAGGCAGGCCTCGCATTCCGGGCGGTGTCGTCGAATGCAGAGTCCGCACGGCTGGTCGGCGTCAACACCGGGCGCACACTCGGCTTCGGCTGGGCGCTGGCGTCGGTGTTCGGCACCTTGGGCGCCGCGCTGATCTCGCCTGCACTCGGCGGTGTCAACCCGAACATGATGCTGGCCATCCTGATCTACGCGTTGGCCGGAGCGGCTCTAGGCGGCCTCGACAGCCTCGGGGGAGCCATCATCGGTGGCCTCCTAGTCGGCTTAGTCAAGTCGGTATTGGTTTCTTGGTTCGGCGTGGTCGTGCTCGGTCAGGCCTATTTCTCGATCTTGCAGTTGGCCATGGCGTTCTTGCTGATCTTGATCGTGTTGTTGTTCCGTCCCGCGGGTCTCTTCGGGACCCGCCGTATCGAGCGCGTCTAGCTCAACGACCCGAAGGGGAGTTGCATACTCATGAGTTCACCACTGCTCATCGTTGAGAAGGGCGGCACACAGCATCGCCAGTGGCGGTTCCTGGGCTGGGGCTACGCCGTGGCCCTCGCCGTGCTGGTCCCGCTGGTGCTCCAGCCGTTCGAGATCGGCAAGATGAACCGCGCCCTCGTGCTGATGGTCGCTGTGCTGGCCGTCAACCTTGTCGTGGGCTTCAACGGCATGCTCGCGCTGGGCCACTCGGCCTTCATGGGCATCGGCGCCTTCGTCACCGCATCCATGGTCCAAGACGAACTCTGGGACTACTGGATGGTCATCCCGATCGCCGTCATCGTGGGGTTCGCCATCGGCATCGTCGTCGGCTTGCCGGCCTTGCGGGTAAAGGGCTTGTACTTGGCCTTGGTCACGATCGCCCAGGCGGCGGTGTTCCCCACGTTGGTGAACATCGACGAGCTCGGCATTGCCCGTCGTACTGGCGGCCCCAATGGGCGAGATGTCATCGAGGAGGTCGACCGGCCGGGCTTCATGGAATGGCTGCCAGGTGTTGACGGCGCCCGCGGCGCCAACGCCTACCGGTACTGGATCCTGCTGCTCATGGTGGTAGTCGTCCTGGCCCTCGTGCGCAACATCATGAGCAGTCGGCCCGGCCGAGCTGTGCTCGCAATCCGTGACAATGAGGCTGGTGCCGCCGTCTACGGCGTCAACCTGCCGATGTACAAGACCGTCAATTTCGCGCTGAGTGCGTCGTTGGGCTCGCTGGCGGGTCTCATGTGGTGCCTCGACAAAGGCTTCGTGGCCGGCCAGGACTTCACCTTCCTGCTCGCAGTCGATCTGATCATCGGATTGGTCATCGGCGGCGTCGGGACGCTGCAGGGTTCCGTCTTCGGAGGCTTGTTCGTGGTGTGGGTGCGCGACCTCACCAAGCGCATCTCGATCCCGCTGGGCTTCTACAACCTCGACGGTGACGGCCCGTTGTCCGCAGCCATCTTCGGCTTGATCCTCATCCTGTTCACATTCTTCGCTCCGGGCGGCATCGCCTCGATGATCACCGCAATCCAGAAGAAGATCATCCAGGTCGTTCCTCTCACACCCGATGACGAACCTGTCTCGCCGATGGCGGGATTCGATCCCGGACCGGAATCGAACCGCTCGACATGGGCGATGCGTTTCGCTGTGGCGGGACCTGTGCTTCTGATCATCGGCTGGGTGCTGATGAATTTGGACAATCTGATTGTCGGCACGTTGGCGTTCGGGTTGAGGTTCGCAATCGTTGTGCTCGCGCCGATCGTCGTATTCGTCTCGATGAACGAGCTGCGCGCGGCCAAAGCCGGTTTGCGTGGCGACAATGCAGACAAGGTGGCGTCACAGGCCAAGCTCGCCGGAGTGCTCGGCGTGCTGGGCTTCGCGTACGTCCAGACGTTCGCCTTGAACATCGCGCTTCGCGCGCACCACGTCAGCCACCTGGCCCGTGAAGCAGTGACGCTCAACCGCGACGGTAATGAAATCCAGGCCATTCCCGCAGTTACCGAGGCGCTCAAGTCACAAGATTTCAAAGGCTCGGCTGGTGATTTCTGTGCGACGTTCCCAACAGGCGAGGTCGCCAACTTGGACGTGGCGACGTTGTGCGACGTTTCCCATCCGGCTATTAACGCCTCTGAGACATCTGTCGGCTTCTGGCTTGTCGGCTGGCCGACCCAGAGTGTGCTCGCAATGGTGCTGAGCGTCATCGCCATCGTGGCGATCGTTGTCATCGGGCTGAAGTTCTTCGTGTTCTCCGACCCGACCGAAGACGCCGAAGCCCCGAGCGAGACTGCAAGCGTCGGCGCGTCGTCGGACTAGCCGCACCGCGACGATCAGCCGCTACGTGCTCCGAACGCAGCGGCTCCCGGCCGCAGGCGATGAGAGAGGCTGAGCGGCTGAAATGGACATGGTTCTGCTGCTCCAGCGAGTCTTCGATGCTCTGTTCAACAGCGCCATCTACTCATCACTCGCACTGGCACTGGTCATCATCTTCCGCTCGACCGGGCTGCTCAACTTTGCACAGGGCGAGATGGCCACATTCTCGGCGTACGTCGCTTTCGTTCTCCTCAGCGGTGCTGCACCAGGGGTCACCGGGGGCGGACTCGCATCCTGGATCGGGGCGCCGCTGATAGCACCGCTCGCGATCGCCGGCGCCATCATCTTCGGCGTGGCCGCGGGCGCAGCTACCGAACGGGTGCTCATCCGCCCTTTGAGAGGCGCTCCCGAGTTAGCCCTGGTCAACGTCACGATCGGCATCTTGCTTGCCTTGAATTCGCTGATGGGACAGTGGTGGGGTACGGGACCCAGGGTTTTCCCCCCGATCTTCCCTTCCGGCGCCGACGACCACTTTGCGATCGGCGGCGCGCGACTCCGCTTCTCGACGGTGGGCGCATGGATGATCTTGATCGTTCTACTCGTGCTGTTGGCGCTGCTACTGCAGCGGACGCGGGCGGGTTTGGCCTTTCGTGCAGTTTCGATCGACCCCGTCTCTGCGGAACTCAGCGGGATTCGAGTGGGCCCCACATTGATGTACGGCTGGGCGCTTGCAGCAGGGCTGGGGGCGATCGCCGCCAACATCAGCGCAAACTCGGTGCTGCTCGAGCCCACGATGATGGTGCGAGTACTCGTCTATGCCTTCGCCGCCGCAACCCTCGGTGGGCTGGACTCTCCGAAGGGCGCACTGATCGGTGGCGTGATCATCGGCTTGAGTCAGACGCTGATTCCCGCGTATGTCCCGTTCATCGGGTTCGAGCTGAGCGTGCTTCCGGCAATGCTGGCGATGGTTGGGGTGCTCATCGTGCGGCCTGCAGGCCTGTTCGGCACGCAGCGAATCGAGCGCGTGTGAGCGACGACGACTGGCCGACGCCGCTGCCGCATCCCGATGATGACGAGGTCTCGGGCGCCGACGCCAGCGTCTTGTCGGTGTTCGCACCAGAATCCGAGACATCCGCAGGGCCCGCTGTAGAAGCGGTAGAGGCGAGTTCGGAGCACATCTCTGCTCCGCCGCCCACGGGGTCGGCATCGGAGTCTGCGCTCGCTGCGACAGTGGAGCCTTTGGTTGGGGCAACATCGCCTTCTGGCACTGCGCGCCGTCGTCGTGCCGGTCCATTGACGTGGATCGGAGCCATCCTGCTCCTCGCTTGGCTCGTCGCCGTGCCGTTCATGAGCACCGTGACCGAACTGCGACAGAACACGCAGCTGGTGGTCATGGTGCTTGCTGTGCTCGGTGTGAACATCGCGACGGGATACGGCGGCATGATCAGCCTGGGCCACGGTGTCTTCGTCGCGCTTGGTGCATTCGGCGCCGCTTATGCAGCGGACGACCTCTCGTTGCCGTGGATCGTCTCCATCGTGGCGGGCGCGGTGGTGGCAGGAGTTGCAGGAGGCGTGATCGGCTTGCCGGCGTTGCGCATCAAAGGCATTCACCTCGCGCTTGTCACCCTGGGCCTCGCCATTGTGTTTCAGCCGCTCTCCAAGCGCTTTCCGGCGTTCACCGGCGGTGTCAGCGGTCGAGCGGTCGGGGCAGAGCTGACGCCGCCGGACTGGTTCGGCACGACCCGCTGGGCCGAGGGGTTGTATCGCTACCTCGTGTGCCTGGCAATTGTGGCGCTTGCGATGTGGCTGACGTACAACATCATCAACAGCCGGCCCGGGCGGGCCATGCGTGCTCTGCGCGACAACGACACGGCCGCGGCGGTGTACGGCGTCAATCTGGTAACGACAAGAGTCACGACATTCGCCGTCAGCGCGTCGCTGGCTGGCCTCGCCGGCGCTCTCGGCATCATCCTCGTGCCGTTCACGTCACAGGAGTCGTTTCCGTTCCAGGAGTCGCTGGTGCTCTACGCGATGGCGGTGCTGGGCGGCTTGGGCTCGCTGTGGGGATCGGTGCTCGGTGTGGCAATACGGGAGGTGTTCTCTTGGCTCGGCGAACTGTTGGGCGGGGTGAGCGGCCTCGGTCCGATCAGCGAGTTCCTGAGCCTGCTCGACGAGGAGCACTTCGTCTTCGGCGTCATTCTGATAGCGCTGACGTTCGTCTTCCCACGGGGTCTCATCGGGCTCTTTAGGCCCCGTCGGCGGGGGCAGGACTGAGCTCGGGCAGTAATTCTCAAATTGTTTCGAAAATGACACACCCCGGCCGGTGGGCCCGCGGCGAGCGGGGGTAGCTTCAGCGCTGCGTCAGTTTGGGCGGGCAACCGCGTGAACTGGCGTTTTCCCAATTATCCAATAGTGGAGAGAAACAGATGCTCAAACGTCGAATCTGGCGCCTGCTGGCGTTGCTGTTCGCGTTCTCGCTGGTTGCCGCTGCGTGCGGCGGAAGCGACGACGACGGTGGCAGCGGCGGTGCTGCCGAAACCGAAACCGAGACGACCGCTGCGTCAAGCGGCGACGACATGGCCGACGAGGACATGGAAGAAGAGGAGCAGTCCTCACTTGGTGGTGCTGCCGCCGAGGAAGACATCGAAGCTGCTGTCGCCGGCGAGACCGACGAAGAGGACGCCGCCGATGACGAGATGATGGACGACGAGATGATGGAGTTCGACCGCTCCACCCTCCAGGGCATCTTCGATGAATCCGCCCACAACCGTCAGGTCACCATCGACGAACTCACCGAGAAGCTGGAGTCCGGCGAGTATGGCGTCGGCGACGACGGCATCCTTCGTGGTCCGGCCGGCTTCGAGATCGACATGAACGAGTGCCCGGCGGACTGGTCGAACACGACCGGCATCACCGACAGCCAGATTCGTATCGGTCACACGACTGCTCAGTCGGGCAACCTCGCGGCCTACGGCAACATCGCCCTCGGCTGGGACAACTACATGCAGTGGATCGACGACAACGATCCGATCATGGTCGGCGGCACGCCGCGCGACCTGACGCTGCTGATCAAGGACGACGCTTACGTCGCGGCGCAGACGATCGAGTTCGTGGATGAGCTGATCGAGGCCGAGAACGTGTTCTCGATCCTGACGCTGGGCTCGCCGAACACCCTTGCGGTGTACGACAAGATCAACGAAGAGTGCATCCCGCAGCCGTTCGTGATGACCGGTCACCCCGCCTGGGGCGACCCGGTGTTCCACCCGTGGACGACTGGCATGCAGATGTCGTACTCGACTGAGGCGATTCTGTGGGGTGCGTGGATCAGGGAGAACCTGGCCGACATCTTGCCGGTGAAGGTCGCCGGTCTGGTCATGGACAACGACTTCGGTCTCGCGTACGAGCTGGGATTCCACGAGTGGGCTGCGGCCAACCCCGATGCTGTGTCGGAGTACAGGCCTGTGCGTCACGACCCGGCTGCGCCGACGCTGACGAATGAGATGACGACGATCTCGGCGTTCGGGCCTGATGTGTTCATTTCGATGACTGCGGGCAACCCGTGTCTGCTGGCGATTCAGGAGGCCGGTGCGTCTGGTCTGCTCGACGACATTCGTGCCAAGGGCGGCGCGCTGTTCACGCCGTCGGTGTGCAAGGGCATCGAGGCCTACATGGCGCCTGCCGGTGACGCTGCCGACGATTGGTGGATTGTCGGCGGCGGTTCGAAGGACTCGACCGACCCCAAGCACGTCGATGAGCCGTTCATCGCATTCGTGAACCAGAACCTTGAAGACGGCGGTCTGGATCCGAAGGTGTCGTTGTACGCCATCGGTTACACGTTCGGCTACCCGTACGTGGAGGCGCTGCGCGTCGCTGCTGAGCTGCCAGGCGGTCTGACTCGGACCAACTTCATCTTGGCTGTTCGCAGCATCAACATTTACAGCCCGCTGCACCTCGACGGAATCAACGCCCAGCTGAACGGTGCCGCAGATGCGTACTTCATCGAGGGTTCGGACTTCAGCCTGTTCGACGCGGACGCTCAGACGTGGAACATCGTCGGCGCGATTGTGGACGTCAACGGCAAGTCCACGAACTGTGCTTGGGACAAGGACAACGGCGGCTGCCGCTAGGCACACGCCCAGTCAAGAGCAGCGGCTGCCGCTGATCTTGACTGAATCCTGCTGATCCCACACCGGGGTCAGTGCACACAGGGCCGGCGGGCATCAGCCCGCCGGCCCTTGCGCGCTTTTCTGAATCGTTGCGGAACTGACATCCTGCACGCTGGATCGGCGCCCGAACGGGGGACTACGTTCTTGACTTGCTGGCTGGGGCGTTCTTCTCATAGGGCCGCCAGCGGGCTCCAAGCCATTCAAAAGGGGAAACACCATGGCTAAACGTCGAATGTGGCGCCTATTGGCGTTGTTGTTTGCGTTCTCGCTCGTTGCTGCTGCATGCGGCGGGGGCGATGACGACAGCGACAGCGGGGCTGCTGAAACTGAGACTGAGACCACCGCGGCGTCGAGCGACGACGACGAGATGGCCGAGGAGGAGATGGAAGAGGAGGAAGAGCAGTCGTCGCTTGGCGGTGCTGCCTCCGAGGAAGACATCGAGGCTGCAGTTGCGGGCGAGACCGACGAAGAGGACGCCGCCGACGACATGGCCGACGAGGAGATGATGGAGTTTGACCGCTCCACCCTCCAGGGCATCTTCGATGAGGCCGCGTTCAACCGTCAGATCACCATCGACGAACTCACCGCGAAGATCGAAGCTGGCGAATACGGCGTCGGTGACGATGGCATTCTTCGTGGACCGTCCGGCTTTGAGATCGACATGAACGAGTGTCCGGCCGACTGGTCGAACACGACGGGCATCACCGACAGCCAGGTCCGGATCGGTCACACCACTGCTCAGTCGGGCAACCTCGCGGCCTACGGCAACATCGCCTACGGCTGGCAGAACTACTTGGACTGGATCAACGCCAACGATCCGATCATGGTCGGTGACTCGTCGCGCGAGCTCATGCTGGTCGTCAAGGACGACGCCTATGTGGCTGCGCAGACGATCGAGTTCGTGGATGAGCTGATCGAGGCCGAGAACGTGTTCGCAATCCTCACCTTGGGCTCGCCCAACACCCTCGCGGTGTACGACAAGATCAACTCCGAGTGCATCCCGCATCCATTCGTGATGACCGGTCACCCCGCTTGGGGCGACCCGGTGAACCACCCGTGGACCACGGGCATGCAGCTGTCGTACTCGACTGAGGCGATTCTGTGGGGTTCGTGGATCAAGCAGAACCTGCCTGACATTTTGCCGGTGAAGGTTGCCGGTCTGGTCATGGACAACGACTTCGGTCTGGCCTACGAGCTCGGCTTCGACGAGTGGGCCGCGGCCAACCCCGATGTTGTCTCGGAGTACAGGCCTGTGCGTCACGACCCGGCTGCGCCGACGCTGACGAACGAGATGACGACGATCTCGGCGTTCGAGCCTGATGTGTTCATTTCGATGACTGCGGGCAATCCGTGTCTGCTGGCGATTCAGGAGGCCGGTGCGTCTGGTCTGCTCGACGACATTCGTGCCAAGGGCGGCGCGCTGTTCACGCCGTCGGTGTGCAAGAGCATCGAGGCGTACATGAAGCCTGCCGGTGACGCTGCCAACGCATGGTGGATTGTCGGCGGCGGGGGGAAGGACTCCACCGACCCGAAGTACGTCGATGAGCCGTTCGTCTCATTCGTGAACCAGAACCTCGAAGACGGCGACCTGGACCCGAAGGTGTCGCTGTACGCAGTCGGCTACACCTACGGCTATCCCTACGGCGAGTCCCTGCGGATTGCGGCTGAGCTGCCGGGCGGCCTGACTCGGACCAACTTCATCTTGGCGGCACGGTCGATCGACATCTACCACCCGCTGCTGCTTGACGGCATGAGTGCCGAGATGGACGGCAATGCCGACTCGTACTTCGTCGAGGGTTCGGACTTCAGCCAGTTCGACTCCAATGAGCAGACATGGAACATCATCGGTGCGATCGTGGACGTCAATGGAAAGTCTTCGAACTGCGCGTGGGACAAGGACAACGGCGGCTGCCGCTAGGCAACCGCTGCTGGGGAACCAGGTGCAATTGCATCTGACGTCCTAGCTGACCGAACGGTCAACGCAGAGGGCCGGCGGGCATGAGCCCGCCGGCCCTCTCGCGTGCGCGCCGCGCCGTTCCGGTGCGGCGGTGTGAGTTCAGTCGCCGTCGACGATGACCTTGACGCCCTCGACGACGCGCTGCATGTTGGCCCGCAGGGTTTCCCGGCGCCGGTTCAGGACGCGTTGCTCCTTGGCGGGGTCGCGCAGGGCCATCGGCACGGTGCCGTTGTTCTCCTGGCCGATGAGCATCGAGAACCGCAGCCGGCTGCCGCCACCCTGCTCGGCGAGGCCAAAGCGCCACACCGCACCGGGCTTCTCGGTGTCGGTCACCCGCCACTCGAACGCCGTGCGTTCTTCCCACGCCGTGACGATGCAGTCGGTCTCCCAGTCGAAGACGTTCGGAATCGAGTTGCGGCCCTTGAACGTCGAGCCGACGCCCACAGGGCCGTCGGACGTCCACTCGGCGCCAAGAAATTCCTCGGAGAACTGTGCAGGCATGTCGATGTCGGAGATGACCTCCCACACCGCTCGAGGCCGCGCGTCGGTGTCGATCTCGGCGACCACGCCCTGTCCGTCGGCGACCCGGGCCGTGCCGTCTTCGCTGGGCCGTTCGCGAGTGAACCCCCACTGGTCGAAGTAGGTGACCTCGCTCGCGGATCGTCGGGGCGCCGGCGAGAACTCGGCTCCCTTGGTGTACGCCACCGGGAAGCACACGAGCGTGGTGAGCCCCGGCGGCATGCCGAGCAACTCGGCCACCTCGTCGGACTTGTTGTTGAGCATGGTGGCGTACGCAGTGCCCAGCCCACGTGAGCGCAAGGCGAGGTTGAAGCTCCACGCCGAGGGGATTGCGCTGTCGAACAGGCCCGGCCGGCCGCTGTCGTCGTGGATGCCCCAGATGGCCAGCATCACCAGCGCCGGTGCTTTGGCGTAGTTCTTCGACGAGGTAGGCGCTGGAGCTGACGATGTGCTCTTTGGGGTGACCTGTGCCGTCGAGGCGCCCACGGGCGTTGATGAAGATGGTGCCGACCTCGGCGTACAGACGCCCGAGCGCGTCCTTCGTTTCTTGGTCCCGAATCACGATCCAGCGACGGCTGGCATCGTTTCCGCCGGTGGGCGCCTGCTCGGCGAGGTCGATGCACTCGAAGATGAGCTCATCGCTGATCCAGCGATCCAAGTCGAGCCGTTTGCGCACGGCCCGTGCGGTCGTGAGCAGGCGGTCCACCTGATCGAGATCGAATCCGGCCTCTGAAATGCGTTCACCCATGGCGGTACGTTAGGTCGCCGCCATCGGGCAGTGCCCAGTCCCGAAATCTCCGACAGCACCCGTTCGGAGCGCGCCCGGCTCGAGGAGAGCGCAGTGCAGTTGACCGCAGAGCAGCAGGAGATCCGCGACGTCGCCCGCACCTTCGCGCAGCGCGAGATCGCCCCGTACGCCGCCGAGTGGGATCGCGCCGGCGGCGCGCCTCGGGACCTCTACCGACGGATGGCCGAGGTCGGTCTGATGGGGGTAATGATCGAGCCTCGCTGGGGCGGGTCCGGCGCGGAGTTTGTGTCCTATGCCCTCGCCATGGAGGAAATCTCGGCCGCTGACGGCGGGATCAGCAACATGATGGCGGCGAATAACTCGCCAGTGGCCATGGCGATCCAGCAGTCCGGCACCGACCAGCACAAGAGCGACTACCTCACCAAGCTCACCAGCGGGGAGTGGCTGGGTTGCTTTCATCTGACCGAGCCACATACCGGCTCGGACGCAGCGGCGATTCGGACGCGGGCAGTGCTCGACGGCGACGAGTACGTCCTGAACGGCCACAAGGCGTTCATCACCGCCGGCTCGACTGCTGAGGTGGCGATGATTGCGGCGGTGACTGATCCCGACGCGGACAAGCGGGGCATCACCACGTTCATCACTCCGACCGACAACCCCGGCTACCGGGTGATCGCCAAGGAGTCCAAGCTCGGCCATCGCACCAACGACACCTGCCAGGTGGTGTTCGAGGACATGAAGGTACCGGCTTCCGATGTGCTCGGCGAGACCGGCCGCGGACTCGGTATTGCGCTGGCGAACCTGTCACTCGGACGTATCGGCGTGGCGGCGCAGGCCACGGGCGGGGCGCGTGCCGCGTTGGCAGCGGCCTATAGCTACGCACGCGAGCGCGAGGCGTTCGGCAAGCCCATCTTCGAGCACCAGGCGATCGCGTTCACACTCGCCGAGATGGCCACGCAAGTCGAGGCTGCCCGACAGCTCTATCTGCACGCCGCGCAGATGCGCGACCTAGGTCTCGACTGCGCTCGGGAGGCTTCGATAGCCAAGCTGTTCGCCTCGGAGATGGCCGAGCGGGTGGCCTCGAAGGCCATCCAGATTCACGGCGGCTACGGCTTTCTCAACGACTACCCCGTCGAGAAGATCTACCGCGATGTACGGGTGTACCAGATCTACGAAGGGACCTCCGAGGTCCAGAAGATGCTGATCAGCCGCATGCTCGACGGCATGGACTGGTAGTCGCGGATTCCGGTCAGGAATCACGGGTGACGCGCTTCGTTCGTCCACGTCGTGGAGTTGCCGTCGCATCACTCGCGAGCAGTTTCTTCCGGGTTTCGTGTCCCACGGATCATGTCAGATCACGACAACCGTTCAGATTGGCTGGTGTTACAATTCACACTCAATAGACCCTCAGGCAGTCGGCCATCGTTGCCTTGCCTGCATTAGACCCCCGGGGAGCGGCAGCTGCCGCTCCCCGTATTTTTTTGCGCTCCAGGGGCTCAGATGCGTCGTCGCTCGAATCGACGGGCCGCTTCGTGTCCCGGTCCTCAAGACTTGGAGAACCCCTATGCGACTCGGTACTCGTCTCTTTGTGGATTTCTGGAACTTCCAGCTCAATTGGAACGAGCGCACCAATCCGCGCGGTGCGACTGGACGGCGCTGCCCCGCGTGCTCGTGGAGGAGGCCAGCAGGAGCCTCGAAGTTGCCGGCAGTTCTGATGCTCTGGCTCTTGACGAGACGCTGGTCTACGCGAGCGTCAAGTCGGGCGAGAGCGATAACAACCTCAACCAGTGGCTTACAAACTTCCTCGACCGTCAACCTAGCTTCCGGGTAAGGGTTCGCGAGCGTCGTGTACGCACAGGCGGCATTTGGTGCAACTCTTGCAGGACCCAAACGGCCGACTGTCCCCGGTGTGGTGAGCCGTTTCAGCGATCACCAGAAAAGGGGGTCGACACTGCGATCGCGACGGATCTGCTCTCGCTCGCGTGGGAAGGCGCGCTTAACGTTGCCGTGCTCGTGTCCGGCGACTCGGACTTTGTGCCCGCCGTTGAGCGAATTCAGGAAAAGGGGCTCAAGGTCGTGAACGCGACATGGCGCAACCATGGGCACGAGCTATCGCAAGCGTGCTGGGCGTCCTTCGAGGTCGACTCTGTTGTCGATCGCTTGATCCGCTCCTGACCGAGCTACTCGACGCCGATTTGGCGTCCGGCGCGCCAGGCCTCGGCAACATCGCCCATGCGGGCGTAGGCGACACCGAGTTCGGTCATCTGTTCGATCCAGCGCTCCATCTCGTACAAGCGCCCGCCTCGACCGATGGCCTGAGGATGGAAGGTCACGGTGCAGACGCCGTGCTTCACCTCACGCACCATCCATTTCACATCTGAGAGGAAGGTGTCGAACATCGTCCCGGGGTTCTCGAGCCCGGTCAGGATGGTGTTCTTGAAGGTGACGAACTCCAGATGGACGTAGTCGTCGAGGTGCCAGCTGAACGGCAGCTCGACGAGGTCGATCTGGTCGCCGAATTCCATTGGGCCGTCGGCGGGGAACTGGTCCCCCGTGCGCAGCCAGTAGGGCGCGTAATCGTGGCCCATCAGCGAGGAGTCGTAGCTGAGGCCGTACTCACCCAAGAGGTCGAGCGTCCATGGGTTGATGTCGCCCGACGGTGCGCGGTATCCCTTCGGCGGCGCGCCAGTGAGCGACTCGATCTGGGCGAAGGTGCGCTCGAGGATTGCCCGCTCCTCGTCTTCGCTGAGACGTGGGTTGTATTCGTGGGCGTAGCCGTGCAGCCCGATCTCGCATCCTGCATCGACGGCCATTCGGCAGGCATCGGGATAGGTGTCGATGGAATGACCCGGGATGAAGAATGTGCTGGGAATCTCGTGCTTGGCCAGCAGCTTCAGGATGCGGGGCACGGCGACTGCGCCGAATTCGCCACGGGAGATCGGTGTGGGTGTGGTCTGGCGCCGGGCGATCCACAGTGACGGTCCGTCGAAGTCAAACGTCAGGCAGACGTAGCCCTTCGGGTTGTCGGGAATCGCCTCGGAGCTTGGCTGTGTGTTCATCTCGTATGCCCCCTTCAGTGCACAGTGCAGTCGCGTCACGGTGTTTTCGGCCGCCCGCCCGTGTGTCGTTCTAGTTCAGCAGGCCCGACGCTGGGGCGCCGCAGGCCCGTCGTAGGATCGGCGGACTATGCGAAGGCTGATCTGCGCAGTGGTCGCCACGAGTGTGCTGGCGGCAGCGTGTTCAGCCGGTTCCGGCGAGTCGCAGTCGGACATCGACGACACCGCCCCTGCGGCTCCAGCGACAACGGCGGCCGAATCGGCGGCCGGTACCGATGTCGATGTCGATGTCGATGTCGATACCGAAGCGAATACGGCTCCGGTCGACGAGGAGCCGACACCGACGACAGAGCCGTTCTTTCCCCGTACCGACGACGGGCGACCGTTCCTCGAGCTGTCGCTGGAGGAGAAGATCGACGAATTCCTCAACTTGCCCCACAACACGGCGTTCGCCGCCAACATCGCAGCCGAGATGGGCCTGACGGGGGACGAGCGCTGGGTTCCGTGGATCCTTGACGTGATGCGCTTCGGCGGCACCCAGGACGTCACGTTGCAGGCGATGGGCGCACTCGAGACGCTGACCGGCGTCGAGAACACCGGGGACTTCAGCACCGACTACGTCCGTTACGGCTCGTGGTCGCGCAGCCGGGCGATTGACCCCGGAGAGGGCTACGAAATCTGGAAGGGAGTCCTCCTCGCCTACGTGGAGTTCCGTTACGAGGAACTGCTGGCACAGGTCACCGACCGCGTCACGCTGGCCGCGATCCAGTGGGGCGGCGTGCGCCGCGGCGGCATTCCAGAGCTGAACAACCCGGACCGGCTGACCCCCGCCCAGGCCGACTTCATGACGCCCGAAGAGTTGGTGCTCGGCGTCGTGATCAACGGCGAGGCCGTCGCGTATCCGGTGCGATTCCTGGCCCGACACGAACTGGCGAACGATGTCGTCGGCGAGGTGCCAGTGGCGCTCGGCTATTGCACGCTGTGCCTCACTGCGCTGATGTTCGACCGGCGCCTGCCGAACGGCGATGTGCTGACGTTCCAGACCTCAGGCCTGCTGATGGACTCGAACAAGATCATGATCGACAACGAGACCGAGAGCCTGTGGAACCACCTCTCAGGCACTGCGTTCGCCGGGCCGCTGGCGGGCACCAAGCTCGAACAGTTTCCCGTCGCCACCGTGCGCTGGGAGGATTGGCTTGCCGACCATCCCGACACCGAGACGCTCGACAAACCGGGGCCGACGTATTTCCCAGAGATGCCCGAGCGTCCGCCCATCACGTATGACTACACGCCGGGTGCTGCGTACAGGTCCTATTACTCAGCCTCCGAGCTGTGGTTCCCGACGTTCGAGACTCCCGACTGGTTCGACCTCAAAGAAGAGGTGGTGACCATCGACCGCAGCGGCAATTCGCTGGCGCTGAGCCTTCCGGAGCTGGAGCAGACCGGGCCGTTTGTGTACGTGCTCGCCGGCGAGCCGCTGGTGATCGTGCCGAACCAGGGCGGCGCTCGTGTCTACAGCGCTGCCGATGCGCAGGGTGTGCACAGCGACGCATGGCGTCACGAGGCTCCGGTCGAGCTTGCTCCCGGCGGCATTCTGCACGACCAGCTGCTGGTCACCGGCCTTGACGGACGCTCCGGACTGGATATCGCGCTGCCGCGCATCGTGTCATCGCAGTCGTTCTGGTTTGCCTGGTATGGCCTGCATCCCGATACCGAGGTTTGGCCTCCCGTCGACGCCAGCTGAGGGCGGCGGGCTCTGGGCGGCGTTCGGGGGGTCATCGGTATGCTGGCCGCTTGCTGAGCGGCACAATCTGCCGCCGTTGCCCCCATCGTCTAGCGGCCAAGGACACCACCCTCTCAAGGTGGCGGCACGGGTTCGAATCCCGTTGGGGGTGCACCTGTTCGGGGGGTAGTCGTGGACTTGTCGGTGGTCACCCGGCAGGGACATCCCGACTTCTTGGACCTGCCGTGGGATCGGCCCCTGAAGCACTGGGACGATCTCACTGATCGGGTCGTTCGGGTCCGCCGGGGGCGCAGCCGCCATGTCGTTCGCATGGTCCGTTACGAAGAGCGGGTGTATGCGCTCAAGGAGACCCAGTACAGCCTGGCGCAGCACGAGTACCGGGTGCTGCGCCACCTCGAGAACGAGCGGCTGCCGGCAGTGCGACCGGTGGGCGTCGTGACCGGTCGGCGCACCAGCGACGGCACCGATCTCGACTCAGTGCTGGTGACTCGCTACTTGGACTTCTCGCTGCCGTACCAGCACGTCTTTCGCACAACCTCGGCGAACTTGCTTCGAGACCGTCTCCTCGATGCAGCGGTGGTGCTGCTGACCCGGCTTCACCTCGAAGGAATCTTCTGGGGCGACATTTCACTCGCCAACTTGCTCTTCCGGCGCGACGCGGGCGCACTCATGGCGTATCTCGTTGACGCAGAGACGGCGGAGTGCCAGCCACAACTGAGCGACGCGCTGCGCGAGCACGACTTGGAAATGGGAGCCGAGAACATTGCAGGAGGCCTTTACGACGCCATCAGCGGCGGCCTGCTCGAAGACCGAATAGATCCTCTCGAGGTAGCGGAGGAGCTCGCCGATCGGTACCGGCGGCTGTGGACCGAGCTCACCCGCGAGGACGTTGTGTCGGCAGACGAGCGGTGGCGGATCAATGCACGCATCGAGCGTCTGAACGAGTTGGGCTTCGACGTCGAGGAGCTCTCGATCGTGCGATCTGCCGACGGGTCCCGCTTGCGGATCCGTCCGATCGTGGTCGAAGAGGGGCACGCCCATCTGCGCCTGCGACGGCTCACCGGACTCGAGGTACAGGAGAACCAGGCACGCACTCTGCTCAATGCGCTTGATGCCTACGGACTGGTGCTCGAACGCGAAGCGGGGGCCGGCCGTTGCCTGAGGCTGTCAAGGCCTACCGCTGGTTGTCGGAGCGCTACGAGGCTGTCATCGAGGCCATTCCAGACCGCTATCGAGATCGCCTCGACAACGCCCAGATGATCTACGAGTTCATCCAGCACCGATATGAGCGTTCGACGGCCGCGGGCCGTCAGGTCCACAACGACGAAGCGCTCGTCACCTTCGTCTCCGAGGTGCTCGACAATCTGCCGGCCGAGAAGACGCTGACTGGCGAAGGCCCAGACGACGATCCGATCTGGGTGTCGAGTTGGGCGACGGGCCAAAGCCCGGCGACGGGCCTGTAGCTCGCCCCAGGCAGCAGGTGGACGGATTGATGCGCCAAGAGATAGAACGGATCAATGAACGTTGCCGTGCGTCTGGCGACCCAGTGCTGCCACTGACCGCTCCTGATGTCGACCGACCGCACGGCTGAACTGTCGTCGGATTGGCGGCGCCATCTGCCGATCCGGCGCACCACCGCAGCCGTTGACCTGGCGGCGGGCGGGACGCTGCCCGCAGTGTGGCTGAATCGCTGGACGAGCGACCCTCAGCGCACCGTCGTGTTGGACTCGCACGACGGATGGGTGACCGGCGCGCAACTGCTCGAACGCAGCCAGCACCTCGCGCAGCGATTGGCTGGCGTCGGCATCGGGCCCGGCGATCGGGTGCTGATGAGCGGCCCGAGTTCGGCACGGCTCGCCGCGGCACACGCTGCGTTGCTGGGCATGGGCGCGGTGGTGGTCCCGATGAACGGTGCCTTCCGGGCCGACGAAGTTCGCGGCGTGGTGGCCGACTGCCGTCCCGCAGCTGCTCTTGTGGAGGGCGTCGGCAACCCCGGCGAGTGGGAGCAGTGGATCGCTTCGGCTGATCCGGCCGTGGTGGTCGGCGACTTTGACGCGACCGATCTCGATGGCGGCGCGGCGGGCGCCGATCTCGACCTGCCCGCAGAGGCCCGCCTGCGCCAGCCCGCCGACGTCGCACTCATCGGATACACGTCCGGCACGACGGGGCGCCCCAAGGGCGCCGTGCTCAGCCACGCAAACCTTCTGGCGTCGGTGCGAGCGCTGGAGCTGGCGTGGCGCTGGTCGCCCGATGACACCCTGGTGCTTGCGCTGCCGCTGTTTCACATGCACGGTCTTGGTGTCGGGCTGCACGGGACGCTGACCGTGGGGGCTCGGGCGGTGCTGCAGCCGAGCTTCGAGCCAGACGCCGTCTTCGATGCGATTGCCGAGCACCACGCCACGCTGTTCTTCGGCGTCCCGACGATGTACTCGAGGCTGGTGCGCTCCGCGAGGGCTGCTGAGCTGTCGGCGCTGCGACTGTGCGTGTCCGGTTCGGCGCCCATGCCCGCCGAACTGCACGACGCCGTGCGACAGGCCAGCGGTCAACATGTCATCGAGCGTTACGGCATGACCGAGACGGTGATGCTGGTGTCGAATCCGTACGACGAGTCGCGTCGGGCCGGCACCGTCGGCTTCCCGCTGCCGGGCGTGGAAGTACGGCTCGATGCTGTCCCGACGGGCGATCAAGCAACCGTCGACGCAACGGCCGAGATCTTGGTGCGGGGTCCCAACGTGTTCTCTGGCTACTGGGAGCGGTCCGACGCCAACGCTGAATCCTTCACCGACGGCTGGTTCCGCACCGGCGACTTGGGTCAATGGGATGACGGCTACCTGCGGATCGTCGGCCGCGCCAAGGAACTCATCATCTGTGGCGGGTTCAACGTGTACCCCCGCGAGGTCGAAGAGGTCATCGCCTCTCATTCCGATGTCGTCGAATGCGCCGTGGCGGGCGAACCCGATCCCGAATGGGGCGAGGTGGTGGTGGCGTACGTGGTTGCTGAGCGGGAATTCGGTGACGACGAACTGAAGGATTTCGTGGGCGAGCGTCTTGCTTACTACAAGCGGCCTCGCCGAACGCATCGGATCGCGGCGCTGCCTCGAAACGCTCTCGGCAAGGTGCAACGGCACGAACTCGCCGCTGTCGCCGGCTGCTAGCGCCAGGGGGTCGCCTGCGTCCGGCAGATCTGACACTCTTGTATGCGGCATGTTCCAGCTTCATGAGGTGCAGCGAGCTTCCCCGCTGCCGGCCCGATTTGTCGCACCCGGTTCGCTGAGCGAGGCGGTCGATTTGATGTCATCGCACGGCGCCGCTGCGCGGCTGATCGCCGGCGGCACCGACCTGATGCTGGAACTGAGTCGCGGGGCCCGTTCGGGCGTGGAGTTGCTCGTTGACATCTCCGGTCTGGCGGACCTCAGCCAGACCACCTACGGCGGCGGCCGAGTCACGCTCGGCCCGCTTGTCACTCACGCCGACGTCATCGAGTCGGCGCCGATGCTGGCGGCTGGATTGCCGCTCGCGCAGGCCTGCTTGGAGGTGGGTTCGCCTCCGCTGCGGAACCGGGCAACGGTGGTCGGCAACATCGTCACCGCCAGCCCCGCCAACGACACCATCTCCGCGCTGGTGGCCCTCGGGGCCGATGTCACGATGGCGTCGGCACGGGGCGAGCGCACCGTGCCGATCGAGGACTTCATTGCCGGATTCCGCCAGACGGTCCTCGAGCCTGACGAGATCGTCACCTCGGTTGCCTTCGACGCTCTCGATGGGCCGCGCGCCGACGGCATCGCAGACCGGCGAGGCATCTTCGTCAAGCTGGGACTTCGACGAGCACAAGCCATCTCGGTCGTGCATGCAGCAGTCGTTGCCGACCTGGCGGCGGATGGAACGACGGCCGACCTCGTCGTTGCGCTGGGCAGCGTCGCGGCGACCATCGTGACGGTGCCCGACGCTGCCGACGCAGCCCGAGGTCGAGATCTGGCCGAGGCATCTGCGGACATCGTCGAAGCAGCGAGGCGTACGGCGACGCCGATCGACGACATCCGCGGCAGCGCCGAGTACCGGTTGCACACTGTCGGTGTCGTGGTGGAACGTGCCATCGCAGCACTCGCTGCGGGCACGCAGGCGCAGCGTTGGCCGGTCCGGCCTCCGAGGCTCGCGGTGACCGCGCACGGCGAGCAAGCCCCGTCGCCGGTGCGAGCCGCGGTCTCCGAGCCGGGAGATGTCGTCACCGCGACGGTCAACGGGCTCTCTCGCAGCGCCGCAGGTGCGTCGGGCAAGACGCTGATGGACTGGCTGCGCGACGACCTCGGGCTGGCCGGCACCAAGGAAGGCTGCGCCGAGGGGGAATGCGGCGCGTGCACCGTGCATCTCGACGGCGCGGCGGTCTTCTCGTGTCTCGTGCCTGCGGGCCGTGCCGGCGGAGCGAGCATCACGACGGTGGAAGGCATTGCGTCGCCTGACGGCGAGTTGCATCCGTTCCAGCAGGCGATGGTGGACACCGGCGGCGCTCAGTGCGGCTTCTGCACACCGGGCTTCGTGGTGAGCGCCGCTGCGCTGCTCGACGAAGTGGACGAACCGACGCCCTCCCAGATCCAGATCGGTTTGTCCGGGAATCTCTGCCGGTGCACCGGCTACTGCTCGATCATCGAGGCAGTCTCGGTGGCGGCTGCGGCCGCCGGTGCCAATGAAGCGCGATGGGAAGCGCGATGAGCGGCGCTATGGGGGACACGAGGGGCGCGCCGCCCGGATCCCCGGGAGCAGCCATCGAGCTGGAGATGCCCGTTCGAGCCTCGGGCGGTCTGGGAGCGTCGCCTCCACGGGCTGACGGTCCCGCGAAGGTCTCGGGCTTGGCCGGCTACCCGGCTGACCGGATTCCCGCGGATGCGCTCTGGGCATTCGTGGTGTTCACCGATCAGCCGCATGCGAGGCTGACGCACCTCGATCTCGGAGCTGCCGAGCGCGCGCCGGGTGTTGTCGCCGTGCTCGGAGCCGCCGATGTGCCGTGCAACGAGTACGGGCTGACGAAGTTCGACCAGCCGGTGTTCGTCGGTCTCTCACACACCGGCGCCAGCTCGGTCCCGTGCGATGTGTCGCGCTGGGAGGCCGACCATTTGGCGCTCGTCATTGCCGAGAGTCGCCAGCAGGCCAGAGCCGCCGCGGAACTGATTGAAGCCGAGTGGGAGCCGCTGCCGGTCGTTGCCGATCTCGATGCGGCGCTCGCGGCCGATGCGCCGCTCGTGCATGGCTACGAGGGATTCGGATCGAACCTGTACGAGTCGATGCGCACCCGCAAGGGCGACCTCGAAGCGGGCTGGGCTGGGGCCGCGGTCACGGTCGAAGCGACGTACGAAGTGCCGTACCAGGAGCACGCATTTCTTCAGCCCGAAGCAGGCACGTCGTGGATTGGCGCCGACGGCACCGTCAACGTCGAGATCGCCGGGCAGTGGGTGCATGAGGACCGTGAACAGATCGCGCACGCGCTGGCGCTGCGGAAAGAACGAATTCGGGTGCGATATCCGGCCATTGGCGGCGCTTTCGGCGGCCGGGAGGACATGTCGCTGCAGATCATCCTGGCGCTGGCTGTGTACCGACTGGCCGAGCGCGGCATCGAGCGGACGGTGGCGATGCAGTGGTCGCGCGAGGAGTCGATCGTCGGCCACCACAAGCGCCACCGGGGGCGCATCTGGGCGCGCTGGGGTGCGGACCGTGACGGCAAGATCACCGCAGCACAGGCGGAGGCATGGCTCGATGCGGGGGCGTACAACTACACCTCGAACAAGGTGATGGGAAACCTGCACCTCGGCCTCGGCGGCCCGTACGAGCTGCCCAACGCTGCCATCGACACACACGTCGTGTACACCAACGCCACGCCGGGCGGGGCCTTTCGGGGCTTCGGTGCTCCGCAAGCTGCATTTGCCGTCGAATGTCAGGTGAACAAGCTGGCTGAAGCGCTGGGCATGGATCCCATCGACATCCGCCGCATCAACACTCTCCGGGAGGGCTCGCCGAGCATCGCCCACACGCCAATGCCGGCGGGCGTGACCATGCCCGAGGTGATCGAGGCGTGCGCCCATGCAGCAGCTGCGCCTGCGCGCCCCACCGATCCTCACGCAGAAACCGATGGCGCAAGGACCGACGGCGCAGAGCTGTTCAGCCCGTTCGGCTCGCTGCCCGCACGACCGTCGTCGTTGCGCCGCGGCCGCGGATTCGCCTGCGCGTTCAAGAACGTCGGGTTCTCATTCGGCTTCCCCGAGCGCTGTGAGGCCACGATTGTCCTGCACGGCGAGACCGGTGACGAATCACCGTCGAGCGCCGAGCTCTCGCACGCTGGCGCTGATGTGGGTCAGGGGGCTCACACCGCCTTCTTGCAGATGGCTGCCGAGGCGACCGGTGTGGACCCGGCGTCGGTGGTGGGGCGATTCAGCGACACCGGAACATCTGGAGACTCGGGCTCGGCTTCCGCGTCTCGCATGACGTGGATGGCCGGCAATTCGATCCTGGGAGCAGCCGAGGAAGCCGAGAAGGCATGGCGCGAGGGGGATCGGCCGGCGATCGGGCACTTCCGCTTCACCCCGCCGCCGACGACCGAACTGGATCCCGAGACGGGCGAGGGCATTCCCAACTTCACCTATGGCTATGTCGCGCAGCACATCGAGCTGACCGTCGATATCGACACCGGCCACATACGCATTGATCGGGTGATCAGCGCGAACGACGTGGGCAGGGCCATCAACCCCCGTTTCGTGGTCGGTCAGATCGAGGGCGCCGTGGCGCAGGCGCACGGCCATGTGCTCAGCGAGCACCTGCGCAGCAAGAATGGCCGGCTGCTCAACCCCCGCTTCAGCACCTACCTGATTCCCGGAATCGGTGACATCCCGGTGACGACCGAGAGCGTGGTGTTGGAACTTGCCGACCCGCTCGGGCCGTTCGGGGCCCGCGGCATGGCCGAGATGGGGGTGATCCCGTATGCGCCCGCCGTGGCCGCAGCGCTGGCGGATGCGACCGGCGTGTGGATGGACAGCTTTCCCCTGACCCCCGAGCGGGTGTGGGCGGCACTCAGAGGCTGAGCGGATAGGCGGCCGAACGAAACCCTCCCGGGTGACTCCGAGGTCGCTCCTACACTCCAACCGTGGCAGCCGGCTCAGGTGCGCAGCGACCGGACGCGACCGAACGCGTCATGGAACTGATGATGTACCTGCTGGCGCGAGACGTGCCCAAGACCCGCGAGGAGATCTGGCGCGACACGGGCCTGTACGCACCGGATGGGACGACAGATCGCCTGTTGCTGCAGAGCGCGCGTGCCACGTTCGAACGGGACAAGGCGGTGATCCGCAATCTCGGCGTGCACATCACCGAGTCCGTCGAGCACGACGGCGCGACGTCCTACACGATTCGCCGCAGCGACTACTTCTTGCCCGATCTGGGCTTGACAGCCGAAGAGCAAATGGCGCTGCGGTTCGCAGCTGCACACGTGGACATCGGCGAGACCTGGGATCTGGAGGCGGTCGCCAAGCTCACCAGCGCAGCTGACGGTGTCGGGGCCCATGCCGGCACCTCTTCGAGCGCGTCAGTCGGTGTCGAGCTTGACACCGCCTCAGCGGCGGATGCCGAAGCCCGAGCACTGCTGCCGACGTTGGCTGCCGCTGCGGCCGATCGGTCCGAAGTCCGTTTCCGCTACTCGGGCCGTGACCGGGCGGTGTCCCCGCTGGGCCTGCTTGGCAGGTCGCCGCATTGGTATCTGGCGGCGCTCGAAGGTGACATCGCCAAGACGTTCCGGGTCGATCGCATGGAGGGCGACGTCAAGATCGGCGACTCGGGCGCGTTCGCTGAGCGCTCCGACATCGACGTGGCGGGGCTGTTGCCGTCCGACCCGATGCTGATCGACTTCGGCGACGATTTCGTCGCCCGTGTACACCTCGATGCTGTCGTGGCCCAGCAACCGGCCGCGGAGCGCGGCGAGGTCATGAAGCACCATGACGACGGATCGGTGACCGTGGGGGTCCATGTGCGCAACCGCACGGGGTTTCGCACATGGCTGCTGGACATGGGCCGCCATGCCATTGTGCTGGAGCCTCCCGAACTGGTTGACGATGTCGTGGGGTGGCTGCACGCGCTCGCCGCCGAAGCCGATGTTGCCAGGCCGAACGCCGTTGACGAGGACGCTCAGTGAGCGGCGTCAGCACCTCGGCGAAGGTGCAGCGACTGCTTGCGATCGTGCCGTGGGTCGTCGAGCGCGGCGGCGCGACCGTTTCCGAGATCGCCGAACGCTTCGAGACAACCCCGTGCGCGGTGTACGACCTGCTGGCAGCGGCGATGTGCTACGAAGTCGTCGGCACCGGAATGCACGACAACCTGGGCATTGTCGTGTTCGGCAGCGACGACCTGAACGGCGGCGCTCGGGATCGTCGTGGGCGAGACTCGGCGCACGGTGAGGCGTGGGTGCACGTCGAGCCGGGGGCGATGCTGCATCGTCCGCTCAACCTCTCGGTGCCCCAGGCATTCGGGGTGCTCGTCGCCGGACAGTCTGCGTTGTCGCTGCGTGGTGCCGACCGCAGCGGAGCGCTCGCGACGGCGCTTGAAAAGCTGAGCGCCGTGTACGGCGAGCGCGTGCGGGTTTCCGTCGAATTGGCGCCGCCCCGATTCCTCGACGTACTGAACGCGGTCCTTGAGGCCGGCACCACGGTGCGCATCCGCTACTACACACCGAACTCCGACGAAGTCTCCGAGCGATTCGTCGATCCTGCGTCCGTGCTGTTTCACGAAGGCCACTGGTACGTGCGTGGTTGGTGCCACCTGCGCACCGACCTTCGTTCGTTCCGCGTGGATCGCATCGAGGAGTGCCAGGACACCCGCGAACGGCACGGTCGCCCGACGGATCTCGGCGATGCCGCGTTCGTCGCGCCAGCAGAGGCTGACGGCGCCGTCGACGTGGTGCTGTCGATTCCAGCCGATGACCTGTGGCGTGTCGAGGCGTACCCGCCTTCTTCGGTCGAACCGGATGGGGATCGCTGCACCGTCACCTATGCGGTGCTCAGCCCCAGGGTGCTGCAGCAGATGCTCTTGCGCCTCGGTTCGGCCACGCGCATCGTCAACGCCGCTGATCTTCCTGCCGAACTGCGGGATGCGGGCCGCACGGCCGCTGAGGCAATTCTCGAGCTGTACCCGTCGTAGCGGCGCGCCGGCCCGGTGCGTGGGCCTCAGTCGACGAAGTCGACCGCCAGGCCGTAGTGGTCGGACGCAACGACGCCGTCGACGGGCTCGGTGCCGATGATCTGCATCGCCCTCACGTTGCCGAGCGGAACCGGCCGGGGAGCCGAAATGAACACGTAATCGATGCGGCGGTTCGGCCACATCGCCTGTGCGAGGTAGGGATTGGTGCCGCACCACGTGTGGCCCGGGCCGTCCCCGGCTTGCGCCCAGGCATCGTTGAACACGAGATCGGGCACCGGCGGCGGCCGCTCGCCGGTCAGCAGCCGGATCTCGTCCGAGCTGGGGATTGCGTTGAAGTCACCGGCGAGGACAACCGGGAAGCCGTCAGGATCATGCTCGGCGGCAGCCAGCTCGCACAGCGTGCGCACTTGTCCTTGGCGGATTTCGCTCAACGGGAACCGGTGCTCGAGGTGCGTGCAGATGACGGGAACCTCGCCGACGCGGGGATCGGGGTAAGCGATGCGTGCCACAACGGCGCTGCGATGACCCGACCGGTCGCCGACTGCCAGCGAGTGGGTACTGGAACGCAGGATCGGCGTGCGGCTGAGGATGGCGTTGGCGAACGAGAGCCCGCGGCGGCCAAAGCGCGGATGATGAGCGACGTGCATGCCGAGTCGCTCCGCGAGCACGTCGGCCTGGTTGTCGCCGTCTCGTTCGGCCCAAACTTCCTGGCAGCACGCGATGTCGGGCGCCAATGCTTCGAGCGTTGCGATGATGGCGTCCTGACGGGCGCGCCAGTTGTCGCCGAAGCGCCACCACAAGTTCCACGTCACGACGCGCACGGCGTCACCGTAACGATCGTGCAACCCAGCGGCTGTGCCGACGTAGCTTCTGAATTGATGCAGACCGATCAGCTGTACTTGCGAGACGCGTACCTGACCACCGTCGAAGCGGTGGTCATCGATGTACGAGACGATGGCGCCGTGGCTCTGGACCAGACGGTCTTCTACGCCACTGGCGGCGGGCAGCCCCACGACGTCGGCACGCTTGCGGACTCGTCGGGAGATGAATGGCAGGTGATCGAGGTGCGCAAGCAAGGAGATCTTCTGTGGCACGGCTTGGCACTTGACGATGGCGCACAGGTGCCGGCAAAGGGACAAGCCGTCACGGGCACGATCGACTGGGATCGCCGCCTGCAGCTGATGCGCACACACACGGCGCTGCACATCCTGTGCGGGGTCATCTGGAACGAGTGGGGCGTGCTGGTCACCGGCGGGAACATGGAGCCGCTGAGTGCTCGCATGGACTTCGAGTTCAATCCGCTGCCCGAGGGGTTTGCCGCCCGTGTCACCGATCTGGTGAACGCCGAGATCGCGGCCGATCGTCCGATCGAGGTCAGTTTCTTGGGCAGGTCAGCGGCGCTGGCCGTTCCCGAGCTGATACGCACGAAGGTGAACCTGATTCCCGATTCGGTGACCGACATCAGGGTGGTGGACATCGTGGGATTGGATCGCCAAGCTGACGGTGGCACCCATGTGGCTTCCACCGGTGCAGTCGGGCGATTCGAGATCACCAAGACGGAGTCGAAGGGCAAGGGGAACAAGCGCGTGCGGATGGTGTTGCACGACGCCTGACCCGGCGGGTCAGCCCGAGGCGCGCGTCTGTTCCAGAGAGCGCCAATTCGGTACCCTGTGACAAATGACTCCTCCGGAGGCATTGGGCGGAACGCGCATTGCCACGCCAGCCGCCCGCCGGACGGCCACGTCGCGATTTGGTGCCTCCCGGCGTGAAGGGCACGACGCATCGGCGTTTTACGCCCGCTTCACCCCGCCGAATCTCTGCGATGACGACACGGTTACGCGGGGACCCGAATTCGATCCCGACTTGACCGAGCGCCTCGGCGACGGATGCATCTGCGGTGACGCCCGGCAGATGGCCGAGCTGCCCGACGCCTGCGTGGCATTGGTGGTCACCTCACCGCCATATTTCGTGGGCAAGTCCTACGAGGACGCCATCGCTGCTGGGTCTGACGACCGGATACCGACGAGCTACTTCGACTACTTGGACATGCTGCGGGAAGTGTTCGCAGAGTGTGTGCGGGTGCTCGAGCCGGGCGGCCGCATCGCGGTCAACGTCGCGAATCTGGGGCGCAAGCCCTATCGCAGCCTTTCGGGGGATGTGGCGCGCATCTTCGAAGAGCTGGGCCTGCTGTTGCGCGGCGAGATCGTGTGGCAAAAGAGCAAAGGGTCGAGCGGGTCGTGTGCGTGGGGGTCGTTTCGCAGCCCGTCCAATCCGACGCTGCGTGACACCACCGAGCGCATCATCGTGGCGAGCAAGGGGCGCTTCGATCGAGCGCGGTCGGCATCACAGCGTGAAGCCGAAGGGCTGCCCTGCCGCAGCAGCCTGTCCACGGACGAATTCATGGAAGCCACGCTGGACGTGTGGGACATGGGGCCCGAGAGTGCGCAACGAGTGCGGCATCCCGCTCCGTTCCCGCTAGAGCTGCCGCGGCGCCTGATCGATCTCTACACCTACGAAGGCGACCTGGTGCTGGATCCGTTCATGGGCTCGGGCACGACGTTGGTGGCGGGTGTGCTGTGCGGTCGGATGGCGGTCGGCTACGACCTCGATCCTGACTACGTGGCATCGGCTCGCTCTCGGGTCGCCAGTGCTCACGTCGCGTGGAAGCAGCGCCAGCGGCCCACCCAGCAGCCCCCGTTGTTCAGCGCACGTGAGTCCGCTGATGAGCCGGATGCTGCGGCAGGCGCGATTGCAGATTCGATGAGCGCGGACAGTTTCGTGCGGCACACCGTCGAGGCCGGTCGCAAGGGGCACGACATCGCCGCGGAGCTCTTGGAGGGCTGCGGTTTCGAGATACTGCGCAGCCCGGCCAAGGTGCGCGGCGGCGGAGTGCAGTTCAGCTTCCTGCTCGCTGATCAAGCGGGAGGCGAGTGGTGGGCCGACATAGCGGGCGCATTCACGACCGTGCGGCCGGGTCTGTTGCGGGCCGACACGTTGTGGAAGGCGCTCGGTCGGGCATCAGTGCTCGCTGCGGCTGATCCGGACGCAAAGCTGCTCCTGCTGACCCCGCACCTGCCCCGCCCTGGGGGCGAGGGAGACCGGGCGCTGCACACGCTCGGGCCCTCCGCTGTGTTCGACGTCATCGAGCTGTTCGGTGATGAGGCTGCGGCACGGCTGGCGGGATATGCCCGCGGCGCCGCGGCGCCGCAGACCGGTTATTGGAACGAGGCCGAGATTGGCGCCGCCCTGTAGCGGCACACCGCCTCGTTGGCCTACAGGTCGCTGATCCGCTTGAAGAGTTCGGCGTAGGCGAGTGCGGCAGGCTGGCCGCTGGCAGCCGCCACGGCGTCCACCCAGTCGGCGAAACGCTGTATCTGGGCGGGGTCGTCCGGGTCGGTGATGTCGTGAGTGGTCACGAATTGGCTGCGATGGCACAGCAGCGCGGCGGTCTTGGCAGCCGTCCAACCCTCGGCGTTCTCGGCGTGGTCTGGTTCGTCAGCTTCGAACAGCAACAGCTCGTCGGGCCGGTGCGGGGCCAGACCCTGTTCGGGGAAGAAGAACGGGTCGCGTGCGGCCACCACGCCCTCGACCGCCAGGAGGCCGGCGTGTCGATGGTCAGGGTGCAGGCGGTAGCGCTTCCATGGGTCATGGCCGAGCACGACGGCGGGCCGCAGCTCCCGGATGACGTGGGCGACCTGGGCTCGGGTGGTGAGATCGCTCGCGAGTTCGCCGTCGACGTGACCGCCGAAGCGCACCTCGCCCGTGGCGCCGAGTGCGGCTGCAGCCGCCCGCTGCTCGTCCTGGCGGGTGCGCACCAGAGCCACTTGGCCGCAGTCGGGATCCCAGGTGCCTTTGGAGCCGTCGGTGCAGATGAAGTGGTGCACGACCGTGCCGGCAGCGGCCCATTTGGCCAGCGTGGCGCCGCAGTCGAACTCGGCGTCGTCGGGATGCGCAGCAATCACGAGAGCCGAGACCGGGATCGGCACGTCCACGCTGAGTCCTCGCGAATCAGCCATTTCGACCCGTTCGGTCGGTGGCGGCATCCAGCCGTCGGAGGGCGTCCAGATCGTCAGGTGTGTCGATGTCCCATTCGAGCGCCGGCACCCTGCGCACCCGCAGGTCCAAGCCGCAACGGAGAGCCTCCTCGCAGTGGGCCGCGAACGAGCCGGGCCCATAGTGGTACTCGAATGCGGTTCCCAGCGGCAGGCTGAGCACGTTCGTGCCGTCGAGGTGCCGGTCGGGAACGATGATGACGGTGCCGGCCTCAGCGAGCCCGTCCAACGTCTCGGCTCGGGGCAGGTCGGCGTGCGCGATCACGACATGGTCGGGGGCAGCCCCGTCACCGCCGGAGGCGTCGCTGAGGCCCCGCAGTCGCTGTGTGGCCTCCGTGACCGACGGATTGAGCCCTTTGGCGTCCACGCGCAACACGCCGGCGCCGACATCTTGTGCCCACTGGGCCACCTCGTCGCTGTCGCAAACGATCCAAGTCGGCAAGGACCCTGCGGCACGAACGACTTGTTGGGCCATGGTGCGAGCCAGTTCCGACCGCTCGGCCTCGCCGAGCCGCTCCGCCAGCCGGCCCTTGGCGTGCTCGAAGCCCTTCACCGGGATCAGCACGGTCGGCGTGATGTGTCGCACGGCAGCCACCCGTGGGGAGTGTATGGCCGCTCAGAGGTTCGAGCGGAGCCGCAGTCCGCGGATTCGACCGAAGTCCGACTGGTTGCGTGACACCAGTCCCAATCCGTGCTCGAGGGCAGTCGCCGCGATGAGCGCGTCGGGCAGCCGCACGTCGGACTCTCGTCGGATGCGACCGGCACGCTCGGCAATGGTCCTGTCAACGGGCAGCTCCCGCAGCGGACCCAGAAGATCCGACACGATTGCCGTTGCGGTGGTGCCTGCGAACAGTTCTGCGCGAGTGATGACCGAATAGTGGAGTCGATGACGGCCCGGCGACAATGCCCGGTAGCCGCGCAAATGGTCGATGAAGACGTCGGTGTCGACGAGCAGGTCAGCCACGCTGCCAGTTGTCTCGCGAGGGAGTGTCGATGTCGGTCACCGCGCCGAACGTACGCGAGAGAGCCGCTGCGGCATCAGGGGAATATGACGAAAGGTATGCGTCGAGTGCTCGCCGCACGACTTCGGCCATGGTGACACCCTCGACGCTTGCGAGCTCGTCGATGCGTTCACGCTGTTGCTCGGTGAGATACACCTGGGTGCGGGTCGCCGACATACAGCACAACATACAGCATAGTAATGTTGAGGAGTCGCGACGTCGCGTGCTAGGACATCGGGGTGACTGGGCGCCGGAGGAGGGGGGATTTGTTCCGCGCCCGTCCGGCTCGTAGGGCGCGGAGCCTGTCGTTGCCACGCCTGCCGGCATTCCTGCGGTTTCGGGCTCGACGGGAGCAGCGGCGCCCCCAAGGCCCAACCGAGCCGCCCGCCGAGTGGGTCGGCCCGTGGTGGGCCGAACGGCAGCGGGACCCTGATTCACCGGCATACGCACCCCAACGCAGCGAATGCCGACTCTGGCACGGTGACGAGGCGTCCGTCGCGCATGTCCTGGCCAACACGAACAGCCGGTCCTGGACCACCATCGGCCTGCCCGACGGCTACGAGCGCGCGCAGGTCGACCCCCGCGGGTTGGTCGTATCGGGGACTTGGTCGCTGGATTGGTGGATACGTGCCGGTGAGGAGTGGATGTTCCCATCTCGCGCGCCTGCAGTCCGCCAGCGACTGGCAGACAACATGCCGGTAGTCGAGACCGTGCTGCGCGTCGGCAGCGGCGATGTCGTTCACACCGCCGCGGCGGCGCGCAGCGCGCCGCTCGAACAGTCGGCGTCAGAGGCGCTGGTCATCGAAGTCACGAATCAGACGGGCGCTCCAATCGCTGTCGCGCTGGCGGTGAGGCCATACGAGTTGAGCGCGTACTCGCAACAGCACGGCGGCAGCATGGAGTGGGACAACGGCGGTGTCATCGACGAGATCGCCTTCGATGGGCGCATCTGGAGCTTGAGAGCTGGCTGGCATCAGCAGGTGATCTTCGACAGGCAGCCAGGCGACGTCATCCCGGCGAGCGGAGGGATTGACTGCGCCGCGTCGCTCGTTTCCGCATCGGAAGCGCAAGTGCAGCACTCCACGCCTGTTGCCATTCGCGGCCAGAGCCCAGAGGCCGACGGCGCGACGGACGCGGCAACTGTGCCCAGCGCCGCAACGCCGGTCTCGGTCGAGTGCCCCGACCGGCTCGCTACCGCCGCCGCCGTGTTTCCCCTGGTCGCCGGTTCGACCTTGCGGGCCGCGATCTTGGCGCGTCGTCGGGAAGATCGGCTCGATGCGCCGGCCCATGGGCAGGCGACAGCCGATCTCATCGATCGTTTGCCGAGCCTGGAACGGGTTGCCAATGGTTGGCGCCAACGTCTTGTTGCAGGCTGTCGGCTTGAACTGCCCAGTGGCCGTCTTGCCGACGCGTGCGAGGCCGCGCGCGCATCGTTGTTGCTCAGTACCTGGCCAGTCGACGACGGCCATGGCACGCCCGGGTCAATGTTGTGGCACCCGGCATTCGTCGTCGATCCCGAAGATGGCGACGATCTGGTTCAACTGCTGGGATTGATCGAATGCGGCGCGCCCGAGCTTGTGCGCGATCTGCTGATTCGGCAGGCCAAGGTGCAAGATGCCACGGGCTGCACGACGAGCTTGGGCCGGACGGTCACGGCAACGTCGTTGGTGCTGGCAGAGCACCTGCTGTCGCTGCGGGGCGACCAGGAATTCGCCGAAGCGTTGGGAGAATTCGTGACATCGGCGGTCCGTTGGCTGCTGATGGGCGACGCCGAATGGGAACAGGCGTGGGCCAATCGCGAGGGGCTGCGGGCCGGCTATCGCATGCTGCGTCGGCTGGGTGCCGATCGTGCGGCCGCCGAGTTGCGGCGTGCTGCGGGTTCGCTGCCGACGAATCGCCGACTGGACGTCTGTGCGGAGCCCGAGGCGTCCACGTTCTACCTGAATGACTGGAGTCACCTGCCGTGGGAGGTTCCAGAGCGCGGCGAGGGCGAGGCCTCGACGAAGCGACGGTGGGAGTGGGAATTGCGCGACGGCGGTCTGTGGGTGCACGCAGCCGTCCCTTGGGCACCGGCGCTTCCTTTCGTGACTCCTGAGCACCCCGAAGATGCACCGAGCGGCTTCGTTCTCGACGCCGAGGCGAAGCGCGGTCACGACATGATGGCGACCGCACTGCGGGCGTTTGCCGAGGCACGTGTGGCACCCGCGCGGGCGTTCGAGCACCTCGAGGCACTGGTGTCGGTGGCGTCGCCGACGCTGAATTGGCCGACCTTCATGCATCCGCGGCTGCACACGGGCACCGACGGCGCGGGCCACGACTTGCGCGTCGGCGGCCTGTTCGTGCGCACGCTGCTGCGATTGCTGGTCGACGTGCCCGATGGCGGCGTGGCGAGCAGCGATCCGGCCACGCTGCGGCTCGCTGCGCACTGGCCGGCGGCCTGGCTGGGCCAGCCAGTGGAGGTGCACGACGTGCCGACCGGGATCGGCAAGGTGTCGTGGGCGGTGCGATGGCATGGCGAGCGTCCGGCGCTGCTGTGGGATGTCGTGCCGCACGATCCCGCAGGCGCCGCTCCGTCGGTGGCTGTTCCGGGCCTGGATCCGGCATTCGCCGCCACGGCATGGAGCGGCGAAGCACTGCTCGCTCCTGTCCCGGCGCCCGCCGAGTGATCGCTGGAGGATCGCACTCGCAGAGCACGAGTACGGCAGGCAACTAGGTTCGACGAGGTGAGGCAGGGGGTGCTCGGGGGTGCCCGGCCGAGCCTCGAAGTCGAGCGGCGGTGCTGGGAGGCGGGCGAGGCAACGGTCGTCGGCGTGGACGAGGTCGGCCGCGGCGCGTGGGCCGGACCGTTGACGGTCGGCGCCGTCGTGATCGGCACCAGCGGGCGCGTCAACGGCATCCGGGACTCCAAAGAGCTCCGACCCGTGGTTCGCGAGCATCTCTTTGAGCGAATCGATGGCTGGGCGCGCGCCTGGTCGGTGGGCCACGCCACCTCGGCCGAGTGCGACGAGCTGGGCATGTCCGAGGCGCTGCGGCTCGCCACGCGTCGAGCCCTCGATGCGCTCGACGCTGAGCCCGACCGAGTCCTGCTCGACGGCAAGTGGAACTTCGTCGACTGGCGTCCCAGCACTGCAATCATCCAAGGCGACCGGCGCTGTTTGTCGATCGCGGCGGCGTCGATCATGGCGAAGGTGGTTCGCGACCGGATCATGGCTGGATTGGCGGCCGACTTCCCTCCGTACGGCTTCGAGTCCAACAAGGGCTACCCGGCCCCAGTGCACCGTGCGGCGTTGGCGACGCACGGCCCGTGCGCGCTCCACCGACTCAGCTGGTCCTTCGCAGATGGTCTGCCCGACGCCCGACCCATCCCCAGCGTCGCTCACCGGGACACGCCCACGGCGCTGACGACATACCAGACTGCCCTCGCCGGCCCGGCCGAGACGCTGTTCTAGCACCGCTCGGCGCCGAGCCTGCTAGAAGTTGGCCCTGATGAGCGTGAGCGATGATCCGAACGCCCAACAGCGCGAGTTCTGGCGTACTGCGACGGTGTGGGTGGATCAGCAGCAGCGCCTCGACGCGCAGCTGACCCACATTGGCATCGCGGCAATGGATGATGTTGATGGGCTGCCGGCAACGGGGCGGGTGCTCGACGTCGGCTGCGGATGCGGACAGACGTCGCTTCAGTGGAGCGAACGCGTCAGCGGTTCGGTGCTGGGCGTCGACATCAGCGAACCCCTCATCGAGGTGGCCCGCCGGCGCGCGGCAGAGCACGCAGCGGCGAGTCCCGAGGCGGCTCCGGTCAGCTTTGCCGTCGCCGATGCCCAGACAGCTGACATCGACGCGCTGGCGGCCGAAGCCGCCGGAAGCGACAACAGCGACAGCGGCCACACCAACCTCAGTGGCTTCGACCTCGTCTATTCCCGATTGGGGGTCATGTTCTTCTCTGACCCGGTAGCGGCCTTTGCGAACCTGCGCAAAGCGACTCGTCCAGGCGGGCAGCTCTCGTTCGTGTGCTGGCAAGCGGCACGACAGAATCCGTGGCTGGTCTCGGTCAACAAGGCCGTGCTCGCGATCGTGGAGATGCCGCCCTCGATCGGCCCCACGCTCGATCCGTTCGTGTTCGCCGATCCCGACTACGTGCGCGGGATTCTGGATGATGCAGGCTGGTCAGAGATTGACATCAAGCCGCACGACACCGAGATCGTCTTCAGCGGGGGAGGCACGCTCTGTGAGGGGGTCGACCTTGCGATGGACCTGGGTATTGCCCGCCGCGCCCTGACCGGACATCCGCCTCACGTCCACGCCCAGGTCCGCGACGCCGTCACCGCTGTGTTGGCGCCGCGTGAGACGTCTGCCGGTGTCGTCTTCCCAGCCGCCACCTGGATCGCTACCGCCCGCAACTAGGTCTCGGGCGAGTCGTTCCGTAAAGGGACGTGTCAGCGCACAAGGCGGGCTTGGCGACTTGACACATTACCTTTGTAAGGTAAACTTACTAACAATATGAGCGAGCGAGCGCATTCGGGGGGTCTGCGACTGCTGAGTGGACAGCGGATCGCTGATGCGATGTTCGCGTCACACCCGCTGCAGATGTCTCGCGCTGGCATTGCGCGGGTCACTGGACTGTCGAAGCCGACGGTGTCGGCCCTCATGGCTGACATGGCATCGGCAGGACTGGTGCGCGTCGCCTCGGAGGGTCATCGAACCGGATCCATCGGGAGGCCGGCAGCCCTCTACGAACTTGTCCCCACTGCGCGACATGTGATTGCCGCTGACATTGGCGCCACCAAGATGCTGGTCGGCATCGCAGACCTGTTCGGGAACCTGATCGTCGAACGAGAGATGGAGACTGGGCCGGATGCCCCAACAGCGTTCGAGCGCCTGGGGCGGGCTATCTCGTCGATGCTCGACGTCGTCGACGAGCCGTGCAGCGCAGCGTGCATCGGTGTTCCGGGCATTTACCGAGCCGACAGCGATCGCGTTGAGCAGGCACTCAATCTGCCCGGATTTGATGCGTTGACGCCGCGCGCATGGCTCGCCGAACAGCTCGGAATCCCCGCCGATCGCGTCCATGTCGACAATGACGTGAACCTCGCAGCGCTCGGTGAGCTCGCCCATCTGGACGACGGCCAGCCGGGCGGCGACTTCGCCGCTATCTCGATCGGCACCGGCATCGGCGGCGCGATGGTGGTCGACGGCGGTCTGTATCGAGGAGGTACCGGATCTGCGGGCGAGCTGGGTTCTCTGCTGCTGCAGCACCCCGAGCCAGGTGAAGCTCCGATCACGCTGGAGGATGTGGCCGCAGCGCCGTCCATTCGCAAGCTCTTCGGCCGAGCAATCGAAGATGGTTACGACAGTGGGCTCGCTCCCAGCTCTGACGTTCCTGAGATCCTCGCGGCGGCCCGGGCGAACGACGCCGCTGCGAGCCATGTCCTTCGCAGAGTTGCCGAGTCGATGGCGCTCGCGGTATCGCACCTCTGCCTGATCGCGGATCCGGCTCGGGTGGTGTTCGGCGGCGGTGTCGGCGTCAATCCTGTCTTCGTCGATGCCGTCCGGGAACGGCTCGAGGGCCTCGTTTCGGTTCCGCCCGAGCTGGCTGCGTCAAGTCTGGGACGTCGGGCCGCTCTCACCGGAGCGGTGTCGATGAGTCTGCGGATCGTGCACGAGACCCTCGTGCCAGAAGTCGTAGGAGACCAGCGCAGATGAGCGGCGCCGCCGCACTCGTTGCCGACGCGGTGGACGCTGACGCGGTCGTAGAGCTTCTGCAGCAAGCCGTTCGCATCCCGAGCGTCACCCCGAATGAATCCGACGTCGCCCGCTGGGCCCTGAGCTGTCTCAACGAATCGGGTGCTTTCCACACGGCGGAATTGGTCGAATGCGAGCCGGGTCGGCCGAACGTGTACGGCAGCACTGGGGGAGACAACGGCCGGTCGCTCCTGCTGGCGGGTCATCTTGACACGGTCGCCGTTGACGACTGGGAGCGGCACTGGGCCGGGACCGAGCGAGCAGATCCATTCGAACCGTGCATCATCGGCGGCGAAATCTGGGGACGGGGCGCGGCGGATCAGAAGGCGGGCATCTGCACCATCATCGAAGCACTCCGGGCATTCAGCAGGGTGGAGCTGCAACCGGCTGGCGCAGTCTCCACATGGTTCGTCTGCGACGAGGAATCCGGACAGCCCGGCTCTGGCGTGTCGCTCGGAATGCGCACGGCGGCGAGCGCCAGTCCCCGCAGCGCCGCTGACTTCGCCGTCTATACCGAGCCGACGACATCGGCCATCTACACCGCACAGATGGGATTTCTCATCGCCGACATCGTCTATACGGGCAGATCCGCGTACTTCGGACGGCCGGAACTCGGCGTGGATGCGCTCAAGGCCGGCCACAGCTTGCTCGGCCGCTTGTGGGAGATCTCCGACGAACTACGAGCAACGGTCCCGGTACATGCATTGCTCGGTGAAGCCTTCCTGCTGGTCACATCGGTGACTTCGGGTGGCAACATCGCCGTGCCGGGGCGCTTCGACCTGTCCCTCATTCGCAAGATCAATCCTGGCGAGAGTCTCGACACGGCCGCCGAGCAGATTCGCCGCGTCTGCGAGGACGTCGCGACGTCCCATTCCGTGGAATGCAGTGTCGAGTTCAGTGCACCCCGAGACCACGCCGTCGGCGGCACGCCCGACGAGGTCTGCGCCGACCATCCGGGAGTGGTCACACTCGCCGGTTCGATCGCCGCGGTGACTGGCAAGCAGGCCCGCATCGAGGGCGCGCCCTATTGGTCGGAAAAGCCATTCCTTCGGGACCTGGGCATCCCCGGCGTCTGCTTCGCTCCCGGAGACATCTCCCACTGCCACACACCGTTCGAGCGGGTCGCCATCGACGAGTTGGTGACCGCAACCCGCACGCTCGCGCACTTCATCGCCGAATGGTGCGGAGTCGAGGACTCATGAGCCGAACCCGAAGGAGGGTCCCATGAGAACCAAATCAGAAAGACGCACGACCAAGCCCAGAGAGCGAGCGCCCAGGCGGCTCTCGCTGTTGTGCTTGCTGGCCGTGTTCGCCTTGCTCGCAGCTTCGTGCACCGGCGACACCGACAGCGATGCGGACAGCGGCACCGCGCCGGCGACTACTGCCCCCGCCGCCGACGACATGGCCAGTGACGACATGGCTGACGATGACGCGGCCACCGCACCGGTCACCCAAGGCCCCGGCGGCGAGGAGGCGGTCGCGTCCAGCGAGATCACTCTCAGCGATGACGAGATCGCCCAGGTCCAGGCCGGTGGCTACACGGCCGCCTTGCTCTGGCATACCGCAGGAGCGTTCACCGATGCAGTGAGCCAAGGCGCCCGCGATGCCTTTGCAGAACTTGGAATCGAGGTGATCGCCGAGACCAATGCCTCGTTCGACGCGGCTCAGCAGGCGAACGATGTCGAGACGGTCATGGCGCAGAATCCCGACATCATCATCAGCTTGGCCATCGGACCTGACGCCGGCGCGGAAGCATTCCGTCCCGCGGTGGAAGCCGGTGTGCAGCTGGTCTTCCTTTCGAACGTCCCGCAGGGGTACGTTCATGGCGAGGACTACGTCGGCATCGTGACCGATGACCTCGCGGCGATGGGCATCACCGCAGCCAACCTGCTCGGCGAGGCCCTCGGAGGCGAGGGCGAAGTGGGGTTCATCTTCCACGACGCTGCCTACTACGTCACCAACCAGCGTGATCAGGCATTCAAGTCATGGATCGAGATCAACTACCCGCACATCGAGATCGTCGCCGAACAGGGACTCGCAGATCCGGCCGCTGCGGAGGAGATCGCAGCGGCGCTGCTCACGCGCCACCCTGATCTCGACGGCATCTACGCGCCCTGGTCCGCCGGCCCTGCCGATGGCGTGCTGGCGGCACTTCGCGCCGCGGGAGCATCTGATGTTGCCGTGGTGACGATGGATCTGGACACCAACGTTTCGCTCGATCTGGTCGAGGGCGGCGACATCGTCGGCATCGCTGCCGATGAGGCCTACAACCTCGGCCGCACGATGGCATTCGAGGGCGCCTACGGCATGCTGGGCAAGGCAGCTCCGGCATTTGTCGTGGTACCCGCCATCGGGGTGACGGCCGACAACATCGTCGACGCCTATCGTCAGTCCTTGGCCGCGGAACCCCCGCCAGAGGTTCTGGAGGCCTCGGCAACTGACGCAGACTCGTCCTTGCGAGGGCGAGCTGAGGAACCCATCGTGACGCAGGACTTCGGCGCCCCGGACCAGTCAACTCCTCCCAGGGGTCTGGGGCGGCTTCGATCCGATCGCTGGGACTCGGGATCGCGCTGGTACGTCGTCTACGTGGCGGCAGCGCTCATCTTCGCAGTCTTCGCGGCGATCTTGTACGACGATGGGTTCCTCAGCGCGTCCAACCTGCTCAATATCGGCCGGCAGGCAGCACCGATTGCCGTCATGGCAGTGGGGATGACGTTCGCCCTCGCTGCCGCTGAAATTGATCTGTCCGTCGGCTCGATCGCTGCGCTGTCGTCTCTGGTGGTGGCTGAAGCGGTGGGCGAGTACGGGTTCTTCGTCGGAGCAGTGGCGGCTGTTGCCGTCGGTGCGGCGATCGGGTTGGTCAACGGCCTGATCGCGGTGAAGGTGCGTATTCCGTCGTTTCTGGTCACGTTGGGGATGCTCGGGATTGTCAGCGGCGTTGCGCGCAATATGAACAACCTGCGGTCGCTGCCGATACGCAACGACACGTTCTCGGCGGTCTTCGGTGCGGGTTCGCTGGGCCCGGTGTCCTCGCTGCTCATCTGGACGGTGGTCGTTGGCCTCGTCGGGCATCTGGCGCTGCATCAGCTCCGCTGGGGCCGCCATGTGTTGTCGGTCGGAGCCAACCGCGCTGCGGCATCAGCGGTGGGTATTCGCGTGGATCGCATTCGCATCGCGGCATTGGTGACGAGCGCCTCAGCGGCCGCGTTTGCCGGCGTGCTGTTGGCGGGCCGCCTGGCGATCGGTCGGCACGATCTCGGCGAGAACTTGCTGCTCACGGTGATTGCCGCCGTCGTCATCGGGGGGACCAATCTGTTCGGCGGGCGCGCATCCGTTGCAGGGGCGATCATGGGCTCGGTCGTCATGGCGATGCTCAACAACGGCCTGATCCTGATGGGTCTGCGAGTCGCAGATCAGCTGATCGCCCGCGGCGCCATCATCATCCTGGCCGTCGCGCTGAGCATGCGCGAGCAACGGGAGACCTGAAGACATGTTCCTTCGATCCCTGCTCGACCGCAATCCCAGATTCGTTCACGCCGCGGTGAAACTGCATCAGGCAGGAGCGATTCCCGCAAACAGCTACGTGCTGGACCTCGATGCCATCGAAGCCAACAGCCTGGCGCTGTGCACGCGGGCCCGGATGCTCGGCCTCACCGTGTACGCGATGACCAAGCAGATCGGCCGGGCCGCCGGCGCACTGGCAGCGATGTCGGCAGGCGGCGTCGACGGCTTCGTGGCGGTCGACATGGCGTGTGCCCGTCCGATCATTCGCAATGGCCACCGACTCGGTCACCTCGGCCACTTGGTCCAGGTACCTCGCGCCGAAGCTGCCGAAGCCGCCACGATGGCACCTGACTACTGGACGGTCTTCTCTGCGAACAAGGCGGCGGAGGCTGCGGCGGCTGCACGTGCCAGCGGTCGAACTCAGCGAATGTTGCTTCGGGTCTTCGATCCGGGCGACACGTTCTATCCCGGTCACGAGGGAGGCGTTCCGCTCGACGACCTCCGCTCGGCGGTTGACGGCATCGCAGCGCTCGATGGGGCCGAGTTCGCCGGACTCACGACCTTTCCGGCAATGCTCTTTGACGAACAGCGCGGCAGCGTCGCTGCCACTCGCAACGTCGAGACGCTGGCACGTGCAGCGGAGCTCGTACGAGGGCACCCGGCCTGTCCCGCGCAGCTAGAGATGAACCTGCCGGGGACCACCTCCACCGAAGTCCTCGGGCTGCTCGCCGCTTCTGGAGCCACGCAAGTCGAGCCGGGCCACGGCCTCACCGGCACTACGCCGCTGCACGCCGTTCGGGATCTGCCCGAGCAGCCGGGTGTCCTGTACCTGAGCGAGGTGGCTCACATACACCAAGGCGTGCCGCTCTGTTTTGGGGGCGGTTTGTACGTCGATCCGGTGTTCGGGGACTACCAAGTCAGTGCGGTGATCGCGCACGACCCCGCAGAGATCTCGACGTCTCCCGTGCCGATGGACATGCCCGCTCCGGCGACGATCGACTACTACGCCCGCTTGCATCCTGACGCTGGCCGCACCGTGTCGGAAGGCGCGACCGTGGTCTTCGGCTTCAGAATCCAGGCCTTCGTGACCAGGGCGCTTGTCACCGCGCTGTCGGGAGTCGAGCGAGGCGAGCCCCGGGTGGTCGGAGTGTGGAACGGCTTTGGCGACCCTGTCGAGACGGGGTCGATGTGACCGCTGTCACAGCATTGGAGGCCACAGGCATTTGCAAGTCGTTTCGCGCCGTGAGGGCGCTCGACAACGTTGCATTGAGCTTGCACTACGGCGAGGTGACCGCACTGCTCGGCGACAACGGAGCCGGCAAGTCGACGCTGGTCAAGTGCATTGCGGGTGTGTACCGCCCTGACGCAGGGACGGTCCTCGTCAACGGCGCCAAGCAAGAAATCAGCTCGCCAGAGGGGGCCAGGGCGCTGGGGATCGAAACGGTGCATCAGTCGCTGGCGGTGATCGATCCGCTCGACGTCGTCGAGAACTTGTTCCTCAACCGCGAGCACACTCGCTGGGGAAGGTTGGGGTCGTGGCTCGGAGTGCTCGACAAGCGGCGCATGCGGGCCGAGGCAGCGGAGATTCTGGGTCGCCTCGACATTCGCCTCCCGTCGTTGCGGCGGCCGCTGAGCGCACTGTCGGGCGGCCAGCGCCAAGCGGTCGCGATCGGCAGGGCCGCCGCGTGGGGCCAGCAGATCGTGTTGCTCGACGAGCCCGCTGCCGCATTGGGCGTCGAGCAGGCCGCACGCGTCCTGGACCTCATTCGCGCACTGCGCAGCGCAGGTGTGGCCGTCTTGCTCATCACCCACAACATGGACAGAGTCATAGCCGTGTGCGACCGGGCAGTGGTGCTGCGTCAAGGGCGAACAGCAGCCGAGGTCGATGTCAGCTCGGTGACCAAGGACGACCTTGTCGCGTACATCACCGGTGCCCGCGAGGACGGTCCCGGGACATGACCCACGACCCGAACGACCGACCCGAACCGGGCCTGGGCCACGCAGCCGCTGGCCGAGTTCGGCGAACCCCCGTCGATGACAGTTCGCTGCAGGTGGGCATCGATGTCGGCGGAACGAGCATCAAGGGAGCTGTGGTGGATCTCGACGTAGGCGAGCCGTCGGGACCCGTCCTGACCGAAGCCACGCCGCCCACGGCGACGCCGCAGGACGTGATGGCTGCAATCGGTCGAATCACCAGGGCGGTCGGATGGTCGGGCCCAGTCGGCGTTGCCTTGCCGGGTGTGATCGACGGTCTGTCGTTGCGACATGCGCCGAACCTGAGTGCCTCCTGGGAGGACGCGGACGCACTGGCTTGTTTGCGTGCGGCGTCTGGGGCCAACGCGGTGCTGATCAACGACGCTGACGCGGCCGGTCTCGCTGAGCTGAGATACGGCGACGCGACGCTGAGGGCGTCCGGGCTCGCCATCGTGCTGACGTTCGGGACCGGTGTCGGCAGCGCCCTGCTGCACAACGGCAGCCTCATTCCGAATTCCGAGTTGGGCGGCCTGGTCATCGGCGGGGACTGCTTCGAAGAGGTGGCCTCTGGGCGCACGATCTCCACCGACGGGCTCACACCAAGTCAGTGGGCGGTGCGGGCACAGCCGTTCTTCGAGATGATCGAAGCGATGCTGCACCCGTCTTGCTGGGTCGTCGGCGGAGGGCTCAGCGATGACTTCGACCGGTTCGCGTCCGAGCTTGACCTCTCGAAGCCGATCACTGTCGCACACCGAGGAATGCATGCCGGCATCGTCGGCGCCGCAGTCGCAGCGATGGTCGGAACGGAAGCCGAGCGTGCATCCGGAGCCGACGAGGTTCTCCGCAGCGATGACGACGCCGCCGGCATGCCGATCACGCAATGAGGGTCATCGTCGCTGAGGATCGAGAGGCTGCCTCGCAATGCGCGGCGGACATTGTCGAACGCTTCGTGCGCGACCAGCGGCGAGCGAGCCTTGGGGTGGCAACGGGGCGCACGACCGAGTCGCTGTATGCCGAGTTGGGTCGTCGCCACCAACGAGAGGGTCTCAGTTTCACTGGCGTCGACGTGTATCTGCTTGACGAGTACACGGGCCTCGATCCTGACGATCCGTGCCGCTTTCGCAGCGTCGTGCAGCGGGAGCTGGCCCAGCAGGTCGACCTGCGCCGCGATGCCGTTCACTGCCCCGATCCCGACGCGCCCGATCTCGGCGCCGAGTGCTGCCGCTTCGAGCACTTGGTTCGGAGTGCACCGATTGGCCTGCAGATCCTGGGCATCGGATCCAATGGACATATCGCTTTCAACGAACCGGGTGCAGCGTTTGACAGTGTCACGCGCATCGTGACCCTCAGCACACAAACCCGTTCCGACAATGCACGCTTCTTCGGCACATGCAGTCGTGTTCCTGAGCGTGCCATCACGCAGGGCATTTCCACCATCCTTGCGGCGGCTGAGCTCTTGTTGCTTGCGTGTGGTGAACACAAGGCGGCGGCCGTGGCACAAGCCGTACGCGGGCCCGTGTGCGAAACCGTTCCCGCATCGGCTCTTCAGCTCCACGAAAACGCGACCGTTGTCCTCGACCCGGACGCCGCGTCCCGGCTCGGGCCGGTCAGATTTCTTGTGTAAGCGGCCGTGATCGTGTTCATCGGCGTCGCGGCGATGGACGCTGTGGACGGGCTGCCTGGCGCGGCGCGGGTGCTCGACGTCGGCTGCGGGCGCGGACAGACATCGCTTCCGTTGCTGGCAGGCCGCATCGTCGCGACCATTCGACCGGGCTCAGCGCACATGGAGTGACACCGCGCCGTGGGCTGACCGCCAGACCGTTTCCTCGCCGGTGAGGGGTCCAGCGAGGGCCGCGTCCATGTGTGTGGCAATCAGAGGCAGGTTTGCTCCTCCTTCGACGAAGTTGCGCGCAGCGAGCTCGGTCTCGCACGCCACCAGCAGGGGAACGGGCCGACCATTCGCAGCGCATCGGCGATAGGACCGCAGCTTGTGCCACGCCTCCGCAGGCGACGATGCCGAGCGTTCGAATTCGATGCAGTGCGTCCCTGCGCCAAATGGTCCTTTCTCGACGAGCACGAGGAGGTCGGGTTTGACCTGGGTGACGTTGGGCAGGTTGATCTCGCCACGCCAGCCGCCGTATGCCGATGAGCCTTCGCGGGCGAACAGCACCACCAACCGATTGACGCCGTCGTTGTGGTGGACTTCGTGCTGCCGGTTTCGCAGTGCCAGGTAGTAGGCATGGCGACTGCGGATGATCGCTGGCAGCACACGGCTCATGTTGGCGGCTCGTCGCATGCCGCGTTCGGCGAGGTAGCAGCGATCGTCGAACACCTCGATGAGTCCCAGCTCGGAAAATCGGGCGAGCACCGACGTGACGGTCCTGACGCTGCTGCGGGCAAGTTCGCTCAGCACTGGGGCGGTCATCGCCGGAAACTCCGCGATGGCCACGAAGACGCGGTACGCCGTGGTTCCGTCGATGGCGAACAGGTCTCGGTTGGACGATTGCCAGCGCTGGTACGACCTCGTACTGCCGATGGCGCGGCGTCCCACAGGGTCGGCAATCGTGTCCAGCGAACGATTCAGCTCAACGGGCTCGCTGAAGCGGCCGTCGAGTGTGTAGATGAGCGTCGGCACGGTACCGACGAGCGTGCGATGAGCCAGTCGTGCTGCCCACCCGTCGATGGCCACGACGACCAGGGCTGACGGTTCCGCGCGTTCGTCGGGGTCCTCATAGAACCTCCGGTCAGCGATCCGCAGATAGCGATCGTCGTCCGCCAGGTAGCAGTCGACGCCCCAGAAACGGTGGGTCTGCTTTCGCCGCAGCACCCGCTCGGTCGCATGCAGCCCGACGAAGGTGAACGCGATCCAGAACTGTGAGCCGTAGTGCGCCCGCGCGTGGTGGAATCCGCCACGGCGCATCAGCCAGAAGTCCGTCATGCGCATATCCGCCGACGCGCAGTCGTCGTGGCCAGGCAGGCGCAGCCGACCGTCGCGCAGTAGTACCGGGGCAAGCCGGTAGATGGCTTCAAGGGCGCAAAGTCGTCGCATGCACGCCCGCAGACCCCTGGACGTCGCTGTCCATGGCGGATGTTCATGCAGGTCGTGGCCGATGGCGCGTCGGTCGTGTTCGGTCGGCGTGATCGGGACAAACGGCGACTCGAACGGGTCTTCGAGATGCGGAACGTGTTCGTGGTCCAGCCCCAAAGGCTCGATTGGTTCACCGAGCGACTCCTTGAGCAGGCGGAGCCGCGCATAGCCGCGTGCCCGCGACACCTCGCCAGTGTTGGGATGCACATGGTCGGTGGCATAGAGCGATTCGGCTGCCTGAGGTGTGAGGAACCAGCGATCTCGCGGTGGCTCGGACATGCCGCGCCGAACGGACATCAGCAGGCCGTCGCCTCGCAGGTCATTGAGTTTGTGCCGGGTGCGCTGCGTGCTGCGCTCGAGTATTGGAGCCAGGTCGGCGGCACTCGCGAGGGGCATGCGTCCGATGATCCGCAGCACTCGCTGATCGGACTTGTCGATCAGCGATGGCGAGTTCAACGGCGCGCGTCCGGCCAAGTGGAGGTAGATCGGAACCTGCAGTCGGCTGCAAGCTCTTGCGAACCTCGAAGACCGGGAATTGGCTGCCTTGTCGTGGCAGTTGCGTATGCGGGCCTCGGGTCTCCATCAAGACAGGAGATCTTCTGGTTCCAGGGCAAATGCGCGAGAGTTCTTTTGGCATTCAGACCGGGACGCTTCGATATCAACGGCAAGGCATTCGCGACCACCGAAATTCCAAGATCATCGGTGTTGCTTGGCCACTCGTTGACGACCATCGCCCATGCAGTTGCTCAAGACGCTCATGTGCCCATGTCTCGCTGAAACCTGCCTGCTCGCCGCGGGGCGCCACTGCGCGCGAGCAGATCGCTGAGTGCATCGCAGACGTGGGACACACCGACCGGGAAGGCTGAACGGCGGGGAACCGACCCGGTGACAATGGCGTCTGAATCTGTAAAGAACGCCTGCTCGGGTTCAGGTTCATTGGCTGATTCATCGAATTGTTCGAACCAACTGCCGAAGATGCACCGGCAGCACCGAGAGAACCAGCGCGACGCAGGCGCACATCGCGAAGAGAACAGCGGGCGACAGGGAGGGCAGACCATGGCGACGGCAGCGCTCATCGAGTGCGATCTCACCGTGCCCAACAACGAGGCGGTTTCTCAGGCAGCGGATGCCGTCCGGGCACTCGAGGATTTCTTGAAGCGACATCCCGACCTTGCGACTGGCTCTGTGACGTTCGTGCCGGGCGACGAAGCTGCGCTGGAGATCCCCGGAGCCGCGCTCGAGATGCTCATCGACGTGCTGGCGCACATGGCAATCGGTGATGCGGTCGGAATCGTGTCGGTTCGCCCCGAGCTGACGGTCCCGCAGGCGGCGGCCCTCGTGGACGCGCTGAGAGGGCGCCCGTCTTCGTGACCCAGCGTGGCTTCGGTGACGCGTCTATGCGTCGGTCGTAGCGGTGCGCCGCCCCGGGTGGGGCACCTCGACGAGCTGGAGTTCGGTGATTGCTGTGAAATCGTCCGGGTTGGCGGTGTACAGCGGCAGCCCGTGAGCGATCGCTGTTGCAGCAATGAGAGCGTCATAGGCGCGTGAGCTGGACTTGCGGCCGGCGGCACGCAAGTCGGCGGCGACGCGGCCAAACGCTCGCGCAGCGGTCTCGTCGAAGGGAAGCGGTTCGAAATCTGATTCGGCCTGTTGGACATGTGCCTGACGACGGCTTCGTTCGGTTTCGTCGGAAGTTGCCAGCGGGCCAGCGGAGAGCTCGGCAAGAGTGATCGCCGTGATAGTCGGTTCAGCAGGCAGCAGGCCAGGATCTGTGATTTGAGGCAGCAGGATCACGGTGCTTGTGTCGAGCACGCCGCGGCCGTCGCTCACAGCGACGGGTCAGCGAGTTGATCGATGTCGTGGCGGAGCGCGTCAGGATCGACTTGGGGCAAGTGGCGCCAGCGCTCGAGAAGTGTCGCAGCATCGAGTCCCCGGCGGGGCAGCGGTCGCAGTTCGGCCACGGGTCGCCCCGACCGAGTCACGGTGAGCCGTTCACCTGCCTGAACTCTCGTCACCACGTCGCCTCCATGATTGCGAAGTTCGCGAATCGTGACCTCATCCATGCCCGCAACGTATCACTGGTGAGACACACGGCGGGGGGGGGGGGGGGGGGGACCAACCTAGATCTGCCCTCGACGAATGTGAATTGATTTTGACTGCTCGAAGGTGACCGCAGCGAACGGCGGCCCCGCACGCTTGCGCTCGGCAGACTGCGGCCCGGTGCTTGCGGACAGTGGGAAGTGCACTGATACCGCTTCAAAGAGCGTCGGTTCGAGCTACCTCTCCGGACCGGTGCGTGTTGCGAGACGTGACACCGATCGCAGTGCGTGTTGCCACGAGTAACGGTCAGCGACGAGGGCCGTAGGTCTCGTCGTAGATCTCCTTGAGCAGGCGACCGTCTTCCATGAGCCAGCGACGAGTCGGATTCGAGACGTTGCCGCGAACCGGCCCCAAGAACTTGAGAATGTTCGTGAGCGATCTCGGCTGGCCATCGCAGGTGAGGCTGCTGTACCGACTCTCGGGGACACTGACGAGCTTGACGCGGCGATCGTCCACAATCTCCACTCGCACCTCAGCGTCTCGGTAGAACGTCAGTGGAGTTCCATGGTCGAGGCCCATTTCCGCGAAGTTGAAGTGTGATGGATTCGGCGCTGCGCGAGGGTTCACGAGGCCAAGTATCTCGTAGCCAACCCGACAGTCTTCGCAGAACCTCAGGAGTCGGTCGGTGGGGGAAGCTGTTTTTCTTCCGCCTTGAGCAAGTCGAGTACGTCTGCGACGACCGATCGGATGCCGGCTTCAGCCGCGTCGCGTTCGGGTTCCAGACAGCTCACGAGTGGGAAGGCGTCGCACAGGCCGACCCACTCCTGATCTTCCTCCGACCATTCAGTCCAGAATTGGTACTCGTCCTGGAGTTCAAGTGCGGCCATTCTGTTGTCCTAACTCGCCGGCGGCCCGAAGAACTTGGCGAACCCGGTAGGGCTTCGCATTGGCGCCGTGAGGCTGCAATAACAGCCAGCGCGACTGCGACCACGGCACATCGTAGATGCGGTGACTGCCAGTGGCGCAGTGAAGAATGGACAGTAGTTGACGCCCCATTTGTTCCGCTTCACGCTGAAGATCGTCGAACATCGCTTGGTATCGGCTTGATACCATCCATCTCGTGGCGATGACGCTCAGATTGACGAACGACGAGCAAGAGGCCCTGCGGCGGCGGGCGACGCTCGATGGCACCTCCATGCAGGAAGCCGCCCGGCGAGCGGTGCGGGAGTACGTCGCCAAGGCCGAACACCGGGACCGCGTCGCCTCGGCGGCTGATCTCATCATGGAGCGTCATGGCGACGCGCTCCGGCGTCTGGGCGAATGAACCCGAGCTTTGAATATCTGTCTGCCGAAGATCTCGTTGAGCTCACTCGACGGCTGATCGGTGATCCACCTCCGATTCGCGACATCGGTCTCCTTGGGGCGGCAGCGGCGCGACCACAGGCCTCCGCGTTCGGCGAAGACGCCTATCCCGCCGTTTGGTCCAAGGCCGCGGCGTTGCTGCACTCGGTGGTCAACAACCATCCGCTGGTCGATGGCAACAAGCGGCTGGGCTGGCTTGCCACGGCCATATTCCTTGAGCTCAACGACGCCAGCGTGGGCTGCGCGTCGAACGACGACGTGTTCGACCTCGTTATGACCGTCGCATCGAGCGACATGGGCGTGGAGGGCATCGCAGCAGCGCTACGTGCCATGGATGAGCGTGTGTAGCCGGTAGGCCTCTTCGAGGTTGAGCCACAGTTGGGTCGATGTGCCGAGAGCTTCGGAGAGCGCCTGCGCCAGATCCGGCGTGATCTCAATCTGGGCCTCAAGAATCTCCAAGACGACACGAGACGGTCGGCCCATCATCCCGGCCAGTTGTGCGACCGTCCAGCCACGTTCGGTGAGCTCGTCACGCAGATACTCACCTGGCGGAAACGCCTCTGCAGGAACAAGTTTCGAAGGCATGGTGGCGCTCCCCAATTGCTGACAGCCAATCGACTTGACAAGAATCACGGTCGGTCCGGAACCACGAGTCCCGGTAGGCCGACGTGAGGCGTCGCCGATCGGGACATGCCGAGTGACGCTTCCGCCGTCCGGCTCGAGATCGTACGATGATCGCTGGTGTGGGTTGGTGATACTTGTCCGGGGACTCCATGACTGATTACATGGCCCCCGAGCAGATGGCCCGTCGCGATATCGACGAGCAGCTGGAAGCCTGTGGCTGGGTGGTGCAGGACTACAAGAACGCAGCCGTGGCTGCAGCTCAGGGTGTTGCCGTCCGTGAGGTGCCAACCGCAGCTGGGCCCGCCGACTACGTGCTCTACGTGGACGGCCAGGCCGTGGGCGTTATCGAGGCGAAGAAGGTCGGGACAAGCCTCAAGGGGGTCGAGCCGCAGACCCGGAAGTACCAGGCTGCCTATCCGAACGAACTCCCGGCATTCACCGTCGATGGCGTGCTGCCGTTCGGCTACGAGTCCACGGGCACCGAGACCCAATTCACGTGCGGGCTCGACCCAGTGCCGACGAGCCGGCGGGTCTACACGTTCCATCGCCCGGAAACGCTGGCCCGTTGGCACGAAGACCACGTCGAAGGACGCGCTCCTGGCCTGCGGGCCGGCGTGCGGCTGCTTCCCGATCTCGACGCCGATGCGACGCGCCTGTGGCCTGCGCAAGCCGAAGCCATCCGCAATCTCGAGCAGTCATTTTGCGAGGACCGCCTGCGGGCCCTCATCCAGATGGCCACAGGTTCGGGCAAGACGTTCACGGCTGCCAATGCCTGCTATCGCTTGGTGCACCACGCTGGCGCCCAGCGCATTCTCTTCCTCGTCGATCGGGCCAACCTTGGTCGCCAGGCGCTGCAGGAGTTCCGACGCTTCTCGGTCCCTGGCAGCGGTCGCAAGTTCACCGAGCTGTACAACGTCCGGCATCTCACCTCGTCTCAGCTGGACATGGCCAACGAGTCAGCCGCGAAGGTTCACATCTGCACCATCCAGCGGCTGTACTCGATTCTGCGAGGTGACGAAGGCGGTGGCCACGACGCAGATCTCGACGAGCAGAGCGGCTTCGACATCGAACCGCCCGAGCTGGTCGACGTCGCCTACAACCCCGCCGTTCCCATCGAGTCCTATGACGTGATCATCGTCGACGAGTGCCACCGCTCCATCTACGGCGTGTGGCGGCAGGTGCTCGAGTACTTCGACGCGTTCCTGGTGGGGCTCACTGCCACGCCCGGCATCCAGACGGTCGGCTTCTTCGAGCAGAACCTGGTGATGCAGTACACGCACGAGCACGCCGTAGCCGACAGGGTCAACGCCGAGTTCGACGTGTTCCGCATCCGCACCGAGATCACCGAGTCGGGCGGCACGGTGCCTGCCGAGTTCGTCACCAATTTCCGCGACCGCGAAACCCGTGCGGTCAGTCTGAAGAAGGTCGACACCGACATCGACTACGACGCCGCTCAACTTGACAAGCGTGTGGTGGTGCCCGACCAGATCCGCACCGTCGTGCGCACGCTGCGCGATTCGCTGCCCGAGATGTTCCCTGATCGGGTGCGTCGATCAGATGGCCTGCTCGAGCACACTCCCAAGACGCTGATCTTCGCCAAGGACGACAGCCACGCGGACGACATCGTCCAGATCGTTCGGGAGGAGTTCGGCCTCGGCAACGAGGGGGCGGTGAAGATCACCTACCGCTCGGGTGAGGGCGGCAACAAGCCCGAGGATCTGCTGCAGAAGTTCCGTACGAGCTACGAGACGCGCATTGCGGTGACGGTGGACATGATCGCCACTGGCACCGACGTGAAACCGATCGAGTGCGTGGTGTTCATGCGCTTGGTGCGCAGTCGCAACTTCTTCGAACAGATGAAGGGGCGTGGCGTGCGGGTGATGGAACGTGACCCATTGCGTGTGGTTACGCCCGATGCCGAGGCCAAGGACCGTTTCGTGATCGTGGACGCCGTGGGCGTCACCGAACTCGATCTGCACGACACCGTGCCGCTGGAGCGCAAGCGAGGCGTGAGCTTCGACCGGCTGCTGAACCTGATCGGTATCGGCTCGGTCGATTCCGATGTGGTGTCGTCGGCAGCGTCGCGTCTCGCCCGCCTCGATCACCGCATGACTGCTGAAGACCGGGCCGAGGTAGAAGAGGTGGCAGGCATCGCGTTGGCCGATCTTGTGCATCGCATGATCGACGCACTCGATCCCGACCGTCAGCACGCTGCGGCCTCCGAGGATGCCAGCGTCGATGAGCCCACGTCCGAACAGATGGCTGCCGCCGGTGAGAAGTTGATTCGAGAGGCCGTGCTACCGCTGACTAGCAACGCCGCTCTGCGTCAGAAACTGATCGATGTGTGCCGCAGCTACGAGCAGGTGATCGACACCGCATCGAGGGACCGGGTGATCTCGGGCGAGTTCTCTCTCGAAGCAACGGATCGGGCCCGGTCTCAGGTCGAGTCGTGGCACCAGTTCATCGAAGACCATCGGGACGAGATCACGGCGCTGGAGGTGCTGTACAGCCAGCCCTACGGCAGCGGCCTCACCTACGACCAGATCAAGGAGCTGGCGAACGCGATCGAGAAGCCGCCGTACCGCTGGACACCGGAATCGCTGTGGCAGGCCTACGAGATGCTCGACAAGTCCAAGGTGGGAGGCTCAGGCCACCGCGTGAACACCGACTTGGTGAGCTTGGTGAGGTTTGCCCTTGGCGAAGCTGACGAGTTGGTCGCGTTCCCCGATCTGGTGAACGACCGCTTCGAGGTGTGGCTCCTGCAGCAGGCGAACGCAGGCCGAACATTCACCCCAGATCAAGCCAGGTTCTTGGAACTGATCAAGGACCGCATCGCCACCAACCTCGGCATCGCCCCCGCAGAGCTAACGGTCCTGCCCTTCAGCACCCAAGGCGGACTCGGCAAGGCCCGCCAACTGTTCGGCGACGACTTGACAGCGTTGCTCAACGAACTGACGCTGGCCCTCGCCGCATGACCGAGGAACTTCCGCCCGGCTGGAGTCGTGCGACGCTGCAGGAGTGCTGCACGAGCGTCGAGAAGGTGAATCCGCGGCACGTGAATCACCCCGGGACGTTCCTATAGATGTCAAGTGCGGGTTGTGAGGGTGGCGAGGTCGGCTCGGAGGGTGCGGTAGAGCTCTCGGGCGACGAAGCGTTTGAGGCAGCGGATGGCTTCTTTTTTGGTCTTGCCTTCGGCGAGGCGGCGGTCGGTGTAGCTGCGGGTTCGTTCGCGGTAGCGGAGCCGGACGATGACGACCATGTGCAGGGCGCGGTTGGCTGAGCGGTTGCCTGCGAAGTTGAGTCGGTGACGCTGGGTGCGCCCGCTCGACGCGGGGACCGGCGCGGCTGCGCACAGGTGGGCGAAGGACGCTTCGGAGCCGAGTCGGTCGATGTTCTCGCCCGCGGCGACGAGCAGGGTCGCGGTGTGGTGGGTGCCGCACCCGAGGCGTGACAGGGTTGTGGGCGCCGCGGTGGCGACGAGCCGGTCGAGCCGGCGACCGAGCTCGTCGGCCTCGGCGCCGAGCTGGGCGACGCGACGCCCGAGGCTGCGCAGTGCTGGGTTGGCGGCTTGGGCGGGATCGGCGAGGCGGTTCGGATCGGGCCGCAGTCGAGCGCACACGTTGGCCTTGCCCTCGAGGGTCCGGCGGGTGTCGAGCTGCTCGCGCAACGCGGCGGGAGCGGTGACGAGCAGGTCGCCGAGCTGGCACAACGCGGCGGCGCGGGCCTTGACGGCGCTGTTTCGGGTCACGCTGAGCTGGCGGATCGCCTCGACGATGCCGGTGGTGTCGGTGGCGGCTGCGGTCGCTTCGCCCGAGAGCACCTTGCGCGCAGCGGCCTCAGCGTCGATGGCGTCGTTCTTGCCGCGACGCGAGCGCAGATGCGGGTGCGGCTGGTTGACCTCGATCACCCGGCAGCCCTGATCGATCAGCGACCGCGTCAGAGCCGCACCGAACGATCCGGTGGACTCGACACCGACCGTGGTGATCGGGCCGAACGACGCGAGCCATGTGTGGGTCAACCGGTAGCCGGCGCGGGTCGCCGGGAACGATTCAGTGCCCAGTACTCGGCCGAGCGGGTCGAGCGCCGCGGCGACACCGAAGTCGGTGTGGCAGTCAATCCCGCCGATCACCGCCTGTTGCTGGTCTGGCATGCTGAAGTCCTTCATCTCGGAGCGGCTGTGCCGGGACGGGACGGACATAACAGTGATGAGGCATCTGTGGGCACAGGTTCCTATGAGGTCACGTCGCTCGTTCCGGACCGGCCGCAGCTGACAAGTCCGAGAAGTGGGCCGGCGACGTCGACGAGTCCCAGGCAAGGCACCCACAACGCGCAGGGCCAGTTAGCTAGCAAGTCAGATGTCGACGGCCCACTCCCCGCACACATCTTCACTGTTAGGTAGAGGCTCGGGTTGTTGTGTCACGGCCGGGGTGGCTGTGACTGTTTGACGGTAGTAGGCGGTTTCGTGGTCGGCTGGCGTGGTGTAGGTGCGGCGGCCGGGGAGGAGCTGTCCGTGGCTGCGTCGGTGGTTGTACCAGTCGACGTATTCGAGGGTGGCGAACTCGACGTCGCTGAGCCCGTGCCAGGGCCCGTGGGGGTAGATGAGCTCCCATTTGTAGAGGCCGTTGAACGACTCGATCATCGCGTTGTCGTAGCTGTCGCCCTTCGAGCCGACGGATGCGACGATGTCGTTGTCCGCGAGGCGCTGTGAGTACCGGATCGACAGGTATTGGGTGGATTCAATCGGTCGTGGCAACACCGGCTTGTTGGAGTGAGAGTAGGTGTTCGTTGAGGGCTTCGGCTGGGGTTTTCCAGTTGAGGGTTTTTCGGGGTCGGGTGTTGAGGGCGTGAGCGACTGCGTCGAGGTCGTGTGGGGTGTGTCGGGCGAGGTCGGTGCGGTTGGGGAGGTACTGGCGCAGCAGGCCGTTGGTGTTCTCGTTGGTGCCGCGCTGCCATGGGGACTGGGGGTCGCAGAACCAGACGTCGAGGCCGGTGGCTATGCGGAGCTGGGCGTGCTGGGCCGTCTCGGCGCCTTGGTCCCAGGTCAATGAGCGGCGCAGCTCGCGCGGCAGCGTGGCGATCTGGGCGGCGATCGCGTCGCGGACGGCTTGGGCGCCGTGGCCGGCGAGCGCCGGTCCGTTCTTGGCGCGTGGTCCTTGGCGGTGCCCGTCCATGGGGGGCAGGTGCAGCAGCATCGTGAACCGGGTGCTGCGCTCAACGAGGGTTCCGATGGCTGAGCTGTCGAGCCCGAGGATCAGATCGCCTTCCCAGTGGCCGGGAACGGCGCGGTCGTGGACCTCGGGGGGCCGTTCGCTGATCATGATCTCATCGCTCACGAATTTCTTGCCGCGTCCCCGGCTGCGCGCTCGGGGGACGCGCAGCGCCCGGCCCGTGCGCAAACAGGCGACGAGCTCGCGCCGCAGAGCGCCTCGGCCTTGGACATAGAGCGCCTGGTAGATCGCTTCGTGGGAGATCCGCATGGACTCATCATCGACGAAATCGGCCCGCAGCCGGTTCGAGATCTGCTCCGGGCTCCACGCTTTGGACCAACGCCGATCGGCTCGACGGCCGTGACGCCGCCCGACGAAGCGAACCTCGGGCCCCGCCACCGGCTCCCCGCCGGGTCGACTGATCGTGCCGGCCAAGCGGTCCTGGACATAACCGCGCAGCCGGTCATTGCACGCCAGCTTGGCGGTCTTGGGGCGACGCGCCATCAGCTCCGCTTTCCATTGCGCAACCCCGGCCCGATACTCCAGCTCGCCGCCGCGGGTGGCCGCATTGCGTCGCAGCTCCCGCGAAACCGTGGACGGCGAACGGCCCAGCCGGCGGGCGATCGCACGCACACCATGTCCCTGGACCCTCCACAACGCTATGTCCTCGCGTTCAGCGAACGACAGATACCTGCCCGACACAGGGCCGAGCTGAACAGAAGGCATCCCGCCACGCTCGCGGAACCAACGCGACCCCACCGGGCCCGACACCCCGCACGCCACAGCCGCATCCTCGCTCGACAGACCCTCGGCGACCTTGACCCAAAACGCCCGCTCCAGATCGCGTCGAGCCGGCGGACGACCCGGCGACCGCATCGCCGGCCGCCCCGTCCGCGTCACCATCCATCCCGGCTGCCGTCCCATCGAACACCTCCATCTCGAAGTGTTGCGACGACCGGTTGAACCTAAGAGGCCGCGCGGATTGGCCATCCACGGGTTGGCTGGTTCCCCGGTGTATTGGTCGGGTTGTCCTGAACAAGACAACCCGTGGAGGCCGATTTCGTCATGCGCGCTTTGGAGCCTGAGGTGGTGGATGTGATCTGGGCGGCGGTGGAGCCGATGCTGCCGGCGCGGCCGGTTCGTGACCCTGGCAGGGGGCATCGGCCCCGGATACCGGACCGGCTGTGCTTTTGGGGGATCCTGGTGCGGCTGGCGACGGGCTGCTCATGGCAGTGCGCGGAGGCGCTGCTGGGATGGCAGGTGTCGGACACGACGCTGCGGTCCCGCCGCGACGAGTGGGTCGCTGCTGGGGTGTTCGAGCTGATCGCGGCCGAAGCGATCGCCGCCTATGACCGGATCGTGGGACTCGATCTCGATGACGTGTGCGTCGACGGGTCCACCCACAAAGCTCCCTGCGGCGGCGAAGGAACCGGCAAAAGCCCCGTTGACCGGCGCAAATCAGGCTGGAAGCGGTCAATCGCGATCGACGGGGCCCGGATCCCGGTCGCGTGGGCTGCCGCCGGCGCGAACCGCAACGACATCATGCTGTTCGACCCCACCATTGCCGAGATCGAACGACAAGGCCTCCATCACGACACCGAGACCTTGCACCTCGACCGCGGATACTGGGGCGCCCGCGTCGACCGGTCAGCCGCCGCTGCGGGCATCACCGACCTGGTGCGGCCCCCCAAACGCAAACCCGGCCACGACGGCCCCGCCGAACCGGCCCCAGCGCCGCTGGGGCTGCGCTGGCGCGTCGAGCGAACCAACTCATGGCTGTCCAACTACGGGCAGCTGCGACGAAACACCGACCGAAAACCCGAGCACCGCCTCGCCCAGCTCGCCCTCGCCGTCACCCTCATCATCGCCATCAAACTCATCGACCACCGCAACCGCTGGCAACCCCACAACCGCCCAATCCGCTAACGCTCTAAGCCTGAATCCACCGATTGGCCTTTGGTGAGCGTGGGGTTCGCGGGTCGGTGGCGGGTTGGGGTCGCGTCGGGTTGTTGGGGGTGTGGTTTGGTGTGTTTGGGCGTGTTGGGCTAGGGGTGCGGGTGTGGTTCGGGGTTGTCGACGCTGGGTTTGTGTGGGGGCGCCGGTTCCGGGCGATGTCGGTCAGCCGGAGGGTCCGGGCAGAGCCCTGAGAGCGCTGAGTGTGGCTGTGAATTGTGTTTCCCAGGGCCAGCGGGCGGGGTATCGCAGGGTGGGTGTGCCCGATCGGTTGACCAGCACGGCGGCGAGGGCGACGAGTCGGGTGCGGCGGGAGCGGTTCGTGGCTGGCGGCGCGCCGGCGAGCGTGGTGGTCGGGTGGCCGATGTTGTGGGCGAGCACTGCGCAGGCGAGCGGTGCGCAGTTCGCGCCGTAGTGGCCTGAGGGGACGTGTTCGAGTCCGGTGCCTTCTTTGAGGTCGCGGATGGCGAGTTCGACGACGGCGTGGCCGCGGTGGAACTCGTCCGCGGCGGCGGTGTCGAGTTCGGTGTTGGTGATGAATGCGTGGTGTCGCCAGTCGGGCCACAGTCGTTGCTGGGCGCCCTCGGCGAGGCGGGTGCGGCGCACGACGAGACGAACGGTGCGTTTCTGTTTGCCGCGGCCGGTGGTGTATTGGGTTTCGGCGACTTGGGCGTGGCCGCTGTTGGTGTAGTCGATGTCGGTCCATGCGGTGCTGGGGATTGCTTGGATCGCTGCGCGAACAGCGGGTATGAGGGCGACGGTGATCGACCACTTGACGTCGTGGGCGTCGAGACGGTCGATCAGCTTGCGTGACCAGAATCCTGAGTCGGCGCGCACCGTGGTCGGCCCGGCAGCCCCGGCGCGTCGCAGGCTGGCGACGAGCTCGTCGACGAAGCGCACCACGCCTCGCGACGACCCCGCGGACCCTTTGCGCATGCGGGCGCCGAGCACCTCGCCGGTGTCGGCGCGTGCAGCGAGCAGCGGGTGACAGCCGAGCACGCTGGTGCAGGCCGTACGCGGCGCCCTGTTTTTGTTTGCCGTGGACCTCGCAGATCGTGGAGCCCGGATCGACCACCAGCGGCTTGTCGCCGGGGCCCGCGCCCAGTCCCCAGGCGCGAGCAAGCGTGCGCGACGCCACCGCTTCGAGCTGGCGGATGTGACCGAACGTGAACGTCCGCAGGAACGACCCGACCGTCGAGGGCGCCATCGGGCGGAATCCCAGCACCCGACCGGTGCGCCCGGCGCGCAGCATCCCGACATGATCGATGTGAGTGCCGCCCGCGAGCATCGCGGCGACCACCGTGAGGATCTTGGGGCCCGGGTTCGCGGAACCGGTGCGCACCCACCGCTCGATCAGCCCCAACAGACCCAGACGGGCCATCAGCGTGCCCGCCAGGATCAGGCCCGCGTTGGCCACCAGGCCCTCATGGTCAAAGGTCGTTGCGAACCGGTCCGGACTGCGCGATGATGCAGACACAAAAAGTGCCTCCTGTTTTTGAGACGAATGTTGCTTCTAACATCACAATCGTCGCAGATCAGGAGGCCTTTTTCGCGGACGCGGCAACCCACACACACCCACCACACCGGTGGATTCAGGCTAAGCTGCGCTCCCATGTCGCTGTGATGTGTGAGCCCGGCGAGGTCTTTGCCGGCGCGGCGCCGGGCGAAGACCGCCATCTCGAGCGCGTCGAGGGCCAGGCCCGTGCGCAGCGAGACCGAGGCCTGCCAGCCGATGACCGTCCGGGAGTAGGCGTCGATGACGAACGCTGCGTATACCCAGCCGCTGTGGGTGCGCACGTAGGTGAGGTCCGCGAGCCACAGCCGGTTCGGCGCCGAAGCAGCGAAGTCCCGCTTCACCAGGTCGGCGGGCCGGCAGGCGTCGGCGTCGGCGATGGTGGTGCGCACTGCCTGGCGGCCTCGGCGCACACCTTGAAGGCCCAACTGGCGCATCAGGCGCTCGGTGGTGCAGCGAGCCACCCTGATGCCCTCGACGTTGTTGAGGTGGTCCCAGACCTTGGCCGCCCCGTACGCGGGATAGTTCTCGGCGTGCACCCGGGCGATCACCCCACACAACAAAGCGTCGCGCACAGCCCGGGCCGAAGGCTGCCGGGTCCTCGCCGCGTCATAAGCGGACGGGGAGATCCCGACGCCGTGCCCGCAAAGCACAACGCAGATCGGCTCGACCCCGAACCGGTCCCTGTGAGCGTCGATGAACGCCACTATCTCGCCGACTGGCGGTCGAGCCCCTTACCCGAAAAAAGCCGACGCCGCCTTGCCGATCTCGTTCGCGCGGCGCAGCTCACGATTCTCACGCTCGAGCTCTTTGATCCGAGCACGCTCCAGCGTCGACACACCAGCACGCGCCCCGCCGTCGACCTCGGCCCGCCGCACCCACTTGCGCACCGTCTCCGGTGTTGGCCCCAGCTTGTGAGCGACCGAACAGATCGCCTCCCACTGCGACCCGTACTCACGCTCATGCTCGAGCACCATCCGCACGGCCCGCTCACGCAGCTCGGCGGGATATCTCCTATGTCCTGGCATAGCTCCATCCTCTCAAGGAACAGAGCCTCCACGAAACTCGGGGCGATTCACTTCGCGTAGTCCCCTGCTCTATCGGTAGCTTGCCGAGCCGGAGATTGCGATGCGGCTCAAGCGGGCTCGAATTGCTGGAACCAGGTGGCGTCGACGTCGACCTCCTCGATCTGACGGATCCGGGTAGTGACGCCGAGGTCGTATTCCTTGAGCAGGTCGCAGAGATCTTCGCCGTCGATGAGCTGGACCGGGGGAGCACCGTCTCGGCTTGCCTCGTCGCGTGCGCTGCGGGTGAAGGTGCCAGTGGTCACCAGGAGGCCCTTCTCACCGCGTCCGGCCATGGCCCCTCGGAAGTCGCGTACTGAACTCGACGGGACCGAACCGTTGTAGCGCTTGCATTGGAAGTAGATCGGGAACGACACGAGTGACAAGCGGTAGACGCCGACGCCATCGAGGCCGCCGTCGCCGCTTTTGCCGAGGACTTCAACCTCTCTGAACCCGGCCTCGCGCAGCAACCGCTGGGTGAGCCGCTCGAATGCGGCGGGGGACATCTCCAGAAGCTGTTGCAGCAGAGTCACTCGCCATTGGGAGTCTGAATCGGAGTCCTCGGTGAGGTCAAGTGCGTCGTCATCGGAGACGCCGGGCCGCTCGCTGAGCTTCCGTTGGGCCGTACGGGCTGCGAGTTCGGCGCGAACCACGCGCAGCTGCGCGTCGATCTCCGAGTGCGATTCGATTCTTCGGCCGCCATCGGTGAGCGCCCACACGCCGCGTCGGGAGTTGTCCACTGCACCGATCTTCTTCAGATACGTCAGTGCCCATCCGATCCGATCAGCCGCCACAGACACGCCAGTGGTCTCGTAACGGATCTCCAGTTGCTCGTCGGAGAGCTCTGCGCGACCGGCCACAGCGGAGACGATCTCGTCGCGCCTTGCTGAGCCTCCGAGCTCCTTGAGCGCTTCGAGGACCGGAAGCATGAATTCGTCGTATCGCGGCAGGTCCGGTTGGCTCATGGCGTGAAGCTATCGCTGTACGTCATCTTGGCTGCAAGGTCCTCGCCAGCTCTACCGAGTCCTCGACACCGGTCGAGTCAGTGATTTCGACAAGGGCGACGAGCTTTATGTCGATGCCGGTCTCGCACCGTCGAAGAGCGTTCCCTGCTCTGGACGGGCGGTGAGTGGGGGCGCGTCGATGTTGGAGTCGACGTCACCACCGTCGAGCAGCGGCCCGAGCTGTTCGATCTCGGAGATGGGCACCGCACCGCGTCGTTCGAGACCCTCGTTGCCTGGGCCTTCGCCGGGTCCTCGCCAGACGGCGACCCGGCCGAATTGGTGGTCGAGTGCCTCAGTTGCGCCAGTCCAGGTGCCGCCTGAGCCCTTGTCGCTCGCGACCACAAGCGTGACTGCGGCCTGGGCATAGATGAGCTTGTTGCGACCCATCGCGTTGCCGGCACTGAAGCCGGCGTCGGGGCTGTAGGGCGTGCACATGACGGCCCGTCCATCATGAATCGCTGCGCGGACGTCGGCGTTGCGGAGCTTGCGTGACAGCGAGTCCGCCAGCACGCCCACAACTGCGCCTCCCGAATCAAGTGCCGAATTCATGGCGAGCTGATCCACGCCGCGAGCCCCGCCCGAAACGAGTGGAATGTTGCGAACGGCTGCGCACTTGGCAGCCTCGACGGCAACCTCGGCGCCGGTCGGACTCACGTCGCGGCTGCCCACGACACCGAGTCCGGCGGTGTCGAGCAGTTCGATCGCGCCAGCCGCATAGAGCAATGGCGGCGCCTTGGGCCCGAGGCGTTCGGGCCAGCGTGTCGGGTAGTGCTCGTCGAATGGGGTGAGCGTCCGGATACCCGAGTGCTCGAGTCGCTCCAGCTCGAACGCGAGTGCCGTGGCTCGGCCCATCAGAGCACCGATGCGCTGGGCGAAATCGCCTATGAAGTCGTGTGCCGCTGCGAGATCGTCGGCACTCATTCCGAGCAGGCAACTCGGTCCCTGGCCCAGGCGAGCTGACAGCTTCCAGAACTCCGATGCCTTCAGCGGCTGCACTCCCTCAGCACACAGCCGGCTGACGAGCGAGATCGTCGCCAGAGCGTCGTCTCCTCGCCTCACCCGCCCGCCCTCTCGGACGTCTCGGACAAAGCCAACGGGAACACGCGACCCGCTCCGGCGGTTCGCAGCTGCGCTCCCACCACCGTCAGCGTCCAACGGGAATCGACGGCATCGTCGACCAGGAGCACTGGGCCTTCGGGCACCGGGCCGCTGATACTGAACGCGCCGTCAACGTTGCGGAACTGCTGATGGCTGTTCCGCATCGACTTCTGTGGCTGCGTGTCGCGAACCTGCACGACCGCATCGTGACACGGCAGCCCGAGCGCGTCCGCGAGCCGGGTAGCGAAGTCGGAAACGAGTGTGGGGTAACGGCGCGATGGCACGAACGTGACCCAGGTCGGTGCGGGTTCGGGCTGCCACCGGTCGCTGATGAGCTTTGCGACAGCGTCCACCAAGCGGTCGTCGAATCGGCCATCCGACTGCTTCCCTTTGCGTACCAGGTTCCCCCAGCCGCCATCGCCCCATCTGGAAAGCACTCGACCGTCTTCAAGTCGAAGCTGTGCCGGGATCGACTTGGCGCTCGCCCACTGCTTACGGGGCTGGATCACCATGCTCTCGCTGCGCAAGAACTCCACTGCCCGCTGCACCTCGGACGGATCGAACGTCAGCGCTGTGGTGTCGCCGGTGCAGTTGTCGCACGAGCCGCACGGCTCGCTTGCCGGATCGTCGAGATGCTGCCTCAGGAGCTGCATTCGGCACTGGTCGGTGTCGATGTATTGGCGCACCTGTTCGAGTTCGGCGCGGCGCAACTCAGTGACTGCTTCGACTTTGTCGTGATCGAAGCTCCAAGGCTGCAGCGACCGTTGCCACCGGCTGCCGACGCGCTCGATTGCGCCATCCACTTCCAGGTTCTTCAGGAGATTCTCGAGACGCTTGTTGCCGACGTTCACCTCCGGGAGTAACTCGTTGAGCCGCATCGGCTCGTGGCGCTCTTCCAGCAGTCCGACGACCTGCTCAGCGAGCCGGGGGTTGGGAAACGACGTCTCGATGAAATAGTTCTGAATGTCGGCGTCTTCAGTGCCCCGCAACAAGATGCCCCACGACTCCGGTACTCCCCGGCCCGCCCGTCCGACCTGCTGGTAGTAGGCGACTGGGGATCCCGGCGACTGATAGTGGATCACGAACGACAGGTCTGGCTTGTCGAAGCCCATGCCCAACGCGGAGGTCGCGACCACAGCCTTGACCGAGTTGCCGAGCAGTGCCTGTTCGATCTCTGGCCGCAGGGACGACTCGGTCGCACCGCTATAGGCCACCGCATCGATGCCTTTGCAGACCAGCCAGCCGGCGACGCGTTCGGTGTCTCGAATGGTGGAGCAATACACGATGCCGGTGCCCGGCAGCTTCTGCAGCGTCGCCGCCAGCCATGTCAGGCGCTCCGGTGGCGACAGGATCGTCACCGCATGCAGTCGCAGACTGTCCCTGCCGAGTGACCCGCGCACTGTTTCGAACTCGGACCCGAGTTGCGTGATGACATCGGCGACAACCCGGTCGTTGGCCGTTGCGGTGCAGCACAGCACCGGTATCTGTGCCGGGAGCAGATCGAGCACACGAACGAGCCGCCGATAGTCCGGCCGGAAGTCGTGACCCCAGTCGGAGATGCAATGGGCCTCGTCAACGACAAGCAAACCGCATCGCGCAGCTATGACCGGAAGCACCTCGCTGCGAAACTTGTGGTTCGCCAGCCGTTCGGGCGAGATCAGCACCACATCGGCTTCGTCGGCTTCGATCTGTGCGATAACCGCTTCCCATTCGTCGCTGTTGGAACTGTTGATCGTGACGGCGCGTACGCCGAGGCGTTCTGCCGCCTCGATCTGGTTGCGCATCAATGCGAGCAACGGCGATACCAACAGCGTCGGGCCGAAGCCCGCACTGCGCATCAGCCGGGTAGCGATGAAGTAGACCGCACTCTTGCCCCAACCGGTTCGCTGCACCAGCAGCACTCGCGCACGCTCGGCGACCAGGCCACGGATAACGCCGAGCTGTCCGTCGCGGAAATCGGCTTGCGGGTCCCCGGTCAGCTTGCGAAGCAGGCCGAGCGCATCTTCGGCAAGGGAGGAAACATTCATCGAGGTAGGCCCGATACCGCTCAGCGTCGCTGCTCGGTCGCCAGATCCGACTCTGGCGAGCGGGGTCGTGGGAGCCATTGCCCAGTCGCTTTGGGTCGGTCAGTGCTCATCGGCCTCGCGATCACGCCCTGCGCAGTCAGTCGCTCGATGGTCAGAGCCGGATCGATGCCCGACAGCCTGGCAACTCGAACACCGCGCTCGGTGATCACCACCTCCTCGCCCGAACGGGCGCAGTCCAACCAGTGAAGCAATCTCGCCCGGAATTCCGTCGCTGTGACGTTCATAGCGCCGACCGTAACCGTGATGCTGATAGGCGGGCACGTCGAAGGGCCGCGCAAAATCCAGTTCTTTGCCTGACGCATCCCGTCGTACGTTTCGCTCATGCACTTGCTGGTTGCGCAGTCAGTTTTCGGCTCGGAAGGTTGCTATGTGCAAAACTCAGCACATGCGTCTACACATACAGCTCGATGATGATCTCGTCGTCGAACTGGACCGCCGAGCCGGGCCTCGACGTCGGAGTGCCTTCATCGTGGAGTTGATTCGCCAGTGCCTCGACGACGAACGTCGATGGGACGAGATCGAGGCGACATTGGGCGCGATCGACGACAACAGCCACCCTTGGGACGCTGACCCCGGCGAGTGGGTCCGCCAGCAACGCCGCAGTGACGAGCGGCGCTCGGGCTGACCGTGTCACGGCTCGTCCTCGACTCGACAGTGCTGATCGACGCTCTGCGTGGCCGGCCCGCGGGAGACCGGCTTCGAGCCTTGCGTCGACGGGGCGTCGAACCGTGGGTGTGCGCGGTGTCCATCGACGAAATCTGGAGGGGATTTCGATCAAGCGAAGAACCAATCGCTCGTCGCCTCGTCGGTGCGCTGCGACTAGCGCCAATCGGTGCGGCAGAAGCGGAGCGATCAGGTCGATGGCGCCGGGACTTCGCGCAACGGGGCATCACGCTCCACCAAGGCGATTGCCTCATTGCTGCGGCTGCCGTCGGCGTCGGTGCAGCACTGGCTACCGCGAATCTGGCCGACTTCCCCATGCCTGAGCTCGACGTTCAGCATTGGCCGACAGGCGAATGAATCCGCTGCCGCCAGCCCGCCGCGTCCGGGACAGGGCTCATCATTAGACGATGTCAAGTGCGTAGCGAAGTGCTTGATCGAGTTGCGCCCACTTGATCTCAACGAGCCGGCCAACCGGTTCGGCATCGAGGCGAGCAATCGGCACGGTCATGACGTTGTCGGAGCAGATGACGCACGACGCTGGCAGACCCTCGTCGACGCCGACCTCCACCTCCGAGCGGATGCCGCGGATCGTTCGCGTGATAGGAGCGCAGGTGACTGCCGTCAATACCGAAGCGGCTGCGTCCCTCGTCAGCACGCACACGGGTCACCGCCCGCTGGGATCGCCAAGATCGCCCCAATAGATCTCGTTGCGCGCTACCACGGTGGCGCCGTCTCAGCTGCCAGCCGCTCCGCAGCCTGGACGAGTGCTGGATCCTGCGGCTGGCGGCGATACGCAGCAATGAGCTCGGCATCGGCAGTTGCCAGGTTGGCGGCCTCGATGACTGCGCGTGCACCGCGACGGAGCAATGCGGACCGGCTCGTTCCCTCAGCGGCCGCGACCTCTGCGAGACGCTCGATGAGTTCGTCGTCAAGCTGAACCAGCACCTCACGTCGAGCCATGACCATATGGTAAGTCATATGGTCCGCTCTCGACGAACTACTGTCGGAACGGGCCACGCCGTCAACGTAACGAGGCCAGCCAGAGCCATACCAACAGATTTCTTCAGGTCGACTTGCCGACCGATTTCCCGAAGAAGTCCGCTGAACCAGGAATCAATCGCTGAACGTGTCCAGCAGGTGCTGGTTGCGGTCCAGGAAACGCTGGTGCTTGTCGGCCTCGTCGGGGGCGACGAAGACGCCGCTCGACGCCGAGTTCTTGGTACAGCTCCAGCTTTTCCTCTGTGGGCCGGCTGAAGCAGTACATCGTGATCGGGACGCTGTCGGGATCGCGGCCGGCCTCCTCCACAGAAGCCCTGAACCGGTTGACGCTGGCGGGGATGTCGCGGAAGAACGCATCCAGCGGGCACCATCCGTCGGCGTACTCGATGACGTGTCGCATGCCGACCTTGCCCTGGCAGCCCATCAGCACCGGCGGTCCGGGCTGCTGGACGGGCTTCGGGTACACCCACGACGGTTCGACATGCACATGAGTTCCCGAGTAGCCGGCCTCGTGCTCGCTCCACAGCCCTCGCAGCGCGGTGATCGTCTCCCGCATGGCGATGTACCGCTGCGACCACGGCACCGACGACACGTTGGCGAGTTCTTCACGATTCCAGCCGACGCCGACACCGAAGAGGAACCGACCGTCGGACACCTCGTCCAGCGTCGCCACGCTCTTGGCCAGATCCAGGATCTCGTGCTCGAGCACCAAGCAGACGCCCGTCACCAGCTTGATCTGCGAGGTGACCGCAGCGGCAGCTCCCAGCGAGGTGAATGGGTCGCGCATGTGCCAGTAGAGCTGCGGGAGCTCGATGCCCGCAGGGTGGGGCGTCTCGCGGCTTGCCGGGATGTGGCTGTGCTCGCCGACCCACAGCGAGTCATAGCCCCGCTGCTCGAGGTCGATCGCCATCTCGGCGGTCCGCACGCCGTAGTCGCTGTTCGGAGATGCCAACCCGATCTTCATGTGTCCCCGCCGTCCCTTCGAGGCACCTCACGGCCCCGTCAGCGGCCGAACCTAGTGCGCGGGTCGTGGGCGGCCCTTGGCTCACTGCTCGCGGATCGGACCGCGCCGTACTAGTTCACTCAGTGCGTTGGGTGCCGACCTTCAGGTCGCGGAACGGGCTGGTGGTGTCGATGCCGGGCTCTTTCGGCAGGCCCAGCACTCGCTCGCCCACGATGTTGCGCATGACCTCGTCGGAGCCGCCTGCGATCCGCATGGCGGGGAAGCCCAGCACGTAACCGGCCCATGAGAACGTGCCCCATTCGCCGGTGTCAGCCACCAGCCGCGATTCGAGCGTGTCGCTCACGAAGTCGCACATGGCGCCCATCTGGCGGGTGAGGCCCATCTTGGCGAGTGACATCTCCGGGCCGGGCGTGCGGCCGGCTCGCAGGCCGTCCATCGTGCGCTGGTTCGACCACGAAAGCACTTTGCCGTAGGTGTAGACGTTCATCAGCTTCTGGCGAGTGAGCGCATCGTCGTTCACCCCGAAGTGCTGCGCCATCGCAGCCAGCTTGGAGAAGCCGCCTGCGCCGCCGGCACCGCCGCCACCGATGGAGGCCCGCTCGTTCATGAGCGTGGTCAGCGCCACGCCCCAGCCCTTGTTCACATCGCCGAGGCGGTGGCTGTCGGGCACCCGGACATCGGTGAAATAGACCTCGTTGAAGTTGGCCCCGCCGGTCATCTGGCGCAGCGGCCGCACATCCACGCCGGGCGCGGCCATGTCCACCATGAACCCGGTCAGGCCCTGGTGCTTGGGCAGGTCGAAGTCGGTGCGGGCGATGACCTCGCCCACATCGGAATAGTGCGCACCCGACGTCCACACCTTCTGGCCGTTGAGGATCCACTCTTCGCCGTCACGGTCGGCACGCATCTGCAGGCTGGCGAGGTCTGAACCCGCGCCCGGCTCTGAGAACAGCTGGCATCCCACCACGTCGGCCCGGTACATCTTTGGCAGCAGCGCCGAGGACACCTCAGGGTTGGCGTGCGCCAGGATCGTCGGCGCCACCATGCCCAGCCCGATGCCAAAGAAGCCGCCGTCGGGCGTATCGAACTGGCCTTCGAGCTGCATCCACAGCCGCTCGTACTTGCGGGTCAGCCCGCCGCCGCCCAGTTCGGCGGGGCCGGTGATCCAGCCGTAGCCGGCGTCGAACTTTCTGGCCCGCCACTCCTTGGCGGCGGCCAGCTCTTCCTGCTCGGCTTCGCGGTCGATCTCCTCGAAGAGGGCGGCGTTGTCAGGGCCCTGGCCCCAGACGAACTCGCGCCGCTCGGCCTTGCGCTTGGCGTTGGCCTCAAGGAACGCCGTCGCCTCGGCGGTGAACTGCTCTTCGGTGATCTCGGCGGTGTCGGCAGCGGCCATGTCGGACTCCTGTTACTGGGAAATTCCGGGATGCGAGCGGCCCCAAGCTAGTGGTTTGTCTCGCTACGCTCATCGGCCATGGGTCAGCCCGTCCGAGTAGCAGAGCGACCGTCCGCCGCCCGGCCGGGCACCGTGCGTTTCGAGACCAACCGGCCGCTGACGGGGGCGGGGCACCGCTACTACAGCAGTGCGGCCGACGCCTCCAGCGCCGAGGATCCCGCCGACGTGCTGGCATGGCGCCTGTTCAAGCGTGGCGGCGTCGATCACGTGCACGTGTATGGCAACGTGGCCACGATCGACATCTCCCGCGGCCACACATCCGAAGGCATCACCGAACTCATCGAAGAGCTGTTCACCCACTACCGATAGTTCGCTATCGGTAGCGACCAGCACAGTAGGTAGCGAGTGACACGGCCGCTGGCGGCAGCGGGGGCTAGCTTGGCGGCCATGACTGAAGACGAGTTTCGCTCCGAGCTTGCAGCGCGTGGCTATGGCGAGCCGCGGAGTTTCGCGTTTGCGCCCAACGCCGACGGGGAGTTCCACAGCCACGAGTTCTCGGCGATGGTGATGGTCACCGAAGGCGAGTTTCGTCTTGGGCTCGAAGACGAGACCCGAGTCTTCGAAGCAGGGGAGTGGTGCGAGGTCTCGGCCGGCACAGTGCACCTCGAGCAGGCTGGCCCGAGCGGCGCCACGATCTTGGCTGGCACGAAGTAGCGCAGCCAGACCGTACCGCAGGCAGCGAGCGGGCCTTCGGAGAGGCTCGCAGGGAAAGCAGTTTCGGAAACGACTGTTCGTATAGTCTGTCGCGATGGCAGTGCAGCTGCATGACTCAGCCGGTCCTCGTGGGGTCGGCGCATTGGATACAGCTGGCCCTCGTGGGGTCGGCTCATTCAGCACAGCGCGCGCCGTTGCGCCGATCACCCGCAGCGACGAACGGCTGCTGCCGGTTGCCGACGAGCTTGCCCCGCTGCTGGCACAGCCGGGGATCGTCCGCGGGTCGGTGCTGGCCACCCAAGGGCCGGGCGCGCTGACCTTGGCGACGGCTCTTGCCGCGGAGGCTTCGCGTGCGGGGGGATGGACCGCAGCGGTGGGCCTGGGACGCATGGGCATCTCGGCCGTGGCAGAGCGAGGGGCGTCGCTGGATCGATGGGCGTTCGTGGACCAGCCTGGCGATGCCGCCGCCGAAGTGCTGAACGCTCTGATCGGCAGTGTCGATGTGATCCTGCTCGCCGGCAGCGTGCGGATAGCCGCGGCCCACAGCCGGCGTCTGCGGGCCCGTCTGCGGGAGCGGGGGACAGCGGTGATCGAGGTCACCGAGCCGGGCCCTGCCCGCCAGCGTCAAGGCAACGGATTCAGCCCAGACGTGACCGTGGCTGTGGAGCGAGCAGCTTGGACCGGCTTGGGACAGGGCCACGGACGGCTCCGAGCCCGGCGCGCCGAGGTGGTCGCAGCGGGCCGGGGCGCGGCGTCGCTGCCGCGACGAGCCGTCCTGTGGCTGCCGGACTCCGACGGTCGTATCACTCCCGTCCGCGGCGCGATCAGCACAGAGCGCTTCGATCGGCCCGCTCCGGTCGACCTCAGCCAGGCTGGCGTCGACTCCACAGGTGCCGATGTGACCGTCCTGCCGCAACGCCGTGCGGGATAACCGGGCTCACCCCGTCGACATCCCGCCGCGGATGCTGGTGGTGGAGATCGCACACTGGTCTGTGACTGCAGCCGGGATCGACCCCGCGACCCCCGCAGCGGTGGTGTCCGCTGGACGGGTGACTGCCGTCACGCCCGCAGCCTCTGATGCAGGGGTGGCGACGGGGATGCACCGCCGACAAGCCCAGTCCCGGTGTCCCGCCTTGGAGGTAGTCGAGCGCGACCTCGATCTCGATGCCCGCCGGTTCGCTCCCGTGGTCGCAGCATTGGAGGAACTGACGCCGAGAGTCGAGGTGCTGGCACCCGGCTGCTGCGTCTTCGGCACTCGAGCCCCGTCGCGCTACTACGGCGGCGACGAGACATTGGCCGAACTGGTGGCACGGACTGTCACCGGAGCGTTGGCCTCGGACGTCTTGGAAGTGTCGCCGGCTGTGACACCAGCGGCGATGCCGGAGGTCCGTGTCGGCATCGCTGACGGCCTGTTCGCGGCCGGCCTTGCAGCCCGCGTCGCGCCGGGGGGAGTGCTGGTGGTGCCCGCGTCCGCAAGTGCGGGGTTCCTGAGCCAGCTGTCGCTGCGCGCCCTAACAGAAACGTTCTCGCCACTGGCGGGCACAGCCGGCCCTCGTGGGGTCGGCGCATCGGGCACAGCCGGCCCTCGTGGGGTCGGCGCATCGGGCACATCTGGCCCTCGTGGGGTCGGCGCATCGGGCACATCTGGCGAGGAACTGGTCGATGTGCTGAAGCGACTGGGTCTGCGGACCTTGGGCGACGTGGCGGGGCTGCGGTCAGCCGACCTTGCGGGCAGATTCGGCACGCCAGGCGAATGGGCGCACCGGCTGGCCAGCGGAGGCGATCCTCGCCTGAGCCAGCCCGGCGTCGCTGCGCCCGGTCTCTGCGTCGATGCGGAGATCGACCCGCCTGCGGACCGCGCTGACACGGTGGCTTTCACAGCGAAGTCCCTGGCAGACCATCTCGACACCGAGCTGGTCCGATGCGGCCACGCGCTGGTCTGCGTGCAGGTCAGCATCGAAACCGAGAACAGTGAGATCAGCAACCGGTTCTGGCGCCATGGGTTCCGCTTCAGCCCTGCCGATGTGACCGACCGCGTGAGGTGGCAGCTCGACGGTTGGCGGCAGGATCGAAACCGTCCCAGTGGCCGCATCTCGTTCATTCGGCTGACGGTCGCGCAGACGGTGCCCGATGAGGGCCGCCAGCTCGGGTTCTGGGGCGGTCAGACCGAGACCGACGAGCGGGCCGAACGAGCCTTGGGCCGGGTGCAGACGCTGGTGGGCTTCGACGGGGTCACGGTTGGCCGTCTGGGCTCCGGTCGTCGCTTCGCCGATCTCGAGCAGCGCCTTCCTTTCGGAACTGCCGGTGCAGTCAGCCCAGTCAGCCCAGTCAGCCCAGCCTCGCCGATGCCTCCGTGGCCGGGACGGCTGGGCGCGCCAGTCCCTGCTCTCGTGCTGTTTGAGCCCGAGCCGCTCGTGGTGCTCGACGCAGACGGCGAGCCGGTCGGCGTGAGCGGCCGGGGAGAAGCCAGCGCGCCTCCTGCTGAACTGCGGCGTGCCAATGGACGCATCAGCCGGATCACGGCATGGGCAGGGCCGTGGCTGCTCGACGAGCGCTGGTGGGTCCGGGGGGCACGCCGCCGCCAAGCCCGGTTCCAGCTTGTCCTTGACGATGGCACCGCTCATCTCTGCGCCGTAGAAGGCGGTCGTTGGCAACGCGAAGCCACCTACGACTAGCTGGTTGCCTTCAAGGGGTGAGCGGTCGTAGTCGATCAGGGTGCCGACGGGTCCGCCGTGGTGTTCGTCATAGTTGGGTCCGGTAGCTGAGAGCGGCGCCCGGGGAGATCCAGACCGTTCTGGAGAAGGCGGGCCAGGCTCAATACCGAACAAACCCCCTTAAGCGGACTCGCTGCGTGTCCTAGGATCCTCCTGGTCGCTCGGTCTGTCGCGGGTTGTGGACTCCGCTGATGCTGTCTTGAGCGCGAGCATCCCACAGGAGCGTCGGTGCCGTACGCAATTGCCATTCAAGAGGACTTCGTCACGCAGTGCATCGAATGGATCAGGGACACCATTGGGTTTCAGCTGCCAACAACTGAGCCCATCATCGGCGCGTGGAGCGATATCGGTGCTGCGAGTATGCACGAGGCCCTCGCGGCGATGACCGGCGGAGCCTTCGCGCAGCGTGCGTCAGTGGATCTCGAACTCTTCCATTTGTATCGGACAATGCGAAATTGCCATATTCACAGCGGCGGAAGCGTGTCTTCGGCGCTGCGTACGCGTGTAGGAGGTCTGAGTCACGATGCACAGGTCAGGTGGCTCAAGCTGACCAAGAGAGATGTCAGCACCTTGATCGGCGGCGACCGGGCCAACTACTCCCTGCTTGACGTCTTCGCCATCTTCGCCGTGACCAAAGAACTAGGACGTGGAATCAATGCGCTCTTGCGGACCTGTTTGTCTCAGACGCAGTGGGCCGAGGCATGTGTCGACGACTACTGCCAAGAGACGGCCCGAGCACCTAAGAGCGACGTATGGGGCCGTGGGCTCATCGGCTTCGCACGGAATCGATACCACGCAGTCGAACTCACGGATCAGGCGCTGTTCCAAGCGGCGGCAAACAAGGGCGTGTGGCCAGATCCCGACCGACGCCCGTGACACACGCCCAATGCGGGAGTCCGACGCGTCAGACGTGCGCATGAGACTCGAATAACAATGGGGGCTCTTCCTATTGAGCTACACGACCACGACGGCGGTGCCAGGACTCGAACCTGGGTCTCCCATTTTTGGAAGCGACTCGGTCTCGCTCCGACATGGACTCTTCGTCAAACGCCTCAATGTGAACCAGAGGATAACCCGTTCCACGCGGGACAGCGAGGCTGTTGTTGGGCGGCAAGGACGAAAGCGCCGATTGCAAATGCACCTACGACTGAGCGCTGTGGCCGTCAGTTGCCGTTGGTGGACCAGTGCCAGGGCTCGCTGGGCAGGTTGTGCAGGCCGTATGTCGCCGCGTTGGCTTTCAGCCAGCGGAACGCTGCCGAGTTGCGGGTGCTGATCGAGCGGCCGTTGTACCGGAAATCGATGGCGAGGCCGCGCTCGTGCATGGATCGACCGGGTCGGGCGGTGGGCGGGCGGCACTGGTAAGCCGGTCGCTGGTAGATCGCCCACTCGCTAGTGCCGCAATTCGACCGGCGCACCGCGATCTGCTGTGCGGCGCTGCGATAACCGCCGCCGGCCAGCCTGATCCCGTCCCGGGCAGCGTGCTCGAGCAGGTCCTGCACCTTGTTGGCGATCGACACGTGGACCTGAATGCCGCCGACCCGCGCCAGATCGCTGGCCGGAATGTTGTTGCTAGTGGGCTGGCCGGCGGTCCCTTCGCGCAGGCGCCGCAGCCGTTCCTGCTCTTCTCGGCGCTTGCGCTCCTCCTCTTTCCGCCGCCGTTTCTGCTCGGCCGTGATGCGCTTCTGCTCGGTGATCACTCCCGTCACGAGCTGAGCGGTAGCGGCGACGTCTTCGGCGGCCGCTGCATCCCACTCCGCTAGGGAGGCCTGCTCGTACAACAGGTTCTCAAGCCTGTATTCGAGCTCTTCGAGCAGCAGTTCTTCCTGCTCGACGACATCGAGCAGATCCTCGAGCGCCGCTTCGGATTCCTGTCTGCGAATGTCCCGCAGCTCTTCGGCGCGCTGGAACTCGCGCACAGCCAGCTCCGCATCGACCGTCAAGGCACGCAGCTGATCTGCGGTGGTATTCAAGTCGCCGAGCGCAGCGCCGATGAGCACTCTGATACGGGCGGCTTCGTAGACATCACCGGTACGAACGAGTCCGTAGGACCCTTCTACCGATGCGTCGTAGCCGATGTAGTTCTGCACGATCAGCTCGATGACTCGCCGGCCGAGCTCACCGTGCTGCTCGTCGAGCGACAGCGTCCGCTGCACGGCCGCCTGTACTGCTGCTTCTGCAGCGTCCAGCGCCAGTTCGGCGTCTTCGAGATCGTCGCGCTGATCATTGACCAGCAACTTGAGCTGGTCGTACGCCGTGAGCACCTCGTTGACGTCGACCTGCGCCAGATCGACCTCGCCGATCTTGGCCAGAAGTGCCGCTTGGGCCTGTTCGCGGATGCGTTTCTCCTCGGCGAGCTGCGCCTCAAGCTCCTTCTGCTGACGCTCCAGCTCTTCGGTGCGCTGCTCCAGCTCCTTGTTGGACGGCGTGGACTGCGCTCCGGTGCCCGCAATGGGCAGCACGCTGGCAACGACGGCGAACGCGATGGCCACCAGCATGTACCGGGATGATCGGGGCCGTGAGCCTCGCAATCGGGGCGTCCTTGCTGAAGCCGGCCGTGCGAGCGGCTTCGTCGTCGTTGTGCGGCCGCCACAGGTGACAGCCTGAACCTTCGGCCCAAGATACCGATGGGCAGAGCCCAGTGGGTGTCGCCCCGGCGATCGCAGCTACCTGTCGGTGACGGTTTCGTCCGCGACGGGATTCGAGAGCACTCCGACGCCGGGAATCTCGAATTCGACGCGGTCGCCGGGCATCAGCCATTTCGGCGGATCGTGCGAACCGCCGGTGCCCTCCGGCGAGCCCGTTGCGATGATGTCGCCGGGTTCGAGCGGCATCACCCTGGACAGGTACGTGATCACCTCGGCCACCGTGAAGATCATTTCGCTGACGCTGGCACGCTGACGCTCCTCGCCATTGACCCGGCAGATCACTTCCAGTGACGCCGGGTCCTCGATCTCGTCAGCCGTGCAAATCCACGGTCCCATCGAGCCCGATCGGTAGAAGTTCTTGCCGGCTGCGACGCTGTGCCGTTGCCAGTTGCGCACCGATCCGTCGTTGAGCACGGTGTAGCCGCCGACATGTCTCAATGCGTCGTCGGGCGAGATGTGGCGACCGGCCCGGCCGATCACCACAGCGAGCTCCACTTCGTAGTCGAGCTGCTCGGAGACGACTGGTCGAACGAGCTCCTCGCCGTCGGCCACGAGCGTGCCCGGCGGCTTGTTGAAGTACACGGGTTGCGGCGGCGCTTGGACGTTGCCGCCAAGGGGATATTTCTTGTGATAGTTCGCTCCTGCGCACAGCATGCGTGCCCCCGGGTCCGCTGGAACTGCCAAAGCGATGTCGTCCCAAGAGTGGTCGGCGGGGCCGTGCTCGAGTTCGGCGAATGCGTCCGGCGCGGCCAGCGCGTCGGCGAGGGCGTGTCCCAGTGTCGCGATCGGGCGACCGGTGCCGACAGGATCGCGTCCGCTGAGCTCAACGACGCCCGCGGACCCCGCCAGACCGATGCCGGCCGGCGGGACGCCGCGGTCGTCGTGAACATCGGCGTCAGGGCGGAATCGGAGCAGTCTCACAATCCGTCAACGTATATCGGCGACCCGCTTCCGGGTGGGCCCGAGCTTCAGTTCGCCGCCGTCACCCGCAGCGGCTCGCCTCCGGCGTGCCGGATCGTCGTCTCGGCGGCGGCAAGATCGGTGCCGCTCACTCGGCCATTCCAGGGCGGGCCGATACCGGTGTCATCCATTGCAGGCTCGAGGGCGACTGCTACCCGCGGGCTGTCGGGCCTCAGTGTCAGTGTGGCATTGGTGCCGCGCTGCCAGCTCGCCACCACCTCGGCCCGGCGAAACGTGATGTCGGCCAGGATCAAGCCGTCAACGGTCGCAGCGAGCAGCCGGCGGACGTTGAACAGCAGCTGGTGCGCGACGACAGCGAGCACCACCGCAAGCCAGCCCACGCCCCACGACAACGCCATCCCCGCTCCCAGTGCGAACACGACGACGCGCACCGCCATGACCCGGCGGTGCAAGCGGTCAGTCTCGGAGTCTTCGACGACGACGGCGCTGCGGACTTCGACGTCGATGGCACCGAGCAGATCTACCGCACGCGCAAGAGCTCGGTCTGCTGGCGTCACTGCGCAACGCCCTCGGCCGCGCCAGTAGTGAGGCGGGCACTCTGTGGGAGCTGTTCGGGAAGGTCGATCAGTCCGCCTGCGTCGGCTATCTGCTGAGACACGGCCAGCAGCAGTCGCTCGTCGCCGTACCCGGCGACAAGCTGCGTGCCCAACGGCAGACCGTCCGGGTCATGGGCTGTCGGGAGCGAGATCGCAGGCTGCCCAGTGACATTTGCCTGGTCCACGAATCCGATGAGCGAGCGGAGGCGCCGGGCACCCTCTGCTGGGTCTGAGAGATAGCCGAGCGGCGGAGTCACGTCGCCCAGAACTGGCGTGAGCAACAGATCGAAGCCGGGCGTGGACTCCTGATCAGCATGTGCACCTGGTGGACGCCAGAACGACATCACCCGTCGGCGCCACCTCGCGAGCTCCTCGAGTGCCCCCACGTACGCGGACGCGGGCAGGGACCTGCCCAATTCGGCTGTCCACCAGTTGGCCGGTTCGATGTCATCGGCCGTCATCGGGCGACCCAGACGTTGCGCCCATCCGGCCATCTCGGCGGCCATGCCGACGGTTCGAACGACGATGGCGTGATCGGTGAGCTCGTCGCTGTACCAGCCATCCGGGTACCTGTCGGTCTCCACCCGGTGACCCAATTCGGCCAGGAACGCCGCCGCCTGCTCGACGGCGCGGCGAACCGGTTCGGTGGCTTGGGCAGCGGTGAGCCCCGTGATGGCGCCAACCGACACCGCGATGTGCAGCGGCCGCAGTGAACGCCCTGCAGCAACTGAGTCCGCGAATGACTCGCCGACACCGAGCGGCGGTGCAACGTAGGGATCACCAGGCGACGGACGGCCGATCACGTCGAGGCACCGCGCCGCATCGCGCACCGAACGCGTGAGCATGCCGTCGACAGCGAAGCCGCCTCGGTGCTCGCCCATGCGGGGTGCGGTCGAGACCCGACCGCGGCTCGGTTTCAGCCCCACCAAGCCGCACGCCGCGGCTGGTACGCGAATGGAACCGCCTCCGTCGTTTCCGTGAGCGATCCGGACGATGCCGGCAGCCACGGCCGCCGCGGACCCGCCGCTGGATCCGCCCGGTGATCGGGACACGTCCCACGGATTCGCTGTCGCGCCGTAGACCGCTGGTTCGGTGGTGATGGTGGTGCCGAATTCGGGAGTGTTCGTGCGTCCGATCGAGACCATGCCCGCGCCGCGCAGCAACTGGTACAGGTGACTGTCCTGGGTGCCGCGCCAATCCAGCTCGACCAGGAACCGCGCGCCGGCGTGATGGAACTCGCCGGCTTGCTCACAGCCGAGGTCCTTGACGGCAATCGGCACGCCATCGAGGGGCGCGTCGGCGAACGGCCCGTCGTCCGCAGGGCTGTCGTGCGCTCGTTCGACGCGACGATTCGACCAGCGCTGGGCCGCCTGGTTTGCCTCGGCCATAGCGGCTTCGGGGCGTGGGTGAATCACCGCGTTGAGCAACGGGTTCAAACGAGCCAGCCGATCGAGTGCCTCCTGGGTCGCTTCGACCGGATTCGTGTCACCGGCTGCGAAGGCTTCCGCCAGCGCCGTTGCGTCCTCGTTGCGTCCTCGCACTGCCCCCAGGCTTTCTGCTGTCGGTGCGCCGTGTCGCACCCAGTCCGGTGCGCCCAGTTCCCTGGGCCCAGTTCTCTGGGCCCAGTTCTCTGGGCCCAGTCCCGTGCGACTAGTCCGTAGTGCCCAGTCTGGTCGTACTCAGTGTGATGAGGCGCCGGCCCACAGCGGCGGCGTACGTCCGGACCACGGCTCGGCCCGCTCAATCTGACCGGCGAGCGACAGCAGCATTTCTTCGCTTGCGTGCGGCCCCACGAACTGCACGCCCACGGGCAGGCCGTCAGGGGTCCAGTGCAGCGGCACCGACATTGCAGGTTGCCCGCCCACGTTCCACTGCGGGGTGAACTGAAGCAGGTCGTTCAACCGGCCGCGGCCGGTCGCGGGATTGCGCAGCTCTCCGAGGCGAGGAGGCGGTTCGGTCATCACCGGCGACACCAGCACGTCGTGGTCGGTCCACCATGCCGAGATGCGACGGGTCCAAGCGTGGCACCACTCCACCGCCGCCACGTACTGCGATCCGGTCACGGCCCTGCCCAATTCCATGAGCGCCCACGTGTCACCTTCGGTGTCCGCGCGGGACATCGGGCGGCCCAGCGCTGCCTCGAACGCGCTCAGGCCAACCAGGTTGCAGACCGACACAATCGTGCGGAAGTTCTCGAAGAAGTCCTCATCGAACAGCCCGTCGGGCACCGAGTGCTCGACGTGATGGCCAAGGCCCTCAAGCATGCGCCCGGCGTTGTCCACTGCGAGAGCGCATTCGGGGTCCACCGGTCCCCAGTCCGAATGCATGCACAGGCCGATTCGCAACGCCCCCGGATCACGCCCGACTGCCGACTCGAAGGTCCCCGACGGCGGTGGCGCCCAGTAGGGGTCGCCCGGCCACGGGCTGCTGATGCCGTCCAGCACACGGGCGCTGTCGCGCACGCTGCGACTGACGACGCCGTCCACGCTGAATCCCGCCCAGCCGTCTCCCGAGTCGGGTCCCAGCGACACTCGCCCACGGTTCGGTTTCAGCCCGAACAGCCCGCAATTCGACGCTGGCACGCGGATCGAGCCGCCGCCGTCGTTGGCGTGGGCGACCGGAACGATCCCGGCGGCGACCGCTGCGGCCGAACCGCCGCTGGAGCCGCCGGTGGAGTGCCCGGTGTTCCAGGGGTTGGCGGTCGGCCCATAGGCGACCGGCTCGGTGGTGATCGTCAGGCCGAATTCGGGCGTGTTGGTTCGTCCGAAGTTCACCAGGCCCAGCTCGGCGAACATCGTGGCCAGGTGCGTTGTGGTCGTCGCAAGGTTCCCTGCCGCCTTCAAAGCGGCGTTGCCGGCGTGGTACGGCTGGCCATCGGTGGCGCAGGTGAGGTCCTTGGTCAGGAACGGAACGCCCGCCATCGGCGCGGTGCCGGCGTCGGTGCCGCGGGCCGCATCGAGCTGCTCGGCGGTTTGGCGCGCGCTGCTGTCCAGCCGGCAGATGATGGCGTTGAGCTCGGGATTGAGCCGTTCGGCTCTCGCCAGCGCGGCATCGAGCAACTCGACAGCTGATGCGGTACCCGAAGCGAACATCTCGGCGGCGGTGACGCCGTCCGCGATGTCGCTGTGTGATGGTGGTTGCGAATTCGCAGCAGTCATGCGGGCAACGTACTGCGCTTCGGAGATCGAGTCCGCTGTCGAGTGGTCGCGCTGCACGGGGTGGAACTTCTGTTCGCTAATGTGGCGGCGTGGGTTTTTCGAATCCGGGGATCTCTTGGCGCGAGCTGGAGCGTCGGCTGTCAGACCGGCCGCCGCTGCCCGATTATGGCAAGGGGGTCGGGCTCAACGACGCTCGTGGGGATGCAGCTCCGCAGAGCACCGGGCGCCCGCCGCACGCAGCGCGCCGGCCCGCGGTGCCGTATGCGGAGCTGCATACCCACTCGCACTTCAGCTTCCTGGACGGAGCGTCATCTCCCGCTGAACTGGTGGACGAAGCGGTACGGCTCGGGCTGGACGCGCTGGCGCTGACCGATCACAACGGGTTCTACGGCGTGGTGCGCTTCGCGGAGGCAGCAGCCAGAGCCGGGCTGCCGACGGTGTTCGGCACTGAGTTGACGCTCGACGCTCACGCTGTCGATGGGTTGACGCTCGACGCTCACGCTGTCGAAGGGCTGGCGCTCGACATGCGCCCGCGCAACGGGAAGCGCAAACAGCGAGTGCATCCCGAGCGCACCGGATGCGCCGATCCTGTGGGGTCTCACGTTGTGGTGCTGGCGCGCTCGCCGCGCGGCTACGCCTCGTTGGGCGAACTGATCTCAGCAGCCCAGATGGCGGGTCGAAAGCACGCGCCGCGCCTTGGAACCGACGAGTTCCTGTCTGCAGTGGCGGCGCACCGTGACGAATGGGCGATCCTGACCGGGCACCGCAAGGGCGCCGTCTGCGCTGCGCTGGCTGGCCGGGGACCACGCGCGGCGGCTGCACAGCTCGATCTGCTCATTGACGCGGCAGGTCGCCAGAACGTGTTCGTCGAGCTGTGGGACCACGGCGACCCGCTCGACAGCGAGCGCAACGACGCGCTGGCAGAGCTTGCTGTGCGGGCAGGCGTCGAGCCGATCTGCACCAACGGCGTCCACTACGCCGCTCCGGCGGGGCGGCGACTGGCCACTGCGGTGGCCGCAGTTCGTGCCCGGCGCAGCCTCGACGAGCTGGACGGCTGGCTGCCGCCTGCAGCGGGAGCACACCTGCGGTCCGGCGCCGAGCAGGCCCGCCGGTTCGCCCGCTGGCCAGGTGTGGTGGCTGCCGCTGCGCAGCTCGGCCGCGACTGCGCATTCGACCTGTCGCTGGTTGCGCCCAACCTGCCGCCGTTCCCCTGTCCCGGTGGGCACGACGAGATGTCGTACCTGCGGCATCTTGTGTCCCAGGGGGCGCTGCAGCGCTACGGCTCGCCGGACGCCGAGCGGGTGCCGGGCGCGTGGGCGCAGATCCGCCACGAGCTCGACCTCATCGAACAGCTCGGCTTTGCGGGCTACTTCCTAGTGGTGTCCGACATCGTGTCGTTCTGCGGAAGCCGCGACATCTACTGCCAGGGCCGCGGCTCGGCCTCGAACTCGGCGGTCTGCTACTCGCTGGGCATCACCAATGTCGACTCGGTCGCGCTGGGGCTGTTGTTCGAGCGCTTCCTGTCGCCCGAGCGCGATGGGCCGCCTGACATCGACGTCGACATCGAGAGCGATCGCCGCGAAGAGGTGATCCAGTACGTGTACGAGCGCTACGGCCGCGCCCATACGGCGCAGGTCGCGAACGTCATCACGTACCGGGCGCGTTCGGCGGTACGCGACATGGCCCGCGCGCTGGGATGGGAGCCCGGCCAGGCTGACGCCTGGTCGAAGTCGCTGGATCGGTACGGCTCGTTGCCCGAGATCGCAGCAGCCGGCAGCGGCACGGCCGGCAGCCCGCAATCCGGCAGCCCGCAGTCCGGCAGCCCGCAGTCCGGCAGCCCGCAGTCCGGCAGCCCGCAGGAACGCAAGCGGGCCCGCGACTGGCGCGATGCGGGGCCCGAGCCCGTCCCTGACAAGTCCAGCCGTGCTGAGCACGGCCACAACGAGCCCAGCATTCCCCCGGACGTGCTCGAACTCGCTGTGGCGCTCGAGGGCGCGCCCCGTCACCTGGGCATCCACTCGGGCGGCATGGTCATCTGCGACCGGCCGGTGACACAGGTCTGTCCCACCGAGTGGGCGACCATGGCCAACCGCTCGGTGCTGCAGTGGGACAAGGACGACTGTGCAGCGATCGGGCTGGTCAAGTTCGACCTGCTGGGGCTGGGGATGCTGTCGGCCCTGCACTACGCCGTCGACCTGATCGCCGACGCGCACGGCGTCGACGTAGACCTCGGGACGCTCCCACAGGAAGACGAGGTCTACGACATGCTCTGCCGGGCCGACAGCATCGGCGTGTTCCAGGTGGAGTCACGCGCCCAGATGGCCACCCTGCCGCGGCTACGGCCCCGCTGCTTCTACGACCTGGTGGTGGAGGTGGCCCTCATCCGCCCCGGGCCCATCCAGGGCGGCTCGGTGCATCCCTACATCCGGCGGCGCAATGGCACCGAGCCGGTCACGTACCTGCATCCTCTGCTCGAAAAGTCTCTCGCCAAGACGCTGGGCGTCCCGCTGTTCCAGGAACAGCTCATGCAGATGGCCATCGATGCCGCTGGCTTCACTCCTGCCGAATCCGACGAGCTGCGCCAGGCCATGGGGTCGAAGCGCTCACGCGAGCGGATGGGCCGTCTGCGCGAGCGGCTATTCCGTGGCATGGCCGAGCGAGGACTGGTCGGCGATGTGGCCGAGCGGGTCTGGGACAAGATGGTTGCCTTCGCCGACTACGGCTTTCCCGAGAGCCATTCGGTGTCGTTCGCACACCTCGTGTATGCCTCGGCGTGGATCAAGCTGCACTACCCCGCAGCGTTCTGCGCGGCGCTGCTGAACGCTCAGCCGATGGGGTTCTACTCGCCGCACTCGCTGTGCCAGGACGCCCGCCGCCATGGCGTGGAGGTGCGCACGCCGTGCATCAATGCGTCCTCGGACGTCGCCACGCTGGAACCCTGCCCAGCTTCCACTGGTGCGGTAGCTGTACGGCTGGGGCTGTCATCGGTGCGCGGGCTCGGCGCCGATCAGGCTCGCCAGATCGCCGAAGCGGGACCTTTCGACAACATGGAGGACCTGTGCCGCCGGACCGATGTGGGGCTGGCCGCCCTTGAAGCGCTGGCCACCGCAGGAGCGTTCGACTGCTTCGGGCTGTCGCGGCGCGAAGCCCTGTGGTCGGCGGGCGCGGTGGCCCAGTCGCGCCCCGGCCGCCTGGCGGGCATCGTCACGGGTGCCGCAGCGCCACAGCTGGGGGCTGCCTCCGAGACCGAGATCGCTGCCGCGGACCTGTGGGCGACGGGGGTTGCTCCCGATGGCCATCCGACCAGATTCCTGCGCTCAGAGTTGGCCGCAGCAGGGGTGCGCACTGCGGCCGGGCTGTTGTCGTGTCCCGCGGGCAGGGTGCGCGCGGCCGGTCTGGTGACGCATCGCCAGCGCCCCATGACAGCAGGGGAGACGACGTTCCTGAGTCTCGAGGACGAGACAGGCCTCATCAACGTGGTGGTGTCGCGAGGATGCTGGATCCGGTACCGCTCAGTGTTGCGCGATGTGCCCGCGCTGGTGGTGTCAGGCCGTCTCGAGCGTCACGAGGGAGCGGTCAATGTGATCGCAGAGAAGTTCGAGGAGCTGCACGTGGCCGCCTCGCTGGCTAGCCGCGACTTCAGGTAGCCCGGCCCCTGCCCAGCCTGCCCAGACAGCTCAGCCAGCTCAGCCAGCTCAGCCCAGTGGGCGGCCGAACGGCAGCGTGTCCTGCCAGGTTCGCAAGAAGGCCTCGGCCCGGTAGCAGGCAGCCATGAAAGGGCCGTCCCCGTGGCCGGCCGTCTCGGACATGACTGCGTCGACCGTGGTCGCCGTTGCCCTGCGCAGATCGTTGTGTGTCAACTGGGGATCCGCCCACCAGCCGAGTGCCGGGCCCACAGCGGCCACAAAGTCCGCAGCGACTGGGGTGCCCGCGGCGCGCAGCACCGCCAACGCCTTGCACGACACCGCCGCGGCCGAGAAGGCGACCACCGGAGTCGCTCCGGCCATTGACGCGCCATCGCCGGACATCGCAGCCGGCTTGGAGCCGCAGAACAGGACATCCACGTCGTCGGTCCACACTGTCCATGGCCTGCCGGGCCCGTCGTCACCCGACAGCGTCGCTACGCACCCGTCGCCGTCCGCTTGCCATGCCTCGGCCAGCGCGACAGGGTCGATCTCGCCGTTCGCGCAGTCCTTGGCGGTGGCGACGCGGGCGATCGTTGCGCCCGCTGCAGCGGCCTCGCGGGCGATGCCGAGCCCCGCTGCCCCCATGCCCTCGATCGCAATCCGCTTGCCATCGAGGCCGCCGACCAGTGCTGAAGCAGCAGTGCAGGCCCCGACGCCGATGAGCTCGTCGTTGAACGAGATGCCGTCGCGGTCGTCGTTGCCGATCTGGTTGCGCTGGTCGTGGGCCAGCACGGGCGCCAGCAGGCCGCGGTCAAGACGCAAGCCCGGGCTGGTCGAGAGCCTGCCGTTGGTGAAGTCGTCACCCAGCTCTGACGCCAGCGCCTCGACGGCCGCGGCGGCGTCGGCCGGATCGGATTTCAGACCGATGCTCGCACCGCTGCGCTGTTGTTCCAACGTGGCGAACACGTATGTGAGGTGCCGCACCAGCATCGTCGCGTTGCCGGGAATGAGGCGTGCGCCGAGCCGGGTCTCCCCGACGTAGTGCTGCGCGTCGGGCAAGTCATAGATGACGAAGCCGGGTGTCGATTCGAGCTGTCGGGTCTCCACGTGTCAAGTCTGCCATCGGCCGTCCGGCAACCTCTGGGAACTCGCACAACGTCACCGCGGCGAGCGCCGCAGATTCCAGCGCGCTTCGATGTGGTGTCTAGCCTTGTCGGCTGTGAGGCGAATCCTGATCGGCTTGTGCGCGACGGTTCTGGTTGCTGCCTGTGGCGGAGGGGAAGCATCGTCGCCACAGGAGGCGCCGGCCACAACTGCGGCATCCGCCGTCGACCCTCCGGCCACCTCGTTGCCGTCTACCTCGGCGCCGAACGCATCGCCGGGCCCGACGCAGGTGTCCGGCACGGCGCTGCCGCAGTTCGAACAATTGGCAGACGATCCCGCCGTCGGGCGTACACCGCCGGTCGTGGTCGGCACTGACCTGCTCACCGGCGAAGCGGTGCGCATCGAGAACCAAGGACGGCCGCTGGTCATCGTGTTCTACGCGCACTGGTGCCCGCACTGCCAGGCCGAGGTTGACGAGCTCACCGAATGGCTGCAGACAAACGAGCTGCCCGCAGGCGTGGACCTTGCTGCAGTGTCCGTCCTCGAGGACCCCACCCGTGGCAATCACCCCCCGGCGGCATGGCTGGCGGAGCACCGATGGCAGCATCCGGCCGTTGCGGACACGCCTTCGTTCGACGTTGTCGGTGCCTTCGGCCTGCAATCGGTGCCGTTTCTGGTCGCCGTGACGCAGCAGAACACCGTGGCGCTCCGCTATGCCGGCAACTTGGGCCCCGACCAACTCGTCGGGCTGTTCGAGATGCTGCTCGCCCCAGGCTCGTAGAGGCGTCGGCCCCAGGTATCCCGCAGAACTCGCGCTCGCGGCCCTGCGGGTGCCACCCTTGGCGTATGGCCGAGGGTGACACCGCTCCGAGGCGCGCTTGGACGCGCCCGCGCAGCGGTACGTCGCGCCGTCGCGCCCGCCCGACCGGTCCCGCGAGAGGGCGACGTCGAAGGGGCGCGTCGAGCGGCCCCCGACGCCGAGCCGAACCCCAGCGCAGCACGAGCGGACGATCTGTTGCCAGCCTCCGAGCGCGCGAGCGTCGGCCGCCACGGCTCTCGCAGGCCCATCGATTGCGCCGGGAGAGCGTGCGACTCATGCGCAGGGCGGGAGCGCTTCGCCGCCTCAGCCTGCTGCGAGGACTGCTCGGTCCTGACGTCACCGGCGCGCGCCAGAGCCTCATCGCGCTCGCCGTCAGCAGCGTGACCGCCACCGCGGCCGGCGTTCTGCTTGCTGCGGTCACCGGGACACTCGAGCGGCTGCCGGGCTTGCTTGTGCTGGTGCCCGCCGCGATCGGCATGCGCGGCAACATCTTTGGGGCGCTCGGCAGCCGTCTCGCCACCACCATCCATGCGGGCACGTTCCGTGCGACCGCGCGCAGCGACACGATCGTGGGCCAGAACGTCATTGCCGCGGCGGTGCTGTCGCTGGTGACTGCCGTCGCTCTGGGCGTCATGACGAAGGTCTTGGCGCCAGTGTTCGGGCTGGCGTCGGTCATCAGCCTCGCGGACCTCATTGTGGTGTCGGTCGTCGGGGCTGTCATCGCTTCTGTTGTCGTCCTCGTTGTCACGCTCGGGCTCGCCGCCAGCACCACCCGGCGCGGCTGGGACCTCGACAACGTCAACGCACCGCTGATCTCCGCGGTCGGCGACTTCGTCACCCTGCCCGCGCTGTTCGTGGCCACCTATCTCGTGAGCATCGCTGTGGTGACACCGCTCATCGCTGCGGCCGGTGTCGCCGCCGCCGCTGCTGCGCTCGCATGGTCATGGCGGTCGGGCCTCGAGCAGCTCTGGGTGATCCTGCGCGAGTCGATGCCAGTACTGGGCGGAACCGGCATTGTGCTCATCGTCGCGGGCGTCGTCATCGAGCACCGGCTTGACGACTTCGCGGAGCGCAGAGCCGTGCTCATCCTGGTGCCGGCGTGTCTCGCCGCCGCCGGCGCAATCGGGGGAATCCTGTCCAGCCGGCTGTCGAGCAAGCTGCATCTCGGCGTCATTGAGCCCCGCGCGCTGCCTCAGCGCGGTGCGCGTCTGGACATCGCATTCGGGTTCACGCTGACCGTCCCCGTGTTCGTGCTGAACGGCCTCCTGGCTCATGCGTTTGCTGTGCTGTTCTCATTGTCGTCACCGGGTCTGGGACGCCTGGTGGCCATCTCGCTGATCGGCGGGCTGCTTGCGACGGCACTGGCAGGCGTGATCGCCTACTACGGAACGGTCGTCGCAACCCGCATCGGCGTCGATCCCGATACGTATGGCATTCCGCTGGTCACCAGCACCGTTGACCTCGCTGGTGCGGCGTCGCTCGTGCTGGCCATGCACTGGGTGGGCCTTCAATGAACTTCGGTCCGAAGTTCGCATTCTCCGCGATCCGATGCGCTCGCAGTGCCTACGCTGGGCACAGCGGCGCAGTTCTCACCACATCTCCAAGTACCCAAGCCGATGAAAGGAGCCCGTCGCGCCGCCCGCTGACGAGCTGACATGCGATCAGACCCCGACGACAAACCACGCAATCTCAAGTCCATGCTCGCGGAGGCCAAAGACGCCTCTGAGTTGATGGTGGACCTGGCGTACGCAGCGCTCTACTTCGACGACGAGGGCATGGCGGATGCCGTGCTAGGTCTCGAAGAGGACATGTCCGACCTTGTCCACGATATGCGATCGCTCGCGATGCTGGCAGTTCGCCACCCGCGCGAGGTCGACGGAATGAGCTCGGTGCTGCAGGTCGTTTCGTCGATCGAGCAGATCGCCAACGCGGCCGTGGACATTTCCAAGATCGTGCTGCGAAGCCTCGGCATTCCCCAAGGGCTGGTCGTCGACCTTGCGCAGGCGGCCGAGGTCTCGCACCGGCTCGTTGTCGCCGGAGGCAGCCATCTCGCGGGTCGTCCTCTGCGCGACATGGAGTTGCCCGTCGCGGTCGGCATGCGTGTGGTGGCGATCCAGCGAGGCCGTCAGTGGCTCACCGATGTCGGCGGCGACAGCATCATCGAGCCAGGCGACGTGCTGTTCATGCGCGGTGACCCCGCCGGCATCGTGCGGCTGCGAGAGCTGGCCGCCATGGCGCCTTGGACTCCGCCCGCGCCCGACGAGGCACCCGTGCTCAGCGATCTCGATCGAGCCGTCGACACCTTGGTCGAGATGAAGAACCTCTCCGAGGCGGCGATCGGGCTCGCGTACTCAGCGTTGGTGCTGCAAGACCTGCCCCTGGCTCGCGAAGTTCGCTTGATGCAGGAGCGCCTCGACGTCATGAAGGCGTCGATGCAGACGTGGGTGCTGCGCGCCGCGGCCGACATAGCGCAGGTCCCCGACGCCGATCCGGCTGGCTTGCGCGGGTTGCTGCACCTGGCCGAGGCCGCCGAGGACATCGGCGACCAGGCGCGCAACATCGTGTCGCTTGTGCTCGACGAGGAGGACGTGCATCCGGTGCTGGCGCTGGCGCTCGGCGACACCGACGATGTGGTGGTGCAGGTTCCGGTCGGGCCCGGTTCGCAGGCCGACGACGCGACACTGGGCTCGCTCGGCCTCGCGGTCGATCCCGGCTACCACGTGCTGGCCATCCGCCGGGCCGCGAGCTACATCTACAACCCGCCGCGCACCGTACGCCTGTGGGTGGGGGACGAACTGCTGGCGTCGGGCCCTGAAGAAGGCCGCGAGCGTTTCGCGGCGATGTGCGGCTACGAGATGGACATCGACGAAGAGACCGGCCTGGTCGAGCTGACGCCGATAGCTTGACCGCCGATGTCTGAACAGCTGTCGATCATGGCGGTGCACGCGCACCCCGACGACGAGGCGTCCAAGGGCGCCGGCACGGTGCGTCGCTATGCCGACGAGGGCATTCGCACGGCGCTGGTGTGCTGCACGGGCGGCGAGGAAGGCGAAATCCTGAACCCGGCGATGGACCGGCCGGAGGTCGCGCAGAATCTGGCTGAGATCCGGCGGGCCGAACTCGACGCCTCCGCGGCCGAGATCGGCTACGACGAGGTGGTCATGCTGGGCTACCGCGACTCAGGCATGCCCGAATCCGAGGCCAACGCCCACCCTGAGGCCTTCGCCACCGCCGACCTCGACGAGGCTGTAGCCAGGCTCGTGACGGTGATCCGGCGGGTGCGCCCGCAGGTCATCCTCACCTACCCGCTGGTGCAGTCCCGCTACCCGCACCCCGACCACCTGCAGGTCACGGCGATCTGCATCCCGGCTTTCGCCCACGCTGGCGAGCCCGCCTGGCGTCCCGAATGCGGCCCGGCCTTCACGCCGATGAAGCTGTATGCGCCGGTGTGGTCCCATAAGCGCATGCGTCTCATCCACCAGGCCTTTTTGGACTTGGGCCTCGAGTCGCCCTTTGACGAGAAATGGCTGGGCAGACCCAGCCGCGACGACCGCATCACCGCCGTCGTCGAGGTGAACAACGCGGTACGGCGCAAGGCGCTGCTGGCTCATGCCACCCAGGTCGACCCCAACTCTCCGTTCTGGTTCGGCCTGCCCGACGACGTGGCCGACTCGATCCATCCCTACGAGGAGTACATGTTGCTCGAGTCACGCATCTCGACCAAGCCGATGGAACACGACCTGTTCGCCGGTCTGCGGTCATGAGCTTCTTGGACTCAGAGTTCTTGGCGGAATGGGCCTCGTCGGGCCACGAGCCGCTCGGCAAAGCGTCGGGCACAGTGGTCATGAAGACCACCGGCGGCCCCGACGGCAAGGCGAGCGCGAGCTTGACCTTCGACGCGGGCGTCCTGAAGTCTGCGGCTGACGGCACAACCCGTGGCGCCGACCTGACGCTCGAGGCCCCGTGGCAACTTGCTGCCGATGTGGTCTGCGGGGACGCCGATCCCGCCGAGAACTACATGTCGGGCGACCTCAAGGTTTCAGGCGACATGGCGCTTTGGCTGGAACTGCTTCCGGCTTGGCGTGCTGCGGGCACGCTCGCCGCCCCGCCCGCTGCGTGACCCGTTCCTGACCGATTGCTGGCTGGCGCCGCCGGACTGCACCGGGATTGCCGCGAGATCGTTCAGCCTGGTGCCGTTCGTTGTAGCTGGCGCAGCTCGCGGTAGCCGATGAGCGAGATGCCGCTCCGGCGGATGTGCGTCCGCAACTCGGCGTTGTCGCGCAGGTGCATCAGATCCTCGACCCGTGAGCCCCAATCGGCGGTCAGCGACCGCAGCTCAGGAAGGTCGGCGGCGGGCTGGAGCTGCAACTCGGTGACGCCGGGTTCGAGCGAATCCAGCAGCTGCTCGATGCGCCGGTACCGGCCCGAGACGCCCGGCGCGACGCGCACGACGCGATCGGGTGTCACCACGCCTTCGGAGGCCACCAGTTCCGCAGCCGGGTATCCGAGCTGGGGGCGGACGCTCGTGTCGATCAGCCGCAGCGGCAGCCCGAACTCGGCTGCGAGCTCGAGGTACACGTCGAAGAACTCGGGCCGCACGCTCAGCACGTCGAGATGACTGTCGAGATGCGTGACATCGAAGCCCCAGAGGATCGCTCGCTCGATCTGCGCTCGACACTCACGCCGAACTTCGTCCAGATCGGCGTGGTCCCACACGTCGGTGACCGTGCTGGGCATCCCGCCGTTGCCGTCGAGCAGCGACGGGGCGTGGGTGATCGGACCCCACCGGTACAGCTCGAATTCGGCGTTCAGCGTGAGCGCGACACCGACGTCCTCGCCTCGAAACCGTGCCGCTGCCTCCCGAGACCATGGGCATGGCACAAGCAGGGTTGCTGTGGTCGCCAGGCCGTCGCGCAGCGCTCCGTACGCGCCCTCGTTCATCGCATGGCAGCCGCCGAGTCCGGCCGCGCTGATGATCAGCAGCCTGTCGTCAGGGCAATATCCGAGCTGCTGCACCAGCGGCGCCACGCCGACAAGCTAACCGGCGTCGTCGATTCGCTGGTCCGGTCCGCCACAGTCGGTCCAGATGCCCCGGCCATCAGCACGCGCATCGGACTGGGCAGCGTCGAGCACCGCCCGATGCTGCGTGTTCGGCTCGAAGTGCATCGTGCCCGCATAGCCGTCGAGCACGAGGTAGCGGTTCACGAACAGCCCGTCAGCGGCGCGATAGACGTACGCCAGCAGACGGTCGTAGCGGTCGTACAGCTCGGCGTCGCGCTGCAGCAGGACGTTCGTCCCCGGCGGCAGCAACTCGCGTGTTCGCACAGTTGCAGCGTCGCCGCCGCACTCTGCGGGCAAGTAGCCGCCCGTCTTCTCTGGGGTGTCGATGCCGATGAGGCGTACCGGCGTGCGATTGCCGCTGATGTCCACCTCGATGGTGTCACCGTCGATGACGCTCAGCACGATGGCATTGGGCGTGAGGGTCGGCGCACCGCCTTCAGACGCTGCGGTTGTGGGGTCTTGTGTGGCCCGCGAGGTCTCGGCGGGCTCGTCGGTCGCCGCCGGAGGCGCCGCCGCGCCCGAGCCCGGTGAACCCACTTCATCTGGCGTGCCGAAGTACTGCCAGCCGCCCCACGCAAGAGCGAGGGCTCCTGCAAGCCCGCCGACGCGAAACCAACGAGCTCGATGTGCCCTCAAACGGGCGTCCGTGTTCGTGTTGGCGCTGTCGCTCAGAGGCGCTCGATGATCGTGCCGGTGCCCAGGCCGCCGCCGCAGCACATCGTGACCAGTCCGATGTTGCGGTCGGCTCGGTGCAGCTCGTGGACCGCCTTGGTGAGCAGGATGGCGCCGGTGCCGCCCAGCGGGTGACCGAGCGCGATGGCGCCGCCGTTGGGGTTGACGCCGTCCATGTCGGGGTTCATCTCGCGCTGCCAGGCGAGCACCACCGATGCGAACGCCTCGTTGATCTCGACGATGTCGACGTCTGACATCGCCATGCCGTTGCGCTCGAGCAGGTAGCTGGTGGCCTCGATGGGACCGGTGAGCATCAGCACCGGGTCGCTGCCCACCAGGCAGGTGTCGACGATGCGAGCGAGCGGCTCCAAGCCGAGCTCGGCGGCTCGCGAGCTGCGCATCAGCATGACTGCGCCCGCGCCGTCACTGATCTGCGACGAGGCGCCGGCGGTGTGCACGCCGCCTTCGAGCACCGGCTTCAGGCCTGCAAGCCCTTCGGCGGTGGTGGGCCGGATGCCGCCGTCTCGTGTCACGTGGCGAACTTCGCCGGTCGGCTGTCGCTCATCGTCCAACGCTGGAGCGTCGATCTCGACGATTTGCGTGGCGAAGCGATCTTCTTCCCAGGCGCGCGCGGCGTTGTTCTGGCTCCGCAGGCCGAAGGCATCGCATTCCTCGCGGCTGATCGACCACTTCTTGGCCATGAGTTCTGCGCCCTGGAATTGCGTCGTGTACTCGTAGTGCTCCTTGTAGCGAGCGGTTGCGGTGCGCTGGCCCTTCTTGTAGCTCGACCCCATCGGGTTGCGGGTCATGGACTCGACACCGCAGCCGATCGCCGAGTCGACCACGCCGCTGGCCACGAGGCCGTAGGCCAGCGTCACGGCTTGCTGGCTCGATCCGCACTGGGCATCGACCGTCGTGGACGCAACCGACAGCGGGAAGCCGGCGCCAAGCCACGCATTGCGGGCGATGTTGGCGGTCTGCTCGCCCGCTTGGCTGACGCAGCCGCCGACGATCTGGCCGATCGAGCCCGGGTCGACCTCGGTGCGCTGCATCAGCGATGTCAGCACATCGCTCAGCAGGTCTGACGGGTGGATGCCGCTGAGTTCGCCACCACGGCGGCCGACGGGGGAGCGGACGGCGTCGACGATGACGATGTCGTTGCCTGATTGCTGGGTCTTTGATGCGCTGCTCATGTGCGGCACTGTACTTGCGTTGCTTCTGTCGCGACTTGGGCATTCGCGCTGATCATTGCTGGGCGCTCGGGCGGCTCAGGCCGCGTCAAGGCCGATGCTCGGCGGCCGAGGAACCTCCGCTAGCACGGCACGAGCCTGTGCCACGCCACGAAGGCCCGTCTGCCGGGTAGCCCGATTCAGTCGGTGGCCCTTCCGACCCGACGACACCAGCCGGAGCTGGTTTCCGAGTTCAAGCTGTTCTGCCATGTGCCCATTGTGATTAAGGGGTGTGACAGACATGAATTCCCGACACCCTCGCACTGGGTCAGCTACACACTGGATCGTTGATCGGAGGTGCAACTAGCCTGCGCGCCGTGACCTCCTACCGCTACGGCATCACCGTCCCATTCGGCGATCCTCTGCACGCCCAGGCCGACCTGTATCGCGAGTTCGCCGACCTCGGCTACACGGAGTTCTGGAGTTCCGAGGCCGACGGCACCGACGGCTTCACGCCGCTGGTGCTGGCCTCGCAATGGGTGCCCGACGTTCGACTCGGCATCGCCATCGTCCCGGCGTTCACCCGAGGCCCGGCACTGCTCGCCCAGCAGACGGCTGCCATTTGCGAAGCCGCCCCAGGCCGCTTCGCCATGGGCATCGGCGCTTCCTCCAACGTGATCGTCGAGCGCTGGAACGGCATCCCGTTCGACGAACCCTTCAAGCGCACCCGCGACACCGCGCGGTTCCTGCGTCAGGCACTCACCGGCGAGAAGGTGACCGAGACGTACGACACCTTCGAGATCCAGGGCTTTCGCCTCGGCCGCCCGCCCGAGGTCCAGCCGCCGATCCTGCTGGCCGCACTGCGGCCCGGCATGCTCCGGCTGGCGGGCAGCGAAGCCGATGGCGCAATCATCAACTGGCTGTCTGCTGACGACGTCGCCACCGTGCGGCCGTACGTCGACGAGGGTGGCGACGGCAAGGAAGTGGTAGCACGCATCTTCGTGTGCCCCAATCCTGATGCCGACACCGTCCGGGCCGGCTTCAAGCGGGCGATGGCTGCCTACCTCAACGTGCCGGTCTACGCCGAGTTCCACCGTTGGCTCGGCCGGGGCGAGCTGCTCGCCGCCATGTGGGAGCGCTGGTCCGAGGGCGACCGCCGCGGCGCACTCGAGGTCATCGACGACGATCTGGTTGACGAACTGCTGGTGCACGGCACGCCGGAGGCGTGCCGGGAGCACATCGACCGGTATCACGCCAACGGCGTTGACGTGTCGGCCATCTCGATCATGCCCTTCGGCGGCATCGACCCTGTCCAAGCTGCCAGGGATCTTTCCCCGGCAGCTCGCCGCTAGGCCGGTCGACTCGGCGCAGAGCCGCGTAGTCTCCCGAGTACGCCGCGGTTCGGAAAGAGGAGCAACCATGGACCTGTCAACGATTACCTACGAGGTGCGTGACGGCGTCGCGCATGTGCGGCTCAGCCGTCCCGAGGGTGCCAATGCAGTGAATCCGCAGTTCTCACGCGAGCTGCGATCCGTCATGCTCGAGATCGAGTGGGACGACGCCGTCAAGGCGGTGTCGGTCACCGCGGAGGGCAAGGTGTTCTGCGCCGGTGGCGACCTCAAGGAGTTCTACGCAGCCGGCGACGGGCTGCCCAAGCTGGCGAGTGACATGCTCGTCGACTTCCACGGCGCCATCTACAAGATGAATCGGGTGCCCAAGCCGTTCGTGGCCGGCGTGGGCGGGGCCGCCGGCGGTGCGGGCATGTCCATCGTGAGTGCATTCGACCTGGTGGTGGCAGGCGAGTCCTCTCGCTTCACGATGGCCTACACACGGGTCGGTGTCACCCCTGACGGCACGTCCACCTACTTCTTGGCCCGCCATATCGGTGTCCGCCGGATGCTCGACTTGACGCTCACGAACCGCACGCTCAGCGCGGCCGAGGCCGAGCAGTGGGGCATCGTGAACCGCGTGGTGCCCGACGACGAGGTCGATTCGGCAACCGCCGAGCTGGCCCAGTCGCTCGCGGACGGCCCGGCATGGGCGCTGGGGCACGCCAAGCGCATCGTGTACGAAGGCTTCGATAGCCCACTGGAGCAGGCCGGCGAGGTCGAAGGCACCACCATCACCACAGCCATGCGCACCCACGACGGCCGCGAAGGCATCGCGGCGTTCGTGGAGCGGCGTCCGCCGAATTTCACCGGCAACTGAGCGCGCCGGCTGGCTGGGTGCCCGCGGATTGTTCCGCCGGCTGGCCCGGTATTCGCTCACAACTTCGCTGACGGCGGCTCGGGCGCAGCGCGCAATCACCGCGCTGCGCGTCGGCGCGCACTAGACAGGGCGGAAGCAGCACTGCTTCGGTGCCTGAGGAGCGCACGTCATGCCCCCCGAAGAGATCACCCCAGAGTCTTTTCCGTGGCTGGACACCAGTCGCTACTCGTTCTCGCAGGGCATTGAAGCCGCTGGAGCCGCATGGCTGGCGGGCCAGACTGCGGGTGAATTCGACATCGAATCAGGCCGAATTGTCGTTCGCGGCGACGGGGCGGCACAGGCCGGGGTGTGCTGGGCCAAGATCGAAGCGGTCCTCGATGCGGCGGACCGTGACGTCGGCGACTGTTCTGAAGTCACCGAGTTTGTGACGATCGCAGGATCGCCTCAGCGAGATGCGATCACAGCAGAGCGTCCCCATGGCCTGGGCGGCGCGGTGGGCGGGGCCCGGATGTCGACGTTCATCGTCGAATCGCTGGTGCGACCCGACGCGCAGGTCGAGGTCGAGGTGGTAGCAGGGCTTGCGAACGGCCTCGTTCGCGTCCCGCAGGTGCTCCCGCTCGACGACGACGGCGGGGTCGTGTTGCCGGGCGACTTTGCTGGCCAATGCGAGTGGGTGCTCGAAGAGGCGGGCCGGCGACTGGAACCTCATGGCCTAGATCTCAGCCACGTCGTGCGAGTGATCCAGCAGACCACCCCGGCGACCCGACGCCAGTACAACGAGAGCGGAGCGGCTCGCCGCCGACTGCTTGGACCACAGTTCCCGTCCTCCACAGGGCTGCTGATGCCCGAGTTGCCGCATCCCGACGTGCTGGTCGCTCTCGATGTATGGGCGTCATCGGAGCCGAAGTCGGTGATTCCCTATCTGCAAGACGCGTACGCACCGCTCACATTCAGTCCGGCCGTCGCGGCCGGGGGGCTGCTGTTCATCTCCGGCACCACGGCGTTCAACCTATCGAGCGGCGAGACCGTCGCCGAGGGCGACATCGGCGGCCAGGCCGAGTTCGTGTACGGCGAGATCGGCAAGATCTGCGAGATGGCGGGCACATCGCTCGACAACCTCGTCAAGACGGTGGAGTACGTGACTCCAGACGGCATCGAGAACTACCGGGACGTCGGTGCGGTTCGCCAGAACGTGCTGGGGCGCCCGTTCCCTGCCTCGACAGGCGTCGTGGTCTCAGGCCTGCTCAGCCGCCGGTGGCTGATCGAGGTGGAAGCCGTCGCCGCTATTCCGTGAGGTGCCCGACCGATGGGTCACACCGCACGGGCTGGGTCGCGGGTGTGACATGAACAGCCTTCTGACCGATGACGTGCGGGCACTGCTCGGGGCCGAGGTTGCCTACACCGCTCCCGAGCCGCTGAGCCGGGCTTCGATCCGGTACTTCGCGACTGCGATCGGCGCCGATCCCGACCGCTGGCGCGACGAAGCCCCGCCCACACTCATCTGCGAGACCGCGCAGCTGACCGGTCGATCCGCGCCGAACGCGAGCTTCTACCTGGGCCACACCTGGGAGCTGCCGCTGCCAGTGCCGTGCGCCATGTTCCGGGGCGGCAACGACTACCGCTTCTGGCGTGCAGCGCGACCGGACGACGTGATCCACACCTCATGGTGTCTCACCGATGCGGTTGAACGGCGGGACAGGGCGGGCGAGCCGTTGCTGTTCGTCACCGCCGAGGCGACCTACCGCGCCGACAGTGCCGCCGGCGAGGGAGATCTCGTCGCTACCAACACCGAGACAATGATCTTCCGCCCGCGTGACCGCACCGAGACGTCGCCGGCCTCCGCCGCCGGACCCGCCCGCGACGCCGATCCGACTGCCGCGCGAGATGCCACAGCGTCTGTCGCGCCGGACGCCGGGCTCGGCACGGCCCCGCAAGCAACCGCCGGGCGACCAGACGCTGAGCGACCGAACGTCGGAACCAGCCTTCCGCCGTTGGTGCGGCGCATCGGGCTGCCCGACATGGTCGCCTATGGGGCTGCCACGTGGGATTGGCACCGGCTCCACTACGACCCTGCGTTTGCGCAACGCGCTGGCGCCGCGGCACCTCTGGTGGACGGCCAGATGCTCGGTGCCCTGCTTGCGGAGCAGGTGCTCCGTTTCGCTGGTTCGCACGCTCGCCTGACCCGCCTCGTGTACCGAAATAGCGCTCCTGTCCTGGCCGGCCAGACAGTTGTCTGCTCAGGCACGGTCGCAACCGCCGATGACGCCGGTTTCAGCGTCGATCTGTCGGTGACGGTCGGCGACAACGCCGTCGTCGCGCCCGCATTCGCCCAACTGGACTGGGCAGGGCAGCCGTAACCTTGTGACAGGAGCCGTCTCCAAAGGAGCGCTCGGGTGACTATCAGCGACGACGAGCTTCGTACGCGGTTGCGGCTCGGCGAGGACTCCTTGTGGGAGTTCAAGGAATTCGAATTCCGCGGTGACCGGCCCGCGTCGCCGAGCCGTGACGACCTCGCCAATGAAATCGCTGCGTTCGCCAATGCGCAAGGCGGCAATCTTCTGTGTGGCATTACCGACGGTGGCGACTTGCAAGGCATGCGCAGAGCCCAGCTCGACAATCTCGAATCACTCGTTGTCGAAATTTGCCGGGATTCCATCGAACTGCCGCTCGTGACGTTCATTCACCGTCGAGAGCTTGATTCTCAAGCGTTTCTCGTCGTCGAGGTCCCCTCTGGATCGAGTGCACACGAGGTGGGGGGACAGAGCTACGTGCGCGTCGGAAGTTCGAAGCGGCGGATGACCAGCGACGAGCGGCTGCGCCTGGCCGAACGCCGAGCACAGGCCGGTTATATGTGGTTCGACGAACAGCCGGTGCCGGGCACCAGTTTCAAGAGCCTTGATCCGTCGTTGTGGCGGCCTCTCTTGAGCGCTCAGGGCGCGCTCAATCCAGAATTGGCGTTGACGCAGATGGGGATTCTGCGCGATGACTCGGACGGAATCGTCCGGGCCACCTTGGCTGGCGTTCTGCTCTTCAGTGCCTCTCCGGACGAGTGGCTGCCGCAGGCACGCATCACCGCAACCCGTTACGACGGGGTGTCGCAATCGTCAGGCCAGATTGATACCCGTGTCATCACTGGTCCTCTCAACACACAAGTCGCCGAGGCGATGGCGTTCCGATCATTCTGAGCGAGACCCGCGCCGCAAGCGGAATGGACGCGGCGTACCGGCTCATTGACGACACCGACCTTGTGTTGACCATCCCCGCCGCATCGCTCGAACAGACCCCAGCGTCCGCTGTCGTAACTGTGTATGGCGAGACGGGCCCGCTGGAAGGCGCAGAAGTCCTGGCCCTATTCCCGAACAAGACCTGGAAGAGCGCGAAGACAACCGGAGACGGTGAAGCAGTGCTCGACCTATACGCAACGCACTTGCCGATGTCAGTCTTCGCCGCGGCGCCGGGCCGCGTTGCAGGTCACATTGGGCGTTGGGTGCCGGCCGAAGGAGCGATGGCGTTCAAGCTGGAAGCGTTGACCGACGGGGGTTCGGCGATCTTCGCTGAGTCGACTGGCCATGTTCCGGGCTTGAACGGACGATTGAATCCAATTCTCGACACCCTGGGAAGGACGTACATCTATGCGAGCAACGTCGCTGTCAACCAGGGCCTGCAACAGCCTGTGAACTTTGCAGTCGGCGAACCACTCGACATGGTTGACTCCGACGGGAATCGGTTTGAGGTCGTCGTGGTGGACATCGTGGGCCGTTCGGCGTTGCTGCAATACCGACGTATGCCGCTGGCCTGAGCGCGGTCGTCGGTTCTCATTCCCAATTCGGCCTGGCTCTCGTGCGAACGGGTTCTGCGGCCACGAGAGACCTAGCATCGGGCGCCGCAGAACCAGCGGCGATCGAGACAAGGGGCTGGGCGTGGACTTCTCCATGACCGATGAGCAGGCGCTGATAGTGGGCACGGTCCGGCGGTTCGTGCAGGCCGAGATCCTGCCGCTCGAGGCCGATCTGGACCCTGATGCCGGCGAGCTGGCACCCGACGATGCCGCCCGGCTGACGCAGATGACACGCGACATGGGCTTTTACGGTCTGGACATTCCCGCCGACCCTGATGCCGGCGAGCTGGCACCCGACGATGCCGCCCGGCTGACGCAGATGACACGCGACATGGGCTTTTACGGTCTGGACATTCCCGCCGAGTACGGCGGGCCGGGGCTGGACACCACGACCCGGGCGCTCATGGCGATCGAGATGTCCAAGCACCGCGCCGGGCTCTACAACCCGTGCTACGGCGTGTTCGGGGGAGCGGGGCTGGCCCAGCTCTACGAGGCCACCGACTCCCAGAAGGAACGCTGGCTGTATCCGACGCTGCGCGGCGAGAAGACAGGGTGCTTCGCGCTGACCGAGCCGTCGGGCGGGTCCGACCCGGGCCGGGCGATCCACACACGAGGGATCAAGGACGGCGACGAGTGGGTGCTGAACGGCTCGAAGCTGTTCATCTCTGGTGCCGACAAGGCCGATTACGCCTTGCTGTTCGCCCGCACGTCCGACGATCCGGGTCGCAACGGCGTCACGGCCTTCATCGTCGACACCGACACGCCCGGATTCAACGTTCGCCGGGTGGTGCACACGCTGCGAGCGACCCGCTATGCGACCGAGCTGGAGTTCGTCGACATGCGCGTGTCCGAGGATCAGGTGCTCGGGGAGGTGAACGGCGGTTTCGGCATCGCCAACGACCGGCTGAGCCGCCAGCGCATCCCCTACGCGGCGGGCTGTTTGGGCCCGGCGATGGTGGCGCAGGAGATGGCGATCGAGTGGGCGCGAAGCCGTAAGACGTTTGGTTCGCTGTTGGCTGAGAAGCAGGCCGTCCAGTGGATGATCGTGGACAACGAGATCGACATTCGCCACGGCCGCTGGTGCGTGCTTGAAGCCGCTCAGAAAGCCGACCGCGGCGAGCGCTTCCGGACCGAGGCGGCCATGGCCAAGCTGGTGGCGAGCGAGGCTGCTGGCCGGGTGGTGGATCGCTGCATCCAGATCCATGGCGGCATCGGCGTCACCAAGGACCTGCCGCTGGAACGCTGGTACCGGGAACTGCGCATCCGTCGCATCGGCGAGGGCCCCAGCGAGGTGCAGCGCCTGATCATGGCTCGCGACATCCTCGGCGGCAGCTTCAAGTGACCGAAGCGGCGCAGACATCGCGCCCGTTGCCGCTTGACGGCGTCACAGTGCTGGATCTCGGGCAGATCTACCAGGGGCCGTACGCCGGGTTCTTGCTGGCCATGTCAGGGGCGCGGGTCATCAAGGTGGAGAACCTGCGGGGCGAGACGCTGCGTGCGCGGAGCGATTCGCTGCCCTACGCCATGATCAACTCCGCCAAGGAAGCGATAACGCTGAACCTGAAGGCGCCACGGGGTCGTGAGCTGTTCGGGCAGCTGGCCGCGGCGGCCGATGCGGTGCTGTGCAACTTCGCTCCCGGCGTGCCCGAACGGCTGGGCATCGATGCAGCTTCGCTTTGGAAGGTGAACCCCCGGTTGGTGTTTGCCCAGGCCAGTGGGTACGGCCTCGACGGTCCCGATGCAGATCGCACCGCCATGGACATCACCGCGCAGGCGCACATGGGTGCCATCGCCATCACCGGCTACCCGGACCAGCCGCCCGTCAAGTCGGGAGCCGCCTTCGTCGACTTTCTGGGCGGCTCGCACCTGTACGGGGCAGTCGTGACGGCACTGTTCGATGCGCAGCGCACCGGTGTCGGCCGCATGGTGTCGACTTCGATGTCGGAGGCTGCGTATTTCACGTTGACCACGGCCCTGCAGGCGTGGCGCAAGACCGGAGCGGCGCCGCGCACCGCCAATCGCAACGCTGCGATGAGCGTGGCGCCGCAGAACGTGTACCCCTGCAGCGACGGTTATGTCGCCGTGATCTCCACCACGAACCGTCACTGGCGCGTGATTCTGGAGGTCATCGGCCGGGACGACCTGGTCGCCGACGAGCGGTACCGTCACAACGCCGACCGGGCGGCTCGCATGGACGAGGTGGACGCGCTGATGTCGGAGTGGACATCGACCCGCACGCGGGCAGACGCGGTGATGACGCTGGCAGCCGCAGGAGTGCCGGTGGCCGAGGTGCGTGACATCGACGAGGTCGTGCACGACGAGCACCTCATCGAGCGCGGGTTCCTGCAGTGGACCGACCACGACGAGCTCGGCGAGATACCGCTGCCGCACAGTCCGCTGCGCTGGCACGACTCCGAGTTACGTGAACTGGAGCTGTTTCGCCCCGTCGGCGCCGACAACGAGTCGGTCTACGGCGAGCTGTGCGGACTGAGCGCCGGCGAAGTGGCTGAGCTGGCCGCCGACGGCGTGATCTGACCAGCGCCTGTCTAACGAGCGCCTGCCTGATCAATCCTGGGGCGCACCTCAGGCCGGGCTGAGACGGCCGACGCGCTGGGCCTGATCACGCTGGGGCGTCGGCAGCTCGCCGTAGTCGGCGAGGTGCAGCATCAACAGCTCGTCCCAGCGGCTGCGGTAGTTCGACGTGAACTCGCACCGGAACTGTGTGGCCACGGGACCGAGCTGGGTGAGTTCGCGACGGAGCGCAGACTGAATTCCGAACGGCTCACGGGCACCGGCAAAGCCGACTGACAGCACCGTGCCACCTGCGTCGGCCACGTGGTATACGCCCAGCTGCGCGGGCAGCGCTTCGATTGCCTCGTCGTCGAGTCGCCGCCAAGGCTTGTCGAGCCGGATTCCCATAGCTGATCCCTGCGTGTCCTGCCGGCTGCCCGACCGCTAGATGATTAGTTCCAAGGGGTGGGGTCCACCGGTTGTGGGGTGAGGGTGTCCAAGCTCGGGGTGTGTATTCACGCTTCGATCTTGGAGGTTCTCAGCATGGGCCCGGACTCGGGTCACCCTCGCGACCGCACTGTATGTGAGGATCGGTGACCTGTTGGCGCAGAACCCTGGGTGGGCGCCCGAGCGGCCTGCGGTGGGGTTCGCCCCGAAGCTGTCGGACGCGGAGCTGGTCACCTTGGCGGTGATCTCGGCGCTGCTGGGCTATGACAACGAGTCGCAGTTCGTGCGCTACGCCCATGCGCATCTGAGGCCGTGGTTCCCGTATCTGCCCAACCGCGACGGGTACAACAAGCGGCTGCGGCGCAGCGCGGAGATGATCGCTCGTGTCATGGGATGGCTCGCACGCGAGTGCGAGTCGTGGCACGACGACGTGTGGCTGGTGGACTCCACGCCGGTCGAGTGCGGCACCAGCCGCGAGACCCAAAAGCGCTCCGGCCTCGCGGGATGGGCCCAATACGGCTGGTGCGCGTCGCATTCCCGCTGGTTCTGGGGCCTGCGGCTGCACCTTGTCGCCACGCCCTCGGGACTGCCGATCGCGTTCGCTCTCGCCGGCGCGAAAGCCGACGAACGCGACGTCTGCGCCGACATGATCGACGCGGCCCGCATCGCCCGGCCGGGCCAGACCCTCATCGCCGACAAGGGCTACCGCTCAGCAGCGTTCGAAGCCGACCTCAACGACACCGGCATCACCCTGCTGCGCCCCGCCACCCGATCCGAGGCCCCACGTCCCGGCGCAAAGTTCCTGCGGCCCCTGCGCCAGATCATCGAATCGATCATCCAGACCCTCAAAGGCCAGCTCACCCTAGAACGCCACAAAGCACGCACCAAAACCGGCGTCGCCGTGCGCATCGGCGCCCGACTCCTCGCCCTCACCGTCGCCTTCTGGCACAACGAGACCTACCGACACACCCGACCAGCACGCTCACTCACCGCATACGACCACTAAACCCTTGGAACTAATCATCTAGGCCGCAGCCGCCGGCACGTAAGCAGCCGTGCCCATGAGATCCTCGAAGTTCAGCCGGAAGAAGCGCTCCTGGACATCGGCGGGCAGGTGCGCCACTTCGCGGTCGAAACGGCGCAGTGGATTGCGGCCGCCCTCCACGTGGGGGAAGTCGGAGCTGAACATGCAGATCTCGGGTGCTGAGTTCTCGATGATCCAGCCAGTGGGTTCGGTGGGGTAGGGCGTGACCCGCACTTGGCGCCGCACGTAGTCCGACGGGCGCAGGCTGAGCTTGCCCAATCGTTGCTCGTGCCGTTCGAAGGCGTCGAACGCGGCCTCTAGCTGGCGCAAGAAGCCGGGCAGCCACACCGCGCCCAGCTCGATCACGCCGATCCGCAAGTCGGGGAAACGCTCAAGCACGCCGTCGAAGATCAGCATTGACAGCGCTTGGAGCGGCGCAGCAGAGATCGCCATGTACGAAACAGAGCGGAAGTTCTCGCCGCCTCCGTGGAAGTCAGGCTCGGGCGGTAGGCCGTTGTTGCGATGCTGCGGCGGCATCACCAGCTCGGGAATGCCGACATGCATCACGACCGGGATTCCGGCTTCCTGGGCCGCCGTCCACACCGGGTCAAAGCCCACGTGGCTGTGGGCGTGGAGCTTCGGCATCCGGTTGGGGATGAGCAGCGCCGCTGCGCCGCCGTCGATGGTTTGGCGGGCGTGCGGGCCCGCATGCTCGATCGATTGCATCGGCACCGAGCACACCGGGAGCAGGCGCGGATCGCCCGAACAGAACGCGATCTGGGCACGGTTTGCCGCCGTTGCCGTGGCGTAGGTGAGATCGGGCTCGGCTTGGTGCTCCATCTCTTCGATGAGCGTGTTCGGCATGGAGGGGAAGATGAGTTGGCTGGAGAACCCCAGATCGTCGAGCGCCCGGGAGCGGTCGGCGGGATCCCACGCACCGGGCGCCAGGTAGTTCTTGCGCAGCATCACCTCAGCGGCGGCCCCGGAGCGGAACTCTGGGTCGGCCTGGCGAGCGCGGGCTTTCTCAATGTCGGCAAGTGCCTTCTCGTTGTCACCGATTGAGAAGTGATCGAGGGCGTAGCGGACCACCTCGGCGGAGGCAAACGGCTCCAGCCACTCGGGTGGCTCCATGGTGTGCGAGTCCGCATCGTGGATGACCCTGTCCTCGACGTAAGCCATGGCAGTTCCCCCCGATTCCCCCGCGGTTCACCCGACGTTATCTGGCCGCTGCTCCTGGCTTCCGGCCGATGCCCGATGGCCGGCCAGGTGCTCCGGTCAGTTCGAAGTCGGCAACAGAAATGCCGACATCAAATCGATCCGGGCGCGGACGCCGCTGCGATCAACCTCGACCAGGCCAGCGCCTTTGAGACGGTTCAGGTCGCGGGCCAGGGTGCGTGGCCCGGTGCGTGCATACATCTGCGCAAGCTGCGGTGTGAGCCCGGCCACGTCTGTCTTCGGAACCGATGTGTCTGGCAGCAACGCCATGACGAGTGCATGCTGGCGTTCCGACGCGGGACTTGTCGGGAACGTCGACATGGTTTCGGCAACAAAGCTCTGCCAGGCGAGGCGGAGATGCTGTGCCCGCACTGCCGCCGAGTGGTCGACAAGGCCGTCGACGAGTCCTTCGATGCCGTAGGCGAGGAATCCGAGGACATCGCGTTCGCGGCTGGCCGCAGCGAGCCGCGCGTAGTACCTGTCCCGCGTGAGGTTGAAGTGGTTGGCCATCAGGTTTGCTGCGGCGAGAGGAACCATCCCCGAGCGAGCGAGGATGAGGTATTCGAGCAGCCTGGCTGTGCGCCCATTGCCGTCGGCGAACGGGTGGATCCAAGCGATGTACAGGTGTGCGAGCAGGGCGCTCACGACGGTAAGAGCGAAGGCATCGCGCCGTTCAACTACGTTCCCGCCCCAGGGTCGAAGATCTGCTCCGTCGAGCCAGTCAGTCAACCGCTCGAGCAAGTGCCAGCAGTCCCGCGCAGGAGGACCGACGTAAGCACCGACGACAACCGAATGGGTGCGAATGGTGCCTGGTTCGGAAGTGGCGTCGGGGTCGACGCCTTCGAGCACCCATCGGTTCATCTCGCAGATCAATCCAGCGCTGAGACGAAGTTCGCCGTCTTCGGTCACCATGTCGTCTAGGCGTCCGAACGCTTCGAGCACGTTTCGCACTTCACGCTCTTGGTATGCGCGCGACTGGGGTGCCGAGAAGGTTCCGGCGTGGATGCTCTCGACCTGTTCAACGGTGAGTGTGTTGCCCTCGATGGCCACGGTTGCCTGGGCACCGCGAATGAGTGCGTGTTGGTGAAGCGCTTCCGCAACCGCTGGGGTTAGTGGAGTCCCCGACAATTCGACACACAGCGCGAAGGCCTCCCCGACGTGCATCCACGAGCGGGCACCGAGACGGCTGACGACTCCGGCGTCGAAGTTGATCCAAGGATGGGTGTCCGTAGATTCGCGGTCGTTGTCGCTGCTTGTCACTGAATCGATGACTTAGGGTCCGTGCTCATCGATGCAGTGTAGCTAGGAAGGACTCACTAACTACTACTAGAATTGTCCATGTAGTTGACCCACATGTTGTCAGCAGTGATGACCGCTGGGCTCGAGCGGTCTGCGATGTCGCGGCCCATCACCATCGAGACGCCGGGCCATGAGGTGCGTCATCTCGACTTACGACGGATAGCCGGCGGTGGTCTTGATGCTGCCGAACTCGTACTGGTGGTTATCTCAACGACCTACCTGTGGTTTTGCCGCAGGTCTACTGGCAGATTTCTCCCGCCTACGGTCGTCTGGCACGTGCCGATCTCAGTTCTTGTGGAGTTCGGGATTGATGCCTTCCCAGCGCGAGGGGTCCGCGACGCGCATCTCGATGGCGCCGCTGGTGCTGTTGCGGATGAGCAGCATGCCTGAGCGGCCTGAGATGTCTCGGCCCTTCACGACCGAGCCGTCGGGAAGCGTGATACGGCTGCCTGCTGTGACGTACAGGCCGGCTTCGACGGTGCAGTAGTCGCCGAGCGCGATGCCGATGCCCGAGTTGGCGCCCAGCAGGCAGTGCTCGCCCACCGACACGATCTCTTTGCCGCCACCCGACAGCGTGCCCATTGTGGAGGCGCTGCCGCCGAGGTCCGAGTGCGCCCCCACGACCACGCCCGCGGAGATGCGCCCCTCGACCATGGCGGGACCGAGCGTGCCGGCGTTGAAGTTGACGAAGCCCTCGTGCATGACCGTGGTGCCGTCCGCCAGGTGGGCGCCCAGCCGCACCCGGTCGGCGTCGGCGATGCGGACGCCTGACGGGATCACGTAGTCGACCATGCGCGGAATCTTGTCGACTGCGGTGACCGTGACGGGCTGGCCGACACCGGCGGCAGCCGTGCGAAGTGCGTCGACTCGATCGGGCAGTACGGGCCCCGCGCTGGTCCACGCGCAGTTGGTGAGCAGGCCGAACACTCCGTCGAGGTTCGCTTCGTGCGGCCGGATCTCGCGGCGGCTCAGCAGGTGCAGGCGCAGGTAGGCATCGGTGAGGTCGGCGGGCGGAGCGGCAAGGTCGTCGATGGTGACGGCCACGGTCTCGCCGACATTGACGCCGAGTTCAACCGCCAGGCATGACCGGGCCGGTGGAGCGTCGTCGCTCGCCCCCGCCGGGAACCAGGCGTCGAGCCGCGTGCCCGATGCGACGTCCAGATAGCTGTGCCCAACGGCGCTGATGCTGCCCGAAATGCTCATGGCCGCATCCTGCCATCGCAAGCCGCAAACCCGTCGCCCGCGGCTTCCCGTCTCAGTCGCACGGACCGCGATGTTCGAAGTTTGGCGTGCACATATGCTCGACTCAGTGATTCGTCAGCGACGCCTCGGAGCAGTGAATTGGCTGCTCGTAACGTTCGGCGCGGCTGTCGCTGTGTGGGCATCGGCGGGTTGTGACGGTGGCGAGAACGGTGTTGTCCCAGAAGCGGGCAGCAATGGAGCCCAGCAGACCGTCCAAGTCGATGCGGAGCAAGACGCCGTCCGGCAGGAGCTTGAAACGGTTGGCACTGAAGCCGTCTCCAGGCAATCGGAACCGCAGTCAGACGGCGCGGAGTCGGCATCGGGAGCGAGCAATGGCGCTGCGACAGGCGCTGTCTCGCGCCAGGACCCGTCCATGGGGCCGATTCTGCAGTGGACCGAATTCGATCCCGGCATCGAGAGAGGGCACCTGCTCGTGTCGACAGGTGACGGCCGGGTCGTGATTGGGGGCACGACGTCAGCGGGTGAGCGGCGTTTCATGATCACCTCGGACGGCTCCCATTGGGAGGCGCTGCAGCTGCCGGACGGTGTCTAGCCGCAGAGTTTCGATGTGACGGGCGCACGCTGGGTGGTCGCAGGTTGGTCGGAGGACAACCTGACCGACGTTGCGCCCACTCCGCAGCTCTTTCTTTCCGACGACGAGGGATCGAATTGGAGCGAAGTGACGCTTCAGATCGATACGCCGGATCTGCCTCCATTTGCGACCGCGTCGTCGAACGTGACGGCAGTCGCAACCGCAGGCCCGCACGTCCTCGCGCTGGTGTCGTCATTCGTGAATTTCCAAGTCGAAGCACTCCTGCTGGATCGTGGCCTGATACCTGCCGGAGCGCTTGCCAGCAGCATTTGGTTCGATGGCGATGAGCTCGGCGTCACGCTGCACGAGGAGTCTTCGGTGGACGACTCGGATCCCGGGCGTTCGCCGCAGGGGCCCGAAGCTGAGCTGACCTTCACCATCGATGAACTGGATCTGTCGGCTGAGCAGCGCTCGATCCTCGAGGGCTCGCGTCGCCACGACGGGATCCGTGTGTTCTCAGGTGTCGGCCCGGTACTCGTCGAAGCGGCCGTCGTCGACGGCTGGCGGGCCCGAGTGATCGGCACCGCCGACGGTTTCGTGCTGCTCGTTCAGACCGACAACGGGGTCAGCTTGATGAGGTCGACGGATGGCAAGGACTGGAGTGCCCGAGAGATCGATCCGTCATTGATTGGAGGTTGGGTCAGCAACACAGCACTGGAACCCGATGGCACCGCGTGGCTGATCAGCGCTGACGGAATGGGCCCGCAGCTGACGCGATGGAACGACGGCGCTACCGAGGCAGAGACCGTGCTGCTCGGCCAATTCGATGGCTTCAGCGAGTTCAGCGTCGGACACGCGGGACTCGTGGCGACAGCGCTGCCGTCGCGCCGTGAGCAGTCGGCAGGCGAAGGCAGCGATCCCGGATTGCCGATCGGACGCGTGGCGAAGGATGGCTATGAGCTGCGCTACGGCGAGCCCGAAGGTGGCATCACGCTGTGGGACCTCGCTGCTGACGAGTCGGTCTACGTGTTCGGTCCCGAAGTTGTGAGCGGCGCCGAGCAGCCTGAAGGCGTGCGGGAAGTGGACGACGGCGACACGTTCGCATTGACCTTCGAAGATCCCGACACCGGGCAAGATCTCGTGACCTTCACCTACGAGGATCTCGCCGCTGTCTTTGGTGAATTGCCCGATGCTGAGAGCACGACCAACCCAAGCCCGTGGGTGGGCTGGTTGTCAGACGGCACCAGCTGGGGTTGGCAGTCCATCGAGGAAGCGTTCGGACTCGGCGAGGTTGATGCCCGCATCGAGCAGGCCGTTGGCGAGGATTTTGTGATCGCAGTCGTGTGGGTCTTCGGAGCCCCCGAGCAGAGCAGTGCCGACATTGTCGAGGAGTCAGCCGGCTCTGTGGCCAGCGGACCACGCTGGTTCGTCGCACCGGTGCGGTGAGAACGCCGCGTCAACCTCAGTACAGGAATTCGCGTCCACCGCAAGCCGCGAACCCGTTGCCGCATTCCGCCACAGAGTCAGCCGGGCACGTACCTACGATTCGCTTGGTGAGTCCCCGCATCGCTGCGCATCGATTCCTGCGGGTCCTCGTTCTCGTAGTGGCAACAATTGCCGCCACGAGCCTCGCTGCCTGTGGTGGTGGCAGCTCAGACATCGTCGAACCGGCCGATCTGTCGTCTGGCCCGGCGCTGCAATGGTCGGAGTTCGACCTCGGATTCGACTTCGCCGTGTCGCTGCAGTCCACGAGCGATGGCCGGATGATGGCCGTCGGCGGCACGTCCGACGGGACCTTCGCCGTGCGCGTGACCGACGACGGCGAAACCTGGACGGCGCTGCCGCTGCCGGAAGGCATCGCGCCGCTCGCCGTGGACGCATACGGCGATCGCTGGGTGCTAGTCGGTGCGCCTCCGAGTCGTCACGACGACACGGGTGTCTTCGGGCAGGTCTTCTTCACCAACGACCGAGGGGCGATGTGGGCCGCGGCGACGTTGGCATGGCCGGAGGGCGAGCCCTTGCCCGAATACGCGACGAGGTCGACGCGGCTGGTCGAGGCGCTCACGTCGGGCGACCAGATGATCGTTGCCGCCCTCACCTACTCGGGATTCGACCTCGAATCACTCCTTGCTGACCTAGGCCGGATACCCGACGGCGTGTCTATGGGGTACTGGGAACCGGATGAAGAATCGCTGACGGTTCGGTTCAGGGACATTGAGCCGGTTGACCGCGCCGCCGATGAGACGGAGGTCACATTGACCTACGCCGAACTGAGACTGACGCCCGCGCAGGTGAAGATCGTCCAGAACGTTGAAAGCGACGCGCTCATCCATCTGTTTGCCGGCGACGATGCGACGCTCGGCTGGGTGGGGGCTTTCGGCGGATCGGACGCGGTGGGGAGGTGGACGGACGAGGGTTTCGTGCTGTTGCTCGATGACTGGTCGCACGTGTCGCCGAGGCCGCGAGTGCCGAAGGCGCCCGATTGGGAAGGCGTCATCCTGATCGTCACCCTCGATGACCCCAGCCGGCTCACGTCCGCGGATGGGCGCACCTGGCGGGCCGAGCCGCTGAGTCTGTACGCCGAAGGTTCACATCGCGAGTCCTCAGTGGTCGACCCCACCGGCACGGTCTGGTCGTCGTGGGCTTCGGATGGTCGGTGGGCGGGCATCCGTACCGACGGCGACAGCGGATCGTTGCAGGAGACGTCCCGCTTCGAGGGCATCCGCCTCATTGAGCCGCTGACCGTCGGCGAGGCGGGCCTTGCGGCTGTGGCGTGGCCGCACATGCCAGACCGCTGGTCCTTTGCGCGCGCGGGTCGCATAGCGAAGGACGGATACCAACTGCGTTACGACGAACCCGAAGGGGGCGTGACGCTGTGGAACCTGACACTCGACACAGCGGTGCGTGCATACTCCAGCCGGAGAATCGATGCGCCCGAGGGCGTCCGGCAAGCGGGCAACGGCAGGTCGTACTCACTGACCTTCGAGGATCTGGACGCTGGCGACGAAATCGTGACCTTTACGGCGGCCGATCTTGAATCGCTGTTTGGCCGTTGCTGGTGGACTTCCGGAAGGCCCAACGTGTTCTCGACCCAAGCCTCGTGGCATGCGGGCCCCTTTCCAGAGTTCAGGGAGTGGGTGGGATGGTCCGCGAACGGCGTCGACTGGGGCTGGGAGACGGTGCCTGACGCATTCGATCTGTGCGAGTCGGGAACCGACATCAGCCTCGCTGTCGGGGACGACTACGTGGTCGCTTTGGCACATCGATTCGATCCGCCGCCGCGCATTCCCAACGATGACAGCGACGCGCCAGAGGCATTCGCACCCGCAGAGCACCGCTGGTTCATCGCCCGAGTGCCCTGAGTTCTGGCTACTAAGAAATGCCCCAGTTACACGTAACGCTTCGGGCTTGGGCTGCGCGACGTGGCGGAGCAGCAAGATCCTTCGGGGTCGCGGCCCGGGTCGGCAGGCATCGCAAGCGCATGCGTGAGCAAGGTCTGCGTCCGGTCCAGATGTGGGTGGCGGCCACGATATGACCAAGCTCGGGCGCGCCCTCGTGGTCTTCATGGGACTGGCCTGAGACACGTCGGCCTGAGCTGATTCGAAACCCGGGCGCTGCGGGGTGTGGCTATGCGCCGGTAGTTTCGGGGCATGAAGACACCTGTGTGCGAGTTGCTGGGCTGCGACGTTCCGATCGTCGCATTCACCCATTGCCGGGACGTGGTGGCGGCAGTGACCAAGGCGGGCGGCTTCGGCGTGCTCGGTGCGGCCGGGCACACGCCCGAGCAGCTCGACATCGACATGGGATGGATCGTCGAGGAGGTGGGCGGCCGGCCCTTCGGCGTCGACATCATCGTGCCCGCCAAGTACGAGGGCAAGACCGAGGGCGAGCTGTCGGTGAAGGACCTCAAGGCGATGATCCCGCCACAGCACCGCGAGTTCCTCGACGACATGATGGAGCGCTACGACGTTCCGCCGCTGCCCGCGGACGACGGCCAGAAGGCATCGGCGTATGACTCCGAGCCGCCGATGACCTATTCGCAGGCCGTCCCGCTCATGGACGTGGCCTTCTCGTACCCGATCCGGCTGGCCGTGAATGCACTCGGCCCGCCGCCTCCCGACATGATCCAGCGGGCGCACGACAACGATGTCCTGGTGGGAGCGCTGGCCGGCAAGAAGGTCCACGCTGAGCGGCACGTTGCCGTAGGCGTAGACATCGTCATTGCGCAGGGCCATGAGGCCGGCGGCCACACCGGCGACATCGCCACGATGGTGCTGGTGCCCGAGGTGGTCGACGCCATTGCCCCGGTGCCCGTTCTCGCCGCAGGCGGCATCGGCAACGGCCGGCAGGTCGCCGCAGCGCTGGCGCTCGGCGCGCAGGGTGTGTGGTGCGGTTCGGTCTGGCTCACCACCCAGGAGGCTGAGACACACCCGGTCGTGAAGGAGAAGTTCCTGGCCGCTGGCTCGTCGGACACGCTGCGGTCGCGTTCGCGCACCGGCAAGCCGGCTCGCCAGCTTCGCTCAGCTTGGACGGACGAATGGGAAAGCGAGAACTCACCGGGGACGCTGCCCATGCCGTTGCAGCCGATGCTCATCGGCGCAGCCAGCCGTCGCATCGACCGGGCGGCCATGAACCCGTCCAACAAGGGCGCAGTCGAGCTGGCGAATTACTTCGTCGGCCAGGTTGTCGGCCAGCTGAACGAGTCCGTCTCTGCCACGAGGGTCGTGGAAGAGATGATTGGCGAGTACCTCGACGTGATGGACCGCTTCGAGCGGCTCAACTCCTAGCTCGCACTTCGTCTCTGCGCTGCAGACATCGCAGCCCGTACTGTTCGGGCTGGCCGTACACGGCTCGCAGAGGGGGCACAGCCATGGAGACCATGCAGGGACGCGTCGCTGTGGTGACCGGAGCGGCATCAGGAATCGGCAAGGCGCTGGCGCTGGGCTTTGCGGCCGAAGGCGCAAACGTTGTGCTGGCCGACATCGAGGAGGGCGCGCTGCGGGCAGCCGAAGCCGAGGTCGCGGCCCACGGCGTCGACGCGCTGGGCGTCATCACCAACGTGGCCGATGCCGACTCTGTAGGGGCACTTGCGCAAGCAACCATCGACCGCTTCGGTGCCGTGCACATGGTCTGCAACAATGCCGGCGTCGGCGGGGGAGGGCTGATCCGCAACCAGCAGCTCGTCGACTGGAAGTGGGTGGTGGATGTGTGCCTGTGGGGTGTGATTCACGGCGTGCACCACTTCTTGCCCCATCTGATCGAAGCTGAGGAGTCCCACATCATGAGCACCGCCTCGGTCGCGGGCCTCATGTCGGTGCCGGGGCTCGGCCCCTACAACGCCGCCAAGTACGGCGTGGTGGCGATCATGGAGACGCTCCACCTGGAGATGCAGCGCGACAAAAACGCGGATGTAGGTGTCTCGGCGCTGTGCCCTGGAGTCGTGCGCACGAACATCGCGACCGCGCAGCGGAACCGCCCCGAAGAGCTGCGCCGACAGCGCCGCGAGCGTCCCGCGGGCCAGAGGCCAGTCGAGACTGCCGACGCGCGCCGTCGCAACGCCAACATCGCTGCGGCCCTGGAGCGGGGCATGGACCCGTCTCAGGTGGCCGCCAAGGTGATCGAGGCAATGTACGAGCGACGCTTCTGGGTGCTGTCGCATCCCGAGCTGCTCGCCGACGTCAACCATCGCAATCAGCAGCTCGCCAACCTCGAGAACCCGACCGTGCGGGCGAGCTTCACTGACGCAGAGCAATAGCGCCGATGCCAGAGTTGCTCAAGCCGAGTGGTTGTGTGCAGGCGTATCCTGCGCGTCTTCGGATTCGTGATCGCTCAGGGGGCGGCGCAGCCCCCTGATCACACCCGTCACAAGCAGCGTTATCAGCAGTATCACGACGGTTGCGAGCGCCATGGTGGCGCCGGCAGCCGTGTCGTGGTGGTAGCTGACCAGCAAGCCGACCAAAGCCGCTACAGCGCCGAGCCCAACGGCAGTCATCATGATGCGCGGTACGCGTCGCACGAGCAGGCTTGCCGTGGCGGCCGGTGCCACCAGGAAAGCGAAGACGAGCAGGCTGCCGACGGCCTCGAATGACGACACGATGGCCACCGCCAGCAGCGTCAACAGGGCTGCATGTGCCAGCTTCGGACGCATTCCCGCGAGCTGTGCCTGCGCCTCGTCAAAGGTCGCCACGAACAATGCTCGATGCAGGAGCACAGCGCTGCCGACCGAGATTGCCGCAGCAATGGCCTGGCGGCGAAGATCGTCGTTGTCGATTCCAGTGATCGAACCGAAAAGGAATCGTGTGAGATCGCCTGAGTAGGCACCGGCGCCGGTGGACATGATCACCACCGCTAGTGCCAGGAAGCCCACGAACAGCACACCGATCGAGGTTTCCTCCGACAGCGGCGAGAAGTTGCGGATCAGGTGGATGCCGCCCACGATCAGCAGCGCGGCCCCCAGCGCCCCGATCGTGGTGCTGAAGCCGATGATGTACGCGAGCGCGATGCCGGGCAGCACCCCATGGGCGAAGGCATCGCCCAGGAATGTCATGCCGCGCAGCACTACCCAGGTGCCGACGACCGAGGTCGTGAGCACTGCGAGCAACGCCGCCCACAGTGCGTTGCGCATGAAGGTGTTGTCGACGAAGGGATCGATCCACCAGGCAATCGGGTCAGTCAGGAATTCCACATCGCTGCTCTCAGCCGCCCGACTGCAGTGCGGAGACGATGGCTTCGGCGGCGGTCGTCAGCAATCCGATGTAGGTGCTGTGCGCGCTGCGGGCGGGTCCGAGGCTGTCAGTGTTCAAGCTCACCACCATGACGCCTGCCTGTGAAGCCAATTCCTCGAGCGTGGCCGACGCATGAGTCGAATCGCCGAAGATGGCCTCGACGCCTTCGTGTTCGATGACGTGAGCCAACTCCTCAAGACGAGCAATGCTGGCTTCCGCTGCTGTGGTCGCGGCCGGAATCACCGAGCCCACTACCCGGAAGCCATACCTGTCGGCGAAGTAGCCGAGCGAGTGGTGGTTGGTGATCAGCACGCGCTGTTCGGGCGCCAGACTCTCGACGAGATCGACGATGTCGGTGTGGGCGTCGTGCAATGCGTCCTTGTAGTCCTGCGTGCAGGCCGCAAGGTCGGCCGCAGGCAGCCCAGTGGCTTCGGCGATGGTGTCGGCAAGCTCATCGAGGGTGCCCGAGATCCGCACGGGATCGAACCAGATGTGCGGGTCCGCGCTGCCTTCTTGGTCATGCTCATGGGCGTCCGCCTCGGCGTGATCGTCGGTCTGGTCGTCTTCGCTGTCGGCGGCGGTGAGGAGCTCGATGTGGTCGCCGAAGACGAACACGGGCGTTCCGTTTGCGGCAACGGCATCGAGCGTGTCGACCAGCGAGGCTTCGAGTCCCAGACCGTTGACCACGATCATGCTCGCGTCGTCCATCTTGGCGCGATCTCGCAGCGACGGTTCGTACGTGTGTGTATCGACGCCGGGCGGAGCGAGGGATTCGACGTGAACAAGGCCATTGCAGGTGACGTTCTCGACAACATCGGCCCAGATGCTCATGGACGCGACCACCGTGGGGGTGCCGTCTTCCGTGCCGGCAACAGTCGAATCCTCGCTCGCGCACGCTGTTGCGACGAGGACGACGGCACTGGCGAGCGTCGCGAAACGGACGGACTGGCGCCGTTGACGGCGTCTGCGTTCGGCGGGGCGCAGCGGGGGAAACCGCCTGCGGTTGCCCGCCGAAGCACTCATGAGCTCATACACCGCCGTGACTATAGTGAGACTCATTCTCATCTTCAATCCGGTGACCGGATGGGCGAGCAGATGAAGAGTGAGGTACGACACCGCGATGTTCACGCTCAACGACGTCAAGGTGTCCTTCGGCAACCGACTGGTCCTCGACATCGACTCGATGAGGTTCGACTCGGGCGCTGCGGTGGCCCTGATGGGCTCGAACGGCTCGGGCAAGACGACGCTGCTGCGACTGCTCGGTGGCCTGCTTGCACCGACCTCGGGCGAGGTCCGCAAGGACTATGAGATCTCGGTCGGCTACGTCAGCCAGCACCACAGTCCGCACGCATTCATGCCGATGACGGTGAATGAAGTGCTGATGATCGGGCGATTCCGCGAACGGGGTCTGCTCGGCCGTATGCGCAAGGTTGATCGTGATGCGATGGACGTCGCAGCCGAGCGATTGAAGGTGGCAGATCTGCGGAGGCGGTCGTTCGGTCAGCTCTCGGGCGGGCAGCGCCAGCGCGTCCTGATCGCGTCGGCACTGGCCTCTCAATCGGATTGCTTGCTGCTGGACGAACCGATCACGGGCCTCGACATACCGAGCCAGGACATTGTCCTTGAGGTCGTGGATGCCGAACGGATGCGCAACAAGCTGGTGGTGCTCTCGACGCATCACCTCAGCGAGGCGCGTCTGTGCGAGCGGATCGTGCTGCTCAAGGGCGCTGTGCTCGCAGACGGCACGCCCGAACAGGTGCTCAACGAAGAGAACATGGCTGCCGCGTTCGGTGCCAATGCAGTGACCCGGCTGGAGTTCGGCGAGGGCGATGACATGTCGTCGCTGCTGGTTCTGGAGAAGCCCGGGTCCGCTCGCGACGCCGACTTCGGCCGTGCGAGCCAGATCGCTGGAGAAGCGGTGTGGTCGCTCGGCCCGCGGACGCGGCCGTGACAAAGCAGCCCGCGGACGCGGGCGTGACGAGAGATCTCGGTGAGTTGCACGACCGTGTCGAAACGCGACTGCGAGAAGCCGACCTGCGCTACACCGATGGACGGCGGCGGTTGGTGGAAGCATTGGCCGCGGCGGCGAGACCAGTGCGGCTGCCCGATATCGAGACGTTGGCGCCCGATCTGGCCCGCAGCACGGCGTATCGCAATCTTGAAGCGCTGGAGCGCTGCGGGGTGGTGCAACGGCTCGAAACCGGGGGCGACCGTGCCCATTTTGAACTGGCCGAGTCACTGCTCGGTCATCACCATCACTTGATCTGCGTTGTTTGCGGCGCGATCGCCGACATCGAACTCGACAGCGCGACTGAGGCACGCATTGACGAAGTCCTCCGAGCCGCCGCGAGCGAGTCTGGATTTGCGCCGTTGCATCACAATCTGGACCTCTACGGACGCTGTGCTGATTGCGAAGCGGCCCGCTGAGGGCGCGGACGCGACTCGTTACGGTCCCGGCGATTCGGGACGCTTGTCATAGGCTGAACCGCATCTCACACCAGCACCAACACGACTTGCGCGAGGTGTCTCGTCGGCGCTTGAAGGCAGCGCTCGCGCTGACCATCGTCATCGTGGCGGCCGAGGTGGTGGGTGCGGTGCTGTCGGGGAGCTTGGCGCTGGCGGCCGACGCCGGCCACGCCTTCACGGACAGCGCTGCGATCGGGCTCGCATTGGCGGCGACCTGGGTCGCTCAGCGTCCGGCGTCGCTGAAGCGCACCTTCGGCTTCGAGCGTGCCGAAGTGCTTGCAGCGGCCGCCAACGCCTTGATGCTGTGGGCGATTGCAGCGTGGATCGGCTGGGCATCCATTCACCGCTTCATCGACGGGTTCGGCGGAGAGCCTGTCGAAATAGCGGCCGGCTGGGTGCTGCTCATCGGCGGCATCGGCCTGCTGGTCAACATCGCGGCGGCATTCCTGCTGCATGGCTCCGCGGCCCACAGCCTGAACGTCGAGGCAGCGTTCCGGCACGTGTTGGCGGATCTGATGGTCTCGGTAGCGGTGATGATCTCCGCCGCGGCGATCCTGATCTTCGGCTGGTGGTGGGTCGATCCGGCACTCAGCGTGCTGATCGCCGTTCTTATCGTCCTGAGCGCAGGGAAGCTGGCCGCGTCGGTGTTCCATGTGCTCATCGACGGAGTGCCATCCCACGTCGACCTCGAAGCGCTTTGCGCCGACATGGAGCGCGTGTCCGGCGTCACCGTCATGCATGACGTCCATGTGTGGACGGTCACGTCTGGCTACGTCTCGATGAGCGCTCACGTGCTCACCGACCCGGACCACGACAGCGACCACGCCGAGGTGCTGGGTGAGCTGAGGCGGATCGCGAAAGACCGGCACGGCATCTCGCACGTCACGTTGCAGCTGGAGACGTCCGGTGATGCCTGCACAGAAGATCATCACCTGGACCGTCAGCGGACGTAGCCCAGCCCACGCTCCTGTCGGCAGGGCCGCAGCTCAGACGCGGACAGTCCCCGATGTTCGCCGTGCCCATAGCTGGCAGGCGAGAGCCAGGACGCCATACACGAAGTAGCTCACGCCGATCGGCATGACGTCGCCGTCGATGGCTCGGTCGGGGATGGCGGCGAGCAGAGCTCCGAACAGCGCCGTGGAGAAGCCCACGACGGAGGCAGCCGTTCCTGCCAGCGCGCCCATCGGCTCGAGCGCCAAGCTCATGGCCACAGGAAAGAAGGCGATGTGCAGGGCGTTCGCAAGACTGAACAACGCAATCCACACGGCGATGTGCGGCAGCCCTCTCGCGGCGGCAGTCACAGCCAGCAGCGCTCCGGAGGTCGCCACGAATCCGAGTCCGGCTCCGAGCGCCATCGGTCGAGCAGCGTGTCGGCGGAGCATCCGGTTGGTGGTGACCGACACAATGGCGCCGAGCGTGCTCATCGCTGAGAAGTACGGCACGAACCAGCCTGCGTGGTCGTACACGTCGACGAAGATCAGCTCCGAGCTGGCGAGGAACGAGAAGAACGCTCCGAAGCCGAACGTGACCGCCAGCGTGTAGCCGAGCGTCGTGCGGTTGGCGACCACGTAGCCGAAGCCGGCCAACGTGCCGCCGAGCCGAAGCGGCCGGCGGTTCTCGGGTGCGAGGGTCTCGGGCAGGCGCAGCGACCACAGCGCCAGCACGGCAGCGCTCAGTGCGCCGAAGATCATCACGTACCGCCACGAACCGAGCGCCACGAGGCCCTTACCGAGCACAGGTCCGATGATCGGAGCTAGGAAGAACGCCGTCTGGATGAGGGTCATGACGCGTGCCATCGCGGTGCCGCTGTAGCGGTCGCGCACGATGGCCTGGGTGATCGTGCGGGGTCCGGCCGCGGCGAAGCCCCAGGCAAACCTGCTGATGAGCAGCACTTGCAGCGAGGGCGCAAGCGCACCGGCAATCGCAGCTGCCGCGTACAGCCCCAAGCTGACGAACAACAGCGGCTTGCGGCCGATGGCGTCCGAAATGGGCCCATAGAACAGCGTGCCGGTCGCCATGCCGACAAAGAACAGCGTGAGCGTGAGCGACAGCTGCGTCGAGTCGGCGCTGAGCCCGAAGGCGGGCCGCATCTGCTCGAACGCCGGCAGCAGCGTGTCGATGGCGATCGCCGCCATGGCGCTTGAGAGCGCCATGAGCAGAATGAACTCGCGCTCGCTGAAGCGGCCGCGCGGCCGCGTGGTCTCGGCCGGAGCGCCGGAGGACGGTGGCGTCGAGCTCAGGCTCGAGCCTGCTCGTCTGTGACGATCGGCGGCTCGGTCGACCAAGGGAAATTGATCCAGCGGTCGGTGTGGCGCCACACCCAGTCGCAGTTGACCGTCGACCAGGGCTTCTCGTACAGCACGGCGGTGCGGACGCTGCGCACCCGTGGCAGGCAGAAGTCGTAGACCATCTTGAGCGTGTGGCCGGTGTCGGCAACATCGTCGGCGATGAGGATGTCCGAGTCGCGGTGGTCGACGAGATCGGGCGTCGGCGGCAGCATGATCGGCACTTCGAGCCGCTCGTCGACGCCGGTGTAGTACTCGCAGTTCATGACGTAGATGTTCTTGACCGACAGCGCATAGCCCAGCGACCCGGCGCAGAACAATCCGCCTCGAGCAATCGCCAGGATCATCTCGGGCCGGTAGCCGTCGTCAGCGATCGCCTGCGCCAGCTCACGCACGGCCACGCCGTACCCCCGCCAGTCCATGACTTCCCGCTCTTGCGCGTCTGTCGCCTCGCTCACCCTGCCTCCCGTGTCGCCACCGCTACGCCGGACGAAACCTAGCGCTCCGTTCTATTCCCGTTCTATTCGTGTTCTATTCGAGGGGGTGTCGGGCAGCCGTTGCAACTCGCTGACCTGCGGTTTCGTGCTCTTCCTGGCCGATCCCATCACTATTCCGGTTCTTTTAGGGGTACCAACGGGTGTTCGCTTCAATGCGCTGACCTGCGGTTTCGCACTGCCGTTCGCCGGTGCTTCCACTATTCCGGTTCTTTTCGAGGGGGTGTCGGGCAGTCGCTAGGAGTTGTCGAGCAGCCAGTACGCGCCTCGACCGTGGCCCTCTACAAGTACGAGGCCTAGATCACGCAGCTGTACCAGCGCTTCACGTGCTTCAGCGACGCTGACCTCAAGATGATCGGCGAGTTCCCCCCGTGCTGCGGGGCCCACAGTCAAGGCCGTCAGCACGGCAGCTTCCAGCCTGGAGACATCCAAGCCAGCCCCATCTGGCCCCAGCCAGTGCCCCTGCCGCGGCACGCTGCACGTCACCGACGCACTGGTGGATGTGAAGACGGGGCGACCGAGCCCTGCATCTGCGCACTTCCGCACCATTCGCAGTGTCCCTGATCCGAGTTGTTCAACAATGCCCCGACGGTAGAGACAGGCGAGCAGGTTCGGGTTCCATGGATGCGAGCCATGAGGTAGGTAGAGGTCCGCCGGGGCGAGCCCGAAGTGCAGTTGGCCAGGTGACAGCACCTCAAGCCTGTCGGAGAAGACGCGAACTTGGACCAGACCGGCAGTTGCGTAGTCGCGGTGACCGAATGCGTTGGCAAGTGCTTCGCGTACAACTTCGCGAGGGATCTCCGAGTCGGCGTCTGCCTGCAAGCTGCCGCCGATGTGCACTCGCCAGTGCAGGTGTTCGTCGCAAAACGCCATCGCCTTGCGCAGCGAGGCGTACACATTGTCCTCGACGAGCGCATCGTCTCGGAATTCCTCCGCGAGCTCGGTGTCGTCAAGCGCCACAAGGCGACAGCCGAGAGTTGGGAACGTGCCGCCGAACGACTCGATACGTCCGAAAAGCGCAATGGCGCCACGGTTCGGTTGGCCTTCGCCGTCCAAGAGATTCAGCGCCCGCAGCACATCGACGACTGAGGCGCCCGCATCGAACCCGGCACGCCCGGCCTTGATGGCGTCATCCCGGAACAAACGGACCTCACGTTCATCGATGACGTTGAGGTCGCGCCCGGATGCCTCAAGTTCCCACCGGGCCATGCCATGAGCGCGTTCGAGCACCAGCGACAACTGGGTCTCGTCTGGCATGACCACTGTCGCAGCGCCTGATCGCGTGAAGTGATTGCCGCGGTATGCGTACGGCTTGTTCGCACCGGCCGGAACGGTTGCTATCAGCACCTCGCGCCCGTCGCAATCGGGCAGTGGGACTCTCTCGATCGACGGCGGGTGTCGCGGGTGAATTTCTTGGCAAGCGTTGGTGATGTCGGTGAGGGAGGTGTCGCCCACCTGCTGCCCGGCGACGTTGCCTTTGGGGCCGATACCGAAGATCACGCGGCCGCCCCGACCGTTGAGCATCGCCGAGAGCGTCTTGGCCGCCTCATGCCGTTGGCCTGTGGTCGTCTTGAACTCGATCGTTTCAGACTCGCCCTGCAGCGCGAGGTGCACGATCGCGTCCGGTGTCATGACTTGCCAGTATCGCCGAGCAGCTGATCAGTCCGCGACGCAGAACGACACCGGTCGTCTTACCTGCCGGACCGCTGGCTTGCTCTGCAGTTGCGCGTTGATGCGGTTCGCGATTGCGCTGTCTGCGCAATTCCCGTTCTATTCCGGTTCTTTTCGAGGGCGTGTCGGCTGGTCGCTGCAACCCGCTGACCTGCGGTTTCGCACCCTTCCTGGCCGATCCCATCACTATTCCCATTCTATTCGTGTTCTTTTAGGGGTACCAACGAGTGTTCGCTTCACTGCGTTGACCTGCGGTTTCGCGTTACGGGTGTGCGACGCCAGCACTATTCCCGTTCTATTCGTGTTCTTTTCGAGGGGGTCTGATGGCCATTCGACGGTATGACCCCCGAACGGCGTTCTTCAGTCCGCCCGCTCACGCGCTCCGACGATGTCGTCGTTTGCCGGACCCAGAGCAACCTGTTTCTCGGTGCGTCCCCGATTGTGCTTCCCGAGTGAATATGCGCATTCGGTCGTCCTGTATCAGCATCATTTGCATCAAATGATGCACAACTGCTGCTGCGTGAGTATCTTGTGCCCATGAGACGGGTGACGGTCACGATTCCTGACGAACTTGAAGGCGACTTGGACCGGTTCATGTCCGATCAGCCGGCTGCGCCGTCTGTGACCTCGGTGCTACAAGCGAGCCTGGAACAGTTTCTCAAGCAGCGCATAGATGTGACTCGCCCAACGCTGTTGGAACGCGTGCTGCGTTGTCGGCCCCAGATCGTCAATGCAGCGCAGCGCCGGGGCATCACTGGCGTTCGTATCTTCGGTTCGGTTGCGCGGGGTGAAGCACGTTCAGACAGCGACGTAGACATCCTCGTCACCACGTCCAGTGGAACAGGCCTGTTCGACCTCGCCAGGTTGCGCATCGAGCTCGAGGAACTGCTCGAGGCACCGGTGCATCTGTCCACCGAAGGCGGCATGACGGCGGCGCAGCGTGATTCGGTCCTCGCCGAGGCCATCGCGTTGTGACCGATGGCGATCGACATCGGTGGCAGCACATCCTCGCGGCAGCCGATCGAGTAGCCAGTTACACCGCCGTCGGATATGACGAGTTCCGCCGCGACGTAATGCGACAAGACGCCTGCGTCTATCGGCTGCTGATCATCGGCGAGGCCGCGGCACGTCTCGCGTCGAGATCCAGCGTCTCAACCCAGCCGGCCGAGCTTCGATATGCCGCGGACATGAGAAATTTCCTGATCCGCGAGTATTGGAGGACCGACGTCGGTGTCCTGTGGCAAGCGATCACCGAGGACATTCCCCGATTTGCAGCTGAGGTTCGACGCTTCGTCGACTCGTAACACCGCCATACGATGCCCGACATGCTTGGACCGGGTCGCGAGCACTGGCTTGACCTTGTCCAGGCCATCGAGGAGCACCAGATTTCTGCACCCGAAGGCGTGATCGCGCAACTGGAAGAGATGACGGTCCAGCTGCGGGCGGCCGGTCTGGCGGAGGACGAGGCGCTCCTGATCGCGGTGAGGCGCCTGGCGATAAACGACCCGGCGGTGCGCGCATTCGCCAGAGAGCACTTCGCCGGACTGTGGGACGATCCCGAGCCCGAACCCTCAATGGAAGTCGCTGCGTCTGAGAGCGCAGTTGCATCAAATGCCGGGGACGGCGTGGTGCCCCCTCGTCGCGGTCGCGGCCGGCAAGACATCTGGGTCATGGCTTCTCTTGCGGTCGCAGCTGCCGTCGCAGTCAGGGTCCCGGTGCTCTTCGGCTTGGAACTCGGTGACGGCGAAGACGGCAGCTTCTATGGCCGCAACCTGGGAGTGCTGGTGCTGCCCACCCTGGCCGGATGGTTCGCTTGGCTTCAGCGCCCGCCGAGATGGGTCTATGTGGTGCTCGCAGGGGTATTTGGGGCATCCACCGTGGTCATGAACTCATATCCGTTCAGCTCAAACCGAGGCACCCCGGTGACCGAGGTGCTTGCGGTGTTCCACCTGTTGGTGCTGCTATGGCTCGCAGTCGGGCTCGCCTATCTCGGCACAGACTGGCGCTCACTAAGCCGCAGAAACGACTATGTGCGCTTCAGCGGCGAGTGGGTCGTGTATTACGTCCTGATCGCATTGGGCGGCGGTGTGTTCTTGGGACTGGCCGCTCGCGTATTCTTGGCGATCGGCTTCGCTCCCGGCACGGCCGTCCAATGGGCAGCCACCGCTGGCGCTGCTGGAGCGGTGGTTGTCACTGCGTGGCTCGTTGAAGTGTGGCAGGGCGCGGCCTCGAGGATCTCGTCGATGCTGGCGTTCATTTTCACGCCGTTGTTCGCGGTGATGCTTCTCGTGTTCCTGATCGCCCTGCCAGCCAGCGGTCAGAGCATCCAAGGCGATCGCGAAGTTCTCATCACGTTCAACGTGATCCTCGGACTCGTCGTCGGCCTGCTGTTGTTCTCCGCCGCCGCTCGGCGCGCTGATTCCCAGTTGGGACTGGTTGACGCGGCTTCGGGAGTGCTCGCGGCCGCGGGGCTTGCCACCAGCGTGCTCACGTTCATCGCCATTCTCGGGCGGATTGCGGATTATGGATGGAGCCCCAATCGAGCCGCCATCGCTGGCATCAATGCCATCTTGTTGGTGAATCTGGCCGGAAGCGTGTGGCTGTACATAGCGCTGTTCCGCCGCCGCCGGCCGTTCGCCGACATCGTGCGGTGGCAGACAGCCCACTTCGGCGTCTACGCCGCTTGGGCGGCAGTGGTCGTCGTGGCCTTCCCGCCGATATTCGGCTTCGCCTGAGTCACACGGGCGAATCGCCGGTGCTGTCGGGCTTCTGTGCCAGTACCCGTACAGCAGTGAGGCGTTTGGTCCACCGGCTCTGGATGGGCTTGGCCGCGCCCGGGGCGGCACGCTGCGACGTCGATGCTGCTCCTCTCGGCACGGTGGAACGGCGCTGCGCCGCCCAACTTGGACCGATCTCGCTGCCCTCGGGCAGGCCATAACGGTGGACGCCCCGCTGAGGTTCGCAGCAGGTCTCTTCGGTCAACCGGTGCGTCAAGCCTGGTCGAGAGTTGAGCCTTCGTCTTTTGTTGGGATTCGGGCTGCTGGGCTCGGCGGGGTTCATGTTAGGAGGAGGCCGCGGGCTTCGAAGTTGGCGTAGTTGGTGAAGCCGTGGGCTCGGCGTCGCAGGACTCGGGTGCAGGTTGTTGGTTCGGTCGATTCGGCCGTTGCTGGGCCGTCCCGTTTGGTGCCAGTTGAGGATCTGCTGGTGCCAGGCGAGGAATGTGTCGACGGTGTCGCTGAACTCGGGTATGTCGCCGGTGCGGTAGATGTCGGCGAACCGGTCGAGCGCTTCGAGGGCGCCTTCGCGGTCGTCGGCGAGATAGAGCTGGTGCAGCTCGCCGAGCGCGTCCCATGCTGCTTTGAGCCGCGGGTGGGCGGCGAACAGCGCGTCGAGGCGGGACTGCTCGGCCGCGTCGAGCTTGTCGGGCCGACGCATGAGCAAGAACCTGGATCGGAACACTTCGGGATCGAATGCCGGTTTGGAGCCTTCGGGGCGACGCTGCACGTCGCGGCGCACAGCGATCAGGCCGGCTTGGAACCATCTGATGACCCGGTACCGGTCCAGCACATGGCGGGCGTGGCCGTGCCGCGCCTCTATGGCTGCCTTGTACGCCTTGGAGCCGTCGGACACCACGACCTTCACGCCGCGGCACCATCTATGCCCCTGGGCAGCCAGAAAGCCGCTCAGAGCCTGGGTGTCGCGGTGGGGCACCATGGCGAGCACCTCGCCGGTGTCGCCGTTGACGAGCACCGTCACATACCGGTGCCGCTTGCGGATCGAGGTCTCGTCCACCAACAGCACCCGACACCTTTGGCGCCGACGATGGTCGGCGACCAGACCCGCCCAGGCCACCACCAAAGCGTTGACCAGCTTCCAGCCCACCTTGTGACGCTTCGCCGCCGCGTTGACCGTCATCTGACGCGCGTCGGCCACCAGCCGACGGGCCAGACGCGCCGTGACACGGCCCTCGAACGCCGGGTGGTCCTCCATGAACCGCCGGCCGCCGCAGACGCCGCAGACCATGCGCCGCTGCTCGAACACCAGCGTCACCGGCCGGCCCGACACCTCCAAGTCGCGGATCTCCCGGTCCCGGCGATCATGAGCCTTCCCGCTCGGGGTCCCGCAATCAGCACAACACGGGCGGCGCACCGTCGAGCGCACCCGCACCACCAGCCGCTCAGGCGCGTCGACCACCACCCCCAGCACTTCGACACGCGGCAGCCACAGCCGCACCGACATAACATCACGCTTCATCGAGGCCCTCCAGGGTTCGGCGTCCAACAACACCGATCCCAGCAGGGCCTCGACCCCTACAAACGGACCCTCAACCCACCCTCATCCCAACAAAAGGCGAAGGGCCCGAGAGTTCACTACTGGCTGATGAGTTCGACGCAGGACAGGGCGCGCCAAGCCTCGCGACTCTGAGCTTGATCCACCATCGGCGCCGGTACTGGCACATACCATCGGCGTCATGGTTGGTTCCGAGCGCGAGGCGACAGCGGCGATGCCAAGCACTGGTGTCTCGGTTGCGCCAGGTGACGCGATTGTTGTAGCCGGTTTTCAGGTGTGCTGGGGAGACGTCGAGTACTTCGACGAGGAATCAGGTGAGGTGGAGTGCCACTTCGGACCAATCGCCTATGTCGAGCACACCGACGGCACTCATCATCGCTACCAAGCGTTGACGGTGGGCGAACTCAATGGACAGCTAGCACACCTCGGTATCGAAATCGAGTGCTCGCCTGACCGGCTAAGTCAGGTGGAATGCATTTGCGATCACTGTACACACGATAATCCGGTCCCATTCGTTGGCGCGACGGATGCTTGAGTGAACTCGTCGATGTCCGATCAATCGGCGCGGTTGGACCCAATTCAGGGAGTGTTGGAGATACTTGACCGCGCTTCGATGACGGGCACCAACAAACTCGGTTTGCTGCTCACCCTGATCGACTTGGCGCCGACACTGGACATCGATGCGCCCGGCATTGCTCGGTCCCAGCTTTCGGGGCGCTTTCTCGATATCCACTGGGAACACGCACGCCCATATGGAAGCCCTGACGGCGAGGTCACGTTGCGTCAGAGTTCGGTACGCAAGAGGCGCGATGACGGCACGACTGCTGATGACACGACCGTCATGCAGGAGGTCCACAGGCTCAGGAAGCTGCTTGCAGATCGCAACTGCGGAGACCTCCGGGACAAGCCGCTTGAGATTGTCAAGCACAGCCTCGAAGATGCCGAATGGCACCAGGAGTGGGAGGAGGAGTTCGAGATTGCGCTCGCGAAAGTCCGGGCGGCACTGTTGAAGAACCCTGTGCGCCTACTTCAGCGGCTGCCGGGCGATCCCGATCCGTTCCTATACGACTTGACATCCGACGAGCCAGGCCTTGCGCTGCTCCCAGGCGTCGCAGAGAGCCTCACGAAGTTTGCCGGCGTTCTGCGACCCTTGGTCGAGTTCAGATTTGCTCAGGCAGTCGTGAGGATCAACCACGAGACGCTTCGGCTGCCAGTCGACGATGTGTACACCCACCTCTTCGGCCGCGGCAGGATTATGCCGCCCCCGAGCGTGCGCAAGCGTCTCGTCCAGATTCAGGATGGGCGCTGCATCTTCACGGGCGATCCGTTGCCTGCTACCGGCGGGTCGTTGGATCATGTGATGCCTTGGTCGCGGGTGCGCCTCTCACAGATTGAGAATTTCCTCATGACGACGTCGAGTGTCAACAGCCAGAAAGCTGACTCGCTGCTCGCGCCTGCCGCCATTGAGCGATGGCTTCAGCATGTCGACGCGAAGTCCTCGGAAATTCGAGAGTGCGCACAAGACCACAACTGGCCAGCCGGCATTCACAGCGTCCGGCAAGTGGCGCTCCGCATGTATGAGGCACTTGATGCATCCACGGGCGTTTGGGACTTCGAGCACGGAATCCGGCCGCTCGGACCTAACGGCAAACGCGCGGTGCTCGGATTGCTGCAGTAGATCGGCGTTGTCAGCTTGTCTATGCCCGTCCGGCAGTAGTCACCCGCTCATGTTCGCCAACTTGTGCTCGTCGCGCCGCTCGATGTCGTGTTGAACGGTCCGCATCTTCATGGCTTGCGTCTCGGCGCGCTACCGCGGGGCCGACGACGCGACGGCCGGTGGCTACTGTGGCGCCGACGGCGTTCCGGCGGGGTGCTCGACAGCATCGGTCAGGACCGAGCAAGCGAGGGACCCCATGGAACTAGGCGAGGCAGCACTCACGTCGATGACGACTCGGTACTACACCGACGACCCGGTGTCCGATGAGACGCTGGAGCGTGCGTTTGACTACGCACGCCATGCACCTCAGGGCGGCAACCGCCAGCCGGTGAGGTTCATCGTCGTGCGAGATGACGAGAAGAAGCGGCAACTCCAGGAGTGGTACCTGGAGCCGTGGAAGGCGTACTTGGGGTTGGCTCGTTCCGGCGACATCGAGATTGTCGGGGACAAGGCGAAGCGCCTGCTCGACAGCGCCGACTACTTCGCCGAGCACTTCGCAGAAGTGCCTGCCATCGTCGTGGCCTGCGGCTACATCGACGGGGTGCATCCCACCGACACCGAGCTCGGCCGCCTGAGCATCGTGGGCGGCGGCTCGATCTATCCCGCCGTCCAGAATTTCCTGCTTGGCTGCCGCGAGGCCGGCCTTGGCACCGCACTCACGACGCTGCTGTGCATGTACGAGCCGCAGGTCGCCGAGATGCTGGATATCCCCGAGGGTGTGGCCACCGCCGCCCACATCGCCGTCGGCTACCGGTCCACGCCATTCCCACGCAAGCTCGATCGCCTGCCGCTTTCAGAGGTCGTCTTCAACGAGACCTGGGGCGACTCGACCTACTAGCCAGCGCTCCGGCCGCCTGAGTGCGGCAAGCGCGAAATTGATTGGAAGTGTCTGAAGCGGCGCGATAAGACAAGCAGATGCCGCGCTCTCACACACTCGCCCCGAGTAGTGTTTCCTTACTTACTGATGAAAGTAAGGAAACAGGCATGGAACTCATGGCGCGGGTCACGTCCAAGGGGCAGGTCACCATTCCCAAGCGCGTCCGCGAGGCGTTGGGCATCGACGCAGGCGATGCGGTGCTTTTCAGGGTCGAGTCCGAGCAAGCAGTCATGAAGCGCATACCGGATCTCATCGAACTCGCGGGAACCGTCGAGGTCCCTGCTGAATTGCGAGACGTACCTTGGGAAGAGGTGATTGCGGCGGCCCGGAAGGCGTGGGCTCGTGAGGCAATGGATATCGACGAGTCGTGACCGCGTTCGTTGACACCAATGTCCTCGTCCGTCAGCTCACTGGCAGTCCGGCCGATGCCGCAGCTTCCTCTGCACGGCTGCTGGCGTCTGGAGAGACGCTGTTGCTGCCGGACTTGATCCTGGCGGAGACGATCTATGTGCTCCAGTCGTTCTATTCCATGCCGCGCGCACGCATATCTGAGCTGGCTCAGGGTGTCTTGGCGACTGGAGCTGTTCGCGTGGAAGATCCGGCCCTGCTGTCCCGTTCTATCGAGGTCTACGAGGCCTACGGTCTGAGCTTCGCGGATGCCTACCTCGTGGCTTCGGCGGAGCAAACCGGCATCGGCAGAATTGCCTCGTTCGATCGAGGTATCGACCGGGTGTCAACCGTCGAACGAATCGAGCCGTAGGACCCGAACCCAGTCGATGCAGTGTGTAGCGGTCATCGGCGGCGAACGTCCACGACGGTTGAGGCTCTAGCGTTCTCGTCGGCCGGCGACGAGGCGCGCAGAGGGGACTGAGATGGGGAGCATGACATGGCGATGACTGACGAGCAGCGGCGTGAAGCTGCTGCGGCACTGCTGCATGCCGAGAACACCCGCGAGTGGATCGACCCGATCACCGATACCTACCCGGGCGCCGACATCGAAGACGCCTACACCATTGGGCAGATGGTGACCGACGCCAAGGTTGCGGCGGGCCGGATCATCAAGGGCCACAAGGTGGGGCTGACCTCGAAGGCCATGCGTTCGACATCGGGAGCCACCGAGCCCGACTACGGGACGCTGTTCGACGACTGGTTCCTCGACGAGGGTTCCGTCGTGCCCGCCTCGATCCTGAACGTGCCGCTGGTGGAGATCGAGATCGTCTTCGTCTTGAAGTCCGCCCTCGGCGGGCCGGGCACCAACGCCATCGACGTGATGTGCGCCACCGACTTCATCCTGCCTGCCGTCGAGGTGGTGGACCGGCGCTACAACCGCCGCAGCACCCAGGCCGGCGTGGTGGACAGCATCGCCGACGCGGCCTCCTGCGGTTTCATTATCGTGGGCGGTCGACCGACCAAGCTCACCGACATCGACATCCGTCACATCGGCGGCGCGCTGTACCTGAACGGCGACCTCGAGGAGTCCGGCACGGCCGCGGCAGTGATGGGCAATCCGCTCAACTCGGTGGCCTGGCTGGCGCGCAAACTCGACGAGTTCGGCGTCACCATGTCAGCTGGCAACGCAATCCTGTCGGGCTCGTTCATCCGCGCCCGCACGATCCGTCCCGGCGATGCCGTCGTCGCCGACTTCGGCCCCCTCGGGCAGATCAGCTTCGGTGTCGGAGACACTGAAGGTTGATGCAGCGGCGTCGGACTGCCCGAGGATTGAGTTCCAGCGACTCGGGTCAGCCTTCATCGGGGTAGAGGTCGTCAAGGGTCCAGCAGATGAGTTCCTGACCTGGCTCGACGGCCTCGTAGAACGAGTCGCCGAAGCCGCCTGCCGACACGAAGTAGAACGCAGCATTCTCGTCCAACGCCTCGCTCGCCCACCCATGGCCGCTGTCGGCGAGCCGTCGCAGGGCTTCGATGTGCTCGAGATAGGTGCGTGCGTCGGCCGGACGATTGCGGAACTTCACCGATCCGGTGATCACAGCGCCGTCGAGAGTGCGACCCACGAGGTCGATGTCCACCTGCCGCCGCGTGCGATCCTTGCCGGTCCACCGCCTCCACTCCGGCACCGCCGGCAGACCACGCCCCGGCCCCCAACGCCGGTATGCCTGCGCCGCCACTTCTTCAAAGACGTGCTGGCCGACATAGGTGGGCCAGCGGTGCTGGGCGATGCGCTCTGTCCACGTCCGCTCGGGATCGCCCGATGCGAGCGCGGATTCCAGGGGAAGTGTGATGCCATAGTAGAAGCGCTCTGCCGGGTCGCTCAGTTGAAAGGTCTTCTTCCTGCTTGTGCCGAAGTCAAACCGTTCCTCAACGAAGGAAAGCTCGACAAGGTTTCGCAGCGGCTCGCGCAGTGCTTCTCGTGAAGCGCCAAGCACCGCCGCGACCTCTCCCAAGGATGCCTTGCCGATGCCCACGCTCGCGAGAATCGCCCGGTAGCGAGCCACGTTCCGCAGGCCCTCCTGCTGCTCGATTGCCGAGCGCACCATCTGGCTCACCGTTCCGGTCGGTGAGAGCAACTGGCCGATGATGTTCTGGTCGATGCCGAGCGTGTCATCGACGTGGGCGAGGTAGGCCGGCATGCCGCCGAAGGCCGCATAGGTGCGCACCCGGTCTGCACGGGAGTAACGCGGCACCATCTCGCCTGCGTCGAAGTAGTCGAACGGCGCCAGCGAGATAACAGTCTCCAAGCGTCCATACAGCGGAGAGCCGCCACGCGAAAGGCCCTCGAGCGTGCTGGCAGCCGAACCGGCGAGCACTACGAGCAGCGGTGCCTGACGCTCACGTGGTCCTTCCCAGACCGCATTCAGCTCGGAGGTGATCTCACGCAGGCCCCGCGGTCCTTGGGCCAGGTACTGGAACTCGTCGAATACCAGGACCACCGGTGTCTGCGGACGCATCCGGAAGAGCGCGCCGAATACCCCCCGCCATGTCGGCAGGTCTTCGGGACGGAGATCGGTGCCCGACCATCGTGCGGCCTCATCGATGAGCACTCGGCGGTTCACAGCTGACCCCGTATCGGATGCAGTGAAGTACAGCATGCGGTCTGGGGGCCACAGACTGTTGAGCAGGAAGGTCTTCCCAACCCGACGCCGCCCGTACACCAGGGCGATGGCCGACCGACCCGAGTCACTGAGTCGGCGGAGCAGCCGCGCTTCGTCCTCTCGGTCGATGAGACCGTGCACCACAGTCATCCCTCGGTTGTGGAATGGCACGCTCAGAAGGCTCGTGCCTGCATATTCCAGTCTATAGAAGTGTGCCTACATCTACCGGTGTGCATATACACAGGTGTGCATGCACACCACTACTGGAATCCGTCAGTGCGCCGCAAACGCAGATGCCGCGACTCAGTCTTCGACGTAGGCCACGAAGTCGCAGGAGATCATCGCGGGCCCGCCGCCTTCCACCTTCATGGTGTAGCGAGACGGCCGCGAATCCGGATCGGGGAAACGCTCGAGCCATGGCCCGTTCAGCGCCGGCCGCGCCGTCGCTGGATCGGTGACATAGAACGTCATCTTCGCCATGTCGTCCCAGGTGGCGCCGGCGCCTTCGAGCATCTGGCCGACGTGCGTGAACAGGTTGTCGATCTGCTCTTCGAGAGTGTCGGGGATGTCGCGCGAACCCGCATTGGTCGGCGGGGTGATGCCGCACACCACCAGCGGGCCGATCCGCGTTGCCGCCGGTATCGGGTTCGCGTGCTTGAAGCTCTCGATTTCGATCGACTTGCGCGCCATGGTTGCTTGCTCCTCTGTCCTTGTGACTGAGTGGGCCGATCGGGCTAGGCGCCCTCGACGGCGACCATCTGGAATTCCGCGGCACCTTCCCGCACGGCCCGCGCATGGCGGTACAGCTCGGAGTCGTAGAACCCCTTTGCCGAGTCCATGTCGGGGAATTCCACCACGACGAGGCGACGGTCTTCTTCGGGACCCTCGAGCGTCTCCGACTCACCGCCGCGGACGATGAACTTCCCGCCGCATGCGGCCACCGCAGCTGGCGACAGCTTCTTGTATTCCTCGTACTGGACCGGATCGGTCACTTTGACCCGCGTGATGACGTATGCAGCCACGATGTTCCTTTCGGTGCAGGTGCCGGGGACCCGTTAGCCGACTGTGTTGATGCGTCGGCTAGGAGCCGACCGAGTTGAGGATCGCGTCGCGTCCGTGCTTGAAGCCCGCTGACTCCGGGGTGTGGTTGAGCGCCAGCTCGGACTCGACTTCGCCGGCGATGCGGGAATGCCACATCTTGCGCGGCTGGGACATGTCGAATGGCACGCCTTGATGCATGAGGCGGCGATTGTCCCAAATCACGGCTTCGCCCTCGGTCCACGCGTGCTGGTAGATGCGTGGCAGCTGGCAGGCTTCGCGGTTGAGGCGGTCCAGCAGTGCCACAGACTCGTCTGGGTCCATGCCGACAATGTCGTGGGCGTGCCGGCCGATCAGCAGATTGGGCCGCCCGGTGTCGGGGTGATACTTCACCAACGGCCGGACCGAGATGTCCAAGTCGTGATAGCCGTACATGCCGTAGGTGCCGTCGTCCTTTTTCTCCGGCAGCAAGCCCGCCCGGCCCTGGCTGTAGTAGAGCGAATGGTGCGTTTCCAGCGTGTGCACCAGTTCGCGGTCTTCGTCGGACAGCACCTCGTAGGCGGCGCGCATGTCGGCCCAGCCGGTGTCGGCGCCGTCTTTGGGCACCAGTTCGGCGGTGAACACTGCGCCCTTGGCCTGCAGCGGCATGTAGGTGCTGTCGTGGTGCCAGCCCCAATTGCCCTTGAGCGACTTCACCAGTTCGTCGGCGGGTTCGTAGTGGACCTTGCCGTCCTTGCCGACGTTCGAGATGGGCGCGGCGTTGAACTCCAGATTGCCGAATCGTCGGGCAAACGCGTCCTGCTCGTCGTTGGTCAGGAACTGACCCGAGAAGATCAGCAGTGCGTATTCCAACCACGTTTCGTGCAGTGCCTTGAACGTGGTGTCGTCGATGGAGCGGAGCTCGATGTCGTGCACCCACGCTGCGAACGTGGCATCGACGGGTTCGATGTTGAGCGTGACAGCCGTCATGGCCGGATCGTACCACCGGGCCCAAAGCGGCTTCAGGGTGTCGATTCGGCGGGCGGCGACTCGGTCACCGCAGTCGACGGTGCGTCGACAATCTGGCGAGCGCGCAGTGGGCAGGCAAGACTCAGCCGGGGCGGCAACGCCCAGCAGTACTCGAAGGAGCAGTTCATGGATGATCTCGCGTCGGGCAGTGGCTCGGCCGACCGGGGAATGGTTGTCGAGCGCATCGAGACGCTGTCGTGCGACGCTGCGTGGCGCAACTACTACTTCTTGAAGATCACCACCGCTGACGGCGTCGTCGGCTGGGCCGAGTACGACGAGGGCTTCTCCTCGCCCGGCCTCACTACTGCGATCGAGGCGCTGGCGCCGCTGGTTGTCGGACGCTCGGTGTTCGACCACGAGCCCACGTACCAGTACCTGTTCGCCCGTACCCGCCAGGCGGCCAGCGGCATCATCGGCGAGGCGCTCGGGGCCATCGAGAACGCGCTGCTCGATGCCAAGGCGCGAACCCTGGGCGTGCCCTGCTACGACCTGCTCGGCGGCAAGGTGCGCGACCGCATCCGCGTGTACTGGTCGCACTGCGGGACGTGGAGGATCAACCTCCCGCACATCTACGGCAACCGAATCACCGACCTCGACGGCGTGCGGGCGCTGGGTGCCGAGGTGGCCGAGAAGGGCTTCACGGCGCTCAAGACCAACATCTTCCGCCAAACGCCCGATGGGCTGCGGGGCTGGCTGCCGGGCTTCGGCACGCCGTTCGCCCCCGAGCTGAACGTGTCCCGTCAGCTCATCGGCGAGATCCGAGCGAACCTTCAGGCATTCCGGGACGGCGCCGGCGACGACATGGACATCCTGCTCGACCTGAACTGGAACGCCCGCACAGAGGGCTACGCCCGCATCGTGCGCGAGCTGGCCGACTTCGGGCTGTTCTGGATCGAGATCGACTCCGACCACCCAGACGCCATGGCGCACATCCGCTCGAAGGCGGGCTGCACGATCAGCGGGGGAGAATCCCTGTTCGGAGTGCGCGAGCTGTACCCCTACCTGCACACCGGATCGCTCGACGTGCCGATCATCGACGGCATCTGGAACGGCTTCTGGCAGTCCTCCAAGATGGCCGCGATGGCCGACGGAATGGGCCACAGCGTTGCCCCGCACAACTTCTATGGGCACCTCGCCACCATGATGAATGCCCACTGGGCCGCGGCGACTCCGAACATCATCATCATGGAGACCGACATCGACCGGATCGCCTGGGACGACGAGATCGTGACCGTCGCGCCGGACTATGTCAACGGCCATCTGGTGCTCGGCGACGGGCCCGGCTGGGGCACCGAGCCAATCGAAGAGGCGCTCGCGGCCCACCCGCCGAGGCTGAGCGGTCTCCGCGAACGTCGTCCCCCGGCGGGCGATGACTGAGGACGCCGCGTCTACGACAAGCTCGGTTTCGCAGGTTTTCCGATTTCGATTTGCTGACGGCGCGCCGCGGGCGACACCGATCGTCGGGGAGCGCTGCGCGGGCGATGTCGTGGCGTCGCGCATCGAGCGCATTGCGCCAGTTCGCCCGGCGCCAGCCCCAACGCCGACGCCGAGCCCACCCGCGCAAGACCGTGCTGACCAACGCGTCTCGAGGCGGGCACGGCTCGCGCTCGCCACCGGCTCGCTGGCGTTCGTGCTCGGCACCGTCAACGTCACGGTGACGACCGTCGCATTTCCCGACATCGTGCGGGCCTTCCCCGGCGTGTCAGGGGCAGTCACGGGCTGGATCGTCAGCGGCTACGCGCTCGCGTTCTCCTCCACGATCATCATCGGCGGCCGGCTCGCGGATCGGTACGGCCGACTGATGGTGTTCCGAATCGGAGTGCTGGGCCTGTTCGTGTCGTCGATCGCAGCAGGGCTGGCACCCGGCATCGAGTTGCTGCTGCTGGCCCGGGTGGTGCAGGGGCTGTGCGGCGCGCTGACCGTGCCCTCGTCGCTGGCACTCGTGCTGCCGCAGTTTCCCGCAGCGCGTCAAGCGAGCGTCATCGGCATCTGGGCTTCGGCGGGCATGGCGGCGTCGGGCCTGGCACCCGGCATGGCTGCCGGCATCCTGGAAATCGCCAACTGGCGCTGGGTGTACCTCGCAATTGCGCCGATCGCAGCGCTGGCCTTCTTGGGCTCTTTGTGGTTCCTCCAGGAGACGGCCAAGCCCGATCGCAGCAAGCCGCTGGACTTGCTGGGCGTCGCGATGGGCAGCGTGGCGGTATTCCTGGTCGTGCTGGCAACCCTGCAGGGCCGATATTGGGGATGGGGATCAACCGGCACGCTCGCGTGCTTCATCTGCGCCGCGGTGCTGCTGCCACTGTTCCTGTGGCGCTCGGCCAGCCACGACGAGCCGCTCTTCGATCCGCGGCTGTTCCGGGTTCGCAGCTTCGCCGTCGCCAACATGGCGGTGTCCTTGACGATGGTCGGAGCCTTTACGAGCTGGTTCCTGTGGCCGCAATACCTGGTGGAGGTCTGGGACTACAGCCGGTGGGCCGTTGGCCTGGCGTTCACCCCGGCCCCGATCATCTCAGCGGTTGTGGCAGTGCTGGGCGGACGCTGGGCCGACAAGCGCGGGTTTCGGGGAATGATGGCCCTGGCCTCGTTCATCGCCACCATCGGCCATCTTTGGCTGCTGTTCTTCCTCGACGAGCAAGTGCGCTTCTGGTTTGCGTTCTTCCCCGCAACCGTGTTCTTTGGCCTGGGCATGGGCGTGCTGGCCAGCCAATTGAACTCCGCAGCGCTCACGGATATCGAACCGGCCGCCATCGCGACGGCGAACGGCGTGCATCAATCGCTGCGGTACAGCGTCGCCGGCATCGGCGTGGCTGTGGCGATCGCAGTGCTGGGCGGCACCCACGAGGTGCACCTCTACAACTGGCTGTGGCTGCTGCTCGGCGGCCTGCAAGCGCTCTGCATCCCCCTCATGGGTTTCGCGTACCCCCGCAAGCGCCCGGCCGCTGCCTGAGCGACGCTGCCGCGCTTGTGGCCGTGCTGGCTACAGCAACTCGTACACCTCGTAGACGAGCTTGCCCTCGGGAAACGAGCCGATGCCGATTGCCTGAATCGAATTCAGCCAGGCGTAGTCGCCGTCGGTCGAGGTCTGGAACGTCGGTGCCGAGCGGGGCGGCCCGTCTCGCTGGGCTTTGCCTTGGTACTGCATCAGGATGTCGGTGTCGTCGTCGGTGCGGATCGACAGGCGCACGTCGAGATGCAGGGAGCCGTCGGGGTAACGGAACAGCCAGTCACCCGACGGGCCAATGACGGTGCCGTTGACGCGCTCGCCCGTGACGGTGCCGCCAATGACGCTGGCGATGATGCGGTCTCCGGCGGGGCCGTTGCGGATCTTGCTGGCGCTGGACATGTCGGCGTCGATCGCCATCGTGAACAGGTGCCGAACAGGCAGTGATGTCTCGGGCATGGGAATGCTCCTGGGTGTGGCTTACAGCAGTTCGTAGACCTCGTAGACGAGCTTGCCGTCGGGGAACGAGTCCATGCCGATCGCTTGGACGGAGTTCAGCCAAGCGTAGTCGCCGTCGGTCGAGGTTTGAAAGGTGGGCGCGGAGCGGGGCAAACCGTCGCCGGCGATCTTGCCTTGGTACTCCATGAGGATGTCGGTGCCGTCGTCGGTGCGGATGGAGATGCGCACATCGAGATGCATCGAGCCGTCGGGGTAGCGGTACAGCCAGTCACCTGACGGGCCGATGATCGAGCCGTTGATCCGCTCGCCGGTCACGGTGCCGCCATCGACGCCAGCGATCAGGCGGTCGCCGGCAGGCCCGCCCTTGATGCGCGCCGCTCCGGACAGATCGGCGTCGACCGCCATCGAGAAGAGGTGTCGTACAGGGAGTGAGGTTTCTGGCATCAGAGTGCTCCTTGTTGTCACTGGGTGTGTCGAGTTTGTGGGTGGCCGTGTGCAGCAGTTGCGGTTCGGTTGCCGTCGGCTTACATCGTGAAGCGCAGATTCCGGGCGGCATACGCCCCGATCTGCTCGTCTCCGGACCAGCTCACCAGACCCGCGGCGATGGGGATCTCAGGGTCGATGCGACCGCAGGTGAGATCCATGAAGGACATCGAGTCGCAGTGCAGGGTGACGGTCGGATCCTCAACATGGTCGACCTCGCCGGCGCGGCCGTCGACTGCGACGTAGATGTCGCGTTCGACGGCGCCGGTGATCTCGAAGCGCATCGAGGCGCCGTCGGGAAGCCCCACCTTCTTGCCGGCGATGTAGCCGATGGACAGGTGGACCTCGTTCAGGGCCATCTCGGCAGCGGGTCCGCCGTTGTCGGTCGGAAGACCGAGCGGTGTGCGGCAGTCGCGCTCGTGCATCCAGTGGTCGAATTCCCGGATCGACATGAAGCGGCCGTAGGTTCCCGGCCCTACTGGGGTGATCGATCCCCGGTCGAAGACCTCCTCGTCGAGCGCCTCGAGTTGTGCGGCGCGCCCGTCCCACACCTCGGCTGCCAACGCAGTCAGATCCGGTCCGCTGATGGCCATGGCTGCTGAGACGTAGCCGGCGATGTCGCCGAAGGGAGGCGGCGTCTCGACGGATTCAGGCAGCCAGCCCGACAGCGCCTGTTCCACGGAGACCTGGTGGGCCAGCACACCATGGACCGTCCAGTCCGGGCAGTGCGACTGCACCTGCCACTGGTCGCCTTCGAGCGACCCGTAGAACGCTTTGCAGCTCGCCCAGCAGGCCTTGAGGCTGTCGATGATGAGTTGCGGCTGGCTCATGAGGTACGTCCCGTTGTGTGTTGTCAGCGTTGTGATTGAAGATGATGTCCGAAGTCTCAGCCGGCCTCGGCTCGGATGCGTTCGAGGATCTTGCCCAGCCGCTCGATCATGGCATCCACCGAACGCGAACCAGCCTGGAAGATCGCCGTGACGTTCACTGACGTCCAGTCGAAGCCCATCGCGGCGAGGATCGCGGCCCGCTCGCCGATCGCATCGAGGTCACCGTAGAAGCCCTTGTCGGCATCGGTGCGCGGCGGTGGCGCCAGCATCAGCTGCATCCCGATCGACGCAGGATCGCGCCCGAAGTCCTCTTCGGCGCGGCGCCGGATCTCGCTCATGCATTCGAGTGCCCGCTCGTCGCTGACGCCCGACGCCATCCAGCCGTCGCCCTTCTGGGCCGTGCGGCGCAGCGCAGCCGGGCTGTCACCTCCGATCCACAGCGGGATCCCAGCGCCTTGCGGCGACACGGGCTCCATGCCCATGTCATGGCTGTTGTAGTGCTCGCCGGAGAACTCGATGCGGCCGCCCGCCCAGTAGGTCCGCATGAGGTCGATCACCTCGTCCATGCGCTTGCCGCGGGTCCCGAAGTCCTCCTCCAGTGCGTCGTATTCGGAGTCCTGCCAGCCCACACCGATGCCGAATCGCACGCGACCGCCCGACAATGTGTCCAGCGTTGAGATCTGCTTGGCCACCAGCACGGGCTGGCGCTGCGGCAGGACCAGCACCTCAGTCGACAGCGTCACCCGCTCGGTCACCGCCGCCACGTTGGCCAGCAGCATCAGTGCTTCGAGAATCGGCATGTTCGCGGGGTAAATGGTGTAGCGGCCCTCGCCGGGATGACCCATCACGACATGGTCGAACGCAGCGATCTCGTCGTAGCCCAAGTCCTCGATGGCCTTGGCGAGGTCCAGCACTCGTTGTGGCCCTTCCCGGAACGCAATGGACGGAAAGTCGACGGCGATCTTCATCGCGAATTCCCTTCGTTCAACTGGTCGGTGTTCAAGCGGTCGGCAGCCGGACCCGTGCCGTTGCCGGCATCAGCAGTCGCCCGTCGGAGGTGCGCTCGGCGATCTCCAGCTCGACGACTCCCGTCGCGGAATCCACTGAGGTCACGGTGCCCGAATACACCAGCTCCTCGCCCGCCAACCCGCTGGCGCGATTCTGCCAGGTGACGCCCAGAAGGCGGCCGTGGGGCCCGGCCCAGTCGGTGAGGTACTGCGTCAGCCATGCGCCCTGCAGCGGACCGTGCACAAGGAGATCCTCATGACCCTCGAAGCGGGCGTATTCGCGGTCGTAATGGATGCGATGCGGGTTGTGGCTCGCCGCGCTGTAGAGGAACAGCTGCGCCTCGTCGGGGAACTTGTGCATGGCGGGCAGCTCGTCGCCGACCGAGAGGTCGGAAAGCTTCGGTGCCGTGGTGACATCACTGGTGATTGTGCTCATCGTTCGATCCGTGTCTGCTGGTTCATCTCGCGATCCGTGTTTGCCGGGTCATCTCGCGATTCCTATCTGGCGTGAGCGGGCGACCTCGGTGCCGAATTGGTTGACGAAGGCGGTCTCGCGCACCTGGCGAACGAATGGCCCCTTGCTGCCTTGCTTCTGGTCGAGTGCAGCGAGCCGCGTGGTAGCGGTGATCTCGTCACCGATGCACACCGGCTCGATGAAATCCCATTCCTCGCCGCCGAACATCATCCGGTTCACCAACAGTCGCACCCCGGTCCTGGCGCGGTAGAGACCGTCGGTGCGAAGATCCGATGCGGTCCTGGGCTGCACCACCGCATGTGTGACATACGTCGGCGGCGCCACGAGCGCGCGATAGCCGGCGGCCTGTGCGGCCTCAGCGTCGAAGTAGATGGGATTCTCGTCGCCGACGGCGTATGCATAGCGCTGCGCCTCACGCTGATCGATGACCACGGTCACCGGGCCTGACAGCACCTCGCCCACGCGCGCCAGAGATTCCTCGGGAATCAACGATTCGCGCACGCGCCTGACACTACGCGACTCGCCTCGCTGCTGCGCAGGGCGACATCCGCGCTCGACAGCCCCGAAGTAGCGTGCAGGCAGCGGGATTCCGCGCCGATGCATTTTCGGAAAGGTGAATAGTCGCGGACCGGAGCAGCGTCGGCAGTCTTTCGAAACCAGACCCTCGAAGAGGAGAGCATCGTGGCGTTGTGGTCCAAGAAGCTGGAGATGCCCCAACCGGATCGGACACTGCCCGGAAGGAGCCAGCCGGTGCCCGTGGCTGCGGCCCACACCGTGCTCGGCACGCCGATGACGCCGCCGTTTCCCGAGGGCTTCCGCCAGATCATCGTCGGCATGGGCTGTTTCTGGGGCGCCGAGCGCGTCTTCTGGCAGAAGCCCGGCGTGTACACCACCGCCGTGGGCTACACGGGCGGCCCGACGCCCAATCCCAGCTACGAGGAAGTGTGTTCGGGCATGACCGGGCACAACGAAGCCGTGCTGACCGTCTTTGATCCCAGCGTCACCAGCTTCGAGGCCATGCTGCGCGCCTTCTGGGAGAACCACAACCCCACGCAGGGCATGCGCCAGGGCAACGACATCGGAACGCAGTATCGGTCGGGGATCTACGTGTCCGACGAGGCCGAGCTTGCGGCCGCTGAAGCGTCCCGTGACATGTTCGGGGCCGTGCTCGACGACGCTCGGATGGGCCACATCACCACCGAGGTCTGCCTCGCGGGCCCCTTCTACTACGCCGAGGACTACCACCAGCAGTACTTGCAGAAAGTGCCCTGGGGCTACTGCGGTCTCGGCGGCACCGGGCTCACCTGCCCCGTGGGGGTCGCAACAGCCGACTGACGCCCGCCGGGCATGGCGCTGCGCAGCGTTCAGTCGAACGCTCCGGCGAAGGCTTCCATCGTCGCCTGGGTTACGGCGGGGCGGTCGTCACCCCACGGCAAGGGCATCAGCACCGGGTATTCCACACCCGCCTCGACGTAGGTGCGCGCGAATGCGCCGATCTCGGCGGGCGTGCCGATGAAATCGATCGCCTGGATCATCTCGTTCGAGATGGCGGCGAGCGCGCCTTCGCGATCCCGTTCGGCCTGGCGTGCGCGCGCCTCGTCCACCTCGGCGCTGAACCCTGCCGCCCGGAAGGCGTTGGCGTAGCCGTCGGCCATCACGTAGTTGACGAGGTCTCGCTGGGCCGAACGCGCCGAGCGCTCGAAGTCGCCGGCGGCTGCGTGGACGTAGCAGATGATCTGCGCGTCGCCGCCCTTGCGCACTTCGGCCACAACGCTGCGCACATATGAGGCCGGCAGGTAGTTGAGCAGGACCCCGTCGGCAATCTCGCCGGCCAAGCGCAGCATCTGCGGGTTCAGTGCCGCGAGCACGATCTTGGGACGGCGCTCGCCCAATCGCACCCCCAAGCGAAAACGGCGGACCGACCAGAAGTCACCTTCAAAAGTGACTGATTCGCCGCTCAGGCACTCGCGCAGGAGGGCCACGTATTCGCGCATCATCGCAATGGGTCGCTCGGGGGCTGCGTGGCCGTGCTGTCGCAGAATGCCTGGCGCCGACACGCCGAGACCGACGAGCACATCGCGGTCGGGGTTCAGCGAACCCAGCGTGGCTGCCGTCATCGCGACGAGTGTGGGATCGCGCAGCTGAATGGGAATGATGCCCGTGGCCAAGTCGAGACCTGGTGCTGCATGGGCGACGGCGCCCAGCATCGAGAACGCGTCGGTGCCAGTCGCCTCGACGGTCCAGATCGAGGAGTAGCCCTGCGCCTGGGCTGCCTGCGCGATGTCGATGACAGCGGCCGGTCCGAGCGCACCGAGGCTTCCGAACGTGACGCCCGAGGGAGGGCGTTGAGATACTGCGGTCGTGCTCATGGCGGCGCACCGTACCCGCGGCCGAGCCGCTGGGGCTTGCCGCCGGAGGGGGTCATGGCCGTTGTGTGAATGTTCGATGAACTGACGGTGCCGAGCGACAGAAGCGGGATAGGGTGAGCACCACAGCCAGTTGCGCAGGTTCGACCTGCGTCGAGCGTTGGGAGAAAGCGCAAATGACCGAGACTTCGGAACCGACTCGGACAGCCGAACCCCAGATCATCGCCGACGCGCTCCAGGTCATCGACAGTGCGCTGGGCGACTTCTTGCATCGTGAACTGGTGTCGTCGGGTGAGATCACCGATGTGCTGCTTGATGTCCGCACGCTGCTGCGCCGCAGTGATGACGCCGAAGGGCCGACCCCCGCCGGAGCCAAGGGCGACAGCGGCGTCGCCCGGGCCTGAATCCCGGGCGCGGTCAGCGCCGCATCAGACACGGGCGCGGTCAGCGCCGCATCAGACACGGGCGCGGTCAGCGCCGCATCAGGCGGCTGGCGATGCGACCGAAGACCTCGCCGATCAACGCGCCTGCGATCACATCGCTCGCGTGGTGCAGCCTCACGTGGATACGTGAGACCGCCACGATCGAGGCCAGGACTCGGTACAACGGCCCGAGTCGTGAGCCCCGTGACAGCACAACCGCCGCGCAGAATGCGGCCGACGCATGTCCCGAGGGAAAGCTCGAGGTAATCGGCTGACGCAGCGGGTGTCGCGTCGGATTCTCTGCCGCAGTGCCCGGGCGGCGCCGCGCGAACAGTCGCTTCACGCCTTGGTTCACAATGAGCGATTCGAGCGCCATCAGCGCGCTGAATCGGAATGCGTCAGACACCTGACGACGTGGGGACAGCGCACGCGCGGCGCCCAGCACGTGCCACACCTGGCTGAACTCGCCGACGTTTGAAGCGCCGTACATGACCCGGTCCACGATCGCTTGCCCGCGCAGCGCCTCCCACCAGCGATCCACCGTTGCGTCGAATCGCACGACGGCGGCGGAAGTGGCGCCGAGCGTGTGCCCGGGAGCGCTGTGGGAATCAGCGGCGACGTTGTCGTCTTCGTGCGGCATCGTCATCGAGCCTGCATTCTCGTCGTCCGGTTTGACGTCATCGGGATCCCGGGCCACTGCCCAGTCCCGAGGTGGTCGTCGGCAACAGCGGGGGCAGCTGTGGATCGGTGGCCGGTGCGATCGTGAGTGCCGGACCGGCGGAGGGGTCCGGCGGCGGTGGGATCAGGATGGTCTGGCCGACGAAGATCTTGGTCGGGTCGGCGATGTTGTTGACTCGCACCAAGTCGTTCAGGTGAATGCCGAAACGGTCGGCGATGCGAATCAGCGTGTCGCCCCGCACCACCGTGTATGGCGTGAGCGCTGCCGGGTCCTCGGTTGTGGTCGTCGGTGCCTCGGCCGGCAACGGGGCCGTCGACGATGCCGCCGGCGGGGTACCGGACCCGCCCACGACAAATTGGCACCCACCGGACAGTCCGGCGGCGGCGAGGACGATCGCCATAGCGCTCAGCCCTGCGCCTCGGCGGCGGGACGCATCGAAGTCAATGGGTTCATGCCGCCCACTCCTTGAGGCCCGAGCCATGTCACACAGCGCACATCATTGGGAGGAATCGCCGCCGACCACCGTCGGCGGGATGACGAGCTGCTCGCCGATGCGCAGGAGCGTGTCTTCCTTGCCGTTCTCCTCCATCAGCGCCTGCACGGTCACGCCGAAGCCCAGAGCGATCTTTCCAAGCGTGTCCCCCGGCTGCACGACGTAGATGCGGCGCTGTGGCGGGGGCGGTGCGATGGTCGTCGTGGTGAGCTGCGGGCGCAGCGTGGTCAGCACCGGCAGTGTTGTCGGAATCGGCTCGGCCGCAGGTTCAGATCCACAGCCGGCAAGTCCTACGGCCACTGCAAGCGATGCGGCCGCCACGGCTGGAGCCCACAACATGCGCCAAGCAGCACGCTTCGGTGAAGCGATCGTCGTCATGGCAGCGAAATTTAGTTGGCCCCGTGGACGGGGCATGAGCGCCCTGTGTCCCAGTGGACTGTGTCGCAGTGGAATGGCACCCACAGGACGAGAGCGCGGCGATTCGGGGAGCAGTCAGGCAGCTGACAGCGCAGAGGTAGGCAGCTGGGCGGGCCAGTTCGACGGATCCAGGCGTGCCGCGTGATCCGGCATCAGGAATGTCTGCGGCTCGTCGGCGGCGACGGTCAGGATCTCAACTCCATCAGGGGTCACGACGACGGTGTGCTCGAACTGCGCGGTGCGGCTGCGATCCACCGTGATCGCGGTCCACCCATCGGGCCACAGCCGCGCCCGAGGCGTCCCCAGCGTGATCATCGGTTCCACGGTGAAGGTCATGCCTTCAACGAGGTCGGTGCGGGCACCGGGATCGAAGTAGTGGGGGATGTTCGGAAGGCGATGGAAGATCTGCCCGATGCCATGACCCACGAATTCGCGCACGACTCCGAAACCGGCTGCCTCGGCGTGGCTCTGAATAGCACGGCCGATGTCACACACTCTGGCCCCCGGCCGTACCGCAGCGATGCCGTGATACATGGACTCTCGAGTCACTGACACGAGACGGCGGGACTCCTCGTCGACATCGCCCACCGCAAACGTCTCGGAGTGATCTCCGTGGACGCCTCCGACGAAGATCGTCACGTCACAATTCACGATGTCGCCGTCGCGCAGCGGGCGGTCATCGGGGATGCCGTGGCAGATGACCTCGTTCACCGAGGTGCACAGCGACTTGGGAAAGCCGTTGTAGTTGAGGGGGCTCGGGTAGCCCCCTTCGGCGATGCACGCCTCGTGGCAGACCTCGTCGAGATGGTCACCGGTGACGCCGGGCGCGATCTCCGCCGCCACTGCAGCGAGCACTCGTCGCGCCGCCGAGCCGGCGAGTCGCATCGCATCGATGGTTTGGAGGTCCGACGGCTCGACGGCGTCGGGTGCCGGCGACGATCGCCCGCTCAGGGCATACGGCGGCAACCCGATGCCGGCGGGAACCGTGCGGCGAGGCGAGACGTGTCCTGCGACAACGGGCTCGGAGCCCACCGACCGTGATCGCGCGGCCGGCACGCGTCGCTTGCGCTTGCCCATCGCCCCGAAGCTACCCGTGTGCCTGCGGCCATCCGCTCAGCCCCGCAGAGCGCGTGCGGTCAACCGTCGTGACGCTCGGGCTGCTCGCGGGCTTCGTTCCCACGTGGCGCGTCATGGCCAGCCGGTTCGCCGAGTTCGCTCAGGACCTCGTCGTTGTGCTCGCCCAGCTTGGGCGCTCGGCGGTAGATGCCTGGCGGCGTCGCGCTCATGCGAATCGGCGGAGCGATCTGCACGATCGGCCGTCCCACCGGCTGCTCGACCGCGACCAGCATGTCGCGCGCCGCCACATGGGGGTCATTGAACAGATCGACCGGATGGTTCACCGGTCCGCAGGGAACCTTGCCGCCGATGAGGTCCAGAATCTCCGCGTTGGTGCGTGTAGCGGCCCACGACGACAGGGCTTCCTCGATCTGGGCACGATGGTGAAAGCGTGCCCGCAGCGTTGCCGTCTCGGGAGCGTGCGCCCATTCGGGGCGCCCGATGGCGACCGCCAGCTCTCGCCAGTGGTTGTCGGTGGGGGCGCCGATTGCGACTGCGCCGTCGACAGTGTCGTAGATGTCGAACGGCACGATGTAGGGATTGCGGTTGCCGTTCGGGGGAGTGTCGGGCTGACCGAGGACGCTGTAGCGCGTCACTCCCACCTCCGACAGCACCATGACGGCGTCCACCATCGCCACGTCCACGAATTGGCCTTCGCCGGTGCGCTGGGCGTGGAAGAGCGCCGCGAGCACGCCCATCGCACCGATCGTGCCGGGGTAGACATCGCCGATGTACGGCCCGATGACATGCCGATCGTCGGGGCTTCCGCCGTTCGCCGACACCACGCCGGACATGGCCTGCGCGACGACGTCGTAGGCAGGCCAGTCCACATAGGGGGCTCGCGCCTGATCGGGGGTCTCCGAAGCCCCGAATGGCGCCATACACCAGTCGCGGGTTTCGCTCGTGCAGGACTTCCCACCCGACGCCAAGTGCATCCATCACCCCGGCTCGCATGTTCTCGACGAACGCGTCGGCGCTATCGATGAGCCGCAGGAATTGCTCACGGTCGTCGTCATTGGTGAGGTCGAGCTTGACCCCACGCTTGTTGCGGTTGTAGTTGGCGAAGCCTGCGCCGTAGTTGCGCTCGGTGTCCTCGCGAGTGAACGGCGCCATGCGCCGTGCCAGTTCACCGCGTGGAGGCTCCACCTTGATGACGTCAGCGCCCAGGTCGGCCAGCATCATGGTCGACCACGGTCCCGCGAGCGCGTGAGTGCAGTCGATGATGCGTACGCCGGCCAGCGGCCCGGTGGGCCCAGTGGCCATTGGGCTGACGCGCTCGTGCGCGGTCAGGTGCTCGCTCTCAGACGGCTCCAGCTTCGGCATGTTGTCGGCTTTCCGATTGGGTCCGGTTGCGGTCAGGCGAAGTTCGGGCGCCGCTTTTCCACAATGGCAGCGTGCCCTTCGCGCACATCGGAGCCTGTGAACCCGAGCATCTCCAGTGCGGCCGAGGTGTCGAAGATCGGTCCGGCCATGCGCATCCAGTTGTTGAGGCTGTACTTGGTCCAGCGAATGGCGCTCTGGCTGCCGCGAGCCAGCTTTCGCGCCACGGCGAATGCTTCGTCGACGACGGCGTCATCGTCGACGGCCTTGCTCACGAGACCCATCTGGTCGGCTTCTTCGCCGCTCATGGCGTCCGCATGTCAGCAGGTAGTACTTCGACTTGGCCATCCCGCACAGGATCGGCCACACGATAGCGGCGTGGTCGCCGGCCGCCACGCCAAGCTTCGTGTGACCGTCGAGGATGCGCGCGCTACGACCCGCAATCGAGATGTCTGCCATGAGCGCGACGGCGAGGCCCGCACCGACCGCCACGCCCTCGATTGCTGAGACGATGATCTTCGAGCAGTTGATCATGTTGTAGACGATGTCGCGCGCCTCGCGGAGCGCGTTCTGGCGCACCTCGAAGTCGTCCATGATCGTCTGGATCATGTCGAGATCGCCGCCGGCTGAGAACGTGCCGTTCGCGCCGCGGATAACAGCGACGCGTGTGTCGGGGTCGGTGTCGACCGCCTTCCAGACATCGGCCAGCGCCAGGTGCTTGGGGGCGTCGACGGAGTTCAGACGACCTGGCGTGTCTATGACGATTTCCAGCACGCCGTCGTCGTCGGGGCCGCTGATGTCGAGCGCGGAAAAGGGGGCGTAGCGGTCACTCATGGCAGCCGAAGCTAGTTGCCCGGCGAGGCGGCCGCCCGGGCATGTGGTCCTAGTGCACTGAGCAGTCGGTAGGCCGCCTCGATTTCGCCAGACGGAGCGAAGAGGCGCTCCCACGGGTGCAGCAGGCGGTCCCTGCCATAGCGGGGAATGACGTGCACGTGGAAGTGGAACTGCGTTTGGTCGGCGGCGGCGCCGTTGTTGTTGAGCAGGTTCAGCCCCGCGGGTTCCAGCCGCTCGCGCACCAGCCCTGCAACGCGGCGCACGGCTCGCATGACCTGCGCAGCATCGTCGTCGGTGAGGTCCCAGACGTCAGTGACATGGCGGCGGGGGATCACCAGGCAATGTCCGACGGTCATCGGAAGGCGATCCATGAACGCGACCGCGTGCTCGTCTTCGTAGAAGCAAAGTGCGGGGGTGTTCCCGGCCGCGATTGAGCAGAACGTGCACCCGGGGACTGGTTCTGGGCGCGCTGGGTCCAAGGATGTCGGGTTCACGTGCGCTAGGTGATTGCGAGGCAGATCCGAGGCGGGCACGTGCAGCAGGATTCCGAGTTGTTGCCGGCTACTGGTACCGCAGCTCGACGTGGTCGATCACGTGATCGTGGCCCTTGGCCAGCACCAGGTCGGCCCGAACCCGAGTCGGGAGGATGTTCTCTTGCAGGTTCACCAAGTTGATCGAGCGCCAGATGGTGCGTGCCACCGCGTCGGCGGCACTCTCGGGCAGTGAGGCGAACTGGGTGAAATAGGCGCTCTGCTCGCGGAACACGGTCTTGCGAAGCTGCTGGAAGCGCTCGACGTACCACCTTTCGAGGTCCTCGGATGCGGCATCCACGTAAATCGTGAAGTCGAAGAAGTCCGAGACAAAGGGCGTGTTGGCTGGCGGACCGGTCTGCAGCACGTTCAGACCCTCGACGATGAGGACGTCCGGCTGGCAGATGGTCCGGACCTCGTCGGTGACGTCGTACAGGCTGTGGGAGTACACGGGTGCGTCGACTTCTGCTTCGCCGCTGCAGATTCGCTGGAGGAACTCGCGCAGGGTGCTGCGGCAGTATGACTCTGGGAAGCCCTTGCGTCCCAGCAGGCCCCGCGCCGTCAACTCTGCGTTCGACATCAAAAAGCCGTCGGTGGTCACGAGATCCACTGCCGGATGCTCGGGCCACGCAGCGAGCACGGCTTGGAGGATACGCGCCGTCGTGCTCTTTCCGGCAGAAACGCTGCCGCCGATGCCGATCAGGAACGGCCGCGGCGGGAGCACCCTGCCGAAGAAGTTCTCGGTGGCGTCGCGCAGCTGACGGCGCCCTGCCACGCGGAGGTTGAGCAGGCGTGACAACGGCAGGTAGATGTCGCGGACCATGTCGAGCGTGATGGGCTCGACGAGCCCGGCGAGCTCTTCGAGATCGGCTTCGGTGAGCGACAGCGGCGTGGCGTCGCGCAGCTTCGCCCACTGCTCGCGGGTGAATCGACTCTGCTGTTCGTCGATCGCCGTCCCCGCCGATTCTGGCTCGTTCACGTGCCTAGCTTGGCGATGTCATGACCGCAGGCGCAACTGCGGGCCTCGCATCGGCGTATGCACCTTGTGGTTTGGCCATGCCGCGATGCCATCTGCGGGGGGTCGCGACGGCCGCGCGGGGATAGTCCTCGAACATCCAGCGCGCGAACTGACGGCGTGTCCACGCTGACGCGTCGACGGCGCCCAGAGCGATCTCGGCCAGCCGTTCGTGCGCGAGCACGCGGCTGAGCGTCCTCGCGAGCCTGTGATCTGCGATGAACTCCGATCGCGCACCGCGCGTGTAACGAGCGGCGACGCTGTGCGGCGGTCCGCCTCGTGCGATCGCACGTGCCGCCATGCGTCCCATCTGCAGAGCCTGGCCGATGCCCTCGCCGGTCATCGGATCGGCTGCTGCTGCTGCGTCGCCGACAAGCAGCGCTCGCCCGCGCGCGAATTCGATCTCTCCGAGACGCGCGGGAATCGGCCACGCGCGCGCCGGCCCCTCCATGGCGCTGTCACCGAGGACCTCGCGGATGTGGGGCCGTTCGGCGAGGCCGTTCCAGATGCCGGCGATCTCGCTGCCGGCCAGCGTGCCTCCCGCAGCGCGCGGCACGCCGAAGCCGAAGTTCACGCGTCCATCGCCGAGCGGGAACGACCACGCGTATCCGGGAAGCAGATCGGGCTCGAACCACACCCACAATGTGCGCGCCGCTGTGCTGACCGCGGTGCGGTAGCCGCGGAACGCGTGCCAGTCGCCCCGATAGCGCGGCGGGCTGATGCCAAGCGCCTTTCGGACCCCGGAGTAGACCCCATCCGCAGCGATGACGAATCGGGCCGTCACGCGGGTGCCATCGCTGAGCATGGCGACCTGTGCACTCGACCGCTGCTTGTCTTCGTCGAAGCCGGCGAACTCGACGCCTAGCCGCAGATCGGCTCCGGCCGCCGCAGCCAGCTCCATGAGTGCTGCATCGAGCTCGCTGCGTCGGCACGTGGCTGCGAACTGGCCGGCGCTTTTGGGCAGCGGCAGCTGAACGAGCCGACCGCGCGGCGTTCTCACGGTCGCGGCGTCGACCGTCATCCATGAATCCAGAGCGTCGGGCTGGAGGCCCAGGCTTTCGAGCTCGCGCAACGCGAGCGCTGTGAGTCCATCGCCGCAGCACTTGTCGCGGCCCAGAACCGCACGTTCCACGAGTGTCACATCAAGGCCAGCCCGGCGCACCCAGATGGCTGCGGACGTGCCGGCTGGACCCGCGCCCACCACCACGACGTCGACGGTCGTCATGGCTTCAGGAAGCCTCGGGCTCGTTGGTCTCTTCGAGGCTCCCATCGCCGGGACCTTGCTCATCGCCGCCAGCCGGGTCTTCGGGTGCATCAGGACCAGTGCCGTCAGCCGGCTCGCCTTCGCCTTCGCCTTCGCCTTCGCCTTCCTTCGCCTTCGCCTTCGCCTTCGCCTTCGCCTTCGCCTTCGCCTTCGCCTTCGCCTTCGCCTTCGCCTTCGCCTTCGCCTTCGCCTTCGCCTTCGCCTTCGCCTTCGCCTTCGCCTTCGCCTTCGCCTTCGCCTTCGCCTTCGCCTTCGCCTTCGCCTTCGCCTTCGCCTTCGCCTTCGCCCTCGGAGTCGTCGACCAACGTGGTCAGGTCAACGCCAATGCACGGGTCGTCGGGATATCGCTCCAGGTCGGAATCTCGCTCCAGGTCGGAATCTCGCTCGCCCGGCTTCTCGTTGCACTCTGGAGGCGGGCACTCGACGACCGAGCCGTCCCCGCGCTCGCTGCCGTGCTCGACAGGCTCGAGTTCTTCGCTGCCCGCTCCCTCGTCGCTCCCCGAAGGCGCTGTGCCTCCAAGCGGGTCGACGCACTGGCGCGGCACCGAACGCGTCCCATCGCAATTGCGCCCTTGCTCGGGCCGGTAGCGCGCGCTGAACGTGTCGACGGTCCTTGAGCCGCCGCTGAACACCCTTGTGCGCTGAGTGTTGACTCTCCGGCAGAAGTCCCGCATCGTCTCGACAGGCGCGCCGATTGTCACCTCCACATTTCGCGTGGAGTACAGCTCGACGGTGATCGACGTGTCGGTATAGGTCGGCCAGACGAGCACGCCGTACGGCGTCGGGTTCGTGAACGCCAGATCGGGCTGGGGATACGAGATCGTCGGGTCCAGCCCATATGGGTAGCGGCTGAGGTAGAGCGAGTGCGTCTGGTACTGGTCGATGGTCATCCCGGCTCGGATCAGCGCATTGAAGATGGTGGTGGCGAACTGCGATACGCCACCGCCGATGTCGTCGACCAGCACACCCTTGTCGATGAATCCGCCTTCCACGAAGCCCTTCTCTTCGGTTCGCGTTCCCACATGACCATTGAGCGAGAGGCTTTCGCCGGGCTCGACGACGACACCGCGCACGAGGTCGGCAAAGCGGTGGATGTTCGACACTCGGCCTTGGCAGCACGAATGGCGCGTCGTGAACGTCCCCACCAGCTCGACAATGCCGAGCGACTCCAGATACGCTTGCTCCTCGCGGCTCACCGCGGGACGCGACGGCAGCGCCACCGGCTCGGAGAGGCGTTGCAGCAGTGCTTCGGCCACGACCGTCGCGATGTCGTCGCGACAGCACGCTCGACCGCCGTCGCTCGCGACAACCGTCGGGACTCCGTTGACGACCTCCATGGCTGCGGTGACGAACGGCGATGACGCCGGAGCGAAGAGTTCTTCGACGTAGAGGCCGACCGCAGTGTCGTCAAGTGTGATTGCAGGAGGTGTCGCGTGCGGGTCCAGTGCCAGCCATCCAGCGAACGTGTCGAGGGTCAAGGTGTGGCTCTGGTCGGCATAGAAGACGGTCAGTGTGTGGCCGTACCTCGTTTGTGCTTCGTTGACGGCATTTTGCAGTTCTTCGGTGTAGCTGAGCGGTTCGGTCTGTTGGAGATTCGCGGTGATCTCGATCCGCGCCAGCGAGCGGGAAATGCCCTCGAGCACCTCGTCGACGACGGCATCCGCGTCGACGGCTTGTCCCGGCCTCCCCAAGTCGACCGCCAAGGTGTCGTTGACCACGACGACGGACGGGGGAGTGGCCGTCACGCCGAGCCCGCTCGCGCTCGCGAGCATTGCGCGAGCCGCTGATCGGTCGACGCTGTAACGGCGCTCGGTGAATTGCGGATCGGTTGTCAGCGGTTCCCACGACTCCGGCGATGTGTCGCTGGCGCGCCGCTCCCGGACTGCCGCGAAGGTGGCCTCGGTCTCCAGAGCGATTCCGAGGTCGGCGACGGTCAGGGTGACTTCGCCGATTTCGGTGCGCAGGATGACCGGCGTCGTGGCCAGATCGGACGCAAGCGTGGCAATCCGAAGATGCAGCGCATCCCGGCTCACCGTCGACGTCGATCCCGCCGCCTGAACGTTTTGCGGCTGAGTGGCTTGCTTCGGAGCATCGCCGTCGACGCGCGCCGGTGCTTCGCTCGATGGCGGCGCGGCAGGCACCGGCTCGTCCGCAGAGTTCCTGACGGCGAGCACGACGGTCGCAAGAACTGACGCAACGAGAATCGCGGCGGCAGTGATGAGCGACCAGCGGGGGGCCCAAGTCGGCCATTGCACGGGGGTTGAGCGTACGTGCCACCCGGCGCATCCAAGCGGCAGGGTGTCGCAGCGTCATGGCGGGCTCGCCATGACGTGATTCCAGCGCCCGAAGTGCACAGCTGGCGGCTGTCGTGCGATACTCCGGGGCCGTCGGCACCGCACCGAAGTGCCGCAGCCGCGGCGCCAGCGGGCGACCGCAGCCCATTGACGAGAAGGGATACCGGACGACATGAGCAAGCTGTGCGAAGGTCGAGTTGTCATCGTCACCGGAGGCGCCCGGGGGATCGGGCGCGAGCACTGCCTGATGCTGGCCGAGCATGGCGCGAAGGTGGTCTGCAACGACCTCGGCGGAGCGCGCGATGGCACGGGTTCTGACCTGGGCCCCGCCGACGAGGTCGTGCAGGACATCGCGGCGATGGGCGGTGAGGCGGTCGCCAACGGCGACGACGTCTCGGACTGGGAAGGAGCGCAACGGCTCGTCAACCAGGCAATCGAGACGTTCGGCGACCTTCACGGTGTCGTGAACAATGCCGGCATCCTGCGCGACCGCATGCTGGTGAACATGACCGAGGCGGAGTGGGATGCAGTCATCAAGGTCCACTTGAAGGGAACCTTCGCGCCGGCTCGGTGGGCCGGCGCCTACTGGCGCGAGAAGGCCAAAGCAGGTGAGCAGGTCAACGCGTCCATCGTCAACACGACCTCAGTCTCGGGCATTTACGGGAACCCGGGTCAGACCAACTACGGCGCCGCCAAGATGGGCATTGCCGCCTTCACGATCATCGCGGCGCGTGAGCTTGGGCGCTACGGCGTCCGTGTCAACGCGGTGGCGCCCGGCGCGCTGACTCGCATGACCGAAGACTTGGGCATGGGCGAGGCATCCGAGGAGCAGCAGGCGATGATGCACCCGAGGTACATCGCACCCATTGTGACGTGGCTCTGCTCCGAAGAGGCTGCCGGCGTGTCAGGTCGAGTCTTCGAGGCTTCCGGTCGCATGCTCGCTGTCGCCAACGGCTGGCATCGGGGGCCGACCATTGACGCCATCGACGACCCGACCCGCATTGGCGAAGCGGCGCGCCAGCTGGTGCGAGAAGCACAGCTCAACAGCGGCATGGACGGCCAGCCGGCCGACGGCGGCCTGCCCGGCTGAACCGATCCGGCCGACCGGGCTCAGCAACCCCGCCCGGCTGACCAGAATCATCACCACAGATCAACCGAGATCACCCCAAAATCCCAGCGCAGGAGAAGATCGAACATGGGAATCAATCCGGATGCGGTCGGAGCCACCGGCACGCCTACCACTCGGTCGTGGACATTCCGCGACTCGTTGTTGTACGCGGTGGGCATCGGTGCGGGAGCGGAGGATCCCTTCGCCTCGGAGCTCGAATTCACCACCCACAACTCCAAGGACATCGAGCACAGGGCCTTCCCGACGCAAGGAGTCGTGATCGGCTTCGGTGCCGGTGGCGCCATGGCTCATGCCGGCGATCTCGACTGGGGCAAGCTGCTGCACGGCAGCCAGGGAATCACCGTGCATCGTTCGATCCCCACCGAGGGCAGCGTCGAGATCACCGACCGCATCGCCGGGATGTGGGACAAGGGCGAAGGCCGCAACGCCATCATCGATACTGAGGCCACTGCGGTCGACACCGACAGCGGCGACGTGCTCTTCGAGTTGCGCAGCTCGGTGGTCATCCGCGGTTCGGGCGGCTTCGGCGGCGAGGCGGGAAGCACCGGTGTCATGGTCACTGCACCTGACACCGATCCCGACTACGAGGTCGTGTACCAGACCCGTTCGGACCAGGCGCTCACGTACCGGCTGAGCGGTGATTACAACCCCCTGCACAGCGATCCGTGGTTCGCCACCGAGCTGGCGGGCTTCCCCAAGCCGATCCTGCACGGGCTGTGCACCTACGGCTTCACCGGCCGCGCGTTGCTGCACACTCTCTGCGAGGGCGATCCGGCGCGGTTCCATTCGATGGACTCGCGTTTTTCCTCGCCGGTCTTTCCAGGCGACGAGCTCACGATCCGCGTGTGGGCTAACGGCGACGGGCGGGCCATCTACCGAACGATCGCGCAGCGGGGCACCGACTCCGAGCGGGTCGTCATCGACAACGGCCTCTGCATCTACAACTAGCGATCTGACACCCGCGGGTTATCGGCAGGCCAGGGCCCCCGCGGGACGGCAGCTCAGAACAGCTTCAAGGCATCGCTCGTGATGCCGCGCAGCTCGTCGTAGCGGAGCACGACACAGCGAATGCCGCGATCGGCCGCGAGCACCCGGGCCTGGGGCTTGATCTCCTGTGCGGCGAAGACGCCGTTCACGGGCGCCAAGCGAGCATCCCGGTTCAGGTACTCGAGGTATCGGCAGAGCTGCTCCACGCCGTCGATCTCGCCGCGGCGCTTGATCTCGACGGCCAAGGTGCCGCCGTCCGCATCTCGGCACAGCAGGTCGACCGGACCGATGTCGGTGGGGTACTCGCGTCGCACCAGGACTGTGCCGTCAGCGAGCGTCGCAGGATGCGCAGCCACGAGTTCCTGCAGGTGGGCCTCAACGCCGTCCTTGTCGAGTCCGGGATCCGAGCCGAGCTCATGTGTCGTGTCGCTGTACACCTCAGCGAAGAGGATCTCCAGGCGTTCGCCCCGCTCGTTGGTGATACGCCAGCGTTCGGGCTCGCACACCAGCCGGTTCGGAGCGTTCATCCAGTTGAGCGGCTTGTAGGCCCCCCCGTCGGCGTGAATCGCCACGCAGCCGTCGGCCTTCACCATGATGAGCCGAACCGCTTCGGGCAGGTGCGCGTCGAGCCGGCCCGAGTACTCGACGGTGCAGCGTGCGACAAGCAGGCGCACCCGCTTACCGGGCCCCGCGGAAACGACTTGGCCTGCGCGGTAACACCATTGTTCTCCCGCTCTCGTTCGCTGCGCTCACGGGCCGCTCGGGCCACGGCCTCGCTGCCGGCATCGCCCTGTGACCACGTTCCGTGCCCACGTTATGTGCGCAGCCGTCCGGCCTCTATGCAGCCTCAGTCAGCTCATAGACGGATGTGAGCTTGGGCTGGCCGTGATCGTCGAGCACCCGTGCGCGACCGCTCTCGACAAGGTGCAGCATGTGCGCGTAGACGGAGTTCGCCGCCGGATACCACAACCGCTTGTCGTATCCTTGATACATCTCAGGCACGAAGTCCGCGATCTGGCAGGGGCCCGACCGCAGATACTCGATGATCCTTCGCTCGCGTTCGGTGCGATGTGCGATGAACGAGCGCACGTAGGCGGCTGGCTCCGGAATCGGCGGTCCATGCGTCGGCCAGTACGTTTCGTGGTCGAAATCGAGCAGTTTGTGCAGCGAGGCCATGTAGTCCTGCATCGAGCCGTCAGGCGGCCCGACGACGCTGGTGGCCCACCCCATGACGTGATCGCCGGAGAACAGCGACTTCTCCTCGACCAGCTCGTAGCAGAGGTGATTGGAGCAATGCCCCGGGGTGTGCACTGCACGCAGGGTCCAGCCGTCACCAGACACAATGTCACCGTCGACGAGGGCCACGTCCGGGACGAAGTCGGTGTCGGCGCCCTCCCGCTTGAGCTCGGGGGGCAGGGCGTCGTATTCCGCTCGGTACTTCTGCTGTTCGGCTTCGCTGATGTACGCGGAGAAGTCGACCTTGTCGTCGGGGTCGTCGGGGCCGACGGCGCCGTGGGGCCCGAAGCCGTAGCTCAGTGCTCCCGTGGCCGCCGTCAGGTCCTTCGTCAGCGGCGAGTGATCGCTGTGGGTGTGCGTCACAAGGACAGCACCGACCGTTTCGTCTGGTCCGATCGCCGAAAGCAGGTTGTCGAGGTGACTGGGCAGCGGCGGGCCTGCGTCAATGACGGCCACTTCGCCGTGACCGACGATGTAGGTGCCCGTGCCCCGGTAGGTGAACGGCGTCGGGTTCGCACAGATCACGCGCCGGATGAGCGGTGTCACCCCGACGGACGCGCCGTAGTCGAACTCGCCGAGTTCGCGGTAGTGCTGGATGGTCACCGACATCGGGCGATTCCTTCCGAGTCGCAGACGTGATCGCAATGCAGTGAGGCGCAGTGCGGATAGCCAAGGGTATGCGCGCGAGGCTGAGTTGGTCCGGGGCAACGTGATCCCGCGAAGACCGGTTCGCACAAGAGCCGGTCCGAAGCGGGGCGTGGGGGCGTAGCATCGCAACACGGCCTGGCCGGGCAGCCACCACGAGGGGGAGGCGGCTGCCCGGCCCGCTTCGTTTTGCGGGCCCGAGTCGCCCGAGGGCGAAGCGAACGAGGGCAGGATTCAAGCGGTTTCACCGCGCAGGCCTCGGCGTGTCCCTGCTGCGGGGGCAGGCGAGTGGTTGGCCGGGACTCGACGGCGCGCGAGGCTGTCCCGCGCGTTACCCGAGACTCGAGTTCGCGCACAGGAGGGCAGATGTCGGGACAATCGACAGCGCACAGCGGTTACTTCGTCAGCACCAAGCCGTCGGATCGCTTCCCGTTGTGGACACGCGCCAATGTCGGTGAGGTCTTTCCTGACCCCGTGAAGATGAGCACGTTCGACTTCGCGTTTCAGAACGACGACGGCATTCGCATGTCGGAGTTGGCATTCCGGGACGCCTATGTGGCCATCGGAGCGTTTACGCACGACGAGTTCGACCCCGATGAGTGCGTCTTCTTGGGCGTGTTCGGCGGATACACATACCTGAACGCCGCGGTCGGGCGCATCTTCGGGGTTCGGGCGCCCGAGATCGACGTGGAGACCGTCGACCGCAATTTCTTCGGCGAGCAGCCGGGCATACCGCCCTACGAGTCGCATCCCGACGACGAGAATCCCGAAGCGTCCCAGCGCATCGCCGAGACGTTCCTGTACCTGTTCACCGCGCCGGCGCTGCCCGAAGCCTTCGAAGACGAGCGGCAGCTTGCGGAGATGCGTGCGCAGCGGCCCGACTTCGAGCAGATGGGCGACCATGAGATCGCGGACTGGATCATGGCGCACCTCGAACGCGGCTTCACCCAAGGCACGGGTTTTCGCGAGCTGTTCGCAACCCACTTGCGGGTGTCGTTCTTGGCAGCGGTCCCCTTGGGAGTGCTCGAGCAGGTGTGCACCGCGGTGGGTCGGCCCTCCGACACGCTCAAGCTGGTGGCCGGCTACGGGGATGTCGCGTCCGCGGCGCCGTCGGATGCGATGTGGGGACTCGGTCGCCAGGTTGCGGCGTCGGCGGAGTTGACAGCGCTGTTCGATGACGGACCGGTCGGCATGTCGAAGCGATTGGCCGGCGCCGCCGAGGCGTCGGGCAGCGACGCGGCAGCCTTCAGTGAGGCCTTCGAGCAGTTTCTGTACGAATTCGGATCACGTGGACCCAATGAGTGGGAGATCAGCTGCCCGACGTGGGAAACGGATCCGGACATCGCGCTTGCAGCCATCGACCGCATGCGCCTCGCGCCGTCCACCGCAGAGCCCGCGCTTCGGCGCGCCGGACTCACCTCACAGCGTGAGGCATTGAGCGCAGCGATGTCCGAGGCGCTGGCTGGCAACCCTGAGGCGCAGATGCAGTTCGAGCTGGCACTGGGAGCTGCCGCGGTGTACCTGCCGGGGCGCGAGCGCACGAAGACCAACTGCGTCCGCTTCGTCAATGAGACACGCGTAGCTTCGCGTGTGCTCGGCCAGCGCCTCATCGATCGAGGCGCCATCTCGCAGATGACTGACACCTCGATGCTGCGATTCAGCGAACTGCACGAGGTCATCGATGACCCGACCGGCTGGTCCGAGGTCATCGCCGAGCGGCAGGCGGTGTTCGACGATGCAGTTTCGCGTCAGGAGCCGTTCGTCATCGTCGGCGAAGCGCCGCCAATGCACGAGTGGCCACATCGCGATGAGATCGAGCTGCTGGCGCTGAGCGCCGGCGACACGCTTGCAGGACTGCCGGGCTGCCCTGGTATTGCACGCGGTCGTGCAAGGGTCGTGCTCGACAGCACCGACCCCACAGCGCTCGAACCGGGCGACGTGCTGATTGCGCCCCTGACCGATCCGTCGTGGACGCCGCTGTTCGTCGGTGCGTCAGCCGTCGTTGTCGATGTCGGCGCGGCGCTCAGCCACTCGATCATCGTGAGCCGTGAGCTGGGCCTTCCCTGCGTGGTCTCTGCCACGGGGGCAACAGGTCGGATTCCCGACGGGGCGCTCATCGAAGTGAACGGCGACACCGGCACGATCACTGTGCTGGAGGTGTGACGCCCCGGCGTCACTGTGCTGGAGGTGTGACGCAGCGGCTCAGCGCCCGGGCCAACGGGCGGGCCGGCGCTCGCTGAGCGCGCGGAGGCCCTCGATGTAGTCCGGGCTGGGGATCATGTCGGAGAGCAGGCGATCGGACTCCGCCACTGCCGTGCCGACATCACGGTGCTGGTCGAGATAGATCTGCCGTTTCGTCGTGGACAGCGAGCTGGGCGCGACGCGCGCGGCCATGTCGTGCGCGTAGTTGTTGACATAGTCCATGAGCAACTCGGCGTCCATGATCTCGTTCCACAGTCCCCAGCCTTCGGTCTCGGATGCCAAGAGCTTGCGGCTCGACAGCAGCAGGTCGTTCGATCGCGTGATGCCGACCAGCCGGGGAAGCACCCATGACAGGCCGAACTCCGCTGGCAGCCCGAGCGGCCCGTGGGCGGTGGTCAGCTTCGCGTCGGCGGCAGCGAAGCGCAGGTCGCAGTAGCAGGCAAGGACCAATCCGGCACCGGCTGCGGCACCGTTGACCGCTGCAATGGTGATGACCTCCAACGCCATCATGAACGCGAAATTCTGGTTGAACTCCGGCGCCACGCCGTAGCCCGGCATGGCCAGATCGGGTGGTGTTCCGGCGTCGTAGCCGCCCTTGTCGCTGTGACCCTCCAGTGCCTGGGTATCGGCGCCGACACAGAAGTCCCGTCCCTCGCCGGTGACGATGACCGCACGGACCTGCGAGTCCGCCTCGGCTTGTTCGAGCAGCCAGCGAAATTCGGTGTGCATCCGGCCGGTCCACGCATTGCGACGATGCGGCCGTGACAGCGTGAGGGTCGCCACCGGCCCGTCCACGGAGTACTTCGTCGCTTTCAGTTCCATGTCAGACATCAGGCCTCGCCTTCGATCACCCTTCGCAGCGCTTCGAGAGAATCGGCTGCGAACTCCGGACGGCAGATGAGAAGGTCGGGGAGCCAAGAATCGGCGAAGTTGTACTCCAGCTCGGATCCGTCGCAGCGGCTGGCGTGCAGGCCCGCAGCCCGCGCCACGGCCACCGGCGCGCAGCTGTCCCATTCGTACTGGCCGCCCGAGTGCGCGTAGATGTCGGCCATCCCCAGCACCACCGCCATCGCTTTCGCGCCGGCGGAGCCCAATGTCATCAGCTCGGCGTCGAGCGCCTGGGCCACGATGATGGCGGCCGCAGGGGGTCGGGAACGGCTCACGACCATCCGCGGACGGCCGCCTGATGAGGCGGGCAACGACGGCTCCGGGTCGGTGCACAGCGTTTGGCCGACAGCGGGCAGCGCCACGGCGCCGGCCGTCGGAATTCCGCCCTCAACGAGCGCGACATGCACGGCCCAGTCGCTGCGGCCGGGCTCGGAGTACTCGCGTGTCCCGTCCAGCGGATCGACGATCCAAACCCGCTCTGCCGACAGTCGACCGAGATCGTCGCGGCCCTCTTCGGACAGGATTGCGTCACCGGGCCGCGCTTCGCTCAGGCGGCTCATGATCAGGTGGTGCGCCTCCATGTCGCCGGTGTCGCGGACTTCCCACGTCCCCGCCCCGGCGTTGAACATGCGCTCGCGGATCTCGACCAGCATGACCCCGGCTTCGGTGGCCACGTTCGCGGCGAGAGCGTGGTCGCAGGATTGGGCCATCGAGCCAGTCTGCCCGCCGAACGAACCTTCGGGCACGCGTATCTTCCGAGCGCCCGGGACCCGCCGCGATCGTTGCGCAATCCGGGCGGGCTCCCAGGAGCGTCCGCTGCCCATGAGCGGACGGAGTGACGAACTGGCGTGAGTAGTATACGCCGCAGTTGGCGCGATTGCGGCGGACTGGCCGCGGTTCCCATCGCGACGTTCATTAACTTCTTGTGGAGGGAAGCATCCTGATGACCAGACGTACTGCGCTGCGCCTTGGCGGCGCGCTCTTGGCACTCGGCTTGTTCGCTGCCGCTTGCGGTTCCGGCGACACCGAGGAAGGCGGCGCCCCCGGGGACCTCGCCCAGGGGGGCAATGACCTGCTCGCAGAGGTCATCTCGCGCGGCATTCTTAACTGCGGCGTGAGCGGATCGGCAGTTGCCTTCTCTGAAACCCAGCCTGACGGCAGCACCACCGGCTTCGACGCCGACTACTGCCGTGCCGTCGCCGCGGCAATCTTCGGCGACGCCGACGCCGTCAACTTCGTGCCGCTGACAGCGGCCGAGCGCTTCACCGCGGTGGAGTCGGGCGAGATCGACCTGTTGGTGCGCAACACCACCTGGACGCAGAGCCGTGACACCGACTTGGTGCTCGACTTCGGACCGACGACGTACTACGACGGCCAGCAGGTAATGGCCCGAGTCAGCTCCGGCTTCTCGGGTGCCTCGTCAGTGGCTGAACTGGACGGCGCCACGGTGTGCACCAACGCCGGCACGACGACGGAGAAGAACATCGCTGACGCCGCCGATGCTGCTGGGATCGAGATCAACCTGCAGACCTTCGAGGACTTCGACATCGTCACCGAGAACTTCATCAGCGGTGCATGCGACGCTGTCACCACTGACGGCTCGGCGCTTGTGGGTCGCAAGGTCAAGCAGGAAGGCGATCAGGAATGGGTGATCTTCCCGCCGACGCCGATCTCCAAGGAGCCCTTGGGCCCGGTGTACGCGCAGAACCAGTCCAACTTCGGCGACGTCGTCAACTGGACCGTCTACGCCATGATCATCGCTGACGAGAAGGGCATCAACTCGGAGAACATCGACTCGATGCTCGGCGGCGGAAGCCTCGACGCTGAGGCCGTTCGCCTGCTCGGCGGAGAGGGCGAACTGCAGACCAAGATGGGTCTGTCCGCCGATGCCTTCTACAACGTCATCAGCCAGGTCGGGAACTACGACGAGGTCTACACAGCCAACCTCGGCCCAGTGGGTCTGAGCCGTGACGGCTCGGCCAATGCCCGCTGGACCGCAGGCGGTCTCATCTACGCACCGCCTGCTCGCTAGTCGAGCCGCTGCCGACCGGCGAGTTCGCCGAGTCGGCAGCTGATCGATAGCACTGTCGCACGGCCCCCGATCCACACGGATCGGGGGCCGTTGCGCGTCTGAATACCTCAAAGCCCGGCGTGAAGGACACGTCGCGTAGGGTGACCTTCGGTGAGCGATTCTCGAGTTACCGCGAGCGACGAATCACTGCGGACACTGGGTGCCCGGCCGCCCTTCTACCGGGACGCCACTGTCGTGCGCTGGATCGCACAGGTCGGGACGCTCGCGCTCGTGCTGGGAGCGCTGTGGTTCCTCGCTGCCGAAGCGGGTGACAGCCTGCGCGCCAGCGGTGCCCAGATCGACTTCGACTTCATCTCTGACCACATCGGCATCAAGGTCGGCTCGGGGATCGACACCAGTCCCGACACGGGCGGCAGAGCGCTGTTCGTCGGAATGGTCAACACGATTCGCATGGCGGCGGCGGGCATCGCGCTCGCGTCGGTGATCGGTGTGCTCGTTGGCCTGGCGCGTCTTTCGTCCAACTGGCCGGTGCGGCGGCTCGCAGGCATGTACGTCGAGGGCCTGCGAAACATCCCGCTTCTGGTTCAGATCCTCGTGTACGCGGCGGTGCTGACGGCGCTCCCGAACGTCTCGTTCGGGATGGGCCCGATCCCGGGATGGGTGCACCTGTCGAACAAGGGACTCTCGGTGCCGAGGGTGTTCGTGGCGGACGGCTTCTACCAGTGGGCCGTCATCTTGCTGATCGGCGCAGTGATCGCCCACTTCGTGTTCCGGCGGCTTGCCACCAAACGGGAAATGACCGGCGCGCAAACTCAGGCCGGCGGTTGGGCCACGGGAACGATTGCTGCGTTCGCGATTGTTGGCTGGTTCGTCCATCCGGTCTTCGGATGGCTCGGCCCGGTGATACGCAGCCTGTCCGACGCGGTGGGGAAGATCCCCCAAGGCGTCGTGCAGATCGCCGCTGCCGTGATCGCCGCCGCGGTCGCTGTGTGGTGGATTCGGAGGTTCCTGGCCAGCCGCCGCACGCCCGCCGGCCTGACGCGGCTCACTGACGACGACTGGTTCCGGATGATCTTCGCCGTGGTCATGGCGGGCATCGTCGTGCTTCTCCTCGCCGTGCTGTGGCCCGGGCTGTCGAGCTGGATCGTCAACTCTTCGAGCGACGGACTGGGGGTGCTGGCGGACAAGTTCGGCAACGGGCGCACCGGTCAGCCCATCGATGCCATGCGACCCGACATCGTGCAGCCGGCCAATTTCGCCAACTACGGGCCAGCAGGACTGAACCTCTCCACGGGCTTCGCCGCCGTGTACTTCGGCGTCGTGTTCTACACCGCGGCGTTCATCGCCGAAATCGTCCGGGGCGGCATCCTGGCGGTGCCCAAGGGACAGAACGAAGCCGCTGAGGCGTTGGGCCTGCGCCGCTCTACCACGCTGCGCCGAGTGATCCTGCCCCAGGCGCTGCGAGTCATCCTTCCGCCGGTGGGGAACCAGTACTTGAACCTCACCAAGAACACATCGCTGGCCATCGCGGTCGGCTACAGCGACCTCGTCCAGATCGGGCAGACCGTCTACAACCAGACCGGCAAGACATTGCAGGTCGTGGCGGTGTGGATGCTGTTCTACCTGGCGTGCTCGTTGACGATCTCGTCCGTGGTCAATTTCTTCAACATCCGGCTGCGGATCGTGGAGCGCTGAGGTGACCGATCCGATGCTCCCGGGCGGCACCACGGTCGTTGTGGCCGAGCCGATGACGTCGGCAAGCCCTCCTGATCGCCCCAGCCTGCCACCAGCACGCTGGCTGCGCGAGAACCTGTTTCCCAACAAGCGAAACGCCGCGCTGACAGTGCTGGCCGCACTGTTTGCGATCATTGCCTTCCGCGGGCTCCTGAACTTCGTGTTCAGCGAGGAGCGCACTTGGACGGCCGTGCGCACCAACTTGCGACTGCTGTTCACCCAGGCATATCCCGAAGAGCAGTACATGCGCGTATGGGTGTCGGTCGGCACCGTCATGGTGCTGACGGGCCTCAGCATCGGGATATGGGCCCGCTGGGGCGGCGTGTCGATCAAGCGCCTGATGGGCTGGCTCGTGTCGTCGGGCGCGTTCATCGCGGCGGGGATCGTGCTGCGCGAGCCCAGCGTGCTCACCGATGCCGACGGCTCATCACGGCGCAGTGCCTCCGACGAGCTGGTACGCGAGTCGTTCGCCTCCGCGATGGCGGATCGCTGGATGTGGTGGTTGCTCGCCGCCGTGCTGATCGGTGGTGGGCTTGCACTGTGGGCTTCTCGGGACGACCTAGCGCGCCGCACCGCCTTCGTGCCGACAACAGGTCTGTTCTTCGGTTTTGTCGGCATCATCATCGGGTCGACGTGGATCGTGCCGTACGGTCACTATGGCTTCACCGAGGGCGAGTTCATCGCGGAGCCGGGGCGCACCGTGGCGCTCACGACGAAGGTCCCGTGGACCGTGATGTGGCTCTTGCTCGTGGGCTGCTTCGCCATCGGGCGCATCGCGCGGGCGCGGGTCTTGGCGAACGCACTCGACGAAGAGGGCGAAGGCGAGCTGCCTCGCGAGGCCCTTGGCCGGACGCGGGCTGCGGTGAACTTGGCATGGCTGGTCAGCCCGTTCGCTCTGTACTGGGTGGTGCTGCGCGATCCCGAAATCGACTACGCCCACGTGTACTCCACGATCTTGCCGATGGCGCTGGCGTTCGCTGTGCTCGGCTCCGCAGTGCTGTGGTGGCTGACACGCCCGAATGCGGGCGAGATCGGGCGGCTGGCGGCGATCGGATTGCTGCTGCTTGCAACGTTCCACTGGGTTGGGGCGTTCTTCGGCTGGTATTCGATGCTGCAAGTCGGACGCATCGGATTCCTGCTGCTGGCCGTGGCCGGACTGCTGGCACCCAACTTCGCCGGCGTCGGGGCGCAGCGGCGACGGCTCGTCGGCGCCTGGGTGGGGACCGTGGCGCTCGTGTTCTACGGGGCCACCGTGATCAACACGCCGTCGACGGTCAAAACGCCGACGGGCATGTTCGTGGGCGGGTTCAGTGTCACGCTGTTCGTCGCTGTGCTCACGATCATGCTGTCGTTCCCGCTGGGAGTGGTGCTGGCGCTGGCACGAACGTCTCGGCAGCCGATCTTCCGGGTGCTGGCCACCACCTATATCGAAGTGGTCCGCGGCATCCCTCTCATCACGGTGCTGATCTTCTTCTCGATTGTGCTGCCGCTGTTTCTCCCGCCGGGCATGGAACTGGGCGAGATTGCGGCGGCCATCACCGGCTACACCCTGTTCTCCGCCGCGTATCTGGCCGAGAACGTGCGCGGCGGCCTGCAATCGATCCGCCGGGGGCAGTATGAGGCGGCAGATGCCGTTGGCCTCACCACCACCCAGCGAACGGGCTTCATCGTGCTGCCTCAAGCGCTGCGAGTGTCGATCCCGCCTTTGGTCGGCCAGATCATCGCCACGTTCAAGGAGACATCACTGCTGGCGATCATCGGACTCTTCGACTTCCTGCGCATTGCCAACTCGGTCGTCCCGAACCAGACGCAGTTCCTCGGAGTGCGTCGAGAAGGCCTGCTGTTCGTGTCAGCGGTGTACTGGGTCGTCGCATTCTCCATGTCGAAATACAGCCAGCGACTTGAGCACCGGGTTGGACTGGGTGAGCGATGAGACCGAGCACAGTGCGACTGGCATTTGCACGACTGGCAGTTACGAAATGGGTTCTATGAGAACGGCGAGGTACCGAATATGAGTCCGCCACCACCACCACCACCACCTACGAGTGGGATGCACGGAGACGCCACCGTCGCGGTGTCCGACGAGCTCGCGGCGCGCAACGACATGATCGTGTGCCGTGACGTGGACAAATGGTTCGGCGACTTCCAGGCACTGAACGGGATCAGCGCGACCATCAAGGAACGCGAGATCGTGGTGGTGCTCGGGCCGTCGGGTTCGGGCAAGAGCACCTGGATCCGCTGCATCAACCGGCTCGAGGCCCATCAGAGCGGCCAGATCCTCGTCGACGGCATCGAGCTGACCAACGATCTGCGCAACATCGAGAAGATCCGCTCCGAGGTCGGGATGGTCTTCCAGCAGTTCAACCTGTTCCCGCACCTGACCGTGATGGACAACATCACGCTCGCTCCGATGTGGGTCCGCAAGAAGTCACGGCCCGAGGCCGAAGAGCTGGCGCTGGCGCTGCTCGAACGTGTCGGCATCCCCGAACAGGCCCAGAAGTACCCGGGCCAGCTCTCAGGCGGTCAACAGCAGCGCGTGGCGATCGCCAGAGCCCTCGCGATGGAGCCCCGGGTGATGCTCTTCGACGAGCCCACCTCCGCGCTGGACCCCGAGATGATCAAAGAAGTGCTCGACGTGATGGAAGGGCTGGCGCGCTCAGGCATGACCATGATGGTGGTGACCCACGAGATGGGCTTCGCCCGTGAAGTCGCCGACCGGATCATCTTTATGGAGGACGGCGAGATCGTCGAAGTCGGCACGCCCGAGCATTTCTTCACCGACCCGGCCGAAGAGCGAACCAGGATGTTCTTGAGCCAGGTGATCTGATCCGGCTGGCCGCCGCCAGGGCCGCCGCCGCCCACGATTGCGGGGCCTCTCAGCCGTCGGGCTCTCCGTACGGGTTGTCGACCTGCTCATAGCAGTCAGGGTGGTAATGCTCGACGCGGTCCCAACGATTGTTCACGTACACGTTGCAGATGATCTGCTCGGCCCGGATGCGGGCGCGGAATTTGAGCAGCTCGTCGCAGACGGCGCAGTACGCGGAGTTGCCGGCATCGACAGTGCGCGTGACTGCCCGACTCTTCCAGCGCTTGCGGGGCGCTGCGGTTTTCGCTGCCGTCGTCGAATCTGCTGCCGACGTCGTCGTATCCGTGGCCATCGCGAGGGACCCTAGCGAACGCTCGCGCGTATTCGGTGGATTTTCGCGCGATTCGCGCGGAAATCTGGTACAACTCGCGCGACTTTGGGCAAGAGTTCGCGCGTAACGCGCGGGAGGCGGCTAAGCACCGGTCAGATCGCGCTGCGGTGCAGATAGCGTGCGCCCCCGTGCAAACGGGCAAGATCCGCGCGGTCCTCTTCGATTTCGGTGGTGTGATCACCGAGAGCCCGTTCGAGTCATTCAACCGCTACGAGGAGCGTCTCGCTATCCCGCGCGACACGATTCGCCAGATCAACGCCACGAACCCCGACGACAACGCGTGGGCCCGGCTCGAGCGCAGCGAGGTGAACGTCGACGAATTCGCCCGCCTGTTCGAGGCGGAAGCCCGTGATCGCGGATACGAGCTGTCGGGTGCTGCGGTGCTGGCCTGCCTCAGCGGCGGACTGCGTCCGCGGATGGTCCAGGCGCTCGAGATCCTGGCGGCGCGCCTGCCGGTGGGCTGCATCACCAACAACGTGCGCACCGGGCATGGCGAGGGAATGGCCCGCGACGCTGCGACAGCTGCGGCGATAGCCGAGGTGATGAAGTTGTTCGGCGTGGTGATCGAGTCATCGGTCGTTGGCCTGCGCAAACCCGATCCCCGGATCTACGAGCTGGCATGTTCCGAGCTCGGCATCGATCCCCGCCATACGGCCTATCTGGACGACTTGGGCATCAACTGCAAGCCCGCGGCGGCGATGGGGATGTCAGCGATCAAGGTGACCGACCCAGATGAGGCGCTACGCGAACTGGAATCGCTCGTGGCCTTCGACCTGCATTGATGTCTCGGATCCGCACGCACCGAACGGCGGCTGGGAATGGCTGCTGATTTCATCTACACGTTGCGCAAAGCGGGAAGATTCTACCCGCCGGACCGAGAGGTGCTGCGCGATGTGACGCTCGCGTTCTTGGCGGGCGCCAAGATCGGCGTGATCGGGCACAACGGCTCCGGCAAGTCGTCCCTTCTGCGGATCATGGCCGGCCTGGACGACGGATACATCGGCGAAGCGCGGCTCGCCGCGGGAGCCACGGTGGGGCTGCTGCCGCAGGAACCCGAGCTGGATGCCTCAACCGATGTCGAAGGAAACGTGATGTCAGGCGTCGCGGCCACTGCGGCACTGCTGACCCGATATGAGGAAGTTCTCGCCGGCTGGAGCGATCCCGACGCTGATTTGGATGCCCTTGGAGCGCAACAGGCCGATCTGGAGGACCGCATCGCGTCGGCGGGGGCGTGGGATCTCGAACGGCAGGTGGCCATCGCCATGGACGCGCTGCGTCTACCGCCCCCAGATGCCGATGTGACGACGCTGTCGGGCGGCGAGCGGCGTCGCGTGGCGCTGTGCAGGCTGCTGCTTTCGCACCCGGATCTGCTGCTGCTCGACGAGCCGACCAACCATCTCGACGCCGAGTCGGTGGCGTGGCTCGAGCGCTTCCTTGCGGACTATTCGGGCACGGTTGTGGCGATCACCCATGATCGTTACTTCTTGGACAACGTAGCGGGCTGGATCCTCGAGATCGACCACGGCCGCACGATGCCGTTCGAAGGCAACTACAGCGCCTGGTTGGAGCACAAGGGGGCGCGGCTGGCGGTTGAGCAGCGCGGATCCGATGCACGGTCTCGGACGCTGGCACGCGAGCTGGAATGGGTTCGCATGTCACCGCGGGCGCGCCAGGCCAAGAGCAAGGCACGCGTCAACGCCTATGAGGAATTGCTGGCAGCGCACCGGGAAACTGCCGAGCGGCAACGGCGCGCCGACGCGCTGCAGATCACCATTCCGATGTCGCGGCGGCTGGGCTCGTCGGTCATCGAGGCAACGGGGCTCGTCAAGGCATTCGACGACAAGCTGCTGTTCGACGACTTGTCGTTCAGCCTGCCTCCCGGCGGCATCGTGGGCGTCATCGGCGCGAACGGAGCCGGCAAGACGACGCTGTTCCGGATGCTGATCGGCGACGAGGTACCCGACGCGGGATCGATCATCGTGGGCTCCACGACCGACATTGCCTATGTGGACCAGTCACGGGCCCGGCTCGACAACAGCCGCACCGTGTACGAAGCGATCACCGACGGCCACGACACGCTGCGCATCGACGGCGTCGGCGGTGCCCGCGACGTGAACGGCCGAGCGTTCGTAGCGTCGTTCAACTTCACTGGTTCGGATCAGCAGAAGCGTGTAGGCGAGCTGGCGGGCGGTGAGCGCAACCGGGTGCACTTGGCACGGACGCTGACGTCAGGCTGCAACGTGTTGCTGCTCGATGAACCCACCAATGACCTCGACGTGGACACGCTGCGATCGCTCGAAGACGCGCTGGAGTTCTTCGGGGGGTGCGCCGTGGTCATCAGCCACGACCGCTGGTTCCTGGACCGGATCGCCACCCATGTCCTGGCCTTTGAGGGCGACAGCGTGGTGCGTTGGTTCGAGGGCAACTTCAGCGACTACGAGACCTTTCGCAAGCGCGAGCTGGGCGCGGATGCAGGGCCTCACGGCCGCGGCTCCGCTGCGGCGCATCCAACACGGATCACCTACAAGCCACTTGCCCGCTGAGAGGCCGAGCGGAATCGCAGCGAGACCGTAGGTTCCAGAACGACATCGGCAGCAAGGCCGTGGCCCGAGCGGCCCGTGAGCGCAGCGAACAAGAGCGGGAGACGAATTGCTTCACCACGCAGGTCGCCGCGCATTCGCAGGCCCGCTGAGGCGGGCCGTTAGCGTCCGTGGCGTGCGGATTGCGACCTGGAACGTCAACAGCCTGAATGCCCGGCTGGAGCGGGTCGACGAGTGGCTGGACTATGCCGAGCCCGACGTGCTGCTGCTGCAAGAAACCAAGATGGCCGACGAGCAGTTCCCGCACCTGCACTTCGAGGCGCAGGGTTACGCCTCGGCACACCATGGCGAGGGGCGCTGGAACGGCGTGGCGATCCTGTCACGCGTCGGGATCGAAGACCCGATTGCGGGCTTTGCTGACGGACGCGAGCCAGATCCGGATGCCCGGATCATCTCAGCCCGCTGCGGAGACGTCACCGTGAGCTCGGTGTACGTGCCCAACGGCCGTGCCGTTGACCACGATCACTACCGTTACAAGCTGGATTGGCTCGGACGCCTGAGGGCCCATCTTGAGGCCACTTGCGATGCGGCTGAACCGGTGCTGGTGGGCGGCGATTTCAACGTGTGCCCTGATGAGCGCGATGTGTGGGATCCGGACAACCCTGAACCTCGCACCCATGTCACCGAACGAGAGCGGTCCGCCGTGCAAGCCGTCTGCGACTGGGGGCTAGCGGACATCTTCCGTGAGCACTACGGCGCTGCTGGCTTATACAGCTGGTGGGACTATCGCGACGGCGCCTTCTACAAGCGCCACGGCCTGCGCATCGACCTGTTGCTGGGCACCGCGCCCGTGGTCGATGCGGCCCGGTTCTGCCTCATCGACCGCAACGCCCGAAAGGGCACCAAGCCTTCGGACCACACCCCGGTCCTGGTCGACCTCGACTAGCGATCCAGGGCAGCGCGCGCCGCTGCGAGGTGGGCAGCGGCGTCATGGGCGCCGAGCGCCGGCGGCACCGCGGTCGCGTGCTCGATGAGCGCCAGCCACGGTGAAGGCCTGCGGGTGCCGCGGTGAGTCCTTGACCGATGCCGAGCCCAGGTGAGGTGCAATGCGTGGGTGGCCCGCGACACAGCGACATAGAAGAGCCGACGTTCTTCGGGATCGCCGGCACGCAGCGGTACCAGTCCGTCCTCGGCGCCCGCGATGACGACATGGCGCCATTCGAGACCCTTCGCAGCGTGAAACGTCGCAAGCGTCACAGCACCGCCGGGGCGGGCGAATCGGTCGATGTCGAGCAGGTCGCCGGTGAGTTCGTGGTCCCGCCCTGCCAGCAGCCCGATCCAAGTGGCAAAACCTTGACCATCCGCACCCGGCCGGGCATTGCGGCGGCCTGCGGCACTGCCCTGCTCGTCGAGGTAGACCGCAGCGAGTTCCAGCAAGCGCAACGCCGTCTGATCGCTCGAGGCGCTGTCGGAGTACTGCCCGCGGTTGCTGACCTCTTGCCGCAATTCGGCGACGACCGAAGCGAAGTCCGCACCCGAAGCGCGGAGCCGGTCGAGCAGCTCGCGCACACCCTGCAGCTGCAGGAACGAGCCTCGCTGGCCGCCGATGCGATGGGGGATGCCCGCCGAGCCCAGAGCGGCGGCGATGTCGTGCAGCTGCGCGTTCGTGCGCGTCAGAACACCGAACGAGCCCCATCTCTTGTGTTGCGCGCTGATCCAGCGGGCGATGCCGTCGGCCTCGGCCGTCTCGTCGTCGTATGCCGTCACCGTGGGCGCGGGGCCGATTTCGTGCGGGCGGGCGGTCTGTTGGTCGTGCCCGCCTCGCAACCGCTGTGCTGACGTTGCTGTCTCGCTGGGGGACATGACGGCTCCGGCCGCGGCGATGAGCAACCGATGACTGCGGTAGTTGAGGTTGAGGTGCACCACTTCAGCACCGTCGAATCGGCGATCGAACTCAGCGATGTAGCTGCTGTCGGCCCCATTCCACCCGTAGATGGCCTGATCGGCGTCGCCGACGGCGCAAATGTCCGCGTTGCCGTCGCGGACGGCGGTGGTCCCGCCCAGCCACGCCGTCAGCAGGTTCCATTGCAGCCGGTTGAGGTCCTGAAATTCGTCCACGAAGAAGTGACGGTGCAGCCAGCGTCGGGCGTTCGCGAAGTGCTCGTCTGAGTGCATCAGGCGTGTGCACTCGATGAGCAGGTCGTCGAAGTCCAGCATTCGCCGACGCGTCTTGGTGCGCTCGTAGTGCGAATACAGCTCCGCTGTGGCCTCGGCGCCGGACCCCACGCGTCTGGGGCCGGGACCGTCGCGGTACTCAGCGGCCGAGAGATCGTTGGCCTTGGCCCAGTCGATCTCGCGCAATGCGACCGCCACGGTCACTGGCGGTCGGGCGCCGAACCGGTTGCGCAGATGCTCTGCGAGCTCACCGCTGAGAGCGGCACGGCTCGGCAGGACCTTGCGCTCGGATCGCCCGCGGTCGATGTCATTTTGGCGCAGCTGCGCCAACGCAATGGAGTGAAACGTGCCGACCGGGCCGGTGTCGTCGACACCCAGGTCTCGAAGCCGGGAGCGCAACTCGTGCGCAGCTCGCCGCGTGAAGGTGACGGCCACCGCATGCCGCGCCTGAATTGACTCGTCGCCGACTCGGCGAGCGATCCGATGCGTGAGCACGCGTGTCTTGCCGCTTCCTGGTCCCGCCACCACCAGAAGTGCATTCGCCTCCGAATCTACCGCAGCGCGCTGGGCAGCGTCGAGCCGGCTCGCTGTGGGGTCCACGGGAGCGAACCTAGACCGTCGTTGCCCTGCTGATGTTGCGCATCGACTGGGTGAATACGCTGCCGTCGGTGCGCATCGGCAGCGCCAATACGCTGCCGTGGGTGCGCATTGTGAGCCTCGTTCCGAGTGTCACCGAGACGCTGGCGACGTGGGGCTCTGACCCGATCGCATGCACCCGCTTCTGTGAGCGGGGTGACCTGAGACATGTGGGGGGCACCAAGAATCCCGATGTCGAAGCGATCGTCGGGCTGAGGCCGGATCTCGTCGTGACCGATCGCGAGGAGAACCGCAGGCAGGACCATGAAGCGCTGGTCACGGCTGGTCTCGAGGTGGAGGTTCTGCACATCGCGGCGCTGGCCGACGTCGAGCCCGAACTGGGCCGCTTGGCGCAACGGATCGGTGTGGCCTGGACGCCTGAGCCGCTGCCAGCGCCAGCCGATTTGCCGCATCCTGCGGCACGGGCCGGGAACATTTGTGTCTTCGTGCCGATCTGGCGCCGGCCGTACATGACCATCGGCGCGCAGACGTACGGTGCCTCGATGCTCCGCTACTGCGGTGTCGAGGTGGCCTTCGCTGACCGGGACGTCTACCCGACGCTTTGCGATGCCGATCTCTCGGCAGAGCACTTCGACGTGATCCTGGCCCCAACCGAGCCGTATCCGTGGCATCTGCGGCACCTGGACGAGCTGTCGCAGTACGCACCGGCTCACCTCATCGACGGTCAGGATCTGTTCTGGTGGGGAACACGCACGCCGGCGGCGATCGTGCGGGTGGCCGAGACGATCCAGCGAGCGCTGGAGCAGGCAGCGCCGTGACAAACAGTGCGAAGTAGCGTTGCCGGGACGTGACGAGGGGACGAGGTATGGGTACAGGACCGCTGGCGGGCACCAGGGTGATCGAGATGCAGGGGATCGGACCGGCGCCGTTCTGCGGAATGATGCTCTCAGATATGGGCGCCGAGGTGATCCGGGTGGATCGAGCCGGAAACGTGCGCGATCACGATGTCGAAACTCCGCCGATCGATATTTTGGCTCGCGGTCGATCTTCGATCGGACTCGACCTGAAGAATCCCGACGGCGCCGAGGCGCTGCTGCGCCTTGTCGAGCGTTCTGACGCTCTGATCGAAGGATTCCGCCCAGGCGTGATGGAACGTCTGGGCATCGGCCCCCACGAGTGCCTCGCTCGCAATCCCCGACTCGTCTATGGCCGAATGACCGGCTGGGGTCAGGAAGGCCCGTACCACATGGGCGCGGGGCACGACATCAACTACATCGCGCTGGCCGGCGCGCTCGAACCGATCGGGCGGGCGGGCGAGCCGCCGATCGCGCCGCTGAACCTCGTGGGTGACTTCGGCGGCGGCGGAATGCTGATGGCCTTCGGCGTGGCGTGCGGATTGTTCGAGGCGCAGCGCTCCGGCGAGGGACAGGTCATCGACGCAGCCATGGTCGACGGTGCCGCCACGCTGATGGCGATGTTCCATTCGATGCGCGCGTTGGGTGTGTGGAATGACGAGCGCGGCACGAACCTGCTCGACACCGGCAGCCACTTCTACGACGTGTACCAGTGCGCTGACGGCAACTACATCTCGGTCGGGTCGATCGAGCCGCAGTTCTACGCAGAGCTGCTGCGGCTGACCGGGCTCGACGACGACGCCGAGTTCGCCAAGCAGCACTCACGCAGCAACTGGCCCCATCTCAAGGATCGCATCGCCGAGGTGTTCAAGGCCAAGACACGCGACGAATGGTGCGAAATCATGGACGCCACCGACGTTTGCTTCGCCCCAGTGCTGACGCTCGAAGAGGCGCCCCAGCATCCGCACAATGTGCATCGCGATACGTTCTGCGAGGTAGCCGGCGTCATCCAGCCCAGCCCGTCACCGCGCTTCAGCCGAACTGTCGAATCGGTCCAGGGCCCGCCGGCGCATCCAGGGCAGCACACCGACGAGGTGCTCGCCGTCGCCGGCTACGACGCTGACGACATCGTCAAGCTGCGCGACACCGGTGCCATCGCCTGAGGTGAACGACGAGCCCCGAGACGCCGACGATGCTCGTGCCAGCGAGCCGACTGGTCCTCCGCCGGGACTGGACCGCAAGCTCGTCCCGCTCTACACCGAAGCCGCTGCGGTGGCCGATGTGTCGCCCGCGAGCGCTTGCGCCCTCGCCCGACTGCTGCTGCGCAGCCTGATCCAGGTCCAGGGTCTGCGTGGCCGACACTTGGTGCGCGACATCGGCGAGCTGGTGTCTGCCGGTGCACCCGTGGGCCTGCTGCGAGCGCTCGATGTGATGAAGCTGAGCGACATCGAAGCCCGCCGCCCCGGCGAGCTGAACTTGGCAAACGGCCATGGCGACGCGCAGAACCTGTTGATGTTCATCCATCTCTTCACGCAGCACGTCTCGCCGCCGCAGCGGTGAGACCGTCAAGCACCGTCGCCGCCGCAGCGGTGATCTCTTCGCAGCGAGCAGAGATGCATGTCCGCTGAATTCTGGATATCGCTTCACGTCGCGCTGGGCTGGGCGCTCGTGATCTCGAACGGCTTCGCAGGTCTGTGGTCGTTGGGCGCAATTCGCTGGCACCGCCTGCGTCAGCGAAGCTTGTGGTGGCTTCTTGGCGCCGCCTGGGTGCTTGTCTTCGTCCAGCTCACCGTCGGCGTTGTCGTCGTCAGGACCGCCGCAGTCGAAGCGCCTGCGTTCCATGTTTTCTACGGCGTCTGCTGCGCCGTCGCGGTCGCATTTGTGTTCGCGTACCGAGAGCAGCTCTCGCATCGCCGCTACCAGCTGTTCGGATTCGGCGCCCTGTTCATCATGGGCCTCGCCATCCGCGCAATGTTCCTGGGCAGCTAGGCGCGGCGGGGCTGCTGGGCAGCTGGGCGTTGCGGAGATCGCCTGCCCGCCGAATGTCGGACTGGCTGCGGTCTCAGACGCCCAGGCGCTCCTCGAGCTGGTCGAGCTGGTGGCGCATCTGGGGGGGGAGGCGATCGCCGAGGGTGTTGTAGTGGGCTTCGATCATGTCGATCTCGGCTCGCCAGTCGTCTTCGTCGACCGTGGTCAATACCTCGATCTGCTCGTCGGTCAAGTCGAGGCCCGTTGTGTCGAGTGCCGCGGGCGGCGGCACCAGGCCGATGGCGGTCGGCACCGCCTCGCCGTGGCCGGCGACCCGTTCGATCACCCACTTGAGCACCCGGCAATTGTCGCCGAAGCCGGGCCAGATGAACTTGCCGTCTTCGTCCTTGCGGAACCAGTTGACGTAGAACAGTTTCGGCAGCTTCGCATCGGGCTTGGCGCCGATGTCGAGCCAGTGCTGGAAGTAGTCGCCGAAGTTGTAGCCGCAGAACGGCAGCATGGCGAAGGGGTCACGTCGGATCTCGCCGATAGCGCCCGCAGCTGCGGCTGTCTTCTCCGAGGACATCACCGAACCCAGGAACACGCCGTGCTCCCAGTCGAGCGCCTCGGTGACCAACGGCACCGTCGTTGCCCGGCGACCGCCGAACAGGATCGCCGAAATCGGAACACCGGCTGGGTCCTCCCACTCCTTCGCGATGGTCGGGCACTGCGCTGCGGGTGCGGTGAAGCGGGCGTTGGGATGCGCTGCGGGAGTGCCGCTGTCAATGCTCCAAGCATTGCCACGCCAGTCGGTCAGCCCCTCGGGAGGAGCTTCGCTGAGCCCTTCCCACCACACGTCGCCGTCGGGTGTCTGCGCCACGTTCGTGAACACGCAGTTGCCCCACATGGTGGCGAGGGCACTGGGGTTGGTGTCGGTGCCGGTTCCCGGAGCTACCCCGAAGATGCCGGCCTCGGGATTGATGGCGTGCAGACGGCCGTCAGGACCGAACTTCATCCATGCGATGTCGTCGCCGATCGTCTCGACTTTCCAGCCGGGCAGGGTCGGGATCATCATCGCCATGTTCGTCTTGCCGCATGCCGATGGGAACGCAGCCGCGACATACACCGTTTCGCCGCCCGGGGGAGTCACGCCCACGATCAGCATGTGCTCGGCCAGCCAGCCTTGATCACGGGCCATCGTCGAGGCGATTCGCAACGCGAAGCACTTCTTGCCCAGCAGAGCGTTTCCGCCGTAACCCGAACCGTAGGACCAGATCTCTCGGGTCTCAGGGAAATGGACGATGTACTTGCGGTCGGCGTCGCAGGGCCACGGAACGTCGTCCTCGCCGGGCTCGAGCGGCGCGCCCAGCGAATGCACGCACGGCACGAACTCGCCGTCGCCGAGGACGTCGAGCGCGGCCTGTCCCATGCGGGTCATGATCCGCATCGACGCCGCCACGTAGGGCGAGTCGGTCAGCTGAACGCCGATGTGCGCAATGTGCGATCCCAGCGGACCCATCGAGAACGGCACCACGTACATGGTCCGGCCACGCATGGAGCCGGCGAACAGTTCGCTCAACTCGGCCCGCATCTCGTCGGGCTCCCGCCAGTTGTTGTTGGGGCCTGCGTCAACCTCGCGCTCGCAGCAGATGAACGTGCGATCCTCCACCCGGGCCACATCGCCCGGGTCCGAGCGTGCCAGAAAGCTATTTGGCCGGGCTTCGGAATCGAGCGGGATCAGCGTGCCCGACTCGACCATGAGGCCGCAGAGTCGTTCGTACTCGGTTTCGGACCCGTTGCACCAACAGATGTCGTCGGGGCGCAGGACGCCGGCCCAGTGATCGACCCATTCGAGCAACTGGCGGTTCGTGGTTGCAGGCAATGTGACCTCCGGGTCGGTCTTCCTACTCGCTAGCGCTTCGGAGCTGCCGCACTCGTCCGCGCTCCGGATCCGGCCGACGTTGTGGCCGGCCGCGGATCACGCTGTGCTCCCCCCGGCGGTGATCCATTCCGGCGTTCCCAGGTCGACCTCTGAACCCAGGCGAAGTCGGGTTGCCAGCCCCCGATCATCGAGGTCAAAGATGACTCGCTGGCCCTGCCTCACCATCCGGAAGATGGAACCCTCCAAGGCATCAGGGGCCAGCTCGTGCTCGGCGCGTGCGACATCGTCAGTAACCACGCCGACTTTGGATGCGGGGTCGTACGACTTGATGACGCCTTGCATTCGCGCCTCCGTTGGCCGGGAAACTGCGCGGACGCCGAAGCAGCCGTCACAGCATCCCGAAAGCTACCAACCGGGCGCAGCGGGCGCGCTGTAACTTCGGCGGTGATGAGCCAGGAGGTGTTCGCGGGACAGTTGCCGACGCACGCGCTCGACACACGTCATGTTGTGGCCGCCGTGCGCGCCTACGGCGAGGCGTTGGAACGGCACCGCACGACGATCGACCGACTCAACGTGTACCCGGTGCCAGATGGTGACACTGGCACCAACATGGCCCTGACGCTGGCCTCGGTGGCCTCCGAATTGGAACCCGTTGCCGACGCCGGTCGCGCTGAGGTCTGCCGTGCTATCTCGCACGGCGCGCTGATGGGCGCGCGCGGCAACAGCGGGGTCATCGTCAGCCAGCTGCTGCGCGGCCTTGCCGCCACGCTGGCTCCCGACGCATCAGACGACGGCGCAGGTGTTGCCGAGCCGATGATCGATGCTCCGCGGCTGGCCGAAGGACTCATGGCGGCCAGCACGGCGGCGGACAGCGCGGTGATGAGACCCGTTGAAGGCACCATTCTCAGCGTCGCCCGAGCATCCGCGCATGCAGCGCGCTCCGCAGTCGCGGATGATTCGCCGCAGGGCGGCGCGGCACAGCTAGTGGCCATGCTCGAAACAGCGCGGCAGGCGGGTCAGGTCGCTCTCGAACGCACACCGCAGCAGCTGCCGGTGCTCGCCTCCGCCGGAGTGGTGGATGCAGGAGCAGCGGGCTACCTGCTGCTCCTCGACGCGCTGCTCAATGTGGTCGATGGCAGGCCCTTGCCCGCAGAAGTAGATCTGCCCGCGGATGTCGCTGCGGTAATCGCGCACGGCAACGCCGGCACAGCGTTGCCCGACGCCGGAGTGGACCCAGTGGCGCAGCGCCGCGACGAGTTGCACAGCCATCTCGGCGACGAGGCCCATGACCCTTCCGGCACCCGCTACGAGGTCATGTTCCTGCTGGCGGCGCATGACGATCGGATCGACGCCTTCAAGAATGCCTGGGATGCAATGGGCGACTCGATCGTGATGGTCGGCGGCGACGGCCTGTGGAATTGCCACATCCATACCGACGACATCGGCGCTGTGATCGAAGCCGGCATCGATGCGGGAAGGCCGCACCGCATCCAGATCACCGATCTCCACGAACAGGTCGCCGGTCTGGGCGGTCACGCAGCGCACCCAGCGCCCGGCGTTCAGGCCGCTGCGCGGTCTGGCTCCGATGCTCCGGACCGTCCTGCTGTCGGCTGCGCCGTCGTCGTCGTGTCGCCGTCGCCTGGCCTCGACGAGCTGTTCGCCTCGATGGGCGCCCAGGAGCTCGTCACCGGCGGCCAGACCATGAATCCGTCTACGGCTGAGCTGCTCGCTGCAGTGGAGGCGGCACCGTCGCAGCAGGTCGTCGTTCTGCCGAACAACTCCAACATCATCCCGGTGGCGCACCAGGTCAGCGCCCACACCGACAAGACGGTTGTCGTGGTGCCCACGAAATCGGTGCCCGCCGGCCTCGCCTCGCTGGTCGGCTACGACCCTGATGGCGATGCCGGGCTCAACGCCGTGGCAATGAGCGACGCCGCGGAAGCGGTCACTGCGGGCGAGGTGACCCGAGCGGTGCGCGACACCGAAGGCCCCGAGGGCCACATCGGCGCCGGCGATTGGATCGGCATGGACGCCGAGGGCATCGTGACTGCGGGTGACACAGCGCTCGGCGCGGCGACTGGCCTGCTCGACCACCTGCTGCAGCCGTCCCACGAGATCCTCACCCTCATCTCCGGTGCCGATGCTCGGCCTGCCGACACCGATGCTGTGATGGCATGGCTTGCTGCCCGCTGGCCTGACGTCGAAGTCGAGCACCATGTCGGCGGCCAGGACCACTACCCGTACCTGTTCGGCATCGAATGAGTCTTCGCCGCCGCCGCCAGCCCGCCTTGGGCCGGTGCGGGGGACCACCTGCACCTCGGCGGCCGTCGCGGTGAATTCACCGCTGACGCTGCGCGAGCTGGACGAGATCGACGTTTCGCGCCTCAACGGCGTGGGACCGCAGCGACGCGCAGCGCTTGCCGACGTCGACGTCGAGACGGTGTTCGATCTGCTCACCTACTACCCCCGCCGGTACGTGGACCGCACGGCGCAGGCCCCGATCAGCGAAGCGGCCGTCGGTGCCGAGATCACTGTCGTCGCCGAAGTGCTGTCGGTGTCCAGCCGTCGGATGCGTGGGGGCCGTCCGCTTGTCACCGCCGAGGTCGGCGATTCCAGCGGATCGATGAGTGCGGTGTTCTTCAACCAAGCGTGGCGTGAACGTCAGCTGGCCGAGGGTCTCACGGTGGCCATGTTCGGCAAGGTCGACAGCTACCGAGGACGCAAGAAGATGACCAATCCGGTCGTCGACCTGCTGGGCGACCGCACCGGCAAGATCGTTCCGGTCTACCGCCAGTCGGAAACGGCAGGCATCGCCACCTGGGACATCGCCAGCTGGGTGGCAGAAGCGCAGCGTCGCTGTGCTCCCCGTGGCATAGCGGACCCGTTGCCGACTGACGTCCGGAAGCGCTTGGGGCTCGTCAGACGGGCACAGGCTTTCGCCGACATCCACGAGCCCCCCTCGATGGCTGCGCGAGGCGCCGCCCGCAACCGGCTCGTGTTCGACGAGCTGCTGCGGGTGCAACTGGTGTTGCGAGGCCAGCGCCTTGCTCGCGAAGCCCACGAACTCGGCATCGCGCACGAGCCGCGCGGGCGCCTCGTTGACTCGTTCGGCGAGCGCATGCCGTTCGGCCTGACCGATGCCCAGCAACGAGTAATCGCCGACATCGACGCTGATGTCGGCGAGATGCGCCCGATGCACCGCCTGCTGCAGGGTGATGTCGGCTCGGGCAAGACGTTGGTTGCGCTGCACGGACTCTTGGTCGCCGTGCAGAACGGTCACCAAGGAGCGCTCATGGTACCCACCGAGGTGCTGGCTGAACAGCACTACTTGGCAGTGCGCAACCTGCTTGGGGGGCTTGAAGTGCCCGACCCGTCGCGGCTGGGAGGCAGCAAGCCGCTGACCCTGCGACTGCTGAGCGGCGCCCTCTCGGCCCAACAGCGCCGCGAGGTGCTGGCGGAGATCGTGAACGGCGCAGCAGACATCGTCGTGGGCACCCACGCCCTGCTGGAGGAGTCGGTGGAGTTCAACTCGCTCAGCGTGGTCGTTGTCGACGAGCAGCATCGATTCGGAGTCGCCCAGCGCGCCCGGCTACGCGAACACGGTCGCTCCGACGGACGGATGCCGCACCTGCTGGTCATGACCGCGACGCCGATACCGCGCACCGCTGCCATGACCGTGTACGGCGACCTCGACGTATCCGTGCTCGACGAGCTGCCGCCGGGTCGGACGCCGACCGCGACCGAGTGGGTACGCGGGCCGCTGGCCGCTGAGGCGATGTGGTCCGAACTGCGTGCCGAGATCGAATCCGGCCGCCAGGCGTACGTGGTGTGCCCGCTCATCGCCGAAAGCGAGAGCCTCGACGCTCGCTCCGCCGAGCAGATGCACGACGAGCTGGCCGCAGGAGCCCTGGCGGGCATGCGCGTCGGCCTGCTGCATGGGCGGCTGGCCTCGGCTGCCAAGGAAGACACGATGAAGCGCTTCCGAGCGGGAGCCCTCGACGCGCTGGTGGCGACCACGGTCATCGAAGTCGGCATCGATGTGCCCAACGCGACGATGATGGTGGTGCTGTCAGCGGACCGCTTCGGCATCGCACAGCTGCACCAGCTGCGAGGCCGCGTCGGTCGTAGCAGCTACGCCTCCCGCTGCTTCCTGGTGAGCGACGAGGACCCCACGCCGATCGCCGAGGAGCGGCTGGCCGCTTTGGAGGCCTCGACCGACGGTTTCGAGCTCGCCGAGCGAGATCTCGAGCTGCGAGGCGAAGGCACGCTGTTCGACGAGCGACAGTCGGGCCGCAGCGACTTGAAGCTGGCGTCGCTGGCCCGCGACCTCAAATGGGTCCAGGCGGCCCGGGACGTCGCCATGGACCTCGTCGAATCCGACGGCGATCTGGCTGCATTTCCTGCTCTCGCCGACGAGATCGATTGGTTTGCGAGCTGCCGAGACCCTGACTTCCTGCAGCGGAGCTAGCGGTCTCGTCGCACGTCGTCGCGCAGCAACTCGTCGCGCATCAACAGTGTGACGACGGGAGTGCCATACCGCCGAACCCGGTACGTCTGCCAGTGGGGCCCGGTGATTTCACGGTCCGATTCGCAGACGATCACCTCGGCGTCCACTGCTTTCAGCAGCTCGGTCCAGCCATCGAACAGGTACGGCGGATCTGCGAACACGACGTCGAACCGCGCGCCACCAGCGCCGCCGTCACCCATCAGGAACCGAATCGCGTCCGAGCGCACGACTGTGGCGTGCCCGGCGACGCCGAGCTTGGCGAGGTTCGTCGAGATGGTTTCGTGCGCAGACGAATCCGAGTCGACGAATGTCGCATGTGTCGCACCGCGTGAGAGCGCCTCAATGCCGAGAGCGCCAGTCCCAGCAAATAGATCCAGCACCGTGGCGCCCTCAGGCAATTGCATGCTCGCCAGCATGTTGAAGATGGCCTCACGGGCGCGATCCGATGTCGGCCGGATGCCGTGGGCGGCCGCGAGCCGACGCCCGCCCAGTGCTCCGCCGACCACCCGCATGGCGTCACCGTAGGCCCAGTGCGACACTGGGTCCGTGTCCAACACGCCCCAGGAACGCCGTGACCCCGGTTCTGTGGACGCTCCCGCCGAGATCATCTGCGTGGACTGCGGTGGACGTTGTGGCCTCCTCAGCTTTCCTGAGCCGGATTGGGGCTTCAGCGCCGGCGATGTCGTTGCCTACCGCTGCGGTGACTGCGGTGACCGCTGGGACATTGTCCTCGAGGACTCGGACTCGACCGAATAGCGCCGATCGCCGCACTGTTGCGGCGTTCGTGAGGGTCCCTCGATTCGCCGCGCGGGCGCGGTACGGTCGCCGCGCTGGACGCGGCTCGATCTGGAGGGGCCTTTCTCGGTGGTCATGGCGATGTATCCAGGCTCGTTCGATCCTGTTCACAACGGGCATCTCGATGTGATTGGCGCTGCATCGCGGATGTTCGACAGCGTCGTCGTCGCGGCGATGCGCAACCCTTCGAAGTCGACACCGATGTTCACCGACGATGAGCGAGTCGCAATGATCGAGGAGTCCAGCGCGCAGTTCGGCAATGTTTCAGTCGTCGAGTTCGGCGAGCTGGTTGTCGACCTGGCGCAGCGGCTGGGTGCAGACATCATCGTGAAGGGGCTCCGCAGCCAGACCGACTTCGAGACCGAGCTGCGGATGGCGCACATGAACCGCTCCGTTACCGGCATCGAAACGGTCTTTGTGCCGCCCCGGTCTGAACATCTTTTCATCGCTTCGAATTTCATCCGCGAGATCACGAAGTTCGGTGGTGATTGTTCCCACCTCGTTCCTCCCCCCGTGGCGGAACGGCTGACCGCACGCACATCTGGGGAGCGCAGCGCATGAGCACGTCGGATTCTGACCTCCAAGCTCCTTTGCAGCCTCACCAACCGCAGCTGTACCCGCCGCTCGGCGCGCACGTCGCGCCGACCGAAGAACATTCTCACGAGGTCGTGGCCCCGCCGATGGGGGGCGGGGCAAGGACGATGGCGCCTCGTGCGCCCTCGGTCACCGCGGAAGAGTTCATCCGAGAGGCAATGGACATCATCGGCACGGCCCGGCCCATGCCGTTGTCGACGTCGGTGATGATCAACCGCGACGAGGTCATGACGCTGCTCGAGTCGGCGCTTGCCGCGGTGCCCGACGAGACGCGTCAGGCCCGCTGGCTGCTGCGCGAGCGTGATGAAGTGCTGGCTCAGGCACGCGTCGACGCCAACCTCGTCATCGACGAGGCGCGCGGCCGAGTCGCCCAGATGGTCCAGCGCACCGAGGTGGTGCGCAGCGCCGAACGCCGTGCGCGCCAATTGCTCGATGATGCCCAGATCCAGACGCGCCGGCGCCGCCACGAAGTCGACGAGTACTGCGAGCGCCAGCTAGCGCAGTTCGCGAGCGCGGTCGATCAGGTCCAAATTGCCGTGCAGGCAGCGCGGCGCAAGCTGGGCAAGCGTGTCGCTACGCCAATCGCTCCGACGTCGCCGGGCGCCTCGACCGCTCGAATGCGAGCCCCGTCCGCAACGGACGACGCTGATCAGCACACGCATCCCCTGGTGTTCGACCAGGATCAGACGTGACCCGCGGGGACCGGCGGCGGTCCCTGTCCGTGCCGGTGCGCCTGATCGGCGACGGGCCCTTCGAGTGGTCCGCAGTTGTGCCCTCGTCCGACCTGACGCCTGATTGCCACCCGAATTCGCTGCGCATTGCGGACGTCGAGGTGCCGTCGGGCACCGACATCTGTGTCGACGTGACCCTCGAGCGAACGAGCGGCGGGCTGTCGGTGGTAGGTGAGGTTGCTGCGGCCTGGCAAGGGCCCTGTGCGCGCTGCTGGATCACTCTTGACGGCGAGGTCCGAGCCGAAGTGCGGGAGGTGTTCACTGCGGCGCCGATCGAGGGCGAGCAGTACTTGCTGGGCCCCGAGAGCGTGAACCTGGTGCCCATGGTGCGCGAGGCGGTCCTGCTGGAGCTGCCGATCGAGGCGGTGCCGTGCCCACATGGGAAGCATTGCCCCAACCTGCCCGAGGAGTTGGTGCAATCAGCCGATGAGCCCCCCCAGAGCTCGTCAGAACCTGCCGATCCTCGCTGGGCAGCACTCGACGTCTTGCGCGACCGGAGCTCGTCCGAGCGGCCTCGGGCCGTCGGCTCGCCAGAACGCTCTCGGTAGGCTGTGCCGCTCGCGGTTCCGTGGCGGCCCCTATCTTTGCCGCCCGGGTGACGGAGTCGCCGTCATCGCTCGAGGAGTCCAGCTGTGGCAGTCCCAAAGAAGAAGACGTCGAAGAGCAAAACGCGCTCGCGGCGTGCCGCAGCCTGGCGGCTCGCTGAAGCACCGCGCAGCGTGTGCCCACGCTGCAATTCGGCCAAGCTGCCGCATCGCGTCTGCGGCCAATGCGGCTGGTACGCCGGCCGCCAGGCGCTCGACATCGCCTGAGATTCGAAACAGCGCTCGTGGCCAAGCCCATCGCCGTCGACGCCATGGGCGGGGACGATGCGCCCAAGGCTGTCGTTGAGGGCGCGCTCGAAGCCATCAGCGAAGGGCTCGAGGTGGTGCTCGTGGGGCGCCCCGACGAGATCGCGGCTGCGGGCGGCGCGTCCCTCGACGTGATTGAGGCCAGCGAGGTCATCGACATGTCCGAGGAGCCGGGTCGTGCGGTTCGGACCAAGAAGGACTCGTCGATTTCTCGTGCGATCAACGCTGTGCGCGACGGCCAGGCATCCGCCGCTGTGAGTGCAGGCAACACCGGTGCGATGGCCGCGGCGGCGCTGCTCCGGCTCCGCCGGCTGCCGGGTGTCGCGCGACCGGCGATCGCGGCGGCACTTCCGGTGCCCGGGACCACTCCCCGGGTGCTGCTCGACTCGGGAGCGATGGCCGACTGCAACGCTGCGTGGCTGCACCAATTCGCCCGGATGGGCTCGGTGTACGCCCGCACGCGCTTCGGCGTCGAGCGGCCCAGCATCGGGCTGCTGTCGATCGGCGAAGAGCCCGAAAAGGGCAGTGCGCTGGTCAAAGAAACCCACAAGCTGCTCGTGGCCGACCCCGAGATCAACTTCTTCGGCAACATCGAAGGCCGTGACCTCCTCGACGGTCCCGTCGACGTGATTGTGACCGACGGCTTCACCGGCAATGTCGTTCTGAAGTCGCTTGAAGGGACGGCATCGTTCTTCGTGCGCCTGATTCTGGACCGGCTCTCGAACGGAGGCCCCGCCGGTGCGGAAGCCTTGCGCATACTGGCCCCGCTGGCGGACGAGCTCAGTCCCGACAGCGTCGGAGGGGCCATGTTGCTTGGCGTTCAAGGGGTTTGCATCATCGCTCACGGCGCTTCCAGCCCACGGGCCATCTCCAGCGCCATTCGTGTCGCGCACCGCATGGTCGAAGCCGATCTGGTTGGCGAACTGTCCGCCGTGAGCCTGCCGTCGCGCCCGGGCCCGAGCGGCCCGTGAGCGCAGCGAACGAGAGCGGGTGACGTGGGCCCGAGCGGCCCGTGAGCGCAGCGAACGAGAGCGGGTGACGTGGGCCCGAGCGGCCCGTGAGCGCAGCGAACGAGAGCGGGTGACGTGGGCCCGAGCGGCCCGTGAGCGCAGCGAACGAGAGCGGGTGACGTGGGCCCGAGCGGCCCGTGAGCGCACCCTTTTTCCAATGTCTCTCCTGATGGGCACCGCTAGGCTGACTCGGATCGACGCCGCGGTGGCGTCGGATTGCCGAACTCGGCAGGAGACGCCGTGCCCGCCGAAACCCATGTGCGCCAGAATCCGCCCGAGCGCGATGAGGTCTTCGACCTCATCCGCAACCAGCTCGCCGACATTCTCGAACTTGAGCCCTCCCAGGTCGCGGAGTCAGCGTCGTTCGTGGACGATCTCGGCGCGGACTCGCTGGCACTGATCGAACTGGTCGAAGGCCTCGAAGAAGAGCTTTCGGATCGGACGGTCGGCTTCCGCATTGAGGACGAGGATCTGGAAGATCTCAAGACCGTGCGCGACGCCATCGACTACGTGATGGCACGCGTCGGCTGACGTGGACGACGCTGTCGCAGAACGCGAGAGCCTTTCCAAACGCGTGGGACATCGCTTTGCCGATCCCGAACTGCTGACCGAAGCCCTCTCACATCGCAGCTGGTGCCACGAGCACGGCGGTATTCCCAATGAACGCCTGGAGTTCCTCGGTGACGCAGTGCTCGGTCTGTGCGTCTGCGATCACGCGATGCGGAACTGGCCAGACCTGCGTCCTGGCGAGTTGAGTGCCGTGCGTGCTGCGGTCGTCAATGCGGAGAGCTTGGCCGAAGCGGCCCGGGACTGCGGGCTTGGGGCAGCGCTTCTGCTCGGACGCGGCGAGACCGGCACGGGCGGAGCCGACAAGGCCTCGATCTTGGCCGACGCGTTCGAAGCGGTTCTGGGCGCGGTGTATCTCGACGCAGGACTTGATGCCGCCCGCCGCGTCGTCGACCGATTGCTCGGCCCGCTGATCACCCTCGAGGCCGCGCAGCCCGGCGCCGGAGAGGCCAAGACGCGACTGCAGGAACTCGTCGCGCGCCAATTCACCGCCGAGCCTTCCTACCGAGTGTCCAGCTCAGGTCCCGCGCACCGACCGAGCTTTGTCGCTGAGGCGCTCTTAGGTTTAGAGATCTGGGGCCGCGGCGAGGGCTCATCCAAGCGCCTTGCCGAGCGACACGCCGCTGAGGCGGCGTATGCACGCATGATCGAGACGAAGACCCAGCAACAATCCGTTCCCGAGGAGCCTGCACATGGCTGAGCTGCCAGAGATCGAGATCGCCAGGCGCGACCTCGACAAGGAGATCACTGGGCGTCGCATCAAGATGGTCGACGTCCCCGGCACGAAGAAGACGCTGCCGGCGATGCGGTCAAAGCAACAGTTCGCTGACCTGTTGGTGGGCAAGAAGATCGAGTCGGTGGCGCGCGACGGCACGCTCCTGCTGTTCGACCTGGGCAATGACGAGGTGATGGTGGTTCACCTGGGCGCCACAGGCTCGTTCCGCCGGGCCACGGCCCGCACTCCGGCGATCGAGCACACCAAGGTCGTGCTCGGCTTCACCGCCGGAGGCCAGCTGCGGGTCCTCGACTCGGGTTCCGAGGTGACGGTGCGCGTTATCGCGAAATCCCGCTACCTGAAGCTGTATCCCCAACAGGCCGACCTGGGGTTCGACCCCGTCGACATGCCGATGCCGTGGACTGACTTCGCCCTCATGCTCAAGGCACGCTCCGCCAATATTCGCGACCTGTTGATAGACATGTCGTTTGTCGTCGGACTTGGTCCGATGTACTCCGACGAGGTGCTGCACGCGGCGCGGCTTGGGCACCAGCGCATGGCACGAGAGCTGAACACCCAGGAGATTCGTCGGTTGTACCGCGCCATCGTCGAGACGATCCACAACTCGATCAAGTATCGGGGGGCCTCACTTGACGGCTATCTCGATGTCTTCGGCAAGGCCGGCGGCTTTGATTCGTACCTTGAGGTGTATGGGCGCGGCGGAGAACGCTGTCGCAACGGGCGAGGCGATGTGCTCACGGCCGTCATCCGTGGCGTGGCTCATCACTACTGCGACTATCAGGTGTAATCGATCAAGCTTTCGACATTCCCGCTGCTGTATCAATTGAGTCGCTCCCGCCGTTGCTTCGATTGACCTGCTGACGCCCTCGTGTTTCTTCGCTCACTGACCCTGTCCGGATTCAAGTCGTTCGCCGACATCACCACGCTCGAATTCGAGCCTGGAGTCACCGTGGTGGTCGGCCCCAACGGCAGCGGCAAGTCGAACGTGGTCGACGCCATCGCGTGGGTGCTGGGAGCGCAGGGTCCGCGCACACTGCGGGGCCAGAAGATGGACGACGTGGTCTTCGCGGGTACCGACCGGCGCGTTGCGCTCGGGCGGGCACAGGTCACGCTCGTCATCGACAATGAGTCCCAGACGCTGCCGACGCCCACAGCCGAGGTGGCCATCACCCGCACGCTGTTCCGCTCGGGCGATTCCGAGTACGCCCTCAATGGGACGCCGTGCAGACTGCTGGACCTCCAAGAACTGCTCAACGACGCCGGAGTCGGGCGCCAGCAGCACATCCTCGTGGCGCAGGGACAGATCGAACAGGTGCTGGCCGCCCGGCCCGAAGAACGACGCGCGCTCATCGAGGAAGCCGCTGGCGTGCTGAAGTTCCGCCGACGCAAAGAGCGCGCTGAACGACGGCTCGAAGGCACCGACGCCAACGTGACGCGTCTCGTCGATCTCCAGCGTGAGCTGCGGCGTCAGCTGCGGCCGTTGGAGAAACAAGCGGAGGCCGCCCGACGGCACAGCGAGTTGAGCTCCGAACTTGAAGACCTGCGATTGCATATCGCCGGTCGGGAGCTGGCCGGTCACCGCGCAGCGTTGGGCGCGTCCGAGGCTCGCCGGGGCGAACTTGCAGCGCAGCAGGCCGCGGTGTTCGAATCGATCGCCGCCCTCGAGGCCGCGATCGACGCTTCGCAGGCCCAATTGGCGAGTGCGAACGCCGAGCCGTCCGATCGGCTGCCACGCGTCGCATCCATGTCCGAACGTGCACGGGGCCTCATCGGGCAGGTGTACGAGCGGATGCGCTTCGTGGAGCGAGATAGTGGCGCGCTGCTCGCGTCTGATGTCGTCGCGACGCTCACCGACGAGCACACGCGCATCACCGCCGAGCTCGCCGAACTCGCTGCGGCCGATGCTTCCGAAGGCGAATCTCAAGCCACCACGCCTCGGTCGGACGACCAGCCCGGTGGCATCGGCCAATCCGCTGTGTCTGATGGCATCGGCCAATCCGCTGCTGCCCTCGCCGCGGCGGCGGCTGAGCTGGAGGCGACGGCAGCGGCGCTGGCAGACGCCGACACCGCGCGGCGGCAGGCGTTGGGGGAATTGCAGCGCTGGATCGGACGATCCGAAGCCTTGTCAACAGCACTGCGAGCGGCCCGCGAGAGCTCCGGTATCGCCGAATTGGAGGCGATCGACGGGGTGCTGGGTGTGCTCGTCGATCTCATTGACATCGACGAGGGATGGGAATCGGCAACAGAAGCCGCTTCGGACGGAGCGTTGGGGGCCGTGGTCGTCCACGACGATGCGGCGGCCGCAGCCGCACTGTCACGCCTCGCAGCAAGCGAGACCTCCGGCACCGTGGTCGCACTCCCGGATCCCGCATCCGCCGGCGCCCCACCCTTTCAGGGCCCGGGTGGCGGCAAACCGGTGCGTCCCCACGTGCGAGCCTCCTGCGTGGGACCTGCGTGGGCCACGCAAGGCGTGAACGCACTTCTGGACTCGGCCATTGGCTCGGCGGTCTGTGTCGTCGGCGACTGGGCCGAAGCATTCGACCGGGCGCTGGTTGAGCGCGACACAGTGTTTGTGACTGACCGCGGCGATCGCTTCGGGCCTGGACGCTGGCGTATCGGCACCGGCGGCCCGGTTGCCACTGCTGTCGCGCTTGAAGAAGCTCGCGCCCGCATCGTTGATCTGACCCGCAACAGCGACGATGCCGAGCAGGCGTGGGACGAGGCCAAAAAAGCACACGAGATCGCGGCCGGCGAGCACACACAGCGTGCGCGAGATGCCGAGACGACGCGACGCCGAGCCGCAACGGCCGAGGCCCGCCGGGTCGCACACGCACAAGCAGACGAAGCCCGAGCTGCAGCACGCCGAAAGCGCCGCAGCACCCTTGAGCAGCGTCGCGCCGTGATCGAGCATCGACTGGCCGGGCACGACGCACGTCGATCAGCCGCGGCGGCACGATTGGCACGTTCGGAAGCCATGCTCGCCGCGTTGGATCGACTGTCGCTGCTGCTCACCGAGCGTCGTCAGCGTCTCGACTCTGAGGTCAAGCGACTGCGGGCGCGTCAGACCGCGCGTGTGGACCTGATCGGCCGCCTCGCTGATCGGCTTGACGCGCACCGCCGAGAGCGCGACGCCGCAATTGAGCGTCGCGAGGAGCTGCGCTCGGAGCTCGCCGCGCTGGACGTCTCCGACGCCGAGCGGCGCACGAAGTGCGAGGCGATCGTCGAGATGCTACGCACTGACCTCACCGCCGACGCCGAGGCCGCGCTCGGGGCGCCTCTGCCACTGCTGCCCGACGGCGTCACTCCCACAGCGCGCCTGCGCGCGCTGCGGTCCGAGCTGAGCCGGCTCGGACCGGTCAACCCTCTCGCGCTCTCCGAATACGAATCAGCCTCGAAGCGCTACGAGTTCGTTGCTGCGCAACTCGCCGACGTGCGCAACGGCCGCCGCGAGCTGCACAAGGTGATCCGAGCCATCGACGCTGAGATTGTGGCCACGTTCGCTGGCGCGTTCGCCGACGTTGCCCAGAACTTCGCAGAGTTGTTCGGAACGCTGTTCCCCGGAGGCACCGGCACGCTCACCCTGACTCAGCCAGAAGAGCCCCTCACAACGGGCGTGGAGCTCGATGTACGGCCTGCGGGCAAGCGCGTCGGACGGTTGTCGCTGCTGTCAGGTGGCGAACGCTCGCTGGTGGCATTGGCGTACTTGTTCGCAGTGTTCCGGAGCCGGCCCTCGCCGTTCTACGTGCTCGACGAGGTCGAAGCAGCACTCGATGACGTGAACTTGCAGCGATTCCTGGATCTCGTAGCGGATTTCCGCCGCGAGGCGCAGCTCATCATCGTGACCCATCAGCGACGCACGATGGAAGCTGCCGACGTGTTGTACGGCGTCTCGATGCCGCCGGGTGGCTCCAGCGTCGTCGTGTCGGAACGACCGGAGCGAGCGGCGGCGCTGATCGGCGACTGACGGGCCGCGAGATGGGCATGCGGAGTGGCGAGCCAGTGACAGCGCGTCGGTAGCCTGCCCGCCAGTGAGCACGACGGTCCTGCTTGTCATCATCTTCGTCGCCGTAATGGTGCTTCTGGCCGCGGTGCCGTTCGTTCACCGGTCCATTGGGCGGCGTGCCGGGCCTTCGGTGGCCCAGCCACCCGACGACGTCACAACCGTGCTTGCGAAATATCCGCGCGCGCCCGAAGACGTCGCGCCCGAGCCCGCCACGTTCTCGACTGGACTGGCAGCTTCACGCCGTTCGTTGCGTGAACGGCTCTCAGCGATCCGCGGACGACGCGCCGACGACGACGTTTGGGAGCGCATGGAAGAGGCGCTCCTCGGCGCAGATGTCGGCGTCGCCACCACCATGGCGACGCTCGACCGTCTGCGGGCTACATCCGTCGAGCAAGGCATCTCCGACGGCGACACGCTCCTCGAATCGCTCGGCGCGCAGATGCGGGCCGTACTCGGTGCGCAGCGGTCGTTGCAGACCACCGCACCGGACCGGCCAGACGCCACGCCGGTCTGGCTCTTCGTCGGAGTGAACGGCGTCGGCAAGACCACCACGATCGGCAAGGTCGGCCATCGGCTCGCTGCACAGCAGCGCCAGGTAGTCATGGCCGCAGGCGACACTTTCCGAGCCGCAGCGACCGAGCAGCTGGGCACCTGGGCCACCCGTTGTGGTGCTGAGCTGATCTCGGGCAGTCCCGGAGCTGATCCGAGCTCCGTCGTGCACGACGCCGTCGCCGCGGCTGCAGCCCGCGGCGCCGACATCGTGCTCGCGGACACCGCCGGCAGGCTGCAGAACCGCAAGAACCTCATGGACGAACTCGCCAAGGTGCGCCGCGTCGCCGACCGCTATCCCGGCGCTGTTACCGAGACGCTGCTCGTCATCGACGCCACGACGGGCCAGAACGGGCTGAGCCAAGCGCGAGCCTTCGCGGAGTCCACTGATGTCACCGGCGTCGTGCTCACCAAGCTCGACGGTTCGGCGAAAGGCGGCATCGTGTTCGCCATCGAGGCCGAACTCGGCCTGCCCGTCAAGCTCGTCGGCCTAGGTGAGGGCGCGGCCGATCTGGTCGATTTCGACCCTGACGACTACGTCGAAGCGCTGCTGGCGTTACCGACCGACCACACCCGGTGACTCGGCTGATTTGACAGGATTTCTCTTGCGATGTTCGACGCGCTGACCGACCGCCTATCGGGGACGCTGTCCCGCATGCGCGGGCGTGGCCGCGTGCGCCCTGGCGATGTCGACGAGGCAATGGCCGAGATCCGGCTTGCGTTGCTCGAAGCCGACGTCAACGTGCGCGTGGTGCGCCGCTTCATTGAGCGAGTCACGCAACGCTGCATCGGCAGCGAAGTCACAGCAAGCCTGACGCCCGGCCAGGAAGTCGTCAAGATTGTCAGTGACGAGCTTGTGGCGATTCTGGGCGGGACCCCGTTGCGGGTCCAGTTCGCCTCCAAGCCGCCGACTGTCGTGTTGCTTGCGGGCCTGCAGGGCTCGGGCAAGACGACGGCCGCGGCGAAGCTCGCGCAGTGGTGCAAGTCTCAGGGCCGCAACCCGCTGCTCGTCGGAGCCGATCTCCAGCGTCCCGCTGCGGTCGAGCAGCTGCGGACGCTGGCCGGCGGAATCGACGTGGAGGTCTGGAGCGCGCCCGGCGATCCGGTCGCATGTGCTGCGGGAGGCCTCGCCCACGCACGTCGCATCGGTCGTGACGTTCTGATTGTGGACACCGCCGGTCGCCTGGCAGTCGATGCCGAGCTGATGACCGAGGTCGCGCGCATCTCCGACGCCGTCGAGCCGGATTACACCTTCTTGGTGGTCGACTCGATGGTCGGCCAGGACGCCGTGGCAACCGCCGAGGCCTTCCATGCCACCTTGGAAGTCGACGGCATCATCCTCACCAAGCTCGACGGTGACGCCCGTGGCGGTGCGGCGCTGTCGGTCGCCGAGGTGGTCGGTCGGCCCGTCGCGTTCGCCTCGGTCGGTGAGAAGGTCGACGACTTCGAGCAATTCCACCCAGACCGCATGGCAAGCCGAATTCTCGGCATGGGTGATGTCCTGACGCTCATCGAGAAGGCCGAGCAGGTCTACGAGCAGGCCGAAGCCGAGGCGGCCGCGCAGCGACTGGCAGACGGGACCTTCACCCTCGACGATTTTGTCGATCAGCTGCGGCAGCTCCGCAAGATGGGCAACCTCCAGAGCATCGTGGGAATGATGCCCGGCATCGGCGCCCAGCTGCGTGATGCTGACATCGACGACAACAAGATCTCCACCGCAGAGGCCATCGTCCTGTCAATGACACTCACTGAGCGGGAGTCTCCGGAGATCATCGATGCCTCGCGCCGTGCTCGTATCGCAGCCGGAAGCGGGACATCGTCGTCGCAGGTCAGCAATCTGCTGAAGCAGTTCACCCAGATGCGCAAGATGATGGGTGGAATGATGGGCTTGGGCTCAAAGCGCCGGGGCTCCGCTCGAAAGGCCACCAAGAACAAGCCTCGCAAGACTGCGAAAGGCAAGCCCGGTCGTCCGGGAGGCAGCGCCGGTGGAAGTTCTCGCACCGGCGGCGGCCGCGTCTCGCCGAAAGGCTCGCCGTTGTTGGGCAAGATCGACACAACGCTCCCGGGCACCGAAATCGACTGGGAGTCGCTGGACCTGAAGCTGCCAGGCCGCTGAGGGGCGTCGCGGGGCGCCAGCCGAGCGTCCCGTTAGGCTGACATGTCGGCGCGGTGCCCGGGCTGTGGGCGGATCATTCTTCGCCCCCGTAACCGCCAGCCGTCGCCCTGTACTCGAATCACCCCCGACGCGAATCAGACCTCATTCGCATCAAACCGGACACTTGGGAGCACCATGGCCGTACGTCTGCGACTCAAGCGCACGGGCAAGAAGAAGCAGCCCAGCTATCGCGTTGTCGCGGTGGACAGCCGCAAGCCCCGCGACGGCCGCGTGCTGGAGATCATCGGCACGTACGACCCGCGTCAAGAGCCATCCGCCGTCTCGATCGTCAATGAGCGGGCCGTGCACTGGCTTCGACACGGCGCCCAGCCGTCCGAGACGGTGTCGAAGCTGCTGACCATCACCGGTGCATGGGACGAATTCCGAGCGCAGCGCGAGCCGGAGGCTGCCGCGGCCGAACAGACGCCGCCGGAAGTCGCCGCCGCACCGCCTGAACCCGACCTGGTGCTCGACGACGCGCCGGCCGAAGAAGAGGATTCCCAGTGACGGACGTGGCAGATGCCCCCGCCCCCGCCGAGCCGACCACCGCAGAAGAGGTGCTGCTGTATCTCATCGCCCAGCTCGTCGAGCATCCAGATCAAGTCGAGGTCGAGATCGCCGAATCAGGTTCCAAGCTGAGCTTGACGGCGACTGTGAGCTCCGAGGACATCGGCCGGGTCATCGGCAAGCGAGGACGCGTCGCGAACGCCATACGCACGCTGGTGCGAGCGGCTGCTCATTGCGATGGCGTCCAAGTCGAAGTCGATTTCAGAGACTGACTCCGGCCCCGCACCGGGGCTGCTGGAGATTGCACGGATCGGCCGCGCCCACGGGTTGCGTGGCGAGGTCTCCGTGCACCCCATCACCAACCGCGACGAGCGCTTCGCGGTCGGTTCGGTGCTCGTCACCGCGAGCGGTGAGCGGGCAGTGACAAGCTCGCGGGGCGACGGCACGCGGTGGCTGCTCGGACTCGACGGCGTCGTCGACCGGGACGCGGCCACCGAGCTCGCTGGCACCACGTTGTACGCCACTCCCCTCGACGACCCCGACGAGCTGTGGGTTCACGAGCTGTGCGGCAGCACCGTTGTCGACCAGCACGGAAACGAGGCCGGCGTCGTCACAAATGTCGTGGCGAATCCGGCCGCGGACCTGCTCGAGCTGGACACCGGCCACTTGGTGCCGCTGACGTTCGTTGTGAGCACTGAGCCAGGCACGGTGCACGTGGACGTCCCCGACGGGTTGTTCGAGCTCGTCGATGGCTGAAGCGGACCTTTCCGGTGGCCCGGATTCGGGAATGCGAATCGATCTGTTCACGATCTTTCCCGACGAACTCGACGCCATGTGCGATTTGAGCGTGTTGGGTCGCGCTCGCCGCGCGGGCCTGCTGGACCTCCGATGCCAGGATCTGCGGATGGCCACAACAGACGTGCATCGCAGCGTCGATGATGCTCCGTTCGGCGGTGGACCGGGCATGATCCTGGCGCCCGAACCGGTATTTGCGGCTGTCGAGATGGTCGATCCGCCGCGTCCGCTGTTGCTGCTGGACGCTGGAGGGCATCGATTTGACCAGGCAGCGGCTGCAGAACTGGCGGTGGGGGGCGGCTTCAGCCTGCTGTGCGGGCGCTACGAGGGTGTCGACGAGCGCATCCGCGCCGGGTTGGTCGACGGATCGCTGTCGGTGGGCGACGTGGTGCTTGCCGGAGGCGAATTCGCCGCCATGGTTGTCGTCGAGGCCGTTGCCCGGCTTGTGCCCGGCGTGCTCGGCAACGCTGACTCCAGCGCAGACGAGAGCTTCGCCAGCGGCTTGCTGGAATACCCGCAGTGGACCCGACCCGCATCGTTTCGGGATCTCGACGTCCCCGAGGTGCTCCGCAGCGGTGACCATGAGCGCGTCGCTCGGTGGCGGCGCGCCATGGCGCTGGTGCGCACGGCCCGGGAGCGTCCCGATCTGCTCGCAAACCGAGGCATCGACGACGACGACCAAGCGTTGCTTGACGAATTCGGACTGTCGATGTCCGCGTTATCCGATAGTGGAGTTCCGCAGAGCTCTCGCCGGTAGCCTCGCCAAACGTCCTGTTCGCCGGACCGTCTATTCGCCGGACCGCCCAATTGCCAGGTCGCAGACCCCAGGAGTCGGACTGTCATGCAGAGCACCGATCTCGTCGACCAGCCTCGACTGCGCGACGACCACCCTGAATTCAGCCCCGGAGACACCGTGCGCGTCCATGTACGCGTCGTCGAGGGCAATCGACAGCGGACCCAGGTCTTCGAGGGGTACGTCATCGCACGGCAATCCGCCGGCATCAGCGAGACGTTCACCGTTCGCAAGCTCAGCTTTGGTGTCGGCGTCGAGCGGACCTTCCCGCTGCACGCGCCCACAATCGCCAAGATTGAGCGTGTTGCCGTCGGCGACGTTCGCCGGGCGAAGTTGTACTACCTGCGCGACCGCGTCGGCAAAGCAGCGCGCATCAAAGAGAAGCGCTTCTAACCCGCGCGTCGGCTAGAGGCTCCGCGACGCCACGAGCGCGTGACCGCCGGTCGCCAAGCCTTGGGCCGCTTCGGCGAGGATCGCGCCGCGCGCTGGTACGTCGAGCGCGGCTATCGAGTTCTTGAGCGAAATTGGCGTTGCGCCGAGGGCGAGCTTGATCTCATCGTCACCGACGGCACCTACCTGGTCGTCTGTGAGGTGAAGACCCGATCGACCGACCGCTTCGGCACTGGACCCTTCGAGGCGATCACCCCTCGCAAGCAGCGGCCCGTGCAAAAAGGCAGCGGACCCCGGACCTGATGAGCGTGATCGTGTCCTGGGTGAGCACCGAGTCCGCCACACCGGTCGAGTCGACCGTGCGGCGATGGCCGATCACCCCAGCGCGTTTGGCTGCGATCTTGACCCGATCCCCCAAAAAGGACTCCATCCCGGCGCGAACCAGACGCGCCCGGAACTCCACCAGCACCACATGCGCTATCCCCCGATGCTCCAACGGCAAACCCAACGCCGCCTTCCACGACATATCGAACCGCGAACGGCGCTGCGCCTCACGATCCGACACGCCATAGAACAACTGCAACAACAACAACGCCGCCACCACCGACGGCGGATGCGACGGACGACCCCGGCCAGACGCATACAACGCATCAAAATCGGCATCACAGAACAGCTCGCCCCGAGCCTGCCCCAACGTCACCAAGAACCCCTCCGTGTCAAGCAGATCGCCCACCAACACCCCGACATCGAAAATCGAACCCTGACCATCAGCCGAACCGCGCACCCCACCATCATCCGCGATCACGCCCCCCAACACGAGGACCCACAACCGGACTTTCCGACCACCCTCCTAGAGGCTCGTGTCAGCCTTGGCCGGCGAGGATCGCGCCGCGCGCTGGGTCGAGCGCGGATCGAGTGAGCGATTGGCGTTCGAGGGGAGCATCTCATCGTCACCGACACCACTGTCGCTTCGGCCTGGATTCGAGGCGACCCCTCGCAAGGCAGCGGGTGCGACGTCTCGCCGCGCAATTCCTGCGCCAAGGCCCCGGCTGGGCTGGGCCGGTGCGCTTCGATGCTGTCTCTGTCATGGCCGGCAAGGTCGAAGTGATTCAGGGAGCATTCTGACCCACTGTCGCCGCCTGACCCCTCGGCCTGTCTGCCTCAGCCGTGCCGTCAACCGAGGGGTCGGCGGCGGTCGCGTGCCTGCCAACAACCCCAATGCCAGTGACGGCGCAGATCAGGGGCCTCGGTTGGCACCGCCACGACGTGACCGACGCCGGCGTCGATGTCGTTGGCACAGCCGCCGCACACGTAGCGCTTGAGCGCTTCGTACGGCTGCAACCGGCGAACGTCGTAACCCGGGACCTCTTGAAGCTCTCTCATCTGGGTCAGCCCCACAGTGCCCACGCCAGCAAGGCCAATGCGACCGCAGCCGCAGCAGCCAGGAGCACGTAGTCGACCCGCGTGGTGCGGTGCTTGCGATACGGGTCATAACCCACATCTGAAGTATCGCCCGAGAACGGCACAGTGATTCGCGTCCGCGCAGAAAGCCGCTTGGAGTCCGCTAGTGCTGTGTCCGCAAACGTTTGCGCGCTTTGGTCATGCGGCTTGTTTGGTGGGTCTGCCCCAGCGGTGTTGTTTTTCGGCTCGGGTTCTGGCTCGTTCGCGTCGTTGGGCTGCGAGCAGTTCGGGTGAGCGTTTGTTGGCGTTGCGCCAGCGCAGGTGGGCGTGCAGAGCGCGGGTGAGCACGGTGTGGTTGGGGTGGTCGGAGTTGTCGGGCGCGAACTCGCGCAGCGGCCCGAAGTGCGCTTCGATGGGGTTCGCCCATGAGCTGTAGGTGGGGGTGAAGCACAGCTCGACGTTGTTGCGCTTGGCCCATCTGCGAATGTCGGTGCGGTTGTGGGCTGACAGGTTGTCCAAGATCACATAGACCGGCTCGCCGTCAGGGCGGCGGGCGCGGATGGTCTTGAGCGCTGCGAGGGTGTTGGCTGCGGACTTGCGGCGCCGCACGACGCCCCACAGCTCGTCGTCGCCGACGCTGTAGCAGCCGTGGAACTGGCGCACCCCGTGGAGCTTGTTGTAGTTCGCGCGCAGCCGCTGGGGACGCGAGCGCGGCGCCCAGCACGCCCCGCCGGTCGGGCGAATGGCCAGCGGCCCGAACTCGTCGAACGCGAACACCCGGTCCGGGTGCTTGTCCGCCACATGCTCGACGCGGTCCAGCTTCGCGTCGCGGTCCGCGTCGTTGGACTCGGCCCAGGTCTTGGTGCGCCCGAACGTGATGCCTGACTCGGTGAGGATCTCGTGCAGCCGCTGCCGGCCGACCTGGATCACCCGGGTCGGGTTGTCGGCCAGGTACGCCGCGAGCTTGCGGACGCTCCACCGCGTGAACGGCTGGTCCAGCTTCTTTGGGCGGGTGCGGGCCGTCTCGACGATGAACGCATCATCGTCAGTCGTGATCCGGCGACCACGGCCACCCGCCCACTGAGGGACCCGACGACGCCATCCCCGACTCGTTGAACCTGTGGATCATCTCTCTCACCCGATCAGGCGACGTCGCCGCCAGCTGCGCGATCACCGGCACCGAGTTCCCGCCCGCCGACGCATGGACCACCACCCCACGCCGCCATCGCACATGAGACCCCGGCGACTTGCCGGCGCCGCGACGCACGATCCGCTGCAACGCCTGGCCTTGTTCATGGGTCAACCGACGGACCCGAACACGCTCACTCATACCCCCGACCAAACCACAAACCACACCCCGCCACGCGGACACCAACCCGACGAACGTTTGCGGACACAGCACTAGCACGCCGCCTACGGTCCCTTTCGACCGCAGCGCGTCGGCCCGTTCGTGGAGCGGGATTTCGACAACGAATGCTGCGGCACGTCGATCGTTGCCTCCAGCGGGCTTCCCCAGTGATCCCCGCACTGCACTGTCCGGTGCAGTCGGCAGAGATCTGTCGAAAGATTCCTCATGCTGGCTACTGCTACCGCCGCGACCCTGGTTGGCGTCAACGGTCACGTCGTCACGGTCGAGGTGCACGTGTCCAACGGCTTGCCCTCGTTCACCATCGTCGGTCTTCCCGATACCGCATGCCGCGAGGCTCGCGATCGTGTCGGTGCCTGTCAACCTTGGTGAGACAAGTTTGTTGTTGATTTAGTGGGTGCTGGTGGTCTCCTTGGGTGGGTTGATGTAGACGATCTCGGGGAGTTCGGGTGGGGTTGGCCGGCCTGCGACGAATCGTTCGGGGTGGGCGGCGAACGCCCGGTTCAGGATTTGGGTGCGGTGTTGGCGGATCTCGGCGGCGGTGCGGTGGTAGACGCTGGCGGGTGTGTGGTAGCCGATGCCGGAGTGGCGGTGCTGGTAGTTGTGCCATGCGAAGAAGTCGGCGCTGAAGGCTCGGGCGTCGTCGATGCCGGCGAACCTGGCGGGGAACTGTGGCCGGTATTTCATGGTGCGGAACTGCGATTCGGAGTACGGGTTGTCGTTGGGGGTGCGGGGCCGGGTCACCGATCTGGTGATCTCCAGGGTGGCGAGCAGCTGAGCGACTGGTTTCGCGGCGGGGACGCCTCGGTCGGAATGGATCGTCAACGCCTTGGGGTCGACGTCGTGGCGGGCGAGGGTCTCGTCGATGAGGCGGCGGGCGAGCTGGGCGTTCTCGACGGCGGCGAGCATCCAGCCCGGCACGTAGCGCGAGAACAGGTCCAACAGCACGTAGAGGCACAAGAAGTTCCGTTTGGCGGGGCCGCGCAGCCCGGTGATGTCCCATGTCCAGATGTCGTTGGGGGCACCTGCGGCAAGCTCGGGGCGGGACCTCGGAGGGTGGGTGGCCTGGCGGCGGCGCTCGATCACGGTGCCATGGGCGGCTCGCAGGAGCCGGTACATCGTGGCTGGTGACGCCAGATACGTGCCCTCGTCGAGCAGGGTCGCCCACACCGTGGCCGGGGACTCGTCCACGAACCGGTCCGAGTGCAAGACCTCGAGCACCTCGGCCCGCTCGTCGTCGCCGAGCGCTCGGCGATGGGCTGCCCGGCGCCGCTCGATGACCGCGGCCGAGTCCGGTTCGGGTCGGCGCCGCCGGCACTGCGTCGCCCGGGACCGGCCCCACACAGCACACGCCGCCGTTGTCGCCATGTGCGCTTCGAGCTCAGCAACGGCGGGCGCGATCACCGCTTCGACCTCGGATCGGTGTCCGCGCTCTTGGAGAGCTCTCCGGAGAGCGCCGAGACTTTTCCCTGCACCTCGATCACCTTCTCGGCGGTCCCCCAACGCTGCCCGAGACGCTCATTGTCGGCCTCCAACGCGGCAATGCGACGATCCCTGGCGTCGGGACCGGACCGGCCGCGCTTCTTGCTGAGCCCCTCGACCGCGCCAGCAGCAGCCTGCTTGCGCCACTCCGAGATCAACGACGAATACAAGCCCTCCCGGCGCAACAACGCGCCCTTCTCCCCATCAGGGAGCCGCTCGTACTCAACCAGGATCCTCGCCTTGTACGCCGCCGCGAACCGGCGCCGTGACGCCCTCGGCGACACCTCCAAGTCCGGGGTCCCGCCATCATCCATCACGCCAGCGGACTCGATCGAGCCATGCAACGCAACCATCGCAGTCATCTTCCCTCCCCGCCCCCGGGGCTCAGTGATTCACAGCCATCCGCTGTCTCACACCACATTGACAGAGGGGGTGTCCGAGCAGCAGTGATGACGACCGGGCTCGAGTGGCCCAAGCTCCGCGTCACCGTCAATCTGGCGCCTTCGGGGCTCCGCAAGGGCGGCGCGGCACTGGATCTGGCGATGGCTGCGGGTGTGCTGGCGGTCACCGAGCAGGTGCCGTCAGCATCCCTGCGCGGCAGAGCATTTCTGGGCGAGCTGGGTCTCGACGGGGCGGTTCGGTCCGTGCTCGGCGTGCTTCCAATGGTGGATGCGCTGCGCGACTGCGAGGTGGTGGTGCCGCCAGAGGCGTATCACGTTGCGGTGGCTGCGGGCCCCAAGGAGGTCCACGCCATCAGCACGCTGGGCCAGCTGGCCTCGGTGCTCGCCGGCAGAGCGCCATGGCCCGATCCGCCACCGCGGACCCTCCACCACAACCCAGAGCGTACGTCCCTGACCTGTGTGATGTCGTCGGGCAGCCGCACGCACGCCAGGCCATCGAGGTTGCGGCCGCGGGCGGACACCACCTGCTGATGTTGGGTCCACCCGGGGCAGGCAAGACAATGCTGGCTCGGCGACTCGTCGGCTTGCTGCCAGAACTCGGCCCCGAATTCGCCCTGGCGGCGACGCGGGTGCAATCCGCCGCAGGACTCCCGTTGCCCACGGGTCTGGCGACGCTCCCGATACTTCGGAGTCCGCATCACACCGCGACGATGGCAGCGCTCATCGGCGGGGGCTCGGCTGCTCTGCGTCCGGGAGAGATCTCCATCGCACATCGGGGCGTGCTGTTTCTCGATGAGCTCTCCGAATTCGCACCGAGCGTGCTTGACGCCCTGCGCCAACCGCTCGAAGAAGGTGTCGTGCGCGTCAGTCGGGCCGCTGGGTCGTGCGACTTTCCCGCCCGCTTCCTGCTGGTGGCAGCGATGAACCCCTGCCCATGTGGGCAAGCCGGCCGGCCCGGCAGCTGCAGGTGCTCAGAACACGCCTGCCAGCGCTATGCGCGACGCCTCTCAGGACCGCTGCTGGACCGTTTCGATCTGCGCGTCATGGTGCAGCGGCCTGAGCCAGACGCACTGCTCAACGGCACTCGGGGCGAACCGACGTCGGCGGTCGCGGCTCGCGTCGCGGCGGCGCGTGCTCGAGCCGCGGCCCGCGGAGTCGAGACGAACGCTGAGCTCACGGGCACGCAGTTGGAGCTTTACGCACGTCTGACCGATGGCGCGCGCGAGGTGCTGCGCGAGCGCCTGCAGCGGGGCCTGCTCAGCGGTCGGGGGATGCACCGCGTTCGCTGCGTCGCGCTCACCTTGTGCGATCTCGCCGGGGACGAACCGGTCATCGACGAGCCCCGGCTGGCCGCGGCACTCAGCCTCCGAGCCAACACCGGCAAGCTGCTCGGAACTTCGGCAGCCCAATGACGGCGCGACAGTGACGGCGCGACGATGACGGTGCCACAGTGACGGGAACCCGAACTGCTGTCGTCGAGCGCACCGAACTTGCGGCGCGGCTGGAACTGTGCTCGCTGCCGTACATCGGCCCTGCCCGCTTGCAGCCCTGCTCGACGGTGTCAGTGCACAAGGCGCCATCGCCCGGCTGTGCCGCGAGCGCCCTGGCTCGCTTGGCGCCCTGATGGGGTGTCCGGGCGTGACTCTCGAACTCGTCACGACGTGGCGTGGCGCGCTGTGCACAGCGCAGGAGCGGGCAGCAAGCAGCGGCTGTCCGGTCGGCGCCGACCGTCTCGAAGCTCACGAACGAGCAGGCGTGTGGCTCGAAGTTCCGACCGGCGGCGCAACAGGAGAAATCTGGAACGCGGATCCCGAGCCGCCGGCCTTGCTGTTCGGACGAGGCGCGTTGCTCGATACCGCGACGCAACGGGTCGGCATCGTCGGCACTCGCCGGTGCAGCGGGTACGGCCGCACGGTGGCGCAGCAGCTTGGGGAAGGCCTCGCCGTGGCTGGCGTGGCCGTCGTCTCAGGCGTCGCTTCAGGGATCGACTGCATCGCCCAGCGAGCGGCACTGGACGCGGGCGGTGCGGTCATCGGCGTCGTCGGCAGTGGCCTCGACCGTGTCTATCCGGCCTCCAACCGATCGCTGTGGGATGACATCGCGCAGCAAGGCACGCTGCTCAGCGAGTATCCCCTCGGCACGCCAGCGCTTCGCTGGCGCTTTCCGGCCCGGAACCGCATCATCGCGGCACTGTGCGATGTGCTGGTGGTGGTCGAGTCAGCCGAGTCTGGCGGTTCGCTCTACACCGTCGATGAGGCCGCTGAACGAGGCCGACCTGTCATGGCGGTTCCGGGAGCCATTACCAGCGACGTCTCGCGGGGCACGAACCGCCTCTTGGCCGAGGGCTGCTCACCCGTGTGCGACGTAGGCGACATCTTGCTGGCGCTGGGATGGAGCGAAACCGACTCGGTGCCAAGCGGAGCGCTGCTCGAACCGCCGATGCCCGAATCATCGCTCGACCGCAGAATCCTTGACGAACTCGGTCCTGCTGCGCGCACGGTCGATGAACTCGTACTGCGCACCGGGGACGGCTTGACGGAGGTGGCGGCGTCGCTCGGGCGTTTGGAGCTGTCCGGCTGGGCGACCGAAACGGCTGGATGGTGGGAGCGGACGCGATGACCGCGGCGGTGAGCCGGCCAATGCACTCGCCCGGTCGTGGCCGAACGCATCGGTACTGTGGTTCTGGTGGTCCTAGCGCCCCCCGAATGGCGGATCTCCGAGTTCGTGCTGTCGCTGACGGCAGCGTCCGACGCCACCAAGCGGGCGTATGGCACCGATCTGAGCCAGTTCGCGCAGTGGGCCGCTCGCGGCGGAATCGATCACCCCGCCGACGTCGATCGGCGCTGGCTGCGGCGCTTCGTGTCGCACCTGTCTGTACGCGGGTTGTCGCGGCGCTCGGTCGCACGCAAGGCGTCTGCGCTGCGGCGCTACTTCGGCTGGCTGCAGCGCGACGGCGCGATCAGCATCGACCCCACCATCGGTCTCGCTGCGCCAGCTGGCTCGGGCAGGCTTCCGCGAGTTCTGTCGGCGGGCGAGATGTCCGAGATGCTCGGAGACGGGTCGGTGCCCGACGACGCCGTGGAGCTGCGCGATCTGCTGGTGCTGGAGCTCCTGTACGGCAGCGGGCTGCGCGTCGCCGAACTCTGCGGGTTGAACAGCGACGCGTTCAGGCCCCGCAACACCCACATCGTCGTCGTCGGCAAGGGGTCGAAGCATCGACGCGTTCCGCTCAGCGAGCCGGCCACGGATCTCTTCGAGGCGTGGTGCGGCGGCGGCCGCGACGATTTCGACGAGGCGAAGCTGGCCCGGCCCGCCGACCGCGACCCCGCAGCGCTGCTGGTGAATCTGCGAGGCAACCGACTGGGTCCACGCGACGTTCAGCGGATCCTCGACCGTCACGCCGCGACGCCGACTCACCCGCACGCGTTGCGCCACACCTATGCGACGCACTTGCTCGATGGCGGCGCCGACTTACGCGTCGTGCAGGAACTGCTGGGACACGAGCGGCTCAGCACCACGCAGATCTACACGAGGGTGAGCCGCGAGCGCCTGCGCGAGGTGTACGACTCGGCGCACCCCCGAGCCTGAGTGGATCTTCGCATAGCTGCCCCCGGTTAGGGCGCGGCCCAACGGGCACGATCATGGCGCTCACGGTCGCTCTGGGTGTGAGCACCGGCGTCGTGCTCGCGGGCGCAGTGCCCGCAGCGGCGCAGTCAGCCCCGAGCGTGCGGCCGGTGAACTACGTGTGGCCGGTCGCGGGAACGGTCATTGATCCGTTCCGACCGCCTTCGCATCCATACGGTCCCGGCAACCGCGGTCTGGAGATCGCTACGCAACCCGGTTCGCTCTACCGGGCGGCCGCGGACGGCGTCGTGAGCTTCGCTGGGCCCGTCGGAGGACGGCTGCACCTCACCGTCACCCATCCTGACGGTCTGCGCGTCTCGTATTCGGGAGTTGCGAGCATCCGAGTCGGGCGGGGCGCTCGAGTACGCCAGGGCACGGTGCTCGGCACGACCGGCGACCGGCTCCACGTGGGCGTGCGCCGCGGCGAGGTGTACGTCGACCCCGCAGCGGTCTTCGGCGACGGCGGGTCGGCGACCGCCGGTCATCGGCGGTTCGCCGCGAGATTGGTGCCGACGGGCGGGTCGGTGTATCGCCTGCAACTGCGCTGGTTACACTCCGGCGCTGGCATCGCGGCGCTGTGAGGCTCGCTCTCGGGCGCTTCGGCCAGCCAATACCTCAACGCGCGAGTTGCGCCGGCTCCACCGGCGGGACAAGCGCTCGATCAGCTGGGGCGACCCCACGGTCGTCGTTGCGAAGCAGCGGCGTCGTCCCCAGCGCAGCACCGCGAACCGTGGGGAGGAGCAATCATGTCCGCTGTCGTGACTATGTCCGAACTGCTCGCCGCCGGCGTCCATTTCGGTCATCAAACCCGCCGCTGGAATCCCAAAATGGAGCGCTTCCTGTGGGGAGAGCGCAACGGCATCTACATCATCGACTTGCGTCAGACGCTCGGTTTGCTCGAGAATGCCTACGGCTACGTGCGTGACACGGTGGCAGGCGGCGGCACCATTCTCTTCGTCGGCACCAAGCGCCAGGCCCAGCACCCGATTCAGCAACACGCCAATGCCTGCGGCATGCCCTATGTCAATCAGCGGTGGCTGGGCGGCATGCTCACGAATTTCCGCACGATCCGCGGCCGTGTCACCAAGATGCTCGAGTACGAGCGGATGCGCGCCGTCGGCGACTTCGAGAACATGCCGAAGAAGGAAGCGCTGTTGCACAGCCGTGAGCTGGCCAAGCTGCAGCGGAACCTCAACGGCATTCGGAACATGGACAAGCTGCCCGACGCCGTATTCGTGCTCGACACGCCGAAGGAGCACATCGCCGTCGCGGAAGCGGTCCGGCTGAAGCTGCCGGTCGTCGCCGTTGCCGACTCGAATTCGGATCCCGATCCGATCTCCTATGTCATCCCGGGCAACGACGACGCCATCCGCTCGACGGAACTGCTGTGCCGCGTCGTGGCCGATGCCGTTCGCGAGGGCAGGTTCATGGCCGAGCGCAGCGGCATTACGGCGCCGGCTCCCTCAGAGCGCACGCCCGAACAAGAAGCCCGCATCGCCGCCGAGCAGGCCGAGGCGCAGCGCGCCGCCATGGCTGAAGCAGCTGCCAGGGAAGCTCGCATCGCAGCCGATCAAGCGGCCAAGGCGGCGGCGGCAGCCGCAGTGCCCGATATGCGCGCGGGGAGCGGTGTTGCCGACACCGACGCTGCCGACGAACCCGATGCAGCTTCGCCGGAGGCCGCTGCCACCCCTGGACCGGAAGCCGAAGCATCCGAAGACACCTCACGCTGAGCACGCAACGCTCGGCAGACATCGCTCGACAGCTCACACACACGACACGGGACAAGGAGTCAGCTGACATGGCCGCGTTCTCCGCCAAGGACGTCCAAACTCTGCGCCGCGCCACTGGCGCCGGGATGATGGACGCCAAGAATGCTCTACAGCGCTGCGACGGCGACGCCGAAGCAGCCGCACAGTGGCTGCGCGAGAACGGCATCGCGAAGTCCGCCTCTCGCTCAGATCGAGACAACAGCGAGGGCGTTGTCGTAGCGCAGGTAGCTGAGTCGACGAACGGCGCAGTCGGCGCGATTGTCGAACTTCGCTGCGAGACCGATTTCGTGGCCAAGTCCGATGGCTTCCAGACGATGGCAGAACAACTGCTGGGCACGGTGCTCATCGCGGGAACCGATGCGGTTGCCGAGCACTCCGCTGCGCTGGATGACCTCAAGATCACGCTCAAGGAGAACATCGCCGTCGGCAAGGTGGAGCGCTTCGAAACACCTGCTGGATCGAGCCTCGACGCGTATGTCCACCAGCAGAACGGCCGAGGCGTCAACGCCGTGCTCGTCGAGCTTGACGGCGGCACGCCCGAGATAGCGCACGACGTCGCATTGCACATCGCCAGCACTCGGCCCACCTACATCCGGCGGTCGGATGTGCCTGACGAGGTGCTCGACGCGGAACGGGCAACGCTCGAGACCATCAGCCGCAACGAGGGCAAGCCCGAGGCTGCGCTTGCCAAGATCGTGGAGGGTCGCCTGTCGGGATTCCTTCGGGAGCACACGCTGATGGAGCAAAAGTTCGTGAAAGACGAGAAGCGGACCATTGCGGATCTTGTCGGATCCGCAGATGTCACACGCTTCGCCCAGGTCGAGATCGGCCGCTGAGCCCCGTGGAGTCTGCGGCCGTGTCGCAAGAGCCGCAGAGGCCTCGTCGTTGGCAAGGATCGGTGCCGCTGAAGCGGGTCGTCCTCAAGTTGTCTGGTGAGGCGCTCGCCGACGCGGGCGGCAACAACGTCGATGCAGGTGTCGTCGATCGGCTTGCATCGGAGATCGCTGATGTGTGGCGCTCGCTGAAGATTGACATCGCCGTCGTCGTCGGCGGCGGGAATATCTGGCGTGGCATGTCGGGTTCGCTCGGCGGCATGGACCGCGCTCAGTCCGACTACATGGGAATGCTCGCGACCGTCATCAATGCACTTGCACTGCAGGACGCCCTCGAGCGGCGCGATGTGCCGACCCGGGTCATGACTGCCATTGGCATGGCGCAGATCGCCGAGCCGTACATCCGACGTCGGGCTGTTCGCCATCTCGAGAAGGGTCGCGTCGTCATCTTCGCAGCGGGCACCGGCAACCCGTTCTTCACCACGGACACTGCAGCGGCGCTGCGCGCTGCCGAGGTCGACGCCGACGTCGTGCTGAAGGGCACCCATTCGGGCGTCGACGGCGTGTACACAGCGGATCCCCAGGCCAACCCTGATGCTCGACTGCTGAGCGAGGTGTCGTTCCTCGAGGTCCTGTCGAGAGAATTGGCGGTGATGGACTCTGCAGCGATCGCCGTCTGCAAGGACAACGCGACCCCGATCGTGGTGTTCGACTTGATGACACCGGGCAATTTCCGCGCCGTCGTCGAGGGGGAGGCGCTCGGTACGCTGGTCAGGTGAGCGAATTCGCCGCTGAGATCTGTGGGGATGCTCGCCAGCGGATGCGCAGCGCTGTCGAGCACGCCCGCTCCAGCTTCGCCACCGTGCGCACTGGTCGAGCGACCCCGGCGCTCGTCGAGAAGCTTCACGTCGACTACTACGGCGCTACTGTCCCGCTGCAGCAGCTCGCCGGATTCTCGGTTCCCGAGGCCAGGATGCTTGTCATCCAACCGTTCGACCGAGGCGCTCTCGACGCGATCTCCAAGGCGGTCATGGAATCGGATCTCGGTATCAACCCGTCCAGCGACGGCCATGTTCTGCGTCTCGCCTTCCCTCCACTGACCGAGGAACGACGCCGCGATCTAGTACGCGTGGTGAAGCAGATGGCTGAGGACGGGCGCGTCGCCGTGCGTAATCTGCGTCGCAGCGCTCGTCACGATCTCGATACGCTCGAGAAGGAGAAGGAGATCTCCGCCGACCAGAAGAAGAGCTTCGAGAGCGAGCTCGACGGCTCAACCGCCAAGTTCGTCGGAGACATCGACCGGGCGTTGGAGGCCAAGGAGCAGGAACTCCTCGAGCTGTGACCGAGCAGGTGTGGAAGGTAGATGTCCGATAGCAGCGAGCATCCACCGGAGCATCGGGGCGACAGCCCTCGGGATCCTGCCGATGAGCGGGATCCGCTGGGTGCCACTCGACCGCTCGTGAGCTTCGATACCGGTGAGTCCGCGACGCCAGCGCAGCCTTCTCTGGCCGATGAGGCCTTGGCGCGGCGCGGCGGCTCCCGGCTCTTTCCCCAGCTCCCGGATGATCCACGCCTTGCCGGAGAGTCGGCGTCGACATCCGACGATTCCGGCCAGCCCGACGATTCCGGCCAGCCCGGCTATGAACCGCTCTTCGAGCCGCAGGACGCTGCGCCGCCGCCGATTCCCCGAGCCGAGCAGGGCACTCCGGCCTCGGGCGAAGCACCTGAGAATCTCGAACCTGAGCCGTTTGAACCGACGATCGCATCGGTCCCCGCCCCAGCGGCGGTTGCGACCGAGGCTGGTGCGTCGGAGGCCCCGCCCGCAGCGGAAGGCGCATCTACCGAGGCTGATCGCTTCGCCCAATGGGCTCGGCTCGATGCGTCTGCGTCGCATTGGCGTGAGGGGAGCCAAGACTACGAGGAGCGTGGAGTCGTGAGCGACGAGGCTCGAACGGTGCTGCACGGCGGTGCCCCCGAAGCTGGCCGCAGCGGCCGCAACTTGCCGGCGGCGGTCGCCGTCGGTGTCGCACTCGCGGCGTTGTTTTTTGGCGCGTTGCGACTGGGCGAGGTTGCAACCGTTGCGCTCGTCGTGATCATGCTGGTGCTGGCCACCGCCGAGTTCTACCGGGCGGCCCGTCCGCTGGGATACCGGCCTGCGACCCTGGTCGGTCTCGTCGGCGTCGGCGGCCTGACGATTGCCGTACACCTGCGAGGCGTTGAGGCGTACCCGATCGTGCTCGCGGTCGCCGCAGTGACCATGTTCTGCTGGTTCCTCATCGGCGTCGAGCGTGACCATCCCACTGCGAACCTTGCGATTTCCGCGCTCGGCCTGCTCTGGGTCGGCGGACTGGGCTCGTTTGCGGTGCTCATGCTGCGCGAGCCGAACGGCGACTCGATGCTCATCGGTGCAGTGATCGGCACCGTGGTCTACGACGTTGGCGGCTTCGTCATCGGACGGACGACGGGCCAGAGCCGCCTCTCCCCACGCATCAGCCCGAACAAGACGCACGAAGGCCTCATCGGCGGCATCGCGCTGTCCGCGATCGTCACCACGCTGGTGCTCAACCGTTTCCCGGGAGTATTCCCCTGGACGGACAACACGCTCGATGCGCTGTGGCTGAGCCTGGCTGTCGCGCTGGCTGCGCCGCTCGGCGATCTCTCCCAATCCCTCGTCAAGCGCGATGTAGCGGTCAAGGACATGGGCAGTCTCCTGCCAGGTCACGGAGGGGTTTTCGACCGCTTCGACGCGCTGCTGTTCGCCCTTCCTGCGGCGTACTTCGTCGGTACGCACGTGGTCTAGGCCCATGGGCGCGACGACCGTCGCAGTTCTGGGCTCGACGGGATCGATTGGCACCCAGACACTCGATGTCCTTCGGGCCGAGCCGGAACGATTCCGCGCGATCGCGCTCGCGGCACACAGCTCGGTCGACGATCTGGCCGCACAGGCCGCTGAGTTCAGACCGGCCGCGGTAGGCATCGGCGACCCGGCTCTCGCCGCGGAGCTGACGTCGAAGGTGCCCGCAGGGACCGAAGTGCTGGCCGGCGCGGACGCGTTCGCCGATCTGGCGACGTGCGCCGACGTCGCGGTGAATGGCGTCGTGGGCTTTGCGGGGCTTGGCGTGACGCTCGCGGCGCTGTCGGCGGGACGTCGGCTTGCGCTGGCGAACAAGGAGAGCCTCATCGCAGCGGGTCCGCTCGTGCAGCCGCTGCGCTCAGTGCCCGGCGCCGAGCTCATCCCGGTCGACAGCGAGCACAGCGCGCTCCATCAATGTCTTGCGGGCCACTCAGCGCCGGCGGAGCGGCTGATCCTCACGGGCAGCGGCGGACCGTTCCGCGGGCGCACTGCAGCCGAACTCTCCCAAGTCGAGGTGAGCGAGGCGCTCGCCCATCCCACCTGGTCGATGGGCCCCAAGATCACCGTCGACTCCTCGACGCTCATGAACAAGGGTCTCGAGGTCATCGAGGCCCACGAGCTCTTCGGCGTGAGCTACGACCGCATCGACGTGGTGATCCAGCCACAGTCGGTGATCCACTCCATGGTCACCTTCGCCGACGGCAGCACCATCGCGCAGATGTCGCTGCCCGACATGCGCCTGCCGATCGGCTACGCCCTTGCCTATCCCGACCGGATCGAAACCGCGTTCGGGGCCGTCGATTGGTCCTGTCTCGGACATCTCGATTTCGAGCTTCCAGACACTGCGAGCTTTCGGTGCTTGGACCTCGCTTATGCCGCGGGCCGCGCCGGCCGCACCGTGCCGGCGTGGCTGAATGCAGCGAACGAAGAGGCCGTGGCGGCGTTCTTGGACGACCGGCTGCGGTGGCACCAGATCCCTGACGTGATCGAGCACGTCCTCTCCCAACACGACGGAGGAGCAGCCAGTTCCGCCGACGCAGTCATCGATGCAGATCGCACGGCGCGTCGCCTCGCTGGCGCAGCGACGGAGGCACTGGGCCGGTGAAGGGTCACCGCAGCGGACCTCCCACATCCCGGCTGCGGCCGTCGCTGGGCACCGGCGCGGTGATCGTGGCGCTTGCTGCGCTGGTCGCCGCGGCGTGGCGCTACCCGCTCGTGGTTGCTGCAGCCTGCGCGCTCGCAGGCATTCTGTTCATGCACGAGCTGGGCCACTATGTGGCAGCGCGCTCTGTCGGCATGAAGGTGACGGAGTTCTATTTGGGCTTCGGTCCGAGGCTGTGGACCGTGAAACGCGGCGAGACCGCCTACGGATTGCGGATTCTGCCGTTGGGCGCCTACGTGCGCATCATCGGGATGTCAGGTACAGATCGGGTGGATCCCGGCGACGAAGACCGCTCCTATCGCGTGAAGTCGTATCCGCGCCGCATGCTCGTCGTTTCGGCGGGTTCGCTCATGCACTTCGCCCTCGCGATCGTGGCTTTCTTGGCATTGCATGCCTGGATCGGCGCGCCCGACTACGACGGCGGCCGCTGGCAGGTTGCCGAAGTCATCGCGTCACGCGACGGCGTCGAGCTGCCGGCCGTGGCTGCCGGCATCGCCGTGGGCGATCGCATCGTGGCCGTCGACGGCGAAGCCACGCTCAACTGGAATGACTTTGTGGCCGAGGTGCAGTCACATCCTGGCGAGAGCGTTGTGCTCGAGGTTGAACGCGATGGCACCCTCGTGGTCACGGGAGTGACGCTGGCGACCGATCCCGGCTCGGGCGGCGGCCTGCTGGGAGTTCGAGCAGAACGTTCGATCGTCTACGAGACCGTCGGCCTGCCGACCGCGGCAGTCCGCGCCGTATCGGACTTCGGTCGCTCCGTCGGGGACTCGGTGTACGGAATCTGGTCGCTGTTCGCCAACCTGGGCAGCGTGGCGGATCGCATTATCTCGCCGCCGGGCGACCCGTCTGCGGGTGATGATCTCCGCACGCGCCCGTTGTCGGTCGTCGGCATTGTGGATCTCGCGTCGGATGACGCGCTCGGCTGGCCCGAGCGCGCTGGGATGTTCGCCCTTGTCAACGTCTTCTTGGGAGTCTTCAACCTGTTGCCGGTACCGCCCTTCGATGGCGGCCACCTCGCCATCGCCACGTACGAACGTTGGCGCGAACGCGCCGGACGGGGCCGCTATCTCAGCGATCCGCGGGCGCTCGATCCGGTCGTGGCCGTCGTCGTGACCGCGCTGATGCTGTTGGCTGTGGGCCTGCTCTATCTCGATATCGCCAATCCCGTCAACCTGTGACGCCGCGAGCACGATGACCACCGACGTCTCGATCGACGGAACCGGCAGCCGCTACGAGCGGCGTCGCACGCGGCAGGTTCGCGTCGGCGCGGTCGCCGTCGGCGGCGGCGCGCCGATCTCTGTGCAGTCGATGACGACCACCAAGACGGCGGATGTTGACGCCACGCTCGCTCAGATTTATGCGTTGGCGGGCGCCGGCGCAGACATCGTTCGCTGCACTGCGAACGATGTCGCCGCGGTGGAGGGACTCGCGCACATCGTGCCTCGCTCTCCTGTGCCGCTAGTGGCCGACGTTCACTTCCAGTTCCGCCTCGCGTTAGCGGCGCTCGATGCGGGTGTCGCGTGCCTGCGCCTCAATCCCGGCAACATTCGCAAGCCGGACCAGATACGGGCCGTGGCGTCGGAGGCCCGGGATCGGGGAGTGCCGATCCGCATCGGCGTCAACGGCGGTTCGCTCGATCCCGACATTGAGGCCCGCTATGGCATGACGCCGACTGCGTTGGTGGAATCCGCAAAACGCGAGCTCGCTTACTTCGAGCAAGTGGGCTTCGACGATGTGAAGATCTCCGTGAAGGCCAGCAACGTGAGGCTCATGATCGAGTCGTACCGGCTGCTGGCCGACACGGTCGACTTCCCCCTCCATCTGGGCGTCACCGAGGCAGGGCCGCCGCCGGCCGGGCTGGTCAAATCAACGGCCGGCATAGCGACACTGCTCAATGAAGGAATCGGCGACACGATCCGCTTCAGCCTCACGGCCGATCCAGTCCAGGAAGCCGTCGCGGGGCGGCAACTGCTCGAGTCCCTGGGTTTGCGCGAGCGCACCGGCACCGACCTTGTCGCATGTCCCTCTTGCGGCCGTGCGGAGGTCGACGTCATCGCCGTCGCCCAGGCTGCTCAGGAAGCCTTCAGCGGACTGGACCTGCCGGTTCAGCTTGCGGTGATGGGGTGTGTCGTCAATGGACCAGGCGAGGCCAAGGGCGCTGACTTGGGGATTGCCGCGGGTCGCTCGCGAGGCCATTTGTTCGTGAAGGGGCAAGTGGTCGCCGTGGTGCCCGAGGACCGGATGGTCGACGAACTTGTGACGTGGGCGAAGATCGTGGCGGCTGACGGCGTGGACGCGGCACTCGGGCGGGCGCAGGAGGGCGCGGCAGCCGCGGCCGAGGCGGACCGAGTGGCACTGGCATTCGCGCATGGCGACGACGTCAATCACGCCGCCGAGCGGGTGTCACTGATCCGTCGCCGCTGAGCCGCCCCGAGCGCGGTCTGGACCCGAAACGGCACTGGTAGTCTCGACGCCGCAGGACAGCTTCGGCTGATCGTGGGCTCTGCGCACGCGTGTCACGCCGGTGTCGCAGGCAAAGCCCCGAATATGGCCGGGGCGACGCGAACAGGGAGGTAGCGATGACTGACACCGCTGCGGCCTCGCGCGCCCCGGTGGGTCCCGATGCCGGCGCGCCTCCTGAGATGATCGCTCAGCTCGCTGAGCCCCTCGCGACTGAGGCTGGCTGCGTGTTGTACGACGTGGCGTGGCAAGGCGGGACGCTCGTTGTGCTGGCGTCGGGAACGGGCGCAGAGCCGATCAGCGTCGACGCGCTGAGCCGCCTGAGCCGCAAGCTGTCCGCCGCACTGGACGCAGCGGACCTCATCGAGTCGCGCTACGTGCTCGAAGTCTCGAGCCCCGGTCTCGAGCGCAGGCTGGTGCATCCCGAGCACTTCGCTGGCGCTCTCGGCGAGCAAGTAGTGATTCGAACCGAGCCCGGCGAGCGGCCGCGACGGCGGATCGTCGGCGAGGTGCTGGCAGCAGACGCGCACAGGGTGACCGTTCGCATCGATGAGGTGTCAAGCGGCGAAGCGGGCGAGGGTTGCGGACCCGAGGCGGGCGAGCAGCTTGTGGTGCCGTTCAGCGAGATCGCCAAGGCGCGCACGACGTTCGACTGGGGTCCCGCACCCCGGCACAATCGAAGTGCCGGTGCGCCGGGTCGCGGCAATGCAGGCCGCGCACCGAAAGAAAGGCAGGGGCGATGAACAGCCCGGAGATCATGGAGGCGCTCCAGGCGCTGGCCGCGGAGAAGGGCATGAGCACCGAGGTGCTGCTCGAGGCTGTCGCGAATGGTCTCGAATCGGCGTACAAGCGCCGCGACGGCGCAGCCGAGCAGGCGTACGTCATCATCGACGAGTCGTTCAACATCACCGTGTACGCGCAGGAAGTCGACGAAGACGGCAACGTGCTGCGCGAGTGGGACGACACCCCTGACGACTTGGGCCGCATCGTGGCCCAGACGGTTCGCCAGGTGCTCAACCAGCGGATCCGCGAAGTCGAACGCGACATGAAATACGACGAGTACGCCGGGCGCGAGGGCGACATCGTCACGGGCATCATCCAGCAGAACGACGCCCGCTACACGCTTCTTGATCTGGGTCGTGTCGAAGCGCTGCTGCCACAGTCCGAGCAGGTGCCCTACGAGCGCCCCGAGCCCAATAGCCGGCTCAAGGCGTACATCGTCGAGGTGCGCAAAACCGCAAAGGGTCCCCAGATCGTGGTTTCGCGCACACACCCGGGACTCATCCGCGAGCTGTTCAAGCTGGAGGTCCCTGAGATCTCAGACGGCGTTGTCGAGCTGAGGGCCTGTGCGCGCGAGCCCGGTCATCGCACCAAGATGGCCGTATGGTCCAATGACCCCAACATCGACCCGGTCGGCGCCTGCGTGGGAGCGCGCGGCAGCCGTGTGCGTCAGGTCGTCAACGAGCTGCGGGGCGAGAAGATCGACATTGTCCCCTTCTCGGACGATCTGCACGACTTCGTGGCCAAGGCGCTGTCGCCGGCGCGGGTGCGCGAGGTCCGCTTCCACTCCGAGCAAGGCGTCGCCGAGGTCATCGTTCCCGACCACCAGCTCTCGCTGGCGATCGGCCGCGAGGGCCAAAACGCCCGACTGGCGGCTCGGCTCACCGGATGGCGCATCGACATCAAGAGCGAGACGCAGATCGCGGAAGAAGAGGCAGGGTTCGCGGGCCAGGACTGGGCCGAGGGCGAGTGGGTCACCGACGCCGATTCGGGCGAGCAGACCTGGGTGCCCGCTGACGGCAGTGAGGCGATCACCGCGGGTCAATGGTCCGAGGCCGCCACCGAACAGCAGGAGGCAGCGGTCGGTGCCGCGCCCGAGCCCACAGCCACTCCAGCGCCCGACGGCCCCGCAGAGGCTCCTGCGGACGCCAGTACGCTTCGAGCCGACTCGACGCCGACGCCGACGGCGTGACGCTCGCACACGTCGACGCGTCCCTGACCTCACCCGCCATCGAGCACCTCAGCCACCCACAGAAAGACCGACCGCTTGCCGAAGAAAGTACGCGTTCACGAGCTCTCCAAAGAGCTGGGCATGACGCTCACCGAGGTGCTTGACGTCTGCGAGTCGTTGGGCATCGGGGTCAAGACCCACTCGTCCAGCATGGAGGACGCTCAAGCTGACCGCGTCCGAAGGAAGGCTCAGCGCGGAGGGCTGATCCGCGAGGAATCGCCGCCCGATCCGCGCATAGCCCGCAAGGCGCCGGCACAGACGGCCCCCGCTCCCGGGCGCGAGCCTCCCGCACAGCGCGGCGAAGCATCGGCACCGGAGCCAGAGACTGCAACCCCTCGGCCCGCACCTGCACCTTCGGAGCCGCCGACGCCCGCTCCGAGGACGCCCGAGAGTCCCGCGGCGCGCATGCACGCCGAGCCACCGAGTCCCGTGCCGGCGCCACCAGCGACCCCGTCGACCGAAACTTCCACCGATGCAGTGCGGCCCGCCGCGGCACAAGCCGCTCCCGCCGAGGTCGCTCCGCCTCCTCCTCCTGGCATGCCGCTGCCTGGCTTGCCGCCGCCGCGGCGACGGCTCGTCACCTCGAGCGGCCAGGAGTCCGCTCGGCCTATTGCGCCGCTTCAACGTCCTGCCGCGCGCACCGAAGAGCCCGCCGCGCCGCCGCGCCCTGCACCTGCCGAGATGCCCAGCCCGGCGCCGCCGCCGTCCTCTCGTTTGCCGGCCCCGCCGCTGTCCACCGAGGGCAAGCCGATCCCCCCGCCGCCGTTGGCCCCTCGTTCGGGCACCGGTAAGCCGATCCCGCCCCCGCCCGGCCCGCCTCGCGCTGCCGCACGGCCCGGTTCGACGTACCGCACGGGTCCGCCGGGCGGATTCCGTCGTCCCGCAGGCGCGGGTGGCGGCCGCCCGTCGGGCGCAGGGCCGGGCGGACCGCGGCCGACCACAGGAGTCTCCGCGGGACCCGGTGGACGGCCATCGGGACCTCCGGGGGCGCGTCCAGGCGGACCCCGCGGCGCACCGCCTCGTGGCCGAGGTCGCCCCCGTCGGCGTCGACGTCGCCAGCGCGAAGAGCTGCAGCCGCAGCAGCTCACCGCCTACACGCCAGTCGATGCCCCAGTACCCGACGGCGAGATCATCATCGAGCGTGGCTCGACTGCTCAAGATGTTGCAGCACGTCTGAATCGCTCCGCGGCTGACGTGGTGCGGTTCCTGCTGCAGCAGGGCGAGATGGTGACGGCGACACAATCGCTCAGCGACGACATGGTCGAGCTGTTCGCAGTCGAGCTGGGCGCTGAAGTGCGCATCACCGAACCGGGAGCCGAGCAGGAGCAAGAACTGTTGCGAGCCCTCGAGGTGGATTTCATCGAGGGCGATGGCCTGACTCGCCCGCCGGTCGTCACCGTCATGGGCCATGTCGATCACGGCAAGACGCTGTTGCTCGACAGGATCCGCTCGGCGAACGTGGTCGACGGCGAAGCCGGCGGCATCACCCAGCACATCGGCGCCTACCAGACCGATCGAGGCAACTACCGGATCACCTTCATCGACACGCCGGGCCACGAGGCATTCACGGCGATGCGTGCTCGCGGCGCACAGGCAACCGACGTTGTCGTGCTGGTTGTCGCGGCCGACGACGGCGTCATGCCCCAGACCGCAGAGGCCATCGACCACGCTCGCGCCGCTGACGTTCCGATCATTGTCGCCATCAACAAGATGGACCGGCCTGGAGCAGACGTTGACCGCGTCCGGGCACAGCTGGCCGAGCGCGGCTTGGTGCCCGAGTCGTACGGCGGTGACATCATCACGGTTCCCGTGTCGGCGATGACCGGCGACGGCATCGACGACCTGCTCGATCAGATCCTGCTGGTTTCCGAGCTGGAGGAGCTCACCGCGGACCCGTCCGGTCGCGCGGTCGGCATCGTGCTCGAAGCCCACCTCGACCGCGGTCGCGGCCCCGTGGCCACAGTCCTTGTCCAGCGCGGCACGCTGAGAGTCGGCGAGCCGATGGTTGCGGGCGCTGCTTGGGGCCGCGTGCGTGCCATGACCGACTACAGAGGCAACCCGATGAATGAGGTGGGTCCGTCCGCGCCGGTACAGGTGCTTGGGCTCGGCGAGGTCGCGCGTGCAGGCGATCTGTTCGTTGTCGCTCCTGATGAGAAGACCGCTGGCAAGGTGGCAGAAACCCGCGAGCATTGGCAGCGCCAGGCGAGCCTTGCCGGGACCGCAGGCGGCAGCGGCGGTGGAGCGAGGCTCGAGGACATTTTCAAGCAAGTGCAGGCCGGCGAGACCGCCTCTTTGAACCTGGTGCTCAAGGCCGATGTCCACGGTTCGCTCGAAGCCGTGACCGACAGCTTGCGCAAGCTCGAACGCGACGACGTGAAGCTGACGTTCGTCAGCCGCGGCGTCGGCGGGATCAACGAGAACGATGTGCAGCTCGCAGCAGCCTCCCAGGCCACGATCATCGGATTCAACGTGCGGCCCGATCGCAACGCGCGTCAGACCGCAGAAGCCGAAGGGGTCGAGCTCCGTTTGTACGAGATCATCTACGACCTCATCGCAGACGTGCAGAACGCCATGATCGGCATGCTCGAGCCCGAGTTCGAAGAGATCGTCTCCGGTGAGGCACAGGTACGTCAGGTCTTCCGCATAGCGGGAGTTGGGCCGGTCGCCGGGTGCGTCGTCGAGCACGGAAGCGTGACCCGCGGATCGAAGGTTCGTTTCCTGCGTGATGGCACGATCATCTGGAAGGGATCGGTCAAGTCGCTGCGTCACTTCCAGGACGACGTCGCCGAGGTGCGTGCCGGCATGGAATGCGGCATCGGCCTCAGCGACTTTTCGGACCTCAAGGAAGGCGACGTGATCGAGACCTATACCGAACGCGAGATCGCCCGCGTGGTCTGACGGGACGTACCGCAATGGCTCGTGCACGCCGCCGACGCTCGATGCCGAATTCCCATCGATTCGAGCGGACCGACCGGGTCGCCCAGCTGGTTCGCAATGTCGTGGCGTCGGAGATGGAATGTCTTGACGAGGCCTTTGGCGGTGTCGTCGTCACCGGCGTGGACGTGGACCGCGAATTTATGGCTGCAGTGGTGCATTACGACCTACGAGATGCGGATCAGGCCGACGCGGTTGCTGCGTCGTTCTCGGAGCACCAGCACCGGTTCCAGCGAATGCTCGGCGACCAAGCCAGCATGCGGCGCACGCCGGCCCTGCGGTTCCGCCGCGACATGTCGATCGTCGCTGCAGACCGCATCGAGCAACTGCTCGCCGGCTTGTCCGCCGAGCAGGGTGAGGTGCAGGTCGCCGGCTTGTCCGCCGAGCAGAGTCAGGCGCAGGTCGCCGGCTCGTCCGGTGAGCACGAGCCCGACGAGCGCTGATGGCGCGACGCCGTCCGCCGACCACTCACGGCACGGTGATCGTGGACAAGCCAGCGGGGCCGACCTCACACGATGTCGTGGAGATGCTGCGACGCCGTTTCGGCGAGCGGCGCATCGGCCACGCCGGCACCCTAGATCCGCCGGCAACTGGGGTTCTGGTCATCGGTGTGGGCCATGCCACTCGCTTGCTCCGGTTCGCGACCGCAGCCCCGAAGCGCTACGAGCACGAGATCGTGTTCGGCGTCACAACCAGCACGCTCGACGATGCCGGGGACCGCGTCGCTGCTTGGTCGATGGACGTCCGTCCGGACGACGTCGCAACTGCCGCAGCGGGCTTCGTCGGCACCATCTCCCAGCTGCCGCCGATGGTGTCGGCGGTGCGCGTCGGCGGACGACGGCTCCACGAGATTGCACGTGCCGGCGACAACGCCGATCGGTCGCCGCGAGAGGTCCGGGTCTACGAATTCGAAGTGACACCGACCGACGACCCGCTCGTCTATGCGGCGTCGGTGGAGTGCTCGGCGGGCACGTTCGTGAGATCGCTCGCGGCGGATCTGGGCACCGCGCTGGGCGGCGGGGCTCATATCCGGTCGCTGCGGCGCACCCATAGCGGATCATTCACCGTTGCTGAAGCGGCACCGCCCGCCGAAGCCGAGCTGCGCAGCACGGGTGAGCTGGTGCGAGACCTGGCCCAGATCGCCCTGAGTTCCACGGACGTTCGTGCAGTCCGCAATGGGGCGCACCTGGCGCCGTCCCGCTACGACGGGGATGGACCGTGGGCACTCGCCGATTCTGACGGCGCGCTCGTGGCTGTCCATGAGCGAGCGGATGGCCGATTGAGAGCGACTGTCCTCGCTGAATGAATGAATGCTTCGCGCCTCGCTGAATGAATGTTTCACGGCTGCTCTGGAAATGAATGCTTCGCGGCTGTTCTGGGAATGATCGGCCCGCCGGATTGACTGCGACCGGGGCGCAGTAGCGTTGCGGCCATGGAGGTCATTCGCGACTTGGACTGGTGTCCGGTGCTCGAGGGCGGCAGTGTCGTGACAGTCGGAGAGTACGACGGCGTACATCGAGGCCACCGGACTGTGATCTCCGAGATGCACCGCATGGCCGCCGAACAGGGCCGCGCCACTGCGGTGGTGACATTCGACCGACACCCTGCGACTGTGGTGCGCCCCGCCTCAGCGCCGCTGCTGCTGTGCGATCTCGGCCACAAGCTGGAATTGCTGGCCGAAACCGGCGTCGACTTCACGCTCGTCATCAAGTTCGACGAGGTCCAGGCAGCGGTGCCTGCCGAGCAGTTCGCACAGGACGTGCTCGTCAACTGCCTTTCGGCGCGCGCTGTCGTGGTGGGCGCCGACTTCCACTTCGGACAGGGCCGCCGAGGCAATATCGAGACGCTCCGCCAGGTGGGCGCCGAACACGGCTACGACGTGGTCGGGCTGCCGCTGGTGAAGCAGATGACTGGCGACGGGGATGTGATCTCGTCCACTTCGATCCGTTCTGTGCTCGCTGCGGGTGATGTTGAGCGTGCGCATCGGCTGCTCGGACGTCCCTTTGAAGTACGCGGCACCGTGACGGTCGGCGACCGCCGCGGGCGCCAGATCGGTGTGCCCACGGCAAATCTGCCGACGACGTCAGACCTGCAAATTCCCTCGGACGGCGTCTATGCGGCCTGGTACCAGCGGCCCGACGGGTTGCAGTATCCCGCTGCGGTCAACATCGGCCGACGGCCGACGTTTTATGACTTCGCCGAGCGGTCGCTCATCGAGGCACACCTGATCGGCTTCCGTGGCGACCTCTACGGCGAGACTGCGAAGCTCCGTTTCGTACGGCGCCTCCGACCTGAGCGGCGATTCGACGGCGTTGACGAGCTGAAGGTGCAACTCCGGCGCGACATCGAGGACGCTGCCAAGTGCCTCGAGGCCTAGCGGCACACTCGCGCTGGTAGCCTGCAGGACCGACAAGAGACATATCAGCACGGCTGGGCCGACCAGCCTCGTCGCGCCAGCGGGCAAACCACCCCCACGCGACGCCACCACGAAGGAAATACAACAACGGCATGAGCGCCAAGTCCGCACGTCCGCCGGCCGAGCAGTTTGACGAGCATCGTCATCACGCCGCCGACACCGGATCACCCGAAGTGCAGGTTGCGCAATTAGGCGCACGCATCGATCACCTCACCGAACATCTCAAGACCCACCGCAAGGATCACCACAGCCGCCGAGGGCTGCTCATGCTCGTCGGACGTCGGCGCAGGCTGCTCAACTACCTGATCGCCAACGACGTCGAGCGTTACCGAGCTTTGATCGCAAAGCTCGGACTTCGGCGCTGACGCACGTACCCGGCGGCCTTCGCGGCCGGTACCCAGCGCGCCGCAGACCGAGCTCGAAGAGCCGGCCGGTGCCGCGGGTGCACCCCGGGGACACGCCGTCCTGACACACCGAATCTCCAAAACCCCAACGGCGGGAAGGTCCCGCCTACACCACCAGGAGCAAACATGGCTGAAGCCATCACGGTCACCGGGCCCATCGCGGGCACGGACAAGACCATCACCTTCGAGACCGGCGTACTTGCCGGCCTCGCAAACGGGGCGGTCACGTCCCGCATCGGCGACACGCAAGTGCTCGTCACCGCGACGGCGTCAAGCCGCCCACGCGAGGGCGCGTCGTTTTTCCCGCTCACCGTCGACATCGAGGAGCGCATGTACGCAGTGGGCCGAATTCCCGGCTCGTTCTTCCGACGGGAAGGGCGTGCGTCCGACGATGCGATCCTGACGTGTCGGCTGATCGACCGCCCGCTGCGCCCGAACTTCCCCAGCGATTACCGCCACGACACCCACGTGGTGGGCACGATTCTCGGCGCTGACCACGTCAACCAGTACGACCTCGTGGCGCTGAACGGCGCGTCGGCGGCCCTGTGGCTGAGCGGCATCCCGTTCGAGTGCCCGATCGGGGGCGTGCGGATCGCTTACTCCACCGACGGCGAGTGGATTCCGTTCGCCACCCACGAAGAGTCCGAGGCCGCCACGTTCGAGATGGTCGTGGCCGGTCGCCAGCTTTCCAACGGCGACATCGCCGTGATGATGGTCGAGGCCGGCGGCACCGAGAAGTCCTTCTCGTACTACGCCGAGGGCGCACCGAAGGTCACCGAGGAAGTGCTCGCGAGCGGGCTCGACGCCTCCAAGCAGTGGATCGACGACATCATCGAGATGCAGAAGTCGCTGCGCCGGTTGGTCGAAGAAGCCTCCGGACCGATCCAGCAAATGGAGTACACGCCCACCAAGGACTACTCCGACGAGGTGCTCGATCGCGTGCGCGAGATCGCCGCGGATCGCATGCGTGAGGTGATGGCGATCGCCGACAAGGCCGAACGCGATGCCGCACAATCGGTGACCAGCAAGGCAGTGATTGCCGAAGTGGCCGAAGAATTCGCGGACCTCGACAGCGCCAAGGATCAGATCTCGGCCGCGGTCAGGTCGCTGTCGAAGGAGATCGTGCGAGAGCGCATCGTGGCGGACGGCTTCCGCATCGACGGGCGGGCAACCGATGAGGTGCGGCCGCTCTCGTCGGTTGCCGGTTACCTCGGACGCACCGCACACGGCTCGGGGCTGTTCCAGCGCGGCGAAACCCAGGTATTGAATGTCACCACGCTGGCCATGTCCCGGATGGAGCAGATCGTCGACACCCTGAACCCTCAGGACCGGCGCCGCTTCATGCACCACTACAACTTCCCGCCGTACTCCACCGGCGAGGCCGGATTCATGCGCGGCCCCAAGCGGCGCGAGATCGGGCACGGCGCACTCGCTGAGCGTGCGATCTTCCCGGTCGTTCCGTCCAAGGAAGACTTCCCGTACACCATCCGGCTGGTGTCCGACGTGCTCAGCTCCAACGGGTCCACCTCGATGGGGTCGGTGTGCGCATCGTCGCTGTCGCTCATGGACGCCGGCGTGCCGATCATCGAGCACGTGGCCGGTGTGGCCATGGGCCTCGTGTACGCCGACGGCAAGTACGTGACGCTCACCGACATCCTGGGCGCCGAGGACGCATTCGGCGACATGGACTTCAAGATTGCGGGCACCCAAGACGCCATCACCGCGCTCCAGCTCGACACCAAGATCGAAGGCATTCCTGCCGAGGTGCTGACCCAGGCGCTGGGCCAGGCCCGACAGGCCCGCCTGCAGATCCTCGAGGTCATGCGCGCAGCGATTGCCGAGCCGAGGCCCGACGTCGGCGAGATGGCGCCGAAGATCACCAGCTTCGAGATCCCGATCGACAAGATCGCTGAGGTCATCGGTCCGCGCGGCAAGGTCATCAATTCCATCCAGGAAGAGACCGGCGCCGACATCAATGTGGACGATGACGGCACCGTCGGCACCGTGAGCATCGGCGCTACCGACCGTGAGGTCGTCGCAGAAGCCGAGCGGCAGATCCGGCTCATTGTCAACCCGCCGACGCCCGACGTCGGAGCGACCTATGAGGGTCGTGTGGTGAACATCACCAAGTTCGGCGCATTCGTCAATGTGCTGCCCGGCACCGATGGCCTGTTGCACATCTCCAAGCTCGGCGGCAAGCGCCGGCTGAACTCGGTTGAAGAGGTACTCGAACTCGGTGCCGTGATCAGCGTCATCGTCGAAGAGATCGACCCGAACGGCAAGATCAGCCTCTCGCCCGCAGACCCCTCCCAGGTCGGCGATGACGGCTCCGGCGGCGACGACAGCTCTGGCTACGATGCGCCGCGTCGCGAACGCGGTCGCAGCTCCGACAGCGGTCGCAGTTCGGACAGCCGTCGCAGCGCGGACAACGGAGCTCGTCGGACGCGCACAGCCGTGCCCGCAGCGCAAGCCGCCCCAGACGGCGGAACTGCCACCGCCGTGGCCGATCCGGCTGACGCGGCTGAGACATCGGGCAGCGGTGTCGCGACTGCGACAGTGCGCGAGGACGTGTCCTTTGGCGAGCACTTCGAGCAGGTGACTCGCGATGTCTATGGCGATCTGGGCCCCGAGGTTGAGCAGAGCGGCCGAGGGTCTGGTCGCCGCCGCGGTCGCCGCTAGGCGGAGGGCCGCTTCGCTAGCGTCGTGGACGTGAGAGTTCTCGTCTTCGGCGCTGGCGGGCGCATGGGCGCCACGGTGTGCGAAGCCGTCGCCGGCGACCCAGACCTGGAACTGGTCGCCGGGGTCGACCCGCAGGCCGCCGGACAACGCGACGCCACTGACAGCGTTGACATTGGCGCGAGCACCGACGCCCTCGATGCTTCCCGGATCGATGTAGCGATCGAATTCACGGTTGCAGCCGCGGCGCGGGAGAACCTCGCGTGGTGCGCGGCGAACGGCGTCCACGCCGTCGTCGGCACCAGTGGACTCGACCCTGACGACTTCGAGCGCTGCCGCGCCGAGTTCACGGCCAGCAACTGCCTCATCGCCCCGAATTTCGCCATCGGTGCAGTGCTGATGATGCGGTTCGCGGAGATTGCCGCACCGTTCTTCCCGACCGCAGAGGTCATCGAACTGCACCACGACAACAAGGTGGACGCCCCGTCGGGCACCGCCATGCAGACCGTTCGCAAGATGGCCGAGGCGTCCGACGATTGGGCGCCCGATCCCACCCGCGACGAGGTACTGCCTGGTGCCCGCGGAGGCAAGGGACCAGCGCAGATCCCCGTGCACTCAGTCCGCTTGCGGGGCCTCGTGGCGCATCAGGAAGTCCTGTTGGGCACCGCCGGCGAGACGCTCACCATTCGTCACGACAGCCTGGACCGCGTCTCGTTCATGCCCGGGGTGCTGCTCGCCGCCAAGGTCATCGCCGACCACCCTGGAGTCACGATCGGCCTCGACGCCTACCTTGGCCTGTAACAGGGGCGCCGCCGAGGTACTGCGGAGGCGTCAGTCCAACACGAGAACGTTCGCCGAGATCGCTGGACGACGTCGCGTTCGGGTGCCCACGAAGCGTCCGGTGGCTCGGCGAACGGCACGCTCGATGTCGACGGCGTCGCGTTTGGCACCTTTGTTCTTGTTGGCACCGTTCACAACTGTCGTCAGCTCATCGACCAGCGCTTCAATGACGTCTGCGTGGGCTTCGGTGTCCAGCCAGCCGCTTGAGGCGATGGCAGGAGGCGCTGCGAGGCGTCTCTTGGCGTCGAGCACCACGGTGATGTGGACGAAGCCGGCGGTCAGGGCCAGGCGCTCTGCGATCACTTCGGCATCGGGATCGTCGAGCGTGCCGTCCACATAGTGATACGGAGCCGGGACGCCTCGACCTACCGACAGGTTGCCGTCCCGAAGCACGACCTGCGCGCCGTCGGTCAGCGTCAGCACCCGGTGGTCCCGCATGCCGACCTCGCGGGCAAGCTGGGAATGGCGGGCAAGCATGTGGTACTCGCCCTCGATCGGCACGAACCATCGTGGGCGGCACGCCTCGTGAAGCTGTCGAAGCTCGTCGCGCTGGGCGTGGCCGGAAGTGTGGACCAGCTCGTGGCCGTCGTGGATCACTTCGGCGCCGCGCTTCGCGAGGCCCGACACCATCCGGAACACAGCGCGTTCATTGCCCGGAATGGGATGGCTCGACAGCACCACGGTGTCGTTTGGCCCAAGGCGGATCTCAGGGTGCGTGTCCGAAGCGATCAGCGAGAGCGCAGCGTTCGGCTCGCCCTGGCTGCCAGTGCACACGATGCACACCTGTGATGGATCGAAGCCGTCGAGCTGATCAGCGCTTCGCAGCGCGGGCTCGGGAAGGTCCAGCACGCCCAGCTCGCGTGCGATGCGAACGTTGTTCACCATCGAGCGGCCCACCGGCACGACGAAGCGGCCCTCGTCGATTGCGGCGTCGCAGATCTGCTGGACGCGGTGGAGATGGCTGGCGAAGCAGCTCACGATGAGCCGCCGGTCGGAGCGCTCGGCGAAGAGCCGCCGCAGCGTGGCGCCGATCTCGGTTTCCGAGGCGCTGCTCCCCGGACGGTCGGCGTTCGTGGAGTCGGCCATCAGCAGGGCAATGCCCTCGTCACCCAGCTGTCGCAGCCGCGCCAAATCGGTCAGACGACCGTCGACGGGAGCCTCGTCGATCTTGAAGTCCCCCGTGTGCACGAGTGCACCGGCGGGCGTGTGCAGCACGATGCACAGGCTCTGCGGGACCGAATGCGTGATCGGCAGTGCCTCGACGTCGAACGGGCCGATGCGCCGCCGTTCGCCGTCGCTCAAGACATGCAACGAGGTGCGGTCGCCCAGGCGAGCTTCGGTGACCTTGTGCTCGGCAAGCGCCATCGACAACGCCGAGCCGTATAGCGGGACCTCGATGTTGCGCAGGAAGTGGGGCACTCCGCCGAGGTGATCCTCGTGGCCGTGCGTGACAACCAATCCGACAACGTCGCTGGCACGAGAGTTCAGCCAGTCCATGTCGGGCAGCACTTGCCGCACACCGGGCATCAGCGCTGGATCGGGAAACATGACACCGAAGTCGATGACCAGCAGCTTGCCGTCGACCTCGACGACCGTGCAGTTGCGTCCGACGTCGCCGAGCCCGCCCAGGAACGTGACCGTGACGGGCCGGCTCTTGCGGGCGCTCAAGTCTGCTTCAGTCGCGCATAGACCTCGCGGGCGCGGTCTTCGAGCCCTTCGGGTGTGGGGCACATCGGCAGGCGCGGCTCTCCAACGGGGAGGCCGAGCGTGCGCAGCATGGCCTTTGTCGGCACCGGATTCGGTGCGTCGTCTCCGCTCTCGTAGTCGAAGCTCTCGACCAGTGCAGCATTGATCTCGCGGGCTTTCGCCGTGTCGCCGGCGTCCCAGGCGTCGAACAGGGCCACAAACTCTGTGGCGCACCAGTGCGCAGCGACGCTGATGACGCCGACTGCGCCAACGGCCAGTAGCGGGAGCGTCAGTCCGTCGTCGCCGCTGTACACCTCGAAGTCGGCTGGAGCCTCGGCAATCACCTTGGCCGTCTCGGCTGGGTTGCCCGCAGCGTCCTTGACTCCCACGATGTTGGGGATCTGCGCCAGCTCCAGCATTGTCGGCGTGTTGATCTTGCGACCGGTCCGAATCGGGATGTCGTAGAGGATGATCGGCAGATCGGTGGCCTCGGCGACTGCAGTGAAATGCGCCTTCAGGCCCGCCTGCGACGGCCGGTTGTAGTAGGGCGTCACGGCCAGGATGCCGTCGACGCCGAGTTCGCTGGCCGTCGCGGTCTGCTCGACTGAATGTGCGGTGTCGTTGGTGGTGGTGCCTGCCACAACCGGGACCGTGACGGCTTCGGCCACGGCCCTCCACAGCTCCCAGTCTTCTTCGTCGGTAATAGTGGGACCCTCGCCGGTCGTGCCGGTAATGACGAGCCCCTCGGCGCCCTCGGTGACAAGCCATCGGGCCAGAGTCACGGCCCCGTCGACATCGAGGGAGCCGTCGGCTGCAAACGGCGTCACCATCGCCGGAACCACTCGCCCGAATAGCGCGCTCATGGGTTCGAGACTACTGCTGTGTCGCCGTCTCATCGGCTCGATTGATGCCCAGGGTCGCGAGCAGGTCTTCGTGCAGCTCGAACCAGATTGTGTGGTAGCTGGGGATCATCGGCCTGGTGAGATAGTCCAGATCGCCAGCTTGCAGCTTGGTGAGAGCGTCGGCGAAACGCGCTGCGTAGTTCTCGTAACGCGCCAAGACCGCACACAACTCGTCCAACACATCGCCCGCCTCGACGTACAGTTCGCGCAGGCGAGCAACAATCGCGGTGTCGTAGTCGGCGTCACTGTGGTCGTTCAGCCGATTGCCGTCACCCGGAGTCGCATCGCCGCCGGCAGCGGGGTGATCGGCGGGAAAAACCTGCCAGTCCGTGCACAGCTGCAGCATCTTGGGGTTGAGCCTCAGAAACCGGTGGTACGCGTCCGTCACGGCGTCGCGTGCGCCCGCCGCATCCAGCTCTTCAGCGAGGGCCGTCTCACCATCGTCGCGCCCGGTGGGCGTGAGGATGAACTTCGGCACGCCGCCGACCTCGCGGAACATGCAATGCCCGGCGGCGTCCAACTCCGCAAGCAGCCACTCGGTCTCGTCGCGCTCGAGCCCATGCACAGCGGCAACGTCGTTGATCTCGCCCAGGCCCTTCAATCGCAGCGCGAGCCAAACGAGCAGGCGCGGATCGGAGCGATGGGCCCCGTCGGAAATCGTGTCCGTCATTTGGCCCTCAGTCCACGACGAGATCGGAGAAGCGGTCCCGCAGCGTCTTCTTCGAGAATTTTCCCGTCGAGGTCTTCGGAACCTCGGCGATGATCTCGGTGGCGCTGGGCAGCCACCACTTCGGCATCCGCGGCTCGAGGTACTCGATCAGCTCGTCATGGCTCACCGATTCGCCCGCAACCGGCACCACGCACGCCATCGGTCTCTCCATCCAGCGCTCCGAGGCCACCGCGATCACCGCAGCCTCAGCCACCTTGGGGTGGCTCATGATCTCGTTTTCCACCTCGGCTGAGCTGATCCACTCGCCGCCGGATTTGATGAGGTCCTTGGTGCGGTCCACGAGCCGGATGTAGCCGCTCGCGTCGCAGGTGGCTACGTCGCCAGTGCGCAGCCAGCCGTCGTCGGTGAACGAGTCGCCAGCATCCGGCCGGTTGTAGTACGAGCCGGTCACGTATGGGCCGCGAACGTGCAGTTCGCCGGACGACTCGCCGTCGTGGGGCAGCTCGTTGGTGGAGTCGGGCTCGCAGATGCGGAATTCCACGGTCGGCAGGATCGTCCCCACCGTCGTGCGCAGATCGGCCTTTGCGTCGTCGTCGAGGCCTTGCTGGCCCGAGCGGATATGGGCGAGCGAGCACAGCGGGCTGGTCTCGGTCATGCCCCACGCCTGCAGGATCGGCATCCCGATCCTGGTCCGGTACCCCTCCGACAGCGCCTTGGGCACCGCCGATCCGCCGCAAGGGATGGCGCGCAAACTCGATACGTCTCGTCCTTCGAGCTCACCGAGCACACCCATCCAGATTGTCGGCACGCCGGCGGCGATGGTGACCCGTTCGGTTTCGATCAGCTCTGCCAACGGCTTGGGTGCCAGATTCGGACCTGGGTTGACTAGCTTGGCCCCCGCCGCAACGGCCGCATGGGAAAGACCCCAAGCGTTGGCGTGGAACATGGGCACGACCGGCATGATCACGTCGCTCTCGCACACGCCGGCCGAGTCGACCAGCATCGCGGCCAACGTGTGGAGATAGGTGGAACGGTGGCTGTAGACGACGCCCTTGGGCTCGCCCGTGGTGCCGCTCGTGTAGCACATCGACGCGGCCTGGCGTTCGTCGGCGACTCGGAAGCCCGATGGCGAAGCCGCTGCAAGCAATTCTTCGTAGTCGATGATGCGCGGGTCGTCGGGAATGTCCGGCGCAGCGCCGCCGCCCGAGTCGTCCATGACCACGATGTGGCGCACCGTGGTCATCTCGTCCGCCAGCGGCCACAGAATTGGAAGCAACGATCGATCAACAAAGATCACTTCGTCCTCAGCATGATTGGCGATGTACGTGACCTGCTCAGCGAACAGCCGGATGTTGAGCGTGTGGAGCACTCGGCCCGAACACGGCGCAGCGAAGTACAGCTCAAGGTGGCGGTCTGTGTTCCAAGCGAACGTGGCGACGCGTCCGTCGGCGGAGATGCCCAGGTCGTCGAGTGCGCCACCTAGCCGCCGGGTTCGTTCTGCCCAGCGCCCGTAGTTAGTGCGCTCGATGCCGGTTGCCGTTGCGGTGACGATCTCCTTGTCAGCGAACAGCGACTCCGCGCGTTCGAACAACGGATCTAAGGTCAGCGGCAGGTCCATCATCGTCGAATCCATGACGCCGCAGGCTAGAGGCCGAAGCCCCCAGTCTCGAATCTCGGCTTGAAGCTCGGCTCCCGGGCATTTTGGTCGGCTATGCGTAGCCTCGGCCGAGGTGGTTGACGACGGCCGGGATGATCCAACGACAACCGATGCCCTCGACCCCGAGGCGGCATCGCCGGCCGTAGCGATCACTGACGCGGATCGGCGGCGGATGAACCGGTTGGCGGCGCTTCCATTGGCGTTTGCGCTCGCTGTGTATGTGGGTTGGATCTTCTCTGCGGCGCTGCTCGAGCGAGCGCCGCTGTTGCTCCTGTCGCTGAACGCGACCGATCCGATCCTGATCGGGGTGGCCCACCAAGCCCCGCTGTGGGCCTTCATGATCATCGGGGTGACGCGCCTGTTCATCACCGACCCGTTCCTGTACCGGCTGGGTTATGACTACGGCCCGAATGCCAAGGCCTATCTGGCGGCCGAGCTGGGTCCCCGTAACCGCGTCATCAGGGCTATGGGCTGGCTGGAGCGTTGGTTCCCCCGCGTGGGCTGGCTGCTGCTGTTCGGCATTCCCGGCTACCCGATGTGCTTGCTGTCGGGAATTGCGCGAATGCGCCAGCTGCCGTTCGTGGTGGTGAACCTGGCCGGCACCGTCACTCGCTTGGCGCTCGTGTGGTGGGTTGCAGATCTGTTCTCAGGGCCGCTCGGCACCGTCATCGATTTCATCAATCGTTATTCGATCCCGTTCACCGTCGCGTTGTTCGCGCTCGTGGTGGTCCAGACCGTGCGCAATCAGCGTCGGCTTGCGTCGGCGCAGCGCGACACAGACAGCGTCACCGACGAGTCCTGACCGCTGCAACTGAAGCGGTCTCTGACAAGTTGCCACCGCGTCGGTACTCTCGCTGTGGTGAGTGCGCGCGACACTGCCGGTGGCAGTACGTCGAACGGAAAGTCGAGGCCCACCCCGCCGAGCGATGCTCGACGCGGCGGTTTCTCGGGTCTGATTCGCAATGCGATGAGCGGGCGCTCACGCGAGCTGACGGCATTGGGGCTGTTTGCGCTTGCTGTGGTGTGCGCTCTTGGGCTCTTCGGCGACCGCGCAGGACCATTGGGGCGGTTCCTGGACACCGCGCTCGCGCTGGGGCTGGGTGTGTTCCGCTATGTGGCCCCGCTGCTGTTGATCTGGATCGGTATTGCGATGGTCAGTCCGATGGCTGCGGAGCGCAGCGGCCGTGTCGCGGTAGGACTCGGGCTGCTGACCGCAGCGTTCGCCGGCATGGCCCACCTGCAGGGCAGCGCCGAGGGATTCGGTCCGAGCACCGATGCCTTGCGCAGCAGCGGGGGAGCGTTGGGAGCCGTGGCCGCCGAGCCCCTGCGCCGTCTGGTGGACGACACGGCGACATGGGCCGTGCTGGCGCTGGTGGTGGTGCTGGGCGCGATGATCGTTGGCAATATCGGCCTGGGGCAGTTGCTGCGATGGCTCGGGAGCGGCCTTGCGGTGCTCTGGCGAGCATTGACCGGCTCGGTGTCGAAGGGTGCGAAGAACCTGCAGCGCATTGGCGACGATCCCGAGCCGCCCGAATTCAGTTCCGATCAGTACGAACTGGGCGAGCCCACGAGTGGGGAACTGAGCCCCGTACCCGGCATCGACGAGCTGGCGGAGCCTTCATTTCCCGAACCAGCGCCTGTGCTCGTCGCGGCGGCCTCGGCGGCAAGAAGATCGCGTGCTGATGGGCGGACGGCCGGGTGGAAGCTGCCCAAGAACACCCTGCTGAAGCGCAGCGGCACCCAGCAGATCGACCGTGCGCAGCTTGCGGCGGGTGCTTCGGCGCTCGTGGCGGCGCTCGCCAGCCACGGCGTGGAAACACAGGTCACTGGCTGGGAGCCCGGGCCGACGGTGACGCGCTTCGAGGTCAAGCTGGGTGCCGGCGTGAAAGTGTCGCGGGTCACGAGCCTGCACAAGGACATCGCCTACGCGATGGCCGCTGCGGACGTTCGCATCCTTGCGCCCATTCCGGGCCGATCCGCAATCGGGGTCGAGGTGCCCAACTCGGACCGCCACCTCGTCGCTCTCGGCGACATCCTCACCAGCAAATCGGCTGCAGAGGCGATCCATCCACTCGAGGTGGCGATGGGCAAGGACATCTCGGGTCGCGACGTCATGCTCAACCTGGCCACGATGCCTCACGTGCTCATCGCGGGTGCGACTGGCTCGGGCAAGTCGTCGTGCATCAACACCGTCATCACATCGCTGCTGATGCGCTCGACTCCCGACCAGGTACGGATGATCCTCGTCGATCCCAAGCGGGTCGAGCTCGGCCAATACGAAGGGCTGCCGCACCTGCTCACACCGGTGGTGACGAATCCCAAGAAGGCAGCCAACGCACTCGCGTGGGCGGTCACGGAGATGGAGCGTCGCTACGACGTGCTTTCCGAAACCGGATTCCGCGACGTCACCGGTTACAACGCCGCTGTTCTCGACGACGCGCTGCACAGCGACGAGAGCGAGCTGCTCGGCAACGATCAACCCCACGAGCAGATGCCGTTCATCGTGGTGGTGGTCGACGAGCTGAACGATCTCATGATGGTTGCGGCCCGTGACGTCGAGGACTCCATCACCCGCCTCGCGCAGATGGCCCGTGCGGTCGGCGTTCACCTGGTCGTTGCTACGCAGAGGCCGAGTGTCAACGTCATCACCGGCGTGATCAAGGCCAATATCCCGAGTCGTCTGGCGTTCGCCGTGTCCAGCCTTGCGGACAGCCGGGTGATTCTCGACCAGCCCGGAGCGGAGCGGCTCGTGGGCCAGGGCGACATGCTGCTGCTGTCCGCCAACTCCAGCATTCCGCGTCGCATCCAAGGCTGCTGGGTGAGCGAGTCCGAGATCGCACAGGTGGTCGCCCATTGGCGCCGTCAGGCACCCGAGGTCAGCTACACCGAAGGCGTCGCGGACACCGAGGCGTCGCAGAGCTCGGCGGGTCTGCCCGGGGGGACAACCGGCGACGCGGACGACGACGAATTGCTGCGGCAGGCCATGGCCATCGTGGTCGAGACCCAGCTCGGATCGACGTCCATGCTCCAGCGAAAGCTGAAGGTGGGTTTCGCCCGCGCTGGCCGGCTCATGGATCTGCTCGAGCAGCGAGGTGTTGTCGGACCCTCACACGGCTCCAAGGCCCGCGACGTGCTGATGACGCCTGAGGAGCTTGCGGGAGCGCTCGACGAGTGATCCCCCCGGCTGCTCCCAATGGCCTCGACAGCGGCTAAGGAGCTCGGGTACACACCTCGATTCGCAATAAATCAGTGGGCCGTACGATGGGGCAGCGTTAGGGTCCGCGGAGAACGATGACGATGACCGAGGCGAGAGCCGAGACGACGCTGCTGACAGCAGCCGACTTGCTGAGGCTTGATGGTGCCGGCATGCACGGTGAACTCGTCGGAGGAGTGTTCTGCGAGACGATGCCGGCGGGACAGCTGCACGGAACGATCGTGATGCGATTGGGCGCGAAGCTGATCGACTTCGTGGAACCGGCCGGTCTCGGCACGGTGGTCGGTTCCGACTCGGGGGTCTGGCTCGAACGTGATCCCGACACGGTGCGTGAACCGGACATAGCGTTTACCTCTGCGAGTCGCTTGCCACTCGGGCATACAGCCACCGGTTACGCCGAGGTTGTTCCCGACTTGGTAGTCGAGGTGGCTTCGCCCAATGACCGCCGTGACGAATTGCATGACAAGGCCCGTATGTGGCTCAGCTATGGCGTTGGCTTGGTGTGGGTCATCTATCCGGAGTCACGGTCTGCGCAAGTCCACCGTCCCGACCGGCCGGTCGAATCGCTGTCGAGCGACTCAACTCTCGATGGTCACGATGTGCTGCCCGGCTTCATGTGTCCGCTCGCCAAAGTCTTCGCTCCGTAGCCGCCCCACGGCGGCAATGGCCGCGATTGTCTCAGCTGGTCGTGCTCAGGTGCCGATGCGGATCTGCAGATTGCGGGGGCCGCGTACCTGCACACCGCCCCATTCCACTCCGCCGCGGTCGGTCTCGGTGGCGAGTTCGAAGTTCGGGAATCGGGCCAGCCACTCTTCGATTGCGACCTTGAGTTCCATGCGGGCCAGATTCGAGCCCAAGCAACGGTGGATTCCCAAGCCGAAGGCAAAGTGCCGGTTCTCGGCCCGGTCGATAATGACCTCATCGGGACGGTCGAACTTGGCAGGATCACGGTTGCCGGCACCGAATGGCAGCAGCACCTTGTCGCCATGAGCGACCGGGCAGCCGCCGATCTCTGCGTCGTCGGTCGCCGTGAAGCGGGCCATCGTCACCGGCGCGTAGGCCCGTAGGAACTCCTCGATGGCGGTGGGAATGAGCTCGGGTTCGGCCACCAGCCGTTCACGGTCCTCAGGGTGCATGGCCAGGTGCATCAAGCTCGCCGAGATCGAGCTCCACGTGGTGTCGATGCCGGCCAAGAGCAGCAAGAAGCTGGCGCCGGTGATGTGGTGGTTGGCCAGCGGGTCGCCGTTCGGCAGCCGCATGTCGAGCAGCTTTGACGGCAAATCGTCTGCCCGTTCCTGCCTCCGCTCGTCAGTGAGCTCGCCGAAGTACTGGAGCACTTCACGTGTGGCGTTTGCTCGCCGGTCGAACTCGTCGCCCTTGGATTGCAGCACGTCGACGGCCCAGCGGGTGAAGTTCGGCTCGTCGGACTCGGGCAGCCCCAGGATGCGGGCGATGACCCGGACAGGAATGTGCTTGGAGTAAGTGTCGGCCGCGTCAGTGACCCCTGAGCGACCCTCGTCCGCACCGGTTTCTGCTGCGATCGCATCGATGCGCTCTCGCGCAATGCTGCGGGTGACCTCCACCATGTCTTCGACCGCCTTGGGCCCGAAGAACGGCAGCAGCAAGCGTCGGGCGTCGGTATGGAACGGCGGGTCTGAGGTGATCGGCGGGGCGGTGAGCAGCCCGATGCCTTCGGGCGTGGGTGCCACCGCGATGTCACGGGAGCTGAAGTTCTCGGTGTCGTAGGCGATTGCGGCGATGTCATCCCAGGTGGTGGGCATCCAGTGCCCGCCGTTGTGGCTGCTGTGAGCCACCGGGCACTCTGGGCGCAACTCGTCCCAGACGTCTGCGGCACCCTGGATGTACTCGTCGCTGTAGACGTCGAAGTCGCGCTCGACGACACTGCGCTCGACGTCGGCCGTCGTGCTCATGAGGGACTCCTCTCGGGCTTGCTGCGGACGTTTCTCATCGTAGGCCACGGGTCCTACGCTGCGTCGAGACCCCAAGAACTGAGACAACTCGAAGCAACGAGCAGAGCCAAAGGAGCGCAACGTGGGAGAAACAGCGAGCGGAACAGGACCGGAGGCCGCGCAGCTCAGCGAAGTGGCGCCAGGCGTGTACAGCTACGTGCAGCCGGACGGCACCTGGTTCATCAACAACATGGGGTTCGTCGTCGGATCTCAGGGCGTCGTCTCGATTGACGCGGCCTCCACCGAGCGTCGCACCCGGGCCTATCTCGACGCCATCGCGTCGGTGACGCAGAACCCTGTGACGATCCTCGTCAACACCCATCATCACGCTGACCACACCCACGGCAACTACCTGTTCGATGGGGCCACCGTGGTGTCGCACACGGCCTGCCGCGAGGTCATGGTGGCTGCGGGCATTCCCGACTACAGCGCCGTGTTCCCTGGCGTGGATTGGGGCAACCTTCGGTTCCGCGCTCCCGACATGACATTTGAGGGCAGCACCGTGCTGCATCTCGACGATCGCCGCATCGTGCTGGCCGACCTCGGCTTCGTGGCCCACACAAACGGCGACATCCTGGCCTGGCTGTCCGATTGCGATGTGCTGTTCTGCGGCGACCTCATCTTCCACGGCGGCACGCCGTTCGCCCTGTTCGGTTCGGTGTCGGGCACGCTCGACGCACTTGACGTCATCGAGGGCTACGGCGCTGCGGTGATCGTGCCGGGCCACGGTCCCCACTTCGGCGGCGACGACATTCCCCGTGTCCTCAATGAGCAGCGTTCGTACTTGCGATTCGTGGAGGCCTGCGCCGCCGAGGGCATCGCCGCAGGCCGTCCGCCCCTCGAGCAGGCTCAAGCCGCCGACCTCGGCGATCACGCCCGCTTCACTGACCCCGAGCGCCTCGCCGGCAACCTCCACGTCGCCTATCGCGAAGCCGCTCCCGACAGCTACGAATTCCCCGGCGTCGAGCAAGCGATCATGGACATGATCGTCTACAACGGCGGCGCCATGCCGCGCTGTATGGCTTGAGCGGCCGAGCCGCCGGCTACAGACGGCCCATCAGACCCGTCGCCTTCAACGGCGGCGCCATGCCGCGTTGTCCGGCCTGAACTTGCGTCTGGCTAGAAGGGCAGCTTGAGACCGGGGCGGGGCCATTCGCCGACGGCGAGGCGTCCGCTGCCGGACAGGGTGAGGTACGCCGTGCGCATGTCGTCGCCGCCGAAGCAGATGTTGGTGGTGGCCGCGTCGTCGGTGGGAGCGAATTCCAGCTCGTCACCGTCGCGGGTGAACGTGCTGATGCCGCCGGTGAGGATCGTCGCGACGCTCACGTTGCCTTCTGCATCCATGGCCAGCGAGTCGAAGTACTTGCGACCTTCGGGCCGCGCGAGGAACCAGCCTCGTGCCGGCACGCCGGCGGCCACCTTGCCCGGTCCTTCCAGATCGAAGGTGAACATGGCGCCTTGGAAGGTCTCAGCCACATACACGCGGTCTTCCTCAGGGGAGATGCCCACGCCATTGGGCCCGTCCATCGGGAACGCAATCTCCTCGATGTAGCTGCCGTCTGCGGTGGCGTAGTACAGCCCGCCGCGGTCGCGATCACGCGTACGCGTCTTGCCGTGGTCGGTGAACCAGAAGCCGCCGGTCGAGTCGAACATGATGTCGTTCGGTCCCTTGAGCGACACGCCGTTGACGTCGGCGTACAGGATGTCCACCTCGCCGGTGGAGAGATCGATCCGCTCGATCCTCCCGCTGGTGTAGTCCTTCGCCACCTCGCCGGGGACAGTGCGGCCGCGGACCGTGATCCACTCGAAGCCGCCGTTGTTGCACACGTACAGCGCTCCGTCTGGACCCAGTGCAGCGCCGTTCGGCCCGCCGCCTGGCGTGGCAAGAATGTCTTTGCGACCGTCCGTGACGTCGACACGGGTGATCGTGCCACGCCCGATCTCGACGACGGCCACGGAGCCGTCGGGAAGAACCACCGGTCCTTCCGGGAAGATCAGTCCGTCGGTGATGGTCTCGAAATGGTCTGGTCCGAAAAAGCTCATGGCCACCGACGCTACTTCGCGCCGCTGGGTCGGCGAAGGGCTCAGCTCGCCGAGATCGGTACCCACACGAGGCCGTCGATGTGCTCGAAGTGCCGATCTGCTGAGACAAGGTCTGCGCCGGTCTCCATGGCGTGGGCGGCAATCCACACGTCGTTCGTCGGGATGGGGCGACCTTTGCCCTTCAAGGCTGCGGCGATTCTCGAATAGCGATCTGCGGTTGTTTGACCAACCTCCACAAAGGTCGAATAGGGACTCTCGACAAGAGAGCGGAGATCCGCGATGTTGCGCTCGAAACGTGATCCGGCTCGGAAGCCATACATCAATTCGCCGACCACGACGGCGGAGAACAGCAACTCCTGGGCACTTCGCACCAGCTCCACCACGCGCTCGTGTCCTCGCATCAGCAGCGAGTAGGCGTTGGAGTCGAGGAGGAGCCTCACGTCCAGAAGACCTCATCGACGGTCTCGAAGTCCGCGAGGGCGCGGTCGATGTCGTCGGCTTCAGCCGATGTCCAGCTGCCGATCAGATGGTCGAGCGATGTGCCGACCCTGTCGGCTCGTTCTGCGTCGTCCGACAGACCCGCGCCCTTGCGCAGCAATCTCAGCGCTGCCTTGTTCAACGACACGCCCTCGCGCTGCGCGAGACGACGCATTGCAGCTTCGAGGTCGTCTTCGAATCCTCGGACGGTGAGTTGGTCCATTGCGCCCTCCGTCATGACAAGAAGCTGATTCAGATATGACTCAGTATGCAGCATAGAATGAGTCACAACGATCGTGCGGCAGACGCTGCGTCTCGGTGCTCCCGAGCCGCTCTTTCGCAGTGCCTTGCCTCAATTGGCTTCAACCGGCGTCCAGCTGCCGATCAGACGGTCGAGCGAAGCCCCGACAGCAACGGGATGGTCGCCTACAGCGGTGCCACCATGCCCCGATGCCCGGCGTCGATCTTGCAGGTGATGCGCTAGAACTCCACCAAGTAACGAGGAATAAGGGTCTCGGGTTCGATGCTGATGCCACGGATGCGGTCGACTCGATAGGAACGCGTCAGGCCCCGATCGTTGACTAAGGGTCCGCCACAAGATAACACGCGCGGTGTAGTGTCGGGTGTGTGGAGTTGTCGGCGGCCGCTGCGGGAGTGTTCTTCGAGACCGTGATGCCTCATCTGGGCGAGCGTCAGCGGCGTGTGGCGAGCCGGCGCGTTGGCCGAGGCGCTGGGTCGTGGCGGGCAGGCGTTCGTTGGTGGGAGCGTCGGGGATCTCGACCTCGACGATGTCGCAAGGCGGTGCGCGAGGTGCGCGCCGGGGTCGAGCCGTGGGATCGTCAGCGCGCCGCGGGCGGCGGGGACCGCCCGGCGGCGGTCAAGCAGCCCGGTCTGCTCGAGGCGCTCGACGAGCTGGTGCATCCCGTTCTTTCACGCGGGGCAGCCCGATGTCGCCGCTGCGCTGGACGCTGAAGTCGACGTAGCAGCTCGCACGCGAGCTCGCCGGGCAGGGCTTCAAGGCGTCCGCTGAGCTGGTGCGCCGGCTGCTGCACCAGATGGGCTACTCGCTGCAGGCGCCGGCCAAGCAGAACGAGGGAGCCCAGCACCCCGACCGCGACGCCCAGTTCGCCTACCTCAACGCGCTGGCCTCGCAGTTCGCCTCGCCGCCGGCGACCCGGTGATCAGCGTGGACACCAAGAAGAAGGAGCTGATCGGGCCCTACGCCAACGGCGGCACCGAGCCGCCAGCCCGCCGGGCAACCCGAAAGGGTGAGCGTGCACGACTTCGCGGACCGGGCGCTGGGCGAGTTCGCCAAGGCCGTCCCCTACGGCGTCTACGACGTCGCCGACAACGCCGGCTGGGTCAGCGTCGGCGACTCCGCCGACACCGCCGAGTTCGCCGTGGAGTCCATCCGCCGCTGGTGGAACACCCTGGGCCGCGACCGCTTCCCGACCGCGACACGGCTGCTGATCACCGCCGACGCCGGCGGCTCCAACGGCTACCGGCCCCGCGCCCAGAAATGGTTCCTCGCCCGCCTCGCCGCCGACACCGGCCTCGAGATCACCGTCTTGCACTACCCGCCCGGCACCAGCAAATGGAACAAGATCGAACACCGCCTCTTCAGCTACATCACCATGAACCGGCGAGGCCGACCCCTCACCGACATCGCCACGATCGTCGAGCTCATCGCCTCCACCACCACCCAAACCGGGCTCACCGTCCAAGCCGCCTACGACCCCGCGCTGGTACCAACGCGGCATCAAGATCACCAACACACAAATGGAACAACTGCCCCTGCGCCCCCACCACTGGCACGGCGAATGGAACTACACCATCACACCCAACTGAACACGCGACCTAACTCGCGGCGGACCCTAAGTACAGCAGCAGATTCCCGTCTTGTGGTCGGCGGAATGAGTACGGCTCCACCTTCCGGGGCCCGATTCGGCCGTTGCTGGCGACGTAGTCAATTGTGATCCTGAGACGATGAGCACCGGCAAATCGAATGAGCTCGATCGGCGACCCGGTTCGCGACGTCCTCGGCGTGTCCCATCAGGCTCGGGTGCCGATGCGTGTGAACGACGTCGTAGAGGTCGCGGGGACGGCATCGCTCAGCCAGCGCCCGGAGTTTTTCTCCGAGCAGTTCGGGCAACGAATAGCACAACACATCGGTAAGGCGATCGGTGGCGCCTCCGCGACCGGCGTCGCTGAACGGATGGATCACGGGACGATACGCGAGCCCTCGGACTATTACCTCATCGGCCGTGAGGTCGAGCTTCACCTTCTGGGGCGTCGGCATTCCGAGTGGACCTACGTACGCGATGCGGCCTTCGATTGTGGGGCTTCCCCTCTTGTTCTTTCGAGTGCGAAAGGAGCGTTCATCCAGGATGAGCTGCAAGCCGCACTCGTTGATCGTCCACTCGGCGATCTCGCCGAAGGTGTCGCGTAGCAAGGAAGCATCCAGGTCGGCCTCTGACACCGTGAAATCGAGGTCCTCGGAGAACCGGTACGTCTCAAGCCAGCACTTGCGCAGACACGTGCCCCCCTTGAACGCCCATGACCTCGTGACTGGGTGTTGGGCAATGCCAGCGAGCATCCAGCCGAGGGCGTAGTCCTTCTCAACCACATTCTGAGCCAATTGCCACTCGGCGCCCGTGTTGGCAATCTCGCGCTGGGTTATCACGCAGATACGTCCGCATTCACTCGCAGACCCCATTGGGGCGATCTCGGCCCCACAGCCGGCAGCGCTGGGTCCAAGAGCGAGACACCAGTGGTCAAGGGTTGGTCGATCGCTTCAGAGCTGTGGCCTAGCTGCTCCAAGAGATAGCCGAGCCTCTTGAGGCCGGCACCGTTGCCGAGACGTTTCACGATCTCAACGAGGCTGTCGACGCTTGTGTCAGCTAGCAGCGAATCCAGGATCTCCATTGAGTGGCGGATTCCGCCACCCAATGTGGGATTGGAAAGCAGGTCGGCGACCGTGCGTTCAGGGCTGGACACAAGTATTCGCCGGTCATGGCGCCATTCCCCTTCGAGACCCCACGTCAGTCGCTCGGGGTCGACGTGGTGTACAAGAAATGCGGCCCCTGCGAGTGCGTGCTCGACTCGCCTAACCCGTTGAGCCGTCACAACGATGGTCGATCGGAAAACCTGATCGGTGAGTGACCAGTGATTCGCTGCGGACCACCCCCCGATGTAACAAGGGTTCCAAACCAGATCAGCGAGGTACCACGGGTCCTCTGTCCAGGTACGGGGGTTCTGCGCATCCACCGGCACCGCCAAGTACAACCCTCGGCGAATCCGCCGCAGCCATCCCCGCGACGCCAGGGCCGACAGCCGCCTCGCAGCAGTCTTTGGACTCACGTTCAGCGCATCGGCAGCAGTCTCAACGCTCACAGTTCGCTCTCCGCCTCCGAACAGGATTGCAAGTTCTTGCCGACTGGCGGCTGACAGCCCTCCAGGCTCACCAAATTGACTCATGGCGACATTGTAGATCCAATAGTTTCAACCTGAAAGGAACTACTGGATCTCAGATATCACACGCAACTGCACCGAACCACTAACTCAAAGCCTTCCGCCAGGGCGTTGCGTCGATGCCGGGGTAGCGGCGCTCGAGAGCGTCCACCAGCTCGGGCGTCCAGTAGGGGTGGCCGGGCAGCGGGGCGCCGAACAGAGCCAGCTCTTCGGGCGTGCAGGTAGCTGCGAACGAGATCCACGGCTTTCCAACCGTGACTGGCTGCACGTTGTCGTAGCCGATCCAGTCGGCGCCTGCCGGCTTGAACGAAGCGCTCATCAGAAAGCGGCTGCCGCCGGGCCTCGTCAGGTCGACCCCTCGGTGCCACACGTCGGGCCGGTAGGCCAAGAGCGAACCGCGTGCGCCGGCGGCGGAGAAGTGCTCGCCTGCCGGCGGGCCGTCGTAGGGCCGTGACGAGTCGGCTGGGCCTCCGGCAATCTCGGTTGGCGCGACGTCGGGTTCGACGTCGCTCAAGTAGAGGAACCCCTCCAGGTTCCACCAGCCGGGCTCGAGGCGATCGGGCACGACGTTGTGGTTCCGGTCCTGGTGGAACGGCTGCTCGTAGTTGGTGACGCCGGTGTACTTGCCCCAGATCCGGGCCTGGTAGATGCGGATGTCGTCGATGCCCATTGCCAGCCGTGCAAACGCCGCGATGCGAGGGTGCACCTGCAGCCGGTTCAACCGCGGCGAGGTGTAGGGGAACAGAATGTGCCCTAAGAACTGCTTGGGGCGGAAGGCGGCACCCTCAGCGTCGGCTTCGGGGAACTTGTGGCCCTGGTCGAAGCTGCGGCCGATGAACCGCTCTCGGAGTTCGGGATCGCCGCCGTGGAATTCCTCAGGGTGCGGGTACAGATTCCAGAGTTCCTCTACTGCCTCATCGATGTCCGCCGTCGGCACGAGACCGTGTACGAGCACCCAGCCCCGCTCGCGCCAGTGCTGCGCCGCCGTTTCGAGATCGAAGATCCCGGGGCCAGCGGCCGTCTCGGCAGTGCTCACGACGTCAGCTCGCTCCCTGGGCGTCGTCGACGGTGATGCAGGTGCCCGACACGAACTCTGATGCCGGCGACACCAGGTACAGGAGCGTGGAGTCGAGATGCGAGGGCTTGCCCAGGCGTCGGCGCGGGAACATCTTGGTGATGTCTCCCATGCGTTCGAGCATGCCGTCCATCATCTCGCTCTCGAAGGCCCCCGGGGCGATGGCGTTGACATTGACGTTGTAGCGGGCGAATTCCTGCGCCAGAACTTCGGTCATGCGCACGACGGCGCTCTTGGTGATCGCGTACATCGACGTCCCGATCGGCGCCCTGAATGCGGCCCCAGAGGAGATGTTGACGATTCGGCCTGGCAGTTCGGCTGCGATCAAACGGCGTGTGACCTCGCAGGAGAGATGGAACAGCGAGGTGAGATTCGTGGCGATCATCTCGTCCACGAAAGCTGGGTCCATTTTGAGCGCGAGGCGAGCGTCGGGCTTGCCAGCGTTGTTGACGAGAATCTGCACCGGACCGAGCTGTTCTTCGACGGTGGCGACGGCCCCGAACAGCGCCTCCGTGTCGGTGACGTCGAGCGGCATCGGCAGCACTGTTGCGCCGTCGGCCTCCAGTTCGGCCGCCAATGCGTTCAGCCGCTCGACACGCCGCCCGCAGATGGCAACGCTGGCACCGCACGCCGCGAGCACGGTGGCGAAGCGCCTCCCCAATCCTGACGTGGTGCCGGTGACGATCGCTGTCTGGCCGCTGAGGTCAATTGACCACTGCGGTGCAAGGCTGCTTTCGGACCCGATGTCGTCGGCGCTGGCGTCGTCGGTCATGGCATTCCCCCTGTACTGCGGTCTGGGCTACCTGCGGATCGCAGCGTATTGGGCAGCCGCTGCCTCGCTCACAGGTGGGCGCCGCCGCGCACCGCACCGCGAACGCAACTGCCCAGCGGCCGTAGCCTCGCTGAGGTGAGGGGATCGGATCGGGCTGCGCCGCTGGGCCGCAGAGCGCCGGGACCTTCGGCCCACAGCCGTGCCGTGTTCGTCGTGGCGCCTGCCATCGGTCGAGCGGGCGGGGTGCCGGGCCGTTCCAACGGCGCGATCACCCCTGCGCAGTTGGCACGTGTGGGCGGGTTGGCCCCCGTACGCCCCACGAGCGCCGGGCTGCCGCTCGTCATCATGGGCCTCGTCGTCATCTCCTGGGGCATGGGTACGCCGTTCGCAAAGCTGCTCACAGCGCCCCCGATGGTCAGCGCCGTCATTCGCTTCGGCATGTCCACGCCGTTCTTGCTGGCCCTGCTCGCGTTGCGACGCCGCTGGCTGTCGCGGCGGGTGTTCTGGCAGACAGCGCTGCCGGGACTGTCGTTCGGCATCAACATGGTCTTTGTCTTCGCTGCGGTGCAGGAAGTCACGATCTCGGTGATGTCAGTGATGATGGCTCTGCAGCCCGCGATGCTGCTCGCTGTCGTCGGCCGCCTGTTCGGCGACCGGGTGAGCTTCCGTCAGATCGTGTTCACCCTGGTGGGTGTTCTCGGCGTCGTGGGTGTGATTGCCGGGGCCGGCGGAGAGTTCCGAGCCAGCGCGTTCGGGCTGTTCTTGACGGCGATGTCGGTGCTCACGTTCAGCGTCTATTTCGTGCTGACCCGGGTCGCTCGCGCCGCGGGCGATGTCGATCCCATCGAATGGATGGCGGGCATCAACTTCTGGTCGCTGATCGCAGCGATCCCGCCCACGCTGCTGTGGGTCAAACCGCACCAATTCGCCGAATTCGGGGGCTTGGACTGGCTGTGGATCGTCATCGTGGCCTTCGTGACCGGCGTGTTCGGCCATGTGCTCATGACGTGGTGTCACGGTCACATCGAGGTGGCCCGCTCATCGCTGTACGTGCTCGCCATGCACCTTGTGGCGGTCGGTCTGGCGTGGGTGATGCACGGCGAGCCGGTGACCCCGATCCAGTTCGCGGCCGGCTTCGTGGTGCTGGTCTCAGTAGCGATGGTGATCCGCACCCCGGCCGGGCCACGCATGCCGCGAGCACCCGCTGCCGCGGAGTACTGAAAGCGACCCGGCGGGGTGCACACCGCTGAGTACGCTCGCCATTGAGTGCAGTGCTCAGCCGAGATGCGGCAATTCGCACATCTGCCACTCACTAAGGAGCGTCGCGATGGGCCGCCTATCAAATACTTGGCATCTCACCAAGGTCTCGTGGTCGCTGCTGAAGAAGGACCGCGAGCTGCTCTGGTTGCCGGTCATCAGCGGGCTGGTCATCCTCGCCCTGCTGGCTGTGTATCTGGTGGCGTCACTGACCACCGGCGGCATCGACGTTGACGAGGGATCCGAAGGATTCGGCGGCATCGCCATTGTGCTCGGCGTCGTGTTCGCGTTCGCAGCGACCGGCACCGGAGTGTTCTTCGAGGGAGCGCTCGTCGCGGGTGCCTACGATCGCATGACCGGCGGTGACCCGACCGTGCGCAGCGCAATCGGCAAGGCCACAGGCCGGCTGCCCAGCCTGCTCGGCTGGGCGATCGTCTCTGCGACCGTAGGAATGCTGCTGCGGGCACTGGAACAACGGCTGCCGTCGCTGGCCCGCATCCTGTTGTGGTTCGTCGAGGCAGCCTGGGCGATCGCCACGTACTTGGTGGTCCCCGCCATCATGATCGACGACTACCGACCGATTGCGAGCATCAAGCACTCGGCGTCGCTGGTTCGTCGAACCTGGGGCGAGAACATCATCTCGCAAGCCGGATTCGGGCTGCTCGGGTTCCTGCTGATGCTGCCGGCAATCCTGGTCGGTGTCGTCATCGCACTGATTCTGCCCGGAATCATCGGCATCGTTGTCGGCGGCGCAATCGGACTGGCCGGTGCCGTGGCCGTCCTTGTCGTCATCAGCGCCCTCAGCATCTACTTCAAGACGGCGCTGTACGTGTATGCCACCGACGGCAGTGTGCTCGGCGGTTTCGACGGCGACCAGATGCGCAATACGTTTCGGGCCAAGAGGCAGCGCCGCTAGGCAGCAACCTCAGCGTCCGACATCGAAGGTCGAGCCAAACGCAGCTAAGGCGTCACTGATCAGGCCCACGTCACCTGTATTCCACGACACGACCAGTTCGGTGACGCCGACATCGGCGTAGTCGGCGACCAGCTCCGGCGTGAGGCCGTCGCTGTCGAGCCGAACCGAGACCTCGGCGGGAATGCCCGGTCGACCGGCCGCTTCGGCCGCAGAGATGATCGTCGGCAGCCGCTTCGCGACCGACTCCGGCGACAGGCCAAGCGGGTGCCAGCCGTCGCCGAGACGGCCGACGCGTCGCAGCGCCGGCGCACGGTTGCCGCCGATGAGGATGGGCGGGCGGGGCGCCTGCAGCGGCTTGGGCGAGCTGACAGCACCGGTGAACGAATAGTGCTCACCGTCGAAGTCTGCGCTGGGCTGGGTCCACAGCAGGTCGAGCACTCGGATGAACTCGTTGCTGAGCGCTCCTCGGTCGTCGTAACCCACGCCGAGCAGTGCGTTCTCCTCGGGCAAGCTGCCAACGCCGAGTCCGACGACGAGCCGCCCGCCGCTCAGCCGGTCCAGCGTCGCAAGCTCTTTGGCGAGCACCATCGGGTGCAGGTATGGCATCACCAGCACGCTGGTGCCGAGGCGGACCCGCTGGGTGCGCGACGCAATCCACGTCAGCGTCACCAGTGCATCGTGATACGGCCGCTCGCCCAGCCGATCGGCGACATAGCCGATGTTCAGCACGTGGTGATTCACCCACACCGAGTCGAAGCCGAGCTCCTCGGCCTGCACCGCCAGCGCGACCACCTCGGCAGGATCGTCGACCCCGAAGTTGTTCGGAACGGTGAACCCGAATTTCATGCGTCGTCTCCTGTGACGTGCTGGTGTCAGATCTGCTCGGCGACGGGTCGCCGCGGTTGTGTCAAGCCAAGGCAGCGAACGCCTGGTCGGCGATATCGCAGGTGCGATCGATGTCCTCGTCGCTGTGGGCCAGTGAGACGAAGCTGTTGTGGTAGCTGAGCAGGTACGCGCCCCGCTGCACGCACTCGGAGATCCAGCGGGCGTGAAAGCGCGAGCCGCCGTCGCCGATGATGCGCAGATACGGCATCGGCGCCACGCCGGTGACCCGCAGGTCGTGGCCGTGCGCGGCGGCCACGTCCGCCAGGCCTTTGCCGAGCCGTTCGCCGATCTCAGTGATGGCGGTAGCGGCGTCTGCGGCCTCGAGTTCTTCGAGCGTCGCAAGCGCGGCAGCCATCGGCGCTGCGTTGAAGAACTGCGTGCCCGTGTAGAACGTGTCGCCGGCAGCCTGCTTGAGCGCATCGCTGCCTGCCAGCGCAGCGATCGGGTGGCCGTTGCCGAGCGCTTTGCCGAAGCACATCAGATCGGGCGTGAATCCGTACGCGGCGTGCGAGCCCGCCAGGTCGATCCGGAAACCGGAACGGACGTCGTCGACGATGAGGGCCACGCCCGCAGCGCGGCAGGCCTGTTCGACCTCGGCCCAGTAACCGTCGTCGGGCAGCACGTTGTCGGCGAACACCGGATGGTGGTACGGCGACGAGATGAAGCAGGCGATGTCGTCGGGATGCTCGGCGATCGCTGCTCGGATCGCGGCGGCGTCATTCCACGGCACTTCGATGACGAGGGCCTGATCCTCGGCGACGGTGCCTGAGTTGCCGGGCGTCTGCATCCACGGCGCCGAGCCGTGGTAGCCGCCCTGGATCTTCAGTACCCGCTTGCGGCCAGTGGCAGCGCGGGCGACCATCACCGCCAACCCAGTGGAGTCAGCGCCGTTCTTGCCGAACATCGCCCAGTCCGCACCGTCAACCATGTCGACGAGCCGTTCGGCAAGGTCGATCAGGATCGGAGCCGCGATGCTGACCGTGTTGCCCTTCGTCATCTGCCGGGCCGCTGCCTCGTCGACCTTCGGATGGTTGTAGCCCAGGATCATGGGCCCGTAGGCGCACATCCAGTCGATGTAGGTGTTGCCGTCGACGTCGGTGAAGTGGGCACCGGCGCTGGATGAGAAGAACACCGGGCCGGCACCTTGGGCCGCCGGTCCGTAGTGGCCGTATACGCCTTTGGGAATGACCGCCTGTGCCCGTTCATAGAGCGCTCGCGACTGCGGCGTCTGCATCGGCTCGCTCATGTCCCTTCCTCCCTCCGAGAAGTTCCCGATGGCCCGCATCCTGACATACCCCGATGCCTGCGCACCGCGGAGTTGGGCGAGTCCGGGGACCGCTCAGGAGTAGATCGACGGCAGTGAGCGGGCGATGCGGTCGGTCTGGATCTCGGTGCTGCCGTCGACGTAGTTGGCGATGCGGGCTCCGGCGAGGTGACGGCCCCAGGGGTGCTCGTCGCGGAGACCTTCCGCGCCCATTGCCTGGATGCAGACTGCGATGTCGGCCTCGGCTGTCTCGGTGGCGAACTTCTTGGCATGCGCTGCGGGCAGGATCGCCCCGGATGCGTCGCCGGTGCGCAGCGACTCGGTTACGGCGTCGATGGCCGCGCTGACCAGCAGCCGCGTCGCTTCGAGGCGGTTCGCGACGTCGGCGAGCTTCCACGCCAGGCCCTGATGGGCGATGATCGGGCGCCCGAATGCCTCACGTTGGGTGCCGTAGCGCACTGCGCCGGCCAACGTGGCCTCAACCATGGCCCAGCACATCGCAGCGACGTACGTGCGTGCGCCGTTGATGCTCGACATCGCAGCGCCGAAGGCCGCTCCGGCCGGTGCGATCAGATCACCAGCTTCGGCGATATAGCCGTCGAGCCGGAATCCGCCCGCTCCGATCAGGTGGCCGCCTGCGAGCTCATACGGCGGCAGCCGTTCGAAGCCGGGCCTCGTGCCGTCGATCAGAAACGACGCGATGCCCCGACCGCGGGAGCCGGGCTCGGTCTGGACGTAACAGAAGATCACGTCGGAGTGCGCGGCGTTGGTGATCCACGCTTTGGCACCGTTGAGCCGCCAGCCACCGTCAACCGGGGTCGCCGTGGTGGCGATGTTTGCGAAGTCGCTCCCTGCGCCCGGTTCGGTGAGCGCCGATGAGCCGAAGCGACGCCCGGTCATGAGGTCTGCGAGGTAGCGGTCGCGGTGCGTGTCGCTGCCGAACTGCGCGACCCGCGCTGCCACGTTGGCGGTATTCACCAGGCTGAACGCGAACGGCATAGACACGGCGCTCAGCACCTCGACGACTCGGCACTTCTGGCCGAAGCTGAGCCCCTTGCCGCCCAGTGCCACGGGCACCTCCATTGCCAGCAGCCCGAGTTCGGTCGCCGCAACCAGCGCCTCGGGCGCCATGCGACGCTCGTGCTCCCAACGAGCCACATTGGGTTCTATTTCGGCGTCTCGAAAGGCTCGAACGTGGTCGAGCCAGTCGGAGAACGCATCGGTGTCCATGCCGGGGTTTGCAACGTGCAGCTTCGAATCAGCCATCGCGGTGACCGTACCAGCGCGCATTTCGGGTCTCCGGGCCGCCGCGCACGCTCCGGCCTACGCTGCGTTGCTGTGGCCGGGTGGCATCAGGGCGTCAGAGCATTCGCAGCGCAGCGCCTGAGCGAGGTGTTGAACCACACCGGCGACACATCGCACCATGGTCCGAGCGCTGCGGTGGCAGCGGTGCTGCGCGCCAACGGCCCCAGCCCCGAGATGCTCTTCATCGAACGGGCAACCCGCGACGGCGATCCGTGGTCGGGCCACATGGCGTTTCCGGGCGGCCGAACCGAACCGACCGACGATGACACATTTGACACCGCCGTGCGGGAGAGCCGTGAGGAAATCGGGTTCGACATCACCGCTCACCGCGGGGTTCAGTGGCTTGGTCGGCTCGATGACCTTGAGGGCAGCCCACGCTGGTCGAACTCGGGGCTGCGGGTGACACCGCATGTGTGCTGGCTCGACGGAGCTCGACCGGATCTGACGCTGAACCACGAGGTGGCCGCCGCGCTGTGGGTGCCAGTTGCCGAGTTGGCCAATCCTGCGCACCACATCGATTATCACTATCCACCCCGCCCCGACATGCATTTTCCCGGCATCGAGATCGGCCATGGCCGAGTCGTGTGGGGCCTCACACTGCGGATGCTGGCGGACCTGTTCACTCGAGTCGGCCATCCGCTGCCAATCGACATGAGCCCCGCCCGCTGAGGCCGCCAAGCCTGCGCACCCGCTTGTTCGTTAGTGTCCGCACACCACGCGGCGATTGGCGGGGCCGATAGCTGAGTGTGAGGATTCACCGAAGAGGGAGACGCCGATGAGCGCTGAGTTCGAACTGGAATTGCTGAGTTCGGGATGGGGTTTGATCGAGGGCCCGCGAGTTGACGAGAACGACAACTTCTATTTTTCTGATGTGCCGAATGGCGGCGTTCGGCGCCGTCGTCCCGACGGCGAGATCGAGATCGTCGTTCCGAAGCGACGCGGCGTTGGCGGGATGGTGCTGCACGCCGACGGCGGTGTCGTGGTCGGCGGGCGCAACATCCAGCACGTCACTGACGCAGGCTCGGAGGTGCTGTTCGCGCCCGACGTGGCGGGCTTCAACGACATGCACACCGATGCGGCAGGCCGCATCTATGTGGGCTCGTTGCGGCGCAGCCCCTTCGACGAAGAAGCGGCCGACGAGCCTGGCGAGCTGTACCGCATAGAACTGGACGGCTCCGGCACCGAGGTCTACGGCGACGTTCGGCTGACCAACGGCATCGGCTTCTCGCCCGACGGCAGTCGGCTGTATCACTCCGACAGCATCCCGGGGCGTATCTGGGTATCGGATGTGGACGGCGATGAGGTCACGAATCGCCGCGAGTTCGTCCGACAGCGGCAGATTCCCGATGGCCTGGCGGTGGACGTCGAGGACGGCGTGTGGGTGGCACTGGCCGAGGGCGGCCGGGTGCAGCGCTTCACTCCCGACGGCGAGGTCGACATTGCCGTGGAGATCCCCGATCCGTTCGTGACCAGCGTCTGTTTCGGCGGCGCGGACATGCAAGACCTGTACGTGGTTACGGGCGGCGGCACGCCCGACGGCGGATGCATCTTCCGCACCCGGGCGCCGATTGCCGGTGTTCCGACGCCGCTGGCACGGGTGCGCTCGAGCCAATGAGCCTGAATCAGTGAGCCTGAATCAGTGAGCCTGAATCAGTGAGCCTGTTTCCGTGAGCAACATCTTCCGCTGGTCCTACGGCGACCACGATGCGCCGGTCTTGCTGTGCCTGCACGGCATCGGCTCGTGCGCCGATGCCTTCTTGGGGCAGCGTCCGCTGGCGGAGCGGCTGGGCATGCGGCTGGTGTCGTGGGATGCGCCCGGCTACCGCTATTCGGCCGACCCCGACTGCGCCCCCGGCATTGACGGCTGGGCTGATGCGGCTGCGTCGCAGATTGCCGCTGAGTCTCATGGGCCGGTTGCCGTGCTTGGCGTTTCGTGGGGCGGGGTCACCGCGACGCGCCTCGTCCTGCGGCATCCTCACTTGGTTTCGTCGCTCATCCTGGCCGACTCCAGCGCTGGCGCCGGAACCAAGCCCGAGCAGGCGGCGGCGATGCGAGCTCGAGCGGTGGACTTTGTCGACCTCGGCGCACAGGGCTTTGCTGCCGCACGCACGCAGCGGCTCGTCAGCGCTGGCGCGTCCGACGAGCTGCGGGTCCATGTTGCTGAGATGATGATTCCCTCGATTCGCATGCCCTGCTACCAGTGGGCGTGCGACTCGATGGCCGAAGCCAATCACTACGCCGATCTTGAGCGCATCGACACGCCGACGCTTGTTGTGGTGGGGGAGCACGACGAGGTCACTCCTCCGCGAGCCTCCGAACGTCTCGCAAACGGCATCGCCGGAGCCCACCTCGAGATCATCGCCGACGCGGGTCACCTGGCCAACCAGGAACAGCCGGACGCGTTCAACGAGGTGATCGCCGGATTCCTTGACGGCGTGCCGCGCTGAGGGGACTTGAGTCGGGCCTGTGCGGCGCTGGTGAGCGAACTGGCGCGCGGATCAGCGTGGCGGCAGGCGGATGCCGCCGTCGACGCGGATGACCTCGCCATTCATGTACGGGTTGGTGATGCACTCCATCACCATGAAGGCCAGTTCCTCGCCGTAGCCGAGCCGTTTGGGGAACAGCACGCTTTGGCCGAGGTGTGCTTTGAACTGGTCGGCCTGCTCGCCCTCGCCGTAGATCGGCGTGTCGATAAGGCCCGGAGCGATGGTGTTGACACGGATACCGGTGGCGGAGAGATCGCGAGCAATCGGCAGCGTCATTCCGACGACACCGCCTTTGGACGCCGAGTACGCGGCCTGACCGATCTGGCCGTCGAACGCGGCGACGGAGGCCATGTTCACGACGGCGCCACGAGAGCCGTCGTCATCGGCCGGCTCGGTCTTGGCCATCGCCGAGGCGGCTTGGGCCAGCATGTTGAACGTGCCGATCAGATTCACGTTGATGACGAAGCTGAACTGACCGAGGTCCATCGGGACGTTGTTGCGGTCGATAGTGCGACCCGCGCGTCCGAGGCCGGCTGAGTTCACGAGGGCCCGCAGCGGGCCCATCTCCGATGCGGCATCCACTGCGGCTTGAGTGTCGTCGACGCTGGTGACGTCACAGCGCACGAACAGGCCGCCGATCTCCGAAGCCACCGCGGCTCCGAGATCTTCTTGCAGGTCGGCGATGACGACGTGTGCGCCAGCGTCGGCGAGCTGGCGTGCGCTGGCCTCGCCGATGCCGGACGCTCCGCCGGTGACGATGGCTGAAGCTCCGTTGAGGTTCATTCGCGGCATCTGGACGCCCTCCTGATTGCGAACAAGTGATGTGCGGTCGGGGCTCTCGGACCGCGGGACGCGATGACGTTAGCCGTCGCAGCCGCAGCTGCGGTGGGCCGGCGGGGCACGGCGAGGCGGGGTGTTTCTTCCTCGGTTACCGTCGATGAAGACCGGTAGCGTCAATGTTCGCTATGTCCGATTCGGCCTCCGAGATCGCGGCCCGTCGGAACCCGGTCGCTGCATCAGATTCCGGTGCTGCTGAGACGGCGACGTCCCAAGCGGCCTCAGCTGACGTCATCGGCAACGGCGTCGCACAGCCTGAGCCGGGCAGTCATGTGAACAGCCTCGCCCCGCCTGCGCTGGCTCGGGGAGGCGGCGCAGCGCAAGGCCGGTCAGACACGTTCGCCTCGCTTCGGGTGCCTGCATTCCGCGCCCTGTGGTGGAGCGGGATCTTCTCGTTCATGAGCATTCAGATGCAGTTCCTGCTGCGAAGCCTGCTCGCCTGGGATCTGACCGAGCGGGAAGGCGCGCTCGGTCTCGTGTACTTCTGCTTTGGCCTGGCGCTGCTGGTGTCAACCCCGCTCGGCGGCGTGGCGGCTGACCGGCTGTCCAAGCGCAGCCTCATGCTTGCCGGTCAGCTGATTCTGACCATGACCGCGATCGGCATGGGCGCCGCTATCGCTTCCGGTGCCATCCGGTTCTGGATGCTCTTGATCTCGGGCGGCCTGCAAGGGCTGATGTTCGGTTTGATCGGACCGGCGCGCATCTCGATGACCACTGATCTCGTTGGCCGCGAGAGGATTGGCAATGCGATCACGCTGTCGTCGCTGTCACTGAGCGGGAGCCGGATCTTCGCTCCCTCGCTCGCGAGCCTGCTGGCCGCAATGGCCTTCTTCGGCCTGGCCGGCGCCTATTTCGTCTCCGCCGTCATCGCCGCAGTGAGCGTCTTTTTGCTGCTGCCGCTGCCCGACACCGGCACGGCCGTGAGTCGTGCCGCCGCGGCGGCGGGCTCGGCTGCCCCGGTGAGCGTGGCGCGACGCAATCCGCTGAAGGACATTGCTGAGGGCGTCATGTACGCCAGAGCGCGACGAGACCTGCGCCGTTCGATTCTGATCTCGACGGCAGTCATCATGTTCGGCTTCAACTACATCGCGTTCATGCCGGCGCTGGTCGAAGATGTCTTCGGCCGCAGCGAGATCTTCGTCGGCCTGCTCACCACTGCGACGGCATTGGGTGCCGTCCCGGCAGCCGCGTTCTTGGCGTCGCGGGCTGACTCGTCTGCTGCGGGCTCCATGCTGATCGGCTTGGGCTTTCTGTTCGGCCTCACCGTGGCCGGACTGGGTGGAGCCCCGACGATCTGGGTGGCCATGCTGATCGCGGTCGGTGTCGGCGCTGCGGCCACGGGGTTCATGACGCTGGGCCAGACCTTGGTGATGCGCTACAGCGACGACGCCCACCAGGGACGCATGCAGTCGCTCGTGCAGCTTTCCTTCGCCGGTTTCGGCCTCGCGGCATTGCCCATTGGCGTGTTCATGGAGTGGACCGGTCAGCGGTGGGGCTTGGCGACCATGGGTGCCGCAGTGACCGCCTCGATGCTGATTTACGTGCTGACGGCACCTCGATCCGAGCACCGCGAAGCCGCTTGAGACGTCAATCAGAAAACTCGGACTCGGAGACCTCGGCAACAATGGAGGTCTCTGACAGGCTGGTGCGAATGTCGGTGTCCGCGACGGCGGGGACGTCGGGGCACCAGCGAGACATCGCTGCCTCGAGCGTTCGCTTCACCACGGCGGCAACGGCGGGTGCGTCGGCATCGTCGCATTCGATGACGACGCTGTCGTGGACGGTCTGCACCGCGACAGCCGTCGGGAACTCGGCCAGCACCTCGTGGAGGCGTGCGTACGCGTCGAGCATCACGTCCGCGACGCCGCCCTGGATGGGGGCGTTGCGGTAGGCGTTGGCCATCTGGCCGACGCGGGTGTGCAAGGCCCGGTTCAGTAGGAACGCCTGGTCGGCATCTCCCATCGTTGCCCCGACTTCGTCGACGACAGCGCGCCGAAGGTGCCGTTGTTCGAGCAGCTTTTCGACGGCGGGTCGCATTGGGGCGCCGGAAGGGACAACTGGCGGCACTAGCTCGAAGCGGGCGAGCACCGAGCGCCACACGGCAGCGGGCCGAGGCTTCGCCGAGCAGCCGACGACCGCAGCGGCTTCGCCGAGCACCCAATCGACGGAGAAGGTGAATTGCTGGCGACGGCCGGCGGGTGTGTGCGAGGCGAACGACTGCGGCGAGCCGTCGCGCCGGACGACCACCGGAGCCGCAAACGACAGCGCCCATGCCACCTCGGCGACATCGACGTCGGCGTGTCCAAGCAGGTGGACGTCGCCGATGCCGTGGCCCGGCGCCGCCGACTGCTCGGCGTGCAGCATCTGGCGGTGGACTTCTTCCGCGCTGTGATGGCGTGCCTGGTGGGCGCGCAACGCTCTGCGGGCGCTGTCGGTGCGTGGCCATAGCGCATGGAGCCGCAGCGTCAGCGGCCAGCCAGCATCCAGCTTGGTTGCCGCAAAGTGCCCGATGAATTTGTCGCGCTCTTCTACCCATTTCGCGATGCCCGGATAGGCGCCGAGGTACGCCGCAATGAGCTCGTCGGCTTCGCCGCGACTAGTCGGGACACCGGCATCGGTGAGTCCGCGTGACAGGCCAGCGCCACGCTGGCCGTAGAGGATCCCGAAGTTGATGCGCTTGGCCTTGGTGCGGAACTCTTCGTATCGGGATCGGTCGAGAGCGGCGAGGCCCGCCGGTCCGCCCATGTGCACGCCGAACATGCGCTCGGCGGTCGCGGTGTGGATGTCGAGCCCCTGCTCAAACGCTGTACGCAAGCCGTGGTCGCCTGCGAGCTGGGTTGCAAAGCGGAGTTCGGCTTGGCTCAGGTCGGAGTAGACGAACACCCGCCCAGACCCCGGTGACATGAAGGGCTTCAGACGCGGAGTGAAGTTCTGTGCGTTCGGGTTGCGGCTTGCCAGACGCCCGGTGTTGGTGCCCACAACCTGCAGGTATTCGGGGTGCAGCCGGCCGTCGGGCCCCAGGTGATCGCGCATTGCGTGTCCGTATGTGCCGAGCGTCTTGGACAGGTCTCGGTAGGTGAGCAGTGCTGTGCAGATCTCGCCGCCGATGCCTGCGAGCACAGAAGCTCCGAGCGAATCGGTGGGCGCCAGGGGGCGGGTGCGGCCGTCGGTTGCGAGCGTCCACGCCTGAACCCGTTCGGGCGCGCATCGGTTGAGCACCTCGCGGGCCTGCTGCTCGCTGTCGGGATTCCAGCTGGGTTCGAGACCCGCACCAAACAGATCGGCCTGCCCGCCGCCGGTGAGCTCAGCCAGACGCGTCAGGACCTCGGCGCGGCGGATCTCCAGACCCGACAGCTCGCCATCCCAACCGTCGGCATCGAAGGGCAAGCCGGCGCGCTCCATGCGGTCGAGGAACGGTCTCGCTGCCTGTTCGAGCCGGCACACCTCGTCGAGTCCGGCTTCTCCCAGGCGAGCGCGCAATCGGTCCGACACCCACAGGGTTTCGACAGCGTCCGCAGCGGCATACGCGATCTGCACATCGCTGAGCGGGCCGTTGGCGGAGTACGAAAGCTGCGTCGTGGCCTTGCCGACGACGCTCAGCCCGAGGTATCGCTCGGCGGCCCACGCCAGCCCGTGAAAGAAGCTGAATCCAGTGAGGCCCTGATGCAGCAGGGCATCGGCGAGCTGCGCGTCCCACCAGCGCAGGGACTCGACCGGAGCGCCGGCCGCACGTGCCGGCTCGATGAGATGGGTGTCGATCACTCGGTCGTCGAAGGTGGCATTCCATGCATCGGCGGCCAGATCTGGCGCCCGCAGCGCCTCGTCGAGCGCGACGGCCAGCTCCTTGAGGCTGTGCTGGGCGACATCGACCACCCAGCTGCGCTCGCTGCCGTTTGCCGCGCGCGTGGCCGCCGAGATGACCCGCAGCACGGGAACCTGGCCGCGAGCGCCCACCGCGAACGTCTCATAGACCGTCTCGGTGTCAATCGCTCGAGCCACTGAGGTGGCCAACGCATCGACGAAGTCTCCGAGGCCGTCGGGACCCACCACGCTGACCGGCACTGCGGCGGGATCCTTCGTCGACACAGGTCGTGGATCGAGCCATCGTGCGTCGGCTGCGCCGTCGGCGACATCGGCTGCGGAGTCCACGAGCGCACCCTAGGACGGACCTGTGACAGCCACCGGACGGCCGCCGAAGAGGCGGGTCGCCACGCGGTGTGGCTCCGGTCGGGCTCAGGCCAAGGAAATCGATCGAGTGATGCGTACGGTCGGATGTGCCTACCGCAGCGACACGGACCGATCGGGCCCTTGGCGCGTCCTGCCCCATTATGTCGCGTGACAAGCGACGCTTGTCGCACTACTTTGTGCGGGTGATTCGTTCGTTCCGGCACAGGGGTCTTCGGGCCCTATATGCCGGAAGGAGACCCAAAGGAGTGAATCCCGAACACGTTCGCAAGTTGACCCGCATACTCGCAGTGCTTGACCACAGCACCCAACCGAGTGACATGGACCTCCCGGGATTCCGGGTGCATGTGCTGACCGGCGATCTCAAGGGCCATTATGCGGTCTCGGTATCGGGGAACTGGCGAGTGACGTATTGGTTCGAGGACGGACACGCGGCCGATGTGAACTACGTCGACTATCACTGAGGAGCCAGCCATGCCGATGCAGCATCCGCCCCATCCGGGCGAAGTTGTCAAGTGGGAGTGCTTGGCGCCGCTGGGACTGACCGTTAAGCGGGCGGCGCTCGGATTGGGTGTCACCCGGCAAGCGCTGTCGAGTCTCGTCAATGGCCGCAGCGGTGTGTCGACCGAAATGGCGTGCCGGTTGTCCGCGGCGTTCGGCTCATCGCCCGAGACATGGCTGCGCATGCAGATGGCCCATGACCTTTGGGAAGCCCGTGAGCGCCTCGCGTCGGTCGCGGTGGAGCGCTTCTCAGAGGATTCTCCGGCAGCGTGACAACCGGCCAGTGACGGCGCCGCGGTGCATGTCGTTGCGTTTGCTTCGCTGCCTTTAGCGGTGGCCTACGGGCCGCAACCAACCTTCGTTGTTTCGCGCAGCGTCCGTGGCCCCATCGCGTTACGAGGTGACCGCAATACGCACTTCTTCATCTGGGTCGCAGTGCGCAGTGCCTTCCCCGCCTTGAGGACCAACCGATCTGATCAGTACCGCCGTTCGAGGACACAGCCAGTCGGCATCGGGATCATCTCGCCACTCAGCGCACCAGTCCCTTGATGTCGTACCAGTAGGCGTCGCCGAGGTGACCTAGCGCGACGTCCCTGATCGCGACGGGGCAATTCACGGGTCCAGCATAAAATATCCAGCATAAAATATATTGCGCGCCCAGCCTGCGGGCCGCTTGTCCGGTTCGTTCAGCACGGGTACTGCACCTCGATGAAGTCGTCCGGCGAGCCGCCGCCGGCAACCGTCTCGGCCTCGATGATTTCGTGCAGTCGCTTCGCCACCGGACCCACCTTGCCGTCGCCGATCGGGGCACCGTCCCACTCCACCACCGGGAAGACGTGGGTGTCGCCTCCGGTCATGATGAGTTCGGCACCCGCGCGAGCCTCGGCCGCCCGCAGCGGCCGCTGCTGCACGTCTCGCAGCAGCTCGTCGTCGCACAGGGGTCCACGGGCAAGCTCCAGCAGGCGCCGCATGGTGGTGCCGTGCAGGATGCCCTCGAACGGGGGAGTGACGAGGACACCGTCGTGGCTCACACTGCACACGTTCAGCACGCACGCTTCGGCAATGAATCCGTCTTCGTCGACGATGATCCCGAACGTCCCGCCGCCGTCTGCCGCTTCGAGATGTGTCAGCACGTTCAGCAGGTAGTTGTTCGACTTGATCTGCGCGAGCAACGGCGGTTTCATCGGCGTTTCGCTGACGGTGGCCTCATGGAAGCCGTCCCTCATCGGATCGAAGCCCCCGGAGCCGAAGCTCATCGGGTCGAGCACGACGCAGTAGAAGCAAGGCTCTTCGCACTCGGCGGGCATGAACGAGAATCCGCCGGGTCCTGCTGTCAGCCAGTACCGGACGATGCCGTTGCGGGCGCCCGACGATGCAGCCGTGTCGGTGACCATCTGGATCAAATCGTCGCGGGTCCACGGGACGTTGAGGCGGGCCCCCTCCGCGCTCGCCAGCAGCCGGTCGATGTGGATGCCGAGACGGTAGAGCCGGCCGTTCACCAAAGAGCAGGTGTCGAAGACTCCATGCCCACGGTGGACCATGTGGTCGTCGAGCGGCACCGTCATGAGCGCCCGATCGGTGACGACTCCACCCAGGTAGGAACTGAACATGGCGTAGCAGCCGCGTTTGCCCTCACGCTTTGCTGCCATGCGCTCGACGGCTTCGGTGGCGCTGAGGATCCGTTGGGCGGGGCGTACGCTCGCGCTCGGTTCGCTCGACGTGACGGTGCTGCCGTGCGTTGAGACTGTCCCCAGTGCCACATGCCGATATTACGTGGGCTGGTGCTCGGCTCAGGGAGCCTCCGGCACCGGTGCCTGGGCGGGGTCGCGTAGCCTCGCAGGACAATGGGGGCACCGGCGGCGGACGAGGGAGCCCCGACATTCGGGCCCACGGCGCTGGTGACGCCAGCCAATCTCGTGACGGTGGCCCGCATCGCCGCCTCACCGGTGTTCATCGCAATGATCGTGGCGTGGGGTGCACGCTGGAGCACCTTCGCGGTCGGCTTCGCAATTGCGATGACCGATTACCTCGACGGCTGGCTGGCTCGTCGTCAGGGCCAGACTCGCGCCGGCGCCTTTCTGGACCCGCTGGCAGACAAGGTGCTGGTGACCGGCGGCATGGCCGCACTGGTGTGGAACGAACAGTTCGCGGTGCTGCCCGTCGCGCTCATCGCGCTGAGGGAGCTGGTGATCAGCGCATACCGCTCACGAGCTGGGCGTCGCGGCATCACCGTGCCGGCCACCAAGCTCGCCAAGTGGAAGACATTCGTACAGCTGTGGGCGATCGGTTTCGCCGTCATGCCGCCGCTGGCGTCCGATGCCCACTGGATCGCGACCCTCACGCTGTGGGTGGCGGTGGCGCTGACGCTGCAGACCGGCTGGTCATACCTGCGGGCGGCGCGCAGCGTCGCCGCGGCCCAGCTTGGCAGCGTCGACGGCTCTTGACGGCAAGCCGAACCCGGATTGCCGCAGGCAGCGAGCCCCAGCGCAGGGGGCGACTCATCTAGGGTCAGCCGGTGTGAAAACCGAGATCATCGCCGTGGGCACCGAGTTGCTGCTTGGACAGATCGTCGACACAAACTCCTCGTGGATGGGCGAACAACTGGCGCTTGCCGGGATCGACAGCCATTACCAGACAAAGGTCGGTGACAACGCCGAGCGCATCGAGGACGCGTTTCGACTGGCCTTGGACCGCAGTGACGCCATGATCGTGTGCGGCGGGCTCGGACCGACGCCCGACGACATCACGCGCGAGGTGCTCGCATCGGTCATGGGAGTCGAGCTGGTGCTTGACGAAGCGATCGCCGAGCGCATCCGGGGGATGTTCGCGAGCCGCGGCCGCGCCATGCCGCAGAACAACCTGCGCCAGGCCATGGTGCCCGTCGGCGCGAACCCGATCCCGCAGCAACCCGGAACCGCGCCGGGACTCGTCGTACCGATCCGCTGGGTCCGCGGCGTCGGCGCCATCGCGGCCGACGCCGATGCGGGCAGTGCCGAAGTGCTTGACCGGGTCGTGTACGTCGTGCCGGGCGTTCCGTATGAGATGCGCGAGATGGTGTCGGGGACGGTGCTGGGCGACATTCAGCGGCGCGCCGGAGTCACGGCCACCATCGAGAGTCGCGTGCTGCGCACCTGGGGGCAAAGCGAGTCGGGCCTCGCAGAAATGCTCGCCGGCCGCATCGATGAGCTCGATGAGGTCGGCAATCCGACGCTGGCTTTCCTGTCCAGCGGAATCGAGGGCATCAAGGTTCGCATCACGGCGAAGGGCGCTGATTCAAGCGATGCCTGGCGCCTCATTGATGCCGAGCAAGCCGAACTCGAGTCGTTGCTGGGAGACCTGGTTTTCGCATATGACGACGACACGATGGAAACCGCCGTGCTGGCCGAGTTGGCGCGGCACGGCCTGACCTTGGGTGTCGCCGAGACGATCACCGGCGGTCGGATGGCCAATCGTCTGTCTTCAGCAGAGGCGGCGATGCGGTCCGGCAAGGCACCGGGAGCGGCAAAGGTCGGCGACCCGGGGCTGGCCGCAGCGTCCGACAACGGCGGCGACCCCGGCGCGGCTGCCGACGGGACAGAGCGCATCTTCAACGGCGGCATCGTGGCGCGGTCGGCTCACATGGCCGACTACCTGCTGCACGCCGGCTCGGCGGAGGTCTCCCCGATGGGTGACGGACTCGTGCCGCCAGTCGCGTCGGCGGCCGGCGCACAGGCGTTGGCGCGAGCAGCACGAAATCGCACCGGCGCGAGCGTCGGCCTTGCCGTGACCGCGGCGGAAGACCGCGCATCGGCGACCGAGGCCCATCCCTTCGGCACCGCGTTCTTGGCAGTGTCGATCGCGACGCACGCGGGCGACGGTGCCAGTCCGGAGGTTGCCCACCGCGAAGCCTCCGACGAAGTGCGTCTGCCGGGTGACCGCGAGCGCCTTGCCGACTACAGCACCATCTCCGCTTTGAACTTGCTGCGCCTCATCTTGCAAGGGCGCCGCTAGCCGCTCACACGCGACGTGTGAGATAGCGACTCGGCGCGCAGGCATGACGGGCTGGCAGGCTGTCCGGATGCGTTTTGGATTCTGGACGAAGAACAGCCAGTCCTACGAGGACATCCTCGAGTGCTGCGCCCATGCAGAGGCGACGGGATGGGACGGACTGTGGTTTGCCGACCACTTCATGCCCAACGAGGAGAATGTCGATCAGCCCATCCAAGAGGCCTGGTCCATCCTGGCGGCGTTGGCGGCAGCGGTGCCGCGGGTGCGCTTGGGCCCGCTGGTGGCCGGGAACACCTACCGGAACCCGGCGTTGACAGCCAAGATCGCCACCACGATCGACCACATTTCGGGCGGACGAGTCGTGCTGGGCATCGGCGCCGGCTGGCAGGAGAACGAGCACGAGGCGTACGGCTTCGAATTCGGCACGCTGCGCAGCCGCATGGATCGCTTCGATGAGGCCGTCGAGATCATCAGCTCGCTGCTGGGCAGACATCGGACCGACTTTGCCGGCGATTACTACAAGGTCGCTGATGCGCCGTTCGACCCCAAGCCGGTCCAGGCACCGATCCCGCTGCTGATCGGCGGGGGCGGTCGCCGTCGCACGCTTCGCACGACTGCCCGTTGGGCGACCGAGTGGAACTGCTGGGGCATGCCCGACGACATCGCAGAGCTCTGCGACGTGCTCGACGCACACTGCGAGGACATCGGCCGCGACCCCGCCGAGATCAGCCGCTCGGCCTGCGCACTGCTGTTCATCAGCGAGGACTCCGCTTCGCTGGATCGCTATCGAGACCGGGACATGGGTCGCGCCACCATTGTCGGCACGCCTGCGGAGGTGAGCGAGGTGGTCGAGCAGTACCGCCAGGTCCGCGTGGACGAGCTCATCATCCCCGACTTCACCTTCGGCCCGATGGACGCCAAGAAACACTCCATGGATCTGTTCATCAACGAGGTCGCGCCCAACTTCCGCTGAGCACCCATGCGTCGAAACAAGACGACGACACGGCCAGCGTCGGCGGCAATGCCGTCTGTCAGGATGTGCGCCGCAACAGCACCACAAGCTGACCGAAGTCTCGGCGCAGCAGAACGCGGGGGAACACGGTGAAGATCGGACTATTCCAGATCAACATGGGAGCGCTCGGCGACGCGTCCGGTCCTGAGGGCGCCGGGCGCATCGCGGCCGCCGCGGAAGCGGCGGGTTTCGAGTCGGTGTGGACGGGGGAGCACGTGGTGCTGCCCGACCCTCAGGTGCCGCCGTCGCCGCTGCCGCCCCTGCACCCGATGCTGGATCCAGCCGTGGCGCTCGCGTACGTCGCCGCGGTGACCACCGAGATCAAGCTGGGCACCGGCATCGTCATTGTCCCGCAGCGCAACCCGCTGGTGCTCGCGAAAGAGCTCGCCAGCGTGGACGTGCTCTCGGGCGGGCGCCTGCTGTTCGGTGTCGGCGTCGGCTACCTCGGGCCAGAGTTCGATGCGCTTGGTATCCCGATGGCTGACCGTGCCCGCCGCACTGAGGAGTACATCGAGGCGATGCGGGCCATCTGGTCGATGGACGAGCCGGCCTACTCGGGCAAGTTCGTCGAGTTCGCCGGAGTTCAGGCCCGCCCACGGCCGATCCAGCAGCCCGGCCCGCCGGTGATGATGGGCGGGCACACCGCACCCGCATTTCGGCGCTCGGTGACGATGAGCGAGGGCTGGTACGGCTTCGCGCTCGACTACGACGGCACGCAACGATGCCTCGACGGCCTCGCCGAGGCTGCGGCCCGCTACGACCGCCCCGCGAGCCTGGGGCGTCTCGAGATCACCGTCACACCGCGCGTACGTCCGACACCGGAGATGGTCGAGCGCTTCGCGGAGATGGGCGTGGATCGCTTGGTGCTGCTGCCCAACGGCCAGAACGTCGACGAGATCGCCGCGTTCGTAGACCACATCGGGGCCACGCTGCTGACCCGATGATGTTCTGATGTTATGATGACGCGATGCGGACGACGCTCGACATCGACAACGATGTGCTTGCTGTCGCTCGCTCCCTGGCCAGTGATCAGCGGAAGTCGCTGGGTGCGGTGGTGTCCGAGCTAGCTCGCCAAGGCTGGAAGCGGCGCCCCGCCGATACCCAGCGTGTTGTGCCCGGATTCACCGTCTCGTCCGACAGCGGGCCCATCACTCCCGAAATGGTGCGCGCAGCGAGCGAGGAGTGGTGACGCCGCTGCTCGACGTCAACGTGCTGATCGCACTGGCCTGGCCGACTCACCTTCACCATGAGGCTGCTGTGGCCTGGTTCATGGCTCGCAGCGGCCAAGCGTGGGCGACGACGCCGGTCACCCAGTTGGGCTTCGTCCGGGTGTCTTCGAACCGCAGAGTGCTGCCCGATGCGCGCTCGCCCAGCGAGGCCGCGGCGGTGCTTCGGGCGATGACCGCCTCGGCTGGTCACGAGTTCTGGCCTGACGATCTCGAACCTGCGCAGTCACCGTGGACTCGCAATGACCGACTCACCGGCCATCAACAGGTCACCGATGCGCACATGCTTGCACTTGCTGATCGGCACAGCGGTTGCGTAGCGACATTCGACCAGGCACTGGCGTCCTTGGCCTCAGATCCCAGCCGAGTCCACCTGCTGGCAACGGCGACCTGAAGCACACGGCGATCAACGATGCGCTGGCGCGCTGCGCTGCCGATGTGGTGGAGCGGACCACGTGCGCTGTTGCGCTAGCCGCGTGAGTTTGCTAGCCGCGCGAGGGAACGTTGGGACGTCGCACGGGTGGCCCGGCCGAGATCACGCCGTCGGCTTCGAGGGCGTCGATCGCGGCGTCGTCGAGGTCGGCCAGTTCGGCCAGCACGGCGCGGTTGTGCTGACCTCGTGCGCCGGCGACCGTTCCCTGCGCAGCACCGGCTTCGGCATCTGCGAAACGCCATGACGACTGCGGCACGGTGATGGACGTCCCTGCTTCGCCAGCAGCCACCTCGACGAACGCGCCACGTTCGCCAGCCCACTGCGTTTCAGCGAGTTCGGCAACAGTGCGCACCTCGGCGGCCATCACCGACTTGATCCCAAGAGCGGCTTCCACCGCCTCGGCGCTGTCGAATTGGCTCACCCACTCGCCGAACGTTGCCTCGAGCTCGGCGCGGTGGTGTATCCGATCCTCGATGCGCGCGTAGCGGGGATCGGTTCGCAGATCCTGCCGGCCCAGCGCCTTGATCATCACCTTGAAGCCGAAGTTGGCGGTCAAGTCGAGCGTCACGGTGACGGACCGGCCGTTGGACAGCGGGTAGACCGCCGCCCAGTTCTGCCCGCCCTTGAAGCCGATCTGGGGGTCTTGGCCAGTCAAATCGGTGGCGGCGAGGTCGTTGCACATGAGCGTGCTTTCCGCCATGGACACCTCGACGGCTTGGCCGCGACCAGTTCGATGCCTCATGTGCAGCGCTGCGAGCACAGCGCCCAGCGCATGCAGCCCGGTGTAGGTGTCGGCGTGGGACATCGGGTCGTTGCGGTACGGCTCGCCGCCGCGGCGCCGCGACACCATCTCGGTGACGCCGGCTTCCGCGTGAAGGACCGATGCAAACGCTCCTCGATCGCTGCGGCTGTTGCCGTGGCCCCAGCCTGAGACCGACGCGACGATGATTCCGGGGTTGACCTCGCAGAGCACGTCGTAGCCGAGGCCGAGCCGCTCGAGCACGCCCGGCCGATAGTTCTCGAGCACGACATCGGCCTTGCGCACCATCGTCAGCAGCACATCGCGACCCGCCGCCGTCGTCAGGTCCATCGAAATGCATTCCTTGCCGGCGTTGAACTGCGCGAAGTAGGCCGAGAAGCCGTCGACGTGCGGCACCACGAAACGGGTCAGGTCGGCATCGGGCGGCTCCACTTTCACCACGCGTGCGCCGAGATCGGCCAGCAGCCGGCCTGCAATCGGCCCGGCGACCGCGCGCGTCAGATCCAAGACGAGGATGTCTTCCAGGGGCGTAGGCACGGTGCTTGACGTTACGCCTTCGCGGGTGCGCCTATCCGGCCTCGGTACGCAACTTCGGCGGTCGCTGGGACCGGCCTCCAAACCGAGGGTGGCACGACGTCCGACGGAAGCGCTCGCCGAGGCCGATGGACGGACGGGGCGACGCTGACAGCGGCTGGCGCGGTCGCCGGGCCCCCGGGGAGTGCGTTGTGCGTCGCCGAGGGCTCGAACGGCTCTGTGGGCGGGGGCAGGGGCACGGGGTCACGTGGCATCGGCAGCATGGACAGCGCCCCGGCCAGCGCGACAACGGTCACCACCGCGATCGGGATCGTCGAGCCGCCGGTGTACTCCGAGAGATAGCCCATCGTCGTCGGCCCGATCAAGGCGCCGGCACCGAAGAAAATGAACATGACGCCCATGACGCTGCCGATGCCGACAACGCCGAACAGATGGGCTGTGACATCGCCCATCAGCGCCACAAAGCCGCCGTACGCGACTCCCAGCACCAGCGCGAACGCCATGAGCTGCCAGTAGCGATCGCCGGCGAACAGCCAGATCGCGTACGCCACGGGCAGTGTGCCGTACGCAAGCTTCATCAGCCGCACCGAGCCCACAGCGCGGGCGACAGAGGTCAACAGCAACCGCCCCACGATGCTCGAGAAGCCGATCGCCGAGAGAAGTCGGCCTGCGGCGAATACGTCGATCCCATCGGCAGTCGCGAAGCGGATCACCATCGCGAGCGACCCGATCAGCGGTATCGAGAACAGCACTGCTCCGACAGCCAGATGGCGAAACGCCTTGGTTCGCAGCACGCGCTGCACGTGCGCTTTGGGGTTGATGTTTGTCGACACCGGCACGCGCCGCACCAACACCGCGCACACGGAGAACACCACCAGCGACGCCAACGCCAAGTAGCGGAAGCTGGGCCGCCACCCGAAGTTCTCGATCAGCCACTGTGCAACGGGAACCAGCAGCGCTGTCCCGAGGGCCGGCCCAGAGGCCACGACCCCTTGCGAGATCGCACGCAGCCGCACGAACGAGGCGGCCGCTGTTGCCATCAGCGGCGCCACGAACAGACCCGAGCCGAAGCCGCAGCCGAGGCCGTAGAAGATGTAGCCCTGCCAAATTGCCGAGGCAGCCGACGTCAGCGCGAGCCCGCTGAAGAACAGCACGGCGCCTGCGATCAACAGCGGGCGCGGCCCCACCCGATGCAGCAGCGGGCCAGACAAGATGCCGGTGCCGAAGAACAGGAATGTGGCGATGCCGATCATCAGCGCCGTCGGGCCGTTGCCGGTGCCGAACTCCGCGGACATGGCCGCCATGAACGCGCCAAAGGTGTAGATCGTGCCAAATGCCATGCCAGTGGCAAGCGACGCGCCGATCGCGACCCACCAGGCGCGCGCCGAATCTTGATACTTGGCGGCATCTTCAACGCTGGTGAGGCCGTCGGGTCCACGACCGCTGCTGCTTGCGGTTGTCGCCCCGTCGACGGCACCGTTGGCCTGCACAGCGACAGCGCCGTTCACGGGCCGAATGGGTTCGCCGTCCACAACGAGGCCAATAGCGGGCGGAATTATCGGAGTCGGCCGCACGTCCATTCGGCACCAGCTTATGGACTCAGGCTCCCTCGAGCCCTGTGTGGTTCCCGCCGCCGGCAGTCCCCTTCAGCGGCGCTGAGGTGCTCGCGCCGGCAGGAGCCCCCGCGGTGGCGCGGTGCTAGTCGGTGCTGATCTCGGCCACTAGCTCGGCGACCCGTAGCTCGCCGTCGCGGGTCTGCCCGCCGAGGGCCAAGAACTGCTCCATTGCGGGCCGAGCTTCGGGCGTCCGCATGAGCTGCTGGAACAGGTATTGCTCTTCGAACAGTCCCTCACGCAGCGGCAATTCGTCGGCGGCATTGGTCGCCTGTTTGGCCAGCGCCACCGCTTGGGGAGGGAACTTTGCGATGCGGTAGGCCAGCTCGGTCACGAACGGCCGCAGCTCGTCGGCGGGGAGCGCTCGGTTCAGGTATCCCCACTGCTCTGCGGTGCGCGCGTCGAGGTCGACTCCACCCAGGATCACCTCCATGGCCCGGCCGCGCCCGACGAGTCGCGGCAGACGTTGAGTGCCGGTTCCGCCGGGCAAGATGCCGATCGGGACCTCCATCTGGTTGATGACGGTGCGATCGAAGGCGCCGAAGCGCATGTCACACGACATCGACAGCTCGCTGCCGCCGCCGCCGACCCGTCCTCCGATCTCGACGATGGTGGCCTTGGGCATCGTTCGGTAGCGCTCGCACACGGCGTGGAAGCCTCCGAGCTCGGTCGGTCGCTCCGCGGCCCCTTCGGAAGGAAAGCCGAGGATCGCCTCCACGTCGAAGTGGGCTATGAAGAAATCTGGATTGTCGCTGCGCAGCACGACGACCCGGACCGAGTCGTCATCGGCCACGTGCGCACTGAACTTCGCCAGCTCACGAAACAGGGGCAGGGTCATCACGTTGATCGGCGGGGCGTCGATGGTGGCGAAGACGACTCCGGCGTCGCGCTCGATGCGAAGCAGCTCGAAATCGTCGTCGGTCATTGGGGGCCTGGGGGCGTTGGTACTCATTTCAGCAGCGTGCCACGCGCGTGTGACGCGGTGACACGCCTGCCGCCTGCGACGGGCCTCGTTCAGGCTTGCGAAGGCATCCGGACGGCCGCTCGTTCCTTGACACGAACTGATGTTCGAACTACATTGCTGTCATTCGGCGTGCAGGCGGGCCGAAGCGCGAAAATCACACCGAAAGCATGACGGGTGTCACGGCTTCCAAGGGAGTTCGACCCACAGAAAACGACCCGAAAGTTGTCACACCCCGCTCCTACGGTGCCTCACAGACGGCATCGCACACCGGGTGCGGCTGACGGGTGTCCAAGGAGGACGACATGGACAAGCACAAGGCGGAACGAGAACGAGCACTGGACATGACGCTCACGCAGATTCGTCGCCAATTCGGCGACGGATCAGTGATGAAGATGGGCGAGAAGCACCACATGAACGTCGAGGCGATCTCGTCCGGCAGCCTCGCCATCGACCTGGCGCTGGGCATCGGCGGCTTTCCCCGCGGCCGCGTGGTGGAGGTGTACGGGCCTGAGGCGTCGGGCAAGTCGACGCTGGCCATGCATCTTGTCGCCGAAGCGCAGCGCACCGGGGGCATCTGCGCCTACGTCGATGCCGAGCACGCCATGGATCCGAAGTACGCAAAGAACATCGGCGTCGACGTGGACGAGCTGCTGATCTCCCAGCCCGACAACGGCGAGCAGGCGCTCGAGATCACCGACATGCTGATCCGCTCGGGCGCGATCGACGTAGTGGTGATCGACTCAGTGGCCGCGCTCACCCCTCGTGCCGAGATCGAGGGCGAGATGGGCGACCACCACGTCGGCTTGCAGGCGCGTCTCATGTCGCAGGCGCTGCGCAAGCTCACCGCCAACGTCAACAGGACCAAGACGATCTGTGTGTTCATCAATCAGTTGCGCGAGAAGATCGGCGTGATGTTCGGCAGCCCTGAGACCACGTCGGGCGGCCGAGCGCTGAAGTTCTACTCGACAATCCGCATCGACATCCGCCGCATCGAGGCCATCAAGATCGAAGGCGAAGTCGTGGGCGGACGCACACGCGTCAAGATCGTCAAGAACAAGGTGGCGCCGCCGTTCCGCCAGGCCGAGTTCGACATCATGTACGGGCAGGGCATCAGCCGCGAGGGCTCGCTGCTCGACGTGGGCGTCGAGCATGGCATCGTGAAGAAGTCCGGGGCTTGGTACACCTACGAAGGCGAGCAACTCGGCCAGGGCCGCGAGAACGCCAAGAAGTTCCTGATCGCGAACCCAGAAATCACCGTCGAGATCGACGGCCGAATTCGCTCGACGCTGGGCATCGGGGTCGACGGTGACGCTGACGACGATGCCGCCGACGGCGATGCCGACGTGCTCGACCGTCTCGACGACGTGCAGGCGTCTCGGTCTGAAAGTGCCAGCGTCGACTGAGACTGCCGGCCCTCTCAGCGCTCCAGCCGACCCGGCGATTCAGCGCCGTACGACAGCGTTCCCCTAGCCTGATCCGGTCGGACTTCGGACCGACCGGCCCAGGCGGTGGGGTCCGGCCCGGCGCCTCTTCACTGCTGCGGTGAACGATCGCCCGTGGCAGTTTCGGTCCGGATTGAGGAGCCACCGGTGACGCAGCAGGCAGAGAAGCCAAAGATCGACAAGCCGCAGAACGTCTTCAATTTCGACTACTCCCGCGATGTTGACGGGCGTCCGCCGCAGTCGTACTACGACGACATCAAGCGGCGGTTCGCCGAAGAACGCGACCTGCGGTTGAGCTATCGGCCTCCGGGCACGCAGATATATACCTCTGACCTTGACGGCGATCTGGCTCGCTACGAGGAAGATCCGTACGCATCCGAGCGCATTGAGCGTCCGCCGGTGCATGACGAGGTCGAGGTGCTGTTCATCGGGGGCGGGTTCTCGGCGCTGCTGACCTCGGCTCGGCTGCGCCAGAAGGGCGTCGAGAGCATCCGCATCGTCGAACGTGGCGCAGACGTCGGCGGCACGTGGTATTGGAATCGCTACCCGGGCGTGGCGTGTGATGTCGTGTCGTACGACTACCTGCCCTTGTTGGACGAGACCGGTTACGTGCCGTCTCGGCACTACGCCACCGGCGACGAGATCTACGAGTACTGCCGCCTGATCGCTCGCAAGTACGACCTGTACGACCTGGCGATGTTCCAGACCACGGTGACCTCGACGGTCTGGGATGGCGAAGCCGAGGTGTGGCGAATCAGCACGGACCGGGGAGACGAGATCACCGCCAAGTTCGTCATCTGCGCGAACGGCACCCTTGCGAAGCCCAAGCTGGCGGTCATCGAAGGGATGGAGCGGTTCGCCGGTCATTCCTTTCACACGTCGCGCTGGGACTACGACTACACCGGACCCGATCTCGAGAATCTCCGCGACAAGCGCGTCGGCATCATCGGCACAGGCGCGACTGCAGTGCAGGCCATCCCCCAGCTGGGCGAAATGGCCAAGGAGCTCTATGTCTTCCAGCGCACACCCTCGTCGATCGATATCCGCGACGACTGGGAGACCGATCCTGAGTGGGCCGCAAAGCTCAAGCCCGGCTGGCAGGAGCGTCGGCGAGCGCGCGCTATGGCAGGGCCGCGTCTGGGCGAGGAACAGAAGGCTCGCCGGGCGGCCATGTCGCGCGTGGAGAAGATCCGACGCCAGGAGAACACCAACATCGACGCGATGATGCGCATCCATCGACGCATCGACGAGGTCGTGGAAGACCCTGACACGGCCGAGGCGCTCAAGCCCTGGTACATGCTGATGTGCAAGCGGCCCTGCTTCCACAACGACTATCTGCCGACGTTCAACCGTCCGAACGTGCATCTGGTCGACACCAAGGGCAAGGGCATCACCCAGATCACAGAGTCCGGGCCGCTGTTCGACGGCGTGCAGTACGAGCTCGACGTGCTGATCTACGCCACCGGCTTCGAGGTCCAGCAGACCGGCATCTACAACCGCATCGTCGGCGAGGGCGACCTCGAGTTGAACGACAAGTACGCAGACGGCATCCGCACACTGCTGGGAATCCACTCCGCCGGCTACCCGAATCTGTTCATCATGGGCGGCTATCAGGCCTTCTTCGCGTTCAATCTGACCGACGTGCTCAACAGCCAGGGTGAGCACATCGCAGAGTGCATCGACTTCGTGCGCAGCAACGGACTGCGGTCGATGGACTGCCTGCCCGAAGCCGAGGAGTGGTGGGTCCAGCAGGTCATCGCGAACCGCGGCAAGACCACCCGCAACCGCGATTGCACGCCCGGCTACTACAACTTCGAGGGCGCTGAGAATCGCCGCCAGGACGGCAACTTCAACGGCAACATCAATCAGTACCTGGGATTCATGTCGCACGCTCGCGACAACATGTCGGAGAATTTCGCCTTCACGCGTCGCTGATCGCGCATTGCGCTGACTTCTGCCCCAGAGCGCGCCCCTAGCCTTGACAACGTGGAGGGCAGCGAGAGCGGCGCCAAGCGCAGTTACTTCGTGCGCACCTACGGGTGCCAGATGAACGAGCACGACTCGGAGCGAATCGCAGGTCTGCTCGAGTCCGACGACATGATCCAAGCACCGTCGATGGCCGAAGCGGACGTGATCGTGCTGAACACCTGCTGCATCCGCGAGAACGCCGACAACAAGCTCTACGGCCAGTTGGGTCATCTCAAGCGGCTCAAGGAGGAGCGGCCCGACGTGCAGATCGCCGTCGCAGGATGCCTGGCCCAAAAGGACCGGGAGCTCGTGCGTCAGCGGGCGCCGCACGTCGATGTCGTCTTCGGCACCCACAACGTCGCCAGCGCCGCCGATCTGCTCGCGGAGGCCCGGATCTCGGGCCCAGTGACTGAGATCCTGGCGGAATCCGACGAATTCCCTTCCGCACTACCGGTTCGACGCGACGCAAAGCACGCGGCGTGGGTCACCATCCAGATCGGCTGCGACAACAGCTGCGCGTTCTGCATCGTGCCGTCGGTGCGCGGACGAGAGATCTCCCGGCCATTCGGCGAGCTGCTCGCCGAAGTGCATTCGCTGGCCGCCGATGGCGTCACCGAAGTGACCCTGCTCGGCCAAAACGTCAACAGCTACGGCCGCGACCTGGCGCTCGCGATGCGCGGCACCGACACCACAAGCCCAGACAGCGCAAGCCCAGACAACACAAGCCCAGACAACACAAGCCCAGACAGTGCGGCCTGGCGAGCCGGCGACGCTTGGGCGGGCGGGCGCCGCTCGGCTCGGCCGCTTTTCGCTGATCTGTTGCGGGCAGTGGGCGACGTCGACGGCATCGAGCGAGTGCGGTTCACCAGTCCTCACCCCAAGGACCTGCGCACAGATGTCATAGCGGCCATGGCGCAGACGCCTGCCGTGTGCGAACACCTGCACCTGCCGCTGCAATCGGGCAGCGACGACGTACTGGCTGCAATGCATCGCGGCTACACCGCAAATCGATACTTGGAGAAGCTGGCAGCGGCCCGCGCTGGCGTGGACGACCTCGCTGTCAGCACCGACATCATCGTGGGTTTCCCCGGCGAGACCGACGCCGATTTCGCCGCGACGCTCGAAGTTGCGGCGGAGGCCCGCTACGACAGCGCGTTCACGTTCGTGTTCTCGCCCCGACCAGGCACCGAGGCGGCAGAATCGGCCGACCGTTTCGTTCCCTCAGCCGTTACGGCCGAGCGCATGCAGCGTCTGCGTACCGTCATCGAACGATCAGCACGGCTGGGAAACGAGTTGCGCGTCGGACGCATCGAGGAAGTCGTCGTCGAGGGTCCGTCCAAGCGCGACCCGACGACGCTCACCGGCCGCACCCGCCAGAATCGCCTCGTCCACTTTGCGTCGCCTGAGCCGCTGCGAGCAGGTACCTACGCCCGCGTGCGGGTGCTCAGCGCCGCCACCTTCCACCTCATGGGCGAGTTGGTGGAGGTCATAGCGGCGGCACGACATCGCACCCGCATCCCTGTCTCAGCTCTTTGAGGCCGGCGCAATGGGCGGCGAAGCTGTCCCGCTGCCGCTGGCAATCGTCGGCCCGACGGCCTCCGGCAAATCGGCGCTCGCTCTGGAATTGGCGCGTCAACAACGCGATTCCGACACAGCGAACGGCTCGGTCGAGTTGCTGTCCGCCGATTCGATGCAGGTGTACCGAGGCATGGACATCGGCACCGCCAAGCCGAGCGCCGCAGAGCAGGCCGCTGTGCGTCACCACCTCATCGATCTTGTCGAGCCATCCGAGCGCTTCACTGTCGTGGACTACGCGTCAGCCTTCGAGACCGCGACGGCCGACATCACGACTCGAGGCGCCACGCCGATGCTGGTCGGCGGTACCGGTCTGTACCTCCGCGCTGTCATCGACGGCTTGAAACCGCCGCCGGAATTCGCTGACATCGCAGCCGAGCTCGAAGCCGAGGCTGTCGCGTCTGGACCCGGCGGCGGTGTGACTGCGCTGCACGCTCGGCTCGCCGAGCTGGACCCCCTCGCCGCGTCTCGCATGGAGGCGACGAACCTGCGGCGCATCGTGCGGGCACTGTCGGTTTGCTTGGGCACGGGCCGGGCGTTCTCCTCATTCGGGCCGGGCCTGTCGGCCTACGCTCCGGCTCCGTACCGTCTTGTGGGCATCGAGATCGACCGCGGTGCCATCGACGAACGCATCGAGCAGCGCTACCGACGCCAGCTCGACGCCGGCTTTCTCGATGAAGTCCGCGGGCTCGCCCAAGCAGACCTGTCACGTACCGCTTCCCAGGCGCTCGGCTACAAGGAATTGCTCGCGCACGTGGCGGGGGAGTGCTCGCTCGAAGAGGCGATCGAGCTCGCTGTCGCTCGCACTCGTCGCTTCGCCCGCCGGCAGCAGCGCTGGTTCTCGCGAGATCCTCGAATCACCTGGATTCCCTCAGGTGACACGGCGGAAATGTCCGACCGGATCAGTCAACTTCAGCCTTGGTGAATTCGAGCAAGGCTTGAACTTCAAGTATTACTTGAATGTTCAGCCGAGCCGAGATTCCACCATTTCAAGGGCGTCGTCGGTCAGTACAGCGGCCACACGGATGCGATCCGAAGCGGACGGACCGTAGAACTCGCCTGGGGACACGAGAATCCCCGCCTCCGCCAGCAGGGTGCGGGTAAACGCCCACGCGTCACCGTCAGGAGCCTCAGCCCATAGGTAGAACCCGCCGCGCGGGAGGGGAGGCTCGGGACCGAAGCGACCCACGATGCGTGCGAGACGCCCGAGCCGAGATTGGTAGCGGTCTCGTTGTTCGGCCACATGGACTTGGTCAGCCAGCGCTGCGGCTGCCGCTGCCTGGGCGGGACCGGGAACCATGAATCCGGCGTGCTTGCGAAGCTCCCGCAGGTAGTGGACGAGTTCGGGGTCGCCCGCGTAGAAGCCGACTCTCACACCGGCCAGGTTGGATCGTTTGGACAGTGAATGGACGGCGACCACGCCGTCTACCTCTGCGCGCCGGGATTCAGCTGTCGCTGAAGGGTCGCCGGTCGGTGTCAGGATCGTGCGAGGCGGTCCGTCCCAAGTGAACTCGGCATAGCACTCGTCGCTGAAGACCGGTACGCCCCGTTCCCGACCCCACCGAGCAGCCGCAGCGAGATCATCGAGGCCGCCAGCGGGATTGCCAGGCGAGTTGACCCACAGCACCAATGCCCTTTCGGCATCGGACTCAGTGATGGCGTCGAGCTGGATCGACCAGTGCTCGTCCGCCGGCACGGGCACCGCCCGGCAGCCGGCCAACTCAGCCCCCATGGCATAGCTGGGGTAGCTGACCTCGGGGTACAGCACGGTGTCGCGATCGGGAGTGCGCAGGCGCAGCCAGTGGGGCAGCCCGGCCACGAACTCCTTCGAGCCGATCGTTGCTGCCACCTCAGCAGCGGCATCGACCTGCACACCGAAGCGTTCCTCGCACCAACGTGCAGCGGCCTCTCGCAAACCAGGCGTGCCGATCGACGGTGGATATCCCCGCTCGGAATCCGACCCGCCGAGCGCAGCCAGCACGGCCGGGGATGGCGGGTCCACGGGTGTGCCGATGGACAGATCCACCAAGCCACCCCGATGGCGGTCCGCCAGCGGCTTCAGTTCGTCCAGCCGGTCGTAGGGATAGGGCGGCGGGACGAACCCGGTGCCTGCGCTCACCGCACCATCATTGCTCTCGGCGTGACAGGCGAGCGATCGATTTCACGGCTCGGCGCGCGATCTCGACCTTGTATTGACTCACCCAATTCCCAGCTCGGCCTTGACCTCGTCCCAAGGCACGTAGTCATCTTCGGCGCGTGCGGCGTCGAGCTCACGGCGGTCCTGCTGATCGTCCGCGCTGTCGACGAGTCGGTCGAATGCCTCCGGGCCCAAGATCACTGCCACCCTGCGGCCACGCCGTGTCACCGTGACCGGCTCCCCCGACCGACGGGAGTCCTCGATCACTTCGGCCAGCCGATTTCGTACCTCGCTGACTGCAACCTCTGTCATGTGCGAATCGTACATATGGATGGTCACTGCAGTGGAGCGGCTTCTCGTTCCGAGCCTTGCGTCACGAATTCTGCGAACACGCTGCGCGAAACATCGTCCAGACGTGCATTGACGACGGTGCCGTCGTCGTCATGTGTCTCGGCGAGCACCTCGCCTTCGCGGTGCACTGCGGCGAGAGCGTCGCCGCGGGCGTAGGGGATGCGCAGCTCGACGACTTCAGTGAGCCGCCGCAACCGATCGCCGACGGCCAGCAGCAAGTCCTCGACGCCTTCGCCGCTATGCGCCGAGATCGCGTGCGAGCCTTCGTAGTGCTCCAGCAGCTGCCGCACCGCGCCGCCGTCGGTCGCGTCGCATTTGTTGAATGCGATGAGCTCGTCGACGTCACCGGCGCCGATCTCACGCAGCACGGCGCGGACAACGTCGATGTGCATCTCGGGATCCGCAGCGGATGCGTCCACGAGGTGCAGCAGCAGGTCGGCTTCGGCGACCTCTTCGAGCGTAGACATGAACGCCTCCACCAGCGAGGTCGGCAGCTTCTTGATGAACCCCACGGTGTCGGTGACCAGCACCGTCTCGCCGCCTGGCAGCTGCAGCCGTCGGGTGGTGGCATCGAGTGTGGCGAACAGCCGGTCCTCGACCAGGACCTCGGCTCCAGTGAGCGACCGCAGCATCGTGGATTTGCCGGCATTCGTGTAGCCCACGATCGCCACGGTGTGGAACCGCGACCGCCGACGCGATTTGCGTTGATTCAGACGGGTCCGCCGCAAGCCCCGCAGGTCCTTTTCGAGCCGCGCCAGCCGGCGCTGGATGCGCCGCCGGTCCACCTCGAGCTGGGTCTCGCCCGGCCCTCGGGTGCCGATCCCGCCGGCCTGCTGGGACAGCTGCCGGCCCCGGCCCCGCAGGCGCGGCAGCCGGTACCGCAGCTGCGCAAGCTCCACTTGCGCCTTGCCTTCGAGCGTTGTGGCGTTCTGAGCGAAGATGTCGAGGATCACCGCAGTGCGGTCCAGCGCCGTGCGCCCCAGGATCCGCTCCAGGTTGAACTGCTGCGCCGGGCTCAGCTCGTCGTCGAACACCACCGTGTCGGCATCGTGGGTGACCGAGGAATCGAGGATCTCGTCGACTTTGCCGCGCCCGACGAACGTCGCCGGATCGGGAGCGTCGCGTCGCTGCACAATGCGGTCCACCGAGTCCGCTCCGGCGGTGTCCACCAGTCGCTCAAGTTCGTCGAGGTTGGCATCCACCTCCTCGCTCGTCCGCTCCGCCAGCTGCACCCCCACCAGCACAATCTGCTCCCGAAACGCCCGATCAATCAGCCCAGACTCAGCCCCCCCAAACTCCCCAAACGCCCCCCGATGGTTCGGAGCATCGGAGGAGTGAGTCGGAGAGTTCATGTGAAGGAATGGTTGATGTGCCCGATCGGCCAGTCAACACTCGCAACGTAGTGGGCGTCAGTGAGGAGTCTGGGGCTTAGTGGTGTTGGTACCTGTTCATAATCTCCGGAGGGCAGTTGCTGGAGCGGTTGTCCGATACCTGCCCTTGGATTTGGCACTAATGCATCGCCTCCGGGCATAGATACTGTTATGTCGCGCCGATGGTGCACGATGCCCCATTCTCTCGCCTGATGAGCTGAGGCAATGGCACCTGACCCACAAGCGCGTGTTAGACCCGCGCCACGTTCCCAAATGGAAATGGTGATCGAGTCTGATGATTCTCTCGGGAAGACGAATTCGACGTTTATTCCGTCGGCAAAGTGCATTTGGTATTTTTTTCCAAAGGAAATGGTCTCATCAACTGTTAATGCGCGCGGCAGTTTGATGACAAGATGGGGGTTGCCGACGCTACGGGTTGCCGCCTGAGCATCGGGCCAATCCTTCTTGATGGCTTCTTCTAGGGCGGGCGTAATCGGTGGTCCGTCGGTAACTATTTCCATGTCAACTTCGGCCCGATACACGAATTGATTGCCGTGCGCTTTTTGGACACCGTCTTCAAACCAGGTTACGTGCCGAATTCCTGCACCAGTTTGCACTCTGAACCGCCAACCTAGCGCTCCGTGCTCTTCATACAGTCGCGACCCAGCGTTCTCAATACTTCCATTCTCACGTAGCGCTGCAAGTGTCGCAGCGAGACAAGCCAGACCATTTCCACTCGTCTCCGCCTTCGAGCCATCCGCATTGCGCAAATTCATGGTGACTGTTTCGCCACCGACATCCGTCTCGGGAGTCCCTGCAACTATGAGGCCGTCGGCGCTAACCCCACTAATAGGGTCACAAATCTCCTTGGCGACATCTTTCCAGTTAAATTGGCATACAGACGAACGTAGATCAGTTTCGGGCACGACCAGAACAAGAAATGTGTTTCCCAACGACTCGTACTTATAGAAGCACTCGTGATCTAGGCCGTACATGGCGCGGAGCCTACCTCTCGAAAGGCGTGCCGATAATTCGATTGTCTAGCGCGCACACTGCACCGGTTCGATCCCGAAGATCAAGGGGTGTGCAGGGGCAGGGGTATCCACGCGCAGTTCGCAGCGCCAAAGCCCGTCCGCCTTGCAGCGGGCGGTGCTGCGCTTGTTTGAGCATGGGTGCCCTGCCCCTGTGCACCCCGGGCGCAAAGAAGCGACGTCCAGCACCCCGGGCACAAAGAAGCGACGTCCAGCACCCCGGGCGCAAAGAAGCGGCACCAAAGCGCCCAACGCGCCTACACAGTGGCTTCGCGCTTGCCAAACCCCTTGAACGTGTCACCAATCGAAGTCGCCACCGACGCCAGCTTGGAATGCCCTTCGCCCAACCGCGGCGCAATGTTCACCAGTCCTTCGACCGTCCAACGCCCGTCCGCAGCGATGATGTCGTCGTTCGACAGCGACCAGCCTTGGTACAGCCCCACCTCGTTGCCGCCGACGTGGAACACGCCCCCGGTAAACGGGCAGCTGTCCATGGCCAGGTACGCCACGAGCGGGCTGATGTTGGCCGGGTCGTACAAGTCGAACTTGGCCGGATCTTCCGGTGCGCGCACCACCTCTTCGAGCCCCGGCGTCTGCAGGGTGAGCCGAGTGCGTGCAATCGGCGCCAGGCAGTTCACCCGCACGCCGTAGCGCGCCAGCTCGCCGGCGGCCACAAGCGTCATCGCTGCAATGCCGGCCTTCGCGCCCGAGTAGTTGAACTGGCCGAGGTTGCCGAGCATGGCGCCCGACGCGGTGTTGATGACCGAGCCGCTGACTTCCTTGCCGGCCTTGGACTGCTCTCGCCAGTAGGCGGCGGCCCAGCGAGTGGGGCAGAAGTGCCCCTTCATGTGGACATCGACGACGGCGTCCCATTCGGGCTCGGTCATGTTGACCACGACTCGGTCGCGCAGGATGCCGGCATTGTTCACGAGCACGTGCAGGTCGCCGAAGGCCTCGACGGCCTGGTTCACCATCCGCTGAGCGCCCTCCCAGTCGGTGACGTTGTCACCGTTGGCGACGGCCTCACCGCCCATAGCTTCGATCTCAGCGACAACTTCGTCGGCGGGACCCTGGTCGGCCCCGGTTCCGTCGGCGGTGCCGCCGAGGTCGTTGACGACGATCTTCGCCCCTTCGAAGGCCATCATCAGCGCGTGTTCGCGCCCGATGCCGCGGCCTGCGCCGGTGATGAGGACGACACGTCCGTCGAGTGCACCCATGTTGATCTCCCGTATGGTCATGAGCCCATCGCCGGGGTGTCCCCGCACGGGCCGCACAAGGTTGGCACAAGTGAGCGCCCAAGACGCACTGAAGCCGCTCGTGCACAGCTGTGAGCGGCCCTCAGAGAGCGGATGACCGGGGTCGAACCGGCGACCTCAACCTTGGCAAGACTCCGAAACCCGTCCATGCCGTGCGAGACCGTGTAATCCAATGGTGCTCAGTCCGGCAGATACGGCCCAGTCCGTGGAGTAGATGGGATACGGGATGGGATGACAACCATCAGACCGGCATGCCCGGCCGGGCGCAGTCGCATCGCACGTGGGGGTTCAGCTCGGAGGGGCGAGTTTAACCCAAAGTACGCGCGCCCCCTGGAGCGCCGTGCCCTCTGGCCTGACGCAAAACCCCAGGCCAGAGGGCACGGATGAGTTTCCGGCACCCTCAGGGTCACTGGATCCGTACGGCCGTTGTACGGCCAAAGGCCATGCGTTGGGTGATCCGTGCGTGATCCGTGACGGGCGCGTTCTGGGTGGGGATGTTATTTCCACACCTGATGCTGGTGTCGTTGACCGGTTCTCGGTTTCAGAATCGGGACGCCGTTCGCTACGCGGGCACAATGGTGGCGTGGAGCTGATCTATCTGGTGCGTCATGGTCGGACGGCGTTCAATGTTGAGGAGCGGGTGACGGGCTGGCTCGATGTGGATATCGAGCCGGGGGCCCAGCCGGCGGCGGAGGCGGCGGCGCGGGACCTGGCAGATGTCGGCGTCGCTGCGATCGTGTCGAGTCCATTGCGTCGTGCGTTGTCGACGGCGGCTCCGTTGGCGGCGTTGGTTGGTGTTGAGCCCCGGATCGATGATCGTTTTGGCGAGATGCATGTGGGTTCGTGGGAGGGTTTGGCCGAGGATGAGGTGGCGACTCGTTGGCCCGACGAGTGGAGGCGTTGGCGCACCGAGCCCCACACTTTGGACTTCGACGGCCGGGAGACGTTGGCCAGGTTGAACGTTCGGGTCGGCGGGGCGCTCGATGAGCTGGCCGCGGACCGGGCCGGTGGTGCGGTGGTGGTGTTCACTCACGATGCTGTGGTTCGGGCCGCGGTGGCGTGGGCGTTGGGCACGGGCCCGGAGGTCTATCGCCATGTGGTGGTGGCGAATTGCTCGATTACGACGGTGGCGTGTCGTGGTGGAGTGTCTCGGCTGTTAGGTGTTAACGCGGTTGGCCATCTCGCCGGCGTTGGCGGCTGGGGGTGACGGTGCTGGGGTGGTGATCGGTTCGGTGCTGTCTGGCCGCCCGACGCTCACCGGCGACCGATGGGCACGCACGGCCCGATCGGCGATCTCTGCTACCGAGCTGGCGGTGCTGAGTCCGGTTCCGGCGAAGCCGTCGGGCTGGTCGGGGCGGGCGACTCCGATGAAGCGCAGGCCGACGGTTGCGGCGATGGCGGCGTCGCGTAGTGAGTCGCCGACGAAGAGGACTTCGTTGGATGCGATCCCGATGGATGTTGTCCAGTCTTCGAGTTGATCTTTCTTGGGGCGGCCGGGACGCCACCCGTCGATGGTGGTGACGAGGTCCGACAGGCCGTGCCGGCCGCAGAATCGGTGGACGAGTTCGGCGCGGGTGCTGCTGCAGATGAGGATGGGAATGTTGGCGTCACTGAGTTGGGCGAGGGCGCGTCTTGTGTCGGGGAAGGGTCGACAGTTGTCGACCACTGCGTCTTTGTCGGATTCGAATTGGTGGGCGACGCTTTCGGCGCGGGGATGGCCGGGGGCGATGGTGTCGAGTTGGGTGGCGAAGTCGTCGCCGGCGGTGGCGCGGTAGCGGCGGGTCGCTTCGTCATGGTCGAAACCGAGGTCGGTGGTTAGCAGGGCTGTGGCCAGGTCGGTGAGGGCGCCCATGGTGTCGGCCAGGGTCCCGTCGAAGTCGAATGCGACGGCTCCGATGGTGAGGTAGTCGTTACCGGGGCCTTCGGCCCACCACGACGCTCGGAGCCGGACGACGATGATCCAGGTGCACAGCACAGCGATGACGCCTATGGACACCAATAACGCGGCGGCGCTGAAGGCTGCGGCGACAGCGCCGAGAGTCAGGATCAACAGCCGCAGGTCGCGGCCGTGGCCTCCGCCGATGACGGGGCCCTGGTAGCGGTGGTTGAGGTCGACCGCTGCTTTGGCGGTCGTGTAGCTGACACCGAGATGGCCGACCAGGGCGAGACCGGACACGCCGATCGCGACGGCTGCTTGGGTTGACCCGGAGAGGCCGATTAGATCGCTCCTGGTGGCGAGGTAGATGGCTACGCCGGTGAACACAACCCCGTCGGCGACACGATCGAGCACGGCGTCGAGGAATCCGCCGTAGGGCGACGTGCGGTGTTGGAGGCGGGCGACCTCGCCGTCGCTGCCATCGAGCACGCTGGCCAGGGTGATCAGCACCGCTGCGACCAGCGGGGCGGCCGCCATAAACGCCGCCGCGGCGGCGACCGCTACGGCGAACGCGACCAGGGTGATCTGGTTGGGTGTGATCCTCGGGGCGGCGCGGAGCACGAGCGGGGTGACGACCCGCTGGGATATGGCGCGGTTCAGTTTCGTCGCGACGGCGCCGTCGAGGGCCTTGCCCGTGTTCGAGAGGAGGAAACGGCGGCCCCGGCGGTGGTCGCCTGGCGTGTCGACATCGAACCACCATTCATCGCCGACCAGGGAGAGGACCTGCGCGTCGCCGCTGTCGGCCATTATCTGCACCGCGCCGGCCAGTGTCGTGTCGCCCCTCGCCGATGCCCGTTCCAACGCGTGGACCAGCGAAGGTCCACAGACGAAAGCGCCGACATCGAAGGCATCGTAGTGGTCCAGGTTTTTGTCGATGAGTTGAACCTGGTCGCCTCTGAGGCGGACCTTCATGGCGTCCGCGGTGTCGACACCCACGGCCTGGCCCAGCGAACGGTCAACAGCCACGACGACTTGGCCGGGCGCGAGCTTTGACGTGCGGAGGCGTCCCATGAACGCGGCCGCAAAGACGTGGTCGGCCATCACCAACGCGAACGGTTCTTCACCAACGGCGTCTCTCGCGGCGAGGACGGACAAGCCGTTGCTTTCTCGGTACCGGTCGTTGTGCACGACCGTCACGGCCACGCCGCGGCGGCGACTCACCTCGAGTGCGTGGCGGGCGACACGTTCGCCCTGGTGGCCAGTCACCACCACGACCTCGACAAAGCCGGCTTCGTCGGCGGCAATGATCGAACGTTCGAGAAGGCTCAACCCACCGAGTCGTACAAGCGGCTTGTCGGGCCCTCGGCGCCGAAGCCTCGATCCGAGACCGGCGGCCAACACCACAATCCGCGACGGGCACGGGTGGTCATCGACGTCCGGCGCGACGACGTCAGTGTCGAGAGACGAAGGAACCTCGGTCGACTCGTGGGTGACAGGGGCGGGTCGAGCGGTGTCGGCGCGGACCGCAACCTCAACCCCAGTGAATGCGGTGGCCGGTGCTATGAATCTCGATCCACGCGTCAGGCTGGCACCCTGATCGTGGGTACTTCTTGTCTCGGGCACAGCGAGCCTTTCATTGTGCGACCACTCGCCGCGTCGGAACCGCCATCCTCGCCCGGACAGGGCGACAAAGCAATTTGTGGGGTCTCCACCGAGGCCGGGCAAGCTCTACCGGTGGTTGCAAGTGAGTTGAGTGTAGATGTCGGCGGCTGATTGCCAGTGGTGGAGTCGGCGTGGCATGTGGTTGAGGTTGTCCTCGATGACCGAGAGGCGCAGTTGTGCGATGTCGAGGCTGGTGCCTTTGGGGAGCCATCGGCGCAGCAGTCCGTTGGTGTGCTCGTTGGTGGGTCGTTGCCACGGCGAGCGCGGCTCGCAGAAGAACACCTCGATGCCGAGCGCGGCTTCGATGTCGGCCCAGCGGGCCATCTCGCGGCCTTGGTCCCAGGTGAGGCTGCGCACGAGCGCTGCGGGCTGGCGGCCCAGCGCCGCGGCGGCCGCGGCGGCGGCCTGGGGCGCGCCGTAGCCGTCGGGCAGCGCTGCGGTGACCGTGTAGCGGCTGGTGCGCTCGGCGAGGGTGACCGCGGCGGTGAGGTTGGCTTTGCCGACGATGAGGTCGCGTTCCCAGTGGCCGGGCTCTATACGGTCCTCGACGTCGTCGGGCCGGTCGGCTGTCGGCCGGTATTCCCCCAGCGGGCTGGGCTTTTGGGCCTGCGCGACGCTGCGCGGCCGACGGCGCCGGGCGCGCCGCGGCAGCTTCGCCCAGGTGCCCGCCGCCAGGCCGCTGCGCGCGTCGTTCGCGTAGCACGCCCGATAGATCGTCTCCGCGCACACGCTCATGCCCGCCTCGCGCAGGTCCGCCGCGGTCGCGTGCGGGGACCAGCGCAGCTTCAAGCGCTCATCGACCGCGGCGGCCAGCACCCGATCGGCCGCCAGCTTGGGCGTTCGCTCTCGTCGCGCCCTCGCGCATGGCGACGCGTGCGCCCAGCGGGCGTCATAGCCCGCCCGCCCGGCGCAGCGGGCCAGCTCGCGATGCACCGTGGACCGATCACGGCCCAGCCGCTGCGCTACGTCCGCGACGCTGCGGCCCGCCCCCAGCGACGACTCGATGAACACCCGCTCATCCAAACTCAGCCTCGCTGCCATACTGGACACCTCCATCGGTCGGCTGCATGTGTTCGCAACGGTCATCATGACCGTTCACTTGCAACCACCGATGGAGTTCGCCCCGCCTACCGGCGCGGGCAGCGATGGCCCGGCTCCGCTCCCGCCTCCTTCTCCCACCCGCGCCCGGAGACAGGTCAGGTGACGTGTTGGTAGATGTCGATGAATTCTTCGGCGAGCGAATCCCAGGAGTAGGCGGCACGGATCTGTTGGTAGGCGCGGACGCCGCCGCGGCCGGCCTCGTCGGCGTTCTGGGCGGCGTGGGCGAGCGCTACGGCGAGAGTCCGCCCGATCCTGGCCCGACGACATGCAACAGCACACGCACTCGACCTAGCCGAGATGTATCACGAAGCAAGATGACCCCATGGGGCTGGCGCCGAAAGGCGCCGCCCCGCGACCCGCTCTCGCGACCGTCGGACACACAAGGGTTCGCGACGCAGAGCGCGAACGACGGGCGAGCCAGATCCGACTTCGGCTCGAGAATCGGCGACCTCGCTTATCTGGCTCTTCGGAAATCAGCGGGGTGTGATGGTGGCGAGCAGCTGCCAGTTGGGTCGGCCAGCGTAGAGGAGTGCGCGGATTCGGTAGTTGCGGAACCGGCGGAACCCGAAGGCGACGCGTTTGATCCTCTTGATGAGGTTGTTCATCGATTCGGTCGGTCCGTTCGAGACGCGTGAGCGGTGCCACGCCGAGATCTGGTCAGCCCAGCGGGCGATGGTTCGGCCGAGCTGGTTGATCTCGGCCGGGCAGGACTCGTCTTGAAGATCGGCAGCGAGCCGGTCGACGAACTCGGCGGCGAGGTCGGGGTCGTCGATGGTGTAGATCTCGCGCACAACCTCCTTGACGTGCCACGCGGTGCGGACCTCGCCGCGAGGATCACCCGCTTCGAGCAAGCCGGCCAGCTTGGATCGGCCGTTGTCAGGCTCTTCGGAAATCAGCGGGGTGTGATGGTGGCGAGCAGCTGCCAGTTGGGTCGGCCAGCGTAGAGGAGTGCACGGATTCGGTAGTTGCGGAACCGGCGGAACCCGAAGGCGACGCGTTTGATCCTCTTGATGAGGTTGTTCATCGATTCGGTCGGTCCGTTCGAGACGCGTGAGCGGTGCCACGCCGAGATCTGGTCAGCCCAGCGGGCGATGGTTCGGCCGAGCTGGTTGATCTCGGCCGGGCAGGACTCGTCTTGAAGATCGGCAGCGAGCCGGTCGACGAACTCGGCGGCGAGGTCGGGGTCGTCGATGGTGTAGATCTCGCGCACAACCTCCTTGGCGTGCCACGCGGTGCGGACCTCGCCGCGAGGATCACCCGCTTCGAGCAAGCCGGCCAGCTTGGATCGGCCGTTGTCATCGAGACGCTCATCAGCCTTGGTGAGGAGCCGCCGGACCCGATACAACGGATCGTCTTTGTGGCCCCGATGACCGAGCGTTTCGTTCTGGACGCGGCGCCGGACTTCATCGACACGGGAGTTCGCGAGCTTCACGAGATGGAACGGATCTGCGACCTGATCAGCGGTCGGCAGCATCGTGTCGAACGCCAACCGCCACGGCCCCGACAGATCGAGCACCGCCCAACGAATTCCGTCGAGCCAGCCTCGAGGCCGCTGGTCGAGCCACTCGCATGCCGTCGCGGCTGAGCGGCCCTCGATCACATCGAGCAGCTGCCCTGCGCCGACATCAACGATCGAGGTCGACCACACCTGGCGACGCCAACGACCGATCCGGGCGTAGAGCACCTCATCGAGCCCCAACGCGGTCACCGAACCGATGCGATCAGGGTCGTCGATCAGCGGTGTCCCATATGCGATCACGGCGTCGTTGATCGTGTGCCAGTCCGCGTCGAGCTCGACCGCGAGCTCGTTGACGGTGCGACCCCAGCGTCCGACCTGCTCAGTCACCCACCGACCAGCCCGATCCGTCAACGTCAACCGGGCCGCAGCGATCCCGGGCGTGTCTTCGGTCCACGAACCCGACGCACATCCGTCGGCGGGGCAGCACCAGCGGCGCTTGTGCCACACCAGTCGGGTCGGCCGACCAAAACACGAAAGATCGACAAGCTCCACAACCGGCCGATCTTTCACCAGCGCCGTTGCTCCGCATACCTCACAGAACGGGCGCTCACCGGCCGTTTCGACATGTACCCGGATCGGGACGTTCAACTCGACCCCGAGCACGAGCACGTCCGGCAAGCCGACCAGCAGCGCGCACATGCGCGTAGGGTCTCGTTCCACGAGGGCTCTCGATTCTGAAGGCGTTAGATACCGTCAGAATCGCAGGGCCCTCGTACCCATCAACGGACCCACACCCCGCTGATTTCCGAAGAGCCGCTTATCTGGTGTTGCATGTTTGTTGCATGGGCCGCCCGGAGCGACCCCCCCCCCCCCCCCCCCAAGGATGCGAAAAGGCCCGGAAACGCAGTGTTTCCGGGCCTTACACCTTGGTGGCGGGGGCAAGATTTGAACTTGCGACCTTCGGGTTATGAGCCCGACGAGCTAACTCTCGTTCGCAATTTCTCGCGCCGATTTGTCCCAATCGCGAATTTCGGCGGGCCACAGGTGTACATGAAAAACAAACACGAAATCCCAAACACCACAGATCGATCCGGATTCGACCCGCCGCTCATCAACCCGCGGACAGCGACGAAGCGGCTCGGCACCTCGACATGGAGGGTCCGCCGGCTCGTTACGCAACGACGGATACCCCACTACAACATCTGCGGCAAGATCCGATTCAGCTCCGACGAAATCCGGGCCTGGCTCGACGAGCGAACCGCTAGGGCCGCAACCCCAACTCGCCGAGGTCGACCGTGAATACCCGCACACCAGCGGCCTTGGCGTTCGGGGGCCTGGCCAACGATGACCCAGTCTCGAAGACATCTCGTGCACGAGCCACGCTCACTCTTCCCGAAGCCGCCCACATTCTCGGGATTTCGCGATCGACCGCCTATGAGCTTGCCCGCACAGGAAAGCTCCCAGTACTCCGTCTGGGCAGGCGACTCGTCATCCCCACGAGCGCGCTCAACAGCTTGCTGGAGAACGTCAGCCGAAACACTGGCTGAGAGCACCGGTCTGTTGCCGATGGCGGCCGTAGTGGCGCAACCCGCGCGGTTGGCTCACTCGGGATCAGCCCAAGTTGTCGAGGACGTCAGCAGCCTCTCGATCTCGAGCCGGCACCCATGCGGCGTATCTGTCAAGCGTCATGGCCGGGCGAGCGTGACGGAGCCGCCCGGCGACAGTTCGAACGTCCACGCCAGCGGACAGCATCTGGGTGGCGGCAAAGTGTCGCAGGTGCCGAAGCTGGACATGACCGAGCCCCACTTCGTCACGGACACGCGCGAACCGGGCGGTCATCGTGTCGGGATACACCGGACGACCGCCGCCTACGTCCTGTGACCAGATGAACGCCGTCGCCGCGAGCTGTACCCCCGCCGACGAGGCGGCGTCCTCTCGGAGCGCTCGGAGTTCACCGAGAACGTCCGCGACCTGCTCGCTGATTGCCGTCTGGCCCGCGATCCCCGTCTTAGTTTGCCGAATTGCTGCGCCGCCTCCGGCGCCCTTCACCACCGATCGCGAGATAGTGACGACACGTCCGGCCAGATCGACATCACACCATCGCAAGGCACAGACCTCAGCCCGCCTCGCTCCTGTGTTCGCCGCAACGATCAAGAACGAGTACAACTCAGGATCGTCGTGTGCCGCACGAAGGATCAGAGCGACCTCTTCAGGAGTTGGGGCGGTCGGTTCCTGGCGACCGATCGAGGGCGCACGCGCGGTCGCCGCCGGAGATGCCGCGATGAGCTCACGGCGAACCGCCGCCTTGAATGCGACCGACGCAACGGTATGAACCTTCTGAACGCGCGCAGCCGACAGCCCACCGTCGACCAACCTCTGGTAGAGGGACTCCAGATGATGACCCCGAACCTCGTGAAGGCTCATCTGACCGATCTCCGGCTTGAGGTATAGCTCGACGGACGATCGCCACGAGGAAGCGGTTGTCGGCGAAATAGTCGTTCGCTTCACTGCCCACCATTCGTCGAGCCATGCCGAGACCGACGGGAACCCGCTCGCCGTTTCCTCCGACCCCGCTGCCTCCACCTCGGCAACGAGATCCCGACAGACCCGTTCCGCGTCGCGCCTCGCTCCCCGAACAGTCCGCGATCGATACCTCTTCTTGCCCGAGTCCGCGTCGCGACCGAGGTACACCCGTACCTCCCACACACCCCGATCACGATTGCGCACAGAACCCTTCACCAGTCCCATGTTACGCGAATCGCGCAGTGGATGGGATGGCGGGATGGGATGGCCTCATGCGAAAGCGGCAGGCTCGGCACCGTAAACCGAGCCTGACCTGCTGCTTCGTGTGGAGCGGACGACCGGCTTCGAACCGGCGACCTCAACCTTGGCAAGGTTGCGCTCTAACCAACTGAGCTACATCCGCGGGAGCCGTTAACTGTAGCCATCTGTCGGGCTTGTGGCGCGCTTCGAGCTCGAGATGCTCGCAGCGTTGAACGGCCGCGTTTGCCGCTCAGAGGCGCTCCATGCTCGGGCCGTTTTCGTCGGTCTCCCCCCAGAAATGCGGAAGCCGCAAGTAGCCGAAGCGGGGCAGGTGGACAGCCGCCCGCAGGCCCTGGTGCGTCTTGAGCCGCTGGATCGTTCGAACGTGCGTCGACAGCTCGTAGAAGACCATCCACAGCGAGCCTTCGAGGTCGTAGGTGATGAACCGCGGGTCGTCGGCATCGTGCGTTGCGCCACGCGGCAGCGTGGTGATGACGTACTTCCAGAACTGAGTCCCACGCACTGTCTCGGCCATTGCCCTGAGCTGCTCGATTGATTGCTCGGTGACCACGCGCTGCAGCCAGCTCACGCCGAGTTCGAGCTTGTCGAACAGGTCGTCGAGCTCCCAGAAGAGGTCCTCGTCGAGCACCCGGTCGAATTTCGCCTTCGGGCCGAGACGGTGGTCCTCCCAAACGATCGGCTGGGGGATGTCGCCGGCGGGCCACAGCAACCCAGCGCATCGGCGCCGGCTGAAGGCCAGCGAATCCCAGGCCATGTGCGAGACCTGGCGCCGGATGGACCACCACATCCATTCGCGTTCGGGGGAGCGGTCGTCGAAGTCGAGCTGTGCCGCAGTCAGCCCGTCGGTCTCGCGGCGCGCCCAGTCCACGACGTTCGGGTAGTGAGGCATGAGCCCGAGATCCCGATCGTCGGGCATTTCGAGTGTCGCAGGATCGATGTCGGCCACGGCGCCGAAGCTAGCTGCGGAGTATGACGAGCTAGCCGTCGGCGCGACGCAGATCGATCCGCAGTGTGAGGATGCCGTCCTCGAGCGTCGCGGTGGCATCGCCGATCATGGCGTAGTCCATGAAATCAAGCTCGGCCTGCTCGATGAAGAGGCGCCGTTCTTCTCCGCCGATGGCAGGAAGATTGCGTTTGCGCACCGCTTGAGCGCGTTCGGCGAAGCGCTTGATCATCGCCTGGGGATCGAAGTCTTTGCTCATGGGCTCTCCTTCAGGCTTGCGGAGTTCGGTGCCGACTCGTCGGACGCGTCGGGAGCGGCGAATGAGCGCGCCGGAGACGTCCGGCGCAGGTAGAACACAAATCCGCCGGCCGATGCGACCGCCAGCATTCCTGTCAGCGCGACCAGCGCCCACCACATCGCCAAACCTGAACTCACCGCTTCGGACGGCACGCTCGTATGCGTCTCGGCCAAGAGCAGTCCGGTGCGTCCGCCGCTCAACGTTCAGCCCCTCCGCTCGGAGCGTGGCTCTTGTAGACGTCGTCGATGAACTCGCCCATCGGCGGCCCGGTCTGGTCGGGCTCGGTGAGGAAGCCGTCGTGGCCGTTGTCGCTGTCGATGTCCACGTGCTCCACCCGCAGGCCTCCTCGTTGACGCAACGAGTCCACGATCTGCATCTGCTGGGGCCGCGGGTACAGGAAGTCAGTGCGGACGCTCATCACCATCGTGGGTGCCACGATGCGGGCCAGCGCACGATCGATACCGGCGCGGCCCCTGCCGATGTCGTGGAGGTCCATGAGCTTGTTGAGCACCAGATACGTGTTGGCATCGAAGCGGGGAACGAACTTGGCGCCTTGGTAGTCGAGGTAGCTCTCGACGTCGAAGTGATGGTCGAGCCGCAACGGCAGCAGCGGGTCCTCGCTGTGTCGGGCAAAGCGTCGATCGAACTCGTCGGTAGAGCGGTAGTGGATCATGGCGATTCGGCGGGCGTTGGCCAGTCCCCGGTGGGGACCGTCGCCGTCGGCGGCGTCGTAGTAGCGACCGCCGCGGAACCTCGGGTCATCCAGAATCGCTTGGCGGCCGACCTGGCTCCAGGCGATCTGCTGCGCGGACGCAGCGGCATTGGAAGCGATCACCACCAGCGACCGGACCCGCGACGGGTAGGTGACACCCCACTCCAGCACCGCCATGCCGCCCATCGAGCCGCCCACCACAGACAGCCACCGATCGATGCCCAAGTGCCGGCCCAGCGCCCACTGCGAGCGAACGATGTCGCGGTTCGTGACGACCGGAAAGTCCGGTCCATAGCGCTGCTGGGTGGCGGGATTCAGCGAGGACGGACCTGTGCTGCCTTGGCAGCCGCCGAGCACGTTGGCGCATACGACGAAGTAGCGGTTGGTGTCGAGCGGCCGACCGGGGCCGATGAAGTCGTTCCACCAGCCCCCGGTGACCTGTGACGGCGGGTGCGCGGCTCCGTGCGCGTGCGCATCGCCGGTCAGTGCATGGCACACGAGCACGGCGTTCGAGGCGGTGGCATCCAACGCGCCCCACGTCTCGTACGCCAGCACGGCGCCGTGCAGCACGCCGCCGCCTTCGAGGGTGAACGGCCGGTCCGGGGACAGCTCGAAGAACTTGCGATGGCCCGCGCCGCGGCCTGGATGCCATGCACCCGAGGCGGGCAGCAGTCGTGCTGCTGCCGCTTGATCGTTCACAGCGCGCTCGCGCCCCGCACGGTCCACATCAGCGCCTTCGTCCCTGTGGCCTTCTTCCCAGTGCCCATTTCCCGGTGGCCCACTTGTCCGTGGCCATTTCTCCGTGGAACTGCAAGGGTACCTGTCGGCTCTGAAGGGTCCCAGTCGGATTCGCCGAGCTCAGCCCGGCTTGTGCCGGGCCGCTCGCAGTCTCTCAGCGGCCGGCGTTGTCGCTGCTCGAAGCGAACGAGGCCAGGTCGTCGAGCCGGTCGTCGTTGGAGAAGATTTCGTGCAGCGGCAGCTTGAGCGCCAAGCGACGCTGCAGTTGGCGAACCTCGAGTTCCTCGTCCCACAGGAACATCGTCACGGCGGTGCCGCCGTGCCCCGCGCGAGCGGTGCGGCCCGAGCGGTGCAGGTAGGTCTTGTGCTCGGCGGGCACGTTGTAATGCACCACGGCGTCGACCTCGTCGATGTGGAGTCCGCGGGCAGCAACGTCGGTGGCAACGAGCGCCGAGAGCTTGCCCTTCATGAAGTCCGCAAGCGCTCGCTCTCGTTTGACTTGAGGCAGATCGCCGTGAATTGCACCGGCTTTGACGCCCTCGTCGCGCAGGTCCCCGCAGAGCCGGTCGGCGCCGCGCTTGGTTCGCGTGAACAGCAGTGTGCGGCCGTTGGCGGCGATCATGCGCGCTGCCACCTTGACCCGGTCCATCTTGTGGACGGACAGGAACAGGTGGCCCATCTCGGCCACGGTGACCTCTCGTTCTTCGACTTCATGGAAGACGGGGTCGTGGAGGTAACGCTTGACGAGCGTGTCGACCACGCCGTCGAGCGTGGCCGAGAACAGCAGCGTCTGGTGCCGGCCGTCAATGTGCCGCAGCACCCATTCGACCTGGGGCAGGAAGCCCATGTCGGCCATGCGGTCGGCCTCGTCGACGACGACGCGCTGGATGCCGCCCACGTCCACGGCGCCTCGCTCGATGAGGTCGATGAGACGGCCGGGCGTGGCGATGATGACGTCCATGCCGGCGCCGAGCAGTTCGATCTGACGCTCGATGTTGGTGCCGCCGTAGGTGGCAATCGACCGGATGTCGATGGCCTTTGCAAGCGGCTCGACGACTGCGGCGATCTGGTTCGCCAGCTCTCGTGTCGGCGTCAGCATGAGCGTGGTCGGTCGGCCGTCCGCAGAGCGCGGCGTGAGCGCAAGCGTCGGCAAGCCGAATGCCAGCGTCTTGCCGGAGCCGGTTTTGGCTTTGCCGCACACGTCTCGGCCGGCGAGGGCTTCGGCGATGGTCAGTTCTTGGATGGGGAACGGATCGGTGATGCCTTGATCAGCCAAGGTGTCGCACATGGACTCGGGAACGCCGAGTTCACTAAAAGTTGTCACGGATATCTTTCAGAGGGCGTGACCCGCGAAGTGCGCACGTCGCGACGACTCGTGCGACAACGCTGGGCAGTGAGGCCACGCGGCGAACTGCCTTGGCCGACGAGTGTACGGCGGGCAACCCAGCGCACGTCGGACGGTACCCTCACCCCGAGTCGGGCGGAGTGGCCGAGTGGTTAGGCAGCGGCCTGCAAAGCCGTGTACGCCGGTTCGAATCCGGTCTCCGCCTCGGCTGTGCACTGCACCCGCAGTGCTAGTGTTTGAAACCCTTTCGGGCGATTGGCGCAGTTGGTTAGCGCGCTTGCATGACACGCAAGAGGTCACAGGTTCGAATCCTGTATCGCCCACCAGCGGCTTGTTTGCGAATTGTTGGGTCTGATGTTTGCGATTTGGCCCGAGGTGCGCGTCTGGGGGCCGTTTGAAGGCGCGCGGCGGGGATTTCTGGGTTTGTCAGCGTTTCAGTGGGGCTAGAGGGCGCCGATCCTTGTGTTCAGAGAGTTTTCGGGCGCGATAAGGCAGGCGGCTAGCAGCCGCCTGCCTTGATTTGGGGTTCGCTCAGTGCTTCGGCGGGCTTCTGCTGTTTGGCGGGGTTCCGCGAGGGTGCGCTTTCTGTTTGCGTTGGTGGTTGCGCCGTTGCCGGTTGCTCTTGCCGGAGCGCGCTGGTGCGGTGGTGTGATCGTTGTTGACAGCGGCGTCTGGTTCAGGGGTCGATTCGTCGGTGTGTGTTGATGCCGCGGTGACTGTGTCGTCGGGTTCGGGTTTCTTCAGGTCATCTCGTTTGGCGTCAGTGGGCTGTTTGTCGCGTGCTTGCGTGTCGTCGTTCTTGTCTGTGGCGGTTGAGATCTTGTTGGCTTGCTCTTGGGTTTCTTGGTGTTCGAGTTCGTATCGGCGAACTTCTTCGAGATTCAGGATGACGAGGTTGAGCGTCGCGGCAATGATGTGGGCGACGAAGTCGTGGATTCGACAGGTTTCTTCGTCGAATCCACCCTCGTTCTTGGCTCTGGAGTTGCCGGTCTCGACGATCGAGCGTCGTCCGTAGTCGGCATCCCATGCGGGTGTGGACCATGGTCTGTCTTGCAGGCGGACGGCTTGTTCGGGTGGCACTTTGAAATAGCGCTCGGCGTACACGATGTCGGTGGGGTACTCGGCGGCGTCCTGGTTGGCGGTGTGCATGGTGTGCTCGGTGCCGATGCGTCCGGCTGCGAGGGGGGTCTGGTACTGGTAGCCGCCGCCGGGGAGTTTCCTGTTGACGCTGCATCGGAGCTTGGCGCGCTCGGTGTACCACGCGTTGACGTCGTCCTCGGTGACTTCCTCGCCGGTTTCCGGGTCGACGGTGCCGATTTCGGGGGGTTCCACGATGGCGGGGTCGAGCCAGCCGGGGAACAGCGCTCCGACGTGCTGGTAGTAGAGGTTCTGGTTGCGCCCGAATGTCGGGGTCTTGGGATTCGCGACTTCGGTGGTGGTGTAGTCCATCGTGGCGTTCAGGCCGAGTGCGTGGCATGCGAGCACGAAATCAGGGCTGTTGGTGATGATCCGGTCAGCGAGCACGTCGCGTGCTCGGGAGAAGCCACGCTCGAAGTTGCGTGCCAGGACTGCGGAGGATGGTGCGGCATGCGCTGAGGCAGGAATGACGCGCGTCCCGACAAAAAACTGCGGCACGTCGGGTCCGAGCTGGTAGCGCTCAGGGTCGCCTTGCCAGCAGAAATCGCGTACTGCGACGGCGGTGATGAGATCGTGCCCGTCGAATTTTTCGCGTTGGTCCTTGCGGGTCTTGGTGCGGCGCCCCCTTCGCACGGTGGGGCAAAGGGTCGGGATCGGCCGTCCGTCTGGTCCGAGTTCGCCGGGTCTGGTGCCGCACGGGTTCTTCAGGTCCGACAGGTCGGGTTCGTCGAGCCCGAGTTCGTCGGCGCGTCGCTGTGCGAACTCGGCGACGATGTCCTTCTTGGGCGTGAAGATCCTGTTCGTCGCCCAGGTCGGCCAGCAGGTGCCGTCTATCGCCACTGCAGTGATCTTGTCCCGCCACTCGGGGGGTATGGACGCTCGGATCAGCTCGTCGGACCACCAGTACGCCAGCATGTACATGCCGTCCTCGTCGAGCCATCCGTAGTCTCCGTAGAAGGGGTGTCGTGCGTGGTCCACGAGCGCTTTTTCGAGTTTGCGGCACAGCGTCGCGACGGTGGAATAACTGATCGGGCTTTCGTTGCGATCCGCGATGCCGACCTCGGCGGCAGTCTCGTCGGTGATCTTGGCGACCTCCGCTGTGATTTCGCTGCGCTTGTAGGTGCGGCGCTCCGCCAAAGCGCGCAGCGCCGCGACCAGAGCGCCTTCGATGCCGAGTCGCGACTGGCGTCCGCGGTGGCCGTGCAGCATCTGCTTGAGCAGCGGCAGGGTCCCCGAGCGCTCGATGACCTCCCGGTACTGCGCCTCTTGCACATGCTGAGGCTGGTGGCGCTGGCGGTGGCGGCTGGGATGATCCGGGGGCAGCCCTGAGTAGTCGCGTTTCCAGTCAGGGACCGTTGCGTCGTCGGGTTCGGCCGCGGTGCTCATGCCCCGAGCGCCTGTTCGACTGCATCGGCGTCGGAGAGGTCGGCTGCGACATGGCGGATGAGCTGGGTGATGGTGTCATGCGTGACGGACCCGGTGATTCTGGACAGCGCTGCGGGCGGCGTTCCGGCGGCGATGTGCGCAGCCACAAAGGTGTTGCGCGACGCGGTCAGCGACAGGCTCCGGTCGCCGACGCGGATTCGCTGCGCGATCTGGCTTGCTGCACCCGGCTTGTCGGACGCGACGAACTGTGACCGGTCCTCCAACGCGACAAGCTCGTGGATGAGCGATTCGTAGTCGCTGCGCACAGGCACTCGGCGCGCCTTGTCTCCCCGCACACGAATCTCCCAGCGCCCGTCGGGACGCTGAGTGAGGTCGCCGTATTCGGCGTCGGCCATCTCGGGTCCGCTCAGTCCCGCTCCCGGCGCTGCGATGGCGACCCACAAGCGCGCCCTGCGGTCGCGGCGCGGCAGCAATGCCGCACGGCGGAACTGCACTTCGGTCTTCGCGTCGTAAGGGGCGGCGACACTGCGTGCTGGCAGCGGCTGCGGCGGACGCGGCCACGCTGCAGGATTAATGATTGGCCCGAAGCGTCGCAGCACGCCTCGTGCGCGGTTCTTCCAGTTGGCGTCGTGGTCGGCGTTGACGCGCATCACCCAGGTCTCGGTGTTGTTCGGGGTGTGCATCGTCACCGGGTCGCTGTGACGGTCGTCGACAGCCCACAGCGCGAAGCCCGCCAGTATCCGCAGGCACGTGCGTGTCTCGTCCACATCGGCGGGCTCGGCTTCCAGCACCCAAGCGCGCACTTCAGGCAAGACCGTTTCCAAGTTGCGCGGGCTGCCGTGCCGCCAGCGCTGAGGTCGCCACCGGGCAGCCATCGCGGCGATCTCCTCAGGATCGGTCTTCGCTCGTTTCGGGCGCGGCGGCGGGTTTATGAATCGAGCCATTTCGCTGTCGAGCAGCGGCACTGGTGCTCCCAGCCGGATCGCCGAGGCGACGATGTGTTTCGCCTTCCATCGCCGGCGGCGCATCTCGTCCGGGTCGCGGTCGCGCACCACCTCGCCGTGGCGGTCGCGCAACGGCTCCGAAGTCCACTCCAGCAGCACCGCGATGTCCGTTTCCGGCCATGTCGTGATGCCGTGCAGACCCGAGAACGCGAACAACGAAGGCGCCGCACCCGCCACGCTCTTGGCGGACTCGACCGCCAGGCCGCTGTTCGTTCTGACGTCGGCACGGATCGCCGCCGCCCAGTCCGACAGCGGAGCGCCCGGATCAGGCGGTACCGGCATCACCGGCGATCCTCTTTGTCCGGTTCCGCTGGCAGCGCGACATCGGCCGCGGTGCGCACGTGGACGCACTCGGCCATGTGCACCGTGACGTGATTGCGGCGCAGGTCGAAGCCGCTTGCGGCCTCTTCGGGCGCCACGTGACCGGGTGCCGGGAACGGCGCCACCGTGATTAAGGGCGTCGGACGGCCCGTCAGGGCGCGCCGGTCTGGTTGCCTGGCGGTCGGCCGGCTCGGCGGCGGGACGTTCGGTTTAGGTTCCATGTTGTTGTTGGAGCCAGCCGCGGTGCTGTTCGCAGTTCGGGTGTGCGGTGCCGCGGCTGGTCCATCTGAGAATGGGAACCCTGCGAACTTGCAGTCGCGTGGGATCTCTCCGAAGCCGGTGTTTTCCCAGCACTGACAAGGATTTGCGGGGATCGGAGCCGGATTCCGTTTCGCGCGATCGGGGGCGTCGCCGGGCGCGCGGCGGTCCGTTTGCCTGGCAATCAGCCGGCTCTGCGCTGGGACGGGTCGCTTAGCCTGAATCCACCGTTGGGGTGGGTGTGTGGGGGTGGTCGCGTCCGCGAAAAAGGCCTCCTGATCTGCGACGATTGTGATGTTAGAAGCAACATTCGTCTCAAAAACAGGAGGCACTTTTTGTGTCTGCATCTTCGCGCAGTCCGGACCGGTTCGCAACGACGGTTGATCATGAGGGCTTGGTGGCCAACGCGGGCCTGATCCTGGCGGGCACGCTGATGGCCCGTTTGGGTGTTTCGGCGCTGATCGAGCGGTGGGTGCGCACGGGTTCCGCGAACCCGGGCCCCAAGATCCTGCACGGTGGTCGCCGCGATGCTCGCAGGCGGCACTCACATCGATCATGTCGAGATGCTGCGCGCCGGGCGCACCGGTCGGGTGCTGGGATTCAAGCCGGCGGCGCCCTCGACGGTCGGGACGTTGCGGCGGACGTTCACGTTCGGTCACGTCCGCCAGCTCGAAGCGGTGCTGTCGCGCACGCTTGCGCGCGCCTGGGGACTGGGCGCGGGCCCCGGCGAGGCGCCGCTGGTGGTCGATCTGGACTCCACGATCTGCGAGGTCCACGGCAAACAAAAACAAGGAGCCGCGTACGGCCTGCACCAACGCGCTCGGCTATCACCCGCTGCTCGCTGCACGCGCCGACACCGGCGAGGTGCTCGGCGCCCGCATGCGCAAAGGCTCCGCGGGGTCGTCGCGAGGCGTGGTGCGCTTCGTCGACGAGCTCGTCGCGAACCTGCGACGCGCCGGGGCCGCCGGGCCGACCACGGTGCGCGCCGACTCAGGATTCTGGTCACGCAAGCTGATCGACCGCCTCGACGCCCACGACTTCAAGTGGTCGATCACCGTCGCCCTCGGATCCGCTGTGCGCGCAGCGATCCAAGCGATCAGCGACGACGCGTGGGCCGACATCGACTACACCAACAGCGGCCACGCCCAAGTCGCCGAGACGACCTATGCCACCGGCCGCGGCAAAGCCAAGCGCACCGTTCGTCTCGTGGTGCGCCGCACCCGCCTCGCCGAGGGCGCCCAGCAACGACTGTGGCCCGACTGGCGACACCACGCATTCAACGCCAACACCGAACACCGACACCGCCGCCGCGGACGAGTTCCACCGCGCCCACGCCGTCGTCGAGCTCGCCATCCGCGACCTCAAAGAAGGCACCGGACTCGAACACGTCCCCTCAGGCCACTACGGCGCGAACTGCGCACCGCTCGCCTGCGCAGTGCTCGCCCACAACATCGGCCACCCGACCGCCGCCCTTGCCGGCGCGCCGCCAGCCACGAACCGCTCCCGCCGCACCCGACTCGTCGCCCTCGCCGCCGTCGCTCGTCAACCGCTCCGGCACACCCACCCTGCGATACCCCGCCCGCTGGCCCTGGGAAACACAATTCACAGCCACACTCAGCGCTCTCAGGGCTCTGCCCGGACCCTCAGGCTGACCGACATCGCCCGGAACCGGCGCCCCCACACAAACCCAGCGTCGACAACCCCAAACCACACCCGCACCCCTAGCCGAACA
>CAXXMY010000012.1:0-88702 GCA_963663635.2 Acidimicrobiales bacterium
CATGCCCGCCTCGCGCATGCCCGCCTCGCGCAGGTCCGCCGCGGTCGCGTGCGGGGACCAGCGCAGCTTCAAGCGCTCATCGACCGCGGCGGCCAGCACCCGATCGCTCATCCAAACTCAGTCTCCGCCAGCTTGGGCGTTCGCTCTCGTCGCGCCCTCGCGCACCGGCCCCTCGTGGTGGCGACGCGTGCGCCCAGCGGGCGTCATAGCCCGCCCGCCCGGCGCAGCGGGCCAGCTCGCGATGCACCGTGGACCGCGTTCACGGCCCAGCCGCTGCGCTCGAGCGCGTCCGCGACGCTGCGGCCCGCCCCGAGCGACGACTCGACCGTCGACGCGGGAACACCCGCTCATCCAAACTCAGTCTCGCTGCCATACTGGACACCTCCATCGGTCGGCCTGCGCCCGGATGCATGTGTTCGCAACGGTCATCATGACCGTTCACTTGCAACCACCGATGGAGTTCGCCGTGGCTCCGAACCAGCCACCACCTTTGCGTTTCACGGGCGAGCCACGCCGGCTCGAAATTCCTCCGGGGACCACTCTCGTACGAGTGCACAGCGACAGCCCGAGCCCTCGGAGCCGCACCCAACCGGATATCCGAACTCGAAAGAGGCATCATCCACAACCGCGACCTCGCCGAACGCTACCAGCGACACCTCGCACAGACCGGGAGTTGACAAACATAGGAGCATCCACCGATGGAGTTCGCCGTGGCTCCGAACCAGCCACCACCTTTGCGTTTCACGGGCGAGCCACGCCGGCTCGAAATTCCTCCGGGGACCACTCTCGTACGAGTGCACAGCGCCGAGTTCGCCGCCAACGCGTTCAACCCGAGTGCTGCGCCCACAGGCCGCGCCGGCCGCTTCAAGGGGGGACGATTCGATGCGACGGGCTCCGATCCGTTCCCGTATCTCTACGCCGCGAACGACGGACCGGCGGCTGTCAGCGAGGCCCTGCTGCGCGACCTTCCGATGAACGAGCATGGAGTGCGCATCCTTCAACGTGCGCGTCTCGCCGAACACCGGATCAGCTGGCTGACTACTGAAGCAGAGCTGTCATTGGTGGCGTTGCGCTCCGGCCAAGACCTCGCCGCAATCGGACAGGACAGTTGGCTCACCACGACTCCTCGGCCGGGGTATCCGATGACGCGACAGTGGTGCTCAGCGATGAGGCGATGGGCGCCCCGGGCGCAGGGTTTCACTTGGCGGTCCCTGCGAGAACCCGACGGATTCGCCGACATATTCTTTGGCGATTGCTTCGGCGACCGTCGCCCCGAAGATTGTTTCTCGGTTGTCACTGCCGGCATGCCCGTCTTGCCAGCCGCGAATCATCTCGACAGTGGCGCAGGACTCGTCTATGTCGAGAACGTTCTCGACGCGCGATCGCACAGTGCTTGCCTGAGGTGTAGGGGCGCGCTCTACCCCAAAAGCGTCGGTCGGCTGTGGGTTCGGTTCGTCTCATGACACAAGTGCGGCACGGCACTCTCGACGCTCATGACGTCATCCGGGTCTCGTCCGGTGCGGTTGTTTGGGTCGCTGCTCGCCGCGGTGGTCATCGCCGCCGTGGTGGTAGTGGCTGATCCGGTCGCAGCTCAGCAGTCCCGGGTGGTGCTGCCGCCCCAGGCGCAAACTGACTGCACCGGCGACGTGGCGATCGTGGTCGCTTCGGACGCCGCAGCAGAATCAGACCTTTACAGCGCGGTGACGCTCGCCGGCGTCATCGGCACCGACTGCATCGTGCGAGCCAGCGCACGCGACGAACCCATGCCCGCCGACCAACAAGCACGCCTCGACACCGCCCAAACGGGCGGATTCATCGTGGGCGGCACCGCGTCGGTGCCCGACGCCAAGACCGCCGGACGCAACATGACACGCCTCGCGGGCTCCGAACGCTGGCACACCGCCGTATCAGTCGGCGGCTCCCATGTCTGCGCGCTGCGCACCGACCGCACCGCCACATGCTGGGGCAACAACGAACACGGCCAAGCAGAACCACCCACAGGCACCTACACCGCCATCGACACCGGTAAGTCGCACACCTGCGCTCTGCGCACCGACGGCACCATCGCATGCTGGGGCAGCAACAACCTCGGCAAGACCGACGCGCCCGCAGGCACCTTCACCGCCATCGACACAGGGTTCTTTCACACCTGCGCTCTGCGCACCGACGGCACTCTCGAATGCTGGGCGACGTCCTGGTGGAGCGCCGTTAATGCGGACGCGTCCGCGCACGAAGCGCGGCATCTGTTTGAAGCACGGATGCCCCGCCCCCATGCACCCGGGCAGGCTGCAGCTAGAACCGACCGCTCGTGCTCAGGCGCCGCCGGTGCTCAAGGAAGTCGACCAGCACGTAGTTGCCCAGATCGTGGGGGCTCGTGAAGAACGCGCGGCCGCCGTTCATCTCGGTCATCTTCTCCACGAACGACCGCAGGTAGCTGTTCGGGTCCAGCATGAACACGTTGATGCGGATGTCCTCTCGGGTGGCTCGTGCCACCTCCAGCAGCGTGGCCTCGATGGTCTCGCGCACCGGCGGGTAGGCGAAGAACGGACGCCCATCGCGCCCAAGATGAGCAGTCGGCTCGCCGTCGGTGATCATGATGATCTGCTTTGAACCGGTCTGGCGGGCCAGCAGGCGCCGGGCGATCATGAACCCGTGCTGCATGTTGGTGCCGTAGGCAAAATCCCACGACACCTCTGGCAGCTCCGAAGCCTTCAACTCGTTTGCTGACTCGGCGAAGCCCACGATGCCGAGGTAGTCGCGCGGGAACTGCGTCGAGATCAGCGAGTGCAGCGCCATGGTGACCTTCTTCGCGGGAAGGAAGTTGTCACGCATCGGCATCGACAGCGACAGGTCCAGCATCAGCACAGTCGAAGCGCGCGACAGCAACTCAGTCCGCTCGATCTCGAAGTCGTCGGGCGTGAGCCGCACCGGCGTGCCGATCCCCTGGCGGGCAATGGCGTTGCGCACGGTGCGCTCGATGTTGAGATTGAAGGTGTCGCCGAACTCATACGGCTTGGTCTCATACGCCCGTTCGTGGCCGATGCCGGTCTTGTGCACCTCGTGGCTGCCGACCTTGTCGTCCATGAGACGGTCGAACAGGTCGCCGAGGGCGTTCTGGCCGATGCGGCGCAGTGCTCGTGGCGTGAGCTCGAGCCTGCCTTCGGTGTGCTGGGCAAGCCCTGATTCCTCGAGCATCCGGGCCATCTCGCTGAGACGCTCCAACGCCTCGGCGGACTGGTTGCCGAGCAGCTCGCGCACCCGCTCGGGATCCACCTCGGCGAGTGCGGACGGGCTGACGGCGCCCTGCAGCATCTCCGAGAGCGCGTCGAGGTCGCCGAGCTGACCCAGCACGTCGGCGGCCTGGGACATCGACAGCGGGTCGTCGCCACCGAATTGGTAGCCCCGCTCCCAGCCGAGGTCCGGGAAGGCTTGCTGGAGGTTCTGGGCCAGCTGCTGGGCCTGCCACTGCAAGTCCATGTCGTCCATGAGCTGAGCGGCCAGGTCGGCGAGCTGCTGGCGTTGGGCGGGCGTCATCGAGTTGAGCATCGAGGCCATGGCCGCCATGCGCTTGGCCATGATTTCCAGCAACTCGTCGAGCGTCTGGGGGTTCTCCGGGAAGAAGTCCCCGTAGCGGTCCATGAAGCCCTTGAAGTCGGGCTCTTCTCCGCGGGCACGCTGTTCGAGCATCTGGTTGAGCTCGGCCATCATGTCCTTGGTGCGGGCCAGGTCCTCGGGGCTCATGTTGCCCATCGCTCCAGCCATCTGGTCGAAGTAGCTCTGGGCCACCTCTTGTCGCAGCCGCTCCACCAGCTCGGCGAACTGTTCGCGGGCTTCGGGAGACTCGAAGTCGTAGTTCTGCAGACCCCGCATCTTCCCGGCCAGGTCTGGCGGCAACATGTCGAGCTGCAGATTGCGCTCTGTCGCGCTGGACTGGGCGATCTCGCTGCGTCGTTCGTCGCCGCTGTCGGCGGCGTCGTGAGAGAACTCTTCGAGCGCCTCGCGCTCGGTGTCGGTGATCTCGTCGAGCTCGCGAGCGATGTCGTCGTAGACGCCGCCGAGGTCGAACTGCTCGAGCATTTCCGAACGGCGCTCGCGCAACCGCTCAAGCATCTCGCGAAGCCCTTCGAGCCGGTTGCCGTCAGCGTCAGTGAAGCCTCGTTGCATCAGACGCCGCAGCGCAGCGTTCAGATCGCCGTGGTACAGCAAGTCGTCGGTCAGTTCGGCAAAGAGACTGTCCGCGTCGAAGTCGAAGCCGGTCTGGGTGCCGTCCCAAGCCGAATAGCGGAAGCGGGAGCCCTCGCGGCGGGCACGACGCCAGCGAATCTTCATCGAACGCCCGCTGTCTTTGCTCCGTCGAACGCGAGAACCGCCAATCGCCTCGGGAACCGAACGCCCACCGCCATGGTCTTCACTCTGTCACGGTCGCAGCCGGGACAGCGACTCAGCCGCGCGAGCGGTAGGTGGCGCGGGCACCGACGTGTTCCTTGTTGAGCCGCTTGGACAGGTGCAGGCCTTCGAGCACCAGCTCGACGGCGGAAGCGAGCACCGCTGGGGCGACGCCCTCGTTGGCCGCTCCGGCATCGACCGAGGTGGCCACGAGCGACTCCGCGGCGACTGCGAGCGCCGGGTTGCCTTCGAGCAATTCCATGTAGGCGTCGGCGCCGAGGTCGTCGCCGGTGTGGACTACCTTGCCCTCGCCGAAGCTGGCCACGACATCGGTCAGCTCGTCTGGGGTGAAGCGGTTCTTGAAGACCTCCAGCACCGCCGCGCGCAGCATCGTCTCGACGATCTTGCCGTCGCGGCCTTCCTCCATCGACTCGATCTCGATCTTGCCCGCGGTCGAGCTCATGAGCGCTTCGAGATCGCTGACGCGCGGCACGACGTGTTGCTCGCCGCGCTGCAGTGCCCGGCGAGCGGCGTTGGCGACCAGCGTCTCGATGTTCGTGACGGTCATGCGCACCGAGACGCCTGAGCGCTGGTTGACATGGCTGCTCGCTCGAGCCACATGGCTGAAGGTGGCCACGATCTCGGACATGAAGTCCGGCAGCGTGACCGAGATGCCCCCCAAGACATCGTCCAGGGCGAGCGGGCGAGCCTCGGCTGCGGCGATGTCCATCTCGGTGTCGACGTCGAGCGGGTAGTGGGTGCGGATCTGGGCGCCGAAGCGGTCCTTCAGCGGCGTGATGATGCGGCCCCGGTTCGTGTAGTCCTCTGGGTTGGCCGTGGCAACGAGCAGCACGTCGAGCGGCAGGCGGATCTTGTAGCCGCGGATCTGCACGTCGCGCTCTTCGAGCACGTTCAGCAGGCCCACCTGGATGCGCTCGGCAAGATCCGGCAGCTCGTTGATGGCGAAGATGCCGCGGTTGGTGCGCGGCACCAATCCGTAGTGCAGCGTCAGCTCGTCTGAGAGGTACCTGCCCTCGGCCACCTTGATGGGGTCCACCTCCCCGATGAGGTCGGCGATCGAGGTGTCCGGCGTGGCCAGCTTCTCGCCGTATCGGACGCTGCGATGTGCCCAAGCGATCGGTGTGTTGTCGCCGCGCTCGGCAACGAGATCGCGGGCATGCGCCGAGACTGGGTTGTACGGGTCGTCGAAGATCTCCGAACCCTCGATGTAGGGCATCCACTCGTCCAGCAGGTTCACCAGCGACCGGATCATCCGTGTCTTGGCCTGCCCGCGCTCGCCCAGAAAGACAACGTCGTGCCCAGCGAGCATCGCGTTCTCGAGTTGCGGCAGGACCGTGTTCTCGTAGCCCAGCACTCCCTCGAACAGCGGCTCGCCGGCGGCGACGGCCTTCGCGGCGTTCGCGCGCATCTCCTCTTTGACCGGCCGGGACTCCCAGCCGATCTTGCGCAGTTCACCGAGCGTGGTGGGTTGGGTCATGGCGGGCAACCTAGCCCCCCGTGTTCGTGGCGACAGGCGCCAGATCCGGCATCTGCGACCGCTACCGTCACAGCGAGGCCGGTGTTACCGGGGCAATGCCGGAACGGCGGGCAGGCACGGGAACCGGCACGAAGGGAACAGGGTGAGCGTCGAGTGGTCGCTCGTCGAGGAGTCCGGCGGGGACGCCGCACCGCTCGCCGGACAGTGGCTTGTTCACGCTGCCGGCCACGGCGAATGGCGAACGGTTGCGGACCCAGCACTCGACGATTCGGGTTGGCGCGTGTCGCGCTCGCCAGGGCGATGGTGGCTCGACGACGGGCTCGACGAGGCCGATGCCGTTCTGTACCGGCGCCGCTTCGACCCTCCGGTCCCCGACGGTTCCGACTCGGATGCCGATGGCCGCGACTGGTTGGTCGCCAGCGGCCTCTGCGGGCTCGGCCATGTCTGGCTGGACGGCGCGTATCTCGGCGATGTCCGCGGCCGGCACTACCAGCACGCCTTCGAGATCACTGGACATCTCGGGTCCGGTGACGATCGTGGGGCCACGCATCTCATCGCCATCGAAGCAGCCCATCCGCCGAACCGGCCGCATCCGGCACCCGACACCCCCGTCGCTGACATACGGATCGAACGAACGGGACCTGCGCGCATCGAGCGTGCACGCGTCCTGGTCATCGAGGCCGACTACGACCGGGCAGTGCTGCGCATCTCCGCGACCGTCAACAGCGCCGCCACCTACCGATCCGACGTCACCACCACCGTGCTGCCGTGCGCACCACCTCAAACAAGCCCCGCGCCGAGAGCAAACCCAGCGTCCCAAGCGAACCCAGCGCCGGGAGCAACCGCCGCCCCCGCGACAAGCCCGGCGCTCGGCAATGGACTGGAGCAGTCGTCACCCGTGCTGGCACGAGGACGCAACAACCTCGAATGGCTGGTCTCCGTCGATCAGCCGGCGCTGTGGTGGCCCGCCGGAATGGGAGCCCAGCCCCGTTACGACGTCAACATCGCCCTCTCCGTCAACGAACGGACGAGCCACACGATGCGGTGCACGACAGGCGTCCGCACCGTGAGCGCTCAACGCTCCAAGCTGCTGGTGAACGGTGAGCCCCACCCAACAGGACCAGACGGCCTCACCATCATTGCGCACGATCTCGCCCACCGAGGCCTGTACGAAACCGCGGACGCCGACGGCACCCTCCTGTGCCAGCAGATCACTCTCGACGCCAGCGTGCTCGGCGGCGGCCAGCGAAGCCTCCGTGCGGTAGCGGGCCGGGCGGCGGCCGCTGCCACCGACCGCGTCGGCAACCACCCGAGTGTCGCCGTTTGGCAGCCGATGCAGCACCCCCGAGGCCGCCGATCCATCCCAGGAAGCGGCCTCGCGCAGGGCCGCATCGTGCGCCGCGCCCTCCACGACGCAGACCCCACTCGCCCCGCGCGGCTGCGCGGCGATCACACCGGCTTCGAGTAGACGCTCGACAGGTCAGTTCGATTCCAACAACTTGAGTCCGACATCGACTGCTCCGCGCGCCATGTCATAGTCGGGTTGGTCCGGCCAATTCGACATCGCCTCCTCAACACGGCCTATCAGCAACTCACGTGCGACCGTCGGGATCTTGCCTTGTGATGCGGCGAGCAATAGTTCCGGCAACAGCAATACCTGCTCAGCCGGTTCGTCGCGCGCCTGATCGATCAGGAAGGCGACCGAGTCTCGCGCTGACGGTGGACCGCCATCGTCGACCTCCCACCAGAGCTCACCGGGATGCAGCCAGCGGATCAGTGCGCAGGTGATGACAGCATCAAAGTACGACCGAACGATGCGCCCCAAGTCAAACATGACCCACCGGGGCGCCGCCGACGGCCTGGTCGACAGCCGGGTGTAGTTGACAACGGAGCCAATCGCCGCGTACGCCGCCATGCAGTCCAGGTGAGCGCCGTACAAGGAGCGGCCGCGCACCCGCTCCTGGTGGACCGCCGTCTCGGACATGCCCCAGAAAACGTGGGCAGGGTGGGATCTTCCGTCTGCATCCCCGAACCGGGGGGACCAGTCGTCGTCAACGTCTTGGTACGTCAAGTGATACCGCAGAAACCGGAGGCGTGACGACGCGAAGTTGCGGCCGTGCTCAGAGAGTCGCGTATCGCTGATTCCGGAGCGGTCAAGCAGACGAAATTCCTCCTGTAGCGGCGATTGCCACGGAAAGCAACTCGTCCACAAGGACGACAACCGGCCCGGCACGAACTGGTTCTGCATCGCCGACCATTCGCCTGGCGATGTCGGTCGGCTGTGAAGCACCAGCGCGTCAACACGGTGATCTCGCTGCAAGCTCAGCAATTCGTCGGCAACCGCGACCTTGAGGCGTCTCAGCGTTAGGCCGGTCACGGTGCCCCACGAGAAGCTCAAGACCGAACGCTCAGCCGGGATCTGGGAGAGCACGCTGCGCAACCTCGGATCACCCTCAGCGAGGATCGGAACAGATTTGTCGATGTCGAGCGCGCGCAACACCAATCCGAGGCTCTCGCGCAGATCGGTAGTGCCTTCGCCTGCGAACTGAGGCAGCGGCACCTGCGCCAGGTCATTCTCGGCAGCCACGACCAAGCCGACATTGGCCTCCGGCGGCAATACGTCGCCGCCTCTGCTCAGCAGCCGACTCTGCTGTGCGCGAACCCAGTCTTCGAGGCCTTCGGGCGCTGCAATCACCTCGAAGATGGGCCGCACGGGCAGCGGCGTACGTTTGCCGCGAGAAACCCTGCTGGCGGGGTGCGGGTTGGCCTCGATCGAGAGTCCATGCGTCTGAGCGGTACGTTCCCAAAAGCCCTGAGCGTCCCGTGCATAGTCGATATTCGGCATGACTAGGTGTGGCTCGGGAAGGGACATCGCGCCGTAGCTGCGCGGGTCGATGGCGACTACTTGAGCCTTGTCGGCGCTGCGGCACAAATCGCAGAAGGCGCCCCTACCATCGATGTTGGGCCGCGCGAGTCCGAGCCATGTCGAGACGCGGATCGGTGATTCTTCATCTGGCCCAAGCACTGTCTCAAGCTGCGCAGCCCGGTCGACCAGCACTTCGAGCGCGCAGTGATCAACGGCCAAGCTGGACACGATTCGTTCGAGTTCGTCCTGGAGCAGACGCCGCAAGTCGCCAGTGGAGCTGACTGACAAGAGTGCGAGCACTCGACGCGTTGGCCCTTGCAGCACCGATTCGACGGTCCGACGGTCGGTCTGCCCGACGGGTACTGGGGCAAGATCGCTGTCGGTCCGATCTCCTTTCCGTGCTGGCGAAGCACGTTGTCGATCTGCAACAACAAGGGCGTCAGACCCGCCGTGTCGGCTACGACTCCAACGCCATCAACGAGGAATGGCGTGAGCCAGCAGACGACGGCCGACACGTCTGCCGGACCATGAAACGCGTCGGCGGCTCGGACAAATACATGGGGCTTATATCGGGTGTTAGCCAGCGGTCACGGTTGGGGACTTATACGCGTGGCTACACAGCGAGAGTGTCGGGTTCGGACAGCCCCAGCCCTACCTCCTATCGGGCCATGTAGCTGTGTTTGCGGTTCTGTCGGCGTAGCCCGCTCAGTGTGTAGATGTTGCTCTTCAACTGGTTGCAGGGACCGCACAGCAGCACCCTGTTCGTGATGTGGTTGATGCCACCATCCGATCGGGGGGTGTTGTGGTCCAGTTGCAGATAGCGAACATCATCGAAGGTGCGGTCGCAGCCTTGACATGCGGGACCGTACTGAGCTAGCAGATGCTCAACCATGTCGGCACGGGACATGCGCGGACCGTCAGGTTCCGCGTAACGCTCGGTTACTTGCAGGAACGGTGCAGCAGTCTCGCCGTCATCGGTGCGTTCGGGCGGCTCAGCGGTGTAGGTGATATCCCCGAACGTGAACAGGCGGTCTTCGTCTGTGCCGGGTGCTGTCAGCCCCTCTTTGCGCAGACGGTCAATGACTACCTCATGTGCTCTGTCCCATATATCAATACCGACCCATTGGCGGTTAAGACGTTCTGCAGCAATCGGCGTAGTCGCGCAGCCTGCGAACGGGTCGAGCACGACATCGCAGGGGTTGCTGCTGGCTTCGATGATGCGTTCGTATAACGCTAAAGGTTTCTGTGTCGGGTAGCCGGTTCGTTCCTTCGCCATGTTGTTGATGGTTGGGATTTCCCAAACGTCTGTCGCTCCCTTCATCTGGCCCTTCATTCGGTTGGATGTTGCAGGCATTAGCGGTTTGTGAAATGTATAGTCTTCGCCGTGCACATAGAAGAGAATGTTGTCGTGTTTTTTCGAGTACAAACGCTTCGATGACCCGCCTAAGCCATACGACCAGATGATCTCGTTGCGGAACTGGTGTCTGCCGAATATGGCGTCTAGTAGTTGTTTGAGGTAGTGCGACGCGGTGGGGTCGCAGTGCAGATAGATCGAGCCGGTCGGCTTGATGACACGGTGCATTTCTACAATTCTGACGGCCATGTAGCACAGAAACGCGCCGAGGTCGTCACCCCAACTGGACCGCGTGGCAGCCACGACAGTCCACACAGCGGGCCAGTCGTCTTCTAGCTGGTCAATCCATTCGCCTTCGATGTCGTCGTCCCAACGCCAGCGGTCCTGGAACTTCGCACCAGCAGCGAGGCTGTCCGGTGTGGCGTGGAAGTCTTTGCCTTTGTTGAACGGCGGGTCCGTCGCGATCAGATCGACGCTGTTGCTGTTCATCCCTCGCAGCACGGGCAGGTTGTCGTGATGGAACAGTGTCCGGTTCGCCCAGTTCGGGGAGGTCATCGCTCGGTCTGGTAGCGCCAGTTCTTCTTCGCTGGGGTGCGCATCACCGCGGCGACCACGTTGTCGAAGCTGTCAGGGATCGGCTCAGCAAGGTCACGACCGGTGTCGTCGCGTGCCGGATCGGGCTTCTTGTCGCTCATCGCTGGTTCCCTCGTCTGCTCTACACGGCGGGTTGTCTTCGCCATGTAGTGGACAACAGTACGCGACCGGCAACGAGCGGGGGAGCCTGCCCGGTTACCATGGCTCGGTGCGGTCCGGTTCGGCAGTGGTGCCTGCCGTGCCAGCGACCAGCGTGGCGTACGGGAGCCGCTTGCCGTTCATCGCCAGTGCGGTGAGCGTCAACTGCGTGTCGGTGTGCTCAGGACGCAGGTTGTGCCGTCCGGTGAACTCGTTCACGTAACGGTGCAGATGCTTCACGCTCATCTGGTGGTACGTCCCGACGTAGCCACGCTTGAACATCGACCACAGCGACTCGATGCCGTTCGTGTGGACCGGGCCGCGCACGAACTCGCGAGCCGAGTGAGCGACCGCGGCGTGTGCGTAGCCCAAGCTGGCGAGCGGTGTGTACGCCTTGTGCCCGTCGGTGAACACTGTTGCCCCCTGTTCGGTGGTGGTCTCCACGGCACACGTCAGGGTCAGTGCCGTGGTGTCCGCGACCGGACCGGCAATCACCCGATTCGTAGCCCGGTCCTTCACGCCGACCACTGCGGTCTTGTCCACCCCACCGCGGCCGGTCAACTGGGCACGCTTGTGGGCGTGCATGTTCTTGGCCTTCCCGCCGATGTAGGTCTCATCGACCTCTACCGGTCCGGCGAACAGGTTGAACGTCTGCTGATCGGTCCATGCTTCGCGGATGCGGTGCGACAGATGCCACGCCGTGCGGTACGTCACCCCCAGGTCACGATGCAGCTTCATCGACGAAGTGCCTTTGAGGTTCGTGACCATCAGGTACATCGCCAGCAGCCACACACGGAACCCGAGATTCGATGCGTGCATGGGGGTGTTGGTGCGCACCGAGAAGTGCTTGCGGAACGTCCGGCACCGGTACGGCTGCGGCTTGCGTGACTTCACGATCAGGATGTTCGCTGAGTCACAGCCACCATGCGGGCAACGCGGCCCGTCAGGCCAGCGTGCCTCGGCCAGGTACCGCTCCGCTGCGGTGTCGTCGGGGAACCGGTCGAAGAACGCTGCGAGCGTCATTCCCTTGCGGTGGTGCTTGCCGGGTGCTTTTGCCATAACCCCAGTATCTCAGGGGGGTGTGACACCAATGGTCACGACTATCATCCGCTGCGCCGCTTATAAGCTGCGCCCCAGTCGAGACCCTTTGGACAGGAGAACCCCAATGGCCCGTAAATCACCTTGGCATGCCGCAGGCAGCGCCGTGTACCACGAATGCACGAACTGCACCGAGGGCAACAACATCGAAACCGGGAACAAGATTTCCGGCACAGGCGGCGGCCGCCGCTGTAGCCGCTGTTCGAAACTCATCAGCCAGAACAACTGCTGAGAAGTCCGCTGACATCGGTGTTCGCCCACGCGCCCTCGGTGGCGAAAGACCGAAACTCGACCAGCCAGTCACCGCCTTCGACCAGAGCACAGTCGGCCACTTGCCATGTCCGCTGTAAGCAAGTGACCGGCCACCCGAGCGCCAACGCGATCCCGACAACCTGATACCCGGTCCCGGCGTTACCGCGGAACCGAATGGTCGGGTACTTGAAGCAGTGCCCCTCGGTGCCTTGGCACGACTCGAACGTTTCGATGCCGTTCTTTTGCAGGACGCGTACGAACGGCTCGATCAGCGGGTCGATGTAGTCATCGCTCGGCGGGCATCCAAATAGGTCCGTCATCTCACGCTTGGAACCCCCCCCCCCCCCCCCCGTTGGCTAACACCCGATATAAGCCCCAAATACATCCGTATGTTCGCCGCTCGGCAAGCGGTAGTGATAGGTCCTCGGCTCCCAAATTGCGTCGCGAGACTCAAGCAGCGCCCGAAGTTCCAATGACCTCGCCCGGGCGCACAACTCGGTATCATCGCTGACAGCAGTCCGAGCCCACACGATCCTCGTAAGGCCGCCGAGACGGTGCAGCAAAACACCGAGGCTCGGGACCCCGGCCGGAATTACCGGTTGACCGCCGGCGTCGCTCGACAGACGCTCCAGCCACGTTTCGATCTCCTCAATGAACTCGCCGTCTGATCCAGCGATCCACGGCCAACGCACGAGCAGACAGTTGGTCGAAGACAGGTGCTGCAGTCGCTCCTGAAGGGCCGCCGTCATTCGCTCGTACAGTGCAGTTGAGGATGCAGCGAAGGCGCGGCTTCTGTCGTGCAGATCAACCAGCATCAGGTCGAACGCTTGGTTGTCGTCGCCAACCGTTATTGGTGTCTCGGCGAGCGCCTCGTCCGACGGATCGTTGATGTCGGCGCGCAGGTAGCGGCCCGCTGTCGTTGCCATTGTCCGCTGCCGGACTCAGCCGCTACCGGGCGACCGCTTCGGAGAATGTCAACTCCAGTTGATGTGGATCGTCGTCCGACACAGTCACTTCCAGTCCGAGCGATACCCAGACGAGGGTGCCCCCCACGGGCAACTGGGCGACGGTGGAAACATCCGGGGCCATATCACCGCTATGCCAGTCCAAGAACGTGGCCGAATCTTCGCCGTCGCCGTTCGTCACGATGCAGATCCGACTCGCGCCCCCGACCTGACGATCGCCCCACGCGTACTCGCTGGCGATCTTTCGCACGAGATTGAGGCCCACTCCACGACCGCTTGTGCGACGTGGCAAGCAACCCAGGATCGCATCGCTCAGAGCTTCCCCCGAGGTGCGTTGTCGGTCCGGATATAGATCGTTGACACGACGCGGCAAGCCGGTGCCGTTGTCAAGCACTGAGAAATGAAGTCGATTGTGACTCTCCCGACCGCCACCAAGCGTCACATACACTTGTCCCAACGAACAGCCTTGCGGCTCACGCCTCAGGGCAGCATGGTCCGGCACATTGACCACTATTTGGTAGAAGACCTCAAGGCAGTCCGCGAGCGTTTTCTGCATCTCCCTCGCGGAGTGTCCACCGAGTCGACCGCTGAGCCAACGACCCGCGATGAGCGAGAGTTCACGATGCAAGCTCGTGGCAGGACGGTGATGAGGGTGTATCAGCGACAACAGGTAGCGCTGAAAGGCCGCACGAATGACCCACGAATCACGCTCGATGTCGTGGACACTCACGAGCGCCTCACGCAGCATTGCGGAGTCGTCCAGGTGGAACGAATGCGCCCATGCAACCTTCGTGTCGTCCCAGTCGTCGGGTGAGCCGTCAGACCATTGAACCTGGTCGCGGTTGGCAAGCGCAAAGAAGAACCCGCCGCGGGCTAGTGCTGTGTCCGCAAACGTTCGTCGGGTTGGTGTCCGCGTGGCGGGGTGTGGTTTGTGGTTTGGTCGGGGGTATGAGTGAGCGTGTTCGGGTCCGTCGGTTGACCCATGAACAAGGCCAGGCGTTGCAGCGGATCGTGCGTCGCGGCGCCGGCAAGTCGCCGGGGTCTCATGTGCGTTGGCGGCGTGGGGTGGTGGTCCATGCGTCGGCGGGCGGGAACTCGGTGCCGGTGATAGCGCAGCTGGCGGCGACGTCGCCTGATCGGGTGCGAGAGATGATCCACAGGTTCAACGAGTCGCCGATGGCGTTCGCCGACCCTCAGTGGGCGGGTGGCCGTGGTCGCCGGATCACGACTGACGATGATGCGTTCATCGTCGAGACGGCCCGCACCCGCCCGCGCAAGCTGGCTCAGCCGTTCACGCGGTGGAGCGTCCGCGAGCTCGCGGCGTATCTGGCCGACAACCCGACCCGGGTGGTCCAGGTCGGCCGGCAGCGGCTGCACGAGATCCTCACCGAGTCAGGCATCACGTTCGGGCGCACCAAGACCTGGGCCGAGTCCAACGACGCGGACCGCGACGCGAAGCTGGACCGCATCGAGCATGTGGCGGACAAGCACCCGGACCGGGTGTTCGCGTTCGACGAGTTCGGGCCGCTGGCCATTCGCCCGACCGGCGGGGCGTGCTGGGCGCCGCGCTCGCGTCCCCAGCGGCTGCGCGCGAACTACAACAAGCTTCACGGGGTGCGCCAGTTCCACGGCTGCTACAGCGTCGGCGGCGACGAGCTGTGGGGCGTCGTGCGGCGCCGCAAGTCCGCAGCCAACACCCTCGCAGCGCTCAAGACCATCCGCGCCCGCCGCCCTGACGGCGAGCCGGGTTCATGTGATCTTGGACAACCTGTCAGCCCACAACCGCACCGACATCGCCAGATGGGCCAAGCGCAACAACGTCGAGCTGTGCTTCACCCCCACCTACAGCTCATGGGCGAACCCCATCGAAGCGCACTTCGGGCCGCTGCGCGAGTTCGCGCCCGACAACTCCGACCACCCCAACCACACCGTGCTCACCCGCCGCCTGCACGCCCACCTGCGCTGGCGCAACGCCAACAAACGCTCACCCGAACTGCTCGCAGCCCAACGACGCGAACGAGCCAGAACCCGAGCCGAAAAACAACACCGCTGGGGCAGACCCACCAAACAAGCCGCATGACCAAAGCGCGCAAACGTTTGCGGACACAGCACTAGGAGTCTGCTGAACAATGCCCGAATGGCTGCCTTCGCGATTACAAAACCGCTGGTCAGAGGCTTGCGGTAGTGGCCGAATCCGAATAAATCAGCACACTCCTAGCTGCAGATTCAAACCGCGTGACTCGGGCAGACGCACCGTCACCGGCACGTTTCGATAGCGACCTACGAGCAAATTGGCCAACGTCATGACCGAAGGAATGAAGAGTCGAAGAGCAGATGGGCTGCCAGTCCCAACCAGGGATTCTTCCGAGAGGTCGAGGTGGCAAGAGCGATCGTTGGTCTGTGCCCAGCGGAGCTCGAGCGCCACCTCTGTGAGCGGCAGCGGATCCCACTTGCCCAGCAGCGCGGCCAACGTCGTGTGCGCCACGTGCTCCCCCTCCAGCAGGCTCTAACGAGGACGGTACCTTAGGTGCGACGAACGAGACCGACACGGGATCGTTCCCCCATCAGCACGGATCAGCCTCGCAGATGCTGCGGCACGTATGCGCCAACGCCCAGGTCGCCGTACCGAATTGCGCAGAGCGGCAGGCGCGCAAGTACGGTACGAAGCCGCGTGGACCGTCGCCGGGTGAGTCCGCGCTGTCGGCCTCGTGCCGACACAACGACGTACCTCTGATCGCTGGTTGGCCTGTCCCCGCCAGCTGTGCCGCCGCCGCACACTGTCCCCCGAACTTCGCCCACAGGAGGAACACATGGCGCCGACTGCCACGCAGCCCGCCGGTTCGGTTCCGGTGTTCAAGACCAGACGTCCGCTGCCGTTCCCGCTGAACATCTACCAGTCATCTGTGGGTCGCAAATGGGTGATGGCGCTGACCGGCATCGGGCTGCTGGGTTTCATCGTCGTACACATGATCGGCAACCTGCACATCTACGAGGGCCCCTCGCAGATGTACGAGTACGCCGAGACGCTGCGCGAGCTCGGAGGCGGCCTGGTGCCCCGCACGCTGGTGCTGTGGGTCATGCGGGTCGGGCTCCTCGCCATGTTCTTGGTGCACCTGCACTCGGCGTACACGCTCAAGGAGCGCAGCCGCCTGGCCTCGGATCGGGCCGGCTTCGTCGGCGGCGCAAAGAAGTACGAGTCCAAGCGCGACTACATCGCAGCCAACTACGCCTCGCGCACCATGCGCTGGACGGGCCCGATCATCGGCCTGTACCTGCTGTTCCACCTTGCCGACCTCACGTGGGGCTGGTGGCTGGGCGATGCCTATGTGCGGGGTAACCCGTACCACAACGTGGTCGAATCGCTGTCCTCCATTCCCGTGGCGATCATCTACGTCGTGGCGAATGTGGCGCTGGCGATGCACATCTTCCACGGCACCTGGAGCATGTTTCAGAGCCTCGGCGTGAACAACCCCCGCTATAACGGCCTGCGCCGCAATCTTGCGACAGTGCTGGCCGGTGTGGTCCTGGTGGGCAATCTGTCCTTCCCGGTTCTCGTGCAGGCCGGCCTCGTCGACGAGGACAACGGAAAGTGCAGCAGCGTCGATCTCCAGTGTCTGGCGCAAGAGGCGGAGGCTCACTGAGATGGCGTCTGAGCAAACCGCAACAACCATGAACGGTGCATCCAACGGCGTGCTCGACTCGCGCGTTCCGCCGGGTCCGATGGCCGACAAGTGGGAGAACCACAAGTTCTCCATGAAGCTGGTCAACCCGAACAACAAGCGACGCTTCGAGATCATCGTGGTGGGCACCGGGCTGGCGGGCGCCTCCGCAGCGGCCTCGCTGTCCGAGCTGGGCTACCGGGTCAAGGCGTTCACCTTCCACGATTCGCCTCGCCGGGCGCACTCCATTGCAGCCCAGGGGGGAATCAACGCGGCGAAGAACTACACCAACGACGGCGACTCGGTGCATCGGCTGTTCTACGACACCGTCAAGGGCGGCGACTACCGCAGCCGCGAGGCCAACGTGCACCGCCTCGCCGAGATGTCCACGAGCATCATCGACCAGTGCGCGGCGCAGGGCGTACCGTTCGCCCGCGAGTACGGCGGCCTGCTCGACAATCGTTCCTTCGGCGGAGCGCAGGTCAGCCGGACGTTCTACGCCAGAGGCCAGACGGGTCAGCAGCTGCTGTTGGGCGCCTACCAAGCGCTCGCAAAGCAGGTGGCGGCCGGCGGCGTCGAGCTGCACACCCGCAGCGAGATGCTGGATCTGGTCACCAAGGACGGCCGAGCCTGCGGCATCGTCACTCGCGACTTGGTCTCGGGCGAGATCGCGGCGCACTCGGCGCATGCGGTGGTGCTGGCCACCGGCGGCTACGGCAACGTCTACTACCTGTCCACCAACGCCATGGCCTGCAACGTCACAGCAGCGTGGCGGGCGCACCGGCGGGGAGCGTTCTTCGCCAACGCCTGCTACACGCAGATCCACCCCACCTGCATCCCGGCCAGCGACGAGTTCCAGTCGAAGCTCACGCTCATGTCCGAGTCGCTGCGCAACGACGGCCGAATCTGGGTGCCCGAGGCGATGGACGATGTCCGCTCGCCCGACCAGCTCCCCGAGGCCGAACGCGACTACTACCTCGAGCGCAAGTATCCGGCGTTCGGCAATCTGGTGCCGCGTGACGTGGCCAGCCGCAACGCCAAGACGGTGGTGGACCAGGGCAAGGGCGTCGGGCCGCTGCGCAACGGCGTCTACCTGGACTTCTCCGAAGTGATCTCCCGCGACGGACAGCCGGCAGTGGCGGCCAAGTACGGGAACCTGTTCGACATGTACGAGCGCATCACGGGCGAGAACCCCTATGAGGTGCCGATGCGGATCTACCCCGCCATCCACTACACGATGGGCGGGCTCTGGGTCGACTACCACCTCATGACCACGGTCCCGGGCTGCTACTCGATCGGCGAAGCCAACTTCTCCGATCACGGCGCGAACCGGCTCGGTGCATCAGCGCTGATGCAAGGGCTCGCGGACGGCTACTTCGTGCTGCCGTACACGATCGGCGACGACCTCGCCGGCCGGCTGGGCGAGCCGGTGGTGCCAGTGGACGATCCGGTATTCACCAACGCCGTAGCCGGCGTTGCCGACGCCACGCAACGGTTCCTGTCGATCGGCGGGACCCGCTCAGTGGACTGGTTCCATCGGGAGCTCGGCCAGATCGTGTGGGACTACATCGGCATGGAGCGCACCAGCGAAGGCCTCGAGAAGGCGCTGTCGGAGATCCCAGCGCTCGAAGCCGAGTTCTGGGCAGACCTGCGGGTGCCCGGCTCAGGCGCAACGCTCAATTCCGGCCTGGAGAAGGCCGGCCGGGTGGCCGACTTCTTCGAGCTCGCCAAGCTCATGGCCCGCGATGCCCTACTGCGCGAGGAGAGCTGCGGCGGGCACTTCCGAGCAGAGCACCAGACACCCGACGGCGAGGCGCAGCGCGATGACGAGAACTTCGCGCACGTCGCTGCATGGGAATGGCACGGCTCTGACACCGTCCAGACCCGTCACACCGAGGAATTGGAGTTCGAAGAGGTGGCACTGACACAGCGGAGCTACAAGTGAGCGGCGCAACAAACGGCCAGAGCAGCCAGGGCGGCGTGCTGAATCTCACCCTGAAGGTTTGGCGTCAAGACGGTGCCGACGCAAAGGGTCACTTCGAGACCTACGACGCGCCGAACGTCAGCGAGGACATGTCGTTCCTTGAGCTGCTCGACGTCATCAACGAGGGTCTGATTGCCGACGGCAAGGTGCCGATCGAGTTCGATCACGACTGCCGCGAGGGCATCTGCGGCATGTGCAGCCTGATGATCAACGGGCGGGCGCACGGCCACGAGGCAGCCACGACCACCTGCCAGCTGCACATGCGCAAGTTTTCCGACGGCGACACGATCACCGTTGAGCCATTCCGGGCGAAAGCATTCCCGGTGGTGCGTGACCTTGTCGTGGATCGAAGTGCGTTCGACCGCATCATCGAGGCCGGCGGCTACATCTCGGTGAACACCGGTGCTGCCGGCGATGCCAATCTCACTCCGGTGCCCAAGGACGCAGCCGAGACGTCATTCGACGCTGCGGCCTGCATCGGGTGCGGCGCTTGCGTGGCCGCGTGCCCGAATTCTGCGGCGCAGCTGTTCACCTCGGCCAAGCTGGCGCACCTCAACCTGGTCCCCCAGGGCCAGCCGCAGCGCTGGGAGCGCACCGAAGCGATGGTGGAGACCATGGAGCAGTACTTCGGCTCGTGCACCAACCACGGGGAGTGCACCGAGGCCTGCCCCAAGGAGATCAGCCTCGACTTCATCGCATTCATGAATCGCGACTACGTCAAGGCCAAGATCAAGAACCGCAAGCTCGCCGGTCAGCACTGAAACACGCATTGTTTTGGGTGCGCGGACAGAGCACTAGCGTGCCGCTTTCGTGAAGAAAGATTGCGCTTCTGCGGTACCAACGTCGACAGTGAGGAGCCAGAGCCGACGCTCCAGTCGTACAGCGCAGGCCGTGCTCGCGCTGGCAGTAGCGCTAGGAGCTCTGGTGTCAATGACGCCAGGCAGGAGCGGCGGAACCGGCTGCGAACGTGGTGCGCCACGGAGTGAACCTGACGCTCGTTGTGGCCAGTTGCCCGGGCCCAGCCGACAACGCGGTCGCGGAAGCGCTGGCTCATCACTCCCGCAACGCAGCGAAGGTGTGCATCGATCCCGGCGGTCTGTCACCGGAAACCGCGGCCCTCATCCCCGAATTCGCGCCAGATCGGGTTCTGGTCGTGGGTGGCGAGACTGCGATACCGCCAGCGGCGATGGACGAGCTGAGTGCGGCTGCGCGCGCGGCGTACCGCTGGACAGTCGTGCAACGTCTGGGCGGCGCCAGCCGAATCGAGACCGCTGCGGCGGCCGCACGCATTGCACTGGAGCGCCCTGAGGTCGCGTGCCCGAACACGGTCACCGTGATCGTGGCGAATGGCTGGAACGGCGCCGATGTCCGGACCGCCGCGGACTTCGCTGCGGTTACCGACGATGCCGCGGTCGCCTACATCTCGCCGCGCACCATCGCCGATGGCCTGCCGGTCGCCACCGCCTCGCTGATCGCCGACTACGAACCTGCGCATGTCGTGATCGTGGGTCTCGCTGACGATGTGGGCGCGGCGACCGAAACGGCGGTTGAAGCTGCGCTCGCTGCCATCGGATCGAGCATCGAAGTCGAGCGGGTCGCCGAAGCCGGCGAGCCGCGGGCGGCGATCCCCGAGACGTCCCCGTCAGTCCAGGCGGCGCGCGAGATCTTCACCGCCATCCAACAGGGCGTACAACGCAGCGATTCCGCCAACGACACGCCGCCTCCGGTCTTCGCGGCCAGCGAGTCCACTGGCTCGTTCCGCAGGGGCGAGCGTCTGTGGACCGTGCGCGCCGATGGCTCGGACCGCCAGCTGCATTCTGGGGACCATCGAGGATGGGCCTGGAACCCACGCGATGGCAGCCTCAGCTGGTCCGAGGCCGATGGCCGTCTGAAGGCCGCTGCGCTCGACGGCGATGAGCGCTTCCTGTTCGAGCCAGGCGGATATCCGGTGTGGTCGCCCGACGGCAACAACGTCGTCGCCTTCGGATTCGTGGACGACAATGGCGATGGTCGTTTCGATCGCATCGAGGCGCGCTTCGCCCAAGCCGACGGCAGGCGACTCCGCCACATCGGTCGCGTCGACTACCGCACGTTCCTCTTCGCGGACTTGCCGGGTGCACTCTGGTCGCACGACGGACGTCGCTTGGCGTACGTCGAGCAGTCCACCGATCCCGAAACGGGGGAAACGACGTCACGAGCGCATGTCGAGACGCTCGACGCAAACGCGCCCGCGGTCACCCTCGGCGACGACGTCACATTCCTGGGCTGGTCGCCGGACAGCCAGCACCTCGCCTACGCCACGCCGAGCGATTGCGACGGCGACGGGCGGAACGAGAGCCAGAACTTGTGGATCGCGAGATCCGACGGCAGCGAGGCCCGCGACCTGGGCTTCATCGACCGCATCCAATGGCGCTTCCTGTGGCTGTGGTCGCCGGACGGCACCCAGCTCGCATACGAGTCGCTCGACCCGGCGGACTGCTCGATGCAACTGAAGTTGCAAGACGCAAACGGCGATTCGCCCGCGCGGGAAATGGCTGCGGACGGCCGATTCCTCGGCTGGTCGCCGAACAGTACCCACCTCGCCTATGCCGTCACGGTCGGAACACCGGACAGTGGCGTCCCGTTGCGAGAACACGCCTGGGTGGTGCGACATGACGGGAGCGACCTGCGTCGGCTCGGCGAGGTCCGGGCCAACGTGTTCGGTTCGGTGTTGTGGTCACCGGCGGGGAACCACCTGGCGTACACCGAAGTGGTGCGCGAGGCCGACGGCGGCGTCGTCGGCACCCGACCCAAGATCGAGCGGTCCGACGGAATCGGCGGCGCTGCGCTCATCGAGGGCAGGGGAAACCTCCTCGGGTGGTCGCCGTCGGGCGACCGTCTTGCCTACGTCGCTCACTACGACGCCGACAGTGACGGAGAGATTGACCGCCGCGCGCTGCGTGTGCACACCATGGGATCGCTGGGCGCCGAAGTCACGCTCGTCTACGAATTGGCCGATATCACGCTCGGGGCGGTGTGGTCGCCGGACGGCGACTACATCGGTTACGTGTCGGGCCCGACCGAACTCATCTTGGATTGGTTCATCAATCGCAGGCAGGGCGCCGATGCGTGGTTTGTCGCCACCGAACAGCCGCGCTGGACGCGCCGGCTGGTCAGCGACGTCGCTTGGGGCGAGTGGCAGCCACGCTGATCCGGTGCGTGCGGCGTCGTCACGTCGCTCACCGCACATCTGATTCGAGGCGGAAGACCGTGCCCGCTGAGCTGAGCACGTACAACTCGCCGTCTGCGTCGGTGCCGAACGACACCAGCGTCTGTCGTGGCACTGACGGGCCGAGCGACACACGCTCAAGCGTGCCGTCGGCATCGGCCACGAGGCCCCACATCTCTCCGGTGCAGTAATCGCCGAAGACATACACACCCGCCAGCGGCCCGATGCGAGCGCCCCGATACACCTCACCGCCCGTCACTGAGCATCCTTCGTCGTGGCCGTAGGTGTATGCGGGAAACACCAGGTCGCTGGGGGCGGCACTGCCTGCGAACCGGGCGTCGCCCTCGAAGAGCGGCCAGCCGAGGTTGGCGCCGGGCGACCAGCCGTCGGCGGCCCGAAGCACGTGGATTTCCTCGATGGCGTTTTGGCCGACGTCGCCGATCCACAGGTCGCCCGTTGTCGAGTCGAATGAGAACCGCCACGGATTGCGAGCGCCGTACGCCCACACCTCGGCCGCGCCGCCGCCCCCTGCGAACGGGTTGCCTGCGGGAATGGCGTAGCCGCGGCCCGTCGGCGGCATCGGGTCGATGCGCACGATGGTGCCCAGCAGCGTGGTGGGATCCTGCCCGTTGCCGAACAGGTCGTCTGCGGCGCCGCCATCCCCGAATCCGGCCCACAGCAGCCCGTCGGGGCCGATCGCGACATGGCCGCCGTTGTGGTTGCACGCCGGCTGCTCGACTCGCAGCAGCACTCGCATGCGGTCGGTTTCGGGCAGGGAGTCCTGCATCGGCGCGGCCGCGATGCGGCTGGCGCCGGAGGTGTCGGTGTAGCTCAGGTACAGCTGCGAGCCGTCGGGCGCAAACGCGAGGCCGAGCAATCCCCGCTCGCAACCTCCACTCACCGAGTCACCGACGTCGGCCACCAGCCGCGGCGCTGTGTCGGAGCCGCCAGGGTCGAGCAGCCACACCTGACCCGAACGCGAGGCCACGTAGCGCTGGGCGGTGTCAGGGTTCGTCGCCATCGCGATCGGATCGGGAATCTCCGCCACCGTTACCAGGCGCAGCACGGTGTTTGCGAGTGATCTCGGGGCCGGTAATTCGTCGTCGGAGCCGTCGCCCGGCGCGGCCTGAATCGGCGCGCTCGCATTGGTTGACCCAGCCCGCGACGTCGGTGGGTCCGACTGCGGTGCGGGCTCGACCGTGGCCGCCCCGCCAGTGTCACCAGCGGCGGTGTGGGCCGAGCCGGAGCCCGTCACGGGCTTGGCATCCGCGCCGCATGCCGCAATCAGCGCCGCAGCGACAAGTGCGGCGACCCCGAGCTTGCGCATGGCGGCGACGGTATCTCGGCCATCGGAGGGGCCTCGCGCGTCCCGATGATGCGGGACAGTCGGACGATTTCTTCCGCGTCGGGACGCCTGCGCCTCGCGCTTGGCGTGAGCGCCCGATGGCCGATCGTCGCCGCCTGCCAATATCTGAGGCGCAGCCGGCGGCACATGCCGCGGCACGACGAGATACCGAGGATTTGCATGAGCACTGCCAACGGCACGGTGACCTGGTCGGAGTTCGCAACTGCAAGCCCAGATCTGGCCGAGCGGGTACAGGCGCGCTTCGACAGCCATCGGCACGCCGTGATGGCGACAATCCGTTCCGACGGCTCGCCGCGTCTGTCGGGCATGGAGGTCCCGATCCGCGATGGGCACCTGTGGCTGGGCATGGAGCACGAGTCGACAAAGGCCGGCGATCTGCGACGCGACCCTCGGTTCGGATTGCACTCCGCACCCGACGACGAGGAATTGACCTCCGGCGATGCGCGCATCGAGGGCCACGCCGCGCCGGTTGACAGCGAGCTGGCCGAGCTGTTCGCGCGCGGTCACCGCTTCAAAATCGACGACCCCACGCGCATTGCACTCTTCACCGCAGCGATCACCCGCGTCGTGCTGGTGCATGTCGCAGAGCACGCACTGGTGGTGGAGTCATGGACGCCCGCCGGCGGTCTGGCACAGCAGCGATTGGCGGGTACCTCAGCCTGAGCCTGAATCCACCGATTGGCTTTTGGTGAGCGCGGGATTTGCGGGGCGGTGAATCGCACTGGCTTTGTTGGAGGCTCCTGATCTTGGATACGAGGATGGAGTCATGCCACATGAGATGTCGCCTGGGAAGCCGACGACGCGTCGGTACAGCGAGGCGGAGTCCGAGCGTGCTGTGCGTGCGGTGCGTCAGCTGCGCAAGGAGCTGGGCACCGATCACGGGACGGTGAAGCGGGTCGCGGCCCAGTTGGGGATCGGAGTGGAGTCGCTGCGGTCGTGTTCGGGTCAGGCAGGCCGAGGTCGATGCTGGGGTGCGCCCTGGTGTGAACAGCGAGCAGGCTGAGCGGATCAAGGCGCTGGAGGCCGAGGTCCGGGAGCTGCGGCGGGCGAACGAGATCTTGCGCAAGGCGTCGGCTTTCTTCGCGGCGGAGCTCGACCGCCCACTGAGGTGACGGTGTCGTTCGTCGACGCTCATCGTGGCGAGCTCGGGGTCGAGCCCATCTGCACTGCGCTGCAGGTGGCCCCGAGCACGTACTACGCGGCCAAGCGCCGCCAACGGCTGCCGTCGGCGCGGGCGGTCTCGGACGCGGTGTGGATGCCGATCTTGTTGGCGTTGTGGGTCGCGAACCGCAAGGTCTACGGGGCACGCAAGCTGTGGAAGGCCGCCCGACGCGCCGGTCACGAGATCGGCCGGGACCAGGTCGCCCGGCTGATGCGCCAGCTGGGCGTACGCGGCGTCAGCCGGCGGCGCAAGATGTTCACCACGCGTCAGAATCCTGACGCGGTTCGGGCGCCTGACCTGGTCAACCGCGACTTCACCGCGGATCGGCCCGACGCGTTGTGGGTGACCGATCCGGCCTATGTCGCGACCCGGGCAGGGATGGCCTATGTGTGCTTCATCGTGGACGCTTTCTCCCGCCGCATCGTGGGCTGGCGCGTCGCTTCGCACATGCGCACCGAGATGGTCCTCGACGCATTGGAGATGGCCCGCCGCTCACGCGGCAACCGCCGCCTGGTCGGGCTCGTGGCACACTCCGACGCCGGATCGCAAGCTGGACTCAACCGGTCGTCGCAACACCTCGATTGTGGAGGTGTGAGATGGGGACGATGCGGGAGCGTCAGCGCGAGGTCCAGTTGTATCGGGGGCAGATCCGGTCGCCGGGTCGGCCGACGGTCGCGTGGCGGCAGGACCGGGTTCGGTTCTGGGCGGCGATCGCTGACGGCGACAAGACCGGGGACGCGGCGGCACAAGCGGGGGTGTCATCCCCCGTTGGGTTCCGGTGGTTCCGTCACGCTGGCGGGGTGAACCCATGTTTGTACCCGACGGTTTCGGGCCGGTATCTGTCGTTTGCCGAGCGTGAGGACATCGCGTTGTTCGGGGCCCAGGGCCTCGGTGTGGGTGAGATTGCCCGCAGGCTCGATCGCAGCCCGTCGACGATCTCGCGGGAGCTTCGCCGCAACGCGTCGACGAGAACGTTCCGGCTCGAGTACAAGGCGACGATCGCGCAGTGGCACGCAGAGCGGCGCGCTCGTCGTCCGAGGCGAGCGAAGCTCGCCGGCAACGATCGGCTTCGCAGCTATGTGGCTGAGCGGCTCTCGGGCGCGGTTCGGTCGCCCGGCGGTCGCGCCTTGGGGCCTGTTGGCCCGAAGTGGCAGGGCCGCAACAAGCCTCATCGTGGGGACCGCCGCTGGGTGCAGGGCTGGAGTCCCGAGCAGATCTCGAATCGCCTGAAGGCCGATTTCGCCGATGATGAGTCCATGCGCATCAGCCACGAGGCCATCTATCAGGCGCTCTACGTCGAACGCCGGGGTGCGCTCAAGCGCGAGCTGGTCGCGTGCCTGCGCTCGGGGAGGGCTCTGAGGGTTCCTCGGGCCCGAGCCCGCCAGGCCGCCTGGGCCCATGTCACCCCGGAGGTGATGATCAGCGAACGACCCGCCGAGGTCGAGGACCGGGCCGTGCCCGGACATTGGGACCGCGATCTGGTGATCGGTCTGAAGCGCTCAGCGATCGGCACCCTTGTCGAACGCACCACCCGCTTCACGATGCTGATCCACCTGCCACGTGAACACGGCTACGGCGTCGTCCCTCGCACCAAGAACGGGCCAGCCCTCGCCGGCTACGGCGCGATCACCATGAAGAACGCTCTCGCAGCATCGATGACCACACTGCCCGAGCAGCTGCGCCGCTCGGTGACCTGGGACCGCGGCAAGGAACTGTCGGCCCACGCGGCGTTCACCGTCGAGACCGACATCGCGGTCTACTTCGCCGACCCCAAGAGCCCCTGGCAGCGAGGCACCAACGAGAACACCAACGGACTGCTGCGCCAATACTTCCCCAAAGGCACCGACCTGTCGCGATGGACCAGCGAAGAGATCGAAGCCGTCGCCGCGACCATCAACTCGCGGCCACGCAAGACTCTCGGATGGAAGACCCCAGCAGAAGCCCTCGACGAACATCTACGCTCGCTACAACAAGCCGGTGTTGCGACGACCAGTTGAGTCCAGCCAATTCACGTCGCTGCGATTCACCGAACGCCTCGACGAGATCGGCGCCCGCCCCAGCATCGGCACCGTCGCCGATTCCTATGACAACGCATTGGCCGCCACGACCAACGGTCTCTACAAGGCCGAATGCGCCTACGGACCCGACACACACGGCTGGCACGACACCGACCAGCTCGAACTCGCGACCTTGGGCTGGGTGCACTGGTTCAACGAGCAGCGGCTGCATGGCCACTGCGACGACACCCCGCCCGCAGAATTCGAAGCAGCGTTCTACGCTGCCCACAAGACCACCCCAACCGGGGCTGGAAAACCAAACCAATGAGTCTCCAACAAACAGTGAAGATGTGTGCGGGGAGTGGGCCGTCGGTGAGGCGGGTGCGGCGCACGACGAGGCGAACGGTGCGCTTGGCTTTGCCGCGGCCGGTGGTGTATTCGGTTTCGGCGACTTGGGCGTGGCCGCTGTTGGTGTAGGCGATGTCGGTCCATGCGGTGTCGCCGATTGCTTGGATCGCTGCGCGCACAGCGGATCTGAGGGCGACGGTGATCGACCATTTGACGTCGTGGGCGTCGAGACGGTCGATCAGCTTGCGGGACCAGAATCCTGAGTCGGCGCGCACCGTGGTCGGCCCGGCGGCCCCGGCGCGTCGCAGGTTCGCGACGAGCTCGTCGACGAAGCGCACCACGCCTCGCGACGACCCGGCGGAGCCTTTGCGCATGCGGGCGCCGAGCACCTCGCCGGTGTCGGCGCGTGCAGCGAGCAGCGGGTGACAGCCGAGCGCGTTGGTGCAGGCCGTACGCGGCTCCTTGTTTTTGTTTGCCGTGGACCTCGCAGATCGTGGAGTCCAGATCGACCACCAGCGGCGCCTCGCCGGGGCCCGCGCCCAGTCCCCAGGCGCGAGCAAGCGTGCGCGACAGCACCGCTTCGAGCTGGCGGACGTGACCGAACGTGAACGTCCGCCGCAACGTCCCGACCGTCGAGGGCGCCATCGGGCGGAATCCCAGCACCCCGACCGGTGCGCCCGGCGCGCAGCATCCCGACATGATCGATGTGAGTGCCGCCTGCGAGCATCGCGGCGACCACCGTGCAGATCTTGGGGCCCGGGTTCGCGGAACCCGTGCGCACCCACCGCTCGATCAGCGCCGAAACACCCAAACGGTCCATCAGCGTGCCCGCCAGGATCAGGCCCGCGTTGGCCACCAGGCCCTCATGATCAACCGTCGTTGCGAACCGGTCCAGACTGCGCGAAGATGCAGACACAAAAAGTGCCTCCTGTTTTTGAGACGAACGTGACAACGAACATCACAATCGTCGCAGATCAGGAGGCCTTTTTCGCGGACGCGGCAACCCACACACACCCACCACACCGGTGGATTCAGGCTGAGAGCAGTCGCGGACGTCGCCACCCTCCGAGAGGTCCCCGCGCAGGCTCGCCCAAAGGCCGAGCGCCCAGCAGCGAAGCGTAGAGTTCAAGCGAGGAGGGACCCGATGGGTGACTGGTGGCAGGCTCTGACCGGCGATCTGCAGATCTTCTACGCGATCGGCTTCATCTCCAGCTTCTTCCTGCTGTTGCAGCTCGCGATGCTGGCGTTCGGCATCGGCACCGACATCGACGTCGGCGACGACGATTCCGGCAGCGGGTTCCTGTCCGTGCGATCGCTGGTGGCGTTCGCCTTCACATTCGGCTGGACGGGCGTGCTCATGAAGCAGGCAGACCGCTCGACCCCGGTGGCGGTGGGGATCGCCATCGTCGCCGGCTTCGCAGTGTTCATTGCCGTTGGCTTCATGTGGCGCTGGTTCGGCAAGCTTGGCGAGAGCGGCTCGATTGACTACCAGTCCGCCATGGGCGCAAACGGCACCGTCTATCTCACAGTTGCTGCGAACCGTGCCAAGCCCGGCAAGGTCGAAGTGATGGTGCAGGGACGACTGCGTGTCGTCAACGCCTTGACAGAATCCGACGAAAGCCTGCCTGCGCAGACCGCCATCACCGTCATCGGCGTTGTCGACCCGTCGACTGTGCTCGTGGCGCCTCACTAGCATGACCTTGCCCACCACACAGACCAAGAGGTAGCTATGGCCGTCATCGCACTGGCAGGTGGCCTGTTCGCCATCCTGCTTATCGCCCTGCTGTGGATCTCGTCGCGTTTCAAGCGCTGTCCATCCGACCGGATCCTCGTGGTCTATGGACGCGTCGGAGGGGAAGGCGAGTCGGCGAAGTGCCTGCATGGCGGCGGCACCATGGTGTGGCCCATCATTCAGGGCTGGGCCTTCTTGGACCTCACGCCGATTCCCATTGAGATCAAGCTGCAAGGCGCGCTCTCGCAGCAGAACATCCGGGTCAACACGCCGGCCACGTTCACGGTCGGCATTTCCACCGAGCCGGGCGTCATGCAGAACGCCGCCGAGCGGCTGCTTGGTCTGTCCTTGTTGGAAATCGAGAACCTGGCCCGCGACATCATCTTCGGCCAGATGCGCGTGGTGATCGCCACAATGCCGATCGAGCAGATCAACACCGACCGCGAGCAGCTCATCACCAACATCACCGAATCGCTCGAGTTCGAACTGCGCAAGGTCGGGCTGCGCCTCATCAACGTCAACATCCAGGACATCACCGACGAATCGGGATACATCGACGCCTTGGGTCGCGAAGCCGCGGCCCGCGCCATCAGCGAGGCCAAGGTCAAGGTGGCCGAGCAGGAGCGCGACGGCGACATCGGTGCTGCCGTGGCGCAGCGCGAGCAGCGCATCCGCGTCGCAGAGGCCAACGCCACCGCGACCGAGGGCGAGAACGAATCGTATGTCGTGATTGCTCAATCGGCCGGCGAGCGGCGCCAATCCGAAGCCGAAGCCGAACGCGCCGCCAACGCCGCCGAACGCGTCAGCCAGGCCCACGCCGCACAGGAGTCGTTCTCGGCTGAGGCCGAGGCCGAACGGGTTCGAGCAGAGCGCGACAAGGCCGCGCAGGAGGCCGACATCGTGGTGCCGGCCCAAGTGGAACGCGAGCGGGTGCGCACGCTTGCCGAAGCCGAAGCCGATCGGATCAGGCTGGTGAAGGCCGGTGAGGCCGACGGTCAGCGGCTGCTGATGGAGGCCGAGGCGCTGGGCTTGCTGGCGCTGCTGAGCCGGCGCGCCGAGGGCTTCGGCGCCCTCGTTACGGCCTGCGGCGGTGCGGCGCCCCAGGCGGCTTTGCTGATGATCGCCGAGCAACTGCCCAACCTCGTGGCCGAGCAGGTGAAGGCCATCTCGAACCTCAAGATCGACAAGATCACCGTGTGGGACTCGGGCTCGAGCGGCGACGGCAAAGCCGGCACGACGGCCAACTTCGTGTCAGGCCTGGTGGGTGCGCTGCCGCCGCTGCATGAGGTAGCGGGCCAGGCAGGCATCAAGCTGCCGCAGTTTCTTGGCGAGCTCGAGGACGACGACGCCCTCGATCGTCTGCGTGAGCTTGCCGACCGGCTGCGCGAGAATTCCGGCGACGACGCCGAGTAGGCCGAGACATCCGGCGCCCGCACGCAGCGGGCGGCTCAGTTTGCGGGCGCGTCGGCGTCCGGCAAGTGGCGCTCGTGCAGCTCAACTGGCTGCGTCCGCGACTTGCGGTTGCGCTTCATCCGCAGATTGAGCGCTTCCACCATCACGGCGAACCCCATCGCGAAGTAGATGTAGCCCTTCGGGATGTGGAAGTCGGCGCCCTCGGCCACCAATGACATGCCGATGAGCAGCAAGAAGCTCAGCGCCAGCATCTTCACGGTCGGATGTCGGCTCACGAACCGCATCACCGGACCCGAGGACCACAGCATGACCCCGACGGCGATCACGACTGCCGCGATCATCACGCCGACCCGGTCGGACATGCCGACCGCGGTGATGACCGAGTCGAGGCTGAACACCAGATCGAGCAGCAGGATTTGCACGATGACCTTGGCGAACGAGGCGGCCGCGCTACCGGAGGGGCCGTGAGCGTCGTCGCCTTCGAGCTTGTGATGGATCTCGAACGTGGACTTGCCCAGCAGGAACAGCCCGCCGCCCAACAGGATCAGGTCGCGCCCCGATAGCTCGTGGCCGAATACCGAGAACAGCGGCGTCGTCAGCCGCACGATCCACGAGATGCCCAGCAGCAACAGCACCCGCATCCCCATCGCGAGCGACAGGCCCACGACCCGGGCACGGTCCGCCTGGTCCCCGCCGAGGCGTCCAGCGAGAATCGAAATGAAGATGACGTTGTCGATGCCGAGGACTATCTCGAGCACCGTCAGCGTCGCCAGCGAAATCCAGACTTCAGGATTCGATATCCACTCCACGCCCGCCAACTTTGGATGGCACGCGCGACGCCCGAGTTGCTAGCGCGAGGGCTCGGCTGTGCGGGTGGCCCACCAGGCGTCGAGTAGTCAACTACTAAATTGATATCAATTATAAATCAATTTGTATTGCACCCGTGTGGTCCCAGCTACAGCACCGTCACGGCCTCCATCACGCCGTGACACGCGGCGGTTCGCTAGTGCTGTGTCCGCAAACGTTCGTCGGGTTGGTGTCCGCGTGGCGGGGTGCGGTTTGTGGTTTGGTCGGGGGTATGAGTGAGCGTGTTCGGGTCCGTCGGTTGACCCATGAACAAGGCCAGGCGTTGCAGCGGATCGTGCGTCGCGGCGCCGGCAAGTCGCCGGGGTCTCATGTGCGATGGCGGCGTGGGGTGGCGGTCCATGCGTCGGCGGGCGGGAACTCGGTGCCGGTGATCGCGCAGCTGGCGGCGACGTCGCCTGATCGGGTGCGGCAGATGATTCATCGGTTCAACGAGTCGCCGATGGCGTCGTTGGGTCCCTCAGTGGGCGGGTGGCCGTGGTCGCCGGATCACGACTGACGATGAGGCGTTCATCGTCGAGACGGCCCGCACCCGCCCAAAGAAGCTGGACCAGCCGTTCACGCGGTGGAGCGTCCGCGAGCTCGCGGCGTACCTGGCCGACAACCCGACCCGGGTGGTCCAGGTCGGCCGGCAGCGGCTGCACGAGATCCTCACCGAGTCAGGGGTCACGTTCGGGCGCACCAAGACCTGGGCCGAGTCCAACGACGCGGACCGCGACGCGAAGCTGGACCGCGTCGAGCATGTGGCGGACAAGCACCCGGACCGGGTGTTCGCGTTCGACGAGTTCGGGCCGCTGGCCATTCGCCCGACCGGCGGGGCGTGCTGGGCGCCGCGCTCGCGTCCCCAGCGGCTGCGCGCGAACTACAACAAGCTTCACGGGGTGCGCCAGTTCCACGGCTGCTACAGCGTCGGCGACGACGAGCTGTGGGGCGTCGTGCGGCGCCGCAAGTCCGCAGCCAACACCCTCGCAGCGCTCAAGACCATCCGCGCCCGCCGCCCTGACGGCGAGCCGGTCTATGTGATCTTGGACAACCTGTCAGCCCACAACCGCACCGACATTCGCAAATGGGCCAAGCGCAACAAAGTCGAGCTGTGCTTCACCCCCACCTACAGCTCATGGGCGAACCCCATCGAGGCGCACTTCGGGCCGCTGCGCGAGTTCGTGCCCGACAACTCCGACCACCCCAACCACACCGTGCTCACCCGTCGCCTGCACGCCCACCTGCGCTGGCGCAACGCCAACAAACGCTCACCCGAACTGCTCGCAGCCCAACGACGCGAACGAGCCAGAACCCGAGCCGAAAAACAACACCGCTGGGGCAGACCCACCAAACAAGCCGCATGACCAAAGCGCGCAAACGTTTGCGGACACAGCACTAGCACGGTCTCACGAACAAGCTGATTCGGGAGCTCGAACCCGATCTGTCAAGTCGGGTGCGGGCATGAATCGGAATGATCTTCCGTCTCGGATCTTCATCAAGAAACTTCGACTCACGAGGTCCAGCAGGTCCGTGCGAGCGGTTTGGTACGTCACGCCGTGCTTATTTTGGTGACCCGCGATGACGAAGGCACAGTTGCTGTCGCGCAATGCGATCGCGAGAACGTCCCGCTGGCGATGATTGATCCCCGGCCTGCCTGACAACAGTGCTTCGACCTCGCTAACTTCGGTTTGCTTTGCGCGCAAGTACTCGCGGAAAGCCTCAATGGCACGTTCGATCACTCCGACCTGGTAGAGCACGAAGTACGTCAGATCGTTCCCGTCGGTCTCGGTGAGCAGGAACGACCGCGCATACAGCGCTGGTGCCTGCCGCAGGATTGATGACACTGTCAAGAATTCCGTGAGCCAGTAGTTGGAGCTCAGCATCGACCAGTAGAAGAGCGAGCGGGCCAATCGGCCGTTTCCGTCGACGAATGAGTGGTCGTGGGCCAGCCAGAAATGCAGCACGACCGCACGGACCACCGGGTGCACGAAGCCATCGTCATGCTCACCGTTTGCGAATGCGCACATCGCTTCCAATCGCTCAGGCAGTTCGCCAGCTGGCGGAGGCACATGCACCCGCCGCTCGTTCGATGTGCCGTCGGGCCAGAAGACGGCCACACGCTGTTCGTCGGGCGTCTGCACTCGTCCTGCGTCAGCCGGATCGTCGAGCGTGTCCGTGGTCAGGACCCGATGCAAGTACCTGATTGACGCCACGGTCAAGGGCTCCTCGGAGCGCACAAGCTCTCGCACAGCATTCATTGCCGAGAAGTTGTTGAAGATCATTTGCTCACTGCGATCGCGCGGCTGGCGTTTTTCGAGGAGCATTCGTTTTGCATCCGCCCGAGTCGTGCTTGCCCCTTCCAGCTGACTTGAGGCGACTGCCTCCTCGATGAGAGAGCGGACGATGTAGCGGTCGCGATTCCCCCGGGCCACGAGGGGCTCATCGGCCAGAACTTCGCCAGCAGCGGACTGGTCAATCGTGTGCAGCGCCCTCAAGAGCGGGTCAACCATGCAAATGCTGAACGGGTTGCCATCGACACCGCGCAAGGGCACCGGTCGCTTCAGTGCGCCGCGACCCATCCGGGTGCGCAGCCACCATTCCTCATGTGTGAGCCCATCCGGCGGCTCGCGGTACCTCATCTCGTCCCAATGGAGGTATCGGCCGTCGGGATCCAGAGGCGTTTGAGACGCCAGCACCCGTCGCATCACATCGTCGGAATTCTCGGTGAACAGCTGAGTGAAGAGCGAGTCGAGATCGGGGGGAGGCTGTGGGATCTTCACGGCTTGTTCCTCTGACTCGGCTGGTGCCGGATCGCGCCTGACGCGACGCACGTCAAAGACACAAATACTAATTTGACATGAATTATATACGAGTCAGTATTTCACGCGTGTAGTCCCGCTGTGTTTGAGAAGATCAGCAGCGACCTCAGCCTCGATCAGGTAATTCGTGCGAGCCGCTAGCGCGAGGACTCGGCTTGGCGGGTGGCCCACCAGGTGTCGAGGCGGCACCGGACCTCGGTGTCGCCGAGCTCGCCTTCGGTTCGGCGCAGCTCCAGCAGGAATTTCATGGCGTGGCCTACGTCGGGACCAGGGTTGAGGCCCAGGTGGGTCATCACCTCGTCGCCGTCAAGCTCGGGGCGTTGTGCGGCGACTGCCTGCTCGCGGGCCAGCCGGCCGATACGCACCTCGAAGCGGTCCAGCGCGTCGTGCAGGGCCTCCACCCGTTTCACATTGCGGGACGTGCAGTCGCTGCGGACCATGTCGTTCAGGTCGCCGAGCAGCGGCCCTGCGTCGCGTGCGTACCGGCGCACTGCCGCGTCGGTCCAGCCGGTGTCGTAGCCCTTGAAGCGTCCCGACAGGAAAACCAGCCGCGCCACCTGCGCAGTCATCTCGTCGCTGTAACCCAACTCGGGCATCCGGCGGCGGGTCATCTTGGCGCCCACTGCCTCGTGATTGCGGAACGTCACCCCGCCGTGCGCGAACGAGCGCGTCAGCGGCTTGCCGATGTCATGGAACAGCGCTGCCAGGCGAACGCGCAGCCGCGGCGGGCTCTGGGCCACCACTGCAATGGTGTGCGCCAGCACGTCTTTGTGGCGGTGGATCGGATCCTGCTCCAGCGCGAGGGCGGTCAGCTCTGGCAGGTGCTCGTCGGCCCAGCCCGACTCCACCAGTTCCCACAGGCCCTCTCGAGGGTCGTCGACAACGAGCACGCTGGAGAGTTCGTCGCACGGCAGGACGAGGCCGCCGTCGAGGTCCAGTTCGTCAACCGCGTCGCCTCCGGTGGGTTCGTCGCGCGAATCGTGTGCGCGCGTCGTGCTCATCCCCCCATCATGCTGGTCCCGGCACCGCCCTCCAACCCCATGACATCGGGCTTTGCGAGCGTTGCACTCGGTTGCCTGCGCAAGGCTGACGCAGATTCCCGACGCGTCGAATCTTCCGGTCTATGGTCGGCGCACGGCACCACAGACGCGGCGCAGGCCGCGTGTCACCGCCGGCGACGGTGCAGGCCTGACACTCAAGGGCGACGGCCTGACGCCACCAGCAGATCCCGTCCACACCAGCAGCCCAAAGGAGCAGCGTGGCAGCGTCGTTCGTGCACCTGCACACCCACACGGAGTATTCGCTGCTCGACGGCGCAGCGCGAGTCAACGAGGTGGTCGGTGCCGCAGCCGCCGACGGCCAGCCCGCATTGGGCATCACCGACCACGGCAACATGTACGGCGTCCTGGACTTCTACCGGGCCTGCAAGGCGCACGACATCACCCCGATCATCGGCACCGAGGCCTACATGGCACTCGAGAGCCGCCACGAGCGCCCCGTCCGCAATCGCGCCAAGAACAGCAAAGTCGACGACTCGGGCGACGACGGCGAGGGCGAAAAGCTCTACTACCACCTGACCCTGCTGGCCAGAAACGACACCGGCTACCGGAATCTGCTCAAGCTGGCCAGCACCGCTTTCTTGGAGGGCTACTACTACAAGCCGCGCATGGACTGGGAAATGTTCGCCCAGCACGCCGACGGCCTGATCGCCACCACGGGGTGCTTGGGAAGTGTCGTGCAGCAGGCGCTGCTTGCCGGCGACTACGACGAAGCCCGGCGCCGGGCGGGTCGGCTGCAGGACATCTTCGGACGCGACTCGCTGTACGTGGAACTCCAGGACCACGGCATCGGCGCGCAGCACGACTGCAATCCACACCTGCTGCGGATTGCGCAGGAACTGGGTGCGCCGCTGCTTGCCACCAACGACCTGCACTACACGCACCAGGGCGATGCGCTCGCCCACGACGCGCTGCTGTGCGTGCAAACCGGGGCGCTGCGCAGCGACCCCGACCGCTTCAAGTTCCACGGCGACCAGCACTATCTAAAGACCGCCGCAGAGATGCGGTCGCTGTTCGCCGCCCATCCCGAAAGCTGCGACAACACGCTGGCCATTGCCGAGCGCGCCGACGTGAACATCGAGTTCGGGCGCATGCTGCTGCCGCACTTCGAAGTTCCCGCCCCGCACGCCGACGCCGACGCATACCTGCGGCACCTGGCGTTCGAAGGGGCAACGATGCGCTGGGGCCACAACCTGCCGCCGAACACCGCCGAGCGGATCGCCTACGAGCTGCGCGTCATCTCCGACATGGGCTTCAGCTCGTACTTCCTCATCACCTGGGATCTCATTCGTTATGCCCGCGAGAGCGGCATCCGCGTCGGGCCCGGACGAGGGTCGGCCGCAGGCTGCGCGGTGGCGTACTGCCTACGCATCACCGACCTCGACCCCATCCACTACGGGCTGGTGTTCGAGCGGTTCCTGAACCCGGCTCGCATCTCGATGCCCGACATCGACATCGACTTCGACGACCGCTACCGCGACGAGATGATCCGCTACACGGCCCAGAAGTACGGCACCGACCACGTGGCGCAGATCATCACGTTCTCCACGATCAAAGCCCGGGCCGCCGTGCGAGATGCCGCCCGTGTGCTGGGCAAGCCGTACTCGCTGGGCGACCGCATCTCCAAGGCCATGCCGCCGCTCATCATGGGCCGCGACACCCCGCTGGGTGCCTGCTTCGAACGCGACGAGCAGCACGGCGACGGTTACGCCGCAGCGGCCGAACTGCGCGACATGTACGCACTCGACGACGAGGTGCGCGAGGTCGTCGACGTGGCCCGCGGGCTTGAGGGGCTCATCCGTCAGGACTCGGTGCACGCAGCGGCCGTGGTGATCAGCCCCGAGCCGCTCACCGAGTACCTGCCCATCCAGCGCAAGCCCGAAGCGGGCACCGATCCCAACGCGGCACCCATCGTCACCCAGTTCGACATGGGCGGGGTGGAAGACCTCGGCCTGCTGAAGATGGACTTTCTGGGCCTGCGGACGCTGTCGATCATCGACGAGTGTGTGCGACTGGTAAAGCGCAGCACTGGCGAGACGCTCGACATCGACACTGTGCCGCTCGACGATCCGGCAACGTTCAAGCTGCTGTGCACCGGGGACACCATGGGCGTGTTCCAGCTGGAATCCCCCCCGGTGCGTGCGCTGCTGCGCTCGATGCAGCCCAACCAGTTCGAGGACATCTGCGCTCTGGTGGCGCTGTACCGGCCGGGCCCCATGGCCGCGGACATGCACAACAGCTACGCCCACCGCAAGAACGGCCGCCAGCCCGCCGATCCGCCGCATCCGGATCTGGCCGAACTGCTCGACGAAACCTACGGGCTGATGATCTACCAAGAGTCAATGATGCGGGTGGCCCAGGAGATCGCCGGCTACTCCATGGCCGAAGCCGACGACCTGCGCAAGGCGTGCGGCAAGAAGAATCGCGCCCAGATCGCCGAGCACCGCACCAAGTTCATTGCCGGCACCGAAGCGAACGGCTACGGCGAGGCGCTGGGAGAGCAGCTGTTCGCGATCATCGAGCCGTTCGCGGACTACGCATTCAACAAGAGCCACGCATTTGCCTACGGGCTGATCGCGTACCAGACGGCGTACTTGAAGGCCAATCACCCCACCGAGTTCCTGGCCGCTGTGCTGACGGGCTCCAAGCGCAACATCGAAAAGGCGGGCGTGTACCTCACCGACTGCCGCCAGCACGGCATCGAGGTGCGCGTGCCCGACATCAACCGCTCCGAGATGGACTTCGCGACCGACGGGAATGCGATCCCGTTTGGCTTGTCGGCGGTGCGCAACGTGGGCGAGAAGGTGGCCGAGCCGATCATCGCCGAGCGCAGCGCCAACGGGCCCTTCACCGACTTCAACGACTTCTGCGAGCGAATGCCGCGCGAGGTGCTGAATCGCAGGTTCGTCGAGTCGCTCATCAAGGCCGGGGCGTTCGAGTCGTGCGGCCACACCAGGTCCGGGCTGCTCGATGTGTTCGAGCGCATCATCGAAGCGGCCTTGCGGCGGCGCTCCGAAGCCGAGGCGGGCCTGCAGTCGATGTTCGGCGGAGCCGACGCCGGCGGCGTCGAATTCGAAGAACGGATCGACGTGCCCGACATCACCGTCGACGATCGCACCACGCTGGTGTGGGAGAAAGAGCTGCTGGGGCTCTACGTGTCGGATCACCCGCTGCGCGGGGGCGAGTCCCAGCTGCGGCGTGCCACCGACTGCACGGTCAGCGGGGTCGGCGATCTGCCGCCGAACCCTGAAGGCGGCCAGACGTGGGTGACCATCGGCGGCGTCGTGCACAACATCCAACGGCGCTTCACCCGCAGCGGCGAGCCCATGGCCCGCTTCATGCTCGAGGATTTGGAAGGGTCCGTCGAGGTGACGTTGTTCCCCAAAGCCATGGTCGAAGCCGGCGACGCCCTCGCCGAAGACGCCGTGGTGCTGGTGCGCGGCCGACCCGATCGCCGTGGCGAGGGCGAGACAGCGTTCCTCGCAAGCGAGCTCGTCCCCCTCGACCTCCGCAGAGGGCCCGCACCGCTGTGGCTCAACGTGGAGCGCGTCGACATGGACGAGGACTGGCTGGTCTCGTTCGAGAAGATGCTGGCCGAGAACCCCGGCGATGCACCCGTGCACTTGCGCGTCGGCGACCGGTTGGTGCAGCTGCCGGAGTCGCGATGGGTGGACGCTGGCGCACTCGCCGGACCGCTGCGCGAGATTCTCGGCGCCGATGCCGTGCGCACGTGAATTGCAGCATCGAACAACGAAGCAAAGCCCCTAGCCTTGCCCGATGGTCGTAACAGCGGCCGCTTCATCGGTGGCACCATCCGCCGAAGCGCAGTTCACCTGGAGTGCTCATGAGCGACGGCGATACCCGGAAGGTCGACGAGAAGTCGCTCAAGGACCCGGCCAAGATGATGGTGCCGTTCGCGAAATTCAAGAGCTTCCAGCGGTCCGATCAGATCTGGGTGATAGGCGGCATCCTGTTCCTGATCATCCTGATGAACGTCGTCTTCTATAGCGGGACCGGCCCTGTAACCCCAGCGCCATGAGCAGACGCCCGTGAGTTTGGGCCGATGAGTCCCGCCGGCGAGGCCGCAGCCACCAGCGCCTCCGGCGGTGCGTCAACCACGGTGGTGCTGCCCGACGGGCAGTCCCGCGAGCTTCCCGCTGGTGCGACGGGTGTCGACCTTGCCGCGTCGCTGGGGCGCCGTGCCGCGAGGGACGCGCTGATCGCGGTCGCCGACGACGAGCAACTCGATCTGAATCGGCCGCTGCCGGACGGCGCGGCGGTGTCGCTGGTGTTTCCGGACTCCGACGATGGCCTCGAAGTGCTGCGTCACTCCACCGCGCACGTGCTGGCTCAAGCGGTGCTGCGGCTGTATCCCGGGGCCACGTTCTCGATCGGGCCCCCGATCACCGACGGCTTCTATTACGACTTCGATCTCGGCACCGACGATTCGGGCGCGGCACGGACATTTTCCGACGACGACCTCGAGGCCATCGAAGCCGAGATGCGTGCCATCGTGGCCGCCCGCCAGCCGTTCATCCGCTCCGAGGTGGACCGGGCGGCCGCCGATGAGCTGTTCGCGCAGCATCCGTACAAGCTCGAGATCCTCGACGGCGAGGCCAACGACCCCACGTCGGGTCCACAAGGCGGGGTGATCACGACCTATCGCAACACCGACGAGTTCGTGGACCTGTGCCGTGGCCCGCATGTGCCCGACACAGGGCGGCTGGGCCACTTCAAGCTGATGCGGGTGGCCGGCGCGTACTGGCGCGGCGACGAGCACCGCCAAATGCTGCAGCGCATCTACGGCACTTCGTGGGCCAGCGCCGCCGATCTCGGTGCGCACCTCGAGCGGCTCGAAGAGGCGGCGAAGCGCGACCACCGACGCCTCGTGTCCGAGTTGGACCTGCTCAGCTTTCCCTCCGAGCTCGGCGGCGGACTGGCGGTTTGGCACCCGAAGGGCTCAGTGGTCCGCAAGCTGATGGAGGACTACAGCCGCGACCGGCACGAATCCGGCGGCTACCAGTTCGTCTACACGCCGCACCTCGCCAACGCCCGGCTGTTCGAGACGTCAGGCCACCTGGACTTCTACGCCGACGGCATGTACCCGCCGATCGAGATGGACAACGGCGTCTACTACCTCAAGCCGATGAACTGCCCGATGCACTGCCTGATCTTCGGCCAGCGCCAGCGCAGCTATCGCGAGCTGCCGATGCGGCTGTTCGAGCTGGGCACCGTGTACCGCTACGAGCGCTCGGGAACCTTGCACGGGCTGATGCGCATCCGGGGCTTCACCCAGGACGACAGCCACCTATACGTCGCACCCGAGCACTTGGCCGACGAGATCGAATGGCTGCTGGACTTCGTGCTGTCGGTGCTGGGCGCGTTCGGCTTCGAGGAGTTCACGTTCAAGCTGTCGACGAAAGATCCCGACAAGTTCGTGGGCACCGACGAGGGGTGGGACCGGGCGACCTCGGCATTGCGGGAGGCCTTGGATCGTCGCGGCCACGAGTACGTCACGGCCGAAGGCGAGGCGGCGTTCTACGGGCCGAAAATCGACATCGACGTCAACGACGCCATCGGGCGCTCTTGGCAGCTGTCCACCATTCAGGTCGACTTCAACCTGCCCGAGCGATTCAATCTGCGCTACACCGGCGCCGACGGCGAGATGCACCGGCCGATCATGCTGCATCGGGCGCTGTTCGGGTCCATCGAGCGATTCTTCGGGGTGCTGGTGGAGCACTACGGGGGCGCGTTCCCGCCGTGGCTGGCCCCGGTGCAGGCGGTGGTGCTGGGCGTGCGAGCCGACCACGACGCCTTCGCCGACGAGGTGGCGGCGCAGCTGGCTGATGCCGGATTCCGAGTCGAGACCGTGCCTGCGGACGACCCGCTGGGGACGCGCATCCGCCGAGCCAAGCTTGAGAAGGTGCCTTACGTGCTGGTGGTGGGCGACGACGACGTGGCAGCCAGCACGGTGGGTGTGAACCCACGTGGGCACAAGGTGCGGCGCGACGTGCCGGTTGATGAGTTCATCGCGCAGCTGGCTGGCGAGGTGGGCAGCAAGTCCGTCGACGTCGGCGGCTCGGGCGCCGCAGCCGCAGGCTGAGGCTGGGTCCCCGACGTGCAGGCGCTGATCTTCGAGCGCAAGGAACTGAAGTTCGCCGCAGCGATTGCGGCGTCGAAGCTGCGGCCCGGTGCCGGTGCGAGCGTGGGACCGCTGCGCTTGACCGACCTTGACCCGCCGAAGCTGCCCGGACCCCGGTGGCAGTACGTCCATACCGCGCTGGCGGGCATTTGCGGATCGGACCTTGCCACGGTCGACGGCAAGGTGTCCCGGTATTTCGAGCAGCTCGTGTCGTTCCCGTTCGTGCCGGGTCACGAGGTGGTCGGCCATCTCGAGGACGGCACCCGTGTCGTGCTCGAGCCGGTGCTGGGCCACGAAGCGCACGGCTTCGCCCCACCGTGGCCGGACGCCGCGCCCGCCGACGGCGACGACTACGGCCACCTGATCGGCGGCAATATCGAAGCCGGCCTGCAAACCGGTTCCTGCGAATCCACCGGCGGCGGCTGGTCGGAGATGTTCGCTGCGCACGAGTCGCAACTGCATTCGCTGGGGGCGCTGAGCCCTGCGGAACTGTCGGATGAGGCGGCGGTGATGATCGAGCCGACCGCGGCGGGAGTACATGCGGCATTGCGGTCGGGTGTGCCCGAGGGCGGTACCGCGGCGGTGATCGGCGCCGGCACGATGGGCCTTGTCGCGATTGCTGCGCTGCGACGGTTGACGGGCGTCGCGGCCATCGTCGTGGGAGCTCGCTACTCGCACCAGCGTCGGATGGCGATGGAGCTGGGTGCCGATCTGGCGGTGGCGCCCGACGAGCTAGGGCGTGCCGTACGGCGGGCAGCCGGAACGAGGGTGATCGGACAGACGCTGGGCTCGGGCACGCACGTGACGATTGACGCCGTGGCGTCGTCGTCCTCGCTGACCGATGCCATCGCGATTACCCGCCCAAGGGGACGGGTGATGGTGCTGGGCATGCCTGCATCGGTCAAGCTGAACCTCTCCGCGCTGTGGCACCGCGAAACGGAGCTGGTCGGCGCCTACTGCTACGGCACTGAGCCGTCGCTGGACGGTCGCCATACTTTCGAGCCGGCCATCGAGCTGGTCCGCGACTGCGGTCTGGAGCGGCTGGTCTCTGAGCTGTACCCGCTGGAGGACTACCGAGCCGCTATCGAGCACGCGGCCAGCGCCGGCGCACGAGGTTCGACGAAGATCGCCTTCGACCTGCGCGAGCAGTAGCTCGATAACGCTCAGCGACGCACTCGTATCGACCGAAGGCGACTTCGTGTTCATCCGCGTTGCCACTTCCCACCGGGAGGTGACATTCCCATGACCATGAATGGCCCCGCTTATGAGGCGCTGTTGAACGCGAAGGCAAAGTACGAGGCCGACGGCTACGCGGTCAGCGTCAAGGAGCGGCTGTCGAAGCCATCCGATGCATTCACAACGGATGCAGTCGCTCGCCGAGACGACGAGTTCGTGGTCGTCGAAGTCAAATCGGCCAACATGAGCGACTGGTCACGCAAGAGGCTCGAAGAACTCACAGAGATACTGAGAGCCGACTGTGGGTGGCGGCTCGACATCATCACCTACGAACCGGACGTTGCACCGCCCTTACCTGACCTTGATCACATCAACCGTCGAGTGCAAGAGGCACAGCACATCGCCGAGACGTCACCGGATGGGGCGAGCTTGTTGTTGTGGTCAGCAATCGAAGGTGCCCTGCTTCGGGCCGCGCACGAACGAGGCGTGGCACCGGCACGACCCTTGCCAACCCGCAGCCTCATCCAGCAACTCACCATCGACGGTGTCCTCAGCGACAACCAATCGAGGGAGCTCAAGGACTTCGCCGATCGTCGCAACGCGATTGCGCATGGGTTGTGCGCCGTCCCGCCAAGTCCGGAACAATTCGACTGGCTCAGTCGCTTCGCTCTCTCCGCTGCCGCTGGTCACCACGCCGACCTGCACGACATGGTGGTGTGGTTCGAAGCCCACTACGCCTCACCCGACGAGGCTGGTGTGCCCCACGTCAGCGATGTCGGGGGCTATCTCTGGCTCGACAGCGGTCCCCACAATGCCGAGGACGTCCTGCGCGGCCAATTCGAAGACGCCCTCGACGCTGACGTCGATGAAGCAGTCAGGATTATCGAACGCGACGGCCTCGAATGGGCGCGGCGAGACCAACTCTGAGGTCGTCAGGCGACTCGAGAGCGCCTCGCTTCGGAACGGACAGCCCGTGACGGGTCTGCCTGGTCAGCCTCGATCTGTGCCACAAGTTCGGGGTGCCGCAGCAACGCGGCCTCATGCGCCGACATCACAACGGCAGGCGTGAAAATCAAGGTGCCGTCGGGTTCTTCGTCTACTAGGTAGAGGTTGTGTTCCGCTTTCCCGAGCCGGCCGAGCGCTGCTCGGCGACGCGCATCAAGCTCAACGAGCTGAGACATGTGAGTGACCTCCGGTCATGGCGTTGCGTGGGTTGTGGTGGGCCGAGTCATGGATTCGAAAGCAGAAACCGATTGTACGCGGTGACCCAGAGCCCCATTGTACCAATACCCCAATCGGTACATTTAGGCTGATGGGCACACTCCTGTTCAGCCCTGAGGCAGATCAGCAGCTCGTCGCGCTTCGTGCGGACGCGCGACTGAGCGAACTGGTCGAACGAGTGAACGACGTACTGGACGACATCGAGGACGACCCCGGTGGCGGCAGTGTGCGACGTCGCCGCTACCAGCGGACACGGGTGTGGGGCGTGCCCGTGCACGGATCCGGTGAGGATTGGCTCGTCCTGTGGAGCGAGCAAGACCACGGGCCGCTCTTGCACTACATCGGTCCGGACCTCGCTTAGCCGCCGGTGCCCATGACGTAGCCAGCACCCGATCGGCGTGTTGCACCCCCGCTGTAGGTTCGCCGCCATGAACGACGAGCAGTGGTGGGAACACCGACTCGAGGCCTATGTGCAATGGCGGAGTGAAGTGGGTGGCCAGCGCGGAGAGGGCGCGATGAGAGCAACGCAGGAGAATCTGCGTTCGATCCTGGGTCGTTGGGTTCGTTACACATGCAACAACGAGATCGATCCGACCACCTACAACGAACTGGCAATCGGGCAATTCTGCGATGCACAAGACGACATCAAGGACACAACCCGGGCCGATTACAGACGGCACATCCGGAGATGGTGCGAACGGTTGCCCGAATTCGAGAACACCCGGCCCCAGCGAATGGCGAAACTCGTCGCGGAGTTCCGAGAGACCGGGTATCCGACGGTCAAGGACAACGAACACAAACGTGTTCGTATGCAGCTTGAGCAAATCTTGAGGTCGCTGCCACAAATCAGCTTCGAGGAACGTGATCAGGTCAAGGACGTCTGGACGACGAAGAAGGATCAGGCGGACTTTGGGGGAGCCGGGCTAGGTGCCTCAACCCTGAACGGCACGATCAATCAGGCCTCGCCTAGGAGTCTGCTGAACAATGCCCGCTGGGTTGGGCGCGTTGGCTGCTCGTCGGTCGGCCAGTGGGGCCCGGGGTGGGTCGTTGCCACAAAGCCGCTGGTCAGAGAACACCTTGCGGTATTCGTCGGAAGGCGCCAATCCTGTGGTGCCCAATGTTCAGCAGACTCCTAGGAAGTGGATTGAGATACGTGAAATCTTGGCCGAACTGTGCCGTGGGACCGGCGATGACGCCGACCGCTTCGACAGAGCGACGTCGGCCCCAGTCGATGGTCTGGCCGAAGTCGTTTCAACGCGGCTTCTAGCAATCTGTCATCCCGAGAAGTTCATCGCGAACTATCGGCTGCGGACTGGACTCCGTGATTGGCCGGGCACTCTCCAAATTGCTCAGGAGCTGGCGCTGCGCGGCCTGCTCAACGACGCGGGTCAACGCGAAGTAGACGAGATCCTTGCGATCCACAGCAAAACTCCTGTGGCAGGCGCTGCAGTAGTACGCACCCACAACCTGATTGTCGAAGCCCTGAGGCCGTACTTCGTGGAGGACGGCGTTGCAGACACATGGGGCATGTCGAGATTCCTCTACTGGCTGATGGAGCGGTACTCCAAGACCCGAGGTGGTGTCGGCACACGACACGCGGGGAACGGGGAAACCGACGGCCCCTTGGGAACCGCAGCGCGCGAGCTGCTGTGCGATGTCGGTTTCCTCAACGATGTTGTCGCGTTGCTCGAGGACAAGCGCCAGGTGGTCCTGTACGGCCCGCCGGGGACGGGCAAGACGTTCTTTGCACAGCGGCTCGCAAAGGCGCTCACAAGCAGCGCGGACGCGCGGACGTTGGTGCAGTTCCATCCGGCGTACTCCTACGAGGACTTCTTTGAGGGATTCCGACCGCATGTGGGCGGCGACGGCCACATGACCTACAAGCTGACGCCAGGCCCCTTGGTTCGACTTGCCGAGCGCGCTGAGGAATGGCGCGGCGAAAAGCACGTCATGGTCATCGACGAGATCAACCGGGCGAACCTGCCGAGGGTGTTGGGGGAACTGCTCTACCTCCTGGAGTACCGCGACGAGGAGATCCAGACGCAATACCGGCCCGACGACACTTTCTCTCTGCCATCAAACCTTTGGTTCATCGGCACGATGAATACGGCCGACCGGTCCATTGCGCTCATCGACGCGGCGATGCGGCGGCGGTTCCACTTTGTGCCGTTCTTCCCCAACCATGGGCCGACGGCGGGACTCTTGCACCGGTGGATGCAGCGCAATTCACCGGAGCAGGAATGGGTCGCCGGCCTGGTTGACAAGGTGAATGCAGACCTGGCCGAGCAGATGGGCGGTGATCACTCGCTGATCGGGCCGAGCCACTTCATGAAGAGCGACCTCGACAAGGACGGCTTACGGCGCATCTGGGAGTTCAACATCGAACCGCTCATCGAGGATCAGCTCTTCGGTCGTCAGGACGTGATCGACAGCTTCCGGTTCGGCAGCGTCTGGCGGCGCTACGGACCCGATGCGACTTCGCCTGGTGCACAGCCGGGTGAGCCTGGCGACCAACCGGCTGACCCAGCCGATGAAGCGGGGAACCTCGCAGGTGAGAGCGAGGGCGCTGCCGACGAGGGCGACGCGTAAGTGGTTCTCGTCGACTCTGCAGCGAGTTCGACGGACATCGACATGGCAACCCTCGGCGGCGAACTTCAGCCACTCACCCTCTTCGAATGGGAGACCAAGCACCTTCCGCTCAGCGATGCTCTCGCTCGGCGTCTCGGGCAGACCAAGTGGGTGTCGGTCCAGCCGGACGTCGAGCCCGGTTGGTGGAGAGTGTCTGCTCAGCAATGGGTGGGCGCGTTCACTGTCGGCGACCTGCGAGTCATCGTGCGGCCGAAGATCAAGCCCGAGAACTTGTTCGTGCTGCTCGAGGTCGGTCTGCCCCACGAGGCGTGGCGCCAGGAGGCGTTCCACTACGCGAGTACCGATGAACTCCTGCCAGCGTTGGTCTCCTTCTTTGCGCGGACAGCAGAAACGACGCTGGCCCGTGGACTCTTCCACCACTACCGGCACGAAGAAGACGATTTGCTCGCGTTGCGTGGCCGAATCGACTTCGTGCGACAGTTTCGGCGGGGCGGTGTCCTCGTTCCTATGGCGTGCGCGTGGGACGACTTCACGGCCGACGTGGATGAGAACCGCTGCTTACGGACTGCAGCACGGCAAGCGCTACGTGTGCCTGGCGTTCCCAATGACGACCGACAACGGCTTCGACGACTGTTGGCTGCGCTGGACGGCGTGGCCGAACCGGCGGTCCCGGCAGCCCTCGACCGTCTCGACCGTGTCCAGTTCACCCGATTGAACGAGCACTATCGGCCGGCACTGAAGCTGGCACGGCTGATACTCGCCAACTTCACGCTGCAGGATCGTCACGGAGACATCGCCGCGTCCGCATTCATGCTCGACATGAATCAGCTTTTTGGGCCTTCGTCACCGTCCGGATGCAGCGTGAGCTGCGATCGGGCAGTTCGACGGTTGCATCAGAACGGCATCGAAACGTTCGAGTCGCCGCACCGAGGGGCACTGCTTTCGACCATTCGGTCCGCGGTGGCGTCAGTTGTCGGGATCGCGATGACGCTCGGGTGGCCGTCACTTGCTTACAGCGGACATGGCACGTGGCCGACTGTGCTCGTGGTCGAAGGCGCAGGACTGGCTGGTCGCACGGTTGTCGGTCTTTCGTGGCCATCGAGGGCGCGTGGGCGAACACCGATGTCAGCGGAGCTTCTCGTTCTGGCTGATGAGGAACAGCCGCGGCGGCCGCCGCCTGTGCCGGAAATCCCGGCGTGGTGCCAGTCGAGCATCTGGTTGTGCCACTCCTGCCAAGACGCGTGTCGACGATGCTGCTGTCACACTCGGGGATGTCGCCGGTGCCGTAGATGTCAGCGACATCGACCGGTCGACGAACCGCAGCGGAGCGGCGCCGAACTTGCGGTCGTCGGCGAGATAGCTGTTGTGCAACATGGCCGAGAGTCCCAGGCTGCCGTTGCCGCGGACTTCTCGGCGCACCAACGCGTCGAGGCGTGCCTGTCTCGGCCAGCTGCTGAGCTTGGCGGGTCTGTCGCGCATCAGCAAGAACCTGGACTTGAACCTGCGCCGCGGTCGACACGCGTGGCACTGCAGCCCTCGGGGCGGCAGCTGCACGGGTCGCGGCGTGACCGCGGTGAGCCCCGCCGCCGAACCATCTGAGGGGGACGTGGACGGGCACCGGTCCAGCACATGGCGGGCGTGGCCGAGCCGCTTATCGATCGCGGCCGGGTACGCCTTGGAGCCGTCGGAGCACGACGACCTTCACGGCTTTGCACCATCGGGGCTCCCTTGGGCGGCCAGCAAACTGCCGCTGAGCACCGGTGTCGCAGGCTCCCCCGTGGGGCACCATGGCGAGCACCCGCCGCGTGTCGCCGTCCGGCACGCAGCACCGTCGCGTAGCGGTGCCGACAACGTTGCGGATCGAGGACTCGTCCACCAGCAGCACCCGGCATCTCACGACAACCTGCCGGCGGCGGTGCTCGCCGACAAAGCCCCGCCACACCCATGCGACCAGTTCCAGCGAGTTCACCAGCTTCCAGCTCGACGCTGGTGGCGTCGTGGCTGCTCGCGTTGAGTGGTCATCGCACGGGCGTCTTTGAGAAATGCAGCCGGCGGGCCAGACGCGCCGTGACGCGGCCCTCGAACCGCTGATTGGCAGACACCTCACTGAAACGGCTGCGGCGAAGCGGCTCGCACACCATGTGCCGCCGCCGCTCCCAGATCAGACGTCACCGGCCGCCCCGACACCTCCAAGTCGCGGATCTTGTTGTCATTGCGGTCTTAACCGGTCATGAACCTTCATTGACCGCTCGGGACCCCGCAACGGGGCATCTGGGGCGGCGCACCGTCGGCGAGACACCCGCACCACCAGACTCGCTCGCGGCGACGTTCCATGTGCTACAGACGACCGTTGTCGTAACGCTCGCACTTTGATGCGCGGCAGCCACAGCACGCACCGACATAACACGCACTCACGCCATGCGTCGGCCCTCCAGGGTCTACACACGGCGTCAGCCCTTCGAACCGCAAACGACGGTACATGGCCCAGGCAGGGCTGCGCGGCTGTCGACACTGCTCGCTGTGTAGCCACAGGCCCAAACCGTTGACCGCTGGTCATCACCCGATATAAGGCCCGGAACTTCCTGCAGGATCGTCACGGAGACATCGCCGCGTCCGATTCATGCTCGACATGCAGCTTTTTGAGGACTTCGTCACCGTCCGGCTGCAGCGTGAGCTGCGGGGGCAGTTCGAGGTTGCATCACAGCGCCGCTTGCATTTCGATGTCGAACGTCAGGTGCAGATGAAACCGGATCTCACGTTTCGTCGCGCAGGTGACACGGTCGGCGTGGCGGACATCAAGTACAAGCTCGCAAGTCGGAAGGAATCCGACCCGGATGGCGCGTACGGCCGAGCAGCGGACTATTACCAGCTACTTGCATACATGACCGCTCTCGATATGGACGAAGGCACACTCATCTATTCCGCCCAAGCCAACGACATAGCTGTGAAATCGCAGGACGGCGCCAACTTGCTGAACTCAACAATCGCTGTTCGAAACATGGACAAGAGAGTCCACGCCGTTGCCATCGACTTGTCTGGCAGCCCTAGCGATATCGACGACCAGATCTCTGCCCTGTCTGAGCATTTGGCAGGTTCTGCGGGAATTTCAGTCTGATGAGGATGCGCCGGGTGACACGGTGGCGATGCTGGCAGTATCGGCCGCAGCGAGTTGGCGGACGTCGTAGCTGACGAGGCCGCCAAGGTCGTCGCCGATCTGCAGGGCACAGGCGAGGTAGATCGCGTCCAGGGTGCGCAAGTCGCGGCCCGGGATTCTGCCGGCCGCATCGAGCATCGCCGAGGTCAGCTGCACCAGGTCAGTGTCGGCGAGCAAACGCTCGCACCGGTGACGCACGTCGGGGCCTTCGTCTGCGATCGCCCGCCGCGCCTCGGTGCGCAGCAAGGCGCTGGACACCAGGTTGCGCTGGGATGCCCACCGTCGCAGCTCGTCGGATTCTGCTTCGGTCTTGTTCAGCTTGACAAAGGCCGACGCATCGAGGATCCAGATCTCACCGTTCATCTCGACGCAGCTCTGCGAGGCGCTCGCTCAGGGTCGGCACGCCTGGAGGCGCGGCTGGCAGCGGTGGCAGCTCCTGGATCGCGGTGGACAGACCTTTGGCGTTGCGGCCGATGAGCCCGCGAGCCGCCAGTCGGCCCATGGGGTCATCGCGGTGCGGCAGCGGGCCGAGCAGTGCGACGGGCTCGCCGCGCACGGTGATCTCGTAGGACCCACCGTCGGCGACTTTTCGCAGCCATTCGCTGGCGTTCTGACGAAGCTCGCGCACTCCGATCTGTTCCATGTGCTACATGGTAGCATGAGTGCCGTTGTCGTAACGCTGCGCACAACGCGAGTTTTTCTTGTACGACCTGCACCTGCACGACCGACACCTCCACGCACCACCTGATGGTCGGCCCCGCATCCAACCGCAGGGCCAAGACGTCACAACGACCTTCAGCCCTTCGTTCTACGACGGTCGTGGCATCTCGGAGTGCTGCGCGGCTTCGCTGCTCGACAGGCCCAAGAAGTTGACTCGTTGGTCATCAACGAGGTCCGGAACTTCCTCCAGCGCGAGCCACACGGCATCGCCTTCGATCTGGTCGCCCTGAATATTCACCGGGGCCGCGATCACGGCGTCGGCGACCGTCGGGCGGTCATTGTCGGCAGGCCGGCCGGTGCGCCGCAATTCAGCGGGGCGTCGTGACGTCGCGGTCTCAAGAGTTCACCGCGTCGTTGACGCTCGTTTGCTCGTAGCTGCGAGGCTGTCCCGGTGACGGAAGCGCCCCAGACGACGGCCAGCCGGCTGGTGTCCGAATTCGTGGGTACCGGGTTCCTGCTGCTGAGTGTGGTCGGCTCGGGGATCATGGCCGAGCGGTTGAGCCCGAACGACGTCGGGCTGCAGCTGCTGGAGAACTCAATTGCCACAGCGGGCGCGCTGACGTGCCTGATCTTGCTGTTCGGGTCGACATCAGGGGCGCACTTCAACCCGGCGGTGACGCTGTGGGCGCGGGTCGAGGGCGACCTGGACAATCGAATGGCCGGGTTGTACGTGCTGGTGCAAACCGCTGGCGGCATCTTGGGCGTCATCGCGGCCAACGTGATCTTCGAGCTCGACGCAGTGTTCTGGTCGACCAAGGACCGGATCAGCGCCGCGGCATTCCTGTCGGAGATCATTGCCACGTTCGGGCTGATCATCGTCATCATCGGCGTGGTCCGCTCTGGCAAGTCCCAATTCGTGGCCTTCGCCGTGGCTGCCTACATCGGCGGCGCCTACTTCTTCACGTCGTCGACCAGCTTCGCCAATCCTGCAGTGACCGTGGCCCGCATGTTCTCCGACACGTTCGCCGGCATCGCCCCCGCGAGCGCCCCGCTGTTCATCGTGGCGCAGTTCATCGGGGCACTGTGCGCCATCGGCGTGGCGCGGATCACACACCCAGCGCGCTGATGATCGCCCGCCAATCCGGAAGCGGGCAGCAGCACCGGCACCGGCTTTAGTTGAGCACGCGGCGGAACTCTTGACACGCCACAGCGAGAGACGGCGGCGCTGGTTCGCGCAACGCACCTTCTCGGCACAATCGCGCGAGTTCATCTATCAGCGGTTGACACTGACTCTCGCGGCCTTTGAACTTTGAATAGTCACGTCTTGTTTCATCAATAGTTACGCCTGCTAGGTATGCAAGCCACGTCTCGATATTCCACGTCGGCGCACATACAAGAACCCGATCATTGTCGGTCGGGGGTTGCACCCCTTGGCTGCGGCACGCTTCACGAATCTGCTCTCGACGCCTGTTCACTCCTGCGGAATCGCCGTCAATCAAGACGACAAGATACACTTGATCTCTTCCCTTGGATCGTAGCGCCCTTAACTCATCCGGAAACGTTTCACGGACGAACTGTTCGCCGGATCCGCGGCCTGCCGGGGACAGTATTAGTTTCCAGTCGCGCAAGTTCCAATCCAATGCCTTGAGAAACCTAAGCGCAAAGACCTGACGTTGTTTGTCTTCGCACAGCAGCGTCATGCGAACACTACGACTCATTGAGCCAACCGCGCGCGACCTGTTCGGACAACTTCGGGCTCGCCCCAACATTGCATTCGGAGACCGGCACGGGAATTGTGGCCGATGCCGCCACCCGTCGCAGCAATACGCCGTCAGCGGCACCGAGATAGTCGATAAGTTCGGGATGATGGGAGCACAAAATGGCTTGTGACCGAGAATCTCCACAAAGCAGTGAGAGTTCATCTAGCCACGGTTGGATTTCTGCAAGCGCTACAAAATTCTCAGGCTCATCGAGAAGAAGAACAAAAGAGGCACCAGGCGATTGGAAGTGCAGCAGTGCATATAGGACGACAATTGCCATTTGACCGTCAGACAACTGGTCGAATCGAAGCCAATACTTGAATCCGTCCTCCGGGCCATGGGTGACCTCGAACATGAGTGCCCGTGCGTCCATGCCTGATGGCTGCAAGCGAAGATCAGCAAAGCCGTCAAGTATCGGCTTCAGGGCCGTCAGGTGAGCGTTCGCGGCGCTCGGGTTGAATTGAAGTGCTTGCCGGTACCAATTGACAAAATTCGATGCACGGCGATCCAATACCGAATCTTCTTGATGAGATTCCGCACCGATCAAAGGTGGGCAAATCGACGAGACGATAACCGAACGCATGTGCGATACGAACTTCGATAGCCGCAGGTTGCTTGAGTGCGGCAAAATTCTCGCGAGCGCGGACTCGTTCCAATCAGAGGTATATGCAGGCCCCTCCGAGCCGTCGTCCCGATACAGCTGGACGTTTCCATCCTTGAATGAGAACAGCGTTGTGTCACCCGCAGTGAGACGCTCCAAGCCAATACTCGCGCTTCGCTTGTCAAAGCGATGGTGTTTAACTTCGAGGCGATAGCGGAAGCTGTCACCATCGACGGTGACGTCAATTTCGACTACCTGGACACGATCATGTTGCCAAATCGTCAGTGTCGCAGACGGGAAGCAAGACGGCTCGGTGACCTTTGCTTCCCCCAGGAGCAGCTGTCACACTGCATAAACGACGTCGAGCGCGGCGCTCTTACCGGACCCATTGGGACCAAGGAGCAAGTTGACTTCACCAAGGCGCAACTCAAAGTTGACTAGACACTTGTAGTTGTGGACGTAGACGCGCGTCAGCACGAAACCAGAGTACCGCCCGGTGCACTTGTGGACTCTCGGGCCCCCGATGCGCCAGGCTGCTGCGTCACGACGTTGCGCTCGGCTCAGCCGCTACTGCAGGGTCTCGACGAACTCGCGTGCGAGGTAGGTGAGGATCAGGTCGGCACCGGCTCGCTTGATGGCGGTGAGGTGCTCGACGGCTGTGGCGTCGCCGTCGATCCAGCCGTTGGCCGCGGCGGCCTTGAGCATCGCGTACTCGCCCGAGACGTGATACGCCGCCAGCGGCAGGTCGAATCTGGCCCGGGCCGCGGCGATGACGTCGAGGTATGCCAGCGCGGGCTTCACCATGATGATGTCGGCGCCCTCGGCGATGTCCAGCTCGATTTCGGTCATGGCCTCGCGGGCGTTGGCCGGGTCCTGCTGGTAGCCCTTGCGGTTGCCGCCGCCTGAGATCGTCACGTCAACCGCTTCACGGAACGGTCCATACTCAGCCGAGGCGTACTTGGCCGAGTAGGCCATGATCGGCAGGATCTCGTGGCCATTGCGGTCAAGCGCCTGGCGGATCGCACCGACTTGCCCGTCCATCATTCCCGAGGGGCCAACCATGTCGGCACCGGCCTCAGCCTGGGCCAGCGCCACCCGCTGGTACAGCTCGAGCGTGGCGTCGTTGTCGACGTCGCCGTCGTCGGTCAGTACGCCGCAGTGGCCGTGGTCGGTGTACTCGTCGAGGCACAGGTCGGCGATGATCGCTAGCTCCGAGCCGTGATCGTCTCGCAGGTTGGACAGCGCCACCTGCACCACGCCGTCGGGGTTCCAGGCTTCGGAGCCGACGGGGTCCTTGCGGACGGGCAGGCCGAACAGGATCACGCCGCTGATGCCGAGGCCGGCCAGCTCGTTGACTTCCTTGCGCAGCGATTCCTGGGTGTGCTGCACGACGCCCGGCAGCGACACGATGGGCTGCGGCTCGGTGGCGTCCTCGCGCACGAACAGCGGAGCGATGAGGTCGTTCGGTGTGACGGTGGTCTCCGCGACGAGCCTGCGCAGCGCGGGCGTGCGGCGCAAACGGCGCAGACGGCGAGCCGGAAAGGTCACCCCGTCATGCTATTGGGGCGGCTATTCGGCTGATGCAACGGCTTGCGTGGCCTTGCTGATGCCGAGGACGCTGAATCCATGCTGCGCCTACGGGGACTTCCATCCGGAACGGTGCAGTGCGGCGGGGCACCTGGGCCGCGTTGACGGTGACACGGGCCGCGTGCTTGGCATAGGTTCGCTGGCGTGGAGATCGGGTCCGAGAACTGGTGTGCTGCGATGTCCCAGGTACTCGCCGAGGTGGTGCTGCCGAAGGTTCGGGCCACGGTGGAGCAGCGGATCGGCGACGGCAATGGCGGACCGGTCGTCGCCTACCGACTGGTGATCGACGGCGGTCGGGCGCATCTCGAGCCAGTGCCCGCAGATGTCCTCAGCGGTGGTGATGATGACAGCTCCGTCGTGGTGATGAGCCAGTCACGGAGCACCGCTGAGGCCGTTCGGCGGGGCGAGTTGGGTGCGCTGGCTGCCCTGCAGGCGGGTTTGATCAAGGTGAGCGGCGACGTGCGGGTGCTGATCACCGCCGCCGAGGCGTTGGCGGTGGTGGACGCGGCACTGGGTCGGGCGCTCGTCGGCGACGGGACTGATGCAGGGAACGACGGCACTGGCGGAGCGGCGGACGGCCCAGCCGGTGGCACCGGCGGCGACGGGAACTGACACCTCGTGCCGGAGATCCCCGAGATCCGGGCGCACGCCGAACGATTGGAAACCCTGGCAACGGGTGAGGTGCTCAAGCGCGTCGAGACGCTGTCGTTTACGGCGTTCAAGACCGCCAGTCCGCCGCCGAGCGAGGCGACCGGATGGCCGCTGTGCAGCGTGCGCCAACGAGCCAAGTTCCTGCTGCTGCGGTTCGCTCCCCCGACGCAGGACTCGGCCGGTGGGGGCAGCGGCGGTGGCGACGGGGGCGACAGTGACGACGGCCTGACGTTTGTCGTGCACTTGATGCAGGGCGGCAGGCTGCGAGTGCTCGATCCGGGAGCGAAGCGGCCCCGCAGGCCGCGCGACGGGCTGGCCAGGCTCGAGTTCGAAAGCGGCCTGGGACTGATGCTCACCGAGCCGGGTACGCAGAAACGGGCCGGCGTGTGGGTGTTGGCCGCAGACGTGGCCACCGCCGAACCGCTGGTCGGCCTGGGGCCCGAAGCCACCGAGGTCGACGCTGCCGCCATGACCGAGCTCATGGCGGCGCAGTCGGGGCGACTGCACAACTTCCTGCGGGACCAGCGGGTGATCTCGGGGCTCGGGCGGCGGCTCGCGAACGAGATCTGCCACCGGGCGAAGCTGTCGCCGTTCGCTTCGGTGGGACGGCTCGACGCTGACGCCGTCGAGCGGGTGACAGCCGCCATCGCAGCGGTTATCGACGAATCGTTGGCTTTCGAACGTGGGCGCTCGGAGATGAGCCGCTCGGGCGAGCGGCCCTCGGCGGTGCACGGCCGTGCCGGGGAACCCTGTGCGGCTTGCGGTGACGTCGTCCGGGCAGTCGAATACCGCGACTACTCGGTCAACTACTGCGCCGGCTGTCAAACCGGCGGGCGGGTGCTGGCCGACAACACCACCAGCAAGTTCCTGCGCTAGGAGGCCGAGCGGATAGGCGGCGAACTGTGGCGTCTGAGTGAATGCCCGGAGCGAGGTCGTGGCCCGAGCGGGCCGTGAATGAAGCGAACCGCAGCGGGAGAAGAACGGCTTCACCACCCAGGTCGCCACCTTCCCGCTTGGCCTGTCCGCGCCCCCGGTGCTGTCACAGGCGAGCTCGCCATGTCACAGGCGCCGGTTACGCTCCTGCGCCATGAGCGAAACAGAGACATTGAGACTTGGACTGTCAGCCGACGAGGTGCTGCGCACGACGCGGGCCGTGCGCAAGCGGCTCGACTTCGACCGGCCGGTGCCCGCCTCGGTCCTGCGGGAATGCGTCGAGATCGCCGTGCAGGCGCCCACGGGGTCCAACATGCAGGGCTGGCACTTTGTGTTCGTGACAGAGCGAGAGAAGATCGAAGCCATCGCGGCGCTGTACAAGAAGGGCTTCGACGCTTACCGCAACAGCCCCATGTATGCGGGCCGGGTGGCGTCGGGCCTCGGAGCCGAGCGTGATGCGCAGCAGGCTCGGGTGACCTCGTCGGCGGAATATCTGTCGGAGAACATGGGTCGCAGCCCGGTGCTGTTCATCCCGTGCATCTCGGGCCGCACCGACGATGCGCGCATGCTGATCGGGCAGGCCGGTTCGATCATCCCCGCAGCGTGGAGCTTCATGCTGGCGGCGCGTGAACGAGGCCTCGGCACCTGCTGGACGACGCTGCACCTCGGCTATGAGGCCGAAGCCGCCGAGATCCTCGGCATCCCCTACGACAAGGTGCGGCAGTACGCGCTCAGCCCCATCGCATACACCCAGGGCACCGACTTCAAGCTGGCCACCCGGACCGATCTCGATTCGGTGATGAGCTGGAACACCTGGAGCCGCTGAGATGGCCGCGCAGACGCCGTCAGAACTGTTCGACCTGTCCGGGCGGGTGGCGGTTGTCACCGGTGGATCGCGGGGCATGGGCCGCGAGATCGTGCTGGCGTACGCCCGCGCCGGCGCCGACGTGGTAGTCGCTTCGCGCAAGCTCGAAAACTGCGAAGAGGTGGCCGACGAGGTGCGCTCCACGACCGGCCAGCGGGCGTTGGCGGTGGCATGCCACGTCGGCTACTGGGAACAGTGCGACGAGCTGTGCGATCGCGTCTACGACGAATTCGGGCACTGCGAGGTGCTGGTGAACAATGCCGGGCTGTCGCCGCTGTACCCGTCGCTGTTCGATGTCAGCGAGGCGCTGTTCGACAAGGTGATCGACGTGAACTTGAAGGGGCCGTTCCGCGCCTCGGCGGTGTTCGGCAAGCGCATGTACGAAGCGGGCGGCGGCTCGATCATCAACGTGAGCTCGGTGTCGGCCGTCATGCCGACGCCCAACGAGACGGCCTACGGCGCTGCGAAAGCCGGCGTCCACGCCATCACGGCGTCGTTCGCCCGCGAGTACGGCCCCCGGGTGCGGGTGAACTGCATCATGCCGGGGCCGTTCCTGACGGACATCTCCAAGGCGTGGGACATGGACGCCTTCAACAAGCGGGCCCAAACCGACATTGCTCTGCGGCGCGGCGGTGAAGCCGACGAGGTGGTGGGCGCTGCGCTGTACTTCGCGTCGGAGGCGTCGAGCTACACGACTGGTTCGGTGCTCAAGATCGACGGCGGCACCGCCTGGGCGACCGGCTGAGGGCAGCATCGGTCGGGAGATCGACCAGGCAGGCACGAGAGGAGTTGATGATGGCGGACGTGGCGGAGGGCATGGCGACGGGCCAAGCGAGCGGCGGCGCAGTGCGGGAATGGTCCCGAGTGCGCTACGACATGCCAGTCGAACGGGTGGCTCGAGTCACGCTGGCACGGCCCGAGACGGCCAACGCACAGGACTACCTCTTGCTCACCGAGTTGAATGAGGCGTTCGACGAGGCTGTCAACGATCCCGATGTGCGGGTGATCGTGCTGGCGGCCGACGGCAAGCACTTTTCCTCTGGGCACGACTTGCGAGACCGGCCCGACATGTCAGCACTGCGCACTATCGGCACCCAGTGTCACTTCGAAGCGCCCGGTGCTGAGGGCTACATGGCCCGCGAGGCCGAGATGTACGTGGGGCTGTGCTGGCGCTGGCGAAATCTGTCCAAGCCGACGATTGCGTCGGTGCAGGGCAAGGTGATTGCCGGCGGGTTGATGCTGGTGTGGCCGATGGATCTCATCGTGTGCTCTGAGGATGCGACGTTCTCCGATCCGGTAGTGGCGTTCGGGGTGAACGGCCACGAGTACTTCGTGCATCCGTTCGAGGCGGGGACGCGTCTGGCCAAGGACATGCTGTTCACCGGGCGGTCGATCACTGCGGCTGAGGCGATGCAGCACGGCATGGTGAACCGGGTAGTGCCGCGCGATGACCTCGAATCCGAGACGCTGGCGCTGGCTGAGCACATTGCCCGGCGGCCGATGTTCGGGCTGAGCCTGGCGAAGCAGTCCGTGAACAACGCCCAGGACGCCATGGGCATCTACACGGCGATCCAGTCGGCGTTCGGACTGCACCACGTGGCCCACAGCCACAACCGGCTGGTCCACGACGGCAGCCTGGTAGATCCTGCGGGCCTGCAGATCATCCGCGACGAAGCCTGAACCGCGAACGAGAGGGAGTTTCAAAGTGGGGACGACGAGACGACTGTCAACGCTGAACCGGTCGATCGAGGGCCGGGTGACGCTGATCACCGGCGCCGGCATGGGCCAGGGACGGGCGACGGCCCACCTGTTCGCCGACGAGGGAGCGCACGTTGCGGTGACCGACTTGGGTCAGGCCGAGGTGGACGCTGTGGTAGCTGAGATCAACGACGCCGGCGGCTCGGCGGCGGGCTGGACGATGGACGTGGCCAACCGCGACCGCGTCAACCAGGTCACGAACGAGGTGGCGGAGCGCTTCGGCGGCATCGACCACGTCATCAACAACGCCGGCATCTCGCGCTTCTCGCCGATCGATGCGCCCGAGTACGAGGACAATTGGGCGATCTCGCTCGAGGTGCTGCTGACGGCGCACACCTACACGGTGCGGGCGGCGCTGCCGCATTTGCGACAGTCAGATGCGGCGCGCATCGTGAACATCGCCTCCACAGAAGGCTGGGGCGCCACGAAGTTCGGCTCGCCCTACACGGCGGCCAAGCACGGCGTGATCGGGCTGACGAAGTCGCTGGCCGTGGAGCTCGGCCGTGAGGGCATCACGGTGAACTGCATCTGCCCCGGGCCGATCAACACGGCGATGACCGCCGAGATCCCCGACGAGCACAAGACGATCTTCGCCAAGCGCCGCACCGCGCTCGGCCGCTACGCCGAACCTGAGGAAGTGGCCCACGGCACGCTCAACTTCTGCCTGCCCGCCAGCCAGTACATGACCGGCGCCATCCTCCCCGTCGACGGCGGCCTCCTCATCAAGAACGCGTAGACGCCATCCAGCGTTGTCGTCAAACGCGCGCCCGGCAGGTGCCGACGGGGAAACGCGACGCGCTGGGCGCGTCCGAACTCAGACTCGCGGCGGCTGCTACGGCGTGAGGGTGACGGTGAGGGACGCAGGCATCCCGTCGGCGTCGAGGGTCAGCGTGCCTGACATGTTGCCGCGGGCGGCGACGGGCAGGGACTCTGTGGGTGTGGCGCTGAAGACGCCGGTCATTGAAAGCGAGCCGTCGCCGTTCTCGGTGCCCCGGGCTGCGAGGCGCATCTCGGCGGAGGTGCCGTCGGCGCCGGGGGCGAAGACCAGCAGGGCGCTGAAGCGGCGCTCGTCGACGGCCGGGTCTGCGGCGTCGAGCGACGCCGTGCTCGGCGAGACCACCGCAACCGACTCGGTGGAGGTGGTGGTCTCGACGGTCTCTTCGTCACCCGTCGTGGTGGTCGTCGTGGTCTGCACTGTCATCGACAGCGTGCCGGAAACGTCGTAACGGTCGGCGCCAGCGGGTGTGAAGGTCAGCTGAGCACCTTCGACGCTGCTGGTGGCGACCACGGTCACCACCGGAGCAGGCGCTGGAGCCGGGGCTGGCGTTGCAGCACTGCTCGTGCCGCCCGACGTTTCGGACTGCGCGGTGGCTGCTTGCGACCCGTCGGTTCTGGCATCGCTCGCCACGACTGCGGGTGCAGCTGCGGAGGCAGCCGATGCCGCCGGCTCGGGGGCCGCTGCGGAAGCCACGACAGCGGCCTCTTCAACCTCGACGGGAACCGCAGCAAGGACAGGCTCGGCAAGCGCCGGCGCGGCAACGATGGGGGTCGCTGCGGTTGGCACCACCACGGGCGCATCGGGGGCCGGCACTTCGAGCGCCAGCGGTGCCAGCACTTCCATGACCGAATCGGGCAGAACCCGCTCGGCAGCCCGGTGCAAGGGCGAATCCACCGTCGGCGTGAGCACCGCAGTGGCGAGGCCCAGCCCCATCGCCGCCTTCGCCACCACCGGGACACCGGTAGCAGCGGTGCCGGCGACCGCGGCCGCGGCACGCGAGGCGACCGGTCCGGTTTCGACCAGCAGCGGCGTGGCGGAATGCAGCGCCGAACGGCCAGCTCCAGGTGTGGCACCGGACAATGCGGAAGCAGCGCGCTCGCCGCGTCGCAGCAGTGCCACCAACGCGACCGGCACGAACGCCGCTACACGCAGCGCCGCACGCAAGGCGTTGCGGGCGCGAGAGACCCGCGCCCGGGCATTGTCCTCGGAGACGCCGGCCGCCTGGGCCACCTCGTCATAGTCAAGCTGCTCGACAAATCGGAGCCGCAGCGCTTCGCGGTACGACTCGGACAGCCCTTCCACGGCCGCTTCAACTTCGGTGTTGTCGATGTCGAGGCCCAGCTCGACTTCGGCGCTGGGCGATGCGAGCATCGAGGCGTCATTGACCGCAGCACGTTCGGTCTTCTCGCCCTCACGGCGGCGCCGGTTGCCCTCGTCGATGCAGACGTTGATGAGGATCCGGTTCAGCCACGGGCCGACCCTGTAGTTGCCGTTGAACCGTGGCATGGCCCGCAGGGCACGCACCAGCGTCTCCTGCACGGCGTCTTCGGCAGACTCGTCGCAACTCAAGCGACGGCGCGCGTGACTGAGCAGCTTTGGCCGGTACTCGCGCACCAGCTCGGCGAACGCTTCGTCGTCGCCGGCTTGGTACGCGATGACCAAATCTCGATCTTCAAGCCGTAGGGCCATACCGATGCTCAGGGTCGCCAGCGAAGGCCCGTACGGCCTCCGTCGACATTGATGCTACAGCAGGCCCGATGGTCCCTTGCCGTCACATTTTCGTTGGCGTATCAGTTGCGTTGTTCGGACCGGCCGCTGGGTCAACCCGCACCGAGCCTCACGATGCGGCCGCGGGATGGCCAACCCGCAGCAGCGCATCGCGGCTGGAAACGCCGATCAGCGTTTTGGCCGGGTTTTCGTTCTCGTCCACATCGACAGTGACGGGATCGTCGGGACCGTAGCCATGGGCTATGCCAGCAGCGATCTCGATACGGATGCGCCGGAAGTTGATGGCCTGCCCGATCGTGTGGCCTGAGTCGGCGGTGGTGAAGCGGAACAGCACTTTGTCGTAGGGCAGCACGGAGGTGGTCTCGACCCGGTCGGGCGTCGTGGGCGGATCCTCGGCGTAGTCCGGAATCAGCGCGCCGAGGATGTCGTCGATCAGCCCGACCACTGCCACCCCGTTTTGGCTAACGACAGGCGCGAAACCTGTGTCGGACGCAAACTCGCGGACGTAGTCGGTGAAGCTGACCAGGAAACTGACGGAGCTGAGGCCACCGTCGAGTTCGCTCATGCCCAAGAACGGCGAATTCTCGTCGAGCGACAGCGGCTCGTCCTCGCCACCGCAGCCATCAAGAAGTTCCGCCAGGAATTGACGCGAGAACGCGCTGTTGCCGCTCAGCGCTCCCACAAGCTCACCGTGGGTCAGCTTGGGCGCCTCGCCATCCTCGGAGTTGATGAATCGCAGCAAGACGACCCGGTCGCGGATGTTCACCCACACTCGCACAGCAGGGTGGTTGGTCCGCGATATTGCGCTGGCCGTTCCGGCGAGGCTTGCCGACGCACGGGCGCTGTCGATCTCCCAACCATTGCCCGCAGCGCCGTCGGCACTGCCGGACCACTTGCCCACGATGCGTATCGCTTCGCCCAGCGTCACCATGGCGCGCACGCTGACATCCTCGATCTTGTCAGGCGTCGTGGTCGTAGCGCTGTCGTCGACTCCGGGATTGTCCGGCCCAATCCGCACCGTCGACACCCCGAACGCGGCCCCAGACGTGCTCACCCGAGCTCGTTGGCGACCGCTGCGCAGACCGTCGGGGCCACCCACAGCGCCACCCCGCAGGTCCACCAGGTCATTGTTCGCCAGCTCGTACGCAGCACCCAGCGGGATCGGCTCGGAGCCGCTGTCTCCTGGGTAACCCTCCGGCGCAGTGAGCGGCATCCGGTAGAAGGCCAGCCCCAAGAAGCGTTCCGCACGATGGAAGACAGGCTCACCGACGGCGACCTCGACGTCACGGTCCGTCAGGATGCGGACACGGCTCGGATTCACCGAGATGCCCCCCGGCTCGCCGCTGCCCAGGTGCTCCTGCGGGTCGTACTCGATGGCGAACATGAGATCGCTGTGACCGGCAATGGCGATGATGTCCATCGACACCGTCGGCGCCGGGGCCCTCGGAGTCGGCACCGTGTAGGTGGCCCGCTGCAGCGGGCGCTGATCGCCATTGGTGGCGAACCAGCCGTCCGTGGTCCTCATCTCAATGGTGTCGCCGGCGTGCAGAGGGTTCCGCAGAGTGACCGTCAGATTCGACAGAGTCTCACATCCGCCAGCGGCCACCGGGCTGGTGAGCTCCTGGCTGATGATCCACGCTGGTGAGTCGTTCACATAGAGCAGATCTCGCATCCTCGCTTGGAGCTTCGCCACCTCGGCAACGAGACCCTCGCTGAAACGGATGCGGAACTGGTTCTCCCCGTCCGTCGCGCTGATCCGTGCGGTGAGCGTTCTCGATGTGGTCGCCGTTCGGACCGCCAGGTTCATCACGGCATCGCTGATCGCAGCGGGACCGCCGATGGCGACGAGCTCGGTGTACGTCTTTCGCCCGTCGACGGTGGTGCGCGTCGTCCGCAAGAAGCTCGAAGCCGTCGACGCCAGTGGACTGCGGACGAACAGCAACGGGACGGGTCCCGAGCCGTCGAGACCCGCTCCCAGCAGAGGCCCGGCGGCCACCGCGTCCACCGCCGAATCACGACCGACCAGCCCCACGATGTACCTGGCAGTGTTCAGTTCGAAGTCGCACTTGCCGATCATGAGCCGTGCAACCGCAGCAGCAGCCGTTTCGGGCGTACTGGCGACAATTCGCTCGGTCTTGTCCACGCCCGCAGCCAAGAGCTGACTGATCAGATCGTCCGACACGACACTGGTGCTCCCCACCATCACCACGCGGTCGATGCGCAGGTGTTCCAGCGCCTCCGCAGTCGAACGGGGCAGCGTGTCGCGCCGAGTGAGCAGCACCGGAATCTCGAGCGAATACGCCAGCGGCCCGGTGGCGGCCACATAGCCGAGATGGTCGGTGTCGCCGCTGGCGAGCAGCGCGACCGTGTCATTCGTGCCGCACCAGTTGGTCAGACCGTCGAGCTCAGAAGCCACAGCGGCCGCCGTGGCGTAGCGATCGTCACCGGTGATGCGGCGAGTCTTCAGGTTCGAGTCAAGCTCGGACAGCTCGTCGAGCACCGAGGGGGACACCGAATCGGTTCCGCCGACGACGATCACGTTTGTCACCCGGTGGTCTTCGATGAAGTCGACAACGTGGCCAGGCAGGTCCGTTGGCCGCGTCAACAGGACGGGCGCATGTTCGCGGGCGGACAGTCCGGCGACTGTCGCGCCGCTGATCGGCGTTTCGCCCGACACCAGGATCACCGTGCTCACCGAGTCGAGCCCGCCAAGCTCGTGGGCGTAGCGTTCCGCCAAACGCACGGCAGTCTCGTAGCGGTCGGAGCCGCCGAAGGGGCGCACCCCCCCATCGGTGAGCGGCGTCGAACGGTCGGAAGGGTCAACCAGCAACTCACCGGCGCTGTTCGCAGCCCGCGCTGGCGCAGCAGTCATCAGCGCCAGCGACGGCGCCAACACGCAGAATGCGAGAGCCGCTGCCGTCAGACACACCGGTCGCCGAGTGCGAATATCCACCGTCCCCCACTTCTCGCGCGTGAACGACTGGCCACGAGCGAGCACAAGCAATTTACAACTACGCGTCTTTCCCTGAGTGAGATGTGCAGGCTCACGGGTCGAGAGTGATCGTAACGGTGTGGGTGTCGTCGTTGTCACCGGTGACGGTGATGGTGTAGCCACCCAGCGTCACCGACTCGCCCAGTGTCAGCACCGGGAAGTCGTCGACCTGGCCGTTACCGCTGTCACCGGCGATCTTGAGGGGCAGCTGGCCCGACTCGACAATCGGATCGACGGTGTAGACGAGCACGCCCTCGGCAATCAGCGCAGGGCCGCGCGTGGAGCTGCCGTCAGACCAGAAATATGGGTCGCCGAGGTCGTAGCCGAGCTGGCGCCGGCTCTCGATGACGATGACCTTTCGCGCATTGAGGGGCACCGCCGCCATCGCGACACCGGCGTTGGGCTGTGCAATCGGCGACAAGGTCACAGTGGCGTTGGGTTCATTGACGCACCGCACTTGGTCCTCGCTCAGCCAGCCGAGCTGCCAACGGTTCCAGGCCAACATCTCTGAGGGATCCAACGACGAGAAATCCACCCACTGTCGACGCCCGCTGGGGTAGTGCTTGGTGACGCGCAACAACATCTCATGCTCGGCGGCGAGGAACCATGCCTCGAGTCTCATGAGGCCCCACTCCACGCCGGTCCACTGCTGCCCCGAGGGCGCAGGCGGCTGCTCGTGCACGCTGTCGTCGTAGGGATACAGGTCGAGCAGGCCGAGATTGTGCGTCAACTCGTGCGCAGCAGTCGAACCCCAGTTGCTGTTCTTGGAGAGTTCGCGGACTTCGTCACGGAGCGCATCGTTGATGCGCGATTGCCGCAGCGAGCTTCCATCGGCCGACACGGTGCCGCCAGCGTTGCCGCCGCCGCCGAAATGGCTGCTCGGAAACACGGTGACGACAGCGTGGATCTCGGAGAAATCCACTTCGTCATCCGCGAGCGCGACCGCGTGCTCGCTGATTGGTCGGCTCAGGCCTTGGCCGACTCCGAGTGTGCCGACGTATTGCGTGTGTGGCTGCTCTGCGCGCAGCCACCGGTGATGGGGCACCACCTCGATGTCCAGTTGGCCATAGCTGACCGCTTCGAGGTACTGCTCCATGTACGCCAGGCCCATCTCGGCCTCCTCTTCGGTGGTGTGAGTGGCCTGCGCGTCGGGGAAATCGACGAACAGCACCGCCACGCGCAAGGTGCCCGTCGACGGCGCCCACCCAGCGGGCAGCGGGAACCCCGCTGTCGTGCCCGAGCCGCCGCGAGGTCTGCAGTCGGTCGCGCCAGCGGCCTGGGAACCGCGGGCGCCGGAAACGTAGATGTGCCGCGTGTCCTCGTCGACGTGATTGGTGAATGCGATGCGCTCCCCATCGGGCGACCAGCGCGGCGCAACGTTCCGGCCGGTTGGCCCGGCGATATTTTCCTCGCTGACACCGTCGATTTCGGCGATGACGATCGACGACTCGGCTTGATCGCCGCGGCCAAATGCAATGCGCCTGCCGTCCGGCGACCACGACAGCCCAGCATTCCGGAGCGCCCCGGCGAAGACGCTCTTGGCATTGCTGCCGTCGAGATCGCTCAGCCAGACAGACCCATGTGAGAAGTACGCGATGCGGTTGCCGTCGGGTGACCAGATTGGTGTCCGTTCCCACCTCCCGCCGGCTGTGAGGGTCGTGCGGTTCTCTCCCGTTGCGTCCATCACAACGAGGTGCTCATCGGCGTCGATCAGGGCGCCGTCAGCGTTGCGGCCGGTCCAGGTGAGGCGTTCGAAGATGATTCGGTCACCGTGGGGTGACCATGCAGGGTTGCTGTCGACTACGTCACCGCTGGAGAGCTTGGTCCTGCCGGTGCCGTCGGCGTTGACGGCGTAGATGTGCGAGAACCAGTTTCCGTCCTCTCGGCGACCCCGCGAATAGGCGACCTGGCTTCCGTCTGGCGACCACGCAGGCTCATCGGAATAGGAGCCGTCGTAGACGGTGAGGCGTCGCCGGTCACTGCCGTCGATGCGCACGGTCCACAGCGAACCGCCCTGGGAGTACACGACGAGGCTGCAGTCCGGAGATCACGCTGGATCCTCCGAACTGTCGGAATCCACCAGTCGCATCGGTGCATCGTCGACATTGCCGCCACAGGTGCCTGCGGGCAGCGCCGATGGTCCGTCGGAGTCGACCGGTTCAGCTCCAGCTTCGGCGTCGGTGACCTCGTCGGACTCATCCGCCTCGCCGGCGCCGTTGAGATAGGCGTCGAGTGCGGCCTGCGACACTGCCGCGTCACCGCCGAACACGCGCAGATCGAGTGCTTCCGAATCTGCCGCGGCCGCAGACGCTCGCGCCGCGTCCAACAAGACTGCCGTGTCGCCAGGAACCGATGCCGGGTCGGCCAGCAGCAGCGGAGCGCACAACCGGCCCAGCAGCGGACCGGCGCTGAAGGAATCGAACGGCACCCGGGCCCGGGACAGGCCAATTCGCTGCGTGGTGAAACACGGCTCCCCGGCAGCATCGCTGTAGCGATCGCCAACCAACTCAGCAGCTTTGACCGCTGTGTCGTAACGCGTTGCGCCCGCGAGGCGTGTCACCTCGAGGCCCAGGTCTTCGATGGACTGCTCGACGGCGTCCGAGACCGCCGCCGTGCCGCCCATGAGAACGACATGCTCAATCCCCAGCAGACGCAGATTCAGCTCAACCTCGGCGTGCAACTCGTCGGGCGGGGTAAGCATCAGGGGATGACTGCCGCGAGCAGCGAACGGGCCGGCCACCAGGGCGTCTGCGAACACCTCGCCGCTGGCGACGATGGCGGTGCGTCCGAGCCCGGGCATCGTCCCCGCCAAGTCGATGGTGCGAGCGGCGAGCGCCCCGGTGGCGTAGCGGTCCGCGCCGCCCACCCGCGTCACGACCAGACCCATCTCGAGCAGCGGCGAGATCACCGCCGCAGTGAACGGATCAGCGACGCCCTTCGTGCCGACGAGCACGACATGCGACACGCCAACCCGCTGCATGAACACCACCGCGTCGTCGGGCAGCTCGCCGGGCGGGATCATCAACACCGGTGCATTCAGGTCGCCCGCCACCGGAGCTGCGACCACCGCGTCAGCCCAGTTGCGGCCTGACACCAGCACCACCGCGTCGAGACTGCCGCCCGCGTCGTCAGCGACGGCCCGGCCACCAGCAAGGACGTCTCGTAGCGGTCCGCGCCCGCATACCGAGTCACCTCGACGTCGGCCAGCACCGGATCGTCCGCTGCAGCCGCAGCCGCGGATGGCCCCGCCAGCACCACGCCGGCCACAATGACCGCGGCCACAATCGCCGTGAATGTCCGTCGCACCTCGCACACGCTAGATGGGGTGCGGACGCCCTCTCAGCGATGTCCCGCAATGCCAGCGTCACCGGCGCCAGAGGTGCCGACTGGAGGCGTCATTGCTGCCAATTCGGTTCCACTAGCGTTGCGGTGGAACTCTCCGAATACGGGCAGCATCTTGATGATGAGTCGGTCGATTGCCCTTGTGGCCGCAGTTGCAGTGCTCGCGCTGTACCCCACCGCGGCCTTCGCCCAGAGCGATACCACGACGTACCGGCCTTCGGACAACATCGAGACCGTCGAAGCGTTCGAAGTGGTCGTGACGTATTCGGAATTCGCCACCTCGGCAACGACGCACAACCTGCCGTCGCAGCGCTGGGCGACGTCCTCGCACCGCGTCGTGCCTTCCAGCTTCCCCTGCGATCAGTTCGCCAGCGACGACATGACCGCCGTGTGCAACGCAATCCAGGACGGCGAGCTGCTCGCCCACCTCGGAATCGGCACCGCCTCGTGGTGGGAGCCCCAGGTGGTATCGCACGGGGACAACAGCTTCCGAGTCACCTACGACGGCTGGATTCCCGCCAAAGAGGTGCTGCGGCTCATCATCGAGCGCCTGTAGCGGAACCGGCGCGGCAGCCGGGCGTCACTGGCGTGTGAAATCGCTGAAGCGCTGCTCGGCCGAGCGGTTGCCGTTGAAATCTGTGGCGGCGCCTTCCGCAATCGTCATGTGCGACTGCAATTCAGGCAGCAAACGGTTGTCGGCAGCCTGCAGGCGGGCAATAAGGGTGCCGCTTTGCGCCCCCGCCGCGGTGTCGCAGGCTGCTCTGCGGGCCACGATCGACTCATTGCCGCCCGGCGCGGCAACGAACGTCACACCGGCACGGCCCGCACCGCGGCCGTCGAGCGAATAGTCGAAGGTTCCGTCGTCGTTCGCATCGAGCTCGAAGCGGCCAGGCTCGATGGCACCTGCTCCCGAGTCGCAGCCGAGCACCGGTTCAGTCCAGATCACCGCGATGTCAACGCTGCTCAGACCGCCACGGAAGCTGGTGGGGCGGAGGTCGACGCCGAGGGTCACGGGTAGCTCCTCGGTGGATTCGACCTCTTCGTCGAGCTCAACGCTGAACCACTCCCGGAAGCCTGCAACGCGGTTGAGGTCGGCAACGACGTCCTCGAGCGTCCGGCTGGTCCCCGCCTGCAGGAAGATGCGACCGCCATCGCCTGTGTCGGTAACGGTCACCGACGACGCGCGGGTGGGCAGCCAGCTCGTCTCGGTGGCGATCTGCAGCGTCCAGTTGTTGCCCACCGCACCGGCGGCAGCGCCGAACAACTTGCCGCTGATGGTCAGCGCGTTGCGCACGCCTTGCCCATCGCTCCGGCCGTCCACCGAGATTGACGCAGCGGTACGCCCGGTGGGCCTCGACGCGGTCACCTTCGCCACCTCGGGCAGCGTGTTGTCACCCGCCACACGGGCGGACACGCGGTCGGCTCCGTTGCCCGCCAGGTCCTCGACCGCACCATTGAGCACCGTGATGCGGTCGTCGGTCCGCAGGATGCCCCCGAACGATGCGGGCGCCGGCACCTCGAAGCGGATGGCTCCCTCGGTCACATGCACGGTCACCGTTTCCGTCAGCGGCTGAGGCTTGTCTCGGTACAGCTCGACACGGCCCGTGCGCACTCGGATTGCCTCGTTGGCCGTCACGACCGCCGACGTCGCGGCGTCGTAGGCCGTCATGGACAGGCTGGGTCCGGTGCGGTCCGCTTTCACATTGCTCACGCTGCGCCGGACCGAGCGGCGGCCGTCTTTCTCGCCGATGACACCGCCGAGGATCTCGATTTCCTCGTGAGAGACGAGTGGCCGGGCACAGCCGACCGGCACCACCGACTGGGGATATTGCACAGCACCCTGGAGCAGGATCGTCGCCTCCGTGGTGGTCTCACTGTCGCCCGCGTCCACGGTGGCGTCCTCAGTCCCGAATGCCACGCCCGCCCTGCGGTAGTTGGTCGAGTCGGCGGCGTCGACCGTGAGCACCGGCTCGTTGAAGGTCACGTTGAGGTAGCAACGGCCCTGCACGCCGGAGATCTTCGCCGTCATGGCGGCGAGCGTTCCTGCGGCCACCACCTGCAGCACCGTGAACGATGTGATCGCCGCCGGACCGCCGAACACGGTCAGGTGCAGATTGCCTTCGCCGTCACCGGGGGCGAAATCGTCGGACTCGAGCAGGTCGGCAACGGCATCGGGCACGGAATTCAGCTCGGTCAGCAGCAGCGGTGTGCACAGCTCGCCCAGCAGCGGACCGCTGACCAGGGCGTCGGCGGCCTTTCGCCCATATGCGAGGCCGAACGCGCTGCCGTCGAAGCAGCGCCGGGGAGTGTCGGGGCCCAGCAGTTCCTCGGCAATGCGGGTTGCGGTGGCGAAGCGGTCGGGGCCGTAGAGCCGGTCGACAGTGATGCCTAGATCGATGATGGAGTTCTCGACTCTGGTGCTGACCGCAGCGGGTCCACCCAGGATCACGACGTGCTCGGTGCCGCTGTCGGTCAGGAACTGCGCCACGTCGGCGCGCAGCCCCCGGCGGGGGGTGAGCAGGATCGGGTACTCGCCCTGATACGCCAGCGGTCCCGCGGCGAGCGCGTCGGCGAAGAGCTCTCCGGTGGCAAGCAGCGACGTGCGGCCGCGGTCGCGGTAGGTGCCGGGAACGCCCACTGAGGGGCCCACCCGAGAGGCCACATTGACCGCGGTGGCGTACACGTCGTCGTCGCCGATGCGGGACACGCCCAAGCCGAGCGCTCGGATGGCTTGGGCCACGTCGTCGGACACCACGTCGTCGTCGCCGATGATGATCACGTGCTCGAAGGCGTATGAGTGCAGGAAGGTTTCCACCGACGCAGTCAGAATGTCGGGCTCGGTGAGCAGCAACGGCGCGCCATATCTCAACGACAGCGCGGGTGTCACCAGGGCGTAGCCGAAGTGCTCGTCGGCGCCCGACGTGAGCAGCGCTGTCTCGAGCTGCGAGCCGGCGTCGACGCGCACCTCCACGTACTTGCGAGCAATCTCCACCGCCGTCTCGTAGCGGGTCGGGCCCGCCAGCCGGGAGAACGAGGCATTGGTTGCGGCGGCCTGTGCCGGCTGCGGGGCGAGTGTGGTGGCGGCCAGCAGGCCGCCCAGCAGCGCTAGCGCCAGCCGACGGGACTGGGCGCGACGGGACTGGGCGCGACGGGGGCGCCGCGTGGCGGCAGATGCAGACGACGGACGAACGGCCATGGGGGGACTCCAGCGACACCGGATATTCAGCGCACGCTCACTCAATCACACCCGCGGACGTGGCTGAGGGAACTTGAGGCGTGGGCCAATCAGGGGCGGCGCAGCACCACGCCCATTTGACGCCTGCCGGTGTTGCCGGCAAGGTCGGTTGCCGCGCCCGGTCGGATCTCGCCGATCGAAGTGGTGTCGGGAAGATTGTCGAGATCCGACGACTGAACCCGGGCAACCAGCGTGCCCGTGCGAACGCCCGGCGTCGTGTCGTCACAGGCGGCACCGTCCGCAACGATCGAGGTTGTCTCGCTGGCGTCGGCCACGAAGGTGACATCGCTGTCGCCGTACGCGAACCCGTCGAGCGCAAAGTCGACTTCGGAGTCGCCGTCGACGTCGATCTCGATCTGGCGTGGCTTGACCGGCTTGTCCGGTGCATTGCAGCCTTGCACTGGTTCGCTCCAATAGAGCGTCAGATCGACCGTGCTGGCACCGTCGCTCAAGGCCACGCGACCGCCAGTATCGATGGGAGTGCTTCCGCCTTGGCCGCTGAGGACCTCGGCGCTGAACAACGCCCGGAACGCCCGATCCAGATTCATGTCGTCGGCCAGATTGTTGATGCTGGCCGCAGCCACAACCTGCACGGTGATGCGGCGGTTCGAGATGGACAGGTCGATGTTCGACAGCTGCCCGGTGCTCCAGCTTGCCGGGCGCACGTTTCGCACATCCACGTCGATGTGCCAACGGTTGCCGACCGCTCCGTCCGCAGACGAGCCAGCGTTCACGCTGATCTTCAACGCCTGGCGGCTGACGTCATCGACGTCGGCGGCGTTCAGCGTGACCGATGCCTGGCTGCTTGCTCTCGGCTCCGTCACGGTGATGCTGGCCACTCGTGGCGGTGTATCGTCCCGCTCCACGGTGCGGCTGATGGCTCGGTTCTCATTGCCAGCCAGATCGAAGACTTCCCGACTCGCGATCATGACCCGATCACCATCGCGCAGCTCCGAACCGAACTGGCTCGGAACGGTGACCGAGAACATCGTCGTGCCATCCAGGATGGACGCAAACTCGTTGATGTCGGGGTTGCCGCTGCGCCTGAACACGAGCTCCACATCGGCTGCCTGCAGCGGCTCGCCGCTCTCGATCCACACGACGTTGCTGCCTTCGGACGCGTTCATGACGAGGACCGGGCGGATGTCGTCGTCGTCGATGAAGAACTCCTCGCGCGGAACTCGGCGCCGATCGTTCGGCGACGCGATCTCGTCGGCAACCACACCGATGCGGTCACGGGCTCGGAACGGTGAAGCGCAGCCCGTCGGCACCGATGCACCAGATTGCGTCGAGGCCCCCTCGAGTGTCACGACGACACGCGTCGTGGTGTCGGCACTTCCCGCATCCACGGTTGCCGATCCCGTCAGGAACGGGGTATTGCCGTTCAGATAGTTCACGAGCTGCTCGGCGTCGGCGGTGACGACCGGCTCGGTGAACACCGCCGTGAAGTGGCAGCCTCCCTCGACGGCGTGCAAACGGGCACGCAGGTCTGGCAGGCGAGCGGCATCGACTGCGTTGTCGACTGCGCTCTGGGTCACAGCGGCCGGGCCACCAAACACGGTAAGGCGCACTTGGCCGTCGAGGTTGCCGGTGATGTAGTTCTCGGACGCCAGGAAATTCTCGACGGGCACGGGCACCTCGTCGAGGTCGGTCAGCAGCAGGGGCGCGCAGAGCTCGCCCAGCAGCGGGCCGCTCGCGATTGCATCGGGCGAGCGCCAGGCGTACGCCATCCCGAGCTCGGTGCCGTCGAAGCAGCCGTCGGGCTGGTCGTCGCCGAGCAGCGCCTCTGCAACCTCAAGCGCGGTTTCGTAGCGATCGGCTCCCGCCCAGCGAGTCACCTCAATGCCGAGCCGTTCGACCTCCTGCTGCACCGCGGTGCTGACCGCAACGGTGCCGCCGAGGATGATGACGTGCTCTGTGCGGCTGGAAATCAGGAACGACCTGACCACGGGGGGCAGCTCGGCGCTGTCGGTCAGCAGGATCGGGTGCTCGCCTCGATACGCGAGCGGTCCGACGGCCAGCGCGTCGGCGAAGGTCTCCCCGGTCGCCAGCAGAGCGGTGCGGCCATACGAGCTGTAGTCGCCGGGAACGCCCGTCCTGGGCCCTACCTCTTCGGCGACAGCCACTGCCGTCGAGTAAGCGTCGTCGCCGGCGATGCGGACGGTCCTGGTACCACTGATCGCGTCGATTGCGCGCTCCACAGAGGGCGTCACGATCGTGTCGCCGCCAAGTATGTACACGGTCGAGACCTCGTAGCGGGTCAGGAATGTCGTGACGGCTTCGGGAATCGAGTTGGGCCGGGTCAGCAACAGGGGTGCGTCATACCGGCGTGACAGGGCCGGCGCGGGCAGGGCATAGGCAAAGTCGTTGTTATCGCCGGAGGTCAAGATGACGGAGTCGATGCCGATCCGGCCCGAGTAGATCTCGATCTGGTCGACGTAAGCCTCTGCTATCTCGGCTGCGGTCTCGAACCGGGTATTGCCCTCGAGGCGGCGCGTCTCGACGCGGGCCGCTGCGCCCTGTGCAGGGTCGTTTGCCGTCACGAGCACGCTGGCGGCCACGGCGGCGGCCACCAGGACCCGCCCCAGGCGCATGCGCCGCCGAGACGCGAGCAATCGAGACACGTTCATCGACGACTCCTCAGAGCAGTGAAGGGGATACGGCCGCCACGGGATCCGAAAGTCAAGGTACCGCGCTCTGGCGCTCGGTCCGCGGCACCTTGGCGGCCCCGAAATCCCGAACATTCGGCGGTTCATGGGCTGATCGGGGGAATCTGCTGCTGCGGAGGGCAGCGGGCGCGAGGCAGAGGGCAGCGGGCGGGAACCGGCGCGGTCAGTCGTTGCGGGTGATGGACACGGTGTGGGTGTCGCCGTCATCGGCCGTGACGGTGATGGTGTAGCCGCTGACCGTCACCGACTCGCCCAGTGTCAGCACCGGGAAGTCGTCGACCTCGCCGTTGCCGCTGTCGCCGGGGACGCGCAGCGGCAACCGGCCGGTGCGCAGCAGGCTGTCGACGGTGTACACGAGCACGCCTTCGGTGATGAGCCTCGGGAACGTGGTGCTGGCGCCCGTGTCGGAGGCTTGGAAGAACCTGCCGGCGTCGTAACCCAGCTTGCGGCGGCTCTCGATCACGATCATCTCGTGAGGGCTGAGCGGCACGGCCGCCATCGCAGTGTTATCGCCTGGTTCAGCCACCGGCGACAGCGTCACCGTGGCGTCTGCTTCGTTGACGCAGCTGACCTGCGAGTCGCTCAGCCAACCCAGCTGCCAGCGGCTCCACGCCAGCATTTCTTCGGTGCGCAGGTGCAACCGGGAGGCCGTCGAGACGAATCCGTCGGGGTACTCCCAGTCGTGAGCCAGTCGGGGATCATCCTCATCGGCAAGGAAATACGCCCACATGTTCATGCGGCCCCACTCCGATGCGACCCATTTCTGGCCGCTGGGGGCTTCGGGTCGGGAATGCGCGTCGTTGTAGGGATACAAGTCAGCCAGACCGAGGTTGTGCCCGAGCTCATGCGTAGCAACCGAGCCCCATGTGTAGGGCTCGCGCTCGCCGCCCAGATAGACGCTGTTGATGAGCGTTGCTCGCCATGCGCTGCCCGCAGCGCTGATTGACGGGTAGGCGAATCCGCCCCCGCCGAAGTGACTACTGGGCAGCACAACCATGACGGTGTGGATTTCGGAGAATTCGAAGTCGGGCTCGGCCAGGTTGATCGCGTGGCTGATGGCAGCCGTGTTCACAGCTTGGTTGTTGAGCGCATTCGTGCTGACGAAGCTTCCGAATTCCTGTTCGGATCGGAGCCATGCATCGTGGGGCACCATCTCGACGTCGAGATGGCCGTAGCTGACGGACTCCAAGTAGTCCTCGACGTAGGGAAGGCCCTGTTCGGCCTCGTCTTCGGTGGTGTGGGTCGCTTCGGCGTCAGGGAAGTCCATGAAGAGCACGGCCACCCGCAGAGTTTCGGTCGAAGGTGCGGCCCAGCGTGGCAGCGGGAAACCGGCCGTGACGTCCGATACACCTTGGGGTCGGCACTCTGAGACTGGGTCGAGGACCCGCTCGCCGCTTGCGCCCGCGACGAACACCCGGTGGCTGCTGTCACCACCGATGGTGTGGAAAGCGAGCAGCTGACCGTCCGGTGACCAGCGAGGCGCCCGCAGGTGCCCTTCGAATTCGAAGACGATTTCTTCGTTCAGGCCGCTGACGTCGGAGATTGCGACTTGGGAGTCCAAGCCACCACCACGGACGAAGGCGAACCGCTTGCCGTCGGGTGACCACGACAGCCCGCCGATGGCCGACACATCCGAGATGGCTCGCCGCGGATCGCTGCCGTCCGCGTTCGCTGTGACGATGACTCCGTCCGATATGAACGCCAGGCGGGTGCCGTCGGGCGACCTAGCAGGCGAGAAGTCCCACGAGCCACCGGCCGTCAAGGCCTTCTCCTGTTTGCCATCGCGGTTCATCCTGGCGATGAATCTGTCTCCGTCCGTGTGGCGACTGAAGGTGATCGTCTCGCCGTCAGGCGACCAGCTCGGCGCCTCGTCACGAACATCGTTGTGGGTCAGTTTCTCGCGGCCGGTGCCATCGGCGTTGACGATCCAGATATGTGCGAGCCACGTGCCGTTGTCGTCGTATCCACTGACGTAGACGAACTGGGTGCCATCGGGCGACCACGCTGCCGAGGTGAGGTAGCCGCCGCTGTCCCGGACGATTCGCTCGGCGTTCGATCCGTTATTGTTCGCGACCCACACAGCGCCGTCCTGGGTGTAGACGATCTTGCTGCAATCAGGCGACCACGCCGGGTCTTCGGCGTTTCGTGACGACACCAGTTGACGGGGCTCATCGGTGATCGAGCCGCCGCAGGTGCCAGCGGGCAGGACGCCGGACTCGGTGTCGGCGCTGTCGTCGTCTTCGGCGGCCTCGGTGTCGTCCTCGGCTTCTTCGTCTTCGGCGGGGTCCTCGCCGCTGAGGTAGGCGTCGATGGCGGATTGCGACACGGCCGCGTCGCCGCCGAAGACACGCAGGTCCATGGTGGCGTTCGCTTCACGGGCGGTGTCGAGGAACGCCGCTGTGTCCGCGGGAATCTGGGCCGGGTCGGCGAGCACGAGCGGAGCGCACAGGCGGGCCAGCAGCGGCGCTGCGCTGAACGAATCGAACGGCACACGGGCTCGGGCCACGCCGATGGTGCCGGTGGTGAAGCACGTCTGAGAGGCAGCGTCGCTGTAGCGGTCGGTGACCAGCTCGGCGGCCTTGACCGCAGTGTCGTAGCGAGTGGCACCCGCGAGGCGGGTCACAGTTAGTCCGAGATCGGTGATCGAGGTCTCGACAGCTTCGCTGAGCGCAGCGGTGCCGCCCATCAGCACCACATGCTCAATGCTGTTCGTGGCCAGGTAGTCGGCGACCTCTGCGTGCAGCTCGCCGGGAGGGGTCAGCAGCACGGGATGACCGCCACGGGCGGCGAAAGGCCCGGCCACCAGCGCATCGGCGAACACCTCGCCGTTGGCCACGACGACAGTGCGGCCCAACCCTGGCATCACGCCCGGCGTGACCCGTCCGGCAGCCGCCACCCCGGTGCTGTAGCGGCCGTCACCCGCGACGCGCTCCGCCGAAACGCCCGCTTCTTCGAGCGCTTCGAGCACAGCTGCGCTCACACCACGGCCCGGTCCATGAGCACCACCGCTCGCACCAGGCCCGACCACCAGCGCGTTGGCCACGCCCACCCGTTGCAAGAACGTCAAAGCGTCAGCACGCAGCTCGCCCGGCGAGGTCATCAGCACTGGCGCACCCAACGCCCCCGCTGCTGGGGCGGCAACAACCGCGTCAGTCCAGCGCTCCCCCGACACCAGCACCACCCACTCCAGCGAACCGCCGGCTTCTGCCGCCACTGCCTCAGCGATCAGCAGCGACGTGGCGTAGCGATCCGCCCCGCCATAACGGGTGACGGGCACATCCGAGCCGTCGGTCTGCGCCGCGCCAGCAGGGCTGGCCGGAAACACCAGCACGCCGCCGAGTCCCACGGCCACCGACAACACGAGAGCCATCGAGCGTCGCACTCTCCGGAACCTACTTCTGCGCTCGGATCTCAGTGCCACGCTGTATCGAGCCGCGACGCAGTGGTGAGAATGACGATCGGCCGGCCGGCCGATCGCAGCGTGCGGGACTACTCGCCGAGCGTGCCGGCAAGCAGCGCTGCAACATCGTCGGCAGGCACCAGCAGGCTGAGGCTGCCGATGACGCTTCCGCTGTCGCCAAGCTGGGCCAGGCTCAAGGCGGTGGCGACCCCGACGAGCTGCCGGCTGTCGTCGAACACCACGTGGTTGCTTGTCACGATCTGCACGCCGTTGCCGACAGCGAAGCCTGGCAAGCTCTATCGGTGGTTGCAAGTGAGTTGAGTGTAGATGTCGTGTGCTGATGCCCAGTTGTGGAGTCGGCGGGGCATCATGTTGAGGTTGTCCTCGATGACCGAGAGCCGCAGCTGCGCGATGTCGAGGCTGGTGCCTTTGGGGAGCCATCGGCGCAGCAGCGCGTTGGTGTGCTCGTTGGTGGGCCGTTGCCACGGCGAGCGCGGCTCGCAGAAGAACACTTCGATGCCGAGCGCGGCTTCGATGTCGGCCCAGCGGGCCATCTCGCGGCCTTGGTCCCAGGTGAGGGTGCGCACGAGCGCGGCGGGCTGGCGAGCGAGCGTCGCGGTGACCGCGGCGGCGGCCTGCGGCGCGCTGTAGCCGTGGGGCAGCGCGGCGGTCAAGCAGTAGCGGCTGGTGCGCTCGGCGAGCGTGACCGCGGCGGTGCGGTTCGCTTTGCCGACGATGAGGTCGCGTTCCCAGTGGCCTGGCTGCGTGCGGTCCTCGACGTCGGCGGGCCGGTCGGCCATCGGCCTGTATTCCCCTAGCGGGCTGGGCTTCGCGGCGCTGCGGGCGCGGTGGCGGCGACGCCGGGCGCCGGGCGCCGCGGCAGCTTCGCCCAGGTGCCGGCGGGCAGGCCGCTGCGCGCGTCGTTCGCGTAGCACGCCCGGTAGATGGTCTGCGCGCACACGCTCATGCCCGCCTCGCGCAGGTCCGCCGCCGCGGCGTGCGGTGACCAGCGCAGCTTCAAGCGCTCATTGACCGCAGCGGCCAGCACCGGATCGGCTCCGCCGGCTTGGAGGCCCGAACGCGTCGCGCCCTCGCGCATGCCGCCGCGTGCGCCGAGCGGGCGTCATAGCCCGCCCGCCCGGCGCAGCGGGCCAGCTCGCGATGCACCGTGGACCGATCACGGCCCAGCCGCTGCGCTGCGTCCGCGACGCTCGCGGCCCGCCCCGAGCGACGACTCGATCGAACACCCGCTCATCCAAACTCAGCCTCGCTGCCATACTGGACACCTCCATCGGTCGGTTGCATGTGTTGGCAACGGTCATCATGACCGTTCACTTGCAACCACCGATGGAGTTCGCCGTCCGTCACACGGGAGCGGACCTGTACGCCATGTCGACGGGTGCGGCTGGGTACTTGGTGGAGTCAGTCGGCGGGTCGTCACCGACTGTCGTTCTGGTGTCGGACACCAGCTGGCAACAGATCGCGGCGGCAGCCTCGCTGGCAGGCCGCCTCGATGCACCGGTGCTGGTCGTGCCTGCGGACGGGCTGCGTTTGGAGGCGTTGTCGTTGTTGGAATCAGCGCAGGTCGAGCGGGCCATGATCATCGGCGACCGGGGCGGGACACTGCAAGCTGCGCTGCCCGAGCTCGACGCCATGGGCATTGACGTCGAGCTGATCGCAGCAGAAGACGTTTACGCGACCGCGTCGGCTGTCGCCGACATCGCCGCAGCCGACCGCGGCTCGGCAGGGCTCCATCGCACAGCCATCGTCATAGGTGGCGCTGACCCTGCTGACGCTGCGGTGGCAGTGTCGTTGGCAGCCGCCAACGATGTTCCGTTGCTCATTACCCCGGCTGAGGATCTGCATCCGAGCACGGCCGCGTTCATCGCCGACAACGAACTCGACCGAGTCCTGCTCGTCGGATCGACGAGCGAGTTCTCCTCGGCTGTTTCAGCGGCAATCGAGGCTGCGGGTGCCCGCATCGTCCGATTGAGAGGCGAGACGGCACACGAACTCGCACTGGCCGTTGGAGATCACTTCGAGGAGATACGGGGCGACGAACCCCAGTGCACCTCAGGTCCGACGCGATTCGCCTTCGCGTCGCCTGATGACCCCCTCAAAGCACTCGTTGCAGCGCCCCTGCTCGCACAGCTGTGCGCACCGCTGTCCTACGCCGACACCGACCGGCTGCCCCCGCAAATCCGCAACGGCATCTATCTCGCACGGCACAGCCAACGCGGCGCACAGGTGCACGTCTTCGCGGACGCCGAACAGATCCCTGACAGCACGCTCGACATCGTTCTGCCGCCGATACGGCTCGCGTTTCCCGTCACCGACCCCACACAGCCGGGAAACAACAACACGATGGCCGTCGTGGACGAGCAGCGACGCGTCACGCTCTACCTGCAAGGTGAAGGCTTCAGCAACATCGACTGGCTCGCTTGGTCACCTAGCGCGCCTCGCCTCGCATTCGCTGCCTCCCGAGACGGCGTAAACGGACTGTTCCTGCTGGAATACACCCACGCTTCTCGACGGCTGACCCCTGCGGACCAGACGCTGTGGCTGTCCACCTGGGTCCCCGCGGCATGGTCACCCACCGGATCACACATCGCCATGTCCGCATATGACGATCCCGACGGCGAATATCACGACAGAGACGCCGATCTGTACGCAATCGGCGTCGATTCTGGCGAATTCACCGTGCTCGCAGCGAGCGAGGAACACGACCAATTCATGCAGTGGAACCCAGAAGGCAGCCGCGTCCTCTTCCTGCGGCATGACCAATTCGGCCTTCCCTTGGGGTGGATGCCAGACCGTGACCACGCCTTTCTTGCCGACATAGGGGACAGCACCGTGACCGCTTTGGATCTTGACGGTCAAGCGCTGTGGCACGCGCAGTGGTCGCCAAACAGCAGCCTCATCGCGATGGCACTCGTCGACGACGATGTGTCGCATGGCGGAGGCCTCTCCACTCCGCGAATCCAGCTCGTGGCCATTGATCGAATGCCGCTTGTTTCAGCCGATGACCATCTCACCGACGGGTACGTTCTCGGCTGGTCCGCTGATGGAACCCTGCTCGCTATTTCAGAGGTCCTGTCAGACGGCGTCAACTTCCAGAGTCGCTTCGCGACCGTGGATGTCGCCAGCCGACAGCTCGCCGACCTGATCGCCGACCCTCACATCGATTCATCAGGCGAGCATCTCCGATTCTGGTCGTGGTCGCCTCACGACAATGCCGTGCTCTTCGACCGCTACAACAGCGAAACCCACGACACCGAATCACTGCTGCTCATCGACATCAATCAGCAATCACATGTGCAACTGCCCGACCCCGTAGCCCAGGCGGAATACCGACCGTTCGGATTCTCTGCGGACGGGACAGAGATCGGCAGCGTGGTCTACGCAGACGTCTGGCTCATCGTGGCGACCGACGCACGCGACGACGGGTCAGAACGCCTGCTGCTCGACGTGACCGAATACCGGGGACTGCGCACCGAACAGTGGGCGGACGTTCGCTTCCGCTGGGACGAACACGGGCTGTCGGGCACCATCGAGTGGTACGCCGACTTCTGAACAGGTCGGTAGCGAATGGTGGCTCGTCGAGTTCAGCCTCGACCCCCTCCCAGGCGACACCGCACACTCGGCAAAGAAGTGCTCCGTCCTGTCCTTACAAGCGCGTCAGCGTATGCATCATTGCATCATGATGTTATTGTGTTTCTATGAGAACGACCATCGATCTCCCGGCTGACCTCCATGCCGTCGCCCGCGAGATGGCACACCAGCAACGCAAATCGCTGAGCCAGGTCGTCGCCGAACTGGTCCGGCTCGGACTGGGTCCCGTCGGGAGCGTGACGGTGCCCGTGTCCGGGCTGCCCACCATCCGGGTCGGCCGCCCGATCACGGCCGAGGACGTCCGGTCGATGGAGGACGAGTGACCGCAGCGCTCGCCGACGGCAATGTCCTGATCGCATTGACAGTCCCCGACCACGTCCACCACCGTCAGGCCCGGGAATGGTTCGACGGTCACGCCGATGCGTTGGCCACGTGCCCGATCACCCAGGGAACGCTGCTGCGCTTCCTCATTCGAGAGGGTGTCGGCGCACGCGATGCCCTCTCGGCTCTGCAGCAGATCCAATCGCTGCCTCAGCACGTCTTCTGGGCGGACGAAGTCGGTTTCGACACGTCCGTGCTCGCCGGTGTGATCGGGCATCGCCAGGTGACCGATGCCTACCTGGCCGGTTTGGCTCGGCACTTCGGCGGCTGTCTGGCGACGCTCGACCGCGGGCTCGCGGCGCTGCATCCGCAGACGACCGAACTCATCGCGACCTGACGGCCGGCGGGCGTCAGCCGGCGGCGGCGGTCTCGGTGCCGATGGCTGGGATTCCCATGTCCTGGTAGGTGGCCATCGGGAAGTAGGGCACGCCTCGCTCGTCGAATGACCGGCGAGCGTCGTCACCACGGTCGGCCAGCGTGACGGCGGCCACCACCTCGGCGCCGGTCGCCTGGACGCTGTCGTAGGCCTTCAGGATCGACCCGCCGGTGGTGACCACGTCGTCGATCAGCAGGACACGGCTGCCCGACGCCAGCTGGACCGGCTCAGGTAGCTCCGTCAGGCCCTTGCTGCGCAGGATCTCGAGCAGCTGTTCCGACGCGGCGGTGCTCATCGTGCTGCGCTCATCTAGATGATTAGTTCCAAGGTTTTAGTGGTCGTATGCGGTCAGTGAGCGTGCTGGTCGGGTGTGTCGGTAGGTCTCGTTGTGCCAGAAGGCGGCGGTGAGGGCGAGGAGGCCGGGTGCCGATGCGCACGGCGACGCCGGTTTTGGTGCGTGCTTTGTGGCGTTCGAGGGTGAGCTGGCCTTTGAGGGTCTGGATGATCGATTCGATGATCTGGCGCAGGGGCCGCAGAAATCTGGCGCCGGGACGTGGGGCCTCGGTTCGGGTGGCGGGGCGCAGCACGGTGATGCCGACGTCGTTGAGGTCGGCTTCGAACGCTTTGGAGCGGCAGCGGTTGTCGGCGATGAGGGTCTGGCCCGGCCGGGCGAGGTCGGCCGCGTCGATCATGTCGGCGCAGACGTCGCGTTCGTCGGCTTTCGCGCCGGCGACCGCGAACGCGACCCGCAGCCCCCGCCGGGGTGGCCACAAGATGCAGCCGCAAGCCCCAGAACCAGCGGGAATGCGACGCGCAGTAGCCGTATTGGGCCCATCCCGCGAGGCCGGAGCGCTTTGGGTCTCGCGGCTGGTGCCGCACTCGACCGGCGTGGAATCGACCAGCCACACGTCGTCGTGCCACGACTCGCACTCGCGTGCGAGCCATCCCATGACACCGAGCGATCATCTCGGCGCTGCGCCGCAGCCGCTTGTTGTACCCGTCACGGTTCGCGGTTCGCCAGATACGGGAACCACGGCCGAAGATGCGCATGGGCGTAGCGCACGAACTGCGACTCGTTGTCGAACCCCAACAGCGCCGAGATCACCGCCAAGGTGACCAGCTCCGCGTCCGACAGCTTCGGGGCGAACCCCACCACAGGCCGCTGCGGCGCCCACCCAGGGTTCTGCGCCAACAGGTCATCGATCCTCACATACAGTGCGGTCGCGAGGGTGTCCAAGTCCGGGCCCATGCTGAGAACCTCCAAGATCGAAGCGTGAATACACACCCCGAGCTTGGACACCCTCACCCCACAACCGGTGGACCCCACCCCTTGGAACTAATCATCTAGTGCCGTGTCAGCAAACGTTTGCGCGGTTGACGATTTTGTTGAGTGCTTTGTCGGTGGCGTTGTTGTTGCGCCAGCGGATGTAGCGGCGGATGATCGATGCCTGTTCGGTGTGGGTGGCGTGGTCGGTGCCGTCGACGCAGAAGTAGCGCAGGGCTTGGAAGTGGGCTTCGATGCGGTTCAGCCATGACGGCGTAGTGCGGGGTGTAGGCCAGCTCGACGTTGTTGGCCTCGGCCCAGTCCCCGACGCTGGCGTCCTTTTGGGTCGACAGATGCGGTGACCAGTTGTCCAGCACGATCGCGATGCGCACGTCGGGTGGGTACAGGGTGCGCAGGTAGCGGCAGAACTCTAGGAACTGGGTGCGGCCCTTGCGCTTTTTCATGTGCCCGTAGAGCTTGTCGGCGGTGACGTCATATGCGGCGAGCAGATGCCGCACCCCATGGGGACGGGTATAGGTCGCTCGCCGCCGGCGTCTGGGTGCGCGGTGGGGGTCCGCTGCGTTGCCGCCGACGCCGGCCCAGTGCCGCCCGGGGTGGGGCTGAAGGTTCAGCGGCCCGAACTCGTCCATGCAGATCACCACCACCGGATCGCCGGGCTCTGGCTCTGTTTTGGCGTCCGCGATGTCATACAGCTCCAGGATCCGGTTCTTCTTCGCTTCGAAGTCCGGGTCGTTGGACTGCTTCCAGGTCTTCACGACTTGAAACGACACGCCCTCCTCGCGGAGCAAACCGCGCAGGCCTTCATGGCTGATGTCGTCGACCACCCCCTTAGCGACGAGATGCTCGGCCAGCTTGGCCAAAGACCACGTCGAGAACCGCAGCCCGTAATCAACAGGCCGCCCCAAAGCGACCCGGCGGACCTCGCTGCGCTGAGCAGCGTCGAAACGCGGCGGACGGCCCCCCGCGTACCTCGGATACAGCGACCCGAACCCGTCCTCATTGAAATTGTGGATCACCTCACGCACCCGGTCCTCGCTCGAGAACGCCAACGCAGCGATCTGAGGCACATCCATGCCCTGCGCGGACCACAGCACGACCTGCGCCCGCCGCCACGTCACCACCGACCCCGACGAACGACGCACAATCCTCAACAACCGATTGCCCTCATCACCACTGATCTCCCTCACACGAACACGCTCAGCCATACCCCAACAACACCACAACCCACCAGCCCACACGCGGACGCGACACCACCAACGTTGCCTGACACGGCACTAGTTGCCGATTTCGCCGGCAAGCAGCGCTGCAACATCGTCGGCAGGCACCAGCAGGCTGAGGCTGCCGATGACGCTTCCGCTGTCGCCAAGCTGGGCCAGGCTCAAGGCGGTGGCGACCCCGACGAGCTGCCGGCTGTCGTCGAACACTGGGCCGCCGCTGTTGCCGGGGGCGATCCGCGCGTCGGTCTTGATCCAGGTTGAACCGTTGAGCCGAGTTGTGCCCGAGTAGCGTCCGGTGGTGAGCGTCATGGTCGACCCGCCGATGCCGGGGTAACCCAACACCGTGATCGTCTCGCCGGCGCGCAACGGCTCGGAGGTGATCTCCACGGTGGGAAGCGGTGGAGCGTCAGGGTCCATCACCAGCAGGGCCAGATCCCGCTCGGGCGCTGATCGCTCCAGCGCCACGGGCACCTGGCGCGTCGGTCGCTGTTCGAACGTGCCGCCCAGCGATGCCCGCAGCCGAGGGCACACGCGCCCCCGCTGGTCGAACACCACGTGGTTGCTTGTCACGATCTGCACGCCGTCGCCGACAGCGAAGCCGGTTCCGAACTGGATCGTCCGGCCGCTGGTGTTGAGGCACTCCACCAGCACGACGGATTCGGCCAGTTGGTCCCAGTCCTGCAACCCGAGGGCCGCGTCGGATCCGGTTGTGTCACTCGCATCGGGCGCAGTCCCCGTTGCCACCGCGACCAGAGCAGCGTTGCCGACGACGAGTGACGAGCCGATACCGGTCACCGTCGCTTGGGCCGAACTGCCGATCGCCAAGTTCCAGTCGAGTCCGAACTCGGCCAGCGAAGAAGGCACGGGGTTGCCGGGCCCGGGTGCCAGCAGCAATGGCTGACAGGGCCCGCGAACCGCTCCAGCAACGAGACCGGTGTGGGGCAATGTCCCGCTGGCTACGGCGACGTCGGTGACAGGGTGGCATCCCAGGGTGTTGAAAGAGCGCCGGGCAAGCAGTGCGGCGGTCTCGTAGCGGTCGGCTCCGGCCACGCGGGTGACCTCGATGCCGAGACTCTCGATGTCTTCCTCGACGGCAACCGAGATGGCTGCGTGCCCGCCCAGAATCGTGACCGATGCCACCGTGCGGTCCGGATCGGTGAGGAATCGGCGCGCCTCGTCGTGGAGTTCGTCGGGTGTGGTCAGGATGAGCGGGGTGTTGGCCGTCACGCTCGGGGCGGCGGCAACGGCGTCGGCGAAATTCTCTCCTGAGGCCAGGTACACGGTGGGGAGTTCCTCGGGTGCGAACACCTTTGCCACACGGCGGGCGGTTTCGTAGCGGTCGGCTCCGGCGATCCGGTCCAGCCGGAATCCCATTGCGCGCAGCGTGTCGGCCACGGCTTCGGACACCGCAGCGGTGCCTCCCAGAACGATGACTTTGGCGCCGGGTTGCGATGCGCACGGCTCGAGGTATTCCCGCGTCGCTGCGGGCAAGAACCCCTGCCGGGTGAGCAGCAACGGCCGATCCAGCGCCGTGCCGGCGAGCGCGTCGGGCCAGTTCTCTCCTGACGCCAGGGCGACGCTGTGCGAGCCGGGTGCGGTCTCGCAGCTGCCACCGGCGGCGTTCGCTGCGAGTTCGTAGATGTTCGGCCCGACGACCCGACGCAGGGTGATGTCAGCGGATTGCGCCGCTGAGGTTGTCGGCGTCAAGAGCACAGCGCTGGCCAGCGCGACGCAGAGCGCACCAAGTGCTGCCCGGCGCAAGCCGCGACGCGCCGTGCTCGCTGATCGCGTCATGCTGCCCTCTTACTCCGATACAAGGCCTCAGGCTCTCCTAACGCCGTCGAGTGGCGTCGGATCGCGCTGTGGGCTGACACTGTCGGGGCGAGGTTAGGGGGCCGCGTTGATGAAGGCGTCGACTCGCCAGGCGACGGTGTCGTCGTCGTTACCGGGGTCTTTCAGGCCGACGCTGGCCATGAATCCGCCAGCGCCGTAGCCGCCTCCGGCCAGGCCGGCCACCACCGTGCCGCTGCCCAGGCCTCGCGGCACCCCACGGTTCGGCCCGTACACGTCACGCAGCCACGTCCCGGACCGCAGCACGCTCATTCCCCGCAGCTTCCACTCGCCGCCTACCAGTCGAGCCTCGCCCTCGGCGATGCCGGTCACCGTGCCCAGCGAGGTTTCCACCGACCACAGTGCAGTGAACACATCGGGCGCTTCCTCGCCGATGCCTCGCACGAGCTCCACCTGCAACAGCGCCTTGGACACTCCCACTCGACGGGGCGGCAGGTGCGCATCAACCGTGGACTCGGCCGTGCGGAATGACCACTTGGTGGTGCCGCCCAGCGTCGGGTCGTCATCGCCGGAGAGGCCCGAGTGCAGCGGCTCGCCGCCCTCGATCACATCAGTCAGCCGGAATCGCCGGTATTCGTCCACCACCACGGCCACTGGCAGCGACGACCTCCCGTACGGTCCCACCGCCCGCACCATCGTCGGATCGGACTCCGACAGCTCCGCGGTCACGCAGCCCGGGCCGCCGTCGCCCACTGTGCGCGGCACCCCGTCGTTGTCCAGCCGGTACCAGCCCAGCGCAGGCAGGTCGGCCACCAGCACGGGTGCCCGTCCCGACGACGTTTCGGCTACCAGCCACCGAGCCCCGACGTAGGTCGAACGGGGGAAGCACAGCCAGTCATGGGCCGCGGAACGCCCGCCATCGGCCCCGTCGCCGTCGCTGGCCGACACATCGAACTCGCCGTCGGCGTCAGCTCGGTGGAACACCGTCCCGTCGAATGCCAGACCGGTGGCGAATGCCCCGACCCCGCGCTTGGCTTCGGGCGCCTTCTGGGTGCGCCCCGGATCGTCACGGTCGGCAACCTGGGCACCCACCAGGATCGGCACTTCCGGCTCAGCAGGCGGCGCCAACCCTCCGCTCACCACCGACGAAGCCTGCGCGATCAGCTCTGGCCGGATCACCGCCGGCCCCCCGAACGCCACCACGAACCCCGGGTCGAAACACGTTCCGGCGTTCTGCGCCGCCGCGTATGCCTCGGCGTCGGCGGCACCGTTGCGGGTGACGCCCCCAACGGCATCCGCGCAGCGCCGCCCCACTGTGAACGACCGCCGCAGGAACTCATACACCGGCTCGGGCAGCTCCCGGCCGCCCGCGGGCACCAGCAGGATCGGCACCGCAGAACGCTTGGGCCGGGGCGTGCCGGTGTCGGCGGCGGTCTCTGCTGATCGCCTGGCCGCCGAGACCGAGCCCGGCTCGGGCGCCGTTACTGGCCCCACGAATCGCTCCACCACGTAGGGCTCCTTGTGAGGCGACTGTGCCGAAGCCGCGCCGCACCATGCGCTCGCACCCAGCGCATCAGGCCAACCGCGAGCCTGGTCGCCATGGCCGCTGGACGCCACCAAGCACACCGACGAGCGGGCGAAGTGCGCCCCGATGCGGTTCGGCCACCAGCCGCCGAAGTGCTGGGCCATCGCCACGCTGGTGGCGTAGCGGTCGGGCCCTGACACCCGGAACATCTCGGCCCCTGCGATCTGCGCCGCCAGCTCGGCTACGTGGTCGGGGATCTGCGTGGTCCCGCCCAGCACGATCAGGTTCTCCACGTCGAGCAGGCTGAGCGCGACTGCGGTCTCGTCGGGCAACGTGTTGCTGCCGTCAGCCAGCAGCACCGGGACCTGCCAGAAGCTCGTCCACCAGCCCGCCGCCAGCGCATCCACCCCTCCGGTCAGCACCACCGTGCGACCCAGCAGCTCGCACTCGCGGGCCTTGGGCCGCCACTCCACCACCGAGTTGGCGTAGAAGGCCATCACTGCGTCGCCGTCCGCTGCTGAGGGATCGGCGCAGCCGTCCACTCCCCGCGGGATCGGTGCCGTGCCCAGCGCCGTGGCCACCGATGCGGCGGTGCCGTAACGGGTGGCGCCGCTCACCCGGAACACCTCGCTGAACCCGATCGACACCAGGTCCGATTCGACGTCGGCGGGAACCGCAGCGGTGCCGCCCACGATGATCGCCTGCCGGGCGGCGTTGCAGCCGCCGAGGCGAAGGTCTTGAGCCGCCAAGCGGGCGGCGTGATTCAGCTCAGTGGTGCCTGCGCGGGCGGAGCCGGTGAGCAGGATCGGCGCAGCGAGTGTGTCGACCCGGGCGAAGCCGCCGATGGGGTCGAACAGCGGATCGCTGGCGGCAACTCGTCGCAGGAAGGGCTCGGTGGAGCCGCCCGTGGAGTCGGACAGTGCAGCGGCGGTCAGCGCATCGGCCGGCGAGTCCGACGCCACCACGATCACTGCCCGCGGGCAGACGCCGAGGCCCCACCAGCCGCTGGCGGCACCCAGGCTTCGGCCCGCGCCGGAGGTGGCATCGGGGGAGTCGAACGGGAAGCCGCCACGGCCCCGCATGGTCAGTGCCACGGCCTGGGCGGTCTGGAAGCGGTCGTTGCCGAACACCCGCATGGCGTTCGGCCATGCCTCGATCTGTGGCGACGCCAGGAACGACCGGTGCCACTGGCTGGGCGACACCGGTCCAGGTTCGGCGTCGGTCTGGCTGCCGGCACCGGGCACTGCCAGCAGCGAAGCCGCGACGAACACGACAGCCAGCGCGGCGGTCCAACGGATCCGTCGACGGGGCTGCATCGCCTTCACGAGAAGATCGCTCTCACGAACTGATCGCCTTCACGAAGAGCCCTCACAAGAAGTCAGTCTGTCGCAGTGGCGTCGCCGATAGGTCGCACTTAGCGCAGGCCCGCTGGATCCCGCCGAGCCGCTGCCTAAGATGCGTCGTCGAGCTGGCGTGCCATGGCTCCAGTGAGGGGCTCGGGATCTAGCGGGATCGTACCCCGCTGGCCTGCGCTGCAGACCGAGCCAGAGACCGGGCACTGGGGCTCTGCCCGACAACGCGCATGGGCCTGCCGTTTCATCGGTGCCATCTGGGATGGTGAAGGCATATTCGCGGCGATGGCCAACAACGCGAAAGCGGCTCGGCGTATGGACATTCAGGCCGCGTTGAATGCAGCCCGGTTCGGAGGCAGGTGGCAGCGGAAGGCTGTCCAGTCCCACGTGCAGTTCGGCGTCTGGCCGTTGACATCGATGACCGGGCCGACGATCGTCCAAGCGCCGCCATCGGCGTCGTAGCGCTGAAACTCGGAGCCTTCGACGAGGTAGGTGTCGGCGTTGCCGTTCATCTGGAAGCGGATCCCCTCGAGGTACAGCGGATGGGTGATGTCGAGAGACCGCACCGCCAAGATGAAGTTGGAGCGTGTCAGGCCGCCCGGCACCTCCGCCGCAATGCGCAAGGCCTCAACGTACGAGTACGCGTACACGAAGCCAGTTCCGTGCGAGTTCGACGGATCGAGGCCGGCGTCCCGGAGATTGTCGTTGAGGAGCTTGATGAACGGCTCGCTGGCATAGTCCGGATCGGCGGTGTCCTTCGCGCCCCCGCCGGCGATCCACCAGCCGTCCGCGTGCTCACCGGCTGGCTCAAGGTACTCCTCAACGTTCTTGCATCCCGAGGGGGTGAAGAGCGCCCCGCCCCGATCCCTGACATCGGCGATCAGACCGCTGTCGCCTGCTGCCTGCATCGCCAGCAAGCACGGCAGACCCGCCGTCATCGAGATGTACACATCCGGGTTGGCCGACTTGGCTGTCCCGAGATGCTCCGTCAAGGATGTGGCCGCCGGGTCGTGCCGAAGGGCCACGAACCTCGAGACAACGCCGGGGTTCTGGTCTGCCCACGCTTCGAAGGCGTACTCATACGACGTGCCCAGGTCACTGTCCATGACGAGGCCGACAACCTTCACCGGAAGCTCGTTGCGGAGGTTCGCCTCGATCCACTCGCCCCACAGCGCCGTC
>CAXXMY010000013.1:0-16277 GCA_963663635.2 Acidimicrobiales bacterium
GCAAACTGTGGAACACGCTCGCGGACGGCTTCGGCTCCGGCCGCATCGACGGCACCCACACCCCCGACGAGCTGATCGAGGTCATCGACATCACCGGAGCGCACGAGATCGTCATGGCCACCGACGGCTACCTCGAGGCCTCGCAGCACCCTCGCAGAGTTCGAAGAGCTGCTGGCCGAGCGCATCGCCCGCGACCCGCTCATGATCGACGGCACCCCCCAGACCAAAGGTGTCCAGCCCGGCGCCAACAGCTTCGACGACCGCCTGTACCTGCGCGTCGCCCTGGTCCCCGCCACCGCCTGAAGTTCCCGCCTCGGGGTCAGCCCCAGCTCGCAGCGAAGACGGTCCACACGCACACAGCCGCAGCGGCCGCAACGCTGCCCCACAGAGGCACGCGCCGGCGAGCCAGCCCCAGCTCGGCCACCAGGACTCGGTGCAGGTCCTCGGAGCGTGCGGGATCGAGCATCTCGATCGACACGCACACCACGGTGTCGTCCGGGCGCGGCCCCGCCGCGAACGCCGCTGCGCTCATACGCCGCCCGATGTGCAAGTAGGGCGACTTCACTCCGGCCGAGTGCGCAGCCACGTCAACTGCACCGACCGCCCGGTCGTAGTCGTCCTCCCAGATCGCCACAGCCCTCACCGAGCGCCGCATCTCGACGTCTGTGAGACGCCACCGATCCTCCTCAGGCGTGTGATCGGTGTAGTACGGGCCGGTCAGCAGCGCCCGAGCCCACACCAACTCAATCCACCCGGCGTTGTGGTGACTCGACGCCAGAACGATCCCGACAGCGACGCTCGCCAGCCACCGCGGCCCGCCGATCGCCAACACCGCCGACCACAGCAAGACCGCGCCGACCGCCATCAGCACGGCTCTCCGGATCGTGTGCTTCACCATGCCCGCTTGCCCTCCCGTCGACTGTTTCTCCTGGCTGTCTAGGTGCCGACTGACACCAGGACCGCGTTCATCACAACCAAAATGCCCAGCCCGACTGTCGACAGTCCGCCGGCAACGAACATGAACCACATCACGATCCGTGTTGCCCGGTACAACAGCGCGCCCAAGCAGCCCACGACGCGCCGATGGTGGTCGGCCATGTCTTCGAGCACATGGCTGGCGAACCGCGTCGCCGCCCCGACACCCAGCATCATTCCGACTGTCGTGTACATCTCCCATTCGAGTTCGCGGGCTCCCTGCCACAGGGCAACCCAAACAGGCCGCATCGCCCACACGATGCTCCCGAGAATCCACAGACACACCAGCCCCACTGCGAGCGCTGGGACGCTGCGCCACTCAAACCGGCGCACAGCCCGGCTTCGTTGCCGCCAGCGAGCGCCAGTCAGCTCCCTATCGGCTCGTGCTCGCCACACCATGCCCAGTCGTAGGCCAGCGGCCACGACTGCTGCAGGCCCACCAGGTCGCCGTGGCCGTTGTAGTTGTCGTCGTCATAGGGCGAGTAGTGCCGTTCGTACTGCGGGATCGGGCTCCACACCTCCCGGGGGACGCAATGAGCGATGCAGTTGAGACGTGGTCGCCGATGACCGGCGATGAGTACGTCGAGAGCCTGCGTGACGGGCGCACCGTGTACTTCCACGGCGAAAAAGTGCGTGACGTCACGACGCATCCGGCGTTCCGCAACAGCGTGCGCTCGATCGCCCGCTTGTACGACGCGCTTCACGACCCTGACCAGCAGGACGTGCTCATGTGCGAGACGGACACCGGCTCGGGCGGCAAGACCCACAAGTTCTTCCGGGTGCCCCACAGCGCAGATGACCTTGTGGGGGCCCGGGACGCCATTGCGGGCTGGCAGCGCCTGACCTACGGGTGGATGGGCCGCAGCCCCGACTACAAGGCCTCGTTCCTGGGCACGCTCGGAGCGTTCCCTGAGTTCTACGGCGACTACTACGACAATGCCCAGTACTGGTACAAGCGCTCCCAAGAAGAGGTGTCGTACTGGAACCACGCCATCGTCCATCCACCGGTGGACCGCCATCTCGGCGCCGACGAGGCCGGCGAGGTGTGCATGCACGTGGAGCGGGAGACTGACAACGGCCTCATCGTGTCGGGCGCCAAGGTGGTCGCTACCGGTTCGGCACTGACGCACTACAACTTCATCGCCCACTTTGGCCCGGTGCCGATCCAGAAGCCCGAGTACGCCATCGTGTGCACGACGCCGATGGACTGCGAAGGCGTGAAGCTCATCTGCCGCAATTCCTACGAGCTGCAGGCGGCAGCGACCGGCAGCGTGTTCGATTACCCGCTGTCGAGCCGGCTCGACGAGAACGACTCGATCCTGGTGTTCGACAAGGTGCTCATCCCCTGGGAGAACGTGTTCCTGTACGGCGATCTCGAGACCGCCAACAATTTCTTTCCCGCGTCAGGCTTCATCCCCCGCTTCACGTTCCACGGCCTCGCTCGGCTGTGCGTGAAGCTCGACTTCATTGCGGGTCTGCTGTCGAAGGCGCTTCGGGCCACCGGCACCCGCGACTTCCGCGGCGTGCAGGCGAATCTCGGCGAGGTGATCGCCATCCGCAACTTGATGTGGGGACTCAGCGACGCCATGTGCAAGAGCCCCGATCCGTGGGAGAACGGCGCGGTGCAGCCATCGCTGATCTACGGCATGGCCTACCGGACCTTCACGCCCTACTTCTATCCGCGGGTCAAAGAAATCATCCAGTCAGTGGTGGCCTCTGGCTTGATCTACGTGAACTCCAACGCGGCGGACTTCAAATCCGACGAGATCCGGCCGTATCTCGAGAAGTACGTGCGGGGCTCGAACGGCATCCCGGCGCTGGACCGGATGAAGATCATGAAGCTGCTGTGGGACGCCACTGCCAGCGAATTCGGCGGCCGCCACGAACTGTACGAGCGGAACTACGCAGGAAACAGCGAACAGATCAGATTCGAGAACTTGGCGGTGGCCGACTTCGAGGTCCCAGGTATGGGCTCCATGACCCAGATGCTCGAAGGCTTCGCCGAGCAGTGCATGTCCGAGTACGACCTCGACGGCTGGACCATTCCCGGCTTCTTCAATCCCGACGACGTGTCGATCGTCGGACGCGATCTGGGCTGAGCCGCCCAGCGGTCGGGTGGACCGGATCGGGCTGCCGGACGCAGAGTCGAACGCGGAGTAGATTTTTCTGAGCGGCCGCGCACGTACACAGAGGAGCCCGACGTGAAGTCCATCTTCTTCCACTTGATGCCCTATCCAGAGCTCCCGCCGGACTTTCCCGAAACGCACCGATCGGTGTGGGTGGACATCGATCCGGCTCTGTACGACCCCGAAGTCGGCCACCGCACGTACAACGCCTATCTCGACCAGCTCGAGTTCGCGGCTCAGTGCGGCTTCGACGCCGTCGGCATCAACGAGCATCACTCCAACGGGTACGGCCTGATGCCGAGCCCGAACATCATCGCGGCGGCGCTGTCGCGCAGCTGCGGTGACACCAACATCGTGGTGCTCGGCGACTCGGTGGCGCTGTACAACCCGCCCCTGCGAGTGGCCGAAGAGATCGCCATGCTCGACGCCATCACCGGCGGTCGCATGATTGCGGGCTTCCCGGTGGGCTCGCCGATGGACACCATTTACGCCTACGGCCAGAATCCCGCGACATTGCGCGAGCGCTACCACGAGGGCGTCGACCTGATCCGGCGGGCGTGGACCGCCGACGAGGTCTTCAGCTTCAACGGCAACTACAACAAGCTGCGCTACGTCAACGTGTGGCCCCGCCCGGTGCAGAAGCCGCACCCCCCGATCTGGATCCCCGGCGGCGGCTCGGTGGACACCTGGGACTGGTGCGCCAGCGAGGATCTCGTGTACTGCTACCTGAGCTACTTCGGCTACAAGGCCGGGCTGCGCACCATGCAGGGCTTCTGGAAGAAGGTTCAGGACTTGGGCAAGGAGACCAACCCGTTTCAGGGAGGGTTCGCCCAGTTCGTCGCCGTGGCCGACACCGAGGCCGAAGCCTGGGACCTGTACCGCGAACCGGCTGAGTACTTCTTCAACACGTGCCTTCACGTGTACGCAGGCTTCGCCGATCCGCCCGGTTACAAGACGCCCAACACCGTGCGCGCCGGCGTTGAGGGCATGGTCGAACGGGCCGCACGCGAGGCCACGGCCCGTCGCGAGGCGAATGTCGCTGAAGCCGCCAAGGCCGGTTCGGCGAAGTCGTCGTACGGCTCGAAGAAGCTGACCTTTGAGGCGATGGTCGAGAAGGGCTACATCATCCTCGGCAATCCCACACAAGTCACCGAGCAGGTGCACGAGCTGGCCACCACCATGAACATCGGCCACCTGATGGTGTTCAGCCACTTCGGGAACATGGGTCCCGAGCTGGCCAAAATGAACACCGAGATGTACGCCACCAAGGTCATGCCCGAGGTGTCGGGTCTGTTCGAGGACGAATACGAGGACCGCTGGTGGCCCAAGCCGACCCAGCAGCTCAGCCTGTCAGCGAGCGCCGCACAGTGAGCGCTACGGCCACCGCTCCGCTCGCCGGGCACTTCGCGCCGTCCACGCTGCCGTACCGCGACGGCCACATCGGCGTGGTTGAGCTGGGCGAAGGGCCCACCATCGGCTACCTGCACGGGATGCTCGGCAACCCCGGCGTGCATCCTGTGCTTGAGGAGCTGGCGGCGTCCGGGTACCGCGTGGTTGCGCCGAGCCTGCCGGGTTTCACCGGTTCGAGCGAAGCTGACGGCCTGCGCAACCTGCACGACTGGGTCGTAGCGGCGAGCGAGGTCATCGACATCGCCGGCATCACCGGCGCTCCGCTCGTCGCGTCCAGCGTCGGAGCGATGATGGCGCTGGAAGTCGCAGCCGTGCGCCCCGAGGCCTTCGGACCGATGGTGCTCTGCGCGCCGTTCGGGCTGTGGGACGACGACGATCCAGTCGCCGACCCGTTCGGCACGACGCTGAGCGTGCAGCGAGCAATGCTCACCGAGGACACGACGGCCTCGGCTGCCTTCTTTGAGGACCCGGCCGACCTGCCAGCCGACATGGTGGTCGAGCACGGTGTCCACCGGTACCTGACCCGCACCGCTGCCGCCCAGCTCATCTGGCCGCTGCCCGAATGGGGTCTCGCCGCACGAATTCACCGCGTCACCAACCCCGTGACGCTGGTGCACGGCGCCAAGGACCGCATTATCCCGTCGTCGTACCTCGCCCGTTGGTCTGCTGCGCTGCCGAATGTCGTCACAACCCACCTCATCGACGACGCCGGCCACCAAGCCGATTTCGACCAGCCATCGCAGATCGCACAGATCGCGGCCGCGGCATTCGCCTCGCCCAAAGCGTCGGCCTGACGCTGCCGTCGGTCCGGTTGGGCCGACCAGTCGGGCGTTCTCAGCCAGATCAGCCAGATCAGCCAGATCAGCCAGATCAGACCGAGCGGTGGCGGATCGCTCGTTGCGCCTCGCGGTCGGTCTCGCGCTTGCGGATGGCCTGGCGCTTGTCATAGAGGCGGCGGCCCCGTGCGAGCGCCAGTTCGAGCTTGGCTCGACCCTCGGTGAAGTAGATGGACAGCGGGATGAGCTGCAACCGGTCCTGCTCGGTGCGGGCTCGCAAACGGTTGATCTCGGCCCGGTGCATCAGCAGCTTGCGCGATCGGTCCACGACGTGGCCCATTGTCGCCGACGCATGTTCCCATGGAGCGATGTGCAGGCCCATCAGCCACATCTCGTCACCGCGCACGCGGGCGTAGGCATCGCTCATCTGGGCACCGCCGGCCCGAAGCGATTTCACTTCGGTGCCCAGCAGCACAATGCCGCACTCGAAGGTGTCCAGCACTTCGTAGTTGCGGCGCGCGCGACGGTTCGACGCCACCACCACACGCTCTTCGGGACGCGCTGTCCCGTTATCGCCGGACACTGTCGCGAGGGTACGGCAGCCATCGCCCATACAATCCTGAGCGATCCGGTCGGGAATTGCTTCCGCTGCCCGCACCGGTCCGCCGCTCTACGGGAGACACGATGGCCGTCACCGTCCGCTTGCCCACCGTCCTGCGCCCCCATGCCAATGGGCAGTCCCGCGTTGACGCCGAAGGCGGCACCGTGGCCGAGGCCGTGGCGTGGCTCGTGGGACGGTTTCCCGGCATTGCGCCGAACCTGCTCGCACCCGACGGCAGCCTGCACCGCTTCGTGAACGTGTACGTCAACGACGAGGACGTGCGCTATCTCCAACAGATGGACACCGCGCTGGCCGACGGCGACGAACTGTCGATCCTGCCGGCCGTCGCCGGCGGCTGACCCGGTCCCCGGCTCGGTTCCGAGCCGCCGAACCTGCGTTCGCGCCATGGCTCTGTACCACTCGATTGACGAGCTGATCGGCGGCACCCCCACACTCGACGTCAGCGGGCTCAGCCCCAACCCGTCGGTGAGGCTCTACGCGAAGCTCGAGGGGCACAACCCGACCGGCTCGGTGAAGGACCGCGTCGCCCTGGCGATGATTGACCGGGCCGAAGCCGACGGCACGCTGCGGCCCGGCAGCACCATCATCGAGCCGTCGTCGGGCAACACCGGCATTGCACTGGCCATGATCGGGCGACGGCGCGGGTACCAGGTGAAGATCGTCTTGCCGGGAAACGTCACCGACGAGCGCCGCAAGATGCTGGCGGTCTTTGGCGCGGAGATCATTGCAAGCCCGTCCGAGCAGGGTTCGAATGGCGCTGTGCGCCGAGCGCTGGAGCTGGCCGAGGCGAATCCCGATTGGACGATGCTGTACCAGTACGGGAACGAGGCCAACCCCGACGTCCACTACCGCACCACCGGGCCCGAGATTGCGGCCGATGTGCCTGACATCACCCATTTTGTGGCCGGCTTGGGAACCAGCGGGACGCTGCTCGGCGTCGGCCGCTACCTCAAAGAGCACCTCGATGGAGTCGAGGTGTGGGCGGTCGAGCCACCCGCGGGGGAGCAGGTTGAGGGCCTGCGCAGCCTCGACGACGGGTACGTGCCGCCGATCTTCGAGAATTGGGGCGGCGCCGATCTGCTCGATCGCAAGATGATCATCCGCCCGCGTGAGTCCATCGAAGCGACGCGCCTGCTCGCCGACGAGGGCATCTTCTCAGGCATCTCCGGCGGAGCGGCACTGGCGGGTGCTCGCAGAGCCGCTACCCGCATCGATGCTGGTGTCATCGTGTTCGTGGTGAGCGACCACGGATGGAAATATCTCTCGGTCGGCACGTGGACAGACGACCTCGAAGTGGCTGTCGAAAACGCCTCCGGAGTGATCTACTTCTAGGTCCGCGTCCTGGAGACGCAGCGGACAGGGCGCAATTCGCTGCGCAACCGCTGCGTGTCTTGCAGCCGGGCCTCTTACATTTGTGGAATGGGCGGGTTGAGATCGCGCGGCGCCGTGGCGGCCGCCGTCTTACTGGCAGCAGCGCTGAGCGCCTGCACCTCCCCGCCGATTCGAGTCCTGCCCGCTACTTCGACGACATTCGAGCTGCCGCAGGAGGTCACGCAGTCGACGTTGTTGCCCGAGCCGAAGACGACGGAGGCGCCCGCTGCTTCGCTGGTGACGATCGCTCCCGACGGCGCGGGCGACGCAGGCAATGCTGCGCCTGGCGAGGTCTCGTCTGGGACGCCGGCAAACACCGAACCAGCACGTCTCGGGGGTGCCGCCGTTCCGCACCCCGAAGGCGTCGTCCTTGACGCTGAAGGCCTCGGGATTGCGACGTTCGGGATGAACGTGACCGCTGCACTGAGCAGGCTGACGGATGCGCTGGGACAGCCCATCGCTGATGGCGGATGGACTGATGCCTTCGGCCTCTACGGCGACTGTCCGGGCAGCCGGCTGCGGGGCGTCGAGTGGCCTGGCGTGCTGGCACTGTTCGGCAACGCGGAAGACGGCTATCAGTTCCGAGACGCCGACGAGGAGCATTTCATGGCGTGGCGACTCGGGTGGATCGGACCAGACCCGTACTTGCTGCGGACGTCGGAGGGCATCGGGGTTGGCAGCACGCGCGACGAGGTCGCCCATGCGTATCCGACGGCCTCGTTTCAGTCTGCCGGCGTTGGGGTCCCTGCAACCGTCGTCATGGTGCCCATCGGGGGACAGCTACGCGGCGTCTTCGACGACTCGGGCACGCTGCGGACGCTTGAAGCTGGCGTCGTCTGCGACATGGGCTGACATGGCCGCAGCCGATGGGCGGCTTGGTGCGGGCCGATCGCAGCCTCGAAGTGAGCCGAACGGTCCGCGTGCGTAGTATCGACATCCGTGAACGAGCTCTCAGTGACAGTTCTCGGCTGCTCGGGGAGCTATGCAGCGCCGGGTGAATCGTGCAGCGGCTATCTCGTGCGCAGTTCGACGACCGCGTTGTGGGTGGACTGCGGACCGGGGACGTTCGCCAACCTGCAGGACCACGTCGAACTGAAAGAAGTCGACGCGCTGATCGTGAGCCACCATCACCCCGATCATTGCGCCGAGTTGCCGGTCGTGTACAACGCGGCGAAGTACTACATGGGCATCCAGAGCGTGCGAGTGCTTGCCACGCAGGGCGTGCGGAAAGTCACCGACGTCCACGGCGACAGCTCCGACCTGTTCGGCTGGGAGACCATTTCGGATGCCTCGTGCGCACGTGTGGGCGACATCGAAGTGCTGTTCTCGCGCACCGACCATCCAGTCGAGACCTTGGCGATGCGCTTCGATTCCGGCGGAAGGTCGATCGTGTACACCTCTGACACCGGCCGCGGCTGGGCGCTGTCAGCCCTCAGCCGAGATGCCGGGCGACCCGCACCAGACCTCGTCGTGGGTGAGGGCACGCTCTTGCATGCAACCGACAATCCCGCCATCCCTCATGTCAGCGCGGCGTGGCTCGCTGCAAATGCGAACGATGTGGGCGCGCGCCAGCTGGTGGTGACGCATGTGCCGCCTGGCTCGAGGCCCGAGGATCATCTCGCCGAGGCCGGCGAGGTGTTCAGCGGCGAGGTTGCGGTCGCGCGAACCGGCGCCGTCTTCTGGGCCTGAATCTTGGGACTGAGCAGGGGAGCGATGACATGACACGCGCTGACGGACGTGCCGTTGACCAGTTGCGCCCCATCAGTTTCGAGCGCGACTTCACCGATCAGACACCCGGTTCGGTGCTCGTGAGCTTCGGGCGCACCAGGGTGCTGTGCACGGTGTCGATCGATGACAATGTCCCGCGCTGGATGCGGGGCCGAGGGACTGGCTGGGTGACCGCCGAATACGCGATGCTGCCTGGCTCCAGCGGCGAGCGCGTGGGCCGCGAGGCCAAGCGCGGCAAGCAGAAGGGCCGCACGCTCGAGATCGAGCGGCTGATCGGGCGGGCGCTGCGCGCAGTGTGTGACATGGCTGCGCTCGGCGAACGCGAGGTCACCGTGGACTGCGATGTGCTGCAGGCCGACGGTGGCACCCGAACAGCCTCGATCTGCGGCGGCTACGTGGCGCTGCACGACGCATGCGCCCGGCTAGTGCACAGCGGCGCGATCGAACGGCATCCGCTCACAGACGAATGCGCCGCCATCTCGGTCGGCATCGTGGACGGCGAAGCCCGCTTGGATCTGCCCTACGAAGAGGATTCGCGGGCCGAAGTGGACATGAACGTGGTGATGACCGGCCAAGGCCGCTTCGTGGAAGTGCAGGGAACCGCCGAAGGCGATCCGTTCGACGACGCCCAGCTCTCAGCGATGCTCGCGCTGGCGCGTTCGGGCATCGCCGACATTGTTGCGCTGCAGCGAGCTGTGCTCGCCACGCCTCCGGCTTGAACGCAGTCGGCGTGATCGCATGCGCTTGGTGATGGCCTCGGCCAATCCCCACAAGGCAGTCGAAATCGCTCAGGTGCTGCTCGAGGCCATGCCCAATGTCGAGGTGGTGCCGCGCCCCAGCGATCTCGGCGATGTCGCCGAGGATGGCTCGACGCTTGCGGAAAACGCGCTCATCAAGGCTCGGTTCGTCAGCGGCGCGGCTGGAGAGCCTGCTATCGCCGACGACACCGGTCTCGAGGTGGATGCCCTCGGAGGCGCACCTGGCGTGCACAGCGCCCGCTATGCGGGGCCGCAGGCCGATGCCGGGGCAAACCTGGCCAAGCTCATGGCAGCGCTGCGTGACGTGCCCGACGCGTTGCGCACCGCCCGGTTCCGCACCGTGGTCGCTGTGGTGTTCACCGACGGGCGCGAAGTGCTCGCCGATGGCGTCGTCGAGGGACGCATCGCGGCCACAGCCGTTGGCGACGGCGGCTTCGGTTACGACCCGGTGTTCGTGCCTGACGAGACGGCTCCGCTGACGTTTGCTCAGCTGGCGGCCGCAGACAAGAACCGGATCAGCCATCGAGGTCGCGCCCTGCGAGCGCTTGCGGAACGGCTGTGATCCGTGGGGTCCGGCCGCTGGTCGCGTCGGTAGCCTGCGGCTCATGACGCACCTTGTAGGGATCGACCACTCGATGCACGCCAGCACCGCTCCGATGCCGAGCGGTTTCGATACCAGCGTCGCATCGGGTTGGGCGCAGATCTCCAATCGCCTGCTTGACGACCGGATCGTGTTCCTCGGCGACGAGGTTGACGACCAGCTCGCCAACGTGGTCTGCGCGCAGATGCTGTACCTCGAAGGTCAGGACCGCGGGCGCGACATCTCGCTGTACGTCAACAGCCCCGGCGGGTCGGTCACAGCCGGCATGGCCATCTACGACACCATGCAGTTCGTCCAGTGCGATGTGGCGACGGTGTGCTTGGGCCTTGGCGCCTCGATGGGTCAATTCCTGCTTACCGCTGGCGCGCCCGGCAAGCGCTACTGCCTGCCGCATGCCCGGGTCATGATGCATCAGCCGTCGGGCGGAGTACGGGGCCAGGCATCCGACATCGCAATCCAGGCCGAGCAAATGGGCTACATCAAGCGCCTCATGGCCGAACGCATCGCATACCACAGTGGCCAAGATGTCGACCAGATTCTGGAGGACTCAGAGCGCGACCGCTGGTTCACCTCCGAAGAGGCCAAGGCCTACGGCCTGTGCGATCACGTCATCGTCAAGCGCGGCGAAATGACCTGAACCAGCTCTGCTGGACTAGCCGAGCTGTTAGCGAGGCGATCAGCCCGGAGCTGCCGTGCAATTGTGGGTCACGTAGTCAGCGACCCGTTGCGCGGCTGCGTCTTGATGCTCGAGAAACGGGTCCTGTGCTGCGATGAGTGCCGCGGCGCGGTCGAACGCTTCTCGCGATGATGTCTTGGCAACGGCCTTGGACAATGCCTCGGTCAGCGCCGCCAGCAGGTGTACGTCTGCGGAGATCTCGGGCGGAGCGGCCGCTGCCGCATCTGCGAATTGGCGAGCCGTGCGATCCATAGCACCGCGTGCCTCAACGTCGTCAGAGGGAGTTACGTCGAAGCTGAGCTGATCGACTCGCAGCAGATGCGAGAACTCAGCGCAGAACTTCTCGACGGGATTCTCATCGCTGCGGTTTGCCCACACGAACCACAGCGCGCCGAGGGCAGCGAGCACGACGACGGTCCCGGCGAACCGCCGCCTTCGAGCCGCCATGTCACGCCTTCGGGCGAGACGAGGCGGTCGCCGTCGCGGCTGGTTGGCGGACTCTCGCTTGTCGTCGAACGGCCCGAGTCGTCACGAACCGAAGGGCGCCGTGGATGCGGCGGTCGCAGCGGCCTCGGCTCGGCACCGCAAGTCGGCGACTCCGTGGGCAAGGCCTTCCTCGTACCGGTAGAGCGCGCTGCCCGACACCAGGACATTGGCGCCCGCGGCCGCTGCGCCCTCAATCGTGTCCGCCGAGATACCGCCGTCGACTTCGATGTCGATGCCGTCGCCCCCCGCGCCCTCCGATCCGGTGGAGTCGATGAGTTGGCGCAGCGCGCTGATCTTGGACTCCATCGTCGAGATGTACGCCTGACCGCCGAAGCCGGGATTGACGGTCATGACGAGCACCATGTCGACGAGGTCCAGCACGTGGGCGACCGCTTGGATGGATGTCGAGGGGTTGATGGCGACTGCGGGCCGTGCTCCAAGTTCCTGGACACGACTGAGCGTCCGGTGCAGGTGCGTCACCGACTCGGCGTGCACGATCAGCATCTCGCAGCCCGCGTCGACGTAGGCACCCAGCATGGGGTCGGGATTGACGACCATCAGATGCGCTTCGAACATCACAGTCGCGTGTGGCCGGCATGCCGCGATCACGTTCGGGCCGAACGTCAGGTTCGGCACGAACACACCGTCCATGACGTCCCACTGAATGCGATCCACGCCGGCCGCTTCGAGCGCAGCACATTCGTCGCCAAGGCGCGCGAAATCGGCGGGAAGCACGGACGGAACGATCTGGATGGGCCGAGCGGGTGCGTTCACTCGCCCAGTGTTGCCGACGCGCCGGGTAATGGCGCGGCAGATATGGCAAGCCCGCCGGCGGACGGGCCGAGCCAGTGTGCCCGAAGGCGTGCCCCAGCTCGTCCGCTGTGAGGCGGAGCTTGGGGGCTTCCGTGACACAAAACGAAGTTCCTGCGCGGGCCAGGCCGCGCTAGGTTCGGCTTCGATGTCCATACCGTTCGAATTCACCGTCGACGGACCGCCGGTGTCGCAACAGGCCAAGAAGGCCGAGCGTCGGCGCGAATGGCGAGAAAAGGTGAACAAGGCGGCCTCGTTGCCGTGGCAGTCTCGCTCAGTCGTCAATGGCGATGTTGCAGTCGCCATCAACTGTTTTTGCTTCGATCCATCGGAAGACCGACGGGACTTGCTCGATGTCGATAACGTGCCGAAACCGATTCTTGACGCCCTCAAGGCCTTGTCTACGTAGACGATAAGCAAGTGATCGATATTGTCTGTCGCAGAAGAAATCTCTACGACGATCCCAAAGTTCGCAACCCACCGCCGCTCTTGATGCGCCATCTCGGTGGCACTGATCCTTTCTTGCATATTTCAATCACGCCTGCGGACGCTCGTGAGTTGAAGATATGACCGTCGTAGAAAAGAACACTGGATCCGACGGCAGCGAGTACGCTTGGGCGAAGAAAACAGCAGATGAGTATCGAGCCCGAGGCTACGAGGTAACCCTAGAGTCGTCCGTCGACTTCTTGCCTGGTTTCAGGGTAGATATTGTCGCGCTTAAGGAAGGTGAGAATCGAATCGTCGAAGTGAGGCGACGCTCATCGCTTCGAGCTGATTCGCGGCTGCACGACCTTGCTCGAACCATTGAGTCTCAGCCGGGGTGGAGTTTCGACATCGTGCTGATTCCTGAGTCTCTACAACTGATCGCTCCGGATGGTTCACGGCCGATAGGCGTTGAAGCGGCGCTGCATCAGCTGGGCGCCGCAGAACGCCTCTTGGACGCCGGCTATCCAGAATCGGCATTGTTGATCGCGTGGGCGGCCTGCGAGGCTGTCCTGCGTACACAACTCCAGGAAGAGACGGGCAGAGACAATGACATGTCCCTTACGGGTCAGTTAATGGACGCTGCGACGATGTATGGCATCATCTCGCATGAAGACCGCGACTATCTAAAAGGGCTCCAAGCACTGAGAAATGCAGTTGCACATGGATTCAGCCACGCAGAAATCAGAGCCTTCGTCTTTTGTTGGGATTCGGGCTGCTGGGCTCGGCGGGGTTCATGTTAGGAGGAGGCCGCGGGCTTCGAAGTTGGCGTAGTTGGTGAAGCCGTGGGCTCGGCGTCGCAGGACTCGGGTGCAGGTTGTCCAAACTCAGTCTCGGCCATACTGGACACCTCCATCGGTCGGCTGCGGTCGATTCGGCCGTTGCTGGGCCGTCCCGTTTGGTGCCAGTTGAGGATCTGCTGGTGCCAGGCGAGGAATGTGTCGACGGTGTCGCTGAACTCGGGTATGTCGCCGGTGCCGGTGCCGTAGATGTCGGCGAACCGGTCGAGCGCTTCGAGGGCGCCCTTGCGGTCGTCGGCGAGATAGAGCTGGTGCAGCTCGCCGAGCGCGTCCCATGCTGCTTTGAGCCGCGGGTGGGCGGCGAACAGCGCGTCGAGGCGGGACTGCTCGGCCGCGTCGAGCTTGTCGGGCCGACGCATGAGCAAGAACCTGGATCGGAACACTTCGGGATCGAATGCCGGTTTGGAGCCTTCGGGGCGACGCTGCACGTCGCGGCGCACAGCGATCAGGCCGGCTTGGAACCATCTGATGACCCGGTACCGGTCCAGCACATGGCGGGCGTGGCCGAGCCGCGCCTCTATGGCTGCCTTGTACGCCGCCGAGCCGTCGGACACCACGACCTTCACGCCGCGGCACCATCTATGCCCCTGGGCAGCCAGAAAGCCGCTCAGAGCCTGGGTGTCGCGGTGGGGCACCATGGCGAGCACCTCGCCGGTGTCGCCGTTGACGAGCACCGTCACATACCGGTGCCGCTTGCGGATCGAGGTCTCGTCCACCAACAGCACCCGACACCTTTGGCGCCGACGATGGTCGGCGACCAGACCCGCCCAGGCCACCACCAAAGCGTTGACCAGCTTCCAGCCCACCTTGTGACGCTTCGCCGCCGCGTTGACCGTCATCTGACGCGCGTCGGCCACCAGCCGACGGGCCAGACGCGCCGTGACACGGCCCTCGAACGCCGGGTGGTCCTCCATGAACCGCCGGCCGCCGCAGACGCCGCAGACCATGCGCCGCTGCTCGAACACCAGCGTCACCGGCCGGCCCGACACCTCCAAGTCGCGGATCTCCCGGTCCCGGCGATCATGAGCCTTCCCGCTCGGGGTCCCGCAATCAGCACAACACGGGCGGCGCACCGTCGAGCGCACCCGCACCACCAGCCGCTCAGGCGCGTCGACCACCACCCCCAGCACTTCGACACGCGGCAGCCACAGCCGCACCGACATAACATCACGCTTCATCGAGGCCCTCCAGGGTTCGGCGTCCAACAACACCGATCCCAGCAGGGCCTCGACCCCTACAAACGGACCCTCAACCCACCCTCATCCCAACAAAAGGCGAAGGGCCAGAAATCAAGGACGAGATAGCCCTCGGCCTGACCGAATTTGTGCGAAATATCGCCACCGAAGCAGCCGCGGAGGGGGCTGATGCATAGCAATTGGAAGAGCCGGGGCGGCCGGCAACCAATTCGGCGACGCTAGAGCAATCGGTACTACACAGCTTCCATCGTCCGAGCAAAACCGGCCAACCGAGATCAGTCGGCGATCAAGGTGGCGGCGATTGCGGGACGCAATGTCGCGCGCCGAGCCGGTGACTTAGCTGAGCCGCTCCACGATCATGGCCATGCCCTGACCGCCGCCGACGCACATCGACTCGAGGCCGAACGTCTTGTCACGGTCGGTAAGGCCGTTGAGCAGCGTGGTCATGATGCGGGCGCCGGTCATGCCGAACGGGTGACCCAAGGCAATGGCACCGCCGTGGAGGTTGAGCTGATCGACCATGTCGATGCCCAGCTCGTCGGCGGACGGAATCACCTGGGCGGCGAATGCCTCGTTGATCTCGACCATGTCGATGTCGCTCATCGTCATGCCAGCACGCGCCAGCGCCTTCTTGCAGGCTTCGATGGGGCCCAGGCCCATGATCTCGGGGTTCAGCGCCGAGACCGCAGACGAGATGATGCGCGCCAGCGGGGTGATGCCCAGCTCCTCGGCCCGCTTGCGGCTCATCACCAGCACCGCCGCGGCACCGTCATTGAGCGGGCAGGCGTTGGCGGCGGTGACGCGACCGTCGGGCCGGAACACCGGCTTGAGCTGCGCCACGGCCTCGTAGGTCACGCCCGCACGCGGTCCGTCGTCGGCGCTGACGATCGTGCCGTCGGGCAGCTCGAGCGGTGTGATGTCCATCTCGAAGAACCCACGAGCGATGGCTGCCTCGGCCTTGTTCTGGCTCATCACGCCGTACTCGTCCATGGCCTGGCGGCTGACGTTGCGGTGCTCCGCGACGTTCTCGGCGGTCTGGCCCATCGCGATGTACAGGTCGGGCAGCACCCCTCCGGCTGGCGTCCAGTCGCCATGGCCGCCCTCGGCGCGCACGTTGGTCCGCTCGCCGGGGGCCTGGAACTGCGGGTTCGTGGTGCCCGGAAGGCTGTCGGAGTTGCCCTTGGTGTAGCGGCTCACGCACTCGACGCCTGCGGAGATGAAGGCATCGCCCTCGCCGGCGCGGATGGCGTGCGCGGCCATGCGGATGGTCTGCAGCGACGACGAGCAGTAGCGGTTGACTGTGGTGCCGGGCACGTTCTCAAGTCCGGCAAGAATCGCCGAGGCCCGGGCGATGTTGAAGCCGGCCTCGCCGCCCGGCTGTCCGCAGCCCAGCATCAGGTCTTCGATCTCGTCGCGAGGCAGGTCGGGCACCTTGTCGAGCAACTTGGTCACGATCTGC